>NZ_JADTQG010000016.1 GCF_016008875.1 Ectopseudomonas mendocina
TTGAAAGAGCGGCTGCGTAGCCAACAAGAGAGCATGTCGGCCTTTGGCGCCGCTCGGGTAGAATGCGCGAATTCTGCAGGGGACTTTCATGTCTGACTCGCCGCCCGAACCTTCCTTGTCATCCTTGCCGCTCGAGCAGCTGGTCGCCTGTCACGAGTGCGATCTGCTGATGCGCAAGCCGTTGTTGCAGGACGGGGAAAGCGCCGAATGCCCGCGCTGTGGCTACGAGCTGTTCAGCCATCGGCATCATGTGGTGCGACGTAGCATGGCATTGGTGCTGACCGCTTTGCTGTTGTACGTCCCGGCCAACTTTCTGCCGATCATGCAGCTCAATCTGCTGGGCCAGACTACGCAGGATACCGTGTGGAGTGGCGTGCTTGGCCTCTACGAGAGCGGCATGCAGGGCATTGCCGTGGTGGTTTTCCTCAGCAGCATGGCGGTTCCGCTGCTCAAGCTGCTCTGCCAGTTGCTGGTGTTGCTGAGCATTCGTTTCGACTTCGGTCGCAGCTACGGTCTGTTGCTCTATCGGATCTATCATCATATGCGCGAGTGGGGGATGCTCGAGGTTTATCTGATGGGCATTCTGGTGGCGATGGTGAAGTTGATGGACCTGGCTGACCTGAGCCTGGGCCTGGGGTTGTTCTGTTTCATCGCATTGCTGCTGGTGCAGGTGTGGCTTGAAGTGACCATGTCACCGCATCAGATCTGGGAAGCGTTGTCCGGGGAGGATATCCATGCGGGCGATTGATGCCGGGCTGCAGGTGTGCCATGAGTGCCACCAGCTCAACCCGATCGAAGAGGATGTCAGGCACCAATACTGCAGTCGCTGCGGCGGACAGTTATACGCACGTCGGCCCAATAGCCTGGCGCGTACCTGGGCCTTGTTGCTGACGTCGGCGATTCTCTATGTCCCGGCCAACCTGCTACCAATCATGACGGTCAACAGTTTGGGCAAAGGCGCGCCGGCGACCATCATGGGCGGTGTGCTGGAGCTCGTTCACCTGGGTATGCTGCCGATTGCGGCTGTGGTGTTCATCGCCAGCATTCTGGTGCCCACCTTCAAGTTGGTGGGTATCGCTCTATTGTTGTACTCGGTGCAGCTGCATCAGCCGATGTCCGCTCGCCAGCGTATTCTCATGTATCGCTTCATCGAGTGGATCGGCCGCTGGTCGATGCTCGACATCTTCGTCATTGCAATTCTGGTGGCGTTGGTAAATTTCGGCAGCCTGGCCAGCATCGAAGCTGGAGCCGGCGCCGCTGCCTTTGCAAGTGTGGTGGTCCTGACCATGCTGGCAGCACTGACTTTCGACCCTCGCCTTATCTGGGACAACACGGAAACCGACCATGACTGACCTTCCTCTGGCCAAGACGCGTCCTGCTTCGAACTGGTCGGCCATCTGGGTGCTGCCTCTTATTGCGCTGCTGATAGGCGGTTGGCTGGCCTGGCGTGCGTACAGCGATGCCGGTGTCGAAATCGAGGTGGTGTTCCAGACAGGTGAAGGCATCCAGGCCGGCAAGACAGAGGTGATCTACAAGGGCATGTCGGTGGGCAAGGTCGTGGCCTTGGCGCTGGATCGCGGTGAAGACAGCCGTGGTGTGATCGCGACCGTGGAAATGAACCAGGACATGGAAAAGAACCTGGGCAGCGAGACGCGCTTCTGGCTGGTCAAGCCCAGTGTCAGCCTGGCCGGCATTACCGGGCTTGAGACCCTGGTGTCGGGCAACTACATCGCCGTCAGCCCCGGCCAGGGCGATCTGGCGCGCAGCTTCACGGCGCTGGCCGACGCGCCGCCGATGTCCGACAGCGAACCAGGCCTGCACCTGACCCTCAAGGCCGAACGACTGGGCTCGCTGAGCAAGGACAGCCCTGTGTTCTACAAGCAGATTCAGGTCGGCCGGGTGAAAAGCTACAAGCTCGGCGAGGACCAGAGCACGGTCGAGGTGAAACTGTTCATCCAGCCGCAGTACGCCAACCTGGTGCGCAAGCACACGCGTTTCTGGAACGCCAGCGGGATCTCCATCGACGCCGGCCTCTCGGGCGTCACGGTGCGCACCGAGTCACTGGCCAGCATCGTGGCCGGCGGCATCGCCTTCTCCACGCCCGAACACCGGGCCGACAGCCCGCCCACCGATCCCAGCATTCCCTTCCGCCTCTACGAGGACTACGACGCGGCCCAGGCCGGCATCAGGGTCGCGCTGAAGCTGCAGGATTTCGAAGGGCTGGAAGCCGGCCGCACGCCGGTGATGTACAAGGGCATCCAGGTCGGGCAGATGAAGACCTTCAAGGTCGACACCGATCTCAGCGGCGCACAGGTCGAGCTGATGCTCGATCCGCGTGTCGAGGATTACCTGGTCGAGGGCACCGATTTCTGGGTGGTCCGTCCTTCCATTTCACTGGCCGGCATTACCGGCCTGGAGGCGCTGGTCAAGGGCAACTACATCGCCATGCGTCCGGGGGAGAGCGGCAAACCGGCGGCCCGCTCCTTCGAGGCCAGGGGCAAGGCGCCGCCACTCGATCTGGGCGCGCCCGGACTGCACCTGGTGCTGTTCAGCGACACTCTGGGCTCGATGGAAGTGGGCAGCCCGGTACTCTACAAGCAGGTGCGGGTGGGCTCGGTGCAGAGCTTCCAGTTGTCGCGTGATGACCGCCAGGTGGTGCTCGGTGTGCATATCGAGCCGGAGTACACGCACCTGGTAAACACCTCCACGCGCTTCTGGAACGCCAGCGGCATCATCCTCAAGGGCGGGCTGTCGGGGGTCGAGGTCAAGAGCGAGTCGCTGCAGACCTTACTGGCCGGCGGTATTGCCTTCGAGACACCGGATCTACAGGCCAGCAGGTCGAACCGCCAGGTGCAGCGCTTTGCGCTGCACGCGGACCGTGAAAGCGCCTTGCAGCTGGGGCAGCAGATCAGTATTCGCGTCAGTGACGGCGACGGTCTGCAGCCAGGCACACTTGTACGCTACAAGGGCCTGGAGGTTGGCAAGGTGGAGAGCCTGAGCCTGACCGATGACATGCAGGCGGTGATCCTGAATGTGCGTATTACTCAGGCCGCCGAACAGATCGCCCGTGAGGGTACGCAGTTCTGGGTGGTGAAGCCGGAGTTGAGTCTGACCCGCGCCGCGAATCTCGGCACCCTGGTCAGCGGCCAGTATCTGGAGGTGCAACCTGCTGGCCTGAAGGGGGCACGCCGTAGCGAATTCACCGCGCTGGCCAGCGCCCCGAATGAGGCCGCTCGTGAGGAAGGCCTGCGCCTGGTGTTGAGTGCGCCGCGGCGCGGCTCGATCAAGCCGGGGGTGATCGTCAGCTACCGCGAGGTGCCGGTGGGCAAGGTGGTGGATTTCGAACTGGGGCCGACTTCGGATCGTGTATTGATCCATGTGCTGATCGAGCCGCGCTACGTGCCGCTGGTGCGTTCGGGCAGCCGTTTCTGGAACGCCAGCGGTATTGGTGTGGATGCCGGGCTGTTCAAGGGCGTGAAGGTGAGAACCGAGTCACTGGAGGCATTGCTCGAGGGCGGCATTGCCTTTGCCACGCCGAACAATCCGGAAATGGGCGGGCCGGCGTTGCCAGGGCAGACCTTCGCGCTGTTCGAAGAGCCGGCTGAAGGCTGGCTGGATTGGGCGCCGAAGATTGTGCTGGAGAAGTGAGCAGACCATAGATGAAAGGGCCGCATTGAGCGTAATGCTGTTCACTTAAGAAACGGTCGAGCTCAATCAATCCCCTCGCCCCTCCGGGGAGAGGGGGGAAACTGGCAGTTTTGCGGTGTTTTCTGCCCTCTCCCCCAGCCCCTCTCCCATAAATGGGAGAGGGGAGCCAAACGTGTACAACCTTAATTGAACAGCATTACGCATTGAGCGGCCCTTTCATTTTCAGTCGTTAAAAGCTCGCGGCTCAAGCGGAATGCCGCCCAGCCGCTCCTACACAAGGTTGGCTGTAGGAGCGGCTTCAGCCGCGATGGGGTCAGGCCGGCTCGGCAGCTTCCTCCTGCGCAGGCTCCTGGGCCTTGGCACTTTCGCGCGGCTTGATGAACTTCCAGTCCGCCTCGTCGATGTAGATGCCGTTGGGGCCGCTGCCGCCTTCCAGGTCGATGGCCACGTGGGCCGAGACCTGCGGCTTGACCGAAGCCAGGATCGGCACGAAACCCAGCTGCAAGCTGGTTTCGATCAATGCCTGCTGGTTGCGTTCGTCAATATCCGCCGCCTCGTCGAGGTAGTAGGGCAGACGCACGCGCCCGGCCTGCTCGCGGTCCATCAGGTGCAGCAGCAGGTACATGTTGGTCAGCGCCTTGATGGTCATGGTGGTGCCGTTGGAGGCGGCGCCATCGATGTCCGTGTGGATCACCGGCTGGCCATGCACCTTGGTGATCTCGAAGGCCAGTTCGAACAAATCCTTCAGCCCCAGCTGGTTGCCGTTGGCGGCCACCAGGCGCGACAGGTAGTCCTTGGCTTCCTCGTTCTTGGCGTCCTGCTCGGCCGATTGCGACAGGTCGAACACCGACAGGGTTTCGCCTTCCTCGTACTGGCCGGCGCTGTGGATGATCTGGTCGATGTGGCGCAGGGCTTCCTTGTTCGGCGCCAAGACGATGCGGAAGCTCTGCAGGTTGGAGACCTGGCGCTTGTTGATCTCGCGGTTGAACAGCGCCAGCTGGTGCTCCAGGTTGTCGTAGTCGCTGCGGATGTTGCGCAGGGTGCGGGCGATATCGGTGACTGCCGCACGTTTGGCCTTCGCTAGAGTGAGGGCTTCGTCCTGGCGGTGGGCGTAGGCGTTGACCAGCAGTTGCAGGCGGCGCTCGACATCGTCCTCGCTGTCGAACTTGGCCACGCCCTTGAGGCGTACCTGGGCGTAGAGCGCCTCGATCTGGTTGTCGATGCGTTGCAGCGCCTGCCAGGTGTCCTGGTAGTCGTTGAGCAGCGGCAGCAGGTTGTCCAGCGAGTCGTCCACCGGCTCCATGAACGGCGTGCCGAAGGGCAGGTCGGCCGGCAGCAACTGGCGGCGACGCAGGGCATCTTCCAGGGTGCGTTCCTTGGACTCCAGATCACCGATCTGGCGGCTGATCAGTTGCAGCTTGGCGGACAGTTGCTGCACGCGCTCGGCGAAGGCATCGCTGGCGCGCTTGAGCTCGTCCTGGGCGCCTTCCAGTTCGGCCAGACGCTCCAGTTTCTGCGGCTCCTCGGCAGCCAGGGTCTGGCTCTTGCGGAAGTCTTCCAGGGCTTTCTGCGCATCGAGTACGGCCTGGTACAGCGTTTCGGCCTGGGCCTTGCTGGCGGCGCGGTCGGCAGCCACCGACTGCTGGGTCTTGAGCTGCTTGAGCTCGCGCTCCAGGCGATCCTTCTGGTCGCGCAGGGCGGCGCGGTCGGCCAGTGCCTGCAGCGCCGGGGGCTCGATATGGCTGAGGTCGATGGACAGGCCCGGCACGGCGAAGGTATCGCCCTTGAAGCGATCCAGCACCGCCTCGACGGCCTTGACCCAGTCGTCGCCCTCGGCCTGGATGCCTTTCTCACCCAGCGGCAGGCTGAACAGCTGGCCGTTGAACAGGCGCATCAGACGGTCGACGTCCGCCTGGGAAAACTCCTCGCGTAGGCGCGAGTAGCTGTTGTTGTCGGCGTGATCGAGCTGCTGCTTGACCGACTTGAGACGTTTTTCCAGATCGCGCAGGCGCTCGTCCAGGTCTTCGCTTGAGAACTGACGGGACTGCGCCAGGGCGCCGGCCAGTTCGTCGTGTGCGTCCTTGGCGGCGAGCAGTTGCTCTTCCAGAACCTTGGCATTTTCCACCAGGGCGAAACGGTTCTTCAGCACCGACAGTTCGCCCAGCCAGCGCTGGATTTCGCTGATCTCGCGTTCCAGGCGCATCAGTTCACTGGTGCCGCCGCGCTGTTCGTTCTGCAAGCCGTCCTGCTCGTTTCGATAGTGCTCGGCCTGGATCACCAGCTCTTCCTTGCGCGCATCGGCGTAGTCGTGCCAAGTGCCCAGCAGGTTATCGAGCAGCGGCGAGAGGCGGTGCAGCTTGCCGCGCAGCACTTCGCGCTGGGACACGCCCGAGGCCAGTGCTTCGATCAAGGGGCCGGCGGTCACCAGAGCCTGGTAGTCCTGCTCCATGCGGCGCACGTCGCGGAAGGCTTCCTCGGTGGCGGCGATGTAGTCGACGCTGCCCGAGCGCAGGCTGTGCTCGAAGGCATCGAGGAACAGCTGCTTGAGTTTCGCCGCGGTGATCTCCCTCATATGGAGAAGGTTGATAAACAGCGCGCGGAAGGTTTTCAGGCTCTGTTCGCTGGTCGAGCGCAGCGGGATCAGGGTCAGGTCCAGCGGGATGCTGGTGTGGCCGCCGACCAGCAGGCGACGCAGTTCGTCGGGCTTCAGTTCGTAGGCGGTGATGCCAGCCTGGCCGAGGTTCTTGAACAGTTCGCGCTGACGCAGGCAGGTGCCGTTCTGCTGGTAGTGTTCCAGATCCAGCTCGCCGGCGTAGGCGAAGAACTGGTGGCCGAAGCCGCCACCCGGGCCGCGACCGGCCACGCCGATCACATGCGGGCCGTGGGGCAGGGCGACTTCGACGAGGATGTAGCTGGTATCAGAGGCGAAGTAGAACTTGCGCGAGGCTTCCAGGCTGTACTTGCCGAAGCTCATATCCGACATGCGCGCCAGAATGGGGAACTGCAGGGCGTTGATCGAGGCGGATTTACCCAGGTTGTTGGCGCCGTAGACCGACAGCGGGTTTTCCAGCGGGAACAGGCCGAGGCTGTAGCCGGCGGTGTTCAGCAGGGCGAAGCGGCGGATGCCGTAGCGTTCCTGGCTCATGCGTCCATCTCCTGTGCGGCGCGTTCTTCGGCCATGGCGCGGGCCAGGGCGTCTTCCTCGGATTCATCGGTGTCGATGGCAACTGCCGTGTCGGCATCGCCATCATCGTCCAGCAGCACCGGTGCCGGCAGCGGCAGGTCGCTGCTGTGCAGGCTGGCAGCCAGGTCGCGGTCGTGCTGCACCGACAGGCAGACGTCGAGGAAGCGGTGCATCGGCGGCAGGAATCGGTACACGCCGTTGCTGTCCTCGGCGAAGCCGAGCTGCACGAGACGGCGGATGATCTTGTCTTCCAGCTCCTCGAAGGTGGTGACCTCGGCCTGCAGGAACAGGTCGCGGTACTTTTCCAGCAGCGCTGGCAGCTCGTCACGGCCGATGCTGCCGCCGTCGAGCACGGAAAGCGGGTCGCGGCCCTGGTCGGCCAGGTGCTCGACCAGAATGAAGGTGAACAGCGCCAGGCGCTGGGCAGTCTTGTTCACCTGCGGTGCCACCTGCTCGGGCACGAAGTAGTAGAAGCCGCGCGGGTCGCACACCAGCTCGAAGCCGAGGGCGCGGAACAGCGCACGATACTGGTCCTGCATGCTGGACAGCTGGGCGTAGCACTCCGGCTCGCTGCGCGAGATGTGGTAGCCCTTGAACAGGTCGCGGAAGGCGGCCGCGAGCTGGGTCATTTCTTTCAGGTCGATATTCATAGACGGTGCTCACGGGCAAGCGTTGGGTCGAGTGCGGTTGAGCGCGCTCCACCTGATAGGTCGAAATGGCCGATGGTGGGCAGGAGTAGGGTGGACGACGCTTCATCCGTCCACCGCCCGGTGATCGACGAGGTGGACAAGGAAAGCGTTGTCCACCCTACGTGATGGTCATGCACTGGCGAGTCCTGCTGCCTGGCAATCGCCAAGGCGGACAAAAAGGGCGTTGTCCGCCCTGCGTCGCGTTCAAGCATGGGGGCGGCCCACCAGGGCGTAGGAGCTGATGCTGATTTCGTGCTCGCGGGTCAGATAGGTCTGGCGTTCCAGGCGGTCGCGCTGGAAGCGGCCTTCGCGTGACAGTCGCGAGAACCAGTAAAGCAATTCGTCTGTGGCGCCTTCCGGTTCCTGCTCCAGCAGCCAGGTCATCAGATCCGGCAGCGGTAGGGCCTGCTCGCAGCGCTCGATCATTTCCCGCGCGGTTTTCGGCGCCTTGGGCGCGCCGCCCTTACGGCTGCCGCTGGCCTTGGGGAAATGCGCCGGCTTGGCTTCGAAGCGCGCCAGGGCGTAGACGTAGGCCTCGACCTGGCTGGCCGAACCGAGGAAGTTGCTTTGCGGCCGGGTGAACAGCGGCATGGCCGCCTGCGGCACGGCGTCGATGCCCTTCTTGCGGATCACCGACAGCGCCAGCGCGGCGCCGCGGGTCACGGCGTTGTGCCGGCGCGCTTCCTCGCGTAGCGGCAGCAGCAGCTCGCGGGCCTTGCGCAGGGTCAGCTGGGCGGTGGTCTGCATTTCCAGGATGCGCGCATGGGTGCGCAGCAGCAGGTCGTCGTCGACCAGTTGGCCGAGGCGCTGCTGGTCACCGAGCAGGCGCAGCAGCACCTGTTCGACGCGGCGCACGCCCTGCTCGAAGGCGCCATCGGCGGCGACCAGCTGGATCATCGGCTCGACGTACTCGTCCCAGGTGGCCAACACCTCGGCGTAGCGCTGGCGCAGGGGGATTTGCCGGTCGCTGGTCTTGGCGCGGTCGGCCACGCCAACCAGCGCCTGTTCGTCGTTGGCCAGTTTCTTCAGCACGTCGCGCACGCGCATATCGAGCAGGCGCAGCTGGCGTGCCAGGTCGTTGGCGTCGCGCACCTCGAAGGCGTCCTGGATATAGCCGGCCAGGCGCTCCAGATGGCGCAGGTAGGCTTCGATCTCCAGGCACAGGCCGAGTCGGTGCTCGCGGCGCAGGTAGGCCAGGAAGTCGTGGATCTGCGCGTTGAGCTCGAAACGATTGGGGCTCTTGGCCACCGGCACCAGGATGTCCAGGCGGATCCAGGTGTCGAGCAGGGCAGTGGTGTCGCTGGGCGTGGCGTCGGGCAACTGCGTGGCGAGCTGGCTGCGCAGCTCGACCAGGCTCAGGGTGCCGGCGTCGAAGCGCTCGCAGAGCGGTTCGAGCAACGTCCAGTGTTCGGCGAGGGCGCGCAAAACGCGCTTGGGATCGATCATCGAGGCGCCGGGTTCCAGGCAAGTGAAAAGGAGTGATTGTACTGCAAGGAAGGGGCCTGTTTTGAGTGTCTGTCGATCAGAGGCCGGCGAGCGACAGGTTGTTGCCGTATGTTACGTGCTGCGCAGGAGTAACCGAGCTGTCATGGGGGCGTCATGCGTACTGGGCAAGCTCGGCGACAGGCCGATCAGTGAAGGGTGAGCCCAGCGGGCAGAGTTCGCCAGTGATCGGTCCGGGGATGAAATGCCCCTGGTGCCCTTTCGATATGCGTCAGTTATCGGCACAATTCGCGTCCACTTTTTTCCGGGGGGCTGAAAGTCCTCCATTGGCCGACCTTGCTGGGGCGACGAGATGATCCAGACGCCGTACTACCTCATCGACAAACAGAAGCTTCTGGTCAACCTGGAGAAGATCGCCTACGTGCGCGAGAACTCCGGTGCCAAGGCGCTGCTGGCGCTGAAATGCTTCGCCACCTGGTCGGTGTTCGACCTGATGCAGCAATATATGGACGGCACGACCTCATCGTCCCTCTATGAGTTGAAGCTGGGCCGGCAGAAGTTCGCGGGCGAAACCCACGCCTACAGCGTGGCCTGGGCCGACGACGAGATCGAAGAGATGGTCGCCAACTGCGACAAGATCATCTTCAACTCCATCGGCCAGCTCGAACGCTTCGCCGAGCGTACCGAGGGCACCATCCGCGGCCTGCGCGTCAACCCGCAGGTGAGCAGCTCCGACTACCTGCTGGCCGACCCGGCGCGTCCGTTCAGCCGCCTGGGCGAATGGGACCCAGCCAAGATCGAGCAGGTCATGGGGCAGATTTCCGGCTTCATGTTCCACAACAACTGCGAGAACGGCAGCTTCGAGCTGTTCGACAAGATGCTCACCACTATCGAGGAGCGCTTCGGCCACCTGATCGCCCAGGTCGAGTGGGTCAGCCTCGGCGGCGGCATCCACTTCACCGGCGAGGGCTATCCGATCGACGCCTTCTGCGCGCGCCTTAAAGCCTTCTCCGAGAAGTACGGCGTGCAGGTGTATCTGGAACCGGGGGAGGCGGCGATCACCCTGAGCGCCTCGCTGGAAGTCACCGTGCTCGATACCCTGTACAACGGCAAGCACCTGGCGGTGGTCGACAGCTCGATCGAAGCGCACATGCTCGACCTGCTGATCTACCGCCTCAACGCCAAGATGGCGCCCAACGATGGCGAACATACCTACATGGTCTGCGGCAAATCCTGCCTGGCCGGGGATATCTTCGGCGAGTACCAGTTCGGCAAGCCGCTGCAGATCGGTGATCGCCTGTCGTTCATCGACGCGGCCGGTTACACCATGGTCAAGAAGAACTGGTTCAACGGCCTGAAAATGCCGTCCATCGTGGTCAAGCAACTCGACGGTAGTGTCGAGGTGGCACGTAAGTTCGAGTTCGACGACTACCTGTCCAGTCTGTCGTGATCTTGTCGTAGGGTGGATGACGCTTTTCCCATCTACCATGGCGCAGGTGTTCGGTGGACGGATGAAGCGTCGTCCACCCTACGATTTCCAACGTAATCATTGTCCAAAACGCAGTACCCAGGAGGTGAAACAATTGAAGAAGAACGTTCTGATCATTGGAGCAGGAGGTGTTGCCAAGGTGGTGGCCCATAAGTGCGCGCAACACAATGACGAGTTAGGTCGCATTGCAATTGCGTCGCGCAACATCTCCAAATGCCAGGCCATCATCGACAGCGTGCAGGCAAAGGGCGGCCTCAAGCAGCCCGGCGAGATCAAAGCCTATGCGCTGAACGCCCTGGACGTGGAAGCAACCAAGGCACTTATCCGCGAGACCGAATCGCAGATCGTCATCAACGTCGGTTCGGCGTTTCTCAACATGTCCGTGCTGCGCGCCTGTATCGACACCGGCGTCGCCTATCTGGACACCGCCATCCACGAAGATCCGAGCAAGATCTGTGAAACCCCGCCGTGGTATGGCAACTACGAGTGGAAGCACCTGGCCGAATGCCAGGACAAGGGCGTGACCGCCATCCTCGGTGTCGGCTTCGATCCGGGCGTGGTCAACTCCTATGCCGCTCTGGCGCAACAACAGTACTTCGACAAGATCGAGTCGATCGACATCCTCGACGTCAACGCCGGTTCGCACGGCAAGTACTTCGCCACCAATTTCGACCCGGAAATCAATTTCCGCGAATTCACCGGCACGGTCTACAGCTGGCAGAACAGCCAGTGGACCAGCAATAGCATGTTCGAAGTCAAACGCACCGACGATCTGCCGGTGGTGGGCGAACAGAACCTGTACCTGACCGGCCATGACGAGGTGCACTCGCTGTCCAAGCACCTCGACGTGCCGAACGTCCGTTTCTGGATGAGCTTCGGCGATCACTACATCAACGTGTTCACCGTGCTGAAGAACCTCGGCCTGCTCTCCGAACAACCGGTCAAGACCGCCGAAGGCCTTGAAGTGGTGCCGCTGAAAGTGGTCAAGGCAGTGCTGCCCGACCCCGCCTCGCTGGCGCCGGGCTACACCGGCAAGACCTGCATCGGCGACCTGGTCAAGGGCACCAAGGATGGCCAGCCGCGCGAGCTGTTCATCTACAACGTGGCCGACCACGAAGAAGCCTTCGCCGAGACCGACAGCCAGGGTATCTCCTACACCGCCGGCGTGCCGCCGGTCGCCGCAGCGCTGCTGGTCGCGCGTGGCGAGTGGGATGCCAAGCGCATGGTCAACGTCGAACAGCTGCCCGCCGAGCCGTTCCTGGAGCTGCTGGACGTGATGGGCCTGCCCACACGTATCAAGGATGAGCACGGAGACCGTCCGTGGAATCAGCCAGCCTGATACAGCCCGCAGCATGAAAAAAGGATCGCCTCGGCGATCCTTTTTTCGTTATGGCGACGCTAGCGTCAGACCTTGAAGCGGCCCACCAACTGGTTGAGGTCGGCGGCCAGGCGCGACAGTTCGTGGCTGGAGGCGCTGGTTTGGTGCGCGCCGGTGGCCGATTGCAGCGACAGGTCGCGGATGTTCACCAGATTGCGGTCCACCTCGCGGGCCACCTGAGCCTGCTGCTCCGCCGCGCTGGCGATCACCAGGTTGCGCTCGTACATCTCGCTGATGCCCACGGTGATTTCGTCCAGCGCGCTGCCGGCGCTCTGTGCCAGTTCGCGAGTGGCACGTGCGCGATCGTTGCTCGACTGCATCGAGGTCAGCGCCTGGCTGGCACCGGTGCGCATGCTGGAGACCATCTGCTCGATCTCCTGGGTGGAGTTCTGCGTGCGGTGGGCGAGGGCGCGTACTTCATCGGCCACTACGGCGAAACCTCGGCCGGATTCGCCGGCGCGCGCTGCCTCGATGGCGGCATTGAGCGCCAGCAGGTTGGTCTGTTCGGCGATCGCGCGGATCACGTCGAGTACCTTGCCGATTTCCTGCGACTGCTCGGCGACGCGCTGTACCAGCGACGAGGTGCTTTCCACCTCTCCGGACAGGTCGCTGATGGCCGCGATGGTTTCCGCGACGCGCGCCTGGCCCGACTGCGCCGACTGGTTGGACGTCTTCGAGGCCTCCGAAGTGGACACCGCGTTGCGCGCCACTTCGTCCACCGCCGCGCTCATCTCGTTGACGGCAGTGGCGGCCTGTTCGATCTCGTCGTTCTGCCGCTGGATGCCGCGGCCTGCTTCTTCGGTCACCGCATTGAGCTCTTCGGCCGCCGCCGCCAGTTGAGTCGAGGAGCCGCTGATTTCCGCCAGGGTGTCGCGCAGGCGCTGCTGCATCTGCGCCAGGGCGGTCTGCAACTGGCTGACCTCGTCGCGCCCGGCAACCTGGATGCGCTGGGTCAGGTCGCCGGCGGCGACATGCTGGGCCGCTTCCACGGCACCTTTGAGCGGGCCGACGATGCTACGGGTCAGCAGCCAGGCCAGTAGTACGGTGACCAGCGCAGCGAGAGCGATCACGGCAATGACGATCAACTGTGAGCGGGCGTACTCGTCCGCCGACACCTGGCCTTCCAGGGCAATGCCCTTGCTGTAGATCTCGCCGAGTTCGGCGAGCTGAGCGCCGGTGCCGTCGACCACCGGCTTCATATCCACCAGCAGCAGCTTGTTGAGTGCTTCGCTGTTACTGCTGCGGGCCAGCACGAAGGAGTCGGCCATACCGCGCTGGTAGGCCGCGAAGTCGCGGCGGAATTGGTCGTAGATGCGCTGCTCTTCCGGCGTATCGATGAAGGGCTCGAAGTCGCGGATGTTCTGTTCGAGCACCTTGTTGCGCGCCTCGTATTGGCTCAGGTAGGTGTCGACGTTGTTCGGGTCGGGGTCCAGCGCCACGCGCAGGGAAATGGTGCGGATGCGCAGCATGTTCTCGCGAATGGAGTCGACGGCGCGGATGCTCGGCACCCAGTCGGTTTCGATGTTGGTGGCCCGCTCGCGGATATTCGACATGGTGGCGAGCGAGAACACGCCGAGAAAGGCCACCATCAGGGCGATCAGGGCAAAACCAAAGGCAGCGCGAGGAGCGATGTTCCAGTTGCGTAGCAGCATGTAAGCCTCACTGGGGGCGGGCAGGCAGAATTGTTTTCGTTATGGGATATCGGCTGGCGAGGTGCCGGCTTGAACCGCTGGATGCGGAGTTTTCGGCGGTTATGAGTCATTGCAATGAATAGTTACATAGTCGTACGATGACTGACCACAACAATCACAATAGCAAGGCCGCCATCATGATCAGACCCCTCGTATTCGCCGCCACCCTCGCTTCGACCCTGGTGATGTCCGCACACGCTGCCACCTTCGCCTACATCTCGAGCCCTAACGACGGGCTGATCTCGCAGTACCGCCTGAATGACGCCACCGGCGCCATCGAACTGGTCGAACAGATCCAGGCTGGCGACAAGGTGAACCCCATGGCCCTGTCCCCTGACGGCACCCTGTTGTTTGCTGCGCAGCGCGTCGCGCCCTTCACCGTGCTCAGTTACCGCATAGACGCCAAGACCGGGCATCTGGAAAAAATCGGCCAGGCGCCGCTGGCCGACAGCATGGCCTACCTGTCCACGGACCGCAGCGGACGTTTCCTGATGGCGGCCTCCTATGGCGGTGCCTTGCTCAGCGTGCAGGCCATCGGCACGGACGGCCAGGTAGCGGATAAGATCGCCGTCTACAAGACCGGCCCCTTCGCCCACTCGATCCGCTCGGATCTGAGTGATCGTTTCGTCTACGCCGGCAATCTCGGGGTCGACAAGGTGCTGCAGTTCAGCCAGGACAAGACCACCGGCGCACTGACGCCGATCGGCGAAGGCTACGCCAGAACCGCAGCCAATACCGGGCCTCGCCATTTCCTGTTCTCGCCCAACGGCAAATTCCTCTATGTGGTGGGCGAGCTGAGCGGCACAGTCAGCGGTTATGCCATCGACGAGAGTAGCGGTGAATTGAAGCAGGTGAGCGAAGCCAATGGCATCCCTGCGTCCCTGGGTCTGGCCCATGGTGAAGCGCGCAGTGCTGCCAACAACGATCTCAAGGATGATCTGACCCCGCGTATCTGGGCGGCCGACATTCGCCTGTCGCCGGACGGCACCTTGCTCTACATCACCGAACGCACCACCAGTTCGGTGTCGGCCTTCAGGGTCGATCCTGACAGCGGCAGCTTGAGCTTCCATGGCAACTACCCGGTCGAGGAAAAGCAGCCGCGCAACATCGCCTTCTTCCCCAATGGCAAATGGCTGCTGGTGACGGGTGAAAAAAGCCAGACGGTCGGCAGTTACGCAATTGGCGACCAGGGCCAGCTCAAGCGCGTTGGCGAAGCCAGGTCGGGCGATGGCGCGCTGTGGATCGAGATCCTGCAAGCCAAACCCTGACCGCTCTTTGTGCATGACGAAAAAGGATCGCCACGGCGATCCTTTTTCGTTTCAGAGTGGGCTCAGATTGTCACCAGGCTGATGCCCTGGCAGCACGGCGTGGCGAATGTGCCTGCACGGCTGACGCTGGCGCAGGTTTTCATGGCGCCTTCACTTCAACGAGCAGAAGGCTCAGGGACTATCCGCGCCCCTCGATTCACGCGACAATCGCCCCCTATCAAATGACTGCACTGGATACTTCTGCTTTGAACGCCGAGCTGCGCCGTCGCGCCTACCTCGATGCCATGCAGGTAGCCACTTGGCTGCCGCGTACCGAGCTGCCCTTTGCCGCGCCGTCGCGTGCCGAATTGCTGGCGCCGCCGCCTGCCGAAGCGCCGCTGAATGTCGTCAGTGAATCGGTGGCAGCGGTGGCCGAGCCGGTACGCGAGACGCCGGCCGAGCGGCCGAAGATCGAGATTCCGCGCCCAGGCGCCCAGCCGCGCCAGACGGCTGTCGAACCGGTGGCGGAGCCGGAACCTGTCGAGGAAAAACCGGCTCGGGTCAGTGCACCGCCGCCACGTTTTGCCCTGCAGTTGCTGCGTGCCGGTGATTGCGCCCTGCTGGTGGAGCTGCCCACCGGTCAGCCGTTCCAGAGCCGCGATCCAGCCTACGTCCTGCTCAAGGATCTGTTGCGCGCCGCCGGTCTGCCGGACAGCCCGCAGCTGCTCGGCGAGCCGGTGCGCTGGCCGCTGCTGGTGCGCGGTAACCTGGGTCAGGGACCGGAGGCGGCGCTGGAGTTCGTGCAGAGCTTCGTGGCTGCACGCCTGGAAGAGCAGCCCAGCGCCTGTCTGTGGCTGGTCGGCCTGCCGGCCATTCGCTTCGCTGGCGAGGGTGACGAGCACAGCTACAACCGTGAGCTGCAGATCGAGGGCCTTGGCGCCTGCTGGGCGTTGCCGGGCCTGGAGCTGCTGATGGAAGAACCAACGCGCAAGCGCGAGCTGTGGCAGGCCATGCGGAGAATCCGCCAGCGCTGGTCAGCCCCTGCTCAATCCTGAGAACACCCGTCTTTGTGCCTGAGTTACGCCCGATGAGCGATGCGATTTCCTTCCGCCCGATGACCGAGGCGGATCTCGATGCCGTGCTGAAGATCGAATACGCCGCCTTCAGCCATCCGTGGACGCGCGGCATCTTCACCGACAGCCTCAAGTCCTATAACTGCTGGCTGATGTTCGAGGGCAATCAGCAGGTCGGTCATGGCGTGATCAACCTGATCCTCGACGAAGCGCATCTGCTCAATATCACCATCAAGCCGGAAAGCCAGGGCCGTGGCCTTGGCTTGCGCCTGCTCGAACATCTGATGAAAGAGGCCTTTGAACTGGGCGGGCGCGAGTGCTTTCTTGAAGTGCGCGCCAGCAACCAGAGCGCCTACCGCTTGTACGAGCGTTTCGGCTTCAACGAAGTGGGGCGCCGCCGCGATTACTACCCGGCAGTCGGTGGGCGTGAAGACGCGTTGGTGATGGCCTGCACGCTGGTCGATTGATGTCATTACTTTAAAAACGCAGCCCGGATGCAATCCGGGCTACGGTCTGGCCGTTTGATTGCACCAGGCGTTTCACCCCGGATGCCCATCCACTCGCGCCTGACACAGCATCGACGCGTAATACCAGGCGAACAGGGCGAAGGCCACGGCCCAGCATAGCGCCGCTAGCCATAGCCAGCTGCTGCCCGCCGCGACTCGAATCAGCGCGCCCAGATTGAGCAGACCGAAGGCCCAAGCCATTGCCTTCGGCGGTTGCAATGCACGGCCGGTATGACCGAGGCTGACCCGCGCCATCATCGCCAGGATCAGCCCGCCCATCGCACCCACCGCCAGCGCGTGGTTGGCCAAGCTGGATTGCGTCAGCCAGCCCAGGTGCCACGCAGCCATACCGAGCGTGGCGAGCAACAGCCAGGCGTAGGCCAGGTGCAGGGACCACAGCAGCGGTACGCGCCAGACGCCGCGCAGGTGCCAGCGCCACAGGCGCAGGCCGTGCAGCACGCTCAGTACGACGAAAGGCACGGCCAGCCAGGAACTGGGCCGCAGGTTGGGCCCGCTGGCGAACAGCGCGGCGACCAGCACACCGCAAACCAGCAGCAAACGATCCTGCCAGGGATGGGCAGCGAAGGCCTCGATCCGGCCCAGGCCGCGCTGGGTGAAAAAGGGGATCACGCGACCACCGATCAAGCTCAGCATAACGGCGATCAGCCACAGTGCGGCCAGTGCGCCACGGCGTTGCAGCCCATCGTCGCCCAGCACCAGGCCGGCGAGGGTGAGGGACTGGCAGAGCGCGAGCAGGCTCAGCACCAGCAGGATTGGGTAGTTGTTGCCTTGCCGCGCGGCAATCAACTGGCGCGCCATCTGCGCAATGAACAGGCCGATAAAGGCCAGTTGCAGAACTGCCAGCAGTGCCAGCGGGACGGGGAAGAACCACACCAGGCGCGCGGCCAACCACAGTCCGAACAGAGCGATCAGGGGGCGGCCGCTGAGACCCGGACTCCCGGTCCAGGTCTGTACGGTAGTGAGCAGGAAGCCGGCGATGATCGCCAGGCCGAAACCGAAGGGCATCTCGTGGCGATGCCAGGCCAGCATGCCACCGGGCACTGCGGGGCTCGTCAGCCCGTGCAGCGCCGCCGCCCAGAGGGCGACGGCAAACAGGGCGAACAGCGCGCCAGCGAGAAAGAACGAGCGGAAGCCAAGACGCCAGAGCGGCGCGATGGCCAGAGCCTGCTTACGATCAAGCAATTGTATGAGCGCTTGTTCTCTCTTTCAGGCGTTCCTGCGCGATCAGGCGCAGCACGTAGCCGATCTTCAGCACGCTGGGACCGATCAGTGTCAGGCTGTGTGCCAGCACCAACGTCGGTACGTTCAGGTGCCTCTCCAGGCCATAAGCCGCCAGCACGCCCAGGAGCAGCAGGACGAGCCCGGCCCAAAGCAACTGGCTGGACAAATGCAGGATCTGCATAGGTGGGAGATTGAGCGGATACATGATTCACCTCCTCGTTGATCAGCTGTCCAGCGCCGAAGCCGGACCGAAGAATTCGTAGCGGCTTTGCTCGTCCGGTACGCCCAGTGCCTGCAGGTGACGCTTGACCTGAGCCATGAAGGGTTTCGGGCCAAGGAAGTAGGCGTCCAGATCACGTTCGGACGGTAGCCACTGCTCCAGCAGTTCGCGGCTGAGGAATCCCTCGGCGTCGGCCTGGTCACCCTCGCGCGGTTCGCTGTAGCAAACGTAATGGCGGATCTGCGGATGCTCGGCGGCGTGCGCATCGACCCAGTCACGGAATGCGTGCACATCGGCACTGCGCGCGCAGTGGATAAAGTGGATCGGTCGTCCCGAATGACGTGCCGCGTCGAGCATGGCCAGTGCTGGGGTGATGCCGACACCGGCGGTGATCAGTGCCAGCGGCTTGTCCGACTCGCTCAGGGTGAAATCTCCGGCTGGCGGGAACAGGTCCAGCTCGTCGCCTTCATGAACATTGTCATGCAGGTGGTTGGAAACGCGTCCGCCTGCTTCACGCTTTACGCTGATGCGGTACTCGCGGCCATTGGCCAGCGCCGACAGCGAGTAGTTGCGGCGTACTTCTTCGCCGTCCAGCAGCAGGCGCATGCCGATGTACTGGCCTGGCTGGTAGTCGAGCAGGGCGCCGCCATCGACCGGGACCAGATAGAAGGAGGTGATCTCGGCGCTCTCGATGACCTTACGCGCCACGCGGAAGGCCCGCGCGCCACGCCAACCGCCAGGCGCCGTGGCGTTTTCCTCGTAAAGCTGTTCTTCGGCGCCGATGAAAATGTCGGCCAGTTGCTGGTAGGCCACGGCCCAGGCATCGATCACGGCATCGGTGGCGATCTCGGCGCCCAGCACCTCGCGGATCGCGCGCAGCAGGCAGCCGCCGACGATGGGATAGTGCTCGGGGAGGATCTGCAGGGCCACGTGCTTGTTCACCACCTGGCGTACCAGCGGCCCCAGGGCCTCTAGGCGGTCGATATGGCGCGCGTACATCAATACGCCGTTAGCCAGAGCGCGCGGCTGGTCGCCGCTGGCCTGGTGGGCCTGGTTGAACAGCGGACGTACTTCGGGATACTCGCTGAGCATCATCCGGTAGAAATGGGTGGTCAGAGCTTCGCCGCCGCTTTCCAGCAGCGGCACGGTGGCTTTGATCAGGTCACGTTGAGTGTTGGTCAGCATTAGGGTATCTCCGCAAGACAAATAAAGACGCCGGTGTGGCTCGTCTGGCCAGTTATGGCGTGCTAGCGTTAGCGATAAATACCCATCAGAAATCGTGCCAGATAAATAATCCTTAAATATCAATGGCTTGCTTGTTTAGCAGTATTAATGACTCGCTTTGCGTGTGGGTCATAAGGACAAAGAGAAGTCTAAATGACCGCTAACCCTCTGCTGGAAACCCTGATTCCTCTGGTGGCAGACCTTTCGCGCGAGCTGGACGATGGCGAGCGTTACCGCCGGCTGCTCGCTGCCTTGCGCCAGCTATTTCCTTGCGATGCCGTGGCGCTGCTGCGACTAGACGGCGAAATACTGGTGCCGCTGGCCGTCGAAGGTCTAAGCCCGGACACCCTGGGCCGGCGCTTCAAGGTCAGTGAGCACCCGCGTCTGGCGGCGCTGCTGGAGCATGCCGGGCCGACGCGCTTCGCTGCCGACTGCGGCCTACCTGACCCTTATGACGGCCTGGTGGACGGGCTGCACGGCCATCTGGAAGTGCACGATTGCCTGGGGTGCCCGCTGTATCTGGATGAGCAGCTCTGGGGCCTGATGACCCTGGATTCGCTCGACCCAACCAGTTTTGGCCGGCTCGACCTGGACAGTCTCGATGCCTTCGCCAGCCTGGCGGCGGCCACGGTCAAGGTCAGCGCGCGCATCAGCGGCCTTGCGCAGCGGGTCGAGGCTGAGCGCCAGCTGACCGAACTGTACAAGCAGGCCCGCCAGCAACCGCGCGAGCTGGTGGGGCAAAGCACGGCGCTGCGCAAGCTGCAGGATGAAATCCGTCTGGTTGGCGACAGCCCGCTCACTGTGTTGATCACCGGAGAAACCGGGGTTGGCAAGGAGCTGGTGGCCGAAGCCATCCACGCCGCTTCGCCGCGTGCGCAGCGGCCGCTGGTCAGCATCAACTGCGCGGCCTTGCCCGATGCGTTGGTGGAGAGTGAACTGTTCGGCCATGTCCGCGGCGCCTTCTCCGGGGCGATGAGCGAGCGCAGCGGCAAGTTCGAGCTGGCCGATGGCGGCAGCCTGTTTCTCGACGAAGTGGGCGAGTTGCCGCTGGCGATCCAGGCCAAGCTGCTGCGTGTGCTGCAGAGCGGCCAGTTGCAGCGGGTCGGCTCGGATCGCGAGCACCGCGTCGATGTGCGGGTGATCGCCGCGACCAACCGCGACCTAGCGGCCGAAGTACGTGCCGGGCGCTTTCGTGCCGATCTTTATCACCGCCTGAGCGTCTACCCATTGCCGGTACCGCCGCTGCGCGAGCGCGGCCGTGATGTGCTGTTGCTGGCCGGTTACTTTCTCGAAGAGAACCGTGCCCGGCTGGGGCTGCGCAGCCTGCGCCTGAGTGCCGAGGCGCAGAAGGCGCTGCTGGGCCACGACTGGCCGGGCAACGTGCGTGAGCTGGAGCACCTGATCGGCCGTGCGGCGATCAAGGCGCTGGCGCGCCACGGCGAGCGCCCGCGCATTCTCAGCCTCGACGTGCAGGACCTGGATTTGCCGATGGCCGAGGCGCCGCCCTTGATCGACGAAGTGCTGGCCCCCGGCGAGGCGATGCCGACGGGCGTGGAGCTGCGTGCGGCGGTGGACGCTTTCCAGCACAGACTGATCGAGCAATGTCTGGCGCGTCATCAGGGCAAATGGGCCGATGCGGCGCGGGAGTTGGGGGTGGACCGCGCCAATCTCAGTCGTTTGGCCAAGCGCCTGGGTATTCGCTAGCCGGATTGTGGGAGGGGCTTTAGCCGCGATCTGTTCACGTCGCGGCTAAAGCCCATCCCACATCATCGGCATCTGCTCGTAGTCCGGATGCAATCCGGGGCCAGCAACTCCCGGATTTCATCCAGGCTACAGTTGGAACACCAGCGCCTTCAGGCCGCTCTCGGGGGAGATATCGGGAAACTCCGGTGGGTTGTCCAGGCGCTGCACGAAGTGCAGTTGTGGCGCTTCGGCCGCCATCCCTTCGATAAGGAAGTCCGGGCCGATATCCGGATCGTTGACGCAGGCCAGCACCATACCGTGCTCGCTGAGCAGTTCCGGCAGGCGCCGGAGTATCTTGGCGTAGTCCTGGGTGAGAGCGAAGCTGCCTTTCTGAAAGCTCGGCGGGTCGATGATCACCAGATCGTAGGGGCCGCTCTTGCGCACCTTGCCCCAGGACTTGAACAGTTCATGACCAAGAAACTCCACTCGGGAGAGGTCATGCCCGTTCAGGCGATGGTTGTCGCGACCGCGTGACAGCGCCGCGCGCGCCATGTCCAGGTTGACCACCCGCTCGGCATCGCCGGCAATGGCCGCCACGGAGAAGCCGCAGGTGTAGGCGAACAGGTTGAGCACGCGCTTGCCGGCGGCCTGCTCGCGCCCCCACTGGCGACCCAGGCGCATGTCGAGGAACAGCCCGCTGTTCTGCTTGCTGCCCAGGTCGAGCAGGTAGTGCAGGCCGTCCTCGATGATCGGCCATTGCGCCTGCGGCTCGCCGGCCAGCCATTCGCTCTCGCTGCCCTGCACGTAGCGGTGCTGCAGCAGCAGGCCGCGCGCGCCGCTGGCCAGCCATTGCGGAGTGGCCAGCAACTCGATCAGCAGCGGCCGCAGTGCCGGCGATGGCTCGCGGAATAGCATCACCAGAACGATACCGGACAGCCAGTCGACGGTGATCTGCTCCAGCCCCGGCCAGCAGCGACCGCGGCCGTGGAACAGGCGGCGGGTCTCGGTGCCGGGGTGGTTGTCCAGCGCCTGCAGCAGATGCTCACGCAGGGTGGCGAGGGCGGCATCAGTCATCGCGGGTCAGCACTTCCAGCAGCTCGATCTCGAAGGTCAGGTCGGAGTTGGGTGGAATCGCGCCCATGCTGCGCTCGCCATAACCCAGATGCGCCGGCACCTGCAGCTTGCGTTTGCCGCCCACCTGCATGCCCATCAGTCCCTGGTCCCAGCCCTTGATCACCCGGCCGGTGCCGATCACGCACTGGAACGGCTTGCCGCGCGAGTAGGACGAGTCGAACTCGCTGCCATCGGCCAGCCAGCCGCGATATTGGGTGGTGATCAGGGCGCCCTTGACCACGGACTTGCCGTCGCCGGGCTCTAGGTCTTCGATGATCAGTTGATCAGTCATGTCAGGTTTCCTTGCGATGACGGTTTTGGCTGGCCTGTACCGAGCGTTCGGCGGGTACGCGCAGCTGGGTCAGCAGGTAGTCGGCGAACGCCGGTGCATAGTTCTGTAGAGCGATGGCGCCGGCCATGCAGCTCAGCCAGCTTTCGGCCAGCGCCTGGTCGATTGGCCACTGCGCATGAAAGGCTGGAATGCTGATGCTGCCGTACTTCTCAGCGAACAGACGCGGCCCGCCCAGCCAGCCGCTCAGGAAACACGCCAGCTTGTCGCGCGAGGCGCTTAAGGAGGTTGGGTGCAGGGCGCGCAGTGCGGCGGCCTCAGGGCGTTCGTCCATCAGTCGGTAGAAGTCATCGACCAGACGGCGCAGGCCGTCGATGCCTCCGGCAGCCTGGTAGGAGGTATCGCCGGTGCCGTAGGGAGGTGTGTCGCTCATCGAACCATCGTCCGGAAAAGGCGCCATTGTAACCGCTGGCGTAGAATGCTCGGCCAGTTTGAAGCACATGAACCTGTGGGAGGCGCTTTAGCGGCGACTATCGCGGCTGAAGCCGCTCCTACAGGTGCCCCTGATCTGCCGTGTAACCCGTGACCCAATCCCGATGACGCAACCCCAGCAAGGCTTCGTGCTCAGCCGCCATTGGCGCGACTCGCCGGAAGGAACAGAGGTGGCCTTCTGGCTGGCGACCGATACCGGCCCGCGGCAGGTACGCCTGCCGTGCCAGGAAACGGTGGCTTTCATTCCCGCCGAGCAGCGCGCCTGGGCCGAGCCGCTATTGCGCAATGAGAAGGGCGTCGAGCTGCGTGAGCTGGCCTTGCGCGACTTCAAGCGCCGCCCGGTGCTGGGGCTGTATTGCCGGCAGTATCGCCAGTTGCTGCAGTTGGAGAAGAAGCTGCGCCAGGTCGGCGTGGACGTCTACGAGGCCGATATCCGTCCGCCGGATCGCTACCTGATGGAGCGCTTTATCACTGCCTCCGTCAGCTTCGAGGGCGTTGAGCAGCCGGACGGCAGCCTGCTGTGCAAGTCGCTCAAACCCGCCACCGATTACCGCCCGACGCTCCGCCTGGTGTCGCTGGATATTGAGACCAGTGCCCGTGGCGAGCTGTATTCCATCGCCCTGGAAGGCTGTGGCCAGCGCCAGGTGTACATGCTCGGCCCGGCCAATGGCGATGCCAGTATCGTCAACTTCGACCTGGAGTACTGCGACAGCCGCAAGGCACTGCTCGAGCGCCTGAATGACTGGCTGCAGCGGCATGATCCGGATGCCATCATCGGCTGGAACCTGGTGCAGTTCGACCTGCGCGTGCTGCGCGATCACGCCGAGCAACTCAAGGTGCCGCTGCTGCTGGGACGTGGCGGCGACGTGATGGGCTGGCGCCAGCACAACAGCAGCCAGCACTATTTTGCCGAGGCGGCTGGGCGACTGATCATCGATGGCATCGAAGCGCTGCGTTCTGCGACCTGGAGCTTTTCTTCGTTCAGCCTGGAGTCGGTGGCGCAGACCCTGCTCGGCGAGGGTAAGGCCATCGACACGCCCTATGCACGGATGGACGAGATCCAGCGCATGTTCGACGAGGACAAACCGGCGCTGGCACGCTACAACCTCAAGGACTGCGAGCTGGTCACGCGCATCTTCGCCCACACCGATCTGCTCGCCTTCCTGCTGGAGCGCTCCAGCGTCACCGGTCTGGCAGCTGATCGCAGTGGCGGCTCGGTGGCGGCCTTCACCCACCTGTACCTGCCGCCCATGCACCGTCTGGGTTTCGTCGCGCCGAACCTCGGCGACATTCGCGGCGAGAACAGCCCCGGCGGCTTCGTCATGGATTCGCGCCCCGGTCTGTACGACTCGGTGCTGGTGCTGGACTACAAGAGCCTGTACCCGTCGATCATCCGCAGCTTCCTGATCGACCCGCTGGGGCTGGTCGAAGGTTTGCACCTGCCGGACGACGAGCACTCGGTGGAAGGCTTTCGCGGCGCGCGTTTCTCGCGTACCCGGCACTGCCTGCCAGCCATCGTCGAGCGCGTCTGGCAGGGGCGCGAGGCGGCCAAGCGCGAGGGCAACGCCGCGTTGTCGCAGGCGCTGAAGATCATCATGAACGCCTTCTACGGCGTGCTCGGCTCCAGCGGCTGCCGCTTCTTCGATCCGCGCCTGGCCTCGTCCATCACCCTGCGCGGGCATCAGATCATGAAGCGCACCCGCGAGCTGATCGAGGTCGAGGGCCATGCGGTGATCTACGGCGACACCGACTCTACCTTCGTCTGGCTCGGCCGCGCCCACGACGAGGATGAGGCGACGCGCATCGGCCGCGCGCTGGTAGCGCGCGTGAACGCCTGGTGGCGCGAGCATCTGCAGAGTGAGTACGGCCTGACCAGCGCCCTGGAACTGCAGTTCGAGACTCATTACCGGCGCTTTCTCATGCCCACCATTCGCGGCACCGAGGAGGGCAGCAAGAAGCGCTACGCCGGCCTGGTGCGCGCAGCCGATGGCAGCGAGCGGATGGTGTTCAAGGGCCTGGAAACGGTACGCACCGACTGGTCGCCGCTGGCCCAGCGCTTCCAGCAGGAGCTGTACCGCCTGGTATTCGCCGGCCAACCCTATGAGGACTACGTGCGCACCTACGTGAAACGCACCCTGGCTGGTGAGCTGGACGAGCTGCTGGTCTATCGCAAGCGTTTGCGCCGACGCCTCGATGACTACCAGCGCAACGTGCCGCCACATGTACGCGCCGCGCGCCTGGCCGACGAGCATAACCAGCGACTGGGCCGGCCGTTGCAGTACCAGCGCGGCGGCTGGATCAGCTACCTGATCACCACCGGCGGGCCGCAACCGCTGGAGCGCCTGCTGTCACCAGTGGATTACGAGCACTACATCAGCCGCCAATTGAAACCTGTAGCCGATGCCATCCTGCCGTTCGTCGGTGGCGAGTTCGAACGGTTGTTGGATGGGCAGCTCGGGCTCTTCTGAGCATTTGCAGGATGGGGTGAGGCAGCCCTGCTGCTCGATCCGGGCCTGGGGCTACAGTTGCAGAATTCGCGGACAAGTCCGCTCCCACGATAAGCAGGCGTCCTGCCTGTGGGAGCGGACTTGTCCGCGAAGCTTTTACGCGGTCTTCGTCCGTGACGCTGTTCGCCCGCAAGCAGACTACTGCCGTGGAACGCTTGCACGGCGTGAAACACTTTGCAAAATTCGCCCCGTTGAGCGGCATTCGCGGCCTGAATATATTTGCGCCCGTGATACCGGGCCCCTCTGGCGGTTAACACCGCGATGTCGGAATCACAGTCTGTTCAATCTGACTGTAGGAGGGGCTCATGACTGCCCTCGAACCGTTTCTCTTCGCCGACTTCCTCGGCACGGCCACCTGGTTGTGGCTGGTCTTCATCGCTGTCGTCATCTCCCTCTTGGCCTTCGACCTTGGCGTGCTGCATCGCGATAACCGCGAGATCGGCGTGCGCGAGAGCCTGTTGCTGTCGGGCGGCTACATCACTGCGGGTCTGTTGTTCGGTGTCTGGGTGTTCTTCCAGAAGGGCGGCGACGCCAGCATGGATTACCTCACCGGCTTTCTGATCGAGAAATCGCTGTCGATGGACAACGTGTTTCTCATGGCCATGATCTTCAGCTTCCTCGCCATCCCGCGGCAGTACCAGCACAAGGTGCTGTTCTGGGGAATCATGGGCGTGCTGGTGCTGCGGGCGATCATGATCGGCCTGGGCGCCGCACTGATCCACGAGTTCGCCTGGATCCTCTACGTGTTCGGCGCCTTCCTGTTCTTCACCGGCGTGAAAATGCTGTTCTCCAAACTCGACGATGCGCCGGACCTGCAGAACAACATGCTGGTCAAGTTCCTACGCAAGCACCTGCGCGTGACCGATGAGCTGCACGGCCAACGCTTCTTCGTGCGGCAGGACGATGGCAAGGGGCGCAGCGTGCTGTGGGTGACGCCGCTGTTCTTGGCGCTGATCCTGATCGAGTGCGCCGACCTGGTGTTCGCCATCGATAGCGTGCCGGCGATCTTTGCCATCACCCAGGACCCGTTCATCGTCTACACCTCGAACATCTTCGCCATCCTCGGCCTGCGTGCCCTGTACTTCGCCCTGGCGGCGCTGATCCACCGCTTCGCCTACCTCAAGTACGCGCTGGCCCTGGTGCTGGTGTTTATCGGCGCGAAGATCTTCTTGGTCGGCATCATCGGCAAGATCCCGGCTGCGGTGTCGCTGAGCGTGACCCTGGGCCTGCTGATCGGTGGCGTGCTGCTGTCGCTGTACAAGACCCGCGGCCAGCCGCCCGCCAATATCTGACCCATGAACCTGGCCTCGCCTTACGGGGTGAGGCCGGTCTCGCAACCGGAGAAATTGAGATGTACCAATTCTGGAAAAACCGTCTGGCGCCCGTCGCGCTGGGCGTAGCGCTGATCACCCTGGCGGGCTGCGATGCCGCCGAGCAGTCCGCGCAGAAACTCGCCGAAGAGGCGAAGAAGGAAGCGCAGGCGCTGATCGAGGAGTCGGTCGGTGAGGTGGTGGACGAGGTCAACCGCCAGGTGGATTCTCTGCAGGAGTCCACCAATCGCGCCCTCGGCAAATCCGAGCAGGAGCGTGACGAGGGCGCCGAGGCCCGGCAGGAGCAGGAAGACGAGCCGGTAGAGGGCGTCGAAACCTGAGGCCTATGTTGGGCGGCGGAGAAGCCTGTCCAGCAGTCTGGCTACGATCAGCCCAGGCAGGACCGCCAGGCCGAGCAAGGTGAGCTGGTTTAGCAGCAATTCACGGAAGATTTCCGTCGCGCTCCAGGTGTTGCCGTAGGAACTGGCAAACAGGTTCACGGCGCAGTATGCGGCGAGGCTGGCGCACAAGCTGTAGCCGAGCAACAAGGGCAGGGCTCTGCCTCTTCGTAGCAGGCCGCTGGCGGCCAGCAGCAGAAATGCGATCAGGCCAGGAAGGCTGGCGAGCACAAGTTCGATTGCGGGGTTGCTGCCCGGCTCCAGCAGGGATGGCCACTCCAGCCCCGGGCTGTCGTGGCGCAGTTTGTGGGTCAGCAGGGCGATGAACAGGCCGGTGCTGGGAATCAGGCACAAGCCCTGAACGAGGCGAATCAGGCTGGAAAGCATGGCGTGGGAGGCGCGGTGGTCAGGTCTGCAGATGAGCGTCCAAGGATACAGCAACGAACAGCGGTTCGCTGCTTATCACGCGCAGCCCCTCGGGGCCGCTTTCCAGTAGGCGGCGTTCGTGGTGTGCGATCTGCAGTTCGAGGTCGTAGCCTGTGCTGCCCAAGTCGCTGGCGAGAGACGCGATGGCCGCCTGGGCGTGGGGAACATCGGACTGGAAATACCCCAGCAACTGCTCGTTGCGGCTGATGACGAGGCGGAAGGTTGGCATGCTGGTTCTCCTGGGTGACATTGCAGTTGGGCCGGGGCGGGCGTAGATATCACAAGGCGCAGTGGCTGCCAGCCAACTCGACGCGGCCAAAGCTGGCGCCGGCATTGAGCGGGGTGATGGCCAGCAACTGGTCCAGGCGCAGCTCCTGCTGGCCCGCGTCGCCATGCACCAGCAGAAACTCCTCCTTGCTGGCGGCCGTGCGCGTGGTCAGTGCCCTGGCCTCGAAGCTGAGGCCATCGAGCCGTTCGATGCGCAGGCGGTAGCCGTGCATGCAGGCGATTTCCAGGTAATCGTGCAAATCGCAGTTCAGGGGGCGATAGGTGTTCATGGATGTCTCCTAGCAACCTTGCAGGGGAATGATGAAGTAGCCCTTGCTGCTGATGGCCGCCGCGATCTCCGGGTGAGCCGGCTGGCTGTGGCAGAACTGGCAACGGCTCTGTTCGATGGCGTCTTCCTGCAGGCCACGCTCGGCCATCCAGTCCCTGGCGAACTGGTTGGCGCGCGCCTGATCGTTGCCTTCGATCAACACATCGAAGTGCAGATAGCGGCCGTCGCGCGTACGTACGTGGGTATCGAAAACATTCACTTTCATGATTCTCTCCTCGGCGGTCAGCGAGACGCCGAGCGGCGTCTCGCATGTTCTGCACTTACTTCAGGTCGTCGATCGAGGCGCCGAAGTTCAGGTGCAGCACCTGACCGTCGACCACCAGTGCGGGCACCGACTTGACCCCGGCCTGTTCGGCTTCCGCGACGCGTGTTGCCTGGTCGCCGAGGTGAACGATCTCCACCTTGACCTCCGGAGCCAGCAGATTCAGCAGGGTTTGTTCGGCCGATACGCAAACGGGGCAACCGGCGTGATAGAAGCGTGCTTGAGTCATGATCAATCTCCTGTTGAGTAATTAGTATCGATTCGATACTGATGTGAAGATTACGCGCAAATCATCCTTTGTCAATATGGTATTTAGTCGATACTATATTTCGACAGGAGTGATAAATGACCGACACGACTCTCTTCGATCTACTTGAACGGCTATCCAGCCTGACCCGCATCTGGTTTCGCCAGCACCCGCTGCTGGCCGAGCTGCAGCCCATCCAGCTGAGTGCGCTGATGTACCTGGCGCGCTGCAACCGTTATTCGAATACGCCGCTGGGGGTGACCGATTACCTTGGCCTGACCAAGGGCACGGTGTCGCAGTCGCTCAAGGCGCTGGAGGGCAAGGGGTTGATCGTCAAGACGCAGGACGCACGCGACAAGCGCAGCGTGCACCTGGCGCTAACCGAGCCGGCCTGGGAACTGCTGCAGGCGCTGTTGCCGCCCGATTTTCTGGCTGCCGGCGAGGCACGCCTGGGGGCGCGAGGCGAGCAGCTCAAAGCCCTGCTGACCGACCTTCTGCGCGAAATCCAGCGCGACAACGATGTGCCTGGCTTCGGCCTGTGCGGCAGCTGTCGTTTTCACCAACAGATCGATGGCGAATCGTTCTGCAGTCTGACCCAGGAACCGCTGGCGCCAGACGATGCCAAGCTGATCTGCCGTGAACATCAACCCCCGGAGGCCGCATGACCCGCCTGATTCTCGATGCATTGCTTACCGGGCGGGCGCAGCCGTTCACCCGACCCGGCTCGCGCAGCGGCATTGCCAAGACGCCACGCCAGGAGCCGCTGGCGGCGACCGCACTGGGGCTGGCTGGCGACGAGCAGGGCGACCTGCGGGTGCACGGCGGTGTGGAGAAGGCCATTCATCATTACCCGCGCGAACACTACGCCGCCTGGCTTAGCGAGCTTGGCGAACATCCTCTGCTGGCGCAGCCCGGCGCTTTCGGCGAGAACTTCAGTACCACGGGGTGGACCGAAGATGATGTTTGCCTGGGCGACTTCATAAGGGCCGGCAGCGCCTTGCTGCAGGTGTCCCAGGGGCGCATGCCATGCTGGAAGCTGAGCGACCGCTTCGGCGTCGCCGATCTGGCGCTGCGCGTGCAGCAGTCCGGCCGCACCGGCTGGTACTACCGAGTTGTTGAGGAGGGCATGGTTCGGGTCGGCAGACCCTCTGCAGTTGCTGGAACGCACCCATGCCGATTGGCCGCTGAGTCGGCTTTCGGCAGTGTTGTTCGACAAGCGGGTGGAACCCGAGCTTTTGCGTGAATGCCTGGCTCTGCCACTGGTGCCGTCCTGGCGCAAAACCCTGGAGCGGCGTCTGCAGAAAGCCGAAGTCGAGGACTGGGCACCGCGGCTGGAGGGGCGGCCGACCATCGCGAATCCTTGACGCATCACGCGCAAATGAAAAGGCGAAGCCACGGGCTTCGCCTTTTTGCTTCCTGCCGGCTCAGTGCCTGCGTGGCACCGACTTGAGCAACTCGTCCGGTGGCATCTCGCACTGGATCTTGCGGCCGATCAACGCTTCGATCGGCGGCAGGGCGAAGGCGTCGTCCTCGCCGGCGAAGCTGATCGAGGTGCCGCTGGTGCCGGCGCGGCCGGTACGGCCAATGCGGTGCACGTAGTCGTCCGGGTCTTCCGGCAGGGTGAAGTTGATCACGTGGCTGATGCCGTCGACATGGATGCCGCGGCCGGCCACGTCGGTGGCCACCAGCACGCGGATATGCCCGGCGCGGAAGCCTTCGAGCACCTTGATGCGCTTGTGCTGCGGCACGTCGCCGGACATCTGCGCGGCACTGACGCCGTCGCGGGTCAGGCGCTCTTCGATGCGGCGCACTTCGTCCTTGCGGTTGGCGAAGACCATCACCCGGTCCCAGGCGTTCTGCGTCACCAGGTTGTAGAGCAGCTTGTACTTGTCGCTGGAAGCGACGGCGTAGACGTGCTGCTCGACGGTTTCGCTGGCGACGTTAGTGGGCTCGATCTCGACGATGGCCGGGTTGACCGTCCACTGCTTGGCCAGGTTCATCACGTCGTCGGTGAAGGTGGCGGAGAACAGCAGGGTCTGGCGGTCGCCCTTCATCGGCGTCTGGCGGATGATCTGGCGCACCTGTGGGATGAAGCCCATGTCGAGCATGCGGTCGGCTTCGTCGAGCACCATCACCTCGACCATGTCCAGGTGCACTTCACCGCGCTGGTTGAAGTCCAGCAGGCGGCCCGGGGTGGCCACGAGGATGTCGCAGAAACGCGACTCCAGCTGCTTGAGCTGCTTGTCGAAGTCCATGCCGCCGACGAAGCTCATGACGTTGAGCTTGGTGTACTTGGTCAGCTCTGCGGCGTCCTTGGCGATCTGCACCACCAGTTCGCGGGTCGGCGCGATGATCAGCGCACGCGGCTCGCCCATGTAGCGCTCTTTCGGCGCCGGGGTCTGCAGCAACTGGGTGATGATCGAGATGAGGAAGGCGGCAGTCTTGCCGGTGCCGGTCTGGGCGCGGCCGATGGCGTCCTGGCCCTTGAGGGTGTAGCCCAATACGCCGGCCTGAATCGGTGTGCAGTAGGGGAAACCGAGGTCGTGGATGGCGTGCATCAGCTCGGGAGCGAGCTTGAAGTCATGGAAGCGCGTCTTGCCTTCGGCCGGCTCGACCACGAAATCTTCCAGCTTCCAGGTGTCTACCGGCTTGGCTGGGCGCTCGCGGCGCGGCTTGTCGGCTTTCGGCGGGCGCGGCGGCTGTGGCGCCGGGCTGTCACCAGCCGGTTCGTCTGCGCTGCGGGCGGGCTTGTTCCTGCGCGGGCGCTTGTCGTCTGCGTCACGGCTCTGGGCGGGCGCTGCTACGGGTGACGGCGCTGGTTGCGGCTGCTCGTCTTCGGCCTTGCCGAACATTTTCTTGAGTGCTTTGAGCACGGGCTTCTCATCGACTGGTTAAGGAGTGAACGCCCGCCAGTGTAATGCAAGACGCGGGCGTGGCGAAGTGCTTCGCTCGCGTCTGTCAAGCGTACTGTGCGGTCAGTGCGTTATTTCTCTGGCAGGCTGGCCAGCAGCAGGCGCTGGACATTGCCGCCCATGATCGCGGCGATGGCCGTGTCGTCGAAGCCGGCGCCTTGCAGGCCTTCGGTGATCTGCGCCAGGCCGGTGACATCGAACGGCGTGTGCACGGTGCCGTTGAAGTCCGAGCCCAGGGCGACGTGCTCGACGCCGACCTTGTCCGCGGCGTAGCGGATGGCCTTGACGATGGCGGCGACCGAGGTGTCGCACACCGCGGTGCTCCAGTAGCCGATACCGATCACCCCACCGGTGGCGGCGATGGCCTGCAGGTGCTTGTCGCTGAGGTTGCGTGTGCCGGCGCAGGTGCCCTCGACTCCGGTGTGCGAAACCAGTACCGGACGCTTGGCCATGGCCAGTACGCCATCGATCAGCGGCCGCGAAGCGTGGGCCAGGTCCACCAGCATGGATTTTTCTTCCAGGCGCGCGATGACCTGCCGGCCCAACGGGGTCAGTCCGCCTTTCTCCAGGCCGTGGGCGGAGCCACCGACCTCGTTGTCGAAGAAATGGGTCAGGCCGGCGATGCGAAATCCCGCGTCGTAAAGCGTATCGACGTTTTCGAGCTTGCCTTCGAGGGGTTGCAGGCCCTCGGTGGCGAGCAGGCCGGCGACGCGGCGCGGGTCCTTTTCCCAGGCTTCGACGAAGTTCGCCAGGTCCGCGCGGGTGCGGATCAGCACCAGACGACCGTCACTACCGGCGGCGGCGTCCAGGAGTTTCTGCGCCTGGTACAGCGCGCGTTGCAGCAGGCTGTTCCAGGTTTCCCGCGGCCAGCGCTGAGCCATGGCCAGCAGGGTGATGTTGTCGCTGTCGGCGCCGTTGCTCTCCATGTTCAGGCCGCGCGGAGTCTTGGTCACGGTGGAGAACACCTGCAGGCCGAGGCGGCCTTCGAGCATGCGCGGCAGGTCGGAATGGCCATAGTCGTAGCGCTTGAGCAGGTCGCGCTCCCAGAGCAGCGCATCGTCGTGCAGGTCGGCGACGAACAGGCCCTGGTGCAGCTTCTGCGCGCTGGCGCTGGCCGCATAGGGTGGCGGGTTGGCGACGCTGTTCATCTGCGCGTCGATCACTTGCGGCAGGCCGAGCACGGCGAGGGCGGAGAGGGGAATCAGCAGAAGCAGGGCGATCAGCAGTTTGCGCATGAGAAGCCATCCGGGCATGTTGTTATGCTCGGCACTCTAGCAGGGAAGCGTAGCGTCCGGCGCGCTCGGGTACGCGTGCACAGCTATGTTGGCAACGCTCAGCCGCAGAGGCAGTTGCGACCCTGTTGCTTGGCCTGGTACAGCGCCGCATCGGCACGCGCGATCAGGCCCTGCAGGCTGTCCGGCTGCTGTATCTGCGCCAGGCCGATGGAGATGGTGACGCCGGGCAGCACGCCAACCGGCGAGTAGAACGAGGCGATCTGCTCCAGGCTGACTCGCAGGCGCTCGCCAATGCCGCGCGCGGCCTCGGCAGCGATCTCTGGTAAGAGGATGACGAACTCCTCGCCACCGAAACGTATCAGGCTGTCCTTGGGCCTGAGCTGGCTGCTCAGGGTATGCGCTACCAGGCACAGGGCGTAGTCGCCGGCCAGATGGCCGTGCTGGTCGTTGTAGGCCTTGAAGTGGTCGACATCGAGCATCAGCAGCGACATGGGTTCATCGTTGAAGGCGCAGCGGGTGCTCTCGCGCTCGAACACGTGCTCCAGCCAGCGTCGGTTGAAGCAGCCGGTCAGGGTGTCGACGTTGGCGTTCTGCTCGCTGTCGAGAATCTTCCGGTTGCCCTGACGCACGCGGTCGCAGAGCAGCTCCAGCAGGTTCTGCATCATCTGTGGGGATTGCTCGAACAGCGCCACCAGGGATTCGCGATGCAGGCGCAAGACGATGGAGGGGCGCTCGGCTACCACGTAGGCGGAGGGATGCTCGTTGTCGATGAAGCTGATTTCACCCGCGCAGTCGCCGACTTCGAGGGTGCTGACGGCCTGGTTGTCCAGTGAACCGAGGTAGACGCGCAACTGGCCTTCTATCAGCAGATAGAGGTGCTGGTTGCGGTTGAAAGGGGAAAGCAGCACTTCGCCTGCTTCCAACTCGCAGGCACGAAACTCCCGCAGCAACTGATCGAGGCTGCTGGTGGCGACATTCTGAAAGAGTCGCAACTGCTGGACTTGCTGCAGGTCTGCCTGCCAGTGCGCCGGTTTCATCGCAATCTCGTCGGGCCTGGCCGGGGGAATAGGCCGTAGGGCTCCACCAACGCTCCCTGTCGTGTCTACGGATCGCTCGACATTATTCCGCCGCTGGAGGCCTGGCAATGCTTGTCCCAAGCCAGACCGACCAATGGCGGCACTAAAGTGCAAAGTTGTTAACTGGCGCGCGTCCTTGTGCGCTTTGGATCACGTTGCGAAGTGAATACGATGGCCTACCGCGTAGCCGGCCAGGCGCTCGCCAATGGCCTCGGCCAGTGCCTGATCCTGATTCGGCAGGTGAACGTGAGCCAGTTGACCTGCCTTGTCATCGCTCAGCACTTCGACCCGAGCGGCAGGATGCAGCTCGCCGACGGCGGCTTGGTAGACGCGGGTGATGGCATCGAAGCGCAGCGCCGGCTTGAATGTCTTGCCCACTGCGGTGAGCGGCATGGCATCGATGATCCAGGCGTCCTTGGGAATTGCGGCGCGCTCGGGAATGTGCGCGGCGGCATGCTCGAGCAGTTCCGCCTCGCTGATCTCGCTGCCGGGTTTGAGCTGCACGTAGACTACCGGCAGCTCGCCGGCCTTTTCGTCCGGCTTGCCGACGGCTGCGGCCATGGCCACGGCCGGGTGCTTGTGCAGGGCTTCTTCGATCATCTGCGGGTCGATGTTGTGCCCGCCGCGGATGATCAGGTCCTTGCTGCGGCCGGTCAGCCAGATATAGCCATCGGCATCGACGCGGCCGAGGTCGCCGGTGTTGAACCAGTCGCCATCGACCCAGATGCCGACATTCTTGCTCGCCTGCAGATAGCCCTTGAATACCGTGGCGCCACGGATGCACAGGTTGCCAATTTCATTTGGCGCGGCATCGCGAACGTAGTGTCCCTGTTCGTCGAGCACCTTGATGCGCACCTCGCAGTAGGGCATCGGCAGGCCGATGGAACCAGGGCGGCGTTCGCCGGCTGGCGGGTTGGCGCAGCTGCCACAGGTGCCTTCGGTCAGGCCGTAGCCTTCGATCAGGGTCAGGCCGGTTTTGGCCTCGAACTGGCGGATCAGCTCGACAGGCATCGGCGCGGCGCCGCACAGCGCGTATTTCAGCGAGGACAGGTCATGTCCTTCGCTGGGAATCTGCAGCAGGCCGGCATAGATGGTGGGAACGCCGCTGAAGAAGCTGACCTTGTGGCGTTCGATCACTTTCCAGAAATTGCCGATCAGCGTGGTGTTGCGATAGCCCTGCGGCGTGGCCAGCAGCACCTCGGCGCCACCGATGAAGGCCGCCAGGCCGGTGACGATCACGCCGTTGACGTGAAACAGCGGCAGGCCGCAGAGCGTCACGTCACCGACGCCGAAGCGGGTCACCAGGTTCATGCTGTAGGCCATGGCCACTTCGTTGCCGTGGCTGTGCGGCGCCAGTTTCGGCGTGCCGGTGGTACCGCCGGTATGGAAGTAGCTGGCGATGTCCTCGGCGGCGATCACGCGTCCGCTTTCCAGATGGTCGGCGGGGCAGGCGGCGATGGTTTCATCGAAGTCCAGCACGCCGTCCGGCAACGGGCCGCGCTGGGCCTTGAGCGCACTGCGTTGCGGTTCCGGCAACAGGTTGGCCATGTCCACGCAGAGAATCGCCTTGAGCTCCGGCAGTTGATCGCGCAGCGCCTCGACCTTGCCCCACAGGTCGGTGCCGGGGAAGGGCGCCAGGGTCACCAGTAGTTCGGACTCGGAGGCGTGGATCAGTTCGGCGATGTGCTCGGGATCGAGCAGCGGGTTGATCGCGTTGACGATCCCCGCCGCCTCGCCGCCCCAGATGGTGTAGTGGGTCTGCGGCAGATTGGGCAGCAGGAACGAGACTGCCTTGCCCGGGCGCAAACCCAGGCGATGAAAGGCATTGGCGGTCTGGGTGATCCTGGCCAGCAGCTCGGCATAGCTCAGGCGCAGTGGCGTTTCGTCGCCCGCGCCCTGGAGGATGAACGACAGCGCCGGTGCATCCGGGTTGGCCTGTGCCGTGCGGCGGATCAGCTCGAAGGTGCTGCCGGGTAGATCGCGCTCGCTCAAGGGCGTGCTCTCGATCTGCTCGATATCCTGCAGGGTGCGAATCAGGGGCGCTGTGCTCATTTATCGTGCATCTCTTCGGTTCGGTCAGTCGGCCAGCAACTGGCCCAACCATTCGGCGATATCGCGAATCTCTTCCGGCAGGACCTCGTGGGTCATCGGATAGTCGCGCCATTGCACCTGTACGCCACTGGCGTGCAGGCGGTCGTACGCGGCACGTCCCATGTCGGGTGTCACCACGTCGTCGAATCTGCCATGCAAACAAAGCACCGGCAGTTGTCTTTTTGTATCCGCCAACTGCATGTCGTCACTGAAGGTCGGCGCGTAGGTCGACAGCGCCAACACCCCGCCGAGGCTCTGTTGGTAACGCAGGAAGGCGGTGTGCAGCACCACCGCGCCACCCTGGGAAAAGCCGGCCAGGACGATGCGCTCAGCGGCGATGGGGCTTTCACGCTCGGCTTCGATCAGCGCAATCACCTGATCGGCGGACTCGTCCAGCTGCGCCTGGTCGATGGCGCGTGCCGGGCTCATGGCGAGGATGTCGTACCAGCTCGGCATGCTCCAGCCGCCATTGATGGTCACCGGACGGGTCGGCGCCTGCGGCAGGATGAAGCGCGTGGTCGGCAGGCGTTCCTGCAGCATCTCGGCGACCGGCAGGAAATCGTAGCGGTCAGCGCCCAGCCCGTGCAGCCAGATCACGCTGGCATCGGCGGTTTGCGGGGGCTGCAGAATCATGGGTGCGGTCATTGGTAGCTCCAGTGTGGTGCGGGTGCCTTTATTTGGGGCGACACCCTTTTCAAGGCTTGGCTAATCTGTGAACAAGTTGTCGCACGGGTGAATCTTTTGCGCTTGACCCCTTTGGATACGGCAGTTCGCCGTGTTCTGGTACGGGGCTTGCTATGGCTCATCCGGACTGACGACGCGGTGCGCTAACGGTAACACTGTGTAATGCGCGCTGCTAAACAGGCAGGAATCTGCTGTGGGGGGTTCCTAACCAGACCGTCGGGGCGGTGATACGCCCAGGCGGATGACGATCCGTCTCAGGCCCGTTCAATCAATGGGCAGGGCAGGAGCAGTTGGCCAGCAGAGGGTAATGCCGACTAGACTCCCGCCTGACGTTCGAACTTCTCGTCGATACCGTTGCTGCCAGCGGATCGCAAGCCTCAAAAGGGTGGGGAAGGCGGACGGAGACTCCAACACAACAAGAGCAACTGGAGGTTTTTGATGAAGATGGTGAAATCCACCCTGGCTGTTCTGACTACCGCAGCTGTGCTCGGTGTCAGTGGTTTTGCTCAGGCAGGCGCCACCCTGGATGCGGTGCAGAAGAAAGGCTTCGTGCAGTGCGGTATCAGCGACGGTCTGCCTGGTTTCTCCTACGCCGATGCAAAAGGCAATTACATGGGCCTGGACGTCGACGTCTGCCGCGCGGTTGCAGCCGCGGTGTTCGGTGACGCGACCAAGGTCAAGTACAGCCCGCTGACCGCCAAGGAGCGCTTCACCGCGCTGCAGTCCGGCGAAGTCGACATCCTTTCGCGCAACACCACCTGGACCAGCTCGCGCGATGCGGCGCTGGGCCTGAACTTCACCGGCGTGACCTACTACGACGGTCAGGGCTTTCTGGTGAACAAGAAGCTGGGGGTTTCCAGCGCCAAGGAACTGGACGGCGCCACCGTCTGCATCCAGGCCGGTACCACCACCGAGCTGAACCTCTCCGACTACTTCCGTGCCAACGGCATGAAGTACACCCCCATCACCTATGACACCTCCGACGAGAGCGCCAAGTCGGTCGAAGCCGGTCGTTGCGACGTGCTGACCTCCGACCAGTCGCAGCTGTACGCACAGCGCATCAAGCTGGCCACCCCGGGCGACTACGTGGTGCTGCCGGAAGTCATCTCCAAGGAGCCGCTCGGCCCGTCCGTTCGTCAGGGTGACGAGGAGTGGTTCGATATCGTGCGCTGGACCCTGTTCGCCATGCTCAACGCCGAAGAGCTGGGCGTGACCTCGGCCAACGTCGAAGAAACCGCCAAATCCACCAAGAACCCGGACGTAGCCCGTCTGCTGGGGACCGAAGGTGAGTTCGGCAAGGACCTCAAGCTGCCGAAAGACTGGGCAGTGCAGATCGTCAAGCAAGTCGGTAATTACGGCGAGTCCTTCGACCGTAACGTCGGTGCCGGCAGCGAGCTGAAGATCGAGCGTGGTCTCAACGCCCTTTGGAACAAGGGTGGTCTGCAGTACGCACCGCCGGTGCGTTGACCGTCCACAGCGGCAGGCCTAGCGCCTGCCGCTGTCGTTTCCGATTAGTGAAACCCGGCCTGATTGTGTGCGGCCGGGGCTTCCGTGAGGGTTGTCATGCATACGACTGCTAACGCCCCGCGCCCGCGTGGATCGCTTCTGAACGATCCGCAGGTGCGCGCCTGGGCTTTCCAGATCATTGCCGTTGTCGCCGTCGTGGCGCTCGGCTGGTTTCTCTTCCAGAACACCCAGGCCAACCTGGAGAAGCGCGGGATCATCTCCGGCTTCGCGTTCCTCAACAACAGCGCCGGCTTCGGTATCGCCCAGCACCTGATCGACTACACCGAGAGCAACAGCTACGGTCGCGTGTTCGTGGTCGGTCTGCTCAATACGCTGCTGGTGTCCTTCATCGGCATCGTGCTGGCCTCCATACTCGGCTTCGTGCTGGGCGTGGCGCGGCTGTCGCCGAACTGGCTGATCAGCAAACTGGCCACCGTCTATATCGAGATCTTCCGCAACATCCCGCCGCTGCTGCAGATCCTCTTCTGGTACTTCGCGGTCTTCCTCGCCCTGCCCGGACCGCGGCAGAGCCTGGATGTTGGCGAAACCTTCTTCCTCAACAGCCGTGGTCTGTACATGCCGGCGCCGAGCCCGTCGGAGAGTTTCGGCCTGTTCGTTGTGATCCTGCTGGCCACCATCGTCGGCATCATCGCGCTGGGGCGCTGGGCCAAGAAGCGCCGCGAAGCCACCGGCAAGATCTTCCCGCTGCTGTGGACATCGCTGGCGCTGATCGTCGTGATCCCCGGGGTGACGGCTCTAGTCGCCGGTAACCCGCTGGTGTGGAGCGTGCCGGAGCTGACCGGTTTCAACTTCCGCGGCGGCTGGGTGATGATTCCCGAGCTGATGGCGCTGACCCTGGCGCTGACCATCTACACCGCAGCCTTCATCGCCGAGAACGTGCGCTCGGGGATCATGGCGGTCAGCCATGGCCAGACCGAAGCCGCGCGTTCGCTGGGCCTGCGCCCAGGCATCACCCTGCGCCTGGTGATCATCCCGCAGGCACTGCGCGTGATCATCCCGCCGTTGACCAGCCAGTACCTCAATCTGGCGAAGAACTCCTCGTTGGCGGCCGGCATCGGCTACCCCGACATGGTCTCGCTGTTCGCCGGCACGGTACTCAACCAGACCGGTCAGGCGATCGAGGTCATGGCGATCACCATGAGCGTTTATCTGGCTATCAGCATCAGCATTTCCCTGCTGATGAACTGGTACAACAAGCGCATCGCGCTGACCGAGCGGTAAGGAGCAGCCATGCAGACTCATATCTTCAAGCCTGACCTGCCGCCGCCGAGCATGAGCGTCGGCGCGCTGGGCTGGCTCAAGGCCAACCTGTTCTCCAACTGGTTCAACACCCTGCTGACCCTGCTGGCGCTGTACCTGATCTGGCTCGTGGTTCCACCGCTTCTGCAGTGGGCGATCTTCGATGCCAACTGGGTGGGCAGCACCCGCGCCGACTGCACCAAGGAAGGCGCGTGCTGGGTGTTCATTCAGCAACGCTTCGGCCAGTTCATGTACGGCTTTTACCCTGGCGAGCAGCGCTGGCGGGTCGATGCCACCATCTGGCTGGCCATCGTCGGGGCGGCGCCGCTGTTCGTCCCGCAGATGCCGCGCAAGGCCTTCTATGGCGTGGCATTCCTGGTGATTTACCCGATCATCGCCTGGTGCCTGCTGCACGGCGGCGTGTTCGGCCTGAGCGTGGTGCCTACCAGCCGCTGGGGCGGCCTGATGCTGACATTGGTAATCGCCTATGTAGGCATCACCGGCGCCTTGCCGCTGGGCATCCTGCTGGCGCTGGGGCGACGTTCGAACCTGCCGGCGATCAAGGTCATCTGTGTCACCTTCATCGAATTCTGGCGCGGCGTGCCGCTGATCATCGTGCTGTTCATGTCTTCGGTGATGCTGCCGTTGTTCCTGCCCGAAGGCATGAGCCTCGACAAGCTGCTGCGAGCCCTGGTGATGGTGATCTTCTTCGAGGCCGCCTATATCGCCGAAGTGGTGCGCGGTGGCATGCAGGCCATCCCCAAGGGCCAGTACGAGGCGGCCGCGGCCATGGGCCTGGGCTACTGGCGGACGATGGGGCTGGTGATCCTGCCGCAGGCGCTCAAGCTGGTGATTCCAGGCATCGTCAACACTTTCATCGCCCTGTTCAAGGACACCAGCCTGGTGATCATCATCGGCCTGTTCGATCTGCTCAACAGCATCAAGCAGGCGACCACCGACCCGGCTTGGCTGGGCATGGCCACCGAGGGCTATGTGTTCGCCGCGCTGGTCTTCTGGATTTTCTGTTTTGGTATGTCCCGCTACTCCATGCATCTGGAGAGGAAGCTGGACACCGGCCATAAGCGTTAGGAGTTAGTCATGAGTGAAGTCAACAAGCAACCCAGCGCCGAGCCGATGATCCTGCTGCAGGGCGTGAACAAGTGGTACGGCCAGTTCCACGTGCTCAAGGACATCAACCTCAGCGTGCAACCGGGCGAGCGTATCGTGTTGTGCGGGCCGTCCGGCTCGGGCAAGTCCACCACCATTCGCTGCATCAACCGTCTGGAAGAGCATCAGCAGGGGCGTATCGTGGTCGACGGCACCGAGCTGACCAGCGATCTCAAGCACATCGAGGCGATCCGTCGCGAGGTGGGCATGGTGTTCCAGCACTTCAACCTGTTCCCGCACCTGACCGTGCTGCAGAACTGCACGCTGGCGCCGATGTGGGTGCGCAAGATGCCCAAGCGCCAGGCCGAGGAAATCGCCATGCACTTTCTCGAGCGTGTGCGCATTCCCGAACAGGCCCACAAGTTTCCGGGGCAGCTCTCCGGTGGCCAGCAGCAGCGTGTGGCGATCGCTCGTGCGCTGTGCATGAAACCGAAGATCATGCTGTTCGACGAGCCGACCTCGGCCCTCGACCCGGAGATGGTGAAAGAGGTGCTGGACACCATGATCGGCCTGGCCGAAGACGGCATGACCATGCTCTGCGTGACCCACGAGATGGGCTTTGCCCGTACCGTGGCTAACCGGGTGATCTTCATGGACAAGGGCGAGATCGTCGAGCAGGCCGAGCCCAACACCTTCTTCACCAACCCGCAGAACGAGCGCACCAAGCTGTTCCTCAGCCAGATCCTGCACTGAGTCGGCGTCGCGTTGTGGATCAGGGAGCCTTCAGGCTCCCTTTTTCTTTGCCTGGTATTAACTGCGTCGCATGCGTTTGCGAAAGGCGCCGGGCGTTTCGTCGCACAGCTGTTTGAAGCGCTTGGCGAAGGTGGCGCGGTCGGCGAACCCGACTTCGCTGGCGATCTGCTCCAGTGACTGCGTCGAGTCGGCCAGCGCCTGTTGCGCGACGCTGATGCGCAGGCGCTGCAGGTAGTCGCCTGGGGTCAGCCCGGTGCCCTGTTTGAAACGGCGCAGCAGGGTGCGCGCCGAGCAATGAGCCTGCTGCGCCAGGCGGTTGAGATCAATGGCCTCGGCGTGGTGTTCGCGCAGCCAGGCCAATAGCGGCGCCAGTGCCTTGTCTTCGGTGTAGGGTAGCAGTGGAGCGAAGCGCGTCTGCGTGCCGCGCTGGCGCTCGATCACCATGGCACTGGCCACCTGTTGTGCCAGCCATTCGCCGGCATGTCGGGCGATGAGGTGCAAGCACAGGTCGAGCCCGGCCTGGGCGCCCCCGGAGCAGAACAACGGGCCATCTTCGGTTACCAGCAGGTCGCTGCGCAGGTTTACCTGCGGAAAGTGGCGGGAGAAGGCCCCGGCCAGTGCCCAGTGGGTGGTCGCCTGGCGACCATCGAGCAACCCGGCGGCGGCCAGCAGGAAGGCGCTGCTGCACAGGCTCGCTATCTGTTGCCGGTCGCGTCGGGCCAGCCAGGGCAGAAGCTCGGCGTTGCTCTCCAGGGTCTTACTGATGGCGCTGCCGGTGGCGGGCACGATCAGCAGGTCGGCCTGTTCGGCCAACTGCAGGCCGCCATCGACCCGGATTTGCGCGAACTCCAACTGCACCGACTGTCCATCGAGGCTGAAGCGCTGCAGCTCGAAGCACGGCGTATCGGCGAGGCGATTGGCCAGGCTGAAGGCGTCTTGCGCCATGCTCAGGCTGGAGCAGATGGTTTGCGGGCAGACGTAAAGGGCGATGCGCAGCATAAAACCGGCTCTTGTGTGGATTGGCGATTATTGACACAAGGTTGTCTTTATCGCCAGTCGTCACCGGATTCTCCCGCGCACAAACTAGGCTGCATTCACGTGCCGTAGCGCGCATACGCGCCGGTCACCACCAGAACGCACGCAGGAACGAGTCATGAGCCACCCCAACGCCGAACTACTCCAGCGTTTCTACAGCGCTTTCCAGAAGCTCGATGCCGAGACCATGGCGGCCTGCTACGCCGAGGACGTGAAGTTCTCCGACCCGGTCTTCGTTGGCCTGCGCGGCGCAGAGGCAGGTGATATGTGGCGCATGCTGTGCAGCCGCGCCGAAGACTTTTCGCTGACCTTCGACTCGGTGCACGCCGATGACCATGCCGGCAGTGCGCGCTGGATTGCCAGCTACCGCTTCAGTGCCACTGGTCGCCAGGTGGTCAACCACATCCAGGCGCGCTTCGTGTTCCGCGACGGACTGATCGTCGAACATCGTGATCATTTCGATCTGTGGCGATGGGCGCGTCAGGCGCTGGGTGGCAAGGGGCTGCTATTGGGCTGGGCGCCACCGGTTCAGGCCGCCATTCGTCGACAGGCGGCACGCGGTCTCGTCCAATTCCGCGCTTCGCGCTAAGGCGGGCGAAGGAACGCAGTGGTAGGCTATTCGGTCTTAGCCTTCAATAATGAGCGTGCGCACATGGGGTGTCGCACCTCCACTGCCAATCGAGACCTGCCGTGACCGAACTGATCGTTGCCGTAAAACAGGCCAAAGCCTGGGGGGTTCATGCCGTTACCGCCAGCGGTGTGATCCTCGCACTGCTGGCGCTGCTGGCTGTACTCGACGGCCAACCCAAGCAGTGCCTGATGTGGCTTGGCCTGGCGCTGCTGGTCGATGGCCTGGATGGTTCGCTGGCGCGACGTTATGACGTCAAGGGCGTGCTGCCGCACTTCGACGGCTCGACCCTCGACCTGGTGATCGACTACCTCACCTACGTCTTCATCCCCGCGATCTTCCTCTACCGCTTCATCCCGTTGCCGGATTACACGCCGCTGTTCGCCGTTGGGCTGATCCTGCTGTCCTCGCTGTTCTGCTTCTGCAACCTGAACATGAAGAGCAAGGACAACTACTTCGTCGGCTTCCCGGCGGCCTGGAACGTGGTGGTGCTGTATTTCTACATCCTCGATGTGCATCCATGGATCACCCTGGGCATGATCGTGCTGCTGGCCGGCCTGACCCTGACCAAGATGAAGTTCCTGCACCCGTTCCGCGTACGCCAGTTCATGCCGCTGAACATCCTGGTGACCTTCGTCTGGATGCTCTCCAGCGCGCTGCTGATTCTGCAGTACCCGGCCAACCATTTCTGGCTGCTGGCGCTGTGGTGGCTGGCATCGGCTTACTTCGTCGGCATGTGCCTGTGGCGCTCGGCGCGTGAGTGGTTCCCCGCACGCGGATGAATGCGGCCGTCGAAAAGGCCTGGTTCGTCTATCTGGTGCGTGCGGCCAATGGCGCTCTCTATTGCGGTATCAGCGATGACCCGCAACGGCGCTTCACCCAGCACCAGAGCGGCAAGGGCGCGCGTTTCTTCCATACCAGCCCCGCGCTGGCGCTTGCCTATGTCGAGGCCTGTGCCGGCAAGGGCGACGCGCTGCGGCGCGAGCGGGCGATCAAGCGCCTGAGCAAAAGTGCCAAAGAGGCGCTCATTCTGGCCGTTGATAGCGTTGCATCACTCTGAGACGGTGGGCGTGGCCAAGCGAGGCGGTTAAGCTGCGGCTTTCGACTTTGTCGCGGAGCGCGCCATGCACGAGCTGATCCTGCACCATTATCCGACCTCGCCGTTCGCCGAGAAGGCCCGCCTGATGCTGGGCTTCAAGCAACTGTCCTGGCGTTCGGTGATGATCCCTCCGCTGATGCCCAAGCCCGACCTCACCGCACTGACCGGCGGCTACCGCAAGACGCCAGTGCTGCAGGTCGGTGCTGACATCTACTGCGATACGGCGCTGATCGCTCACCGCCTGGAGGCCGAAAAGGCCACGCCGGCGCTGTTCCCCGAAGCTCAGGCGTTCAACGTTAGCCTGCTTTCGCAATGGGCTGACTCGGTACTGTTCCAGCACGTCGTGGCGCTGGTATTCCAGCCAGAGTCGATGGCGCTGCGCTTCGCCAAGGTGCCGCCGGAGTTCGCCAAGGCCTTCGCCGCCGACCGCAGTGCGCTGTTCTCCGGCGGCACGGCGAGCCGTCTGCCGCTGGAGCAGGCCAAGCACCAGTGGCCGGCGCTGATGGGCGCATTGCAGCGTCAGTTGCAGTGCGAGCAGGGGGACTTCCTGTTCGGTGAGCCATCGCACGCAGACTTCTCCGTGGCCCACTGCCTGTGGTTCCTGCGCGGCACGCCGGTGACCTCGCCGCTGGTCGACGATTACCCCGAGGTCGCCGCCTGGCTCGCCCGCGTGCTGAGCTTCGGTCATGGCTCGCTGAGCGAGATGAGCAGCGAGCAGGCGATTGAGGTGGCGCGTGCTGCCACGCCGGCGGCGCTGCCGGACGAAGCCTTCGTCGACCCCAATGGCTTCGAGGCCGGCCAGGCGGTGAGCATCGCGGCGGTGGACTATGGTGTCGACCCGGTACAAGGCGAATTGCTGCATGCCGGGCGTGACGAGCTGATTCTGCGTCGCGAGGACGAGCGCGCCGGCGTCGTGCATGTGCACTTCCCACGCCTGGGCTTCCGCATCGAGGCGCGCTGAAGCTTGCTGCGCCGCCTGTCAGTAGGCGGCGCGGATGGCGCGTACGTCGTAGCCGTGGATGACCTGCCCGCGCAGGTCGATCACCGGCACGCCGCGCCCGCCCAAGGCCTGGTATTGGGCGCGGCCGGCGGCATCGGTCTCGATATTCACTTCGCGATAGGCGATGCCGTCCTCGGCGAACAGCTCGCGTGTCTTGGCGCAATAGCCGCACCACAGCGTGGCGTAGAGCACCACTTCGCCGCTCGTATTGCGGGCCTGGGGCGGGTCGATCCAGCGCTCAACCTTGTCCCAGTGTTGCCACAGGGCCAGGGCGGCGAGCAGCAGCACAATCGTCTTCATCGTTTCGCGTCCTTGTGTGATGGCGCGGTCATATCAGGGTAAACCGCGCCGAAGCGTCTAGCCAGTTCGTAGGGTGGCGCGGGCTGGGCATAGGGCCGGGCGGACCGGGTGGGCGTAGGAAATAAAGCGAATCGCCGCCCGGCCCACGTTACAAGAGCCGCTATCGATCAATCCTGACGGCGCTTGAGCTGATCCTTCAATTGGGTCGGCAGTTGGCGAATGATCAGCATGTCGCGGCCCTCGTCGTACTCGACCTTGGAGCCCAGCAGGTGCGCCTCGAAGCTGATCGACAGACCCTCGGCGCGGCCGGTGAAGCGTTGAAACTGGTTGAGGGTGCGTTTGTCCGCCGGAAATTCCGGGGCCATGCCGTAGTCCTTGTTGCGGATGTGTTCGTAGAAGGCCTTGGGGCGTTCCTCGTCGATCAGCCCCGAGAGTTCGTCGAGGGTGATCGGCTCGCCCAGCTTGGCCTGGCTGGTGGCGTAGCCGACCAGGGTCTTGGTCTTTTCGCGCGCCTGCTCTTCGGGCAGGTCCTCGCTTTCCACGAAATCGCTGAAGGCCTTGAGCAGGGTGCGGGTTTCGCCCGGGCCGTCGACACCTTCCTGGCAGCCAATGAAATCGCGGAAGTAGTCCGAGACCTTCTTGCCGTTCTTGCCCTTGATGAAGGAGATGTACTGCTTGGACTGCTTGTTGTTCTGCCACTCGCTGATGTTGATGCGCGCGGCCAGGTGCAACTGGCCGAGGTCCAGATGCTTGGCCGGGGTCACGTCCAATGCGTCGGTCACTGCCACGCCTTCGCTGTGGTGCAGCAGGGCGATGGCCAGGTAGTCGGTCATGCCCTGTTGATAGTGGGCGAACAGCACGTGGCCGCCGGTGGACAGGTTGGATTCCTCCATCAGCTTCTGCAGTTGCTCGACGGCCTGGCGGCTGAAGGCGGTGAAATCCTGCTCGCCATCAAGATAGGCCTTGAGCCAGCCACTGAACGGGTAAGCGCCGGATTCCTCGTGGAACAGGCCCCAGGCCTTGCCCTGCTTGGCGTTATAGCTCTCGTTGAGGTCGGCCAGCAGGTTTTCCATGGCTTGCGACGTGGCCAGCTCGCTGTCGCGGGCGTGCAGTGCGGCAGGGCTGCCGTCGGGCTTCTTGTCGATCAGGTGGACGATGCAGTGACGGATCGGCATGGCGGTCTCGTGGGCAGATGAAACAGGAGGCGAAGTTTACCCGAAGCGGCCGCTGGATTCCGGCATGGATCGTTCCGTGAAGCGTCTTGTAGTCACGCAGAAAGTCGCGGCGCACAGTCAATCGTAGGGCAACCAAGCTGAAGCCTTCGCGGCTGAAGCCGCTCCTACGGGTGGATGAATTCTGTAGGAGCGGCTTCAGCCGCGATGGTCATTCAGTGCCGCCGCTGCTGCAACTCGCGCAGTCGCTCGATCACGTAGCGTACGTGCAGGTGCAACTCGTACAGCTGGTTGGAATACGACAGCGGCACTTCCACGGATGCCAGCTCGTCCTCCAGGTGCTCCAGGCGGGCGATCTCGCTGTCGAGCTCGTCGGGCAGCGAGCCGGCATGCAGCTTGCGGTCGATCTCGCGCAGGTACTTGTACCAGCGATAGATGCGCGCGCGGATGCGCCACTGGTAAAGCGGTCCGACGGCCTTGAGCAGCGGGATCATCACCACGATCAGCGGGATCAGCAGGATGATGTAGCGGTCGGCCAGCGAGGCGATGCGAAACGGCACGTAGCGCTGCAGGATTGGCAGCCCCTTGTCGTAGTAGTGCCTGGCGTCCTTGTGCAGGTTGAAGGTGCGCGGCTCGGCGCTGGGGAAGGTGCCGGCCGCATCGAGTAGCGTGCCCTTCCTCATCACTTCACGGGTGGCCTCGAGAAACAGCGGCACCAGGCCGGGGTTGAATTCATCGTTGACCACCAGCGTCGCGACGGGCGCGAGGGTGACGATATCGCGATCCGGCGCGTTGCTGGCCAGGTCGAGCAGGCCTTCGCCGACCTCCACCCGATTGAAGAACGGCAGGCGCGCCTCATAGGCGGCGGCGCGGCGAAAATGCGCCAGGACGATGTCCGGGTTGGCGGCCAGTTGCTGTACCAGGGTGTTTTCCGCAGGCCCGACAAAGAATGCGGCATCCAACTCGCCGGCCATCAGCGCGCGGGACGCCTTGCCGCCGCCTGTGCTCTGCCAGGTTTCCGGATACTGCTCGGGGGCGATGGCATTGGCGCCGAGAATGGCGTCGCTGGCGGCGCGAGTGCCACTGCCATCGCCGCCCAGGCCGACGCGCAGCGGCAGCAGGTCGGCAATGCGATCGAGCTCCACGTCACGTCGGTAGAACAGCCACAGCGGTTCCTGATAAATGGCCCCCAGGCTTTCCAGCTGGCGCTGCTGCGCGGCTGTAAGCTGGCGCTCCAGGCCGCTTTGCACCAGGGCGATTTCGACTTGCGGGTTCGTCGCCAGCAGGCGCTCCAGGTTGTCACGCGAGCCTGAGGTCGGTACGAGTTTGAGCTCGAAGCCTTCCTTGGCCAGTTCTTCCTTCAGGCGCTCGGCGAACTGTTGATAGGCCCCAGTCGGCGTGCCGGTGGCCATGCTCGCGCTCATCTGCGGCGGTGGCGGGACGAACTGGAACAAGGCCCAGACGATTACCCCAACCACCGGGACGATCCACAGGTTGGTCAGGATCATGATTTTCAGATCGTTCAGTACGCGGTGCATTGGGCATCCTTTCGGCATTCTCGATTCAAGGATAGAACCCCTGAGCGACGAAGGTCACGCCTTGGCTGCGTCGTCGCTCGGGTTACACCGTTTTCGACCCCTAACGGCCGCGGAGGTGCAGGTAACCTTGCGCTGGCAGAGCGGTTGCGTCAGGTCATGGCCTTGTGCATGACGCGCAGGCGATCGAGCAGCAGCAACGCGCCGAGCAGCGCCACGGCGTACAGTGCATCGCCGCCGAGCATGAGCAACACGCCGGCGCAGAGCACTGCGCTAAGCCCTGCGAGCAGGCGCCAGAAGCCTCGCAGCAGCACCCAGCCAGCGGCCATGCTAAGCAGATAGATCAGCACGAAGTTGCCGTTGGCGTAGCGAATCAGGTCGTCCACCGACAGGTTCAACGAGGCGGAAAGCGTGGTGCACAGTGCGCAGCTGAACACCACCAGCAGCAATGCCCTGCCGGGTACGCCATGGCGATTGCGCGCAGCCATCGCGGCCGGCAGGCGGCCCTCGTCGGCCAGGCTCCAGATCAGCCGGGCAAAACCCTGGATGTACACGTTCATCGAGGCGAAGCAGGCCAGATAGCCGAGCACCGTTACCGGCACGCGCGCCTGGTCGCCAAGCAGCAGCGAGAACAAACGCGGCAGGGCGGCGGTATCGCTGTGCACGTCGCCATAGGTGGCGAAGCTCAGCACCGCCACCGAACAGGCCCAGTACACCAGGCCGGCCAGCAGCACGCCTAGCAGCAGCGCCAACGGGAAGTCACGCTCGGGGCGCTTGAACTCCTCGCCCAGATGGGTGAAGGCCTCGATGCCGACGAAGCACCAGAACATGACTGCCAGCGCCGTAGGCAGCAGGTGCCATTGCCCGTCCATCGCCGGCAGCAGCGGTTGGCTGGCGCGCGGCAGGTCACCGACCCACCAGATCAGTGCCACGCTGGCGACGATGGCCACGGCGATCAGCCCCTGCAGCGTGCCCGACGCTTTCGCTGGGCGTTGGCCGAGCACGAGCATGGCGCCCAATGTCGCCAGTTCGATGAGCAGCAGGCCGGTGCGATCAAGGTCGAACAAGGCCAGCCAGAAACCGCTGGCGATATGCAGGGCAGCCGGCAGCCCGACCGGCAGCACGGCGAGAAACAGCAGGGCGCTGACGCCCTCCATGCGCAGGCCGAAGGCGCGCCCGATCAGGTGCGGCGCACCGCCGGCATGGGGGAAGCGCTTGCCCAGCTGGGCGAAGGTGAACGCCACCGGCAACACCAGGGTAATCAGCAGCAGCCAGGCCCACAGCGAGGCCTCGCCGGCCGCGGTGGCCGCCAGTGCAGGCACCACGAAGATGCCGGTGCCGAGCAGTGATGTGCTGAGCAGCGCGATGCCCTGCAGCAGGCCCAACTCCTTGTTCAAGCGACTCATGGGGTATGCTCATCCTCTTTCCGATACCGCCATGGTAGAGCGCTGGCCGTTTGCAGGCTGGCGCCTTTTGCCGACGAAATGGTGGTTTTTCCCGTCAAACTGATTGCCGCCCGAGAAGCCCGTGGACAAGTTCGATTGCCAGATCCTCGCTCTGCTGCGCAGCGATGCGCGCACCTCCGTCAGCCAGATCGCACGTGAGGTGAATCTGTCACGTTCGGCGGTCAGCGAGCGGATTCGCCTTCTGGAGAGCAGCGGGGTGATTCGTGGCTATCACGCCCAGGTGGCGGAGCTGGGCGAGGCGGGGGTAAAGGCCTTTCTAGAGCTTTTCTATCAGGGCGGGCGTTGCGAGGAATACGTCGAGCGCATGCGCGCGCTGCCCGAAGTGCGCCATTGCAGCGGCATCAGCGGGGAAACTGACATGCTGGTGTTCATCGAAGCGCCGAGCATGATGCGCCTGAGCGAAGTGCGCGGCGCCATCGAGGCGTTTCCCGGCATGCAGAAGGTCAAGACTCATGTGGTGGTCAAGGACTGGGCGATTTAGCGCTACTCGGCGTGCTCGCCTTGCGGCTCCGGTTGCGGGCGCTGCAGTGCCAGCAGCGGCAGGCCGGCGCCGAGCACCAGCAAGCCAAGCAATGCGCCACTGCCAGCGTAGAGCGTGCTGGCATACAGCAGGCCCAGGCAGGTCGCGGCGAACAGGATCGGCGTCAGCGGATACAGCGGCACGCTGAACGGCCGCCGCACCCAGGGCTGGCGCTGGCGCAGGCGGATCAGCGCCAGGGCGACGAGGAACATGAACAGCCAGAACACCGGAGCGGTGTAGGCCACCATGGTCTCCACGCCGTTCTCGCTCAGCGCGCCGAACAGGATCAGTGGCAAGGTGAATGCGCATTGCAGCAGTAAGGCGCGCACCGGGGTGGCGCCGCGTTCGTTCCAGCGCCCGATGAAGGCCAACAGCGGCACGTCGCGGCCCAGCGCGTAATAGACCCGCGCCCCGGTAAACAGGGTGGCGTTCAATGTACTCAAGGCGGTGAGGCAGACGAACAGCGCCAGCAGTGCTTCGGCTCTTGGCCCGGCGACGATGCTCATCAGGTCCGCTGCCACGGCATCGCTTTCGCGCAGGCCGTCGAGGCCGAAGATATTCAGAAAGACCAGGTTCGCCAGCAGGTAGATGGCGGTCACCACCGCCGTGCCGATCAGCAGCACGCGGCTCATGTTGCGTGCCGGGTTGCGCAACTCGCCGGACAGATAGGCCGCCTCGTTCCAGCCGCCGTAGGTGAGCAGCACGAAGACCATGCCCATGCCCAGCATGCCGGCCAGGTTGCCGCCGGCAGGTGCCGAGGTGGCAGCGGTCGGCTGCGGTTCGGCCAGCGCCAGGCCAGCGAGCACCACCGTCAGCAGGGCCAGCACCGTCACCCCGGTGAAGAACACCTGCGCCCGCCGCGATTCGCGCGTGCCGAGCACATTGAGCAGGGTCAGCGCGACCACTACCGAGGCTGCATGCCAGGCACCGCCATATTCGCCGAGCGGCAGCAGGCGCTGGGCATAGTCGCCATAGATGAAGGCGACCACGGCGATGGCGCCGGTCTGGATCACCGTGCCGCGTGCCCAGGCGAACAGCAGGGCAATCTGCGGCCCCCAGGCCAGGCTCAGATAATGGTATTCACCGCCCTGGTCGGGGTGCGTCGCGCCCAGCTCGCCGTAACACAACGCGCCGATCAGCATCACCAGGCCGCCGACCAGCCACAGCGCCAGGTACAGCTCGGCGCTGCTGGCATGTTGCGCCACCAGCGGCGGCAGGCCGAAGATGCCGACACCGATCACCACACCGACCAGCATGGCCACGGCATCGACGACCGAAAGCCCGGCGCGCTGGGAGGACGCTAGCGAGGTCATGGTTCAGCTCCTGTACGCGACCCAACCTTGCTGCGCGCCGTCCGCCGGCACCGCCTCGATACGATCACCATTGAGCTGGCCGACATACAGCCTGTCGTCGAGGGTGAAGTGCAGTTCGTTGCCCTTCAACTGGCCGCTGAGTCCAGTGGGATGGCCTTCGACCGTGCCTGTGACTTTCTGAAAGCGCTGATCGAGTTCGACCTGATAGCGTTTGCCATCGAGTTCGAGGGTCCACTGGCCCGCCACCTTGGCTGGCACGATCCACAGAAATACCGAGCTGCCGTTGATCACATCGCTCTGATCGGGCTCCCAGTCACCGAGACTGAAGGCGTGCGACACCACCCGAGTGCCGGGTTTTAGCGTGTCGAGAATCACCGGGCGCAGACGCATGTTGACCGTCGAAAGCAAATACATGGTCAGCACGTCGGCCTCGGAAATATCCTTCTGGAACAAGTCGCCCTGCTCGAAGGTGACCTTGTCGGTCACGCCCTCGCGCTTGGCGTTCTCCTTGGCTTCTCTGACACGCTCGGGGTCCAGATCGATGCCGAGTGCAGCCTTGGCGCCATGATCCTGCACCGCGGAGATGGCGATGCGGCCGTCGCCCGAGCCCAGGTCGATGAGGTAATCGTCCGGGCCGACTTCCGCCAGCTTGAGCATGTGCGCGACGACCGGCTCCGGCGTCGGTACGTAGGGCACGTCGAGCCGCGCTGGTTGTTGGGCCTGCGCGGGGCCGATCAGCAGACCGGCCAGCAATCCGACGGGCAGGGTGAGGGAGGCGAAGCTGCGAACGGATAGAGCGCTCATCGGGAAAAGCTCCTCACGGGGGTGGCGATTTTTTTCCGACTGGCGAGCGGGGCCTAGGTTCGTATCGAGACGCGGCAGGATCGGGCAAGAACGCCCTTCAGCCCAGTAGAGGCAACGCCTGCGGCTGTGTAACCGGATGTGATGCGGCGCCCGGCATTGCCAGCATCCAGCTGCGCAGGCACTGTAGGCGGGTTTTTCGCTTTGGTCGTTTTCGCATGCGCATCCTGCACACCTCCGACTGGCATCTGGGCCAGCATTTCATGGGCAAGACCCGTCAGGCCGAGCACCAGGCCTTTTGTGCCTGGTTGCTGGAGCAGGTACACGCGCATGAAGTGGACGTGCTGCTGATCGCCGGCGATGTGTTCGACACTGGCGCGCCGCCCAGCTACGCCCGCGAGCAGTACTACCGGCTGGTCGTCGACCTGCGCGATGCCGGCTGCGCGCTGGTGGTGCTCGGCGGCAACCACGACTCGCCGGCCATGCTCGGCGAAAGTCGCAGCCTGCTGGCGCAACTGGGCACCCACGTGGTGCCGGGCGTGGGTGTCGATCCGGCCGAACAGGTGCTGGTGCTGCCTGATCGTACGGGCCAGCCGGGCGCGATCCTCTGCGCCATCCCGTTCATTCGTCCGCGTGATGTCATGGCCAGTAAGGCCGGGCAGAGCGCGCAGGACAAGCAGCAGTCGTTGCAGCAGGCCATCGCCGAGCATTACCAGGCCCTGTACGAACTGGCGCTGAGCAGGCGCGAAGCGTTTGGTCCGGCGCTGCCGATCATCGCCACCGGCCATCTCACCACCGTGGGCGCCAGCGCCAGCGAATCGGTGCGCGAAATCTACGTCGGCAGCCTGGAGGCATTCCCCACCAGCGCTTTCCCTCCGGCCGACTACATCGCCCTCGGTCATATCCACCGCCCGCAAAAGGTCGGCGGCCTGGAGCACATCCGCTACAGCGGCTCGCCGATTGCCCTGTCTTTCGACGAGGCGCGCCAGCAGAAGGAAGTGCTGCTGCTGGACTTCGGCGAGGGGGAGCTGCAATCGATCACGCCATTGCCCGTACCGGTGTTCCAGCCCATGGCCAGCCTGCGCGGCTCGCTCAATGAGCTGGCTGGCGCCATCACCGACCAGGCCGCACAAGGCACGGTCGAACGCCCGGTCTGGCTGGAGGTGCAGGTCAGCAGCGACGATTACCTGAGCGATCTGCAAAGCCGCATCAACGCCCTCTGCGAAGGGCTGCCAGTGGACGTACTGCGCATCCGCCGTGAGCGTGGCAATGCGGCAGCCAGCTTGGCCAGTGACTCGCGGGAGACGTTGGACGAGCTGAGCGTGGAGGACGTTTTCGCCCGTCGGCTGCAGCAGGAGGCGTTCGAAGAAGAGGATGCCCAACGCTTGCAGGGGCTGTATCGGCAGGTGTTGGAAGCGCTGCCCAAGGTCTAGCAGCACCGACCTGCGTCGCCCGGATGCCATCTGGATGTGGCATCACGATTACCTTGGTCAGCCCAGCGGGCTGACTACACCGGCAAAGCCCTGGCCCAGCACATGCGTATAGATCTGCGTAGTGCGAACATCCGCATGCCCCAGCAACGTTTGCACTGTACGAATATCACTGCCTCGTCGCAGCAACTCAGTAGCGAAGCTATGGCGAAAGGTATGGCAGCTGGCTGGCTTGCGTAGGTTGGATTGCCTGACGGCATGTCTGACCGCTTTCTTAATGGAGCTGACATGAAGGTGATGACGAACGAACTGTCCGTCTTCATCCGCGCAAAGCCCCGTCGACGGGAACAGCCACTGCCACTCGAATGAACGCCTGGCATTGGGATATTTGCGCCTTAACGCAAAAGGCAGGCTGACGGGTGCCTGATAAAAGCTGTCCTGCTGTTTCCAGGCGCGAAACATGCGCTCTCTGCGTTCCAGTAGCGGTGTGATCAAGGTGGCTGGCAGAAGCGTTGTGCGATCTTTGGCGCCCTTGCCGTCATGGATGGTGATGATTTGTTTGTCGAAATCCACATCCTTGATGCGTAAACGTGCGGCCTCGACCACACGCAAGCCGGCGCCGTACATCAGTGATGCCAGCATTTGATGAGGCTGGCCCAGCCGGGCAATGAGCGCGGTGGCTTCCTGGTGTGTCAGTACGCATGGGATACGAGCTTCGCGTTTAGCCCGTACCACCTCGCCCACCTCACCAAGAGGTTGTTGCAGCACTTTGGCGTAAAGAAAAACCAGTGCATTGAGCGCCAGATTCTGAGTGGCCGCAGCCACCTTTCGCTCTACGGCCAGCCAGGTCAGGAAAGCGTTGACCTCCCTAGCGCCCAGCTCGAGCGGATGGCGCAGTTGATGGAAGCGGATGAAATAGCGAATCCAGTACCAGTAGGATTTTTTCTGTTCGGATGCTGTAGTGATGCAAGCGCATTACCGCTCGCACCTGTTCCCGCAGACGAGGCTTGCTGGTAGGGTTTTCCATTGCCTGCTCCGTGGCTGTGTTTTTGTACAGTAGTAATGGTAGAGTCAAATGCGGAAGTCAAGCGAATACGTTGACCTCTATGGAATGGTCGGTAACGCTATGATATGAAAGAACTTTTCTCGTAACGGCGGTGGAAGTGGCGCGGACTTATACGGAACGCTCTACTAACGGATTAGTACCGCCTTCCATCTAATCACTGTTAGGCAAAGGAAATGTCATTCAACTCGCATAGACGCAAGCTTTTAGATGAAAGTGAACCGCTTGAGCATAGGGCGTCACATGCACGCTCATGCGCCCTGCACGTGGCTAACAAGCTTGGTCTAGAGCGGGAAGTTGTAATCGACTTAGTGGCTAGCCAAACAGGTGTTAGTCTGCATAACCCTGAATCAGCAGCCCATTTGATACTCGCATTGGAAGCACTGGAAAGAATTCGAGTACAAGCAGTGCAATCCGACGCCTAACAAATGGTTCAAATCGTTCGCTTCGCTCACTGGGACGGGCTAAAGCCCGCCCCTTAACCAAACGTTATACGACTTAGGAAAATATGAACCGCAATACCACTCAAGTAGAGCTTGAAGAAATTGCTTCAAAATTGATGGCGCTGAGTAAAGAGCTAGAAAGTCTTGCGCCTGAGCTTTCATTAGAAATGGACAAGAAAGCTTTGGCGGACATTATCAGTAATTTACGCTGGGCGGCTGAAAACTCTACTGTCATTGGCTTGCATCAGATTGGTGAGGCGCTGGAAGATAACATGGGAACGGGAATCTTCAATTGATATTGTATAACAATTGGTTCAAACCGTTCGCTTCGCTCACTGGGACGGGCTAAAGCCCGCCCCTTAACCAAACGTTATACACACATGGCAAAATTTCTGAATGAATAAATTTTCATCTTTTCTAGCTGCCTGTATCTCTCTAACGTGGCTATACAGAGGCATAGCAACCGATTGGGAGTTCCTGATACCGGCAGCCATCTTCGCCGCGTGTTCCATTTACTTATGCAAAGGTAATAAAATAGCAAATTGGTGCACTTTTGCCTTTGCCTCCTTAAATATTGTGACCAACAACATACTTACTGGCTTTATTGATGAACGGCATAATCCAGCATTTCCAAATCCGTTAGAGATACCAATTGACGTAACAGTATCTACTGCGCTTTGCTGGATAATGTTGATATTCTTGTGTGTTTCTTTTTGGCTCCAAAAATCCAAAAACGTATAACAATTGGTTCAAATCGCTCACTTCGTTCGCTGGGACGGGCTAAAGCCCGCCCCTTAACCAAACGTTAGGCGTAAGAGCTATGGGCCACTCTTTTATAGATTTCCGTGGGAAATATATCCGTTCAAAAGACTACAAAATTGAAACGTGGCTGAGGCTAATGGCTCAAGAGATTGACTCCCTCGCGGCCTCTCCGGTCTGGCTTCGTGATGCCCGTGACTTTTGGATCGACCATGCCAGAAGTTATGCAAATGGGTGCATGGACCCAGAGTTGGATCGACTCATAAAAAACAATGAACAACTGAATGCTCTCTTAACGCTATGTAAATCAGTTCAGTCAAAGCTTCAAAGTTTTGGGCAGGCTATTCCCAAAGAGTTCTTAAATGAGCTATGCGAGCTTAAGCCCCCAAGCCACATTCTCGAAGACAACGATCCTGAACTTTACCTAGAGTATGTCAGAGCACTGATTCAACTTCTCGAAGGCTGGCAAACAAATGACACCGAGCATGGCTAACAAGTGATTCAAGCCGCTCGCTTCGCTCACTCGGGACCGCCTAAAGCCGGCCCCTTAACCAAACGTTAGGTGAAATCGGAGTTCGAAATCGAGCATGAAAAAAATCATTAATTTCTTCAGAAAAAATAGCAAATACGATGATGTGATTGATTCTCCTGAAGATAGAGTCAAAGCGTTCATTTCACACTGGTATGAGCAATGGTCTAAAGCTCAGAAAAAAATGGGCAATGATGTAGATTTTGACTATTGGGGAGACCTTATATCAGATGTAGATGGGGCTCATTTTGCTGCTGGAAGTAGCTCAGGGTCTAGAAATTCATTTGGCTCAAAAGCTGATTATGACCCCAATGTAGAAAAGATCACCGATTGCGATATTCAAGGCAATGTTGCCAGCGTATTTACAGAGATTTTCGAAGAGGCGCTTAAGTCATCGAAATATCACGTCTATGATCTTGAGTTTGACGCAGAGAAAGGTTGGAAAATAACAGCAATATCTACTCTTTTTCATCCTCCAAAGAGCCCTGTTATTGATCCTGGTAAGCATGCAGGCATCTTTTCTATGAGCATCTCTGATGCTCCTTTCATGGGCAGGGAAGATCATATAAACCTCAATGAAAATACACTTTTTCAAGCAGAGCGTAACATCAATATTCCAAGTTTAGATGAAGGAGTGGCTAAGTTAGAGCGTATCGGAAAGCTTCGAATCAGCTCTGGGGTGCTCGGGATCTTAGATTTCGGCTATGACATTTATGATTTTGAGCCTCTAGAAAGAAAAGTGAACCCAGGAGATTATCCCGTTGAAACCGTAACAATACATAATCGAGTAGCTGGTGTTAGCGTGAAGTTTAATGATAGCGAGCAATCAGTTAAATGGTATGCCGCTAATACGCCAGGTGGCAATGGTGTTTATGGTGTAGACGCCGGCAATTTAGCCATTTTCGATGTCGGCAACCTCATGGGTTTAAGCCGTATCAAAAAAGAACGGATATTTAACGAATGGTGCCTTAACGGCAAGCCAGAATTAGTATCAATGGTAGATGAAGACGACTGCGTTATATCCACAAGTGGTTTCGGGGACGGTGCTTATCCTGCATTCTGGGGGGTTAATGCGCAAGATGAGGTGATCTCCCTATATGTCGATTTCATGATTCTTGTGCGAGAAACGGAAAATGGCCTGTTTGAGTCTGTTTAAATCACCTAACAAGCGCATGTTGTCGGACTGGTTTTCCGCTGCGCTCCAAACCAGCCGCAAATGCGGGCGTTAGGCAAAGCTATGAGCTACATTGACACAATAAAGCATGAGCTAGTCGGATACATTAACGGCTTGCCGATATACCACCCACTGGAGACTGTTATAGACGGTGAATGGGGTGGTTATGATTTTTCATGCTCGCCTCAGAATTTGATTATTGGAGGCGGCGCCGGCGAGCATCCAGCCTTAGTAATCCATAACCTCGGCTCATTAGTGGCGCTATACATTCTCCTTTGTATTGAAAAGCACACAGAGCACTTCGCTGATAGCTTTATAGCTCCACCAGAAGAAACGATTGATCGTCTTACTGATGTAGCATTCGATACAAAGGAGAACTTAGAATTTTGCGGTTGGTCCATGACAAATATTCGAGATTTTGTAGAACTGGCAAAATCCCCGCTGCACTCCACTCCATTGCTTGAAAAACAGACGCCTGAGGAATGGATAAAAGAATCCATCGGGCAGTTTGTATATTTCTCGCTTCCGGATCTAAACTCATTTTCCGAAGAAATCAATAGCCTCCCAGGAATCAAAGACTGGTTTCCCGGTTATTGGATGTCCAACGTAACCTGTCCGCCGCCAAACCATATCAAAAGCAAGAAAGAGTCTCTCCAGGGTACTGGATTCAAAGAACATGGTTTTTTCCGCTGGGACTATACCTATCCACCTAAGGTATAACAGCTTGCCTAACCAGTGGCTCAAATCGTTCGCTTCGCTCACTGGGACGGGCTAAAGCCCGCCCCTTAACCAAACGTTGGGTTTTTATACCATGTCCAAAACAATCAACAACTCCACCCTTGTTTTTCTACTAGCAATCCTAACCGGGTGCAGCACCAACCAACCTGCTAGTGATTTCAATAACGCAAAACAGAACTCAGCCAATACAAGAATATTACTTTCTAAACTTGAGGCTAACGGCTACTCCTGCGCAGAGTCAGACATGAGAGAAAATGAGGTGCAATACTTTGCTCAGAAAAATCTGGACGCGCAGAAGTACACATGTACAAAATCTAAAAACGGGCTCCTTTGCGTAGATTACTTATTTATAGACGTCTTTTCTGTCAACAATGAAGTTATAGGTGGTAACGGGCAGGTAGCGCCGCAGTGCCCATAACCAAAACCTAACAAATGGTTCAAATCGCTCGCTTCGCTCACTGGGACGGGCTAAAGCCCGCCCCTTAACCAAACGTTAGGCGTTGTATGAAACTGCTCCGATACTTTGATACCGATGACGGCTCTCTTCCGGAGTTGGAAGTGCGATATTCAAATCCAGATAAAGTATCCAAAGCTTTCGAATTTCTCTTCGCAAATAATGCCCAGAATGTAACGGCCGGCGGAGGCTACCTTTGGATAAAATCTTCGCAAAAAGAGAAACCATTCACAGGTAGTGGTGATGCGTCATTGGTTGTTTGTGAATCAGCAGGACCATTCCATGTAGTGCTAGCAGGCATAACCATTGCTAACTGCACGCTTCCCAATTTAGGCGTTCTCGTTATGCCCTCTAGCTTGAGCATCGACTACCGAATGGGCAGTGCATGGGGAGCATCCGAGGTCAACGCTCTGCTCATACTGTTGAAAGAGCTATGCGGGCTAGGTGGTACACTTGTCGCTCCGTGGTGGGGCGCCGAAGGCGAACATGAGTTCACTGAAGCTCTGCGTCGCGCCTAACTAGTGGTTCAAACCGTTCGCTTCGCTCACTGGGACGGGCTAAAGCCCGCCCCTTAACCAAACGTTAGGAATCAGTATGGAAATATCAGCATGGACCGCCAAAGAAAAGTACATGTCAGCGTTTTGGCTATTGTGTAGCATCAGTTTGGTTGCGATAACTTATATTCAGAAAAATAAAGTTACACCCAGCTCCTTGTTTCAGGAATCTCGGATTAATTTCAATGATTTTTAGCTGGGCTTTAGCTCCAGTATTTTTTCTACGGCCACTTAATGTCAGCATTAGAAAACCAATCCCAAAACCGCTAGTATTTGGGCTTTTAGCCTTTTTTGCTTTCCAACTAGCGTCATCAATAACGAGGTGCTTTGGGTAACTACCTCCTAACAATGTATATGGACTCTCCCCACAAGTAGTGAGCAAGGCTTTGCCTTTGCACCTGTCCTCAGCGCGGTTGCATTCGTATATCCGGCCTGTGATAGGCGCTTGGCCCTGGCCATTCTGTAGTTCGCGCAACGGGGGCCAAGCGTTCAATCGATCACGGGGATCATCATCGTTATCGGCCTTGCTCCGCTGCAGGACTCGCCTGTTCCGACAGTGCTGCTGCTCACCACAACCACAACCACAAGAAAACCATCACTCCTTTACTGATTACTCGCCGTCAGGCGGGATTTGTGCTCTGCCAATTGTCATTGAAGCGCCGCTCATGGCACCACACCGCCCAGCAGATGCGTACCAGTTTGTTTGAACCGCTTTATTACCTCTGTTTTTTCTACCGCGCGCTCAAGAGCAGCCAGTTTGGATGGCCGCGAACGCATCGAGATACTTTTAGTACGCTCCTGAACCGGCCATGAGCCCCTCTGGTCGAAATCGCTGCCCCCGTCCCAATGCTCTGGAGACCTTCATGCAAAGAACCGCGCATTTTCTTCTCGCGACAGCGACTGTTTCCCTGCTGCTCAGTGGCTGCGCCACATCCTCTAGCGAGCAGGACGGCAAGCTGACCGAACAATGGCTGGGCCGCTGGAACGGGCCAGAAGGCACTTATCTGGATATCAGTGGCACGCCTGCCGATTACCGCCTAACTATCGCCAACCTCGACGGCCCGCGGCGCTTCGTCGGTCGCGCGCAGGGAGAGAAGATCGTTTTCGTGCGCGATGGAGAGGTTGAAACCATCACCGCCACCGACGGTGAGGCCACCGGCATGAAGTGGCTGCTGGATAAGCAGAACTGCCTGACCGTGCGCAGCGGCGAGGGCTACTGCCGCGATTGAGCCTGCACGCGGCTGAGGACAATGCCAGAATGAGCGCCTTCATCGGCTTACGACCCGTGCATGAAAATCCTCAGCCTGCGCCTCAAGAACCTCAACTCGCTCAAGGGCGAATGGAAGATCGACTTCGCCGCCGAGCCTTTCGCCGGTAGCGGCCTGTTCGCGATCACCGGGCCGACCGGCTCGGGCAAGACCACACTGCTCGATGCCATCTGCCTGGCCTTGTACCACCGCACACCGCGTATGAGCACGCTGTCGGCCAGCGGCAACGAGCTGATGACCCGGCACACCGCCGACTGCCTGGCCGAAGTGGAGTTCGAGGTAAAGGGGCAGGGCTACCGCGCCTTCTGGAGCCAGCGCCGCGCGCGGGACAAGGTCGATGGCGCGCTGCAGGCGCCGAAGGTCGAACTGGCGCGCATTGCCGATGGCGAAATCCTGACCGACAAGATTCGCGAGAAGGAGAATCTCACGGCCGAGCTGACCGGTCTGGATTTCGAGCGCTTCACCAAGTCCATGCTATTGGCCCAAGGTGGCTTTGCGGCCTTCCTTGAGGCCAACGCCAACCAGCGCGCCGAGTTGCTGGAGGAACTGACCGGCACTGAGGTGTACGGGCAAATCTCGCAGCAGGTCTACGAACGTACCAAGGCTTCGGAGCAGGCGCTCAATCTGCTGAAAAGCCGCGCCCATGGCATGGAGCTGCTGGACGAGACGCAGCGCGCCGAACTGCAGGCCGAGCATCAGCGCCTGAGTCAGGGAGAGGCGCCTCTGCTGGCGCGGCAGCAAACCCTGCAAGGTCAGCGCCGCTGGCGTGAGGCCCTGCAACAGGCCGAGCAGCAACGCGAGCAGGCGCGCCTGGCGCTGGGGCAGGCGCAGCAGGCACGCAACGAGGCGGCCGACGATTTGCAGCGCCTGGCCGCCAGTGAACCGGCCGTTCGCTTGCAGCCGCTGTATCAGAGCTGGCGGCAGGTGCAGGAGGATCGGCAGCGCGCGCAGCAGGCGCTGGACGACCTGCAGGCACAACAACGCCACAGCAGCGAGCGCGAACACCAGCAACTCTGGCTGGCCAGCCGCTATGCCCGGCAATACCTGAACCTTCGCCAGCGTGAACAGCAGCAACTGGCCGAACAGCGCGAAGCGCTGCAAGCGCGTCTGAGCGCTACCCCGCAACGCGCTCGACTGGGCGAGTTGCTGGGGGGCTGGCGTGCGCAATTCGATCAGCGTGGGCAACTGCTCAAGGAACGGCTGACGCTGCAGGCGCACCTGGCGCAGGAACGTGAGCAGCTCGACAGTCTGCAACACCAACGTAATCAGCTCAGCACGCAACAACAGGACGCAGCGACACGCCTGGAGCAGGCCAGGGGCTTCGAAGCCAGGCAGCAGGGCGAGCTGCAGGCGTTGCTCGGCGAGGGTGATGAGGCCGGGCTGCGTCAGCGCTGGCAGCAGTTGCAAGTGCAGGGCCGGGCGCTGGACCGCCTTGAGCAGTTGGCGCAGAGCCGCGAGCAAACGGCCGAACAGCTCGCCGAACTAGCCCCGCGCCTGGCGCTGTTACAGCAACAGCACGCCGGCAAGAACGATGAAATCACCGGCCTGCGTGAGCGCTACAAGGGGCTCAAGCAGCAGGCCGCCGACAAGGAAAAGCTGCTGGAGCAGGAACAGCGCATTCAGGATCTGGAAGCCTATCGTGCCCAGTTGCAGGCGGGTGAAGCCTGCCCGCTGTGCGGCTCGCACGAGCATCCGGCGGTCAGCCAGTATCAGGCGCTCAACGTTTCCGCCACGCGCCAGGCGCTGGAGCAGTTCCGCAGCGAGCTGGCGCAACTGGAAAACCAGGGTGGCACCCTGCGTGACGAGCTGACCCGCCTGGCCACGCAGATCGGCCAACTCCAGCAGCAATTGGAGCAGGCGCAACAGCAGGCTGCCCAGCAGAACGCACAGTGGCAGCAGCACCTGGCCGAGCAGGCCTTGCAGATCGCCGATGGCAACGCGCTGCGTCAACTGCAACGAGACCACGAACAGAGCCTGGCGCAGCTGCAGGATCGGCTCGCTGCTGTCGAGAACCGGCAGGCGCAGCTGGCGCAGGCGCGCAGCGAGCGTGAAGTAGCCGAGCGCGCCCTGGCCGATATCCAGCAGCGCCGGGCGCTGCTGGCGCGCGATGAGGACAATCTGTTGGCACGCCAGCGTGAGCAGGGCGAGCGTCTGCTGGGCCTGGAGCAGGAACTGCAGCGCCATGAGCACGCACTGTTGGCCAGCCTCGAAGGCTTCGCCCGGCGATTGCCGACGGACGCTGATGCCTGGCTGGCCGAGCAAGCAAGCGCCTGGCGCGACTGGCAACAGGCCCAGGTGCAGGATCAGCAACTGCACGAACAGCAACGCGAGACACAGCGTTTGCTCGTTGACGCCGAGGCCCAGGCCGAGCACTGGCAGCAGCGTTGGCAGGGCGAACAGGCGCAGGCGCCGAGCGAACCCGAGCCAGTGGCGCAGCCCGAGCAGGCCCTGCAAGGTGCTATCGACAGCCTGGCCAGCGCGCAGCGTGAAAGCGATGCCTTGCGGGGGCGGGAGCAGAGCCAGCATGCCTTGCTGCAGCAACTGCAGCAGCGCCTGAGCGATGCCGAGCAGCGCTGGCAGCAGGCGCTGGCGGCCAGCCCCTTTGCTGATTTGCCGGCATTTCTCGCCGCACTGCTGGACGATGACGAACGCGAGCGCTTGACCGCCTTGCAGGCGCGTCTGCAGCAGGCTCTCACCGAGGCGACGACGCTGCTGGCCGCCGCCGATGCGCAATGGCAGCAGTTGAGTGCTGCTGCGCAGACTGAGCTGACCTTGGTCGAGCTGGACGAGCAGCTACAGGCGCTGCAGCTGGCCTTGCGCGAGCTGAGTCAACGCCAGGGCGAGCTGCGCGCCCAGTTGCAGGCTGACGATGCGCGGCGCAGCAGCCAGCAGGCGCTGTTCGCCGAGATTGCCGCGCAGGAGAGCGAGCATGCGCTGTGGCAGCAACTCAACGGCCTGATCGGCTCGGCCGATGGCGCCAAGTTCCGCAAGTTCGCCCAGGGCCTAACCCTCGATCACCTGATCCACCTGGCCAATCGCCAACTGACGCGCCTGCACGGGCGCTACCAGCTGGCACGCAAGAGCAGCGGCGAACTGGAGCTGGAGGTCTGCGATACCTGGCAGGCCGACGTGGCGCGCGACTGCCGCACGCTGTCAGGGGGCGAGAGCTTCCTGGTCAGCCTGGCGCTGGCCCTGGCGCTGTCGGACTTGGTCAGCCACAAGACCAGCATCGACTCACTGTTTCTCGACGAGGGCTTCGGCACCCTGGATGGCGAAACCCTGGAAGTGGCGCTCGATGCCCTGGACAACCTCAACGCCAGCGGCAAGACCATCGGCGTGATCAGTCATGTCGAGGCGATGAAGGAGCGCATTCCCGTGCAGTTGCGGGTACACAAGGGCGTCGGCCTCGGTTACAGCCGGCTCGATGCGCGTTTTGCGGTGAAGGAAGGAGCATAGCGATGCTGATGCGAGCGAAGGATTCCACCCTACTGGTGATCGACCTGCAGGAGCGGCTGCTGCCGGCCATCGACGGCGGCGCGGCGGTGGTCGAGCAGGCCGCCTGGCTGGTTCAGGTGGCGCAGCGCCTGCAGGTGCCGGTGATCACCACCGAGCAGTATCCCAAGGGGCTGGGGATGACCGAGGCGGGCCTGCGGGCGCTGCTGCCGAGCGAGGGGTTGCGCGAGAAGATTCATTTCTCGGCGACCGGGGGCGCCGGGCTGTTCGATCTGCCGGGCGGCGAGCGTCGGCAGTTCATCGTTTGTGGCACGGAAACCCATGTCTGCGTGCTACAGACCGTGCTCGGCCTGCTGGCGGCCGGGCGCGAGGTGTTCGTGGTGGACGAGGCCGTCGGCTCGCGCCGGCCGCGCGACAAGGCCCTGGGCCTGGCGCGCATGGAACGTGCCGGCGCTGTGATTGTCTCGCGTGAGATGGTCGCGTTCGAATGGCTTGAGCAGGCGGGGACTGAAGTGTTCCGTGAGGTTAGCAAGGGTTTTATTCGCTGAGCGGGCGAGGCATTTCGCGGCTGAAGCCGCTCCTACGGGGGCAACTGTCGTGGGAGGCGCTTTAGCGGCGATGTTTGTCGCGGCTAAAGCCCCTCCCACGGTTTGCGGCGGGTTTCTGGGCGGGGCATTTCGCGGCTGAAGTCGCTCCTACAGAACAACGCTGTAGGGCGGACTCAGGCGCCTAGGTGAACAGTTCGCCATTGGCGCTTGCAGAGCGTTCCCGGATTGCATCCGGTCTAAGGGCACTGTGGGCGTTTCAGGCGCCTGCCTGCCGCCAGGCACTGCGCTGCTCGGCACCCTTGAAGGTCCAGGCCACCAGGCGGCTCTGCTTCTGTCCCTGGGACATGCCGAGGATGCGCACCTCGGCCGCACCAGCCCTGGCCAGCCAGCTCTGCAGCAGCTCGACGTTGCTGCCTTTGGACACCAGGCTGGTGAACCACAACACCTGCGCGGCTACCTGCGCGCTTTCGCTGGCCATGCGCTTGAGAAAGGCGGCCTCGCCACCCGGGCACCACAGTTCGGCCGCCTGGCCGCCGAAGTTGAGCACCGGCAGCTTGCGCCTGGGGTCGAGCTTGCCGAGGTTGCGCCACTTGCGCGTGCTGCCGCGGGTGGCCTCGTCGGCACTGGAGTGAAAGGGCGGGTTGCACAGGGTCAGGTCGAAGCGTTCATCGGCTTGCAGCAGGCCGAGGAAGATGTGTTCGGCATTGGCCTGCTGACGCAACTCGACGCCGCCGGCCAGTTGCGGGTTGGCCGCGACGATGGCGCGCGCCGAGGCCAGCGCGGCCGGGGCGATATCGGCGCCGACGAAACGCCAGCCGTATTCGCAATGGCCGATCAGCGGGTAGATGCAGTTGGCACCGACGCCGATATCCAGCGCGCGGATGTCGGCCCCCCGCGGTATCTGCCCGCCCTGCTCGCTGGCCAGCAGATCGGCGAGGTTGTGCAGATAGTCGGCACGGCCGGGAATCGGTGGGCACAGGTAGCCATCGGGAATGTCCCAGTGGCGAATCCCGTAGTACTGCGCCAGCAGCGCGCGGTTGAACACCTTGACCGCCGCCGGGTTGGCGAAGTCGATGCTCGGCTTGCCATAGGGATTGTTGATGACGAATTGGCCCAGCTCGGGGCTGGCCTCGATCAGCGCGGGAAAGTCGTAGCGCCCCTGATGACGATTGCGCGGATGCAGCTCGCCCTTGGCTGGCGCGGTTTTCACGGCGGCGGGGGCGGGCTTGCGTGGGCGTTTTGGCGGCTGGGGCATGGCGATGGTCTGGCGAGTCGGGTGCGGATTTTCCCACAGCCTGGCGCGGTGTGGGAGCGGACTTGTCCGCGAATGGATGCGACAGCCAAGTTTCGCGGCCAAGGCCGCTCCCACAGGGGCGTTGGGCTACAACGGGAAGATCAGCGGCACCAGCAGTACGCTAACCATCATGACCAGCAGGGTGAAGGGTACGCCGATACGCACGAAGTCGCCGAAGCGGTACTGGCCGGGGCCGAGCACCAGGGTGTTCACCGGCGAGGAGATCGGCGTCATGAATGCTGCCGACGCCGCCAGCGCCACGGTCATGGCGAAAGGCAGCGGCGAGGCCCCTAGCGCCTGCGCAGTAGCGATGGCCACCGGGGCCATCAGCACCGCCGTGGCGGTGTTGGAGATGAACAGGCCGATCACCGCGGTCAGCGCGAACAGGCTGGCCAGGATCAGGTGCGGTCCTGCACCGCCCAGACCGCCCACCAGCCCCTGCACGGCCAGTTCGACGCCGCCGGTCTGCTGCAGCGCCTGGGCGAAGGGCAGCATGCCGACGATGAGGATCAGCGTTGGCCAGTGAATCGCGCGGTAGGCGCTGTCCAGGTCGATGCAGCGAAACGCGCCCATCAGCAGGCAGGCGATCAGCGCGGCCTGCACATTGGGCACCAGGCCGCTGACCATCAAGCCCACCATCATCGCCAGGCTGAGCAGCGCGTAGGGCGCCTTGCGCGCGGCAGGTGCCACCTCGGCTACTTCCGCCGGCAGGCTGAGCACCAGAAAGTCGCGGTTGAGCCCCTGCAAACGGTGTATATCGCGCCAGGCGCCGGCTACCAGCAGGGTGTCGGAGGCCTTGAGTTTCTCATCCACAAGCACGCCTTCCAGCGCCTGCCCCTGGCGGCGCAGGCCGACCACGTTGAGCTTGTGCCGCGAGCGGAAGCCCAGTTCCTGGATGGTCTTGCCGGGTAGTTGCGACTCCGGCGGCAGCGCCACTTCGGCCAGGCCCAGTTCATGGGCGTGCAGGCTGAAATAGGAATGCGGCAGCGGCATGGGCTCCAGGCCCAGCGCCTGGTAGCTGCCGAGCAGGCCGATGGTGGGGCTGGCGATATCCACCAGCAGCACGTCGCCCGGCTCCAGCAGGGTATTGCCACTGGCCATCAGCAATAGGGTGCGCAGGCGCTGGCGACGCTCGATGGCGATGACGTTGATGCCGTGATCACGGCGCAGCTGCAGCTCGTTGAGAATCTGCCTGGCGAGGGGCGAGTCGGCGCGTACCTGCAAGCGCCGCTCACGCTCGTTCAGGCGATAGCGCTCGGCGAGGTCGGCCAGGGTCAGGCGCGGCGGCTCGGCGTTGCCGTCGGCGTCATTGCGCACCAGCCAGCGTCGGGCGACCAACATGTAGCCGACACCGAGCACCAGCACGGCCAAGCCGATGGGGGTGAAGGTGAAGAAGTCGAAGCCATCCAGGCCGGCGCGGCGCAGTTCGGCGTGTACCACCAGGTTCGGCGGCGTGGCGACCAGCGTGAGCATGCCGCTGATCAGCCCGGCGAAGGCCAGTGGCATCATCAGCCGGCCCGGGGCGATACGCAGGCGTGCGGCGACGCCGAGCACCACCGGAATGAAGATCGCCACCACGCCGGTGGAACTCATCACCGAACCCAGCCCTGCCACCGCCAGCATCAGCAGAATCAGCAGGCGCGTCTCGCTGCTGCCAGCTTTTGCCACCAACCAGTCGCCCAGGCGGTAGGCGATACCCGTGCGCACCAGGCCATCGCCGATGATGAACAGCGCGGCGATGAGGATGACGTTGGCATCGCTGAAACCGGCCAGGGTCTGCTGCAGGTCGAGCACACCGGTCAGCGGCAGGGCGACCAGCACCAGCAGGGCGACCACGTCCATGCGCGGCTTGCCGATGACGAAGAGGGTGATGGCGCCGGCCAGCAGGCCGAGCACCCAGAGCAGGTCCGGATTCATCGCATATCCCATGAAGGGCGCCTCTAAAAACTACCTGCGTTGTCATCACTGCGTTAAAAACAAGCTCGTGCGCGAGTCCGATCAAAATGCTCATTTACAGCTCGTAAAGTCGAGCGCGACTCCGACCGTTTTTCGCTTGCTTGACTCGCTGGCGCTCGCCCTTCGGGCCAGCCTTCGGCTGTTACTCCCGCTGGTCGTTGTGCCTTGTGCTGACTGCCTCGCCTACGTTTTTAGATGCGCCCTGAAGTAAAGGCGCGATTATCTCAGGGATAACCCAGCGTCGCCTTGATCTGCTGCAGGTTGGCGGCGATCCAGCGCTTGTCGATCGGCCCCCAGTCTTGAATTCGGTAATGGCCGGCATTGTTGCGCTCGCCCTGGTTCTGCTCGAACTGGCAGTCGATATCCAGTTCGGCCAGCGCCGCGAGGGTATCCTGCGCGGTGCGCCGCGGCATGCCGGTGGCCTCCATCAACGCGGGCACGCTGACGGCCTGGCCGCTGTCGATCAGCCAGGCCACGTAGAGGCGACGGTAGAAACTGGTGCGGGTCTTGCTCGTCTGCATGGTGACTTCCTGTTCGTGTCCGGGCGCCGCCGCGGGTCAGGCGGCGAACAGCAGTATGTAGGTGCCGGCACCGGCCAGGTAGCCGAGAAGGGCCAGGCCGGTGATCTTCTTCAGATACCAGATGAAGTTGATCTTCTCCATACCCATGGCTGCCACACCGGCGGCCGAACCGATGATCAGGCAGCTGCCACCGGTGCCGGCGCAGTAGGCGAGCATTTCCCAGAAGTTGCCGTCGACCACGAAGTTGCGCAGCCAGGGCAGTTCTTCCGCGGCAGCGGTGGCCAGGGTTTCGGGGCTGATCAGCGGGTACATCTTCATGGCGCCGGCGACCATCGGCACGTTGTCCACCACGGCCGACAGCAGTCCGATGGAAATGGCGATGCTGTAAACGTTGCCCAGGCTGTCCTTGAGCAGCGTCGCCACCTGGATCAGGTGGCCGGCGCTGGACAGCGCCGAGACCGCCAGCAGGATGCCGAGGAAGAACAGCACGCTGGTGATGTCGATACGGCGCAGCACGCCGACCACTGACAGCGGGTCCTTCTCTTCGCTGTTCTTGCTGCGATGGATGATCTCGGTGGTGATCCACAGCAGGCTGAGGCCGAAAAGGATGCCCATGTACGGCGGCAGATGGGTGAGGGTCTTGAACACCGGCACGAAGATCAGCGCACCCAGACCGAGGCCGAACACCAGGTTGCGTTCGAAGGGCGTGGTCGGGTCGCGGCGGCTCTCGGCGCTTTCCTTGATGCGCGGCTCGGCCACGTCGCCCTTGAGACGGAAGCTCATGAACAGCAGCGGCACCAGCAGGCAGACCAGGCTGGGCAGGAACAGCTCGATGATGATGCCGGTGGCGGTGACCTGATTACCGATCCACAGCATGGTGGTGGTGACGTCGCCAATCGGCGACCAGGCGCCGCCGGCGTTGGCGGCGATGACCACGATGCCGGCATAGAACCAGCGCTCGTGGCGGTCGGCGATCAGCTTGCGCAGTAGCGAGATCATCACGATGGTAGTGGCCAGGTTGTCCAGCGCGGCGGACAGGAAGAAGGTGATCAGCCCCACCAGCCACAGCAGGTGCACGCGCTTGTGGGTGCGGATGCGGTCGGTGATGACCTTGAAACCTTCATGGGCGTCGATCAGCTCGACGATGGTCATCGCGCCCATGAGGAAGAACAGAATCTCGGAAATCTCGCCGAGATGATGGCGCAGCTCTTCGACCACATGATGGGTGTTGGTGCTGGCCCCGGCAGTGCCGGTACCGAGCAGCGGCAGGATGTTGTCGGCGCCGAGCACCAGCAGCGTCCAAGCGATCACGGCGGTGAGCAGGGCGGAGGCTGCCTTGTCGATCTTTAACGGGTGTTCGAGGGCGATGCACAGGTAACCGAGGACGAATACGAGGGCCATCAACGCATACATGAAGGGGTCCGCCTGTTTTCTTTTGGAGGTATTGGAGGTCGGTAGGCGGGGGGAAGATGCCTGAAATACCTTGTAAAAGGAAACGACTTAATGCCGCAGCTGCGCAGCGAGGGCGATCCATGCCGCTCGCGCGCAGCGGTACGGCTACTGTGCGGCAGCGCTGCTGCGTGGTGGCAGCAGGTAGGCGAGGGCGATGGCCAGCACCGGCATGATCAGGTTGAAGAAGCAGTACGGCAGGTAGCTCAGGGTGGCCACGCCGAGGGTGGCGGCCATGTAGGCGCCGCAGGTGTTCCAGGGCACCAGCACCGAGGTCAGGGTGCCACCGTCTTCCAGTGCGCGGGACAGGTAGGTCGGCGCCAGGCCGCGCTTCTCGTATTCGGCGCGGTACATGCGTCCGGGCAGCACCAGGGCGATGTACTGATCGGCGGTGATGATGTTGGTGCCGATGGTGGTGGTGATGGTGCTGACGACCAGGCCGCTATCGCTGCGAACCAGGCGCAGCGCGCTCTGCAACAGGCGTTGCAGCAGGCCGAGGCGCTCCAGCACGCCGCCGAAGCACATGGCGCAGATGATCAGCCACACGGTGGTGAGCATGCTGCCCATGCCGCCCTTGGATAGCAGACCGTCGAGCTCGGCGTTGCCGCTGGCCGACTCGTAGCCAGCGAACAGCGCGCTCCATACGGTTTTCAGTGGGGCCAGTGCACCGGCGGCAGGGTCGCTCAGGCGCGCCATCACCTCGGGCTGGAACACCACGGCGAATACTGCACCGAGCAGGGCGGCGAGAAACACCGCCGGGAAGGCGGCCCACTGGCGCACCGCGAGCAGCAACAGGAAGGCCACTGGCAGCAGCAGGTGCCAGCCCAGGCGGAACTGTGCTTCCAGGGCTCTCAACACCTCGGCGATGCGGCCGGTGTCATGGTTGGCGCTGGCCTGCTGGCCGAGGGTGAAGAAGATCACCAGGGCGATCAGCAGCGCCGGCACGGTGGTACGCAGCATATTGCGGATATGCGCGAACAGGTCGGCACCGGCAGCGGCCGGAGCCAGGTTGGTGGTGTCCGACAGCGGCGAGAGCTTGTCGCCGAAGTAGGCGCCGGAAATGATCGCGCCGGCGGTGATCGCCGGATCCAGACCCAGGCCCGCCGCCACTCCCATCAGGCCGATGCCGAGGGTGCCGGCCACCGTCCACGAGCTGCCGATGGACAGCGCAGTGAGCGCGCAGATCAGGCAACTGGTGACGTAGAAGTACTCGGCGCTGATCAGCTTCAGGCCCAGCCAGATCATGGTCGGCACGGTGCCGGCGAGAATCCAGGTGCCGATCAGCGCGCCCACCGCCAGCAGGATCAGGTTGGCCTTCATCGCCATATGAATGCCGGCAAGTATGCCTTCCTCGATCTCGGCCCAGCGCAGGCCGTTCTTCAGGCCGACCAGGCCAGCGACGAAGGCGGCGCTCATCAGAGCGATCTGGTTCGGGCCGCTGGAGGAGCCATCACCGAACAGGTAGACGGAGAGGCTGAGCAGAATGACGAGCACGCCAATCGGCAGCAGCGCATCGAGCAGGGAAGGGGAGCGGGCAGTCATGGTGGTACCGGAAAATCAGATGAACCGTGGGAGGGGCTTCAGCCGCGACTTTGCGGTTGAAGCTCGCGGCTGAAGCCCCTCCCACAAAAAACAAAACCCGCGCCGGTTAGGGCGCGGGCCTGTGGGTGTCGCTGGGGAATCAGAGTGCAGCGATCTTGCCGCGCTGCTCGACCATCTTGGCCAGGGCCTGCTCGGCCTCGGCCAGTTTGGCGCGTTCCTTCTCCAGCACTTCGGCGGGCGCCTTGGCGACGAAGCCTTCGTTGGCCAGCTTGCCGCCGACGCGTTTGACCTCACCGTCGAGGCGGGCGATTTCCTTGTCCAGGCGCGCCAGTTCGGCGTCCTTGTCGATCAGCCCGGCCATCGGCACCAGCACTTCCATCTCGCCGACCAGGGTGGTGGCGGACATTGGCGCTTCTTCACCGGCAGCCAGCACACGTACCGATTCCAGCTTGGCCAGCTTGTTCAGCAGCGGCTCGAAGTCGGCCAGGCGGCGTTGATCTTCGGCACTGGCGTTGGCAACGATGATGTCGATGCGCTTGGCCATGGAGATTTTCATCTCGCCACGGATCTGGCGTACGCCGAGCATCAATTGCTTGACCCACTCGATGTCACCCTCGGCGGCAGCGTCGATGCGGCTCTCATTGGCCACCGGCCACGGCTGCAGCATCAGGGTCTCGCCCTGCACGCCGGCCTGGCCCTTGATGCGCTGCCAGATTTCTTCGGTGATGAAGGGCATGAACGGGTGAGCCAGGCGCAGGATGACTTCCAGCACGCGGACCAGGGTGCGGCGGGTGCCGCGCTGGCGCTCGATGGGCGCGTTCTCGTCCCACAGCACCGGCTTGACCAGCTCCAGGTACCAGGCGCAGTACTGGTCCCAGACGAACTCGTAGAGCGCCTGGGTGGCCAGGTCGAAGCGGAAGGCATCGAGTTGGCGGGTGACTTCGGCTTCGGTGCGCTGCAGCTGGCTGATGATCCAGCGGTCCACCGAGGACAGCTCAACTTCTTCACCGTTGATGCCGGTGTCCTGGCCATCGGTGTTCTCGATGACGAAGTTGGCGGCGTTCCACAGCTTGTTGCAGAAGTTGCGGTAGCCCTCGACGCGGCCCATGTCGAACTTCACGTCGCGGCCGGTGGTGGCCAGCGAGCAGAAGGTGAAGCGCAGGGCGTCGGTGCCGTAGCTGGCGATGCCTTCGGGGAACTCGGCCTTGGTCTGCTTGGCGATCTTCTCGGCCAGCTTGGGCTGCATCATGCCGCTGGTGCGTTTTTCCAGCAGTTCGTCGAGGGTGATGCCGTCGACGATATCCAGCGGGTCGAGCACGTTGCCCTTGGACTTGGACATCTTCTGGCCCTGGCCGTCGCGTACCAGGCCGTGCACGTACACGGTCTTGAACGGAATCTGCCCGGTCAGGTGGGTCGACAGCATGATCATCCGGGCAACCCAGAAGAAGATGATGTCGAAGCCAGTGACCAGCACGTCGGTGGGGTGGAAAGTCTTGAGGAAGTCGGTCTGCTGCGGCCAGCCGAGGGTGGAGAAGGTCCACAGGCCGGAGCTGAACCAGGTGTCCAGCACGTCCTCGTCCTGGCGCAGGATGGCGCCTTCGAGGTTGTGCTTGGCGCGTACTTCCGCTTCGTCGCGGCCGACGTAAACGTTGCCGGCCTCGTCGTACCAGGCCGGGATGCGGTGGCCCCACCACAGCTGACGGCTGATGCACCAGTCCTGGATGTCGCGCATCCAGCTGAAGTACATGTTCTCGTACTGCTTGGGCACGAATTGGATTTCGCCGCTCTCGACCACAGCGATGGCTTTTTCCGCCAGCGGCTTGGTGGAGACGTACCACTGGTCGGTCAGCCACGGCTCGATCACGGTGCCGGAACGGTCGCCCTTCGGCACTTTCAGGGCGTGATCCTCGATCTTCTCCAGCAGGCCGGCAGCCTCAAAGGCGGCGACGATCTGCTTGCGCGCCTCGAAGCGATCCAGGCCGGCGAACTGCTCGGGGATGTTGGCCTCGATCTGCTCGTTGACGCTGCCGTCGAGGTTGAACACCTGGGCGGTGGCCAGCACGGCGGCGTTTTTGTCGAAGATGTTGATCAGCGGCAGGTTGTGGCGCTTGCCGACTTCGTAGTCGTTGAAGTCGTGCGCCGGGGTGATCTTCACGCAACCGGTGCCGAACTCGGGATCGCAGTAGTCATCGGCGATGATCGGGATCCGGCGGCCCACCAGCGGCAGTTCGACGTAGCTGCCGATCAGCGCCTTGTAGCGCTCGTCTTCCGGATGCACGGCCACGGCGCTGTCGCCGAGCATGGTTTCCGGGCGGGTGGTGGCGACGATCAGGTAGTCGTTGCCTTCGGCGGTTTTCTTGCCGTCGGCCAGCGGATAACGCAGGTTCCACAGCGAGCCTTTCTCGTCGTGGTTTTCCACCTCCAGGTCGGAGATGGCGGTGTGGAACTTGGTGTCCCAGTTTACCAGGCGCTTGCCGCGGTAGATCAGGCCGTCTTCATGCAGACGGACGAAGGCTTCCTTCACCGCCTCGGACAGGCCGTCGTCCATGGTGAAGCGCTCGCGCGACCAGTCCACAGAGGAGCCGAGGCGACGGATCTGGCGGGTGATGGTGCCGCCGGACTGGTTCTTCCATTCCCAGACTTTCTCCAGGAATTTCTCGCGGCCCAGGTCGTGACGACCGATACCCTGCGCTGCCAGCTGGCGCTCCACCACCATTTGCGTGGCGATGCCGGCGTGGTCGGTGCCCGGCTGCCACAGGGTGTTGCGGCCCTGCATGCGGCGGAAGCGGATCAGCGCATCCATGATCGCGTTGTTGAAGCCGTGCCCCATGTGCAGGCTGCCGGTGACGTTCGGCGGCGGGATCATGATGGTGTACGGCTCACCCTGACCTTGTGGGGCGAAGTAGTCGTTCTGCTCCCAGGTCTGGTACCAGTTGGATTCGATGGCGTGCGGCTGGTAGGTCTTGTCCATGCGCGGCGGGACCCTTGTGACGGCTGATCGGAAAAGCCGACAAGTATAACGGGGATGGGCCTTGTGGCGTAAGGGCTGCGCGTCAGAGGGCAGTGGCGCGGCGCTGGGGGCAGGGCGCGCCGCCTGAGTTGAGAGGTGTCAGGGTTTGCGCGGCGGCAACAGGCGCGGTAGTCGGGCTTCCAGGCGACGTTTGAGTTCGGCCTCGATCTGCGGCACGAAGTCGTCGATCACGTCCTGCAGAATCAGTTGCGCGGCTGCGCGCAGCTCGCCATTGAGGTGCTGCAGCTCGCGGGCGCTGTCGTGCAGGCGCGGCTCGATGCGTTCGCGCAATGGGCTCGCGGCCGGAGGCTCTGCAGATGCTGGCGCCGGCGCGCTCGGCTTGGGCGCCGGCGCGGCGTGGAAGGGCGGCGGTGGGCCGGGCGGCGCGCTGACGATATCGGACAGCACCGGGATGCTGTCCGGATCGAGTGAGTCGATCAGCAGCGGTGGCTCGGATCTGTCGTCACCCAGCAGCTCGCGAATCGACTCCAGGTCGTGCAGCAGTTGAGCAGGTTTTTGCGGAGGCTTGGGCGTGTCCATGGCGGTCGGTGCGGCGGGCTAAAAGGGCAGAAGTAGCCTGAATTGTGAGCGCCGACGGCCACTAAAGTTCGACGCGCTGCGGATCATACCCGCGCTGGCGGTAGGTGCGGAAATTCTCGCGACAGGCGCTGAGCAATTCGGGTTGCTGGTTGACGATCTCGATGATGCGGGAAAAGCGCTCGACGTGCGGCGACAGGCTGCTGCCGAGGTTGATCAGCACGCCCTGGTCGGCGCTCGGCACTTCATCGATACCCAGCACCACGGGCGACAGCGGCGCGTCCTGATGCAGGTCGTGGGGTACGAAGCGTTCGGCCTTGAAGCTCCACAGCAGCTCGTTGAGCTCAGCGCATTGCGCCTCGTCGCTACCTCGGACGAACACCGGCAGGCCAGCGCCCCATGCCTTGAGCGCCAACTGGCAGGCAGCACGCAGGCGGCCCTCGGCGTCGCTGGAGGATAGAACGTAGAACTCGATTCTGGGCATCAGGGGCTTCGACGATAAAAAGCGAATGGCGGTGAAGTGCATTGTGTGGGAGCGGATTTATCCGCGAAAACTCGCGATGAATCGCGAATAAATTCGCTCCTACAGGACGTGGCCGGGCTGCGGCGTCAGGCCTTGGCGCGGTCCAGCAGATACTGGGTCAGCATTGGTACCGGACGACCGGTGCCGCCCTTGTCCTTGCCGCCACTGATCCAGGCGGTGCCGGCGATGTCCAGGTGCGCCCAGTGGAAATTCTTGGCGAAGCGCGACAGGAAGCAGCCGGCGGTGATGGTGCCGGCCTTCGGCCCGCCGATGTTGGCGATGTCGGCGAAGGGGCTGTCCAACTGCTCCTGATATTCGTCATGCAACGGCAGCTGCCAGGCGCGGTCGTCGGCGGTCTCGCCGGCCTTGAGGATCTGCTTGATCAGCGTGTCGTTGTTGCCCATCAGGCCGGAGACGTTGCTGCCCAGGGCGACGATGCAGGCACCGGTGAGGGTGGCCACGTCGATCACTGCCTGCGGCTTGAAGCGCTCGGCGTAGGTCAGCGTATCGCACAGCACCAGACGGCCCTCGGCGTCGGTGTTGAGTATCTCCACGGTCTGCCCACTCATGGTGGTGACGATGTCGCCAGGGCGAGTAGCGCGGCCGCTGGGCATGTTCTCGGCGCAGGCCAGCAGGCACACCAGGTTGATCGGCAGTTGCAGCTCGAGCACGGCCTTGAGGGTGCCGAACACGCTGGCGGCGCCGCACATGTCGTACTTCATCTCGTCCATGCCGGCGGCAGGTTTGATGCTGATACCGCCGGTGTCGAAGGTGATGCCCTTGCCGACCAGGGCGAAGGGCTTCTCGTCCTTCTTGCCGCCCTGATAGTGCATGACGATCATCCGCGGCGGCTGCTCGCTGCCCTGGGCCACGGCGAGGAAGGCACCGGCGCCGAGCTCCTTGAGCTTCTTCTCGTCGAGGATTTCGACCTTGAGGTTCTTGTGCACCTTGCCCAGAGCCTTGGCCTCTTCGGCCAGGTAGCTGGGGTGGCAGAGGTTCGGCGGCAGGTTGCCCAAGTCTTTGGTGAAGGCGACGCCGGTGGCGATGGCGCGGGCATGCTGCAGGGCGCGTTCGGCGTCGGCCTGTTGGGCCTTGTCGACGACCAGGGTGATCTTCTTGAGCGCACGCGGCTCGGCCTTTTGGCTCTTGAACTGCTCGAACAGGTAGGTGCCGTCGGCCAGGGTCTCGACGATCAGGCGGGTCTTGCCGTAAGTATCACGGCCTTTGACCTTGAGCTCGCCAAGGGCGAGCAGCGCGTCGCTGCCGCCCAGGCCCTTGAGCACGCCATGCACGCCTGCAACCAACTTGCGCAGTTGGCGGTCGGATAGATCGCCCTTGCCGCAGCCCACCAGCAGCACGCGTTCGGCCTTGAGTCCCGGCAGGCTGTGCAGCAGCAGGGTCTGGCCCGGCTTGCCGGCGATATCGCCACGCTTGAGCACGGCGGAGAGGGCGCCGTTGCTGGCCTGGTCGACGGCCTTGGCGGCGTCACCAAGCTTGCGGCCTTCGCCGATGGTGACCACCAGGGTCGCGGTTTTCAGGGTTTCCGCACGGGTACTTTTGACGAGGAATTCCATAGTGAGCTGTCCCCAAGACAAAGAGTCGGGTTTGACGGATAATGGCCGCCATTTTTCGAGGGTCCACCCTGCGGTGGGCCGGCAAGTAGGTGCGGCTAGTTTGAGCGTTCGCGCCTGAGCCTGACAACCCTGGAGCGTCCGGTTTGATCGTCTTCCGTTATCTGTCCCGCGAAGTGCTGGTGACCCTCAGTGCGGTGAGTGCCGTACTGCTGGTGATCATCATGAGCGGTCGTTTCATCAAGTATCTGGCCCAGGCGGCGCAGGGCGTACTCGACCCGGGCGTGCTGTTTCTGATCATGGGCTACCGGATTCCCGGCTTCCTGCAACTGATCCTGCCGCTGGGGCTGTTCCTCGGTTTCCTGCTGGCCTACGGCCGTCTGTACCTGGACAGCGAGATGACCGTGCTGTCGGCCACCGGCGTCAGTCAGCAGCGCCTGACCGCCTACAGCATGGCGCCAGCGCTGATCGTCGCGCTGCTGGTTGGCTGGCTGAGCCTGGGCCTGGCGCCGCAGGGCGTGGCCAGCGTGGCGCGCATCCTCAACGAGCAGGATGCCCTGACCGAACTCGATACCCTGGTGCCGGGGCGCTTCCAGTCGCTACGTGATGGCTCGCGAGTGACCTATTCGCAGGAGTTGTCGGCCGATCGCAGCGAGCTGCGTGGCGTGTTCATGTCGGAAAAGCGCTTCTCCACCGATGGCCGTTCCGAGCGTGGCATCACTGTGCTGGTGGCCGAGAGCGGGCGCCAGGAAATCCAGGAAGATGGCAGTCGCTATCTGATCCTGGAAAACGGCTACCGCTATGACGGTGAGCCGGGCGAGGCGGATTATCGCGCCATCCAGTACGACACCTACGGTGTGCTGCTGCCCAAGCCGGAGGTCGCCATCGAAGCCAGCGAACGTGAGGCGACGCCGACTCGTGAGCTGCTCGGCAGCAGCGACCCGCGCATGCAGGCCGAGCTGCAATGGCGCCTCTCGTTGCCGCTGCTGGTGTTCATCGTCACCTTGCTGGCCGTTCCGCTGTCGAAGGTCAACCCGCGTCAGGGCCGCTTCCTCAAGCTGTTGCCGGCAATCTTCCTTTATATGGCGTACCTGGGCCTTCTGATCGCTGCGCGTGGCGCGCTGGACAAGGGCCGGCTGCCTGCGGCCCTGGGCCTGTGGTGGGTGCATGGCGTCTTCCTCGCCATCGGCCTGGCGCTGCTGTACTGGGAACGTCTGAGTCTGTGGTGGGCCAGCCGCCGTGCGCCGGCGTCGGAGGTGGCTCATGGCTAAGCTGGATCGCTACATCGGCGCTCAGGTGTTCTTCGCCATTCTGGCGGTGCTGGGCGTCATCCTCGGCCTAGCGTTGCTGTTCGCCTTCATCGATGAGCTGGGCGACCTGAACAAGGGCGACTACGGCCTCGGCCAGGCGCTCTGGTATGTATTGTTGACCGCGCCGCGCCGGGCCTACGAGATGTTGCCGATGGCCGCGCTGATCGGCTGCCTGATCGGTCTCGGCACGCTGGCCAGCAACAGCGAGCTGACCATCATGCGCGCTGCTGGCGTGTCCATCGGGCGTATCGTCTGGGCGGTGATGAAGCCCATGCTGGTGCTGATGCTCGCCGGCATTCTGATCGGCGAGTACGTTGCGCCGCTGACCGAGAACCAGGCCCAGGCCGACCGTGCGCTGGCGCAGGGTGGTGGTGCGGCGCAGAGCTCCAAGCGCGGCATGTGGCATCGTCAGGGCCAGGAATACGTGCACATCAACGCCGTGCAACCGGGCGGTGTTCTGCTCGGGGTCACGCGCTACCGTTTCGACGGCGAGCGTCGCCTGCTTTCGGCCAGCTTCGCTCGCCGTGCCGAGTACCGTGACAACCACTGGATGCTGAGCAACGTGCAGACCACCCTGCTGCATGAAGACCGTTCCGAGGTGGTCAATCAGCGCGAAGAGCGCTGGGACATCGAACTCAACCCGGAGCTGCTCGGCACCGTGGTGATGGAGCCCGAGTCGCTCTCGGTGACCGGGCTGTGGCAGTACATCCACTACCTGGGCGAGCAGGGGCTGAACAATGCCCGTTATTGGCTGGCGTTCTGGACCAAGGTATTGCAGCCGCTGGTGACTGGCGCTCTGGTGCTGATGGCGATTTCCTTCATCTTCGGCCCGCTGCGTTCGGTGACTCTGGGGCAGCGCGTCTTCACCGGCGTGCTGGTCGGCTTCATCTTCCGCATCGCTCAGGACCTGCTGGGGCCGTCGAGCCTGGTGTTCGGTTTCTCGCCGCTACTGGCGGTGCTGGTGCCGGCTGGCATCTGCGCGCTGGCCGGTCTCTGGCTGCTACGCCGCGCCGGCTGAGTCGCTTGCGGGCATGAAAAAGCCGGTTCAGTGAACCGGCTTTTTCGTATCTGCTCGGGCTACTTCTTGTGAATGTTCTTGGGCAGCTGAACCACGCGGCTGTCCGAATATATGTCGTGCCAGGTGCGGCCCTGCTTGTCCCACAGCAGCCAGAGAAAACCCAGGCCGGCGAACAGCCAGGAACCGATGGCGACCACGAAACGCAGCAAGGCCTGCCACAGGTCAATGGCGCTGCCGTCGGCGTTCTGAATGCGCAATCCCCAGGCCTGCATGCCCAGCGTCTGGCCGTTATGCGTCCAGAACTTGGCGAAGAAGGCGAACAGCGACAACAGTACCAGGCTGGCGAGAAGCGGGTCGTTGTCCAGGGCGCCGGCTTCGGCCATCGCCATCAGTGCATCGCCACCATGAATCAGGCGCAGGATGCCCTGTTGGTAGATCAGGGTGACCACCATGATCAGCGCCACGCAGAGCAAAAAATCGTAGAAGAGGGCCGCCAGGCGACGAATCAGCCCGGCAGTGGGAAAGTCTCCCTGCGGGCGTAGCTGGTGTTTCGGCATGATGGGCTCGCTGTGACGAAAGTGCGCGCCATTCTAACCGCGACTTTTCCCCAGGCATAAAAAAACCCCTGATCGAGATCAGGGGTTCTTCAAAGCAGCGGCAATCAGCCCAGGATCTGAACCTGGTCGGCCTGCATGCCTTTTTGACCTTGCACAGCTACGAAGCTGACTTTCTGGCCTTCTTTCAGGCTCTTGAAGCCGTTACCTTCGATCGCGCGGAAGTGCACGAACAGATCCGGACCGCTTTCGGGAGTGATAAAACCAAAACCTTTCTCGTCGTTAAACCACTTGACGGTACCGTTCTGACGATTCGACATGTCTTTTTCCTTGAAACTAAAGTTGATGACAGCCTCCGAGTATAGAGGGCTGAGACTGGTTGCAAGGAGTAATAGAAGTCGAGCGGGATGTAGCGGATCGAAGTGATCTGCTGCACCAGAGTCACGATTCACGGCGACCCATGCAAACAGTTCGATCACTCTACGCTAACTTTTGCGCAATTGCCAACCCCTGCCAGCAAGGTCGCCAGCCAGGTTTTACGGGGCCTGCCGAGGTGCCGGAAAAGTTTGGCGGTAACCGGCTTGCAACAATTGCCTCTATTGTTCACGCAGATACGAAAAAGCCCGCAAGACCAAGGTCTTGCGGGCTTCGAATCGTGGTGCCCGGGGGAGACTAGAAGCTTTCGCTGCAGGCCCTGCGCTTGCTGGGTCACTGTAGTTCGGTCGCTCGGCCATGCCCCTAAATCTGCCCCTAAAACGAAAAATGCCCCACAATTTAGGGTGAATATCCCGGTCGTTGTTCGGTGCAGTTATTCCTGTGCTGGTGCCCCGTTGATAAGTTCGAGTCTTGAAGTCAGATTCGAACCTGGGAACCGCGCTGTAACCACTTCAAATAGCGTTTACAGCTCTAGCTGCGGACCAGCTCTACAGCCGTACGAGCGCCGAAATCCCGCAACAGGAACAGATGATCGGCTCAAGGCGGCCGGCTGCATTGACGGCCAAGGAGCTCGGGCGTACAACGCAGGGGAGGTCGGTGATTGGGGGCTCACCTAGAGGGCGTTTCGGCGCGCCAGGCGCCTCACTTGAACTCCGGCCTTGGAGCCCCGGTATTGGCCGATGTCGATCTCTGATCATCCGCTCGATGGTCATGTCGCGCGGAGAGACTGCCGGGGCTTCTTTTTGCCTGCCTACTTGCCTTCGCCCATCCTTACCAGAAGGCGCTCCAGCCGATTCATCCTGGCGTTCAATTCTCCATTCGCCTGCGCAGCCTGATGACCAAGCTCAATTGAGGACGCCTGCATCATTACCCCTGCCTGTAGCTTGGCGAGCATGCGATCCTCGGCCGGCGTGAGAATCAGCACCTGATCGCCGATCTCCAGATTCACCGTGCCGTCCGGCAGCAATGACTTGCTCATGGGGCGAGCTGGCGGATGCTGGTCGGCCGGGACAAAGACGCCCTTGTTGACCCGGATGACCATCAGGTCATCGATAAGAGCCTTCAGCCGATCGTCGACGATGGCGAGTTTCAGCCCCGTGAGTTCGGCCAGCGTTTCGCGCGTGACGATTTGCTCTTGAGCATGCAGATCCTGAACAGCCTGCAGCACTACCCGTGTGGATGATCGACTAGGCATGCTCTACCTCCCGAGCGGTGATCTGGCGTGGTGTCTAACCGAAGTTTTTTTAAACGGCCAGGATGTTAGGTTTTGTTAGGTTCGCCATGTCGCCGGAGATGGCGTTTCTGTGCGTGGCACACTGCGTACCGGTGAGGTATGCATCGCTCCGCGCCTCAGGTTTTATCAGGTTCGCTTCCATCGATACCGGCCTGGATATTGCGCCCTGGGCACCAGTCCCTCGCGCGCACGCGCGTACTGTGCGCAAAACTCGGCTCAGGCGCATTCCCGCTGCATCTTCTCCTCGATCGCCTGGCGCACGAACTCCGAGCGATTGCCCTGGCCAGGGCGGCGCTCGCTGATGGCATCGACGAACTGATCCAGCTTCTCGATGGTGTGCTTTTCGATGCACACGATCATGCGGATCTTGGGGGTTCCACCGAAATTGCGGTTTACACGGGATGCGCTCATATCGATACCCTCGCTCAGTTCTTGGCGTTGATTTCCCAGCCACCGGACGCGCCTCGGGCGATCAGATAGTCACCCTGGGCCAGCCCGGCTTTGTTCAGTGCGTTCCGGGCCTGCAGCTGGTTCTGGTAGTTGGCTGCCGTAACCTCTTGCTCCTTCTTCGCCAGGTAGAGCGCACGTCGTACGGCTACCTGCGTGGCGCCCGTTTCCTTGGCAATGGCACCAATATCGGGCTCGACGCCGGCGGCGAGCTGCTGGCGTACTGTCGGGAGGAGCGAGTTGATGGTTGGCCTGGCGCTGCGTTCGGTATTGGCTTGCACGGTACCGGCGCCAGCGCCGCCGGTGATCAGCAGTGGCGGCGGCAGTGCCTGGCCTGCACGCGCTGCTGCTTCTTGGGCGGTGCCCAGTCCACCTGGCTGCGTGAGCACATCCGCTACCGCTCGATCCGAACCAGAGCGAAGCGAGTCGCGCACGCTGCGACCGGCTTTGTTGATGAACTGAGAGAACAGGCTGCCGACAGGAGTACCGGCCAAGGCGCTGAGCACCAAGTCACCGCCAAGGCCGTCGGCATCCGCCATTTCGGCTGCACGGCGCGCGGTAGCGCTGTTGCCCAGGCTGCGCCCGGCGGTTGTGGATGCGCTCACCTCGAAGTCCAGCAGATCGCTCCAGCGCTGGCGGGCGGCGTCGTCCGGCAGCATGGCCGCCACCTTGGCGCGCATTTCCTTGCTGCGCAGGTATTTGGTCACGTCGGCCATCTTCGCTGGGTCGTTGCCCATCTTGTTGACGATCGCCGACACGGCGCCGATGCGGAACCCTTCGAGCTCGGACGGGCTTAGCCTGCCGAGATTGGCGGCCAGCTCCTCGGCGCTGATGTTCCGGCTCAGGATGGTACGGCCACTGTCCACCGCATCAATGTACTGACTCGGCCCCGCCCAGGCTGCCCGGGCCTGGCGATAGGTCGGGCTGGCGGCATCCATCATGTCAATCAGCTTGGTGCGAATGCCCTTGATGACACGAGCCTCGCTGTAGTCACCGGCGCGCTCGAGCGTGCCGACCTTGGAATCGAGGGTCTTCTTGATGAAGTCCAGATCGCCGGTGCTCGGCACGCTTTGCAGGGTGAAGGTGCCATCTTCCTTCAGGTCGATGAATCTGCCGTAGAACTCCCGGCCTTCATTGCCGGCGCGGCGTTCGGCAGCCCGATAGGCCTCCTGCATGACCGGCCGCTTGAACAAGTCTTCGAGCTCATGCGTCCACGGTACGGGCTCCTGATAGGCCTTGGCATACAGCGGCTGGGCGTCTCGGGAGCGCTGCGCCATCGCCTCTTCCACTGCCTGATAGGCGCTGCGCTGGCTGCCAGTGGCGCGGCCAAGATCTTCGGCTGCACGGCTGAAGCTGTCACGCTCGCTTTTGGTCAGATCCTGCAGCGCTTCAGTGATCCGCTGCGGCTGGGCTTGCTGCCGCTCAGTCAGCGCCGGGATGACCTGCGAGCGGCCGGCGCCTGGAGTCTGCGCCACGCGCTCCAGCAGACCCTGAATGTTCTCCCCGCCGGCGTCAGCGGGCATGGCGGCGCCAGGGTAGCGCTGCTGCAGCTCATCCGCCTGGCGGCGGAACTGGTCAATGGTCATGCCGTCACGCTCAAGGGCACGCTCCACCTGCTGCACAGCCGATCGCTCAGGAGAGCGCAGGGTGCCGACTACTGCTCGGCCGGCACCGAGTACGGCGGGCACTCCTGCACCTACCGCGGCACCCAGTGCAGCACCCTCGACAGCCGCCGGTGCACGCTCCAGCAGGTCGCCTTCTGCCGATCCCAGTCCATACAAACCACCATATCCGGCGCCGATGGCGGCACCTTCTCCGACGGTCTGCTTCAGGCTGGGCGCAATTGGTGCTGCAGCAGCTTGCGATGCAGCTCGCGACAGGGGGCCAGCAGCTGCCTTGCCAGCAGACGGCAGCAGAGAGGCGCCGCCTGTGGCCACTATAGGCAGTAGACCGCCAGTAACGCCGCCCAACGCACTGGCCGCCGGGTTCTGCTCCCGAGCCTGACGATCAAGCGCGCGCTCGCCTTCGACGTTCAGATCGTAGCGTTCCCGCCAGGTGTCACCATCGTTGCCGGTGCCCAGGATCGGATTGAGGGCGGCCGAGGCGGCACTGCTGATCTCATCGGCAAATCCGGCGGTCAACCCGTCATTGATCCCACGCAGCAGAGAGCGTCCGGCCCCGATACCGCCCCCAGCGTCCCGCTGGGCTGCAGGTTGTTCGATGGGCGCGCGCTCCCAAGCGGACTGGCTTTGCTCGCTTCCACCGTTGACTACGGGGGCATCCTTCCAGCTCGCCATCATGGTTTCCTCCGGGTGGTGCCATCAGGAGCTATGAATAACGCGCCGGATGGTAGTGCGTTATATCCATCGTCATCGCTGATTTGGAGCGGGCCTGAAGAAGCGGCACGCTGACCGTCAAGTAATGGTGCGGCCTTGCGCTCTGCGGTCCCTAAACCCCCGCGTATAGAAGCTAGCGCTCGCGTTCTCGCATCGGCTTTTTGGTTAAGCACTTCGTCACTATCACCTGGTTGTGGCAGGTACATGGCGCCATAGATTTCCATTTCCTGCTGAGTGATTGCGGCTCCCGTATCCTTCCTAAGAATTGCCGCAAGCACCTCTCTACCGGATTGCTCAGCTTGCTGTCGTTCTTTGGACACCAGGCTATTTCCCAAGGCTGAATTGCCTAGCAAGGGTGTGCCACGCACAAGTGTGTCGGCGAAGCCCCTGAGCTGACCTCGATCGCCAGCAGGGCGCGCGGTCAGGGCATCGCCCTGTTGAGCCAACTGGGCGTTCGCTTGATTGCCACGAGTGTAGTAGCCGAGATCTTTGCTCTGCTGCTCCGTGAGCTTGGCGTTGTCTCCATCGCCAGCACTTGCGGCCTGGGCTTTTGCAAACCCCGTCGGATCTACCTGCAGGAGGTATTGGCGCTCAGCTTGGGTGCGAGCGTCTCCTTGCAGTTTTGGATCGTTCAGCCTTGCAAGGCTTTCATTGAGACCTCGATTCGCTTGGAGCACTTGCTCTTGCCCCTGAATGTCTTGCTCTAGCTTGCGCTGTTGCAGCCGCTCTGTTTCTTGTCTTTGAGCTCCTGAAAAATTTTCCTGCTTCAGTTGATTGAGCTCTGTGTCTCTCTTCTCCAGCCGATTGCTGAGAAATGGATTGCGCGAACTATCACGCACGATTGTCAGCTTCCCGCCGTTATTCCCGAGTTCACCGCGCTGGCTGATCTCGATCATGCGCTGCCGCTCTTGGTTGGCGCGCTCGAAGCGATCGATGGCCATCTGTGCGTCACCTGGCTCACCGACGGAGAGCCCACCACCAACACCATCACCGATACGGCTCATGCCGCCGGCTGGCATTGCCCCGGCGCCAGCAAGGGTGGTGGGATCATTGCTGAACTCAGGAGAGCCATTTGCCCCCAGCCTCATGGCGATGCCATTTCCTGCGTTTACCCATCTGTTTCCAGGCTGCTGGCCTACCTGGCTTGGCGCGGTCGAACCGTTTTCATCTTGAGTGCGGGCGGCTCCCTCTGCTGCGACGCCCGGGCTGCCAGGTGGCGTCTCCTGAACAGGGGCTGGTCGGTTCGCGCTCATTGACGCCCCGTTGTAGCCGGGCAGACCAAAGCGCCCGCCAGATGCTGGAGCGCTACCGACGCTGCCGCGCGGACCGGTCACCGGCTGGTCAAACTGAGCCTGCATGCGTTCTGCTCGCGCTAGGTCGCCAGAAATGCCGGCCGCCCGCTGCGCCGCTGGAGTGTTGGTGATATCGAAGCTGGTTTGTTTCGGCTTCTGCTCGTCGTCGACCAGCCCGCCATCTGCGAAAAAGTGCCGCGGCTCCTGCTGTACACCACCTCTGGCCGTTGCCAGCATCGCTTTGCTCAGACCGAGGCCTGCAGGTTTGTGGGTGCCATCTTTCACTTGGTCGAGCAGGGCCGCGCCAATGGCATGCACCTGCTCTGGCGGTAGCTCGTACTCGCCATTGCTGACCGCGACCGGCACCTGTTTGCGTGGGATGCCAAGGCGCGGCTGCTCGCGCGCTAGCTCCTTGGGATTGCCACCATAGCCCGGGATGCCGAAGCCGAGTTTCTTCGTGGTGTCGGCCGGCAGGATGTAGGTTCCAGCCGGTACCGTCTTCTCGATAGAGTCAGAGGTGCCGGTACCAGGGCCGACGATCAGGCCACCATTGGCCGCGTGCTTGCGTTTGGGAAGTCCGTACATGAGAGCCCCTCCTTGCGGGATAGGCTCATTCTTCCTGCACTGAAAATGATGACAAAACCCCACAGGGGGTTAGGCATACAAATCGCCGCCTGAATGTGGACTTTTGACAACAGGGCAACGACAGGTTTTGACAGGTCGCTGGCAGATGCAATGAGGCGTGCCGGGGCCGCTGAATGTAAACTTTTGACTACTTCGCAGGGCCGCCCTCATCGCCTGTACTGAGCCAGGGCAGTGAGGTTTTGTGAGGTTCCCGGCTGGAAGAAAGATGGGATTTACGGGAGCAGTACGCGCACGCACGCGTACGCGCGTACTGTTCTCGAAACTCGGTGATGCATGTGCACCTCCGAATGGGCGCACTATGGCGCAGACTGCTCCTGCAGCAGCTCGGGGTGGGCCTGCAGGTATTCTCGCTTCAGTTGCAGCACCAACTCGTTATGTGCAGCTTCTGACTTCCGTGCCTGCTCCCAGTAAGCGCCCAGGCTCATTGGCGCTTTGCTCAGCACCTCATGGGCCATACGAGCCGCTTGCAGGCGCTGCTGGGCTTTGCTGTGATGCTCCATGGCCGCCAGTGCCAGGGGAAACGCCGAATCGCCAGCGATTGCATCGTCGATGGCCGCAAGCTGGACGGCATCTGCAGCGCTCTTGGCTTCCGCCTCCAGTTCCGTCACCAGGGTGGCGATGGCCTGCTTCGAGGTCTTGGTCATGCGCTCGACCCGATTTCTGGCGGTTGTCGCCTGGTGCTTCGCCTGCGCGACTTCCGGATGCGAGGCGAATAGCGAGTCGGGCAGCGCTCGAGCCGTTGCCTCTACTTGGCGCTGCGGCGCCTCCTCGGCATAGCGGCGCGTGCGTTCGGCATGGGCATCATGAATCACTTCGGACTTGTGCTGTTGCTGCAGTTTGATGAGTGCGGGTGGAAGATCCATGGTTGTTCTCCTGTGGGGTGGTGTTGCCGGTCAGTGCGCTGGCCTATCAGCAGGGGAGTGGTAGTGCAGGCTGCACAGCTGGTTGAGATGTTCAATCAGTCCTTCCGCGTCCTCGGCGGTGATGCGCCAGGTCAGGTACAGCGCCCAGATGACGCCGCTGGCCTGATCTGCATTCTTCCGGAGAGTCGGTGTATCGCCGGCGATCGCCAGCAGCGAGCGCATCCATTCGGTCAACTCGTCGACCGTCAGAGGGCGCTGATGGAATGTCGCGAGCAGTTCGGCGCCGAGAAAGAGAGGATCTTCGCCAGCGACTCCGAGTCGCTTCTGGTCAGCCATGGGCACCTCCCTGGCGACGAAGAAACTCGCCGGCCAACTGCAGACTGAATAGGGGCGCCCGCACTTCGTGAGCCTGTTTCACAGGCTGTAGACGGGTAGATGACCAGGCTGCGCCTGGTATATCTAAGAAGGAGTACAGTTTCTGTACCAAGTGAAACCGCTCCATGCGTACAGTTTCTGTACCGATGAGGGTGTTTTTCATGGCTGCTCAAGGCTCCATGGGTACAGTTTCTGTACCCTGTCGGTACAGTTTCTGTACCGGGTGATTTGATCTTTCGAGGCTGAATTTCCTGGGGGGTGTAGTGGTAGGCGACACCTCCAGTTTTCCGCCGCATTCGTCGATGGGCTGCCAGCTCAGTGCGTACAGAGCGCAGCAGCCGCCAGGCTTGATGAAGCGACCTTCGCGGGTGCATGTGATCAACCGCTGCTCCTGCAGCTCTCGTAGCGCCTTCGCCAGCGTTGCCTTGCTACCGACGCCCCAGGCCTCGGCCTGGGTGAAGGTCGCCGACAGGTCGCCGTTGTTGCCGCCACGGTACTGGCGCAGCAGGCCCAACAGCACCTTCAGTGCACCGCCGGACAGTGTCCGAAAACTCTCGCTGTCCATGACCGCATGGGGCAGGGCGGCGAAGGTTCCGGCCGGGCTGCGTCCTTTGGATTTCCTAAGGCTTCGCGCCACGGTCGCTCCTCGAGCCTTTCCATGGGCAAGCCGATCCCGTCGGCGCATGGGCGCCGTTGTGTCGAGTCATGGCAGTTACTCCCTGGTGCTTTCGGCTAGGGCTCGCCGGCGCGGTTCGGATGCCAGAGCATCATATTCATCGGCACTGATGCGCCCGAGATCACGCAAGGCGCACAGGTATCCGAAAGCCCAATCGCCGGCCATCTCTCGCCCTCCGCTGGTCAAGCGGAGATCGTCAGCGCGGTCGATAAACAGAGCGAGATGGTTTTCGCCAAGCTCGCTCAGGAGTTCGGGGAGGCTTCTCATGGCTGGTTCTCCTCGTTCTCGGCACGTGGGCAGTGCTGCAGCCTGTGCACCGCCTCACCGTGAAGGTGGCTCAGGTGGTGAGACAGCCTCCCCAAGGCCTGCATCAGCCATCCCAGGTTGCGAACCTCGTTGGCATCAATGCCGAAGTCCTCATTGTCGGCAGATGCAGCGATACTCCAGCCGATGGCTGAGATACCGCTGTTCAGGATGCCGCTGTAGCTGCTCGATGCGTTGGCTATGCTCTTGAGCCGTTCCACCTGTTCTGCCGACAGCGGCTGCTTGTCCATAGCGGAAGGGAAGTCTTCTATCGAGAGCAGCAGCTCTGTCCAATTTGGGCTGGCCATTACCGTACCCCCTTCCGACTACGATCCGCAGCGGCGCTCTGGCTGCCGGCATAAAGGCGCAGCGAGCTTTTCAGCTTGGCCCTGGCATTGGCCCTGGCTTCGATCAACAAGCCGCTCGGAACGCGATCGGCAAACCACCCGGCATGTACGCCCAGGTTATGACTTGGAAAGCATGCCCGTAGTTTGGCTGCTGCCTTCTTGGCCTCGCGCCGTTTGGCGAAGGGGCCGCAGACACCGAAGGGAAACGCCGGCCGGCGTTCATCCAGTACGAAGTAGTACGTCACACCGACAGCACGCTCGACAAAGTACTTCATGGCCGAACCTCCTTGGCGACGTGCGCAGCGCCGACGGAGCGATGCTGCCAGCAGAAGTTGCCGCTGAAGGTCCGAACCTGCTCCAGATGGCGGCAAATATCCTCAGAGGCGGGAGCCGTCCGACCACCGAGAGCGGGGACGATCTGCTGCAGGATCAGCCTTTCCAGGCGGTCGTACTCCTCGCGAGCGAAGTTCATTTGTGCCATGCGCAGAGCGTCCAGAGTCGCGCTCTGCACAAGCTCGCCATTCATGCCATCGAAAGGGCGGATTGCGTTATGCATGGCGCACCTCCTGGCTTTCCGTGATCGATTCAACCTCAGCAGCAACGCCTGCGCACAGATCTTGAGCGGCTTGGCGAATAGCGCCTACCAGGGTGAGTGCAGTAGCAGCTTGATCTTCGGTACCGGAGGACTTCAGCATGTGAGCCAGCTCTTCCAGCGTGTTTGCGTGATCACTCAGCTCCTGGCCGACCAGATCGACCATGCGGAGAAAATCAGACATGGGCCACCTCCTGAGCTTCCAGAGAGCGTGCGCGGGCCATCGCTGCGTTGTAGCGCGCCAGACGGACAGAGAGGCTTGAGTTGGAATGAAGCGCAGCAAGTGCGCGTGCTTTCCACGCTGCTGCGTGAGATGTGGACGGATTTAGGGCGTGCGGGTGATTCATGGGTGGTGCTCCTAACGTTGAGGAGTCGCCACCGTCCTTCTCACGGGATTGGGTGGCGACTGTACGCGGGGTGAGAAACCGGGACGTTAGGCACCCGGCCACGCCGAAGCGTGCCCGCGCACAGCCGCCATAAAACACGGGCAACAAAAAAGCGCCGTGTCTGGGCTTGGCGCTTGTGCGCCTAACGATGATCGGGTTCTCACGCCCGGCCACGGGATTGACCGTGACGGGTGAACGATAGCGCCGGGATGGGGGAAGTGCAAGCTGACTCATTGCAGCACCTCCGGAGCGTCATGCACCTGAATCTTCATTGCGTTCACTGCGTTGATGATCACCTCTCGGGGAACACCGGCTGAGGTGATCATCGCTGCCGCAGCCATGAACACGGCGAATGCCACGACCTCAGTCGGCACGCTCTTGTGATCGGCGTAGCCGACCATGGCCGGCACTAGGTCATCCATCAGGAAGCTGGCGTGATCTTCCAGTTTGTAGTCGTCATAGAGGTTCATGCAGCGCTCCTCCCGATCCGCTTGCTGAGCAACTGCTGCACGTACTGCAGGAGGTTTGTTTTCCGCTCGCCATAGGCCAGGCCCTGGCCAATCAGCACCGAGTCGCGTAACTCGACCAGAGTGATGATTTCCAGCTCATGCGCCGTGAGCTGGTCGCGATCGCGGCCGGCGAATGTGCCGGTAATCACCTCATTGATGAGCCTGGCTTCGTTGATGAAGTGGTGCCGCTGGGGCGTCTTGCCTTGCGCCTCGCAGTTCAGCGCCAGCGCGTCGCACAGGCCGCGATAGCCGAGAGAGGCTTCACGGCGGGCGCTGTTCCAGCTCTGGCCACCACCGTGCAGCAGATCCTCGATGCGCAAGTCGCACCAGACTGCGAAGTCGACATTCAGCCAGCGGGCAAACGCTACGGCCAGCTTCGGATGCAGCCATGTGCCGCCACCTGTTGCAGGTGCGCCGCGCTTGACTGCCACCAAGCCCGCACAACTGCTCAATTCGGGGCGGAAATCGGATTTACCTCCCGCCACTTTCTGGCTGGCTTTTCTGGCCGAGAACTTGGGCTCGAAAGGAATGCCGAGATGATTTGCCAGGGCGCGCATATATCCCTCGGTTTCATGTAGGCGTAGCCAGTCGCGTGGCTCGCGACCGAATCGCGCAGCAATTTCCGTCGCGTGCAGCCAACCATCACCGCTGAACCTTACCGGCCGGTTTTCGTAGTCGAAGGGAACAATGCGGGCGCTCATGCTGCCACCTTCGGGGCGTTGGTGCCCAGGTAATAGGTGGCCACCCGGTGGTGTAAGCGCCCTTGATCATCCTTCAGCACACCCAAGTGGGTGGCAATTTTGTAGCCCCTGGCGCGCAGTTCAAAGATGCGGGCACCCGGTCGAAGGACGTTCAGCAGCCGAATGGCCTCGAAGGTGTTTATCGAGCCGTGCTCTCGTAGATAGGCCAGTAGACGGGCGCGTTGAGCGCTTCCACTGGTATCATGCAGGGGCGTTTTCTTGGGGCTGGCCTGTTGGTCGGCCTTTTTCTTGTCCGTCATTTAGGCGGCCTCCCCACGACCTGCGGCGATACGCTCCTCGCACCAGGCGATGACCTCGCCTTCGTCCCAGACTACAGACTTAGGGCCAAGATGGATTTGGCGCGGGAAGGTGCCTTTGGCAATGCGGCGGTAGATCTCGGTGCAGGACAGGCCGACCATTGCTTCGACCGCTGGACGCTTGATAAAGCGGCGGGGTGGTTGAGTGTTGCTGTTCTTGGCTGCCATCGTCTGCGCCCCCCTGGGCGTGCTTGGTTACGATGGCTATGGATTAAATACATCGGTTCGGTGTATTTCGATCCATGTTTGTACAGCCTAAAAGCTCCGGAAACTTTTGGGTGAAGAAAGTTTCCGCGCCGCTCGACCTCTACTCACCAGGCTCCTCAAGAGCCGCCAGCTCTTTTAGCTCCCTGAGGCTCTTCATCAAGTGTTTTGCCAGCGGAGCGATAGTTTTGCGCAGATTATCCTCTCCTTGGTCGTAGCTACTGATTGCGGCACTCATTACCCTGTCAGGTATGCGGGAGTCTGTTTCCATTTCCCATATGAGTAAATCGAGATATGGAAGAAGTCCGTAACGGTGCCAGCGCTCATAGGCGGGGCGTTTGGGTTGCTTATGCAGCGGAAATTCTGTTCTAACGAGCTTCAGCCAGCGATCAAATGCCTGTTTTATCACAGCGTCGCTGGCACCAAGATCTATGGACAGAACGGATGCGCCACCGATATTGATAGGCTTTTCAGCCAGTGTCCCGTCGACAGAAAAGCTGCCTCCGAACCGGTTATCCAAGATGTCCCAGCGTTTCTTGGTGTCAGATACCGATGTTTTATCTGAGCAGTCAGAAAGTGCCTGGTGGAGCAAATCGTGCATTGTTAGGTGGCGAACAGGACTGTAAGCCTCCGAAACAGGAACACTCATCAATCCTCCTCGGTAGGACGTGAGAATTGGTGCCTTCTTGCCATGGACTATGCAGGCGGAGGTCATGTCTTGCCGCTTTACAGGAGATGAACGTAGATATTTCGCACGGTCATGAACGGCCTTTCTCCAAAAAGACCAGTTCTCTGGGGTTGGGGAGAGGAGATTGTCGGTTGGATATACGGGGTTGCTAACCAGAAGTTGCTGACGAAATGAAAGCTCGCGAAGCCACTCGGCGGCTTTGAATGATTCAAGCTCAGCGTATTTATTGAGGTCAAACCACTCCGGTAAGTCCTCTACTCGCTCGATTTTTATCATGCGTGTCCCTTCCCAGGAGCCCCACTGACAAACAGATCAACCAGCCAGGCGGGTGGGAAATCCGCTTTTCGCCCCGTCGGGCTAGGCTGGCCAATCAACCTCTACGCCTTGCGCTTGATGCTCACCACGTTGGCGCCAGTGCGCATTGCGTCTATCGAATCGGCCCAGGCCTGCATCATTTCCCGGCGCTGCTCGAAGTAGGTGGCGTGGTTGTAGGTGTCGCGGATTTCGTCTTGGTCGCCATGCGCGAGCTGGCGCTCGATCCAGTCGCGATTGTAGCCGCGGCCGTTCAGCTCGGTGCTGAGCAGGTGGCGGAAGCCGTGGCCGGTCTGGCGATCCTTGTAGCCGATCGACTGCAGGGCCAGGTTCACGGTGTTTTCGCTCATGGGGCGGCTGGTGTCGTGCCGGCCGGCGAACACCAGCGGGTACTTGCCGGTGAGCTGCTGGAGCTGGCGCAGGATGGCCACGGCCTGGCGGGGGAGGGGGACGATGTGCGGGCGGCGTGCCTTCATCCGCTCCTTGGGGATCGTCCATGTCGCGGCGTCGAGGTCGAACTCGGCCCAGGGCGCGGCGCGCAGCTCGCCCGGGCGAACGGCGGTCAGGGCCAGCAACTGGATGGCGCTACGGGTGAGAGTGTGGATCTTGGCCGTCTCGAGCTTGTCGAGTAGCTCGGGGAGCTCGGCGAACGAGACGTGCGGGTGATGCTTGGTCTCCGGCGGTTGGGCCGCGATCACATCCAGATCGGTGGCCGGATTGTGCTCGATCACGCCCTTGGCCAGGCCGTAGCGGAAGATCTGGTTCAGCCACTGGCGGGTTTTCTTGGCGACGTTGTGTGCGCCGCGGCTTTCGATCTTGCGGATCAGTGCCACCAAGTCGGGTCGGGTTACAGCATCGAAGGGCTTTCTGCCGAGGGCTGGCAGCAGGTCTGATTCGAGGTAGGCGAGTGCCTTCGCTGCCGTGGATGGCGCCCAGCGCGGGGTACGGTATCGATGCCATTCCCGGGCCAGGGCCTCGAAGGTCAGCACCTCGGCCTGCAATGCCAGCTTGTCCGCTTTCTTCAGCTCGCCAGGGTCGATGCCTTCGGCAAGCTGCTGGCGTGCTTCATCCCGGCGGCGGCGCGCCTGTTGTAGGGGCACGGCAGGATATGCCCCTACGGCCAGACGTTTCTCCTTGCCCGCATAACGGTACTTGAGGCGCCAGAGCTTCGAGCCGTTGGGCATTACCTCAAGATACAGCCCCTGGCCATCAGTGAGCTTGTAGGCCTTATCTCTGGGCTTGGCCACCTTGATGGCGGTATCGGTCAGCGGCGTGGCTTTGCGGGGCATCTCGGGCACTCCGTAGGGGCATGAAACATGACCTAACTGGGAATGCCCCTAACGATGCCCCTAAAACTTTGGGCTTGCAAGGGTGGTTTGGGGAAGTTTGGAAAATAAAAAACCGGCTCAGAGGCCGGTTTTATTGGGTTCTTGGTACTTCGTGGAACTACCTGAACCTTGTATGTGGTGCCCCGGGGGAGACTCGAACTCCCACTCCTTTCGAAAACGGATTTTGAATCCGCCGCGTCTACCGATTCCGCCACCGGGGCACGATGGCGGCGCAGTATAGGGATGCACCTTGCGCCGGTCAATCGGCGTTAATGCGGTAATTGGCTATCGATGCGTTCCTGCACTGGCGGCCAATGGCAGTGATGATGGCGCCCGGCTTTTATATTGCGGTTGCGGCTAGAATCGCGCTGTCATCAAGATTGCCGAGTATGGCACTTATATAAATGACCTCGGGGTGAGGCGGTCGTGGGAGAAGGTGTTATCAAAGGATTGTGCCGGGTGCTCGTCACGGGTCTGCTGCTCGTGCCTATCGCTAGGGCCGACACCCTGACCTATGCCGTCACCGACGAAAGTTGGGCACCTTACTGGATAGTCGAGGGGGCTCGGGTTAGCGGCATCCTTCATGAGTTCATGCTCGCGCTGGATGAGCGCTTGCCGGAGTCGCTGCTAGCCAGCCACCCGTTGCCGCCGCTGCGGACGCAAAAGCTCTTTCGCGAGGGGCAGTTGCAGATCGAGTGTTGCGTCAGCAAGAGCTGGCGCAGTGACGCCGAACAAGTCGAGGTATCGGCGTGGACGGTGCCGGTGCTGGAAACCGAGGAGATGCTGATTTTTCCTCCCGGCAAGGATTTCCCCTACAGTCATCTCCAGGATCTAGGTGGACGAGCCATCGCCACCGTGCGCGGCTATGGCTATGCCGGCAGCAACCACTTTCAGCGTAACGATGGCGCCGATGTTCAGGCGCTGATCTACCGCGTTGCCCAGGGGCGCAGCGAGGCCGGCATCCTCGACCGCCTGGAGTGGCGCTATCTGCAATATATGGACGGGCAGTTGCGCGGGACTCGCTGGCAGGTGGAGGAGGGGCCGACGATTCATCGCTCTCAATTGCGTTTGCGCCTGCACCGAGATCGGCTGGGGCGGCTCGAGGCGGTCAATGCCGCCATCCGCTCGCTGCAGAACGATGGCACCCTGGCGCGGATCGTCGCCAAGTATGCACCGCAGCCTCACGTGGTCGGACAGGGGGAAATCCGGTAAGCTTCGCCATCCTGCAGAAATACCCCCGCCGAATCGAATCATGCGTGTTGCCGATTTTCACTTCGATCTGCCCGAGTCGCTGATCGCCCGTCACCCCCTGGCCGAGCGTCGTGCCAGTCGCCTGTTGCAGCTGGACGGCCCGAGTGGCGCGTTGCGTCATGGCCAGTTCACCGACGTGCTGGAGCAACTGCGCTCCGGTGATCTGATGGTGTTCAACAATACCCGGGTGATTCCGGCGCGCCTGTTCGGCCAGAAAGCGTCCGGCGGCAAGCTGGAGATACTGGTGGAGCGTGTGCTCGATCAGCACCGCGTGCTGGCCCATGTGCGCTCGAGCAAATCGCCCAAGCCGGGCTCGCAGATTCTCATCGAGGGCGGCGGCGAGGCCGAGATGGTCGCGCGCCACGATGCCCTGTTCGAGCTGCGTTTCGCCGAGCCGGTGCTGGCGTTGCTGGAGCGGGTCGGCCATATGCCGTTGCCGCCTTATATAGACAGGCCGGACGACGAAGCGGATCGCGAGCGTTATCAGACCGTCTACGCCGAGAAGGCGGGCGCAGTGGCTGCGCCGACCGCGGGGCTGCACTTCGATGACGAGTTGCTGGCGGCGATCCGTGCCAAGGGTGTGGAAACGGCATTCGTCACCCTGCATGTCGGCGCCGGTACCTTCCAGCCGGTGCGCGTGGAGCGCATCGAGGATCACCACATGCACAGCGAGTGGCTGGAAGTCGGCCAGGATGTCGTCGATGCCGTGGCGGCCTGCCGCGCCCGTGGCGGACGCGTGGTCGCCGTCGGCACCACCAGTGTGCGTTCGCTGGAGACCGCGGCGCAGAGCGGCGAGCTGAAGCCGTTCAGCGGCGATACCGACATCTTCATCTACCCGGGGCGTCCGTTTCATGTCGTCGACGCGCTGGTCACCAACTTCCATCTGCCCGAGTCGACCCTGCTGATGCTGGTGTCGGCCTTCGCCGGCTATGCCGAGACCATGGCCGCCTATCGCGAGGCCGTGGCGCAGGGTTATCGCTTCTTCAGTTACGGTGATGCCATGTTCATCACCCGCAATCCCGCCGCGCGCGGGCCCGAGGTTTGAGTATGTCGCGCACCTGTCGCATGTCCTTCGAGTTGCTGGCTACCGACGGCAAGGCCCGTCGCGGCCGCCTGACCTTCCCGCGAGGCGTGGTCGAGACCCCGGCCTTCATGCCGGTGGGTACCTATGGCACGGTCAAGGGCATGCTGCCGCGTGACGTCGAGGACATCGGCGCGCAGATCATTCTCGGCAACACCTTCCACCTGTGGTTGCGCCCGGGCATGGAGGTGATCAAGAAGCATGGCGACCTGCACGACTTCATGCAGTGGCAGGGGCCGATCCTCACCGACTCCGGCGGTTTCCAGGTGTTCAGCCTCGGGGCGATGCGCAAGATCAAGGAGGAGGGCGTGTACTTCGCCTCGCCGGTCGACGGCGCCAAGGTGTTCATGGGGCCGGAAGAGTCGATGCAGGTGCAGCGCGACCTGGGCTCGGACATCGTGATGATCTTCGACGAATGCACGCCGTACCCGGCCGAGTTCGACGTGGCCAAGCGCTCGATGGAGCTGTCGCTACGCTGGGCCAAGCGCTCCAAGACCGCGCACGGTGAAAGCACCGCGGCGCTGTTCGGCATCGTCCAGGGTGGCATGCACGAGGAGCTGCGCATGCGCTCGCTGGAGGGTTTGTGCGAGATCGGCTTCGACGGCCTGGCCATCGGCGGCCTGTCGGTCGGCGAGCCGAAGGAAGAGATGATCCGCGTGCTCGACTTCCTGCCGCCGCAGATGCCGGCCGACAAGCCACGCTACCTGATGGGCGTGGGCAAGCCGGAAGATCTGGTCGAGGGCGTGCGCCGCGGCGTGGACATGTTCGACTGCGTGATGCCGACGCGTAATGCGCGCAACGGACACCTGTTCGTCGATACCGGCGTGGTGAAGATCCGCAACGCCGTGCACAAGCTCGACGATTCGCCGCTGGATCCGACCTGCGACTGTTACACCTGCAAACACTTCTCGCGCGCTTATCTGCATCATCTGGACAAGTGCGGCGAAATGCTCGGTAGCATGCTCAATACCATCCATAACTTGCGGCATTATCAGCGGGTTATGGCTGGTTTGCGCGAGGCTATCGGACAGGGTACATTGGCCGCCTTTGTCGAAGCCTTCTATGCCAAGCGCGGCCTGCCTGTGCCGCCTCTGGACTGATTTCCCGAACGTTTGAAGATCCTTTCCATTAGGAGTGTTACATGAGCTTTTTGATCCCCGCCGCCTACGCTGACACCGCGGCTGCTGGCCCTGCCGGCAGCGGTTTCGAGTGGGTTTTCCTGATCGGCTTCCTGGTCATCTTCTATCTGATGATCTGGCGTCCGCAGGCCAAGCGTGCCAAGGAGCACAAGAACCTGCTCGGCGGCCTGCAGAAGGGCGACGAAGTCGTCACCAGCGGCGGTATCGCCGGCAAGGTGTCCAAGGTTGCCGATGATTTCGTGGTGATCGAGGTGTCTGACACCGTCGAGCTGAAGTTCCAGAAGCAGGCCATCGCCGCCACCCTGCCCAAGGGCACGCTGAAAGCCATCTGATTCGGTTCTCGGTTTTTCCATTCCACGGGGCGCTTCAGGGCACTTCTAAAAACGTAGGCGAGGCAGCCAGCGCAAGGCAAAAACAGGCGAAAAAGCGCAGTTTACGAATGTAAATGAGCATTTTGAGTCTGTTTTTAACGCAGCGATGGCAACGCAGATAGTTTTTAGGGGTGCACTTTGGCGCCCTGCGTCATAAAGCGGGCGGCCCGTTCATGCTCAATAAATACCCTCTGTGGAAGTACCTGCTGATTCTGTCCGTACTGGCGATCGGCCTGGTTTACTCCATTCCAAATCTCTATCCAGACGATCCTGCCGTGCAGATCAGCGGTGCCAGCTCGGCGCTGAGCATCGAGCAGACGGATGTCGATCGTGCCAGCAAGGCGCTGACCGATGCCGGTATCCAGGTCAAGGCTGCCAGCATCGATGAGCGTGGTCGCGGCGGCCTGATTCGTCTGATCAAGCAGGATGACCAGTTGCCGGCTAAGGACATCGTCCGTCGCGCACTGGGCGATGACTACGTCGTGGCGCTGAACCTGGCGCAAACCACTCCCGACTGGCTGCGCAGCTTGGGCGCGAGCCCGATGAAGCTCGGCCTGGACCTCTCCGGGGGCGTGCACTTCCTGCTGGAAGTCGACATGGACAAGGCGCTGGACGTGCGCCGCCAAGTCTATGAAGGTGAAATCAAGAGCCTGCTGCGCAAGGAGCGCGTGCGCTATCGCAGCATGCCGGAAAGCAACGGTCGCATTCAGCTCGGCTTTGCCGACAGCGACACGCTGGACAATGCGCAGCGCCTGATTCGCAAGGATTACAGCGATTTCGAGCTGACCACTGTCGAGCGCAATGGCCAGCAGGTCCTGCAACTGGGTCTGACCCAGGCGAAGATCGCCGAGATCCGTGAATACTCCATTCGCCAGAACCTCACCACCGTGCGTAACCGCGTCAACGAGCTGGGCGTAGCCGAGCCGCTGGTGCAGCGCCAGGGCGCCAACCGCATCGTGGTCGAGCTGCCCGGTGTGCAGGACACCGCCGAGGCCAAGCGTATTCTTGGCAAGACCGCGAACCTGGAGTTCCGTCTGCAGGCCGATTTCGACGCGCCGCGTGGTGCGACCGAGGCTTTCGGTTTCCGCGAGGAGGGTCGTCCGCCGGTGCAGCTCGAGCGTGAGCTGATCATCACTGGTGACCAGGTCACCGATGCCCAGGCCAGCTTCGACGAGAATGGTCGTCCGCAGGTGAACATCCGCCTCGACGGTCACGGCGGCGATCTGATGAATCGGGCCACGCGCAACAATGTCGGTCGCAGCATGGCGGTGATCTTCATCGAGCAGAAGCCGGTCACTCGCTATGTGCGTCAGACCGTCGATGGCGTCGAGCAGGAAGTCGCTGTCCCTTCCTTCGTCGAAGAGAAGAAGATCATCAGCCTGGCGACCATCCAGTCGGCACTCGGCAGCCAGTTCCGTATCACCGGTCTGAACGGCCAGGGTGAATCCTCGGAGCTGGCGCTGCTGCTGCGCGCCGGTGGCCTGGCTGCACCGATGTACTTCGCTGAAGAGCGCACCATCGGCCCGAGCCTGGGTGCAGAGAACATCGCCAAGGGTATCGCCTCTACCGAATGGGCAATGATCTTCGTGGCCCTCTTCATCATCGCCATCTACCGTTTCTTCGGTGTGCTGGCGACTGTCGCTCTGGCGTTCAACCTGGTGCTGCTGGTGGGCCTGATGTCTGCCATCGGCGCGACCCTGACCTTGCCGGGCATTGCCGGTATCGTCCTGACCCTGGGTATGGCGGTGGACGCCAACGTGCTGATCTTCTCGCGCATCCGCGAGGAGCTGGCCAATGGCCTGCCCGTGCAGCGCGCCCTGCATGAGGGCTTCGACCGTGCATTCTCGGCGATTCTCGACAGTAACCTGACCACCTTGCTGGTCGGCGGCATCCTGTTCGCCATGGGCACCGGCCCGGTCAAGGGCTTCGCGGTGACCATGTCTCTGGGCATCATCACTTCGATGTTCACAGCCATCATGTTCACCCGAGGTCTGGTCAACCTGATCTTCGGTGGCCGCAACGTCAAGAAGCTGTGGATCTGAGGTGCAGCCATGATCAAATCAACCATTCGTTTTATGGCGGTACGCAATATCGCCTTTGCCATGACCTTGGCGCTGACAGTGATCGGCCTGGGGGCGTTGTTCGCCAAAGGGCTTAACTTCGGCCTGGACTTCACCGGCGGCACCCTGATCGAACTGCAATACGAACAGCCGGCCAATCTTGATCGAATCAAGACAGAGCTGGGCCAGGCAGGTTATACCGATGCCGTGGTGCAGAGCTTCGGCGCCAGTACCGATGTACTGGTGCGTCTGGCTGGCGATTCTCCCGACCTGGGTAATGAGGTCGCGGCCGCGCTGCGCAAGGTCGACGAGGCGACGCGTTTCGAGGTCAAACGCGTCGAGTTCGTCGGCCCGCAGGTGGGTGAGGAACTGCGTGACCAGGGCGGTATTGCCATGCTCCTGGCGCTGGGCGGCATCATGCTGTACCTGGCGTTTCGCTTTCAGTGGAAGTTCGGTGTCGGCGCCATTGCATCCCTTGTGCATGACGTGATCATCACCCTGGGCGTACTGGCGTTTTTCCAGATCCCGTTCGACCTGACCGTGCTGGCGGCGATCCTGGCGATGATCGGTTACTCGCTCAACGACACCATCATCATCTATGACCGTATCCGCGAGAACTTCCGGGTGCTGCGCAAGACCTCGCTGATCGAGAATATCGACGTTTCGATTACCCAGACCTTGCTGCGTACCATCGCTACATCATTGTCCACAGCACTGGCGCTGTTGGCGCTGCTGTTCTTCGGTGGTGAAGTACTGGGCGCCTTTGCTCTGACCCTGCTGGTGGGTGTCGTGGTCGGGACCTACTCGTCGGTCTATATCGGTGCCACTGTGCTGGTATGGCTGAAACTCAGCGTGGAGGATCTGATTCCTCCTGCGGCTGAAGCCGAGGCCGACGACGGCCGTCCGTAACGATGTGACAGGCTTCATGAAAGTCAGCGAAAGCCGCGGCCAGTCGAACTTGTCGCGGCTTTTTGCTGTCCTAGGCAGGGAGAAGGGCGCGAGTCGCCGAGCCTAGGAGACACATAAAATGAACAAATCACTGTTGGTAGGTGCCGTACTGGGTGCTGTGGGTGTGACCGCTGGTGGCGCTGTTGCCACTTACAGCCTGGTTGATCGTGGCCCGGATTATGCCGAGGTGCTGGCCGTAACGCCGGTCAATGAAACCGTGAAAACGCCACGGGAAGTCTGCAAGGACGTGGCGGTCACGCGTCAGCGTCCGGTACAGGATCAGCATCAGATCGCCGGCACGGCTATCGGGGCCATCGCCGGTGGTCTGCTGGGTAATCAGGTCGGCGGCGGTACCGGCAAGAAGATCGCCACCGTGGCCGGCGCCGTTGGCGGCGGTTATGCCGGCAACAAGGTTCAGGAAGGCATGCAGCAGCGTGACACTTACACCACCACCGAAACCCGCTGCAACACCGTGACCGACACCAGCGAGAAGCTGGTGGGCTACGATGTGAAGTACCAGCTGGGCGAGAAGGTCGGCACCGTGCGCATGGACCGTGATCCTGGTAGTCGCATTCCGGTCAACAAGCAGGGCGAGCTGGTGCTGGTGCAGCAGACCCAGTAAGGATTTCGAGCCATGAAAAAACGCCCCTCGGGGCGTTTTTTCATGGTCTGGCAGAAGCTCAGCGCTTCATCGACGGGGCCAGGTGCGGCTGGATCGCCGTCAGCACGGCTTTGAAGCACTTGGTGTTGCCGGCGACGATCTGGCCCTTCTCGAGGAAGTCGTGGCCGCCGCTGAAGTCGCTGACCAGGCCGCCTGCTTCCTGAATCAGCAGGGCGCCGGCAGCCATGTCCCACTCGGACAGGCCGAACTCCCAGAATGCGTCGAAGCGGCCGGCCGCAACGTACGCCAGGTCCAGACTGGCAGCGCCTGCGCGGCGGATGCCGGCGGTCTGGCCGGTCAGGCTGCGGAACATGTTGAGGTAGTTATCCAGGTGATCGAGCTGGCCATCGCGGAACGGGAAGCCGGTGCCGAGCAGGGCACCCTCAAGGCTCTTGCGATTGCTGACGCGCAGGCGACGACCGTTGAGAGCTGCACCGCGGCCGCGGCTGGCGGTGAATTCTTCCTGGCGAACCGGGTCGAGGACGATGGCGTGCTCGAGGCGACCGCGGTATTTGCAGGCGATGCTGATGGCAAAGTGCGGCACGCCTCGAACGAAGTTGGTGGTGCCGTCCAGCGGGTCGATGATCCACTGATAATCAGCGCCTTCGCCGCTGCCTTCCAGCACGCCGCCTTCTTCGCCGAGGAAGCTGTGGGTCGGGTAAGCCTTGCGAATGGCCTGGACGATCATCAGCTCGGCGGCCTTGTCGACCTCGGTGACGTAATCCTTGGCATCCTTCTCGTCGACCGAGATGACATCCAGGCGCTCGATGGAGCGAAAGATCATTTCACCGGCGCTGCGAGCGGCGCGCAGGGCGATATTCAGCATGGGCTGCATGGGAGGTTCACCTGGGGCGTTAAAGAAAGCCGGCCATGTTAGCAGAAAACCGTTGCTGATGAAGCGCCGTCTGTACCCCGCATGGCAATCACGCCGGGGCTTGGGTAAGATCGTAGCCCCCTAATCGTTTCTGAGAGTGTCTGCGTTGCTGGACAATATTCGCGTCGTTCTGGTGGGTACCAGTCATCCGGGCAACATCGGCGGTGCCGCGCGGGCGATGAAAAACATGGGTCTGTCACGTCTGGTGCTGGTGGCTCCCGAGGATTTTCCCAGCGGCGATGCCGTCGCGCGAGCATCCGGTGCCACCGATGTGCTGGACGCCGCGCGGGTGGTCGACACGCTGGAGGAGGCGCTGGTCGGCTGCACGCTAGTCATCGGTACCAGTGCGCGCGACCGACGCATCCCCTGGCCATTGCTCGATCCTCGCGAGTGCGGTACGACCAGTTGCGAACAGGCCGCTGCGGGTGGTGAGGTGGCGTTGGTGTTCGGTCGTGAGTACGCCGGTCTGACCAACGAGGAGCTGCAGCGATGTCAATACCACGTGCATATCCCGTCCAACCCGGAGTTCAGCTCGCTGAATCTGGCTGCGGCGGTGCAGGTGCTGGCCTATGAAGTGCGCATGGCCTGGCTGACAGCGCAAAACCTGCCGAGCAAGGTGGAGAAGCTGGAAACCACGGCGATGCTCAATTCCCAGGTCGCGACGGCGGATGAGCTGGAATCTTTCTACGGTCATTTGCGCCGCGTGCTGGTGATGATCGGCTTTCTCGATCCGCAGAAGCCACGGCACCTGATGACTCGCCTGCGCCGCCTTTTTGGGCGCAGTGCGGTGAGCAAGCTGGAAATGAATATCCTGCGCGGCATCCTTACCGAGACAGAGAAGGCCGTGCGTGGAGAGCCTCACAAGCAGGGGAAGTCTGATGTTTGAACGCATGCGAGAAGATATCCAGAGCGTTTTTCACCGTGATCCGGCGGCGCGCAATGCCTTCGAGGTGGTGACCTGCTACCCGGGGTTGCATGCCACTTGGCTGCATCGAGTGGCTCATGCGCTATGGCGTTCGGGCTGGAAGTGGCCGGCGCGCGTGGTGTCCAACTTCGGGCGCTGGATGACCGGTATCGAGATCCATCCGGGGGCGAAGATCGGGCGGCGCTTCTTCATCGATCACGGCATGGGTATCGTGATCGGCGAAACTGCCGAGATCGGCAATGATGTGACGCTCTATCAGGGTGTGACCCTCGGCGGTACCAGCTGGAACAAGGGTAAGCGTCACCCGACCCTGGAAGATGGTGTCGTGGTCGGTGCCGGCGCCAAGGTGCTGGGTCCGTTCACTGTTGGTGCGGGCGCCAAGATCGGCTCCAATGCCGTGGTGACCAAGGCGGTGCCGGCCGGTGCGACCGCGGTCGGCATTCCCGGCAAGATCATCGTCAAGTCCGATGACGAGCAGGAGGCCAAGCGTCAGGCCATGGCCGAGAAGATCGGCTTCGATGCCTATGGCGTAGGTCAGGACATGCCTGACCCGGTGGCAAGGGCAATCGGGCAATTGCTCGACCACCTGCAGGCCGTCGATGGTCGTCTGGAGGATGTCAGCAAGGCGCTGGCTTCTCTGGATTGCGACTATCGCGCCAAGGCGTTGCCGGAGCTGCGTGACGAGGATTTCGCCGAGGTCTGCAAGGGGCAGGGCGACAAGCCTGCAGCCTGATGCGTGGCGAGGTGGTCTCTGCTATCATCTCGCCTCTTTTTGCGGTCAAACCTGAGTAAATTAATAGGTCTTATAGTTGACTTAAATACTCAGGAATTGCATACTCCGCCTCAATTCAGTGATTCGTGGTAGAGCCATGCGACTGACCACCAAAGGCCGTTACGCCGTTACCGCCATGCTCGATCTGGCGCTGCACGCGCAGCATGGTCCCGTTTCCCTGGCCGATATTTCCGAGCGGCAGGGCATCTCCCTGTCCTATCTCGAGCAACTGTTCGCCAAGCTGCGCCGTGGCAACCTGGTTTCCAGTGTGCGCGGGCCGGGTGGCGGCTATCAGCTGTCGCGTGACATGCGTGGCATTCAGGTGGCCCAGGTGATCGATGCGGTCAATGAGTCCGTAGATGCCACGCGTTGCCAGGGGCAGGGTGATTGCCACTCTGGCGACACCTGTCTGACCCATCATCTGTGGTGCGATCTCAGTCAGCAAATTCATGAATTCCTCAGTGGCATCAGCCTGGCCGATCTGGTCGTGCGCCGTGAGGTTCAAGAGGTCGCGTTGCGCCAGGATCAGCGTCGCTGCTCGGGCAGAGGCACTGCGCCGCATTTGGATAAGATTGAAGCGTCTGCCATCGAGTGAGCAGGGCGTTTGCCTGATAGGAGAAACCCAATGAAATTGCCCATTTATCTCGATTATTCCGCCACAACGCCGGTTGATCCGCGTGTCGCGCAGAAAATGAGCGAGTGCCTGCTGGTCGACGGTAACTTCGGCAACCCGGCTTCGCGCTCCCACGTATTTGGCTGGAAGGCCGAAGAGGCGGTGGAGAACGCCCGCCGTCAGGTCGCCGAGCTGGTCAATGCCGACCCGCGCGAAATCGTCTGGACCAGTGGTGCCACCGAGTCCGATAACCTCGCCATCAAGGGCGTGGCGCATTTCTACGCCAGCAAGGGCAAGCACATCATTACCTCGAAGATCGAGCACAAGGCGGTGCTGGACACCACGCGTCAGCTCGAGCGCGAAGGTTTCGAAGTGACCTATCTGGAGCCGGGCGAAGATGGCCTGATCACGCCGGCCATGGTCGAGGCCGTGCTGCGTGACGACACCACGCTGGTGTCGCTCATGCACGTCAACAACGAAATCGGCACCGTCAATGACATCGCCGCCATCGGCGAGTTGACCCGCTCCCGTGGCGTGCTGCTGCACGTCGATGCGGCGCAGTCCACCGGCAAGGTGGAAGTCGACCTGGAGAAGATGAAGGTCGACCTGATGTCCTTCTCCGCGCACAAGACTTATGGCCCCAAAGGCGTTGGCGCCCTGTACGTGCGTCGCAAGCCGCGCGTACGTCTGGAGGCGCAGACTCACGGTGGCGGTCACGAGCGCGGTATGCGTTCGGGCACGCTGGCCACTCACCAGTGCGTCGGTATGGGTGAAGCCTTCCGCATCGCCAAGGAAGAGATGGCGGCGGAAAACCAGCGCATCACTGCCCTGCGTGACCGTTTCTATCGCCAGCTCGAAGACATGGAAGAGTTGTACGTCAACGGCAGCCTGACTGCCCGCGTACCGCACAATCTCAACCTCAGCTTCAACTACGTCGAGGGCGAGTCGCTGATCATGGCGCTCAAGGACCTCGCCGTATCGTCCGGTTCGGCCTGCACCTCGGCTTCCCTGGAGCCGTCCTACGTGCTGCGCGCTCTGGGCCGCAACGATGAACTGGCGCATAGCTCGATTCGCTTCACCTTCGGTCGCTTCACCACCGAAGAAGAAGTCGACTACGCCGCTGCCAAGGTCCGCGAAGCGGTGGACAAGCTGCGCGAGTTGTCGCCCCTGTGGGATATGTTCAAAGAAGGTGTCGACCTTTCCTCCGTGGAATGGGCAGCACACTGATAGCTGCCTGAAGAGCGGCACCTGATGAGAGAGGAAATACAACATGGCTTACAGTGACAAGGTCATCGACCACTACGAAAATCCGCGCAACGTCGGCAAGCTGAACGCCGAAGATCCAGATGTCGGTACCGGCATGGTCGGTGCGCCGGCCTGCGGCGACGTGATGCGCCTGCAGATCAAGGTCAGCGAAAGCGGCGTGATCGAAGACGCCAAGTTCAAGACCTACGGCTGCGGTTCGGCCATCGCCTCCAGCTCGCTCGCCACCGAGTGGATGAAAGGCAAGACCCTGGATGAAGCCGAAAGCATCAAGAACACCCAGCTCGCCGAAGAACTGGCGCTGCCGCCGGTGAAAATTCACTGCTCCGTACTCGCCGAGGACGCCATCAAGGCCGCTGTGCGCGATTACAAGCAGAAGAAAGGTTTGCTCTGATACGAGGTTTGCAATGGCCATCACCATGTCTGAAGCAGCTGCCCGCCATGTGCAACGCTCTCTCGAAGGGCGCGGCAAGGGCGAGGGCATTCGCCTCGGTGTACGTACTACCGGATGCTCCGGCCTGGCCTACGTGCTCGAGTTCGTCGATGAGCTGGCGGCCGAGGACCAGGTGTTCGAGAGCCACGGCGTCAAGGTGATCATCGATCCCAAGAGCCTGGTCTATCTCGACGGCACCGAGTTGGACTTCGTCAAGGAAGGCCTCAACGAGGGCTTCAAGTTCAACAACCCCAACGTGCGCGGCGAATGCGGTTGCGGCGAAAGCTTCAACATTTGAGGCCCTGAATGGGTAATCCTTGCCATTTCGCCCTGTTCGACCTGCAACCGAGTTTTCGCCTCGATCTGCAGCAGTTGGCGGCACGTTACCGAGAGCTGGCGCGCCAGGTTCATCCTGATCGATTCGCCGATGCCGGCGAGCGTGAGCAGCGCCTGGCGCTGGAGCGCTCGGCCTGCCTCAACGAGGCTTATCAGGTCCTGAAAACACCGTCGCAGCGTGCGCGCTATCTGTTGGCCATGCGTGGCCCCGAGTTGCCGCTGGAAGTGACGGTGCAGGATCCGGATTTCCTTCTGCAGCAGATGCAGTTGCGTGAAGAGCTGGAAGAGCTGCAGGACGATGCAGATCTGGCCGGCGTCGCTGCCTTCAAAGGCCGCCTGAAAGCCGCGCAGGAGCAGCTCAACGAGGGCTTCGCTGCGTGCTGGGATGACGAGGCGCGCCGTGAAGAGGCCGAGCGCCTGATGCGCCGTATGCAATTCCTCGACAAGCTCTCTCATGAAGTGCGCCAGTTAGAAGAGCGCCTCGACGATTAACCTGTAGGTTGCTTCGGCAGCCTGCCTGATGATTTCAAGAAGACCATGGCCTTATTGCAGATCGCCGAGCCAGGGCAGAGCCCACAACCGCACCAGCGTCGGCTGGCAGTGGGCATCGACCTGGGCACCACCAACTCGCTGGTCGCTGCCGTGCGCAGTGGTCTGGCCGAACCTCTGGCTGATGCGGATGGCAGTGTCATCCTGCCCTCTGCCGTGCGTTATCACGCCGCAAGCATCGAGGTGGGCGAGTCGGCCAAGCTGGCGGCCGCCAGCGATCCACTCAATACCGTGTTGTCGGTCAAGCGCCTGATGGGACGCGGCATCGCCGACGTGCATCAGCTCGGCGAACAGTTGCCGTATCGCTTCGCTGCCGGCGAATCGCACATGCCCTTCATCGAGACGGTGCAGGGGGCGAAGAGCCCGGTCGAGGTTTCGGCTGAAATTCTCAAGACGCTGCGCCTGCGCGCCGAGCAGACCCTGGGCGGTGAGCTGGTGGGCGCGGTGATCACCGTGCCGGCCTATTTCGACGATGCCCAGCGTCAGGCCACCAAGGACGCTGCACGTCTCGCCGGCCTGACCGTGCTGCGACTGCTCAACGAGCCGACCGCTGCTGCGGTGGCCTACGGCCTGGATCAGAAGGCCGAAGGCGTGGTCGCCATCTACGATCTCGGTGGCGGCACCTTCGATATTTCCATCCTGCGTCTGACTGGCGGTGTGTTCGAGGTGTTGGCCACCGGTGGCGACAGCGCCCTGGGTGGTGACGATTTCGATCATGCCGTGGCCGACTGGATCATCCAGCAGGCCGGTATTTCCAGCGACCTCGACCCGGCCGCCCAGCGTCGCCTGCTGCAGGCTGCATGCGCGGCGAAGGAAGCGCTCACGGACGCCGACAGTGTCGAGCTGAGCTATGGCGACTGGCATGGTTCGCTGTCGCGCGAGCAATTCGAAGCGCTGATCGAGCCGATGGTCGCGCGCAGCCTCAAGGCCTGCCGCCGTGCCGTACGCGATTCGGGTATCGAGCTGGAAGAAGTCAGTGCGGTAGTCATGGTCGGTGGTTCGACCCGTGTGCCGCGTGTGCGCGGGGCGGTGGGTGAGCTGTTCGGTCGTGCGCCGCTGACCAATATCGACCCTGACCAGGTGGTGGCCATTGGTGCTGCGATCCAGGCCGACGCCCTGGCCGGCAACCAGCGTGAGGATGGCGAGGAGCTGTTGCTGCTGGACGTGATTCCCTTGTCGCTCGGCCTGGAAACCATGGGCGGGCTGATGGAGAAAGTGATTCCGCGCAATACCACCATTCCGGTGGCGCGTGCGCAGGAGTTCACCACCTACAAGGATGGCCAGACGGCGATGATGATTCACGTGCTGCAGGGCGAGCGCGAACTGATCGCCGACTGCCGCTCCCTGGCGCGTTTCGAGTTGCGCGGTATTCCGCCGATGGTCGCCGGGGCGGCGAAGATCCGCGTGACCTTCCAGGTCGATGCCGACGGTCTGCTCAGTGTTGCGGCGCGCGAGCTGAGCTCTGGCGTCGAGGCGAGCATTCAGGTCAAGCCGTCCTACGGCCTGACCGATGGTGAGATCGCACGCATGTTGCAGGACTCCTTCCAGAACGCCGGAGACGACAAGGCGGCGCGTGTGCTGCGTGAGCAGCAGGTCGATGCCCAGCGTCTGATCGAGGCGGTCGAGGGGGCGCTGGAGGCCGATGGCGATCGTCTGCTGGATGCTGAGGAGCGGGAAGTCATCGAGCTGCAGGTGCAGGAGCTTCGCGATCTGCTTGCCGGCACCGATGGTCTGGCGATCGAGCGACAGACCAAACGCCTGTCGCAGGTCACCGATGCCTTCGCCGCCAGGCGACTGGATTCGACGGTTAAAGCCGCGCTGGCCGGGCGCAATCTCAACGAGATCGAGGAATAATTGATGCCGCAGGTAATTTTTCTGCCTCACGAGCGATTCTGCCCGGATGGCCTGGTGGTCGAGGCCGAGCCTGGCATTTCCATCCTCGAGCTGGCGCATGAGCACCATATCGAGATGGAAAGCGCTTGCGGCGGCGTGTGCGCCTGCACCACCTGTCACTGCATCGTGCGCGAAGGCTTCGACTCGCTGAACGAGGCGGACGAGCTGGAAGAGGACTATCTGGACAAGGCCTGGGGGCTCGAAGCTCAGTCGCGCCTGGCCTGTCAGGCCATCGTTGGCGAGGACGACCTCACCGTCGAGATTCCCAAGTATTCGCTCAACCACGCTGCTGAAGCGCCGCATTGATCCGGGAGGCATCTGTCATGAGTCTGAAATGGGTCGATGTCCTGGATATCGCCATCGAGCTGAGTGAGCAGAAGCCGGATGTCGATCCGCGCTACGTCAACTTCGTCGATCTGCGCAGCTGGGTGCTGGCGTTGCCCGAGTTCTCCGACGATCCGCAACGCGGTGGGGAAAAGGTGCTCGAAGCCATCCAGGCAGCCTGGATCGAAGAAGCCCAGTAGGGCATGGCTCGGAGGGGCGGAGTATCGGCGCGCCAGTCCCCGACTACGCCCGAGCTACAGACCCGGCGCCGCAAGCGCGGTTTTCGCTGCGTAGCTTTTACTTGCAGCTTGTGGCTTGCCCCCTGTGGCTGCGCTCTCATAACCCGCGTATAGTTCGCGGGTTTAATTTTTCGCTTTAACCCTAAAGTTTCTGGAGCTTCACATGGCCGTTCAACGTACTTTCTCCATCATCAAGCCTGACGCCGTAGCCAAGAACGTCATCGGCGAGATCACCACCCGTTTCGAAAAGGCCGGCCTGCGTGTCGTAGCTTCGAAGATGGTGCAACTGTCCGAGCGCGAAGCTGCCGGCTTCTACGCCGAGCACAGCGAGCGCGGCTTCTTCAAGGACCTGGTCGCCTTCATGACTTCCGGTCCGGTCATCGTTCAGGTTCTGGAAGGCGAGAACGCCGTTGCCAAGAACCGCGAACTGATGGGCGCTACCAATCCGAAAGAAGCTGCTGCCGGCACCATCCGTGCTGACTTCGCCGTTTCCATCGACGAAAACGCCGTTCACGGTTCGGATTCCGAAGCTTCCGCTGCCCGCGAGATCGCTTACTTCTTCTCCGCTACCGAGCAGTGCGCGCGCATTCGCTGATACGGCGAATGATGCGAGGGTGAAGCCATGACCAATACCACCGGCAAGATCAACCTGCTGGGCCTGACCCAGCCGGAAATGGAACAGTTCTTCGAGTCCATTGGCGAGAAGCGCTTCCGTGCCGGCCAGGTAATGAAGTGGATTCACCACTTTGGCGTCGATGATTTCGCCGCCATGACCAATGTCGGCAAGGCCTTGCGCGAGAAGCTCGAGGCCTCTGCCGAGATTCGCGGCCCGGAAGTGGTCAGCGAAAATATTTCCGCCGATGGCACGCGCAAGTGGGTGGTGCGTGTGGCGTCTGGCAGCTGCGTGGAAACCGTGTACATCCCGCAGAACGGCCGTGGCACCCTGTGTGTGTCGTCACAGGCCGGCTGTGCTCTGGATTGCAGCTTCTGCTCCACCGGCAAGCAGGGCTTCAACAGCGACCTGACCAGTGCCGAGATCATCGGCCAGGTGTGGATCGCCAACAAATCCTTCGGCAGCGTGCCGGCGAAGATCGATCGCGCCATCACCAATGTGGTGATGATGGGCATGGGCGAGCCGCTGCTGAACTTCGACAACGTGGTCTCGGCCATGCAGATCATGATGGACGACCTCGGTTACGGCATTTCCAAGCGCAAGGTGACGTTGTCCACCTCCGGCGTGGTGCCGATGATCGACAAGCTGGCCGAAGTGATCGACGTGTCGCTGGCCCTGTCGCTGCACGCACCCAACGACGAGCTGCGCAACCAGCTGGTGCCGATCAACAAGAAGTATCCGCTGGACATGCTGCTGGCGGCCTGCAAGCGCTACATCTCCAAACTGGGCGAGAAGCGTGTGCTGACCATCGAGTACACCCTGCTCAAGGGCGTCAACGATCAGCCCGAGCATGCTGAGCAGATGATCGCACTTCTGGCCGATGTACCTTGCAAGATCAACCTGATTCCGTTTAATCCCTTCCCCTTCTCGGGGTACGAGCGGCCGAGCAATAACGCTATTCGCCGCTTCCAGGACCTGTTGCACAAGGCCGGGCATAACGTCACGGTACGCACCACCCGTGGTGACGATATCGACGCCGCGTGCGGCCAGCTGGTTGGCCAGGTTATGGACCGTACTCGGCGCAGCGAGCGTTATATCGCCGTGCGTCAGCTGGGCAGCGAGGCGCAAGAGCCTCGCGCCACCGCCAATCGAAATTGAAGAGAGGATGTCCATGACCTTGCGCCCTGCGCTGTTATTGCTCGTTGCCAGCCTGCTCGGTGGGTGTGTGACCACCGGCGATGTCGACCCCATGCGTACGGCGAAAGGGCGTGACGAAGCACGTGATGCCTATGTTCAGCTAGGCATCGCCTATATCCAGCAGGGCGATACCCAGCTCGCCAAGGTACCGTTGAAGAACGCGCTGGAGCTTGATTCCTCCAATGCCGATGCGCATGCCGCGCTGGCCATGGCCTTTCAATTGGAAATGGAGCCGAAACTGGCCGACGAGCATTTTCGCAAGGCGCTGTCCCAGCGGCCGGCGGATGCCCGTCTGCTGAACAATTACGGCGGTTTCCTGTTCGAGCAGAAGCGCTATCAGGAGGCCATGAGCACCTACCTCAAGGCCGCCGAGGACAATCTCTATCCCGAGCGCTCCCGAGTGTTCGAGAACCTCGGCATGACGGCTCTGCAACTCGGTCAGCGTGAGCAGGCCAAAGAGTATTTCCAGCGTGCGTTGCGCCTCAGCAGCCGCCAGCCGCGCGCGTTGCTGGAAATGGCGTTGCTGTCCTACGAGGACAAGGAATACGTGCCGTCGCGTCGCTACTACGAGAGCTACAGCGAAATGGCGCCGCAAAGCGCTCGCAGCCTGCTCCTGGGCGCGCGACTGGCCGAGATATTCGAGGACCGTGACCGGGCAGCCAGCCTGGGGCTGCAATTACGGCGCCTGTATCCGGCTTCTCAGGAATATCAGCAATTTGTTTCGGGGCAAAAATGAAAGCCGCGCATAGCGAAGTGACTCAGCCGACGCCGAACAACCCGGGCGAAAGCCTGCGGCAGGCCCGTGAGCTCAAGGGCTGGAGCGTCGCCGAAGTAGCGGCTCAGCTCAATCTGACTCCGCAGCGTCTCACCCAGCTCGAGGCCGGTGCTTTCGACAAGCTGCCGGGCACCACGTTTGCCCGTGGCTACATTCGTGCTTACGCCAAGCTGCTCGAAATGGATCAGAACCGCTTGGTGATGGAATTCGATCAGTTCACCGGCACCGACGCCACTGGCAGCAGCGTGCATGCACTGGGCCGTATCGAAGAGCCCGTACGTTATTCGCAGAGTATCCTGCGTCTGGTCAGTTTTCTGTTGTTGCTGGCATTGATAGGCGGTGGTTTTGTCTGGTGGCAGGACCAGGGCCGTTCGGTGACCAGTCTGGCTGATCTGGGGCTTGAGCATGTGGAAGTAGAGGGGGCCGATGGCACCACACAGGTGCATTCGCTCGCCGAGCCGGAAGATCAGGCTGTGGTTGCCGCCCAGGGCGATGAGCAGAGCAGCCCGCTGTTGCTGCCGGTCGAACCGGGTGAAACCCCGGAAGGCACCAGTGCCGCCGAACAGCCTGCTGCCGAGTCCGCGGCAACTGAGGGTGAGGCTGCCGAAGCCGCGCCGGAGACCCCGCTTGCTACCGAACAGAATCAGCCGGCAGTGACCGCCACCGCGCCGGCTCCCGCCGCTGAGCCTGCTGCACCTGTAGCGGTGCCGGCAGGGCAGGGCGCACTCAATGTGCAGTTCACCGCCGATTGCTGGACGCAGGTGACCGATGCCGATGGCAAGGTCCTGCTCAGCGCCCTCAAGCGTAGCGGCGAGCGCATCGAGCTGACCGGCAAGGCGCCGCTGAAGTTACACCTGGGCTTTGCCCGGGGCGCTCAGGTGACCTACAACGGCGAAAGCGTTGACGTCACGCCGCATATCTCTGGCGAAACCGCGCGCCTGACACTGGGGATGTAAAGCATGCATTGCGAATCGCCGATCAAGCGCCGACAGTCGCGCAAGATCTGGGTTGGCTCGGTACCGGTCGGCGGCGATGCGCCGATTGCCGTGCAGAGCATGACCAATACCGATACCAACGATGTGGCCGCCACCGTAGCGCAGATCCGTCGTCTGGAAGATGCCGGCGCCGATATCGTGCGCGTTTCCGTGCCGGACATGGACGCCGCCGAGGCCTTTGGCCGTATCAAGCAGCAGGTGCGTGTGCCGTTGGTGGCCGATATTCACTTCGACTATCAGATCGCCCTGCGCGTGGCTGAGCTGGGCGTCGACTGCCTGCGTATCAATCCGGGCAACATCGGCCGTGAGGACCGCGTCAAGGCGGTGGTCGAGGCTGCGCGCGACAAGGGCATCCCGATCCGCATCGGCGTCAACGCCGGTTCACTGGAGAAGGATCTGCAGAAGAAATACGGCGAGCCGACGCCCGAGGCCTTGGTCGAGTCCGCCCTGCGCCATGTCGAGCACCTGGATCGCCTGAACTTCCCCGACTTCAAGGTCAGCGTAAAGGCTTCCGACGTATTCATGGCCGTCGAGGCTTATCGCCTGCTGGCCAAGCAGATTGAGCAGCCGCTGCACCTGGGGATCACCGAGGCCGGTGGCCTGCGCTCCGGTACGGTCAAGTCGGCAGTCGGCCTGGGCATGCTGCTGGCCGAAGGTATTGGCGATACCATCCGCATCTCCCTGGCCGCCGATCCGGTGGAGGAGATCAAGGTCGGTTTCGACATCCTCAAGTCCCTGCGCCTGCGCTCGCGTGGCATCAACTTCATCGCCTGCCCGAGCTGCTCGCGGCAGAACTTCGATGTGGTCAAGACCATGAACGAGCTGGAAGCTCGCGTCGAGGATCTGCTGGTGCCGCTGGATGTGGCGGTGATCGGCTGCGTGGTCAACGGCCCCGGCGAGGCCAAAGAGGCGCATATCGGCCTTACCGGCGGTAGCCCGAACAACCTGGTCTACATCGACGGCAAACCGGCCTCGAAGCTGACCAACGAAAATCTGGTGGACGAGCTGGAGAAGCTCATCCGCGACAAGGCGGCCGAAAAGGCTGCCGCCGATGCTGCCGTGATCGTGCGCAGCTGATCCGTGCGTAAGGAATACAATTGAGCAAGTCCCTGCAAGCCATTCGTGGCATGAACGACATCCTGCCAGAGCAGACGCCTGCCTGGCGCTACCTGGAAAGTACGCTGGTCAGCCTGCTCGATGGCTATGGCTACAAGGAAATCCGCTTGCCCATCGTCGAGTACACCGAGCTGTTCGCTCGCGGTATCGGCGAAGGCACCGATGTGGTCGACAAGGAGATGTACACCTTCCTCGACCGCAACGAAGAATCCCTCACCCTGCGCCCCGAAGGCACCGCCGGCTGCGTGCGCGCCGTGCTCGAGCATGGTCTGTCCGGTGGCGGCCAGGTGCAGAAACTCTGGTACGCGGGCCCGATGTTCCGCTACGAAAAGCCGCAGAAGGGCCGCTATCGCCAGTTCCACCAGGTCGGCGTGGAAGCCTTCAACCTGCCGGGGCCGGACGTCGATGCCGAGCTGATCGTGCTCACCTGGCGTCTGTGGAAGCAGCTCGGTCTGGCCGATGCGGTGACCCTGCAGCTCAATAGCCTGGGCTCCAGCGAGGCGCGCGCTGCTTATCGCGATGCCCTGGTGGCCTACCTGCAGGAGCGTTTCGAGCAGCTCGACGAAGACAGTCAGCGCCGGCTGACCACCAACCCGCTGCGCATCCTCGACAGCAAGAACGAGGCGACTCAGGCGCTGCTGGTCGGTGCGCCGACCCTGGGCGACTACCTCGACGAGGAATCCCGCCTGCATTTCGACGGCGTCAAGGCGCGTCTGGATGCCGCCGGCATTCGCTACCAGATCAACCACAAGCTGGTGCGCGGCCTGGATTACTACAACCGCACCGTGTTCGAGTGGGTCACCGACAAGCTTGGCGCGCAGGGCACTGTGTGTGCTGGTGGCCGCTACGATGGCCTGGTGACGCAGCTGGGTGGCAAGGCTACGCCGGGCGTCGGTTTCGCCATGGGTATCGAGCGCCTGGTTCTGCTGCTGGAAACTCTGGATCTGCTGCCGGCCGAGCTCAATCGCGCCGCCGATGTCTACGTCTGCGCCTTTGGCGAGGCGGCAGAGCTGGCGGCATTGACTCTGGTCGAAGGTCTGCGCGACGAGCTACCGGGGCTGCGCCTGTTGCTCAACACCGGTGGCGGCAGTTTCAAGAGCCAGTTCAAGAAGGCCGACAAGAGCGGCGCACGTTATGCGCTGATTCTGGGGGACGACGAATTGGCAGGGCGCGTGGTAGGTTGCAAGCCGCTGCGCGACGACAGTGAACAAAAAAGCGTTGCCTGGGATGCTCTGGCTGAGCATCTGGCTGCCTGCCAGCAGGCCTGAGCAGGCTCTCGATTAGGAGTACGGGGTTAGACATGCAGACCGAAGACGAACAGATCGCGCAAATCAAGGACTGGTGGGATCGCAACGGCAAGCCTTTGCTGGCCGGTGGCGTATTGGCGCTGGTGGCTGTATTCGGCTGGCAGGGCTGGCAGAAGTACCAGGACAATCAGGCGCAAGGCGCCTCGGTGCTCTATCAGCAATTGCTGGAAACGGCGCTGGACCCGGCCGGCAAGCCCGACGCCGCGAAAGTCGCCGAACTGGCCGGCAAGCTCGACAGCGAATTTGGCGGTAGCCACTACGCCCAGTACGGCAGCCTGTTCGTCGCCAAGGTCGCCGTCGAAGCGGATCGCCTCGACGATGCCGCTGCCGCGCTGCAACGCGTTCTCGACAAGCCGGCCGACGCCACGCTCGAGGAGCTGGCACGTCAGCGTCTGGCCCGTGTGCTGGCGGCCCAGGACAAGACCGATGATGCGCTGAAGCTGCTCGACAGCAAGGTCGAGGATGCCTACCTCGCCAGCCGCGAAGAGCTCAAGGGCGACCTGCTGGTACAGCTGGGTCGCAGCGACGACGCACACGCCGCCTATCAGAAGGCCAAGGATGCGTTGGCCGAAGACGCCGCCGTCGGTGGCCTGCAGATGAAGCTGGACGACCTGGCAAAAGGGGATGCGTGACGTGATGCGTTGGAAGAATGCCGCACTGCTGGCTCTGGCCGTTCTGGCCGTGGGTTGCAGCAGCAATAGCAAGAAGGAACTGCCGCCCGCCGAACTGACCAAGTTCGACGCTGAAGTCGAGCTGCGTACCGAGTGGAGCCGCTCGATTGGCGACGGTCAGGGTGAAACCTTCAACATGCTGGTTCCAGCCATCGAAGGCGACGTGATCTACGCTGCCGACGTCGAAGGCGTGGTCATGGCCATGGACCGCACCAGCGGCAAGCTCATCTGGCGCAAGAAGCTCGAAATCCCGGTTTCCGGTGCCATTGGCGTCGGTTACGGCCAGGTGCTGCTGGGTACGCTCAAGGGCGAAGTGATCGCGCTGGATTCCAGCGACGGCGAAGAGCAATGGCGCTCGCGCGTGACCAGCGAAGTACTGGCGGCGCCGGCCAGCAATGGCGACATTGTCGTGGTGCAGACCCAGGATGACCGTCTGATCGCTTTCGATGCCAGCACCGGCAGCCAGCGCTGGATCGTCGAGAATACCCCGGCCGTACTGACTCTGCGCGGTACCGGCGCGCCGCTGGTGACCAACCGCCTGGTGGTCGCCGGCCTGTCCAGCGGCAAGGTGGTTGCGGTGGATGCCCAGCGTGGCCTGCCGGTCTGGGAGCAGCGCATTGCAATTCCGCAAGGCCGTTCCGAGCTGGAGCGCGTGGTGGATATCGACGGCGGCCTGCTGCTGTCCGGCGGCACCGTCTACGCAGTGAGCTACCAGGGCCGTGTCGCGGCCATGGACCTGGAGTCCGGCCGCGTGCTGTGGCAGCGCGAGGCCTCCAGCTCGGTAGGCGTCGCTCAGGGCTTCGGCAACGTTTACGTCAGCCATGCCAGTGGCACCGTCGAAGGTATCGACGAGCGCAGCGCCTCGGCCCTGTGGACCAATGATTCGATGGCGCGCCGTCAGCTCTCGGGCCCGGCGGTGTTCTCCAGCTATGTCGCCGTGGGTGACTTCGAGGGCTATCTGCACCTGCTGAGCCAGGTCGACGGTCGCTTCGTTGGCCGTACCCGTATCGACAGCGATGGCCTGCGTGCCCAGCCGCTGGTGGTGGGTGATTGGCTGTATGTCTATGGCAACAGCGGCAAGCTGGTGGCACTGACCATCAAGTAAGCCGACTATGCTGCCTTAACCCGGCAGCACGAAATATCCCGGCCGCTGCCCATGCAGCGGCCTTTGCATTTTCTGAATTAACTCAAGTGGAGAGCCTGATGGTTCCCGTAATTGCCCTGGTGGGCCGGCCGAACGTCGGCAAGTCCACACTCTTCAACCGCCTGACCCGCAGCCGCGACGCCATCGTCGGCGACCTGTCCGGTCTGACCCGCGACCGCCAGTATGGCGAGGCGAAGTGGCAGGGGCGCACCTATATCGTGATCGACACCGGCGGTATTTCCGGTGACGAGGAAGGCATCGACGCGAAGATGGCCGAGCAGTCGCTGCAGGCCATCGAAGAGGCCGATGCCGTGCTGTTCCTGGTGGACGCGCGCGCCGGCATGACCGCCTCCGACCAGATGATCGGCGAGCACCTGCGCCGTCGCAACAAGCAGAGCTTTCTGGTGGTGAACAAGGTCGACAACCTCGACGTCGACCTGGCCCGTGCCGAATTCAGCCCCATGGGCCTGGGCGAACCGCTGGCGATTGCCGGTGCCCATGGTCGCGGCATCACCCAGATGCTCGAAGTGGTGCTCGGCGCTTTCCCCAAGGATGTTGGCGAGCCGGAAGAGGGCGCCGAAGAGGAAGAAGTGCTGGAAGGTCAGGAAGCCAAGCGCATTCCCGGCCCGAGCGAGAAGGACGGCATCAAGCTGGCCATCATCGGTCGTCCCAACGTCGGCAAGTCGACCCTGGTCAACCGCATGCTCGGCGAAGAGCGGGTCATCGTCTATGACCAGGCCGGCACCACGCGTGACAGCATCTACATCCCGTTCGAGCGTGACGACGAGAAGTACACCCTGATCGACACCGCCGGCGTACGTCGTCGCGGCAAGATCTTCGAGGCGGTGGAAAAGTTCTCGGTGGTCAAGACGCTGCAGGCCATCCAGGACTCCAACGTCGTGGTGTTCGTCATGGACGCCCGCGAAGGCGTGGTCGATCACGACCTCAACCTGCTCGGCTTCGTGCTGGAAAGCGGCCGCGCCCTGGTCATCGCCCTTAACAAGTGGGACGGCCTGGACCAGGGGCAGAAGGACTACGTGAAGACCGAGCTGGAGCGCCGGCTGTTCTTCGTCGACTTCGCCGATATCCACTTCATCTCCGCCCTGCACGGCACCGGCGTTGGCCATCTGTACAAGTCGGTGCAGGCCTCTTTCAAATCGGCCATCACCCGCTGGCCGACCAGCCGCCTGACGCAGATTCTCGAAGATGCCGTCAGCGACCACGCGCCGCCTCTGGTCAACGGTCGCCGCATCAAGCTGCGCTATGCCCACCTGGGCGGTGCCAACCCGCCGCTGATCGTGATCCACGGCAACCAGGTCGACGCCGTGCCGCGCGCCTACAGCCGTTACCTGGAGAACACCTTCCGCCGGGTGCTGAAACTGGTGGGTACGCCGATCCGCATCGAGTACAAGGGCGGCGACAACCCCTACGAGGGCAACAAGAACAAGCTCACCGACCGCCAGGTGAACAAGAAGCGCCGCCTGATGAGCCACCACAAGAAGGCCGAGAAGAAGCGCAAGGACAAGCGCAAGTAAGCTTGGCCGCGCCGCGCATGTCGGACTCCGTTCGGCATGCGCGGCATAAGCTTCCAACTCTTTTTCATAAGTGCTGTGGGTGCCGTCTATGGTGCCCTTCGGCTATCCTCGCGGCTTGCCTTGTTCTATCAGGAAGTCGCGATGCTCGTCAGTAAACTGCCCAACGTCGGCACCACCATCTTCACGCGAATGTCGCAGCTCGCTGCCGATGTAGGCGCGCTGAACCTCTCTCAGGGCTTTCCCGATTTCGACGGACCGCAGGCGTTGCGCGAGGCAGTCGCGCGCCACGTAATGGAAGGGCGCAACCAGTATTCGCCGATGACCGGCCTGCCCACGTTGCGCCAGCAAGTGGCGGCGAAGATCGCCCGCAGCTACGGCGTGCAGCGCGATGCCGACAGCGAGATCACCATCACCCCCGGCGCCACCGAGGCGATCTTTTGCGCGGTGCAGGCGCTGATCCGTCCGGGTGATGAAGCCATCGTGCTCGACCCTTGCTACGACAGTTACGAGCCGTCGGTGGAGTTGGCCGGCGGGCGCTGCGTGCATGTGCCGCTGGCATTGCCGGATTTCGCCGTGGACTGGCAGCGCCTGGCCGATGCCATCAGCCCGCGTACCCGGCTGCTCTTCCTGAACTCGCCGCACAATCCCAGCGGTGCGCTGTTGACGCGCGCTGATCTGGACAAACTGGCCGAGCTGATTCGTGGCCGCGATATCCATGTCATCAGCGACGAAGTCTACGAGCACCTGATCTTCGACGGCGCCCGCCATGCCAGCGTGCTGGCGCACGAGGAGCTGTACCGGCGCGCCTTTGTGGTCAGCTCCTTCGGCAAGACCTACCACGTCACCGGCTGGAAGACCGGCTACGTGGTGGCGCCGCCCGCATTGACCGCCGAGCTGCGCAAGATCCACCAGTACGTTAATTTCTGTGGGGTGACGCCGCTGCAGTTCGGTCTGGCCGAGTTCATGGCCGCGCACCCCGAACATGTCGAAGAGCTGCCGGCTTTCTATCAGGCCAAGCGCGACCTGTTCTGCGACCTGCTGGCCGGCTCGCGCTTCACCTTCACCCGCGCGCCGGGTACTTACTTCCAGCTGGCCGACTATTCAGCCATTCGCCCCGATTTGGACGACGTGGCCATGGCCGAGTGGCTGACTCGCGAGCATGGTGTGGCAGCGATTCCGGTGTCGGTGTTCTACCAGTCCGCGCCTGAGGATATGCGTCTGGTGCGCTTCTGCTTCGCCAAGCGTGAGGAAACCCTGCGCCAGGCTGCCGAGAAACTTTGCGCGGTGTGATGGTAGGCGGGTGAAACCCGCCTGTGAGGTGTTGGCGGGTTCCACCCGCCCTACGACGAGCGAGGCGCCCCAATGAGCAACAAACCCGATCTTGAACTGGCGCTGATCCAGACCACCCTGGCCTGGCATGATCCGGTCGCCAACCGCCATCATTTCGAGCCCTTGCTGGAGCAGGCACGCGGCGCCGATCTGGTGATCCTGCCGGAGATGTTCAGCACCGGTTTCTCCATGGACTCGGCCGAACTGGCCGAAGCCGAGGGAGGCCCCACTACGCAGTGGTTGCGCGAGCAGGCGCAGCGCATCGATGCGGTGGTCTGCGGCAGCCTGATCATCCAGGCGGCCGATGGCAGCTACCGTAATCGCCTGCTCTGGGCGCGCCCGGACGGTTCGCTGGCGCATTACGACAAACGCCATCTGTTCCGCATGGCCGGCGAGCACAAGCACTACAGCGCCGGCGATGAGCAAGTAGTGCTGGAGCTCAAGGGGTGGCGTGTGCGCCCGCTGATCTGCTACGACCTGCGCTTTCCGGTATGGAGCCGCGATCCGCAGGGCACCGACTTGCTGCTGTATACCGCCAACTGGCCAGGCGCTCGTCGCCAGCACTGGAATCGCCTGCTGCCGGCGCGGGCCATCGAGAACCTGTGCTATGTCGCGGCTGTGAACCGGGTCGGCGAGGATGGCAAAGGGCACGCGTATACTGGCGATTCCCAGGTGCTGGATTTCCAGGGCGAGTCATTGCTGGCGGCAGGTGAGGGCGACGGTGTGTTCTGCGTCCGCTTGTCGAGCGAAGCGCTGGCTGCCTACCGCGAGCGCTTCCCTGCGCATCTGGATGCAGATGTCTTCACCTTGAACTGATCAGGAGCTACATGAACATGGACGTACAGCAGAGCAACCCCTTCCAGCCTCCACAGGCTGACCTGCAACAGACCACCACCAATCAGTCGCCGCTCTACAGCGTTGCGGGCGTTGGCCTGGCGACCTTCATCGGCACGCCGCTGGCTGGCGCCTGGCTGCTGGCGCATAACCTGCAATTGCTCGGTCAGGCGCATCGAGTGGCGATGGTCTGGGGCATTTCCGTCGTGCTTCTGATCATCACCTTGGTCTTGGCTTTCGTGTTGCCGGAGGAAGTGCCGGCGCTGCCGTTCGCCGTCGCGCAACTGATGGCGATGATCATGCTGGCGAAGAATCTGCAGGAGGCCGACCTCAAGCAACATGTCGAGGCCGGCGGTGTGTTCCTATCCAACTGGCGGGCGGCCGGTATCGGCCTGTTGTTCACCCTCGGCCTGGCTGCGCTGATGTTCGCGGTGCTGATGATTTTCGATATCTGAATGCTGCTTCCCGGATTGCATCCGGGCTACCAAAAGTCGGTAGGGCGGGTGCACCCGCCGGGTCCATGTGGCGGGTTTCACCCGCCCTACGCTCGAGACGGCCAGATACGCATACAAAAACGCCGGGCATTGCCCGGCGTTTTGCATTCAGCGCTGATGGATCAGGCCGCTTGCGACTCGCTCTGGCTCAGGGCGCGGTTCAGTGCACTGAACAGGGCACGGAAGCTGGCTGTGGTCAGGTTCTCGTCGATACCGATGCCATGCAGAGCGCGGCCGCCGTTGACGCGCAGCTCGATGTAAGCCGCAGCCTTGGCATTGGCGCCAGCGCCAATAGCGTGTTCGCTGTAGTCCATGACTTCGATGGCCACCGGCAGGGCTGCAGCCAGCGCTTCCAGCGGGCCCTTGCCGATGCCGCGCCAATGATGGCTCTCGCCGCCTTCGACAACTTCCACGTCGACTGCACTGGTACCGTTCTCTTCCTGCAGACGATGACCTTTCAGGGCGTAGGGACTGCGCGCTTGCAGGTATTCGGTCTCGAGCAACTTGTATATTTGCGCGGCAGTCATCTCCAGGCCCAGGCGGTCGGTTTCACGCTGCACCACCTGGCTGAACTCGATCTGCATGCGGCGCGGCAGGTTGATGCCGTATTCCTGCTCGAGCAGGAAGGTGATGCCGCCCTTGCCGGACTGGCTGTTCACACGGATCACCGCCTCGTAATCGCGGCCGATGTCGGCCGGGTCGATCGGCAGGTACGGCACTTCCCACAGCGCATCTTCCTTCTGCTGGGCGAAGCCCTTGCGGATGGCGTCCTGGTGCGAGCCGGAGAACGCGGTGTGGACCAGATCGCCGACGTACGGATGGCGTGGGTGCACCGGAATCTGGTTGCAATCCTCGACCACCTTGCGCACCGCGTCGATGTCGGAGAAGTCCAGCTGCGGGTCGACGCCCTGGGTATAGAGGTTCAGCGCCAGGGTCACCAGGCAGACGTTGCCGGTGCGCTCGCCGTTGCCGAACAGGCAGCCTTCGACGCGATCGGCGCCGGCCATGACGGCCAGCTCGGAAGCAGCGACGCCGGTGCCGCGGTCGTTATGGGTGTGCACGCTGATCAGCACGCTGTCGCGCTTGTTCACGTGGCGGCCGAACCATTCGATCTGGTCGGCGTAGTTGTTCGGCGTGGCGCATTCGATGGTGGCTGGCAGGTTGAGGATCAGCGGGTTGGCCGGGGTTGGCTGGAACACGTCGATCACCGCGTTGCACACCTCGACGGCGAAGTCGATTTCGGTGCTGCTGAACACTTCCGGCGAGTACTCGAAGCCCCACTGGGTCTCAGGCGCGGCGTCGGCCAGGCGCTTGATGGTGGTGCCGGCGGCCACGGCGATGGCTTTGACGCCGGCCTTGTCCTGGTTGAAGACGATCTTGCGGAAGCTCGGCGCGCAGGCGTTGTAGTAGTGGACGATGGCCTTCTTGGCGCCCTTGAGCGATTCGAAGGTGCGCTCGATAAGGTCGTCACGGGCCTGGGTCAGCACCTGGATGGTCACGTCGTCGGGGATGTGGCCGCCTTCGATCAGCTCACGCACGAAGTCGAAGTCGGTCTGCGAAGCGGACGGAAAGCCCACTTCGATTTCCTTCAGACCCACCGCCAGCAGGCACTTGAAGAAGCGCATCTTCTTCTCGGCGTCCATCGGCTCGATCAGCGACTGGTTGCCGTCACGCAGGTCGGTGGACAGCCAGATTGGCGCCTTGTCGATGATCTGGTCTGGCCAGGTGCGGTCGGGAATCTGGATCTGAGTGAACGGACGGTATTTCTTCGACGGGTCTTTGAGCATGCTCATGAATCAATCCTGAACGCGAAGGCCAAGCAGGCCGTGCTGAAAATAAAGAGATGAAGGAAACAGAGAGATTCGGGGTCGGCAGACCCTAACGCAGTCGTTGGGCGACCAGGCAGAGATTGGCGTGTTGCCGAAGGGTGATGAGGGTTTGCCAGATATTCATGAAGCCAACCCTAACTATTGTGAAAAAAGCTGGCAAGTACGTTAAGAAAATTGGTGAAAAAACGCGTGCGCGGTCGGCAGGCAGCTTTTTGTTGCGGTAATTTTCGGAACATCGGGCTTTGATTGCGCAGCGATCGCGCCACCACCGGCCACGACGCGAGCGGGGCCAGCAAGCTGGCTCCCGCAGCGAGGTGCAGGCTCTAAGGCGTCAGGTGCAATGTCGGGCGCAGCTCGCGCATGTCTGCGCCGCTCGGGTGCTGGAACACGCGCAGGCCGAATTCGGGAAGGATGGCCAGCAGATGGTCGAAGATGTCCGACTGGATACCCTCATAGGCACTCCATGCCACGGTATTGGTGAAACAGTAGATTTCCAGCGGCAGGCCGTCGGCGGTCGGGCTGAGCTGGCGCACCAGCAGGGTCATGTTCTGGTGGACGTTCGGGTTGTGCCGCAGGTAGTGCTCGACGTAGGCGCGGAAGCTGCCAATGTTGGTGATGCGACGGGTGTTGACCGCTTCCTTGCCGTGCTCGGCCAGCTTGGTGTTCCAGTCCTGCAGCTCCTGGTCCTTACGGTCGAGGTATTCGTCGAGCAGCATGAAGCGGCGCAAGCGGGCGACTTCTTCATCGTTGAGAAAGTGCACGCTGGTCTGATCCAGGTACAGCGCGCGCTTGATCCGGCGCCCGCCGGATTCCTGCATGCCGCGCCAGTTCTTGAACGGGTCGCTGATGAAGCGCTTGGTCGGGATGGTGGTGATGGTCTTGTCGAAGTTCTGCACCTTGACCGTGTGCAGGGCGATATCGATCACGTCGCCATCGGCATTGAGCTGCGGCATTTCCACCCAGTCACCGACGCGGATGATGTCGCTGGAGGAAATCTGAACGCTGGCCACCAGCGACAGCAGGGTGTCCTGGAAAATCAGCATCAGCACGGCGGCCATGGCCCCGAGGCCGGAGAGCAGGATCAGCGGCGAGCGGTCGATCAGTGCGGCCACCATCAGGATCGCCGCGATGGCATAGATGACGATGGTCACCACCTGGATATAGCCCTTGATGGGCTTCAAATGCGCGTTGGGGCGGCGCTGGTAGAGCGTGTTGATCAGGTTCAGCACACCGGCGATGGCCAGGGCGATGGTCAGGATGATGAACGCGCTGCAGACGTTCTCCACCACCGTGACCACGGCTTCGGGCAGATGCGGGATCACCTTGATGCCAGCGGTGAGGATCAGCGCCGGCACGATGTTGGCCAGGCGGCGCACCACATGGGAGTGGCTGAGTACCTTGTCCTGGCCGATGCTGGTCGAACGCAGCGCGCGGTAGATGCCACGCACGAGAATGCGCTTGACCACCCAGTTGGCGATCCAGGCACCGAGAATCAGCAGGCTCAGGCTGATCAGGGTGTGCAACTCGGGGTATTGCTGAAGCCACGCGAGGGTGGCCTGGTACTGTTCTTTCATCGCGTCTCTCGCTCGTTTCATGACCGCCGCCGCGGGCACGCCGCGCGATGGCGCGCGTACCTTAGCAAACACGGGTTGCTGGCGGGCAATCGCGTCAGCATCGGCTGTGTGCGTCTGCAGTCAGTCGCGATAACGCCTGGTGGGTGATCGGCGCGTGTGGCCCGGCGCCGAGCAGGACATCACCTGGCGTAGGTGTATTCGCCGCCTTTTTCCAGGGCGCGTTGATAGGCAGGGCGGGCATGGATGCGTTCGAGAAAGGCCATCAGGCGTGGGCGACTTGCGTCCAGGCCGGCGCGAGCGGCGGCGGCTTCCAGCGGGAAGCTCAACTGGATATCGGCGGCGCTGAACTGCTCGCCGGCGAACCAGGTGCTCTTGCCCAGCTCGCTTTCCAGATAATCGAGATGCAGCTTGAGCTGCGGCGCGACGAAAGCGCTCTTGACCTTCCGCGCGATGCCGCGGGCGATAGGTTTGACGAAGAAGGGCATCGGGCTGCTTTCCATCTTGTCGAACACCAGCTTTAGCAGCAGCGGCGGCATGGCCGAGCCTTCGGCGTAGTGCAGCCAGTACGTGCAGCGCAGGCGCTCGGGGCTATCGGCAGCTGGTAGCAGGTGCGGGCCGTAGCGGTTGGCGAGGTAGTCGATGATGGCGCCGGATTCGGCCATGGTCAGCTCGCCGTCGGTGACCACCGGCGACTTGCCCAGCGGGTGCACCGCGCGTAGTTCCGGCGGAGCGAGCATGGTTTTCGGGTCACGCTCGTAGCGCTTGATCTGGTAGTCGACGCCCAGCTCTTCGAGCAGCCAGAGGATGCGCTGCGAGCGCGAGTTGTTCAGGTGGTGGACGGTGATCATGGTGGCTCCTCGGTGCGGTCGGGCAATCGTCGGTCAGCGGGTCGCCGTCAGGTTAGACGCTAACCTGCGGCGGCGCGCAAGTACCTCGGTTTATGGCTTGAACGCGCCGATGAAGATCGCCGGGTCGACCCGCGCATCGTTGAGGCTGACGTTCCAGTGCAGGTGCGGGCCGGTCGCGCGGCCGGTGGCGCCGACCTTGCCGAGCACGCCGCCGCGGGCCAGCTCGTCGCCGACCTTCACGCCGATCTCGGACAGGTGGCAGAACATGCTGATCAGGCCCTGGCCGTGGTCGACGAACACCGTCTTGCCATTGAAGAAATAGTCGCCCACCAGGATCACCTTGCCCGCTGCCGGTGCTTTGATCGGCGTGCCGCGGTTGGCGGCGAAATCCAGGCCCGAGTGCGGGTTGCGCTCCTCGCCGTTGAAGAAGCGGCGCAGGCCGAAGGGGCTCGACAGCGGGCCGTTGACCGGCTTGTCGAACAGCAGGTTGCTCGGCTGGCGCGCGCTGAACTGTTGATAGGCGCGAGTCTGCTCGGCCAGCTCGCGCTCGATACGCTTGAGATTCTCCGCGTTGGGCGTGACCTGCTGCTGGTTCTTGATGGTGATGCGCTGCTCGGTGTAGTGCTTGGCGCCGACCTGGAAGCTCAGCGTCCGGCCGCCCTCGACTTCCACTTGCTGGGTGCCGGGCTTGACGCTCAGCGGGATGCCGACAATGGCGATCCAGCGCTGGCCGTCCTCGCGCACGGTCAGCACCGGCTTGCCCTGATAGCGCACCTTGGGCGCCTGCGCCGGGTTGCCCAGATCGACCACGGCCACACCGCCCGGTACCGGCTTGTTCAGCAGGCGGGTGATGAAGCCTTCGGCATGGGCGGGCAGGGCGAGGAAAAGGGTCAATAGGCTTACGCAGAGTGCTCGTGGGAGCGAGCTCTGCTCGCGAACGTGCAAGCTGAAAAAACTTCGCGAGCAGAGCTCGCTCCTACGCAGGGATGCTGGCATTGGCTCAATCCAGAAGCGACAGGGTCGCCGGTTGTATGTGGTTGTCCTCGACGCGCACGTCCAGTTCGCCTTCGCTCAGGCGCGCCTTGAGGCGCTGACCCGGCTCTGTCTGCGCGGCGCTGCGCACGGCCTGGCCACGTTCGTCGAGGAGAATGCTGTAGCCACGACCAAGGGTGGCCAGTGGGCTGACGATCTGCAGTTGCGCGGCTAGCGCGCCGAATTGCTGGTGCTGGCTGCGCAGCTGTGCCTGCATGGCGCGAGGCAGGCGCGCCGCCAGGCCGTCCAGGCGCTGGCGCAGCAGGGCCAGGTTACGGCCCGGATGCTGCGCGGCGAGGCGTGCGTCGAGGCGTGCCAGGCGCTCGCGTTGATTGGCAAATTGCTGGTTGAAGGCGCGGCGTAGGCGCATGTCCAGGTCGTCCAGACGCTGGGCCTGCTGACGCAGGCGCTCGCCGGGATGACGCAGACGTCGGCTGGTGCCTTCCAGACGCAGACGTTCACGGGCCAGACGACCCTGCATGTGCAGGACCAGACGCCGCTGCAGGTTGTGCAGACGCTGCACCAGTTCGCTGCTGTCCGGGGCCAGCAGTTCGGCGGCGGCCGAGGGCGTCGGTGCACGCATATCGGCGACGAAGTCGGCGATGGAAACATCCGTCTCGTGACCCACGGCGCTGACGATGGGGGTGACGCAGGCGGCTACGGCGCGGGCCACGGCTTCCTCGCTGAAGCACCACAGGTCTTCCAGCGAGCCGCCGCCGCGGGCCAGGATCAGCGCGTCGAAACCCTGCGCATCGGCGCGTTGCAGGGCACGGACGATCTGTGCGGTGGCGTCGCGGCCCTGGACGGCGGTGGGAATCAGGTTCAGCTCCACCTGCGGCGCGCGGCGACGGAACACGCTGATTATGTCGCGGATCACCGCGCCGGTGGGCGAGGTGACGATGCCGATGCGCTTGGGATGGGCGGGCAGGGCGATCTTGCGTTCGGTGGAAAACAGGCCCTCGGCGCCGAGCTTTTCCTTCAGCGCCTCGAAGGCCAGGCGCAGGGCGCCGTCACCGGCTGGCTCGACGGCATCGAGAATCAACTGGTAGTCGCCGCGACCCTCGAACAACGAGACCTTGCCGCGCACCTTCACTGCCAGGCCGTCGCGCAGCGCCTGGCGTACGCGTGCGGCGTTCTGGCGGAACAGCGCGCAGCGCACCTGGGCCTGGTTGTCTTTCAAGGTGAAATAGATGTGGCCGGACGCCGGGCGGGCCAGGTTGGAGATTTCCCCTTCGACCCAGATACCGGAGAACACATCCTCCAGCAGCAGACGCGCGCGGTTGTTGAGCTGGCTGACGCTGAGCACTTCGCGGTCGAGGTTCAGGCGCTGGAATGGGTCTTTGATCATGGGGCAGCATGATAAGCCGAGCAGGCGACGGCTGCGACCCGTTCGACCGATGCGTGGACATACCGTTGTGGGAGCGGGCTCGTCCGCGAATGGGTTGGCAGAAAAGCTTCGCGGACAAGTCCGCTCCCACTGGTAATGCTGCTCACTTAAGAGACGGTCGAGCGCGTTTAGTCCCCTCGCCCCTCCGGGGAGAGGGTGAGGGCGGGCCGCGTTCGGCGAGGGGAAGCTGGCAGTTTCGCGGAGTTTTCGGCCCTCTCCCCCAACCCCTCTCCACTAGGCGTGCCCCCAATAAATGGGAGAGGGGAGCCAATGCCTACGACCTTGAGTGAACAGCATTACGCTCCCACTGGGGGGCTGTGCCTTCGAGCAGGCGGCCCAGCAACCAGGCGGCGACCGGGCGCAACTCGCGCTGGCGCGACCACACCACGTCGACCGGCACGTGCCGTGGCCAGCCGGGCAATTGCAGCTCCTGCAGCAGCCCGCCGCCATGGTTGGTGACCAGTTCCCGCGGCAGCGCCGCCCAGCCGAAGCCCAGCGCCGCCATCTCCTGTAGCAGCAGGTAATCCGGCGCCGACCAGCAACGACCGCCGCTGCCTGGCAGGTCGTCGGCCGGCGTTTCGCTGCTGGCCACGCTGCTCAGGCGCAGCACGCGCCAGTTGGCCAGATCCTCGTTGGTGACCGATTGTTGCCTGGCCAATGGATGTTCCCGGGCCACGAACAGGCCGAACTCGGCGTTGGCGGCGACGCCGGCGTGAGCGATATCGGGCGGGTAGTTCGGCTGCGCGGCCAGCAGGCCGAGGTGCGCGCGGCCCTGATTGACCAGGTCCAGCACGTCGGCGTGCTCGGCGATCAGGCACTCGAATTCCAGATCGGGGAAGCGCTGGTCCAGCTCGACCAGGCGTGCCTGGTACTGCTTGGGCTGGTAGGCGTCCGACAGCGCCAGGGTCAGCTTCGCTTCCTGGCCAGCGGCGAGGTTCGCGGCATGGCGAGTCAGGCGATCACTGGCGGCCAGCACCTCTTCGGCGTGAGCCAGCAGGCTGCTGCCGGCTTCGGTCAATTGCAGCCGACGCGGGCCGCGCTCGAACAGCTCGATGCCAAGGTCCAGCTCGAGGCGCGCCACTGCCTCGCTGATGGTCGACTGGCTCTTGCCCAAACGCCGCGCGGCAGCGCTGAGCGAGCCGCAGCTGGCTGCCTGGGCGAACGCCTGGAGTGAATCGGGGGATAGATTCATATCGGTTTTCCCGATGGCAGCTGGTTTGTTGGTAACCGTAATGCCGATGATCATAGCGCTCATCGCATTTCTTAACGAGGCTTCATCCCATGACTCAGCCCTTGCAGCGCTCCCTCAAGGAGCGTGTCGGCCATGCACTGGCCTTCGAGTTCATCGCGGTCGGTGTCTGCGCGCCGGCGCTGGCCTGGCTGATGGACAAGCCGCTCGCTCAGATGGGCGCCCTGACGCTGATGTTCTCCACCATCGCCATGCTTTGGAACATGCTGTTCAATTATCTGTTCGACCAGGCGCAGCGGCGTATGGGTTTCCATCGCGGGTTCAAGGCACGCCTGGCTCATGCCTTGCTGTTCGAGGCCGGGCTGATCCTGGTGCTGGTGCCGCTGGCCGCCTGGTGGCTGTCGATCAGCTTGTGGGCGGCCTTCTGGCTGGATATCGGTCTGATTCTGTTCTTCCTGCCCTACACCATGGCGTTCAACTGGGGTTATGACCTGCTGCGGGCGCGCTGGGTGGCGCGTGCGCAGGTCGCAACAGCCGAGCAAGCCTGTCGCGAGGCTTGATTTGCTGGCGGCAGCGCCTAAGCTGCCGGGTCTTTTCATCGCCGCTGCCTGATCGCCATGACCGCCCAACTGATTCTCGTCCCGCAGATTTCCACGCTTCCCGCCCACGAGCAAAAGGCCCAGGCCATGCTGCGCTGGCTGGTCAAGCGGGAGATCGTCGAGGCGCTGCCGACCACCTGCGGCCAGGGCGGTAACGGCATGGCCTACGCCATCGGACCCGGCGCGCGGCGTATCGCCCAGCGTCCCGAATTGCTGCCCTATGGCCAGCCGCACAATGGCCTGGAGATCATCACCCACCGCTGCATCTATGTACCGACGCGCGGCTTTCTCGAAGAAGCCGGCTGCGCCGAATGTCGCAAAGAGGTGGGCGTACCGCTGTTCGACAGCCTGGAGGAGTGGTGGCCGGGGGAGACCGATAACTTCACCTGCCCGGAATGCGGGCACGAAGATGACATCAACGGTTTCCTCTTCCTGCAGCCCTGCGGTTTTTCCAACTTGGGTTTCATCTTCAACGGCTGGCTGGATGCGGGTCTGCGCCCGGCATTCGTCGAGGAGTTCGGCGAACGCCTGGGCTTTGCGGTGAGGCAGGTGCGGGTGGATGATCCGGCCTGAGCCTGTTGCCCGCAGCCTGGCCGCTCAGGGAGGGCGTCGTCACCGCCGTTTTTCAGTGCAGACCTGGTGATTAAAAGTTTTGCTGGCATGTCTATTTGAAGGCACTCTTTGCATTGAGTGCAGAGGCCTCGCTGGGTATAATGCCGCGCTTCTTATTTTCCCGCTCGGGAGCCCGCCATGCTGCGCATCAGCCAAGAAGCACTCACTTTCGACGACGTCCTGCTCATCCCCGGTTATTCCGAGGTACTGCCCAAGGACGTCAGCCTGAAGACCCGCCTGACCCGCGGCATCGAACTGAATATCCCGCTGCTGTCCGCGGCCATGGACACCGTCACCGAAGCGCGCCTGGCCATCGCCATGGCCCAGGAAGGCGGCATCGGCATCATCCACAAGAACATGACCATCGAGCAGCAGGCTGCCGAAGTGCGCAAGGTCAAGAAGTTCGAGGCTGGCGTAGTCAAGGACCCGATCACCATCGAGGCCGACGCCACCGTGCGTGACCTGTTCGAGCTGACCCGGCAGAACAACATCTCCGGGGTACCGGTGCTGAGTAATGGCGACCTGGTGGGCATCGTCACCTCCCGCGACGTGCGCTTCGAGAACCGTCTGGACGCCCTGGTGCGTGACGTGATGACGCCGAAAGAGCGCCTGGTCACCGTCAAGGAAGGCGCCGACAAGGAAACCGTTCGCGGGCTGCTGCACAAGCACCGCATCGAGAAAGTACTGATCGTCGACGACGCCTTCACCCTCAAGGGCATGATGACCGTCAAGGACATCGAAAAAGCCAAGGCCTACCCGCTGGCCAGCAAGGACGACCAGGGCCGTCTGCGCGTCGGCGCCGCGGTCGGCACCGGTGCCGATACCGGTGATCGCGTCAGTGCGCTGGTCAATGCTGGCGTCGACGTGATCATCGTCGACACCGCCCACGGTCACTCCAAGGGCGTGATCGACCGCGTGCGCTGGGTCAAGCAGAACTTCCCGGAAGTCCAGGTGATCGGTGGCAACATCGCCACGGGCGCTGCCGCCAAGGCGCTGGTCGAAGCCGGCGCCGATGGCGTCAAGGTCGGCATCGGCCCGGGCTCCATCTGCACCACCCGTATCGTCGCCGGCGTCGGCGTACCGCAAATCAGCGCCGTGGCCAATGTCGCCGCCGCGCTGGCCGGCACTGGCGTGCCGCTGGTCGCTGATGGCGGCATCCGCTTCTCCGGTGACCTGTCCAAGGCCATCGTCGCTGGCGCCTCCGCCGTGATGATCGGCTCCATGCTGGCCGGTACCGAAGAAGCCCCGGGCGAAGTCGAGCTGTTCCAGGGCCGTTCCTACAAGGCATACCGCGGCATGGGCTCGCTGGGCGCCATGGCCCAGGCGCAGGGCTCTTCCGACCGTTACTTCCAGGACTCCTCGGCCGGTGCCGAGAAGCTGGTGCCGGAAGGGATTGAAGGCCGCGTACCCTACAAGGGCGCGATGAGTGCCATCGTTCACCAACTGATGGGCGGCCTGCGTGCCTCCATGGGTTACACCGGCTGCGCCACCGTCGAGGAAATGCGCACCAAGCCCGAGTTCGTGCGCATCACTGGCGCCGGCATGGCCGAGTCGCACGTGCACGACGTACAGATCACCAAGGAAGCGCCGAACTACCGGGTGGGTTGAAACCCGCCCAGCTTCAAGTTTCAAGCGGCAAGCCACAAGCTACCGAGCGTCGTGGCTGCCGCTTTCTTCTTCAACTTGCAGCTTGCAGCTTGAGGCTTGCAGCTGCCTCGCAGAGGCGCCCATGGCCCACGACATTCACGCCCACCGCATCCTCATTCTGGACTTCGGTTCCCAGTACACCCAGCTGATCGCCCGCCGCGTGCGAGAAATCGGCGTCTATTGCGAACTGCACCCCTGGGACATGAGCGACGAGGACATCCGCGCCTTCGCTCCGCGCGGCATCATCCTCGCCGGCGGCCCGGAGTCGGTGCACGAAGCCGACAGCCCGCGCGCGCGGCAGGCCGTGTTCGACCTGAATGTACCGGTGCTGGGCATCTGCTACGGCATGCAGACCATGGCCGAGCAGCTCGGTGGCAAGGTTGAAGGCTCCGATCTGCGTGAATTCGGCTACGCCCGTGTCGACGTAGTCGGCAAGAGCCAACTGCTGGCAGGCATCGAAGACCATGTCGACGCCGACGGCGTGCTCGGCCTCGACGTGTGGATGAGCCACGGCGACAAGGTCACCCGCCTGCCGGAAGGCTTCCACGTGCTGGCCAGCACCCCGAGCTGCCCGATCGCCGCGATGTGCGACGACACCCGCCACTACTACGGCGTGCAGTTCCACCCGGAAGTGACCCACACCAAGCAGGGCGGCCGCATCCTCTCGCGCTTCGTGCTGGAGATCAGCGGCTGTGAAGCCCTGTGGACCCCGGCCAACATCGTCGAAGACGCCGTGGCCGCCGTGCGCGCCCAGGTCGGCGACGCCAACGTGCTGCTCGGCCTGTCCGGCGGCGTGGACTCCTCGGTGGTCGCGGCGCTGCTGCACAAGGCCATCGGCGACCAGCTGACCTGCGTGTTCGTCGACAACGGCCTGCTGCGCCTGCACGAAGGTGACCAGGTCATGGCCATGTTCGCCGAGAACATGGGCGTCAAGGTCATTCGTGCCAACGCCGAAGATCAGTTCCTCGGCAACCTGGCCGGTGAAGCCGACCCGGAGAAGAAGCGCAAGATCATCGGCCGCACCTTCATCGACGTGTTCGATGCCGAGGCCAGCAAGCTGGACAACATCCAGTTCCTCGCCCAGGGCACCATCTACCCGGACGTGATCGAGTCGGCTGGCGCCAAGAGCGGCAAGGCCCACGTGATCAAATCGCACCACAACGTCGGTGGCCTGCCGGAGGAGATGAATCTCAAGCTGGTCGAACCGCTGCGTGAACTGTTCAAGGACGAAGTGCGCAAGATCGGCCTGGAACTGGGCCTGCCCTACGACATGGTCTACCGCCACCCGTTCCCGGGCCCTGGCCTGGGTGTGCGCATCCTCGGCGAAGTGAAGAAGGAATACGCCGACATCCTGCGCCGCGCCGATCACATCTTCATCGAAGAGCTGCGCAAGGCCGACTGGTACCACAAGACCAGCCAGGCGTTCGTGGTGTTCCAGCCGGTGAAATCGGTTGGCGTGGTCGGTGACGGCCGTCGCTACGCCTGGGTCGTCGCCCTGCGCGCCGTGGAAACCGTAGACTTCATGACCGCTCGCTGGGCGCACCTGCCTTACGAGCTGCTGGAAACCGTGAGCGGCCGCATCATCAACGAGATCGAAGGCATCTCCCGCGTCACCTACGACGTGTCGAGCAAGCCGCCAGCGACCATCGAGTGGGAATGATGACCCTCCGAGCCTAGCTCGTGTGACGAAACCCCGGCCATGGTGCCGGGGTTTTGATTTTCAGGGGTATGTGGCGCGTTTTCTGTCGCGCGCCGGGAGCTTTGGCTAGGGTTAGGCTTTTACTTTGTAAAAGGAAGCGCTCAATGCCTGCCTGCTCGCCATCTGCCTCGTGCTCGTCCACTTTCCTGGCAGCGCTGCTGTTGTTCCTGGCACCCTGCGCATTGGCTCAGGACATCATCGAGCGCTTCGGCGAGCGCGCCTACACCGGTCGGGTCGACTTCAAGGTGGCGCCTCCCTCCGGCAAGTCGGCCACGCACTACGGTAGGGGAAGTGTGCTGCTGCAGCGCAGTGCACCAGGCAAGGCGAGCCTGCAGTTGCAGGGCAAGGTGCCGGACAGTACTACGCAGACCGAGCTTACTGTCCCCGGCATCTATGACGAGACCGGCTGGCGTAGCGAGCCGGGTGATGTGCAGATGAGCATCACTGCCGACGGGCGTGTTAGCGGTGGGGGCGTCAGCAACGGACGTACTTTCCTTTTTTCGGGCACGTTCAGCCCGACCGATGTGCGGCTGGAGGTGCGTGTCACGACGGCTCGTGAAGAAGGTGGTGCGCCTGCCGGAACCACCCTGACGTTTGATTATCGGGTCAAACGCGAATCGCTCGAGGCGCAGGCCGGTCAGGATGTAGAGGAAGGCTGCCGGCTGGTCATGCGACCCATCGCCAATTTCGGTGGCGGCATGACCATGGCTCAGGTGCCTGAGTGCGATTGAGCGAAGACGCTCTGTCGGGCGGATACGGGCTCTATAAACCTGGAGCACCGCAGTCGGTCAGCTCTGCAGTAATGACAGCGTCACTAGAAGGACGAACAGGCTCAGGCTCAGAAAGCCGATCAGCAGGATGCGTCTGTCCTGACGAATCTGGCTGGTGAGTATCGCCTGGCGCTGCTGCCAGTCGCAGGCGATCGTGACCCAGCGATCTTTCAGCAGCTGGCGCCAATCCTCGTCGCTCAGCCAGCAGGCAATGTGGTGTGCGGGTAGATCCAGGGCGGGAAACAACTCCTCGCACGTCAATGGGCCGAGGGATATCTGAAAGCGCTGACCATGGCGCTCGCAGTCCAGTTCGAGGCGGACTTGCGGGCGGGTGTCCTGAACGTGAATGTCTTCGGAGTCGGGTGTGAAGATTTCATATGACGTGATTTGCGCCGTGCCCGGGCGCAGTAAGGCTCGGCGGATTTTTTCCCACAATAGTCGCGCCAGCTTGTAGAAGCCCCAAGCGGAAAAGGCGGAAAGCAGCAGGCTGATCAGCCACAGCAGGCCACCGAGCAGGATGAAGACCACAATCATGCTCAATACCCTGCCAGCAGCGTCGGCGCGGCTTCCCAGATGAGGTAGCCCATGATCATCAGCATGATCGCGGCGAAGGGCGATGCGGCGTTTGGGGCTTCGGGTGTGGCATCGGCCGGGTTGGCTTTGGGTACGTAGAGTAGGAAGGTGCCTGCCTGCTCGTTGAGCTCGACATGCTCCTGGTTGAGCACGAGGTGCTCCACTTCGTAGGTGCGTTGTTCGTACTCGTAACGTAGGCGATAGACCGGCTTGAGGGTGACCATTGTGGTTTTACCCACGCTGATGCGGGCGTTGACGAGCTTCTGATCGATGATCGCCGCGTTCACGATGTCGTGCGGACGGCTGAGCCGGTAACAGTCCGACCAGATCATTTCGCCAAAGGCGGCCATCAGCCCGATCCACATGAGCAGGATCATCGGGGTTATCGCCACCATCATGATGGCCAGGGGTGTGTCGAAGAAGAAACTGTCCATGTCCGGGGTAGCGCTTCCTGTGGATTGCCTGGCGATTCTATCCCTTTGAGCCTGTTCTATTCCCGGTGTTATCTCTCAGCCGCGGCCGCGGCAATTTGTCTTTGCAGATGCTCGTCTGCCTACGCATGAAAATGAGAAGATACCGCAATTGAGTATGGCTGCAGATTATCGAGGAAGAAGATGTCGTTTACCCGCAGACAAGTGCTCGCCGGCTTGGCCGGTCTGGGTGTGGTCGGCCTGGGCGCTGGCGGTGTGCGCTACTGGCTGGGACGCCCGGAAAATGTCGCCACCCATGATTACGAGCTGATCGCCGCACCACTGGATCTGCAACTGGTGCCAGGGCATGTGACGCCGGCCTGGGCCTATGGCGGCCAGGCGCCGGGGTTGGAGCTGCGTTGTCGTCAGGGCGAGCGCTTGCGGGTGCGCTTCATCAACAAGCTGGACGTGCAGAGCACCATCCATTGGCATGGTATCCGCCTGCCGCTGGAGATGGATGGCGTGCCCTACGTCTCCCAGGCACCGGTGCTGCCCGGTGAATACTTCGACTACGACTTCATCTGCCATGACGCCGGCAGCTTCTGGTATCACCCGCATACCGCCAGTGCCGAGCAACTGGGGCGCGGCCTGGTCGGGCCGCTGATCGTCGAGGAACGCGAGCCGACCGGCTTTCGCCATGAGCGCACGCTGAGCCTGAAGACCTGGCACATCGACGAGCAGGGCGCCTTCACCGAGTTTCTGGTGCCGCGCCAGGCTGCGCGCGAAGGCACGCGTGGGCGCCTGACCACCATCAACGGCGAGCCCAACCCTACCTTGGAGCTGCCGCAAGGGCAGGTGGTACGGCTGCGCCTGATCAACGTCGACAACACCATCACCTACCGCCTCAACCTGCCGGGCGGCGAGGCTCGCATCTATGCCCTGGATGGCAACCCGGTGCAGCCGCGGCCGCTGGGCAAGGATTACTGGCTGGGGCCGGGCATGCGCATCGATCTGGCGCTGAAAGTGCCTGCAGCCGGCGAGGAATTGTCACTGCGCAACGGGCCGCTGCGCCTGGCCACCTTGAAAGGTGTCGCCAGTAGCGAAGTCGCAGGCGACTGGCCGCCACCTCTGCCGGCCAACCCCGTCGCCGAACCGGATCTGGCCCGCGCCGAAACCCTGCGCTTCAACTTCGAATGGGCGGCCATGCTGTCCGGCGATGTCGAGCGTGGCGGCAGCTACAGGTACTGGCAGATCAACGGCCAGGCCTGGGACATCAACGACAAAACCTGCGCCGATCGCCCTATCGCCACGCTGAAGAAGGACGGCCACTACGTTTTCGTGCTGCGCAACATGGCGCAGTACCAGCACCCCATCCATCTGCACGGCATGACCTTCAAGGTGCTGGGTTCGGATCGGCGCAAGATCATTCCGTACTTCACCGATACCTATCTGCTGGGCAAGAACGAGACGGCGCGCATCGCCTTCGTCGCCGATAATCCCGGTGTGTGGATGTTTCATTGCCACGTGATCGACCATATGGAAACGGGGCTGATGGCGGCCATCGAAGTGGTGTAGGGTAGGCGCCGTTTTTCGCCGGCGCCTACGGATTGTTGCAATGAAAAGACCGCAGATCATCGACCGCTCGCGTGACGAGCACTTCATGCGCCTGGCGCTGGCGCAGGCGCGCCTGGGAGCCGAGCAGGGTGAAGTGCCGGTCGGCGCCGTGCTGGTACAGGATGGCGAGGTACTGGGCCGGGGTTTCAATTGCCCGATTGTGCGGCATGACCCCAGCGCCCACGCCGAGATGGTGGCGATCCGCGCGGCGGCGCAAAGTGTGCAGAACTATCGACTGCCCGGCAGCACGCTGTACGTCACCCTGGAGCCCTGCAGCATGTGCGCCGGCTTGATCGTGCATGCGCGCATCGCCCGTGTGGTGTTCGCTGCCAGCGAGCCGCGTGCGGGCGTGGCGATCAGCCAGGGGCAGTTCTTCGATCAAGGCTTTCTCAACCATCGCGTACTGGTTGAGGGTGGCTTGCTGGCCGAGGAGAGCGGGGCGCTGCTGAAAGATTTCTTCAAGGCCCGGCGCGGCTGAGCGTCTTTACCCGGAGCAATCATGAACAAAGGGATGTTGAGCCTGCTGGCACTGCTGGCTGCACCAGTTGTGGCAGCGCAGCCTGAGGTGTACCTGGTGGCCAGCGTGCAGTTGGGTGGCTCGAATCTGGCGCAGAGCATATTTCTGCATGAGCCTCAGATCACCACGCTGGAAGATTGCCAGGAGGCCGTGCGCGTCGGCCAGCGTGACCGCGACTGGCAGCGTTATCACCATATCTTCATGCGTGATCGCTTCCAGGGCTTTACCGGACACCTGGATTACCGCTGCGTATTCGCCACTCAGCGTTTCAGCGACTGGAACGATCGCGCGCGCTACAACCATCCGTACCTGATCAGCATCGATGCGCAGGCCAACCTGCAGGTCGAGCGGGTGTCGAGTCAGGCGCAGTGCGCCACGCGTTTGAAGGGGCTGCCTGCGGCGCGCCAGGCCATCAGTCGCTGTGCGGCAGGCAATCAGAGCTTGTTGTAGGCAGTTACAGCGGTGGGGTTTCTTCTTCGGGCTTGCGCTTGTCGATGCCGGGCAGGTGGATACCGCTCTCGGCCACCTGGTTGCCTTCCAGCTGCGGCTGGGTCACCCAGGTGAGAATGTCGTAGTAGCGGCGGATGTTGCGCACGAAGTGCACGGGCTCGCCACCACGCGCATAGCCGTAGCGGGTCTTGCTGTACCACTGCTTCTGCGCCAGGCGCGGCAGGATCTTCTGCACGTCGGCCCATTTGTTCGGGTCCAGGCCTTCGGCCTCGGTCAGCTTGCGGGCATCTTCCAGATGACCGCCGCCGACGTTGTAGGCGGCCAGGGCGAACCAGGTGCGGTCCGGCTCGGCGATGCTTTCCGGCAGCTGCTGGTGCACCTGGAGGAAGTAGCGGGCGCCGCCGTCGATGCTCTGTTTGGGGTCGAGACGGTTGGACACGCCGACCGACTGCGCGGTGCGCTGGGTCAGCATCATCAGGCCGCGTACGCCGGTCTTGGAGGTGGCGTTGGGTTGCCACAAGGATTCCTGATAGCCCATGGCTGCCAGCAGGCGCCAGTCGATCTGGTTGGTCTGGCCGGCGTTGCGGAACATCTTCTCGTAACGCGGCAGGCGCTTCTGCAAGTGCTGCGCGAAAGTGTAGGCGCCGACATAACCCAGCACGTCGACATGGCCGTAATAGCGCTCTTTCAAACGCTGCAGGGTGCCGTTGGCCTCGGAGCGTTCGAGGAAAGCGTCGATTTCTACCAGTAGGCTGTCGTCCTCACCGGCAGCCACCGCCCAGCGCATGGTATTGGTATCGCCCAGGTCGAAGGCGACCCGCACGTTGGGGAAGTACACCTGGTTCATCGCCAGCTCGTTGGAATCCACCAGGGTCAGGTCGATCTGTCCTTCGTCGACCATGCGCAGCAGGTCGACCACCTCGACGGCGTCGGATATCTCGAACTCCAGTTCCGGCTGTTCCAGTTTGAGGGCGGCCAGCTGTTCGGCGTGGCTGCTGCCGGCCAGCACCAGGATGCGCTTGCCGACCAGGTCTTCAGGCTTGGTCGGGCGGCTTTCACCCTGGCGATAGATGACCTGCGGCGTGACTTCCAGATAAGGAATCGAGAAGCGCGCCTCACGCTGACGCTGTGGCGTATCCACCAGGCCGGCGGCGGCCATGACCGGGCCCTTGTCGCGGCCCAGGCTGGCGAACAAATTGTCGAGGTTGTCCGCGGTTTCGATCTTCAGTTCCAGGCCGAGATCGGTGGCGAAGCGCTTGGCCAGTTCGTATTCGAAACCGGTCGCGCCGTTGCGGTCCTGGAAGTAGGTGGCGGGGCTGTTACGAGTGACCACGCGCAGCTCACCCTCCGCCTTTGCCTGCTCGAGTACGCTGGGTTGGGCTTCTTCGCCACAGCCAGCAAGCATCAGGAGGGTTCCAATCGCCAACAGCCTTGTGGCGCAACGCATGCGTATCGCAGGTCGTGCAAACATCGGCGCAGTATACGCAAAGCGCAGGCGGCGCCATATCTCGACAGCGCTGCGCTTCTCTGATAGTGCGCGTTCGTCCTGAAAGCGCCTGGCTACAGGTGCCGCAGACCGCCGCTTTAAGGTAGAATGCCCGGCCTCCAGCACACCCCTTCCCAGAGGCTGTTCCGACGATGTTGATTCTGCGCGGCGCTCCCGCCCTTTCCGCTTTCCGCCATGGCAAATTGCTTGAGCAACTGACCAGCAAGGTGCCGGCCGTGACCGGGCTGTACGCCGAGTTCGCGCATTTCGCCGACGTGACGGGCGTGCTCAACGCCGACGAAGAACAAGTGCTGGCGCGGCTGCTCAAGTACGGCCCGAGCGTGCCGGTGCAGGAGCCCAGCGGCAAGCTGTTCCTGACCATTCCGCGTTTCGGCACCATTTCGCCCTGGTCGAGCAAAGCCAGCGACATCGCCCGTAACTGCGGCCTGGCCAAGGTCCAGCGCCTGGAGCGCGGTATTGCCTATTACGTCAGTGGCGAGTTGAGCGAGAGCGACAGCGCCGCTGTCGCCGCCCTGCTGCATGACCGCATGACCCAGCTGGTGCTGAGCGCCCTCGAGGACGCCGCCGCGCTGTTCAGCCACGCCCAGCCCAAGCCGCTGACCGCCGTGGACGTGCTCGGCGGTGGTCGCGCCGCGCTGGAGCAGGCCAATCAGGACCTGGGCCTGGCCCTGGCCGAGGACGAAATCGACTACCTGGTGAAGAGCTTCAATGACCTGGGACGCAATCCGCACGACATCGAACTGATGATGTTCGCCCAGGCCAACTCCGAGCACTGCCGCCACAAGATCTTCAATGCCAGCTGGGACATCGACGGCGAGAGCCAGGACAAATCGCTGTTCGGCATGATCAAGAACACCTACCAGATGCACAGCGAAGGCGTGCTGTCCGCCTACAAGGACAACGCCTCGGTCATCGTTGGGCACACCGCCGGGCGTTTCTTCCCGAACCCGGAAACCCGCCAGTACGGCGCGGTGCAGGAGCCGGTGCACATCCTGATGAAGGTGGAGACGCACAACCACCCGACCGCCATCGCCCCGTTCCCCGGCGCGTCTACTGGCTCCGGCGGCGAGATTCGCGACGAAGGCGCCACCGGTCGTGGCGCCAAGCCCAAGGCCGGCCTGACCGGTTTCTCGGTCTCTAACCTGAACATCCCCGACTTCCTCCAGCCCTGGGAAAAGCCCTACGGCAAGCCCGAGCGCATCGTCAGCGCGCTGGACATCATGATCGAAGGCCCGCTGGGCGGCGCCGCGTTCAACAACGAATTCGGTCGCCCGGCGCTCAATGGCTACTTCCGTACCTTCGAGCAGGCGGTCAGCAGCCCGCGTGGCGAAGAAGTGCGCGGCTACCACAAGCCGATCATGCTCGCTGGCGGTCTCGGCAACATTCGTGAAGACCACGTGCAGAAGGGCGAGATCTCGGTCAGCGCCAAGCTGATCGTGCTCGGCGGCCCAGCCATGCTCATCGGCCTGGGCGGCGGTGCCGCTTCGTCGATGGCCACAGGTGCCAGCTCGGCCGACCTGGACTTCGCCTCGGTGCAGCGCGAGAACCCGGAAATGGAACGCCGCTGCCAGGAGGTCATCGACCGCTGCTGGCAACTGGGCGATGCCAACCCGATCAAGTTCATCCACGACGTCGGCGCAGGCGGTATCTCCAACGCCCTGCCGGAGCTGATCAACGACGGCGGCCGTGGCGGTCGCTTCGAATTGCGCAAGGTGCCCAACGACGAGCCGGGCATGGCCCCGCACGAGATCTGGTGCAACGAGTCGCAGGAGCGCTACGTGCTGTCGGTCGATGCGGCCGACTTCGAGCGTTTCCAGGCCATCTGCGAGCGCGAGCGCTGCCCCTTCGCCGTGGTCGGCGAAGCCACTGCCGAGCCGCACCTGACCGTTACCGACAGCCACTTCAGCAATACCCCGGTGGACATGCCGCTGGAAGTGCTACTGGGCAAGCCGCCGCGCATGCACCGCAGCGTCAGCCGCGAAGCGGAGCAGGGCGATGACTTCAGCGCCGCCAGCGTCGATATCGAAGAAGCGCTGGGCCGTGTGCTGCGTCATCCTGCCGTGGCCAGCAAGAGCTTCCTGATCACCATCGGCGACCGTACCATCACCGGCCTGGTAGCCCGCGACCAGATGGTCGGCCCGTGGCAGGTGCCGGTGGCCGACTGCGCCGTTACCGCCACCAGCTTCGACGTCTACACCGGTGAAGCCATGGCCATGGGCGAGCGCACACCGCTGGCGCTACTCGACGCCCCGGCATCCGGGCGTATGGCCGTTGGCGAGACCATCACCAACCTGGCCGCGGCGCATATCGGCAAGCTGTCCGACATCAAACTGTCGGCCAACTGGATGGCCGCTGCCGGCCACCCGGGTGAAGACGCCCGCCTGTACGACACCGTCAAGGCCGTGGGCATGGAGCTGTGCCCGCAGCTGGGCATCACCATCCCGGTGGGCAAGGACTCCATGTCCATGAAGACCCGCTGGCAGGACGAGGGCGTCGACAAGAGCGTTACCGCGCCGCTGTCGCTGGTGATCTCCGGCTTCGCTCCGGTGCAGGACATCCGTCAGACCCTGACTCCGCAACTGCGCATGGACAAGGGCGAAACCGACCTGATCCTGATCGACCTCGGCCGCGGCCAAAATCGTATGGGCGCCTCGATTCTGGCGCAGGTCTACGCGCAGATCGGCCAGCAGGTGCCGGACCTCGACGACGCCGAAGACCTCAAGGCCTTCTTCGCCGTGATCCAGGGTCTCAACGCCGATGGCCACCTGCTGGCTTACCACGACCGCTCCGACGGCGGTCTGCTGACCACCGTGCTGGAAATGGCCTTTGCCGGTCATTGCGGCCTGTCGCTGAACCTCGATGCGCTGGCAGACGAAGCTGCAGAACTTCCGGCCGTGCTGTTCAACGAAGAGCTGGGCGCGGTGATCCAGGTGCGCCAGGACGCCACGCCGGAAGTGCTGGCGCAGTTCAGCGCCGCCGGTCTGGACGACTGCGTGGCCGTGATCGGCCAGGCCGTCAATAACGGCGAGGTCAGCATCAGTTTCAACGGTGAGCCGGTATTCGCCGGTGAGCGCCGTCTGCTGCAGCGCCAGTGGGCTGAGACCAGCTATCGCATCCAGCGCCTGCGCGACAACGCGCAGGGTGCCGACCAGGAATTCGATCTGCTGCTGGAAGAAGACAACCCCGGCCTGTCGGTCAAGCTCGGTTTCGACGTCAACCAGGACATCGCCGCCCCCTACATCAAGAAGGGCGTGCGTCCGCAAGTGGCGATCCTGCGTGAGCAGGGCGTCAACGGCCAGGTGGAAATGGCGGCGGCATTCGACCGCGCCGGTTTCTCGGCGATCGACGTGCATATGAGTGACATCTTGGCTGGCCGCGTCAGCCTCGAAGAGTTCAAGGGCCTGGTGGCCTGCGGCGGTTTCTCCTACGGTGACGTGCTTGGCGCTGGCGAAGGCTGGGCCAAGTCGGTGCTGTTCAACACCCGCGCGCGTGATGCCTTCGCCGGCTTCTTCGAGCGCAAGGACAGCTTTGCCCTCGGTGTGTGCAACGGCTGCCAGATGATGAGCAACCTGCACGAGCTGATCCCTGGCACCGAGTTCTGGCCGCACTTCGTGCGCAACCGTTCCGAGCAGTTCGAGGCGCGCGTGGCCATGGTGCAGATCCAGGAGTCGGCCTCGATCTTCCTGCAGGGCATGGCCGGTTCGCGCATGCCGATCGCCATCGCCCACGGTGAAGGCCATGCCGAGTTCGAAAGCGAGGAGGCGTTGCTGGAGGCCGATTTGTCCGGCACCGTGGCCCTGCGTTACGTCGACAACCACGGCAAGGTCACCGAAGCCTACCCGGCCAACCCCAACGGTTCGCCGCGCGGGATCACCGGCCTTACCAGTCGCGACGGCCGCGTCACCATCATGATGCCGCACCCGGAGCGCGTGTTCCGCGCCGTGCAGAACTCCTGGCGCCCGGACGAGTGGCAGGAAGACGGCGGCTGGATGCGCATGTTCCGCAACGCCCGCGTCTGGGTGAACTGATAGCGGCCGCGTAGCGGCCTTCTGATGACCCTCTCCCGCTTGCGGGGCGAAGAGGCGCGCTTTGGAAGCACCGCTTCCTGCGCCGATGAGCGCCTGATCGCGAAGCGATCGGGCCGGGGCGCGTAGCGGGGTGCCCGAAGGGCGGGAGAGGGAAAGCGGCCGCGCTCCGATCCAGCTTGAGCTTGTAAGTATTAGCGTCGGGGCGGGAGATGGGGTTATAGCCAACACCAAACCCTCTCCCCCAGCCCTCTCCCATAAATGGGAGAGGGAGCCGATCGTGGAATAGGCCGTAGCCCGGATGCAATCCGGGAGAATCCGTGTCATACCTTCCCGGATTTCATCCGGGCTACATGGGCCCAGCCATGGCCGATGACTTCCAGCAGATCCTTCCCGAAGTTCGCCTGGTCAAGCCCGGTGAGACTCATCGCCTGTGCCGCTGCGGCCACTCCCCCGAGATGCCTGACTGCCCGCCCGACTGCGCCCAATCCCTGATCCTGCATCCTGAGCGTGAGCAGCGCCTGCTGCTGTGCCGCTGCACTCGCTCCGCAAGCCTGCCTTATTGCGACGGCAGCCATAACCCGCCGGCTCCCGCTCTACGCGACAAATGGCGGCGCTTTTTCGGCAGGGACTGACCCCTCTCCTGAACGCTATCGAGCTGATCGAGTCCAAACGGAATCGTCGGAACATTTCCTCTTTTTTTGCTTTCCTGATGGAGTTCTCGGAAACAAATTGAGGCAAAATGCCATCATTCTGGCGTCATTGTTGTGCCTGTTGTCGTGTTGCCCAATTGCGGAGAACTTGATGTACAAACTGTGCTTCTACGTACCGGAAAGTCACCTTGAACCGGTGAAAAAAGCGGTCTTCGCCGCTGGTGGCGGTCGTATCGGTCGCTACGACAGTTGCTGCTGGCAGTCGCTGGGGCAAGGGCAGTTCCGGGCACTGGAAGGCAGCCAGCCGTTCCTGGGTACGGTAGGGCGAGTGGAGCAGGTTGCCGAGTGGAAAGTCGAACTCGTGGTGGCCGACGAACTGATCCACGATGCCGTCAAGGCCCTAAAAAAGAGCCACCCCTACGAGACGCCGGCCTTCGACGTTTGGCGTCTATCGGACATGCAGTTCTGAGACCGACGATCAGGCCGTAGGCAGTTTCGCTGCCCGCGGCCTGATGCCCTTTATGGTTGTTCAACCAGTTCCTGAGCGCTGTCTTGTTCGGCGCGACGTTGCACAGTGGCGCAGGTCAGCAAGCCAAGTTCGAACAGCAGCCACATCGGTACCGCCAGCATGGTCTGAGAGAACACGTCCGGTGGTGTCAGCAGCATGCCGGCCAGGAAGCAGCCGACGACCACATACGGCCGGCTCTGGCGCAGGGTCTGTACATCGGTAAGGCCAGCCCAGACCACGAGGAAAGTGGCCACCGGGATCTCGAACGCCAGGCCGAAGGCCAGAAACAGCGCCATGATGAAATCCAGGTAGAGACTGATGTCGGTCATCATCGCCACGCCGGCGGGGGTGACGCTGGCGAGGAAGCCGAACATCATCGGGAACACCAGGAAGAACGCAAAGGCCATGCCGCTGTAGAACAGCACGATGCTCGAAACCAGCAGGGGCACGGCGATGCGCTTTTCCCGCCGATACAGACCGGGTGCAACGAAGCCCCAGGCCTGGTGCAACAGCAGCGGCATGGCGATGAACAGGGCGAGCATCATGGTCAGCTTGAACGGCGCCAGGAAGGGCGACGTGACGCTGGTGGCGATCATGCTTGCGCCTTCGGGCAGATAGCGGCGCAGCGGCTCCGATGCCAGGGTATAGAGCGTCTGGGCGAAGGGAAACAGGCAGGCGAATACCAGGATTATCGCCAGCAGGGCGCGCAGCAAACGTCTACGCAATTCGCCCAGGTGGGCCGTCAGGGGCATCTCGCTCATGAGGCGCGCTCCAGGTTTTCCGTTTTGGCAATGTCGTTACCGGTTGGTGGTTGCAGGCTCACGCTGCGCCGCAGGTCCTGTTCGAGCTGGCGCAGAGGCGCTGCATCGAATTCCTTGTTCAGCGCCTCGGCGTTGAGTTCCTTCTCGAACTGGTCGCGCAGCATGCCCATGGCGCGCTTGGCCTGGCCCAGGCCGCGGCCGAGGGTACGGGCTGCGGCGGGCAGACGGTGCGGGCCAAGTACCAGCAGCGCCACGACGCCGACCAGCAGCATTTCGGTGAAGCCGATCTCGAACATCAGGCGTGACGATCCGCGTGTGCCTGGGGTTGGGTGGTGGCCTCAGCCTGCGCGGGCACGTGCTGCTGGACCTGCGCCGTGGCCTGCTCGCCGGTATCGGAGGTGGCCATGGATTTGCGGAAGCCCTGGATGGTTTCGCCCAGGTCTCCGCCCAGGCTCTTGAGCCGTTTGCTGCCGAACAAAAGGAACACGATCAACAGCACGATGACCAGTTGCCAGATACTGATGCCACCCATGGAAATCTCCAAGCTCATGAAATTGAAGGCCTAATCCTGCCTGCGCTTTGTGACGCGAAAGTGACGTGGCGATTGCTGTTGGCAGTGGCTGCCATGCGCCTGAAACATCGGCGGTGTTGACTGGCGGCTTTCTCTACAAGGCGCTGAAGATGGTTGGTCAAAGGCAGCGAGGTGCGGCTCTGCTGATGGTGTTGGTGGTTCTGGCGATGCTGGCGGGTGGCCTGACCTGGATGGTCCAGGACGGCCGCCGCCAGGTCGATGCGGTGCGCCTGCAGCAGCAGCGCGTGCAGGCGCGGGCGATGGAGGTGGCCGGTCTGGCCTTTGCCGAGCAGGCGCTCCGGGATGCAACCTGGCGGCTGAGTCCGCTGTTCTGGCAGGCGCTGCGTGGGCAGCCACTGAGCTACGGCCTGGCCGACGGTTCGGCGAGCCTGCGCATTCGCGATCTGCACACCTGTTTCAACGTCAATGCGCTGGTCGGCGAAGAGGCGCAGCGCGCTGAGCGCCAGCTCAAGTACCTGCTCGGTGATGACATGGCGGCCGAGCGGCTGGTGGATCGTCTGAGTGACTGGATCGATGCGGACAGCCAGAGTCGCCTGCAGGGCGCGGAGAGTGATCATTATCTGCGTCGCTCACCACCGCATCTGGCGGCGGATCAGCCAATGGTGGACATGAGCGAGCTGAATGTCCTGCTGGCCGAGCAGGGTATCGCGCATACGCGCTACCCACAGCTCTGCGCCTTGCCGCAGACCAGCGGGTGGCGGCTCAATGCCAACTCGCTGACCCAGGCGCACCTGCCGCTGCTCGACGCGCTTTACGAGGGTGAGTTTCCCCGCTCGCTGCTGAGCCGGATCGTCAGTGGCCGACCCGCCGGCGGCTATCCTGATGCATCCGCATTGCGTCAGGCGCTGGGGGCGGTGGACGATCAGACTTTCGAACGCCTGAGCGAGGGGTTGCTGCTCAACAGTGGCAACTTCCTCCTGCAGATGAGCTTCGAGCAGGACGGGCAGATCATGCGCAGCCAGTTCCAGGTGCAGGCCGAGGGTGTGGTGCAGTGGCATGCGCAAGTGCCGGTGCAGCGTGTCAGAGTGATTACCCGCGAAGTACGGCCCTGGTAGAAGGTATTGGCGCAGCGGCGCGCCACTTGATCGCACAGGTAAAAAGAAACGGCCCGGGAAGTCCCGGGCCGTTGTTTTTGCATGCCTGACGTCAGACGCCGATTTCACCACCGTCATCGCGCTGGATGACCACCGTGGCAGCGCGTGGACGCACTGTGGTGGCGGATGGCGTGGCTTCGGTTGCGTCATCCGAGTACGGCCAGTTGCCCGGGTGCTGGATGTTGATGAACATCGTCTTGTTGTCCGGGGTGAAGGCGATACCCGTCACTTCGCAGTCATTGGGACCGACGAAGAAGCGACGCAGGTCGGCCTGGTTCTGGGCGTTGACCGGCACCTGGTCGCCATTGCTGTCGACGAGGTTGGTGGGGATGACCGCGAGCATCTGGTCGTTGGTGTAGCTGGTGAGGGTGGATTCGCCATTGTCGGTCTGGATCCACAGGATGCCGCGGCTGTCGAAGCTCATGCCGTCAGGGCTGGCGAACTGGTTGAGTTCGGTCAGGCCGGAGCGGTTGATGTCGGAGGTACCGGCAGCGTTGGCGCCGAACACGAAGATGTCCCACTCGAAGCTGGTGTGGTCGTCGTTGTCGTGCCAGCGGATGATGTGGCCGTGGCGGTTGTTGATGCGTGGGTTGGCCGGGTTGGCGACCGGACGGCTGTTGTTGTTGGTCAGGGTCAGGTACACGTCACCGTTGAGCGGGTTGACGGCAGTCCACTCCGGGCGGTCCATCGGCGTGGCGCCCAGCGCATCGGCTGCGCCGCGGGTGTTGAGGATGATGCCCGGCAGGTCGGTGAACTTGGCCCCCAGGGTGCTGTTGTCCAGGGTGGGGCTGTTCACGGTCAGCGGCAGCCACACGCCCTTGCCGTCTTCGTCGAAGCGAGCAACGTAGAGGGTACCGCTGTCCATGTACTTGGCGCCGGTGGCGAGGCGATCGCTGGGGTTGGCGTCGGCTTCATCCCACAGGGCGTCGGAGACGAATTTGTACAGGTACTCGTTGTTCGAGTCGTCACCGGTGTAGAACACGATTGGTTTGCCGGCCACTGCCAGGCCTGGCCAGCAGCCTTCGTGACGGATGCGACCCAGGGCGGTGCGCTTCACCGCACGGCTGTTGGCCGAGTAAGGGTCGATTTCGACGATGTAGCCATAGGTGCTGGCTTCGTTGCGGTAGTCGTCGGTGGCGCTGGCGCCGTAAGGCTCCAGGTTGAAACGGGCGAACTCTTCGTTCTGCTCGCTTGGGTCGCCAGCGGCAGTTTCCCAGCGATAGCGTCCTTGGCGGGTGCTGACACCGATCCGCTGCTGGTCGACGGGCACCGAGCCGGTGGTGTTGATGAACACCGACGGCCAGTTCTCTTCACAGGTCAGGTACGTGCCCCACGGGGTGTAGCCGTTGCCGCAGTTGTTGTTGGTGCCGCGGGTTTCGGTGCCGTCGACCGAGAACTTGGTCTTGACGTGATCGGTGCCGCGCAGCGGGCCGGCGATGTCCATCACGGTGGCAGTGGTGAAGCGGCGGTTCAGCGGGTCGTTGTCGACGACCTGCCAGCGGCCATTGACCTTGCGGATATGCAGTACGCCAGCGCCATGGGCGTTGATTTCCTTGCGTACTTCCTCGGCCGGGCGATTGCCGGCGGCATCGTCGGTCTGGCCGTTGGGGTGCAGGGCGTCTTCATCGATGTATTCGTAGTTGATCGCCAGCAGGCCATCTTCGGAGCTGCCGTTGATCGGGAAGAAGTGCATGCCGTCATGGTGCATGCCTGCCGAGTTGGCCTGCTCATCGGCGCTGTTGCTGCCGTCATTCATCCAGGTGCCGCCGTTGCTGTTGAACGGAGTACCCCAGGGCGCCAGGACATGGGCGCTGTAGCCAGCGGCCACGACGCAAGCATCGGTACGCGAGCCGGCGATGGATGCGAAGCCCAGAGCCAGTTTCGGCTCGGCAGGCGTATCGGGAGAGTTGTCGCTGCTGTTATTGCTGCTGCCGCCGCTATCGAAGCAGCCGGTGAGGCCGGTGCCCGCGATCATGGCAATCGCGGCTCCCAGAGTGCCGCGCATTACGCTGCGGCGGCTCAGGTAGGCATCCATGACTGCAGCCATGGGGCGGTTGCCACTGAGGTTGCGGTCAAGGTTGTCGCCGGTATCTCGACTCATCAGGTCATGTCCTTTTTCTAGTGAAACGGCTTGAGGAAACCGGGACTGTAATGACCGTTTGTGATGATTCCTTGGCAGTTCCGTTAACGGAAATTGAACACTTGGTTACTGCCACCTGGCTGATTTACAAAGACTTTTCTGACGGTTTCGAAAAATTCCTGTCGATTAACTGCCATTAAACTGTCATGCAAGCTGCCCAGTATCGCGCCCCGACATTCGATCAAGGCAGGCGAGCATTACGATGGTGGACATGGCTAGGCGTGAGGTACTGGGCGGGATCGGCATGCTGGCGATGGCGCCCTTGCTCAGCGCCTGTTCTGGCCTGGCGACTCATGCCGGCGATTCGGCGCCGGGGCTGAATCTGCTTTATGTGGCCGACACGCTGGATGCACGCCTGCCAAGCCAGCCGGTGGTACCGGCGACGCGCCTGGGGCCGGTTTCGCATCTGGGGCGTGCACCTTGGATCAGCGGCGCCAGTGCCCGTCAGGGACAGGCTGAACTCGATGCCTTGCTCGATGCCCGGCTGGGCGCGCAGGCCACCACGGGCGGCTATGCCGTACTCGGCGCCCTGCTGGTCGATCTGCGCCAGCGTCTGGGCCAGGAAAACTGCCTGACCCTGGAAAACGGCCAATGCTGGAACGGCAGTGGCCTGGCTTACCTGACGCAGGGTGAAAGCGGGTTGCAGGGCAGCCAGTTACTGGGTTCCGAGGTGCGCGTCAGCAGTGACGAACGCGTGCTCTGGCCACAGAGTGGCGCTTCGCTGTATCGCCGCTTCGAGCGCCCGGTACTCGGGGCCGGTCTCGCGGCCGACCAGGCCGAGTCGCTCGGCGTGCAGCCTTATACGGTGCTGCGCAGGGCCGGCGTGAGGATCGCCATCGTCGGCATCACCGATCCCTATGCGCAGGATCAGCAGGCGTCGCTGAAACAGTGGTACCAGTCGCTGCTACCCGTCATCGAGGCTGCGCGCGGCGAAGCCGACCTGGTGGTGGCGCTGGCGGATGTCGGCACTGGCCCCGGCCTGTGGCTGGCTGAGCGCATGCCCGGGGTCGACTTGCTGCTGTGCGCGCGCGGGCAGGATTTCTGGCCGGCGCCGGTCCCGGTCTGGCAGGCCGGAGGGCGTCAGGTGCCGGTGATCTTCGCCGGTTGTCGGGCCAGCGGTGCCTTTCATATCAACTGTCGGCAACAGGGCGGCCGCTGGCAGTTCATCGCGCAGTTCCATCCGGCCTTCGAGCGCGGTCTGTCCGCGGCCGCGCGCATTGAGATGCAGAGCCTGCAGCTCACCCTCAAGCAACAGCGCGCCGGGCACGCCGCCTGGCTGGACCAGCCGCTGGCACGGGCTCCGGAGGCGCTCTGGCGCCGCGATACACGTGCAGGCTCATGGGACCGCTTGCTCTACCAGGCCCTGCGTGGCGACGAGCAGATCCCGGTGCTGTTGCCCGGGCTGCGTTACGACAGCCCGCTGGCGCGCGGGCAGACCATCACCCGTGAACACCTGATCAACCTGACGGGTGGCTATTCGGCGCCGGTGCTCGACGTGCCCGGCGATCGCCTGGAGCAGGTGCTGGAAAGTGCTGCCGAGCAACTGTTCGGCGACCCGTTGCTGCTCGACAACAGCCAGGATCTGCCGCGCCTGTTGGGACAGAGCTGGCAACTCAGCTACAGCCCGAGCGGCAGGCGCGTGGCTGGCCTGGCGCCGCCCACCGGTTTGTGCCGCACCTTCGGCCTGCAGCACCAGGCCAATGCCGGGGAACCGCTCTGGCAGCGCGTCGAAAACTGGCTGGCGCAGCAGCCCGAAGGCTGGCAGTTGCCAGCGCTGCATCTGCCCAGCATGCGCTACGTGCAGGGGCATCCGGGCTGGCACCCGCGCGAGCGACTCTCGTGAATCGAGTGCAGCGTGCGCTTCGTTTCGGCTGGCTGACGCTGGCCGCCTGGCTGGCGGCCCAGTGCGTGTTGCAGCTGGCCCGTGAACCCATGCCGGCCAGCGCCGGGCCAGGCGACCTGCAAGCGATGCCTGGCCTGCTGGTCGGACACTGGCAGGCCGCACAGTCCGATGGCCTGCCGCTGACGCGCCTGCCCGTGGAATACGTCGGCGGTCTGCGCGCCTGGCCGGCGAGCGCCACGGTGGTGGTGCTGCGTTATGGCCAGCAGGTGCGCAGCTACAGCCGCGGTCAGGCGCTGGCGCCCGGCATCGTGCTGCAGGACATCGATGACGAGGGCCTGATCCTCGATAACCAGGGGCGACGCGAGCGTTTGCCCTGGCCGCCACGGCCCACCGTGACCGGCTTCAAGCGGCAAGGATAAGAGATGAGCGTGCGCTATTGCCTGATCGGCCTGCTGGGCCTGCTGTCACCACTGGCCATGGCCGATGAGGTGCTGGATCTGCCGGTTGCCGAGTCGCCGCTGTACGAGGTGAACTTCGTCGACACCGAGCTGGGCGAGTTCATCGACAGCGTGTCGCAGATCACCGGTACCACTTTCATCGTCGATCCCCGGGTCAAGGGCAAGGTCACGGTACGCACCGTGGAGCGGCACGACAGCGAGGCCATCTACGATATCTTCCTGGCGCAATTGCGGGCGCAGGGCTTTGCCGCCGTCAACCTGCCCAACGGCAGCGTGAAGATCGTGCCCGATCAGGCGGCGCGCCTGGAGCCGGTGCCGGTGGAGAGCGGCGAGCGCAAGGCCGGCGGCGACGGCATCGCCACCCGTGTGTTCAGCGTGCGCAACGCAGCCAGCGAACAGTTGCTGGGCATTCTCAAACCACTGATCGATGCACGCGTCGGGGTCATCACGCCTTATCCGGCGGCGAACCTGCTGGTGGTGACCGACTGGCGCAGCAATCTTGAGCGCATCGACAGCCTGCTGGCCGAACTCGATCAGGTCAGCGACGAACCGCTGCAGGTGCTGCCGCTGCAGCATGCCAGCGCCGCCGATACCAGCCAGCTCGTCACCCGTCTGCTGGCGCGTGAGAAGGGCAACGACGATGTCCAGGTGGTTGCCGATCCGCGCAGCAACGCGCTGCTGGTGCGCGGCAGCGCCAGCGGCCGGGAGCGGGTGAGGGCACTGCTGGCGCAACTCGATCGTCCTGCCGGGCAGACCAAAAATTCCAATACCCAGGTCATCTACCTGCGCCACGCCAATGCCGCCGAGGTGGTCAAGGTATTGCGTGGGCTCAGCCAGGAGGCCGCTGCTGCCGCAGGGGCGGGCCAGGAGGAGACGGTCGCGCGCCTGCCCGTCAGTGACTCGGGAGTGCGCCTGGAATACGAGGAGGGCACCAACGCCGTGGTCATGGTCGGCCCGGACAGCGAGCTGGCGACCTATCGCGCCATCGTCGAGCAACTGGATATCCGCCGCGCCCAGGTGGTGGTCGAGGCGATCATCGCCGAGGTCTCCGACTCGCGGGCCGAAGAGCTTGGCGTGCAGTGGCTGTTCGCCGATGAAAAGTTCGGTGCCGGGGTGGTCAACTTCGGCGCTGGCGGGGCGAACATCTCGGCCATCGCCGGTGCCGTCGCCAGCGGCGACAACAAGGCGCTCAGTAAGCTGCTGTCGGGCGTCAATGGCGTCACGGCCGGGCTGGGGCATTTCGGCGGTGGCTTCAACTTCGCCGTGCTGGTCAATGCGCTCAAGAGCAACAGCGGCTTCAACCTGCTGTCGACGCCGACGCTGCTGACGCTGGATAACGCCGAGGCATCGATTCTGGTGGGGCAGGAAGTGCCCTTCGTTACCGGCTCGGTGACCCAGAACAACGCCAACCCTTACCAGACCATCGAGCGTCGCGAAGTCGGGGTGAAGCTGCGTATCCGGCCGCAGATCAACGTCGACAACAGCGTGCGCCTGGACATCGTGCAGGAGGTTTCCTCGCTGGCCGACAACGCCTCCGCCAGTGATGTGATCACCAACAAGCGCGAGATCAAGACCAAGGTGATGGTCGAGGACAACGGCCTGATCATCCTCGGCGGCCTGATCAGCGATGAAGTGACCAGCAACGCGCAGAAGGTCCCGCTGCTGGGCGATATCCCCGGCCTGGGCCATCTGTTTCGCTCCAACGGGCAGTCGGGTGTTAAGCAAAACCTGATGGTGTTCATCCGCCCGCGCATCCTGCGTGACGACGCCAGCATCGCGGCCTACAGCACCGACAAGTACCAGGGGCTGCGGCGCGAAACCGGGTTGCCGCTGTCTTCGCTCGACGATGCCGACAGCCTGCAGCGCCTGTTCCCGGCGAGCCGCGCACGTCTTGGCGAGGGCGCCTGGTGATGCAGCTGTTGCCCTACCGGCTGGCGCGCCAGGCCGGCCTGGCCGTGGTCCCGGGGGACGCCGGCTGGCAGCTGTGGCTGCGCGAGGACGCCGACAGCGCCCAGTTGCAGGAGCTGCTGCGCGTACAAGGGCGGCCCGCGTCGGTGTGCCAGTTGTCGCGGGCCGCCTTCGATGAGCGCCTGGGCGGTTTGTACCAGGCCGGCGAAGGCGCAGCCGAGGCGCTGATCGAAGGCATTGGCGAGCAGGTCGATCTGGACAGCCTGATGAGCGAAATGCCGCGTATCGAGGATCTGCTGGAAAGTGATGACGAGGCGCCGGTGATCCGCCTTATCAACGGCCTCTTTGCTCAGGCCCTGCAGCGTCAGGCATCGGATATCCACATCGAGACCTTCGAGCAGAGCCTAGTGGTGCGCCTGCGTGTCGACGGTCATCTGCAGGAAGTGCTGCGGCCGCCGCGCGCCCTGTCGGCCATGCTGGTGTCGCGGATCAAGGTCATGGCGCGCCTGGACATCGCCGAGAAACGCCAGCCGCAGGATGGCCGCATCACCCTGCGGGCCGCCGGGCGCGAAGTCGATGTGCGCGTTTCCACTCTGCCGGGCATCCATGGCGAGCGGGTGGTGATGCGGGTGCTGGACAAGCAGGCGAGCCTGCTGGCGCTGGATAACCTGGGCATGCCCTCGGCCGTTGCCCAGGGGCTGCGCGGTTGCCTGGCGCGGCCCAATGGCATCGTCCTGTCCACCGGGCCGACCGGCTCGGGCAAGACCACCACGCTGTACGCCTGCCTCAATAGTCTCAACGATGGCAGTCGCAATATCCTCACTGTCGAAGACCCGGTGGAATACGCCATCGCCGGCATCGGCCAGACGGCGATCAACCCACGTGCCGGCCTGACCTTCGCCAGCGGCCTGCGTGCCATCCTGCGCCAGGACCCGGACGTGATCATGCTCGGCGAAATCCGTGACCGCGAGACCGCGCAGATTGCCGTGCAGGCCAGCCTTACCGGCCACCTGGTACTTTCTACGCTGCACACCAATAGTGCCGTTGGTGCGGTGACGCGCCTGCGCGACATGGGTATCGAGCCCTTTCTGATCGCCTCCTGCCTGCGCGGAGTGCTGGCCCAGCGTCTGGTGCGGCGCCTTTGCCATTGCGCCGAGCGCCGCCCGCTGCAACCAGCGGAGCAGGCGCTGCTGCCGGAACTGAGCGATCTGCAGCACAGCTATCACCCGCGCGGCTGCGAACAGTGCCGCGGCACGGGCTACCAGGGGCGTCTGGGTCTCTACGAATTCGTCGAGCTGGATGCCGAGCTGATTGCCCTGTTGTACGACGGTGCGAGTGAAGTGGCCATGCAGCAGTACCTGCAAGGTCGTCGGCAGAGCCTGTCAGGCATGGCGGCAGCCAGCGTGGCGGCAGGGCAGACCAGCCTTGCCGAAATCCTGCGAGCGGTGCAGGGCTGAGCCATGCCGACCTATCGCTATCAGGCCGTCGATTTGGCCGGACGCAGCCACAAGGCCAGCCTGCAGGCCGAGAGCGAGCGCCATGCGCGGCAGTTGCTGCGCGAGCAGGGGCTGTTCGCCCGCGATCTGCAACGGCATGAGAACGATCGTCAGCCGGCACGGCGCCAGCGCGTCGACCGTGCCCAATTGTGCGAGCTGACCCGGCAGCTGGCGACCCTGACCGGCGCGGGGATTCCCTTGGTCGATGCCCTGGCCACGCTGCAGCGGCAACTGGTGCAGCCGGCGCTGCGCAACCTGCTGGTGGCGGTCAGTGGCAGCCTCGCCGAGGGCCTGGGCCTGGCGCGCAGCTTGGCGCGCCAGGGCGGCGTCTTTTCACCGCTGTACTGCGCGTTGGTGGAGGCCGGCGAGCGCTCCGGGCGCCTTGCGCCGGTGCTGGAACGCCTGGCCGAGCACCTGGAGCAGAGCCAGCGCCAGCGGCACAAGGCGCGCACCGCGCTCATCTATCCCAGTGTGCTGATGGGCGTGTCGCTCGTAGTGGTGATCGGCCTGATGACCTTCGTCGTGCCGCGCCTCACCGAACAGTTCGCCCATGCCGGGCAAGGCCTGCCGTGGATCACTTCGCTGCTGATCGGCATCAGCAACGCCCTGCTGGTGTGCGGTCCATGGCTGCTGGGCCTGGGCGTCGTGCTGGCGCTGGTGGCCGGCTGGCTTCTGCGCAAGCCGCAGTGGTGCCTGCGTCGAGACGATCTGCTGCTGCGCCTGCCGCGCCTCGGGGGGCTGCTGCAGGGGCTGGAAAGCGCGCGCCTGTCACGCAGCCTGGCGATTCTCGTCGGCAGTGGCGTGCCCCTGCTGGAGGCGCTGCAGGTCGCCGCTGCCACGGTCGACAACCGGCGCATCCGCCTGGCTCTGGAACGCGTCACCCATGAAGTGCGCGGAGGCGTGAGCCTGCACCGTGCTCTGGAGGCCAGCGGGCATTTTCCGCCGCTGCTGCTGAACATGGTCGCCAGCGGCGAGGCCAGCGGCACGCTGCCGGACATGCTCGAGCGGGTTGCCGATAACCAGGAGCGCGGTTTTGCCCGCCAGGTGGACACCGCGATGGCGCTGTTCGAGCCGCTGATGATTCTGCTCATGGGCGCGGTGGTGCTGTTCATCGTCCTGGCCGTACTGCTACCGATCCTTCAACTCAACCAGGGCCTGACACTATGAAGAGGAGAACTGTCATGCACGACAAGCGAAACCACCAGCGCGGCTTCACGCTCATGGAAATCATGGTGGTGATCTTCATCATGGGCCTGCTCGTCGCCGTGGTCGCCCCCAGCGTGCTGGGCAGCCAGGACAAAGCCGTGAAGCAGAAGGTGATGGCCGATCTCTCGAGTCTGGAGCAGGCGCTGGACATGTATCGCCTGGACAACCTGCGCTTTCCCAGCAGCGAGCAGGGCCTGGCTGCGCTGATCAGCAAACCTGTTGTCGAGCCGCTGCCACGCGCCTGGCGGGATGATGGTTATATCCGCCGCCTGCCCGCGGACCCTTGGGGCGCGCCCTACCAGTACCGTAGCCCCGGCGAGCATGGCCGTTTCGATGTCTTTTCCCTGGGTGCTGACGGCCTCGAAGGTGGCGAAGGGATGGATGCAGACCTGGGCAACTGGGACCTGTAAGCGGTGCGCGAGCGCGGGTTCAGTCTGCTCGAACTGCTGGTGGTGCTGTTCATCGCCGGCCTGCTGACCAGCCTCAGCGTGGCCTGGGTGGACGGCGAGCAGAGTGCTGCGCGCCAGGCCCTGGAGCGGCTTGCCGCGGCCGCGCGCAGCCAGGCCGGGCTGGCCGTGCATGCAGGGCAGGTGCAGGGCTTGCGCTGGACGGGCGAACGACCGGAGTTCGTGCGCCAGGTCGAGGGCGACAGCCAGCCGGCCTGGCAGGTCGAGCCGGTGGCCCTGGGCGACTGGCCCAGGGAGTTGCGCCCGGACTGGCCGGCCAGCGACGAGCCGCGCCTGGTGGTCTCGGCCACCGGTCTGGTGCGAGGTGATGCGCTGCGCTGGAGCTGGCCCGGTGGCGCCGAGGTTTGGCGCTGGGATGCCCAAGGGCGGCTGCAGCGGACGTTGCAGCCATGAGGCGCCAGCGCGGTTTCACCCTGCTGGAGGTTACGGTGGCCCTCGGTATTGCCGCCTTGCTCGCCGTCATCAGCAGCCAGGCGCTGCGTCAGCGCCTGGCGGTGCAGCAGAGCGTGCAGCAGCACCAGGCGGGGTTGTTGTGCGCCAGGGAACTGGAGGCGCGTTTTGCCGTGGAACGTTTCTGGCCGACAGGCTCCTCGGCTGCTGGCGTGCTTCGCCAGGGGCGGGTCGACTGCCACTGGCGCCTGCAGGTGCAGGGCACTGGCGTGAACCGGCTGCGCCGGGGCGATCTGAGTTTGTTCGCCGACCGGGACGGACGCGCATCGATGGGCCAGTATCTGGTGTTTCTGGTGCGCCCATGAGAACCGAACAACAGGGCCTGACCCTGATCGAGCTGCTGGTCGCGCTGGCGCTTACCGCCATGCTCGGCGTACTGCTCGCGGCACTGGTCAGCGGCTGGAGCAGCGTTCGCGAGCGCCTGCAGGACAGCGGGCAAGGCAGCGCCGTGCTGGATTTCTGCCTGGCGCTGGAACGACGTTTCGACACCCTGGTGCTGCGCCAGCTGTATGAGCGGAGGATGCCGCTGGAGGCCCGCTGGCTGGACTGGCACGAGGGGCAAACTCAGTTGCAGTGGGTGGCCCTCGATGCCTGGGTGGGAGAGGCCGGCACCTCGCGCCTGCAGCGTCAGCGGCTGCGCTTCGACGCCCGTAATCAGCGCCTGGGCGTGTTTACCAGTAACGATCTGTACGCCCCTGACCAGGCGCGCTGGGTCGCCCGCGAACAATTGTCGGGTGTGGACGCCGTGCAGCTGAGCTTTCGCCAGGAAGGACGCTGGGTGGCCGCGCCGTCCCCTGACCTGCTGCGGCCTGACCGCGGCGTACGCCTGACTTTCCAACGTGATGGAGCACCGTATGTATGCACCTTCGCCCTGCCCTGGGGGCGTCTATGAAGCCTGAACGCTGGCGGCGCAACCTGCGTCCCTGGCTGCTGCTGCGGCCCTCGACAGAGGCTGAGTCGTGGCAGTGGGCCCGCGTGGAGGACGGTCGGGTCCGCGCGTCGGGCAGCGGCGAGCCGCCGACAATGGCCAGGGCTCGTGTGGCGCTGTTGATCCCGGCGGAGGTCTGCAGTCACTTTCACCTGCAGGCACCACCGGGGCTGAAGCGTCACGAATGGCCGCTGTTGCTCGAAGACCGCCTGCTGCAGCCCGCCGAGCAGGTATCGATCGGCTGCATCGACCGACAGCCCGGCTGGCTGGAACTGGTCTGCGTCGATGCGCAGCGGCTGCAGCGCTGGTCGGCGTGCTGCCAGGCCTGGGGCCTTCAACCCGAGCGCTGCTGGGCCGAGCTGCAACTGCTGCCACGGGCAGAACCCTCGCAAGTGCTGGGCTGGCAACGTGAGCCCGGGCTGCAGCTGTACAAGCGTGCCTCGGCTGCGGGACAGCAGTTCTGGCTGGCCTGGCCCGAGACGCTGGGTGAGCCGCCAGAGGCCGGTGGATACGCGGGCGCGGTGGTGCAAACGGACGGCCCCTGGCCGGAGCAACTTCCGCCACTCGACAACCTGCCCGGCACCTTCGACCTCCAGACCGGCAAGCGCCGCTGGCTCGCCTCCGGGCTGCGGCTGGACTGGCGCCTGCCCGCGGCCTGCCTGGCCCTGACCATGCTCTGGGGCGGGATCTGGGCAAGCCAGCAATGGCGCCAGCAGGCGCAGTACCAGCAGCAGGTGTGGGCGGTGACCGGCGCTGCCGAGCCTCTGCCCCAGGCTACCCAGCACCTCAGGCGTCTGCGTGAGGAAGCGGACGAGCAGCGCCTGCGCCTGCGTCAGGTCGAGCAGTTGCAGGCGCGTGTCAGTCAGTGGTTGTCGCAGCAGGATGCCAGGCAGCTTGACGGCGTGGCTTACGACGGCCGCAGTTGGCGCCTGCGATTGAACGGCGACGACGATGGCGCAGCTCCCTGGCAGGCGTTCGCCGACGAGGTAGGGGTGGTGGCCCGAGTCGAGCAGCAGCCTGGCAACCAGAACATATCCTTCGACTTGGAGGCCGGCCCATGACCTTCATCTTGTCGCCGCGCATGCGGCAGTGGCTGGCGCTGGGCTGCATCGGCGTGCTGTTGGCAATCCTGGCCGGGCGTGAAGTACTGGCCCGCTGGCAGACGCTGCAACAGTGGCGCAGCCTGGCCACGTCGGCGGCGGCTCTGCAGGTTCGCGCGCCCCTTGTCATCGAGCAGTTGCGTCAATCCGCCGAGCAGGGCCGGCTCAGCATCGAGCTGGCTGAGGTGCGCGAGGGCAATTGGCTGCTGACGGGCAGGGTGAGCGATGAGCGACACCTGCACGACTGGTTGCTGCACATTCGCGGCGAAGGGGCCAAGCCTCTTGGCTGGAATCTGCAGCGGGGTGAATCCGATCTCGGCTTCGAAGTGGTGATCAGCCCATGAAGCGACGTGCTGCCTGGTGTGCGCTGGTTTTCCTGCTCACCTTGCTCAGCCAGTGGCCGGCGCGCTGGCTAGCCGAGCCCCTGATGCTACCCGTGACGGGCTTGAGTGGCAGCCTCTGGCACGGCCAGGCCAAGCGGCTCGCCGAGATCGACCGCCCGGCCTGGCACCTGCAGCCCTGGCGCCTGCGGGCAGAATTCAGCGGGGGCTGGCAGGGGCAGCGCTGGGATCTGCGCATGCAGGGCTGGCCCTGGGACTGGCAGGTGCTGGTGCAACCCGGTGAACGCTATGCCGGCCAAGCCGGCAGCTACCGGTTGGCCGGGCACTGGCAGGGGCGTATTGCATTGCAGGGTAGCGCCACTCAGTGCCGGCGAGCGCAAGGGCAGGTGAGCGTAACCTCGCTCGAGTTGCAGGCGCCCTGGCAACTGCCGCTGGGCCAGGCCGCCTTGCAGCTGGACTGTTCAGCCGGTATGAAACTGTTGGCGAAGCTGCAGCTGGCCGACCAGCACCAGGCCGAACTGGAGGCGGACATTCTTGGCCGGCGAGCGAAGCTGGAGGGCGCCGTCGAGGCGGGGGCGGCGATCTATCCTATGCTGGTCAGCGCCCAGTGGCTGACACCGGGCGACACGCGTCTGGCACGCAATATTCGCTGGTAGGCAGGCGGCTAGGGCCTGATTTCGATCAGCGTGCCATCCTTGACCAGGCTCCAGACCTCGCGCATGTCGTCGTTCTTCATGGCGATGCAGCCTTCGGTCCAGTCCAGCGTATGGAAGAACCACTCCGGGTACTCCTCGTCCAGCGGCGTGCCGTGAATCATGATCATGCTGCCTGGCGGTACGCCGGCTTCCTTGGCCTTGGCCAGGTCGCGGGCGTTGGGGTAGGAGATGTGCAGCGACAGCTGGTACTTGTCGCTCGGCTTGCGCCAGTCGATCCAGTAGAAGCCTTCTGGTGTACGCAGGTCGCCTTCGCGCTGCTTGGCGCCATTGGGCTGCTTGCCCAGGGAAATGCGGTAGGACTTGATGGTTTCGCCGCGCTGCTGCAGGTGCAGTTTGCGTTCGGACTTGAGCACCAGCACCTTGTCCACGGTGCGGCTGCCGGTCGCTGGCGTGGTGCTGGCCAGGGCGTTGAAGCTGAGAGTCAGGCAGAGCAGGGGCAACAACCAGCGCATCGGGGATCGTCCGCAAGGGTCAACGGGGTGTGTAATGGGCACGCAACGCTTCGAGTGGCTCATTGCGTACCGGGAAGGAATTCTGCCGACGGTCGGCGAAGAAGCATTCTAAGGTACGGCCTATGGTCGGGAAAGCCAGCTCTGGCCAGGGGATCTGCGATTCCTCGAACAGCCGTACCTCCAGGCTTTCCTCGCCGACGGCGAAGTCCAGATCCACCAGTTCGGCGCGAAACATCATGTACACCTGGCTGATATGCGGCAGGTCGAACAGGGTGTAGAGGCTGAGGTCGCGTACGCGCGCGCAGGCTTCTTCGAGGGTTTCACGGGCGGCGGCCTGTTCGATGGTCTCGCCGTTTTCCATGAAGCCGGCAGGCAATGTCCAGTAGCCCCGGCGTGGCTCGATGGCGCGGCGGCAGAGCAGCACCTGGTCACGCCATATGGGCAGGCAGCCGGCAACGATACGCGGGTTTTCATAATGCACGGTGGCGCAGTGACCGCAGACATGACGCATGCGGTTGTCGCCGGTCGGGATCATGCGGGTGACGGGGTTGCCGCACTGATTGCAGAATTTCATGCCCGCTCCTCTTGGTTCTGGCGCTATCTTGGCGGCCGGTGCGATGACCGGCAAGCCTGCTTTTCAGGCCGCTCGGCCCTTTCCTCGGGGTTGGGCGACCGGTTGCTTTCATGCCATGATGCCTGGCAAAACAAGACTCCGAGTATGCCCATGCTGGACGAGTTGCTCCATCGCGTGCGCGGCTACAGCCCGCGCCCTCTGGAGACCGAGCGCAGCTTCCCCGAGGCGGCGGTGCTGGTCCCGATTACCCGCAGTGATGAACCTGAGTTGGTGCTGACCCTGCGCGCCAGCGGTTTGTCGACCCACGGTGGCGAGGTCGCCTTCCCGGGAGGCCGGCGCGATCCGGAAGATCGCGACCTGGTGGACACCGCGCTGCGTGAGGCCGAGGAGGAGATCGGCCTGCCACCGGGGTTGGTCGAAGTGGTCGGGCCGCTCAGCAGCCTGGTGTCGCGGCATGGCATTCAGGTCACGCCTTACGTCGGGGTGGTGCCGGACTACGTCGAGTACAAGGCCAACGATGCCGAAATCGCCGCGGTGTTCTCGGTGCCGCTGGAGTTCTTCCGCAGCGACCCGCGCGAGATAACCCACCGTATCGATTACCTCGGGCGCAGCTGGTACGTGCCGTCCTACACCTATGGCGAGTTCCGCATCTGGGGGCTCACGGCGATCATGGTGGTGGAACTGGTCAACCTGATCTTCGACGATGCGCAGATCGCCCTGCACCAGCCGCCCGAACACTTCATACACCTGCGCTGACTAGCGCCGAGGACTGACGAGCATGAAATACCGTCTGGGAAGCTCCCGTGTCGATGCCCATCCCGATAGTTGGGTCGCGCCAAGCGCCGATCTGATCGGCAAGATCCGCCTGGAGGCGGGGGCCAGCGTCTGGTTCGGTGCGGTGCTGCGCGGCGACAACGAACTGATCCATATCGGTGAGAACAGCAACGTGCAGGACGGCAGTGTCATGCACACCGACATGGGCTTTCCGTTGACCCTGGGCAAGGGCGTCACCGTCGGCCACAACGTGATGATGCACGGCTGCAGCGTCGACGATTACAGCCTGATCGGCATCAACGCGGTGATCCTCAACGGCGCCAAGATCGGCAAATACTGCATCATCGGCGCCAACAGCCTGATTCCCGAAGGCAAGGTGATTCCCGACGGCAGCCTGGTCATGGGCAGCCCGGGCAAGGTGGTGCGCGAACTCACCGAGCAGCAGAAGAAGATGCTCGAAGCCAGTGCCGCCCACTACGTTCATAATGCGCAGCGCTATGCCCGAGAGCTGGTTGTTGACGATGAATGACGAGAAACCCGTGCGCTCGCCCTGCGTACATGTCTGTGCGCTGGACGAGCAGGACATCTGCATTGGCTGTCAGCGTACGGCTGCCGAAATCACCCGCTGGGGCCGCATGGACAATGCCGAGCGCCGCGAGGTGCTGCAACTTTGCCTGGCGCGCGCCCGCGCCGGCGGCCTGCTAATGACGCCTTCCTGATTCACTGTTCGAGGAAACCCTCATGCCCCGTATTGGAACCCCTCTGTCGCCCTCCGCGACCCGCGTACTGCTGTGTGGCTGCGGCGAGCTCGGCAAGGAAGTGGTGATCGAGCTGCAGCGCCTGGGCTGCGAAGTCATCGGCGTGGATCGCTATGCCAATGCCCCGGCCATGCAGGTGGCGCATCGCAGTCACGTGATCGACATGCTCGACGGCGCGGCCCTGCGCGCGGTGATCGAGAAGGAGCAGCCGCACTACATCGTCCCGGAGATCGAGGCCATCGCCACTGCCACGCTGGTCGAGCTGGAGGCCGAAGGTTTCAACGTGGTGCCGACCGCGCGCGCTGCGCAACTGACCATGAACCGCGAGGGCATTCGTCGCCTCGCGGCCGAAGAGCTGGGGCTGCCGACCTCGCCATACCATTTCTCCGACACCTTCGAGGATTACGCCGCGGCGGTGAAATCCGTCGGCTACCCCTGCGTGGTCAAGCCGATCATGAGTTCTTCCGGCAAGGGGCAAAGCGTGCTCAAGAGCGACGCCGACCTGCAGCGTGCCTGGGATTACGCCCAGGAAGGTGGTCGTGCCGGCAAGGGCCGGGTGATCGTCGAGGGCTTTATCGACTTCGATTACGAAATCACCCTGCTCACCGTGCGCCACGCCGCTGGCACCAGCTTCTGCGCGCCGATCGGCCATCGCCAGGAGAATGGCGACTATCAGGAGTCCTGGCAGCCGCAGCCGATGAGCGCCAAGGCCCTGGCCGAGTCCGAGCGAGTCGCCCTCGCCGTGACCGAGGCGCTGGGCGGGCGGGGTCTGTTCGGTGTCGAACTGTTCGTCAAGGGCGATCAGGTGTGGTTCAGCGAGGTCTCGCCGCGCCCGCATGACACCGGTCTGGTGACACTGATCTCCCAGGAGCTTTCCGAATTCGCCCTGCATGCGCGCGCCATTCTCGGCCTGCCGATCCCGGTGATCCGCCAGATGGGGCCGTCGGCTTCGGCGGTGATTCTGGTGCAAGGCGATTCGCAGCAGGCCAGCTTCGCCAACCTCGGCGCCGCGCTGAGCGAGGAAGATACGGCGCTGCGTCTGTTCGGTAAGCCGGAAGTCAAAGGCCAACGGCGCATGGGCGTGGCGCTGGCGCGTGACGCCTCCATCGAAACGGCTCGCGCCAAGGCGCTGCGCAGCGCGCAAGCGGTTCGCGTGCAGCTGTGAGCCGGCACGCGCTGTGGTGGCTGGCGGCCTTGCCGCTGCTGCCATTAGCGCTGCCTCTGGCCCTGCATACCCGGCGTACGGCGTTGCGCCTGCCGGTTGCGCAAGGCGAGCCGAGCGGCATCGCCGCGGCACATTTGCCGGGTGAGCCGTTTCGCCTGCTGCTGATCGGTGAGTCGACCGTGGCCGGCGTCGGCGTCACCCGTTTCGATCTGTCTCTGGCGAGTTGCCTGGCCGCTGCCCTGGCCGAACGTCTGGGGCGACCGGTGCGCTGGCGCGCCTGTGGCGAGAACGGCATCACCGCAGCTCAGGCACATGAGCGCCTGTTGCCGCTGGGGCTGGCGGAACCTGCCGATCTGGCGCTGCTGGTATTCGGCGTCAATGACGCCACGGGCCTGACTGCGAGCAAGCGCTGGCTGCAGGCGCTTACGGCGATGGCCGATGCGCTGGCAGCTCGGGGTTGTCTCGTGGCGTTCAGCGCGGTGCCGCCGTTACAGCATTTCAGCGCCTTGCCCTGGTTGCTGCGGCAATTGATGGGTTGGCGCGCGCGTTTGCTCGATGGTGAATTGCAGAATCTCGCGCAACGCCTCGGGGCGATGCATTGCGCGCTGGAGCTACCGTTCGAGGCCCACTATCTGGCCGAGGATGGCTATCACCCGTCGGCGCTGGGCTACCGGCAGTGGGCGGCGGGACTTGCCGAACGCCTCACTCCGTTTCTGCAGCGTCCGGTTTGATCTTCTTCACCTGCCACACGCGCACGCTCTTCACCCGGTTTTCCGCGGCCTGGAGGATCTCCAGGCGATAGGGGCCGATCTTCAGGCAGACGCTGCTGTCGGGGATGGTTTCCAGCGCCTCGGTGATCAGGCCGTTGAGGGTCTTGGGCCCATCGCTGGGCAGGTGCCAGCCGAGGGTCTTGTTCACTTCGCGAATGTAGGCGGCACCATCAATGACCAGCGTGCCGTCTTCCTGCGGGTGGATGTCGGGGCTGCGCAGGCTGTCCTGGTTGCTGAAGTCGCCGACGATCTCTTCGAGGATGTCTTCCAGGGTGACGATACCGATCACGTCGCCGTATTCGTCGACGACGATGCCGATGCGCCGCTTCTGCTTCTGGAAGTTGATCAGCTGGGTCGCCAGCGGCGTATTTTCCGGGATGAAATAGGGTTCGTTGCAGGCTGCCAGCAGCGCGTCCTTGGTCAACTGGTTATGCGTCAGCAGGCGGGCGATCTGGCGCATGTGTACCACGCCCTCGATCTGGTTGATGTCGCCGCGGAACACCGGCAGGCGCGTGTGCGGCGTGCTGCGCAACTGGCCGACGATGACCTCCAGGTCGTCGTCGAGATCGATGCCGGCCACTTCGTTGCGCGGAATCATGATGTCGTCGACCGTGACCCGTTCCAGATCGAGAATGCCCAGCAGCATGTCCTGGCGGTTCTTCGGCAGCTCCGAGCCGGATTCGCGCACCACGCTGCGCAGCTCCTCGGTGGACAGGCTGTCACTGGCGCGCTGCGCCGGATCGACGCCGACCAGGCGCAGCAGGCAGTTGCTGATCACACCGGTCAGCCATACCACCGGGTAGAGCACGCGTTGCAGCAGGCTCAGCACGCGACTGGCAGGGAAGGCGACCAGTTCCGGGCGCAGTGCAGCCAAGGTCTTGGGCGTGATCTCGCCGAAAATCAGTACAACGATGGTCAGGCCGGCGGTGGCGATGGCGATGCCTGCCTCACCCCACATATCGACCGCCAGCACCGTGGCGATGGAGGCGGCGAGAATGTTGACCACATTGTTGCCGACTAGGATGGTGCCGAGCAGGCGGTCCGGGCGGTCGAGCAGGCGGGTCACGCGTTTGGCGCCGCTGTGTCCTTCCTTGGCCAGATGCTTGAGCCGATAGCGGTTGAGGCTGAGCATGCCGGTCTCGGAGCTGGAGAAGAACGCCGAGCAGAGAATCAGAAAAATCAGCAGGCCGAGCAGGTAGGTCGAATGAAGGTCGTTCACGACGTCTGCCTCAGATGTGCAGGATGAATTCGCGCACCAGCTTGCTGCCGAAGTAGGCCAGCATCAGCAGGCAGAACCCGGCGAGGGTCCAGCGAATGGCCTTGTGACCGCGCCAGCCGAGCTGGTGGCGACCCCACAGCAGCACTGCGAACACCACCCAGGCGAAACAGGACAGGATGGTTTTGTGCACCAGGTGCTGGGCGAACAGATCATCGATGTACAGCGCGCCGGACAGCAGCGACAGTGAAAGCAGCACCCAGCCAGCGAAGAGGAAGCCGAACAGCAGGCTTTCCATGGTCTGCAGCGGCGGGAAGTTGCGGATCAGTCCGGATGGATGCTTGTGCTTGAGCTGATAGTCCTGCAGCAGCAACAGCACCGACTGGAACACGGCGATGGTGAGCATGCCGTAGGCCAGCACCGACAGCAGGATATGGGCGAGGATGCCGGGGTGTTCGTCGATCGGGTTGATCGTGCCGCTGGGCATGAACTCGGCGGCCAGCACGGTCAGCGTGCCGAGCGGGAACAGCAATAACAGCAGGTTTTCCACCGGTATGCGCACGCAGGCCAGAAGAATCAGGCCGATGACCGCGCAGGCGATCAGGCTGGCTGCATTGAAGAAGTCCAGGTTAAGGCCGTGTACGTCGTACAGCTGGAAAAACAGGCTGACGACATGCAGGCACAAGGCGAGCACACCAAGCGACGCCAGCAGGCGTTTGTCGGGAATGCTGCGCTGCGTCAGGCGCAGACCTTGGTAAGCGGCGGCGCCGGCATAAAGGAGGGCGGCGGCGAGGCTGGGCAACAGAGGGTGCATAAATCCGTGTAAGGCGAGCCCGAAAGGCGCTGAGTGTGGCACAGAAGGGCGTCGACACGAAAGACTGCCGGCGGTGTCGGCGGCTCGGCGACTCCGCTATAATCCGCCGCCTGTCGTACACCCGGCGCGCCGGGTCGCACCTATCAAAGGAACGCGCATGTTCGAAAATCTTACCGATCGCCTGTCCCAGACGCTGCGTAACGTCACGGGCAAGGCCAAGCTGACCGAAGACAACATCAAGGATACCCTGCGCGAAGTGCGCATGGCCCTGCTCGAGGCCGACGTGGCCCTGCCGGTGGTCAAGGACTTCGTCGGCAAGGTCAAGGAGCGTGCCGTCGGCACCGAGGTGTCCAAGAGCCTGACCCCGGGCCAGGCATTCGTGAAGATCGTCCGCGCCGAGCTGGAAGAACTCATGGGCGCGGCCAACGAGGACCTGGCGCTCAACGCCGCGCCGCCTGCCGTGGTGCTGATGGCCGGCCTGCAGGGCGCGGGCAAGACCACCACCGCCGGCAAGCTGGCCAAGTTCCTCAAGGAACGCAAGAAGAAATCGGTGCTGCTGGTGTCCGCCGACGTCTATCGTCCGGCGGCGATCAAGCAGCTGGAAACCCTGGCCGGCGACCTCGGTGTCACCTTCTTCCCCTCCGATGCCAGTCAGAAGCCGGTGGACATCGCCAATGCGGCGATCCGCGAAGCCAAGCTGAAGTTCATCGACGTGGTCATTCTCGATACCGCCGGTCGTCTGGCCGTGGACGCCGAGATGATGGCCGAGATCCAGGCGCTGCATGCGGCGGTCAAGCCGGTCGAAACCCTGTTCGTGGTCGATGCCATGACCGGTCAGGACGCCGCCAACACGGCCAAGGCGTTCAGCGATGCGCTGCCGCTGACCGGTGTGGTGCTGACCAAGGTCGACGGTGACGCTCGCGGCGGTGCCGCGCTGTCGGTGCGCCACATCACCGGCAAGCCGATCAAGTTCATCGGTATGGGCGAGAAGAGCGACGCGCTCGAGCCGTTCCACCCGGATCGTATCGCCTCGCGCATCCTCGGCATGGGCGACGTGCTCAGCCTGATCGAACAGGCTGAACAGACTCTCGATCGCGAGAAGGCCGAGAAACTCACCAAGAAGCTGAAGAAGGGCAAGGGCTTCGACCTCGAAGACTTCCGCGACCAGCTGCAACAGATGAAGAACATGGGTGGCCTTGGCGGCCTGATGGACAAACTGCCGTCCATCGGTGGCGTCAACCTGTCGCAGATGGGCAGTGCCCAGGGCGCGGCCGAGAAGCAGTTCAAGCAGATGGAGGCGATCATCAACTCGATGACGCCCGCCGAGCGCCGCGACCCTGACATCATCAGCGGCTCGCGCAAGCGCCGCATCGCCCTGGGCTCCGGTACTCAGGTGCAGGACATCGGCCGGCTGATCAAACAGCACAAGCAGATGCAGAAGATGATGAAGAAATTCACCGCCAAGGGCGGCATGGCCAAGATGATGCGCGGTATGGGCGGCATGCTTCCCGGTGGCGGCGGAATGCCGAAATTCTAGGAAAGCAGCCACAAGCCACGAGCTTCAAGGCGCAAGAAAGAGCTGCAGTCTGAAAATCTGCTTTTACTTGTAGCTTGTGGCTTGAAGCCTACCGCTTTTGCTCATAGAATATGCGGCCTTTCGGGCCTAGGCCCATTTTTGATGTGTGCCTCAAGTTAGCACCGACTACAGGAACGATGTTCTCATGGTAACTATTCGTCTCGCTCGCGGCGGCTCCAAAAAGCGCCCCTTCTACCACCTGACCGTGACCAACAGCCGCAATGCGCGCGACGGTCGCTTCGTAGAGCGTATCGGTTTCTTCAACCCGATCGCCTCGGGTGCTGAAGTCAAGCTGTCCGTAAACCAAGAGCGCGCTAACTACTGGCTGGGCCAGGGCGCTCAGCCGTCTGAGCGTGTTGCTCAGCTGCTCAAGGAAGCTGCCAAGGCTGCTGCCTAAGCATCTTCTATGAGTACGACGCCGGCCGTCGCCGAGGATCTGATCGTTCTCGGCAAGATTGTTTCGGTGCACGGCGTCAAGGGTGAAGTGAAGGTGTACTCCTTTACCGATCCCATCGATAACGTGCTCGATTACCGCCACTGGACGCTCAAGCGTGACGGTGAGGTAAAGAAAGTGGAATTGGCCAGCGGCCGCCTGCAAGGCAAGGTGCTGGTAGCCAAGTTGAAGGGTCTGGATGATCGCGAAATTGCGCGTACCTACGCCGGTTTCGAGATCTGTGTGCCGCGTAGCGAGCTGCCGGACCTGGATGATGGCGAGTTCTACTGGTACCAGTTGCAGGGCTTGAAAGTCATCGATCAGGCGGGGCAGTTGCTCGGCGTGGTCGACCATCTGTTCGAGACCGGTGCCAACGATGTGATGGTGGTCAAGGCTTGCGCAGGCAGCCTGGACGATCGCGAGCGTCTGCTGCCCTACACGGACCAGTGCGTGCTTTCGATCGATCTGGCCGCTGGCGAGATGCGGGTCGACTGGGATGCGGATTTCTAAGGCTCATGCGCGTAGAAGTCATCACCCTGTTCCCGGAAATGTTCGCCGCCATCGGCGAGTACGGCATCACCAGTCGTGCGGTCAGGCAGGAGCTGCTCAAGCTCAATTGCTGGAACCCGCGGGACTACACGACGGATCGCCACCATACGGTGGATGACCGCCCCTTCGGCGGTGGTCCGGGGATGGTGATGAAGATCAAGCCTCTCGAGGACGCTTTGGCCAGTGCCAAGCAGGCCGCGGGGGAGACGGCGAAGGTGATCTACCTGTCGCCGCAGGGGCGTAGTCTGAATCAGGCTGCGGTCCGCGAGCTGGCGCAGGAGGATGCATTGATCCTGATCGCCGGTCGTTATGAAGGCATCGACGAGCGTTTCATCGAGACGCATGTCGATGAGGAATGGTCGATTGGCGACTACGTCCTGTCCGGCGGTGAGCTGCCGGCCATGGTGCTGATCGATGCGGTGACGCGCCTTTTGCCTGGTGCATTGGGTCATGCCGATTCGGCCGAGGAGGACTCCTTTACGGATGGCCTGCTCGACTGCCCGCACTACACCCGCCCGGAGGTGTATGCGGATAAACGTGTTCCCGAAGTGTTGCTTAGTGGCAACCACGAACACATCCGGCGCTGGCGTTTACAGCAGTCCCTTGGTAGGACCTGGGAACGCCGCGCCGATCTTCTGGATAGCCGCTCGCTTTCTGGAGAAGAGAAGAAGCTGCTGGAGGAATACATCCGCCAGCGGGACGATAGTTAACGTATCGATGGCAGGCCGGGAGGCTTGTCTTAGGAGCGAAGCATGACCAACAAAATTATCCAGATGCTCGAAGCCGAGCAGATGAACAAAGAAATCCCGACTTTCGCACCGGGCGACACCGTTGTCGTGCAAGTGAAAGTGAAGGAAGGCGACCGTCAGCGTCTGCAGGCTTTCGAAGGCGTCGTGATCGCCAAGCGTAACCGCGGCCTGAACAGCGCTTTCACCGTGCGCAAGATCTCCAGCGGTGTTGGCGTCGAGCGTACCTTCCAGACCTACTCGCCGCTGGTCGACAGCCTGAGCGTCAAGCGTCGCGGTGACGTACGCAAAGCCAAGCTGTACTACCTGCGCGACCTGTCCGGCAAAGCCGCGCGCATCAAGGAAAAGCTGTCCTAAGTTCGGACGCTTCTCTGAAAAAAGCAGCCTACGGGCTGCTTTTTTCGTTTCTGGCGTCCAGTAATCATGAGTAGCAGTGGCATGACTCCAAGAGAGCAAGAAATCCAGCGGCGCATCGCGCTATCGGAAACCCGCGTGACCAAGGCGGTGTTTCCGCCGACTACCAATCACCACAACACCCTGTTCGGCGGCACCGCGCTGGCCTGGATGGACGAGGTGTCGTTCATCGCCGCCACGCGCTTCTGTCGCCTACCGCTGGTGACGGTGTCCAGCGATCGCATCGACTTCAAGCATGCGATACCGGCCGGCTCGATCGTCGAACTGATCGGGCGGGTGATCAAGGTCGGCAATACCAGCCTCAAGGTGGAGGTCGAGGTATTCGTCGAGGGGCTGTATCAGGAAGGGCGTGAGCGGGCGATCAGCGGTAGCTTCAGTTTCGTCGCTGTCGATGAGCAGCAAAAGCCCGTGCCGGTCTTGCCAGGCTTCGTTAGCTAGTCAGATGCCTGCCTGATTGTCAGGCTGGTCTGCTGGTGCGTCGGGTGCAGGCTGTGGAACACTTGCCTGCCCTGTAATTGAAGGTCACTCGATGCCTGCGCTGACTCACCCTCTAATCGAGCGCTTCCTCGAGGCGCTGTGGCTGGAAAAGGGGCTCTCGGCCCACACTCAGGCTGCCTACCGCAGCGATCTGGAACACTTCAATGCCTGGCTCGATGCGCGCGGCCTGGCGCTGCAGCACATTGGTCGCGATGCCATTCTCGATCACCTGGCCTGGCGTCTCGAGCAGGGCTATCAGGCGCGCTCCACGGCGCGCTTTCTCTCCGGGGTGCGCGGTTTCTACCGTTTCCTGCTGCGTGAAACGCTGATCAGTGAAGACCCAACCTTGCAGGTCGAGCTGCCGCAGATCGGTCGCCCTTTGCCCAAGTCGTTGTCCGAAGCGGATGTCGAGGCGCTGCTGCGGGCGCCGGATCTGGATGACCCCATTGGCCTGCGTGATCGCGCCATGCTCGAAGTTCTGTATGCCTGCGGCTTGCGCGTCAGCGAGCTGGTGAGCCTGACGCTGGAGCAGGTCAATCTGCGCCAGGGCGTGTTGCGGGTGTTCGGCAAGGGCAGCAAGGAGCGTCTGGTGCCGCTGGGCGAGGAGGCCATCGCCTGGATCGAGCGTTACATGCGCGAGGCGCGCCCGCTGTTGCTCGGCGGCAAGCCCAGTGATGTGCTGTTCCCCAGTCTGCGTGGCGAGCAGATGACCCGGCAGACCTTCTGGCATCGCATCAAGCACCAGGCGCAGGTCGCCGGTATCAGCAAGGCGCTGTCGCCGCATACCTTGCGTCATGCCTTCGCCACGCATCTGCTCAATCACGGCGCCGACCTGCGCGTGGTGCAGATGCTGCTGGGTCACAGCGACCTGTCCACTACGCAGATCTACACGCATATCGCGCGTGCCCGCCTGCAGGAGCTGCATGCGCAACACCACCCGCGTGGCTGACTGGCCATAAACGAAACCCCGTCACCGTTGCCGGTGGCGGGGTTTCGCTGCGCTTGGCGAGCGGCTCGGGGCGATCAGCTCTGCAGTGTGCAGGCGCTGGAAAGCTGCTCGTAGCTGAGGGTTTCCACCTCACCCGTACTGTTGCGGTAGGTCATCTGCGCCGTGACCACTTCGCACTGGGCGCTATTGGGCGCGTCGATGGAAATCACCTTGGCGATATCCAGGTTCTGGCCGTAGTGGTAGGGCGTGGCCTCGGCGCTGTGGGCGAGGGTGGTGAGCGACGCGCTGAGAGCGATGGCGGTCAGAGCGTTGGCGAACAGGGTGCGGGTTTTCATGGTGATTCTCCTCTTGAGCCGCGCTCGGGCTATGGCCGCGAGCGCTGA
>NZ_JADTQG010000017.1 GCF_016008875.1 Ectopseudomonas mendocina
AGAAAACTGCGCGGCAGAACGCGTTCCTGCAATCGCGTGGGAGCGCTGCGTGCAACGCCAATAGCTCAGGCACAGTCGTGCGTAGGGCGTAGGGCGGCACCCTCCGTAAGCTTCGCGAGCAGAGCTCGCTCCTACAGGCGATAGACGGCTCCAGCGACTTAGGGGATTTAACTATCTGTATCCCATGGTCGTCTTGCTGTGATGAGTCACAGGCCTTATCAATGCGCGATTGCGTTTCGAATGATCTCGATTGATAACGACTGATCCTCGCGATCCCATCAGACGTGGCGAGCACTAAGGCATTCTCCTATGCGTCAATCGAGTCGAATTACCTTCCGTTCCACCTTTCGCATCAAGATCAGCGATCGAGATAGCGACACCCTGATCGGTTATGCCGGCGACGTTTCCGAGTGCGGGATGAAACTGCTGACCGACACCCCGGTAGAGCCGGGAAGCGAGCTGAAGTTGCGCGTGCGTATGCGTGACCGGCAGGGGGAGATGCGTCAGGTGGACGTGGATATGACTTGTCAGTGGTCGCAGGAGAATATCCGCACAGGCTTTTTCGAGGCCGGGCTCGCTCTGCAGGGGGATTCGGCCGAGTACGTCCGGCTGATCGAAGGGATGCGCAAGGTGCGAAAGGAGAAAGCTTAGGCGGGGCCAAAGCCGGAGGAGGACGATCTGCTGCTGTAAGGCTGGCAAGGCGCGGTGGATGCGAGAGCGCATCCACCTTCGGTGAATCGGTTAGCCCAGGGTGCCGAGAATATTCACACCTACTCGGTCAGGGATCTCGTTCTGCGACAGCACATGCAACCCTGGACTGAACACCCGGGCGTAGCGTGCCAGCAACGGGCGTAGCTGCGGCATCACGGTCAGGATCGGTGGGTGGCCGTCCTTGCGCAGTTTCTCCTTCACCACCGGCATGGTGTTCTGCAACTGGTTGAGCAGGCTCGGTTCCACCGGGATGTTGTCCAGACTCACCGGGCCGGCCTGCTGGGCGATGGCCAGGGCGTTGAGCAGGGTGTTTTCCAGCGCATTCTCGAGGATGAACACCGACAGCTCCTGACGCTCGCCGGCGATCATGCCGACGATGCTGCGCCGTAGCGCATAGCGCACGTCGGATGCCAGCAGCACCGGGTCCTTGGTCGACTCGCTGGCTTCCAGCAATGTGGTAGCGATGGTGACGATATCCTTGAGTGGCACCTGCTCCTGCAGCAGCTGGCGGTAGACGCGGTGCTGCTGGGTATAACTGAGCTGGTTCTTCAGGCTCTCGGCCAGCTTCGGCGCCTGGACCTGGAGACGTTGCATCAGATGGTCGACGTCATCGTGCTTGAACACGTCCGGCAGGTGCTCGCGGATTACCTTGTTCAGGTGCGTGGCGATCACGCTGGCGCAGTCGATCACCTGGTAGCCGAGATTCAGTGCACGCGCCTTGTCCTCCGGCTGAATCCACACTACCTGCATGCGGTAGGCCGGGTCGACGCCGAGGATGCCGTCGATCTCGCCATAGAGCTCCGGTGAGGGAATGGCCATCATGCGGTCGGCGTGCAGCTCGGCACCGTCAATCTTCTCGCCGTTGATCTGGATACTGTACTGCGAAGCCTTCAGGCGCAGGCTGTCGCGGATATGCACTTCCGGCAGAAGGAAACCCAAGCTTTCCGAAAGCGTCTGGCGTACGCCACGCACGCGCTGGGTCAGCGGCGCGCCGGCGGCTTCGTTGACCAGACCCACCAATTTGTAGCCCAGCGACACGGACAGACGCTCCACCAGCGGGATGTCTTCCCACACCATGTTTTGCGCGCGTTCCTGTTCCATCGCCTTGCCCAGGGCTTCCACTTGCTCCAGGCTCGCTGCTTCTTTCGGCGGGCCGTTGCGCGCCACCATCCAGGCGACGAAAGCCACCAGCGCGGCGAAGCTGATGAAGGCCAGGTGCGGCATGCCTGGCACCAGAGCCAGGACGAAGAGGATGCCGGCTACGGTGTAGAGCAGTGCCGGTTGGGCCAGCAGCTGGCGGTGTACCTGATCGGTAATCTCCGAGGATTCGTTGATCCGCGTGACGATGATGGCTGCCGCGGTGGACAGCAGCAGCGCCGGAATCTGCGCGACCAGGCCATCACCGATGGTGAGCAGGGCGTACTGCTGGAAAGCCTGACCCGCCCCCAGGTCGTAGACGAACAGGCCGATGGCGAAGCCGCCGAACAGGTTGATCAACAGGATCAGGATGCCGGCGATGGCGTCGCCGCGGACGAACTTCGAGGCACCGTCCATGGCACCGTAGAAGTCGGCTTCCTTGGCCACTTCGGCGCGGCGACGCTTGGCTTCGTGCTGCTCGATCAGCCCGGCATTGAGGTCGGCATCGATGGCCATCTGCTTGCCCGGCAGGGCGTCCAGGGTGAAGCGTGCGGTGACCTCGGAGATGCGCTCACCGCCCTTGGTGACGACGATGAAGTTGATGATCATCAGGATCACGAACACCACCAGTCCGACGATGAAGTTGCCGCCGATCACCACCTCACCGAACGACTCGATCACCTTGCCCGCCGCGCCGGTGCCGGTATGACCTTCGAGCAGCACCACGCGGGTGGAGGCGACGTTCAGGCACAGGCGCAGCAGGGTGGTGATCAGAATCACCGTGGGGAACAGGGAGAAATCCAGCGGGCTCTTCGACGACACGCTGACCAGCAGCACCAGGATGGCCATGGCGATGTTGAAGGTGAACAGGGCGTCGAGCAGCACCGGCGGCAGCGGCAGGATGACCATGGCCAGGATCGACAGGATCAGCACCGGTATGCCGATACGGCCGCTGCGGAAGGTGGGCGCGAGTTGCTGCAGTAGGTTCATGAATCAGCCCCTGTTGGCCAAGCTGTCGGGAATCGGAAGGTTGCTCGCCAGTTGCGGCTTGCTTCTGCGGCCCTGGCGCCAGGCCTTGAGCTGCAGGATGTAGGTCAGCACATGGGCGACCGCTGTATACAGCGGTGCCGGGATCTGCTGGTTGATCTGGGTGGTGAAGTAGATGGCGCGTGCCAGCGGCGGAATCTCCACCACTTCGAGCTCGTGCTTGGCCGCCATCTGGCGCATGTACAAGGCGGTCTCGTCGACGCCCTTGGCCAGCACGAAGGGTGCGGCGGCCTTCTTGCTGTCGTACTTGAGCGCCACGGCGTAGTGCGTCGGGTTGACGATGACCACGTCGGCGTTCTTGATCACCTTGCTGATCTGCCGCTGCAGCATCTGCCTTTGCAGCTGCTTGATGCGCGCCTTGACCTCGGGACGGCCCTCCTGATTCTTGTGTTCCTCCTTGCGCTCCTGCTTGGTCATGCGCAGTTTCTTCAGGAAGAAATAGCGCTGCAGCGGGATGTCGATGAAGGAGAACACGACGAAGATCAGCATCAGGCACAGGGTCAGATTGAAGGTCAGGTCAAAGGCTGCCGAGACGGCCTCGAGCACGCTGCTGCGCTGCAACGCGATCAGGTCCGGGAGGGCTGCGCGCACCAGAACATAGCCAACGCCGAGCAGTACCAGCACCTTGAGCACCGACTTGAGCAGCTCGCTCCAGTTCTGTGCCGAGAAGATCCGGCCGAGGCCGGTGATGGGGTTGAGCTTGCTGAATTTAGGCGCGAAGTTCTTCGCGGAGAACACCCAGCCGCCGGGCACCAGCGACAGCACCACGACCAGCAGGGAAGTGAGCAGCAGCGGTGCCAGCAGCTTGATGAACACCAGCATGTTGTAGCCAAGCAGGGTGTCGAGGTCATCCAGGCCAATCTCGCTGTGGCCAAACTGGATATAGGACAGGCGGAAGCTGTCGCTGAGCCCTTCGAGGAACAGCCCGGCGCTGAATTTGAGGATGAACAGCGTGGCGATCAGCGAGATGGTGGTCGACAGGTCCTTGGAGCGCGCGACCTGGCCATCGTCCTTGCTCTTCTTCAGCTTGTGCGCGGAGGCCTCTTCCGTTTTTTCCTGGCCGCTGTTCTGCTCAGACATCGCCGCCCTCGCGCAGGATCACGCCCATGCCGTTGAGCAGCTCGCGGGTCAGATGCAGGTAGCTGTCGGGCAGGTTCGGCAGGGTCAGGTAGATGCACAGCAGGCCCATCAGGATGCTGATGGGGAAGCCCAGGGAGAACAGGTTCATCGCCGGTGAGATGCGGTTGAGCAGGCCGAAGCAGAACTGCACCAGTGTCAGGCAAAACACGATCGGCAGGGTCACCAGCACGGCGGCGGCCAAAACCCAGGCGAAGGCCTGAACGAAACTCTGCGCGCCGAGGTAATGCAGGCCGCTGCCCACCGGCCAGAACAGGAAGCTCTGATACAGCACGCTGACGGTGACCAGGTGGCCGTCGATGGCGAAGAACAGCAGCACCAGCAGGATGAAGTACAGCTGGTAGATGATCGAAGACGACGACACGCCGTTCACCGGGTCGTTGTAGCGCGCCATGCTCATGCCCATCTGCGTCGACACCACCTCGCCGACCAGCATGAAAATGGTGAACACCAGCTGCAGGGTCAGGCCCAGCAGCACGCCGAAGGCTATCTGTTCCAGCGCGGTCATCAGGCCTTTCAGCGATAGCGGATCGATCTGCGGCATGTCCGGCAGTGCCGCACCGAGGGCGACCGTCAGCGCCAGGGCGAGGAGAATGCGTACGCGCACCGACACCGCCTTGTGGTTGAACAGCGGCGCCATGCTGAGCAGCGCGACGATGCGGCAGAACGGCCACCAGTAGGCCTGCAGGCTGGTCAGGTACTGGCTGGCATGCAGTACGGGTTCGGACATGCGTCAGCCCACCAGGCGACCGGCCTGCTTGAAGGTTTCGATGAACAGGTCCCCCAGCGTGCGCAGGATCCAGTGGCCGGAGAACACCAGCATGGCCAGGGTAATCAGCAGGCGCGGGAGGAAGCTGAGCATCTGCTCGTTGATCTGTGTGGCCGCCTGGAAAATGCTCACCAAGAGGCCGCCGAGCAGGCTCGGCACCACCAATACGCAGACGATCAGGCCGGTAATGTAGACGGCATGGGCCACCAACTCGGCGGCGTGTTCGGGCGTGAACATCGCAAGGCCTCGCTAATAGGGCTGGATACTGGTGGTGAGGGTGCCGACCAGCAGCGTCCAGCCGTCCACCAGAACGAAGACCAGCAGTTTGAACGGCAGCGAGATCATCATCGGCGACAGCATCATCATGCCCATCGCCATCAGCACGCTGGCCACCACCAGGTCGATCACCAGAAAGGGCACGAAGATCATGAAGCCGAGCTGGAAGGCGGTCTTCAGCTCGCTCAGTACGAAGGCCGGCAGCAGCAGGGAGAAGTCCAGTTGGGCGAGGTCGTCGGGCATTTCCTCGCCGGCCAGGGCGACCAGGGTTTCCAGCGAGTTCTTGCTGGTTTGCGCCAGCATGAACTGGCTGATGATGCGCTTGCCTTCGCCCAGGCCCTGCTCGAGGCTGATCTGGTCTGCCTCGAACGGGACGTAGGCCTCCGTGTACATCTCCTGCCACACCGGGCGCATCACCAGCAGGGTGAGGCACAGGGCGATACCGATCAGCACCGGGTTGGGTGGGCTCTGCTGCAGGCCGATGGCCTGACGCAGAATCGCCAGGACGATGATGAAACGAGTGAAGCAGGTCATCATCATCAACATGGCCGGGAGAAAGCCCAGCAGCGTCATGATCAGCAGGATCTGCAGCTTGACGCTCAGAGTCTGGCCGTCTTCGGTGTCGTTGAAGTTGAACAGGGTGATGTCGCCGCCAGCTGCCTGAGCCAGCAGCGGGCAGCACAGGGCCGTCAGCAGCAGGCCAAGTTGCAGCAGCCGGCGCAGCATCACACGCCCAGCCCGCTGAGGCCGCTACCGGACAGCTCGACGATGCGCAGGCCGTAGTTGCCGTTCATCACCACCACCTCGGCCTTGGCGAACAGCGCACCGTTGACTTTCACGTCCAGCGGCTCGCCGGCCAGCTTGTCGAGGGCGATCACGCTGCCGGCGTCGACATCCATCAGCTCCTTGAGGGTGATCTCGGTGGAGGCCACCTCCAGGGTGACGTTGACCGGGATCTTGCCGAAGAAGCTCAGGTCCTGCTGCGGCAATGCGGCGGGCGCCTGCTCGGGCAAGGAGTCGCTGACGGCCTCGTCGAGATTGAGGCCGGCGTCGTTGATCAGGCTGTCGAAATCGTTATCGGAAATGGGGCTGCTCATGGGGTCTTCACGCTCTCAAGAGAAGTCAGGAACAAGGAGCCGTCGTCTTCGAAGATGGCGCCGCGAAACAGCTTCTGCTGGTTGATCTGTACGTCGCAGCGCTCCAGCAGGCGCATCGGCAGGATGTCGCCGGGACGCAGGGCGAGAACCTGCGACAGGGGCATCTGCAGGCTGGCCACCACGCAGTCCAGGCGCACCGGCAACTGACGAATCTGATTGAGCGAATTACCGCTCTGGGCCACCGCAACCGGAGGCGTCAGGCGGCTGGTCAGCTCGTCGACCAGCTGTGTGTCCAGGTAGATGAAGATCGATGCCTGGCTGCCAGTGATATGGCTGGTGAAGTTGAACTCCGCCACGTATTCCCAGGCGGCCTCTTCATAGGCGTTGTCATAAGGCTCGAGCTTGCCGAAGGTCTGGCCGGCGAGGATCGAGCGGGCGAACAGCTGGCTCACGTCCAGGCCCAGGCGCGTACGCATACGCTGCTCCGAGGTGCTCACCGGCGGCGCTTCATGGTTGGGCAGGCAGGTGCCACCGTAGTAACACTCCAGCGCTTCGGTCAGCAGAGGGCGGTCCATGGCGAAGCCGACCTTGCCCAATGGCGAGCGATAAAGGCACTCGGCTTCTTTATTCACCTGCTCGTGAACATCCACCCGCAGCAACTCGAGATTGATTCGATAGTTGCGCAAAAAGTAATCACTGATGATTCGCGGATATTTGCTGGAGAGCTCGCGAATATAGTGCGGAATCTTGTGGTAATGCCGGCCAAGTTTCTGCGGTTTCAACCGGGTCAGACTGTCGGCGGGCACGCCATGAAGGACTTTTTTAATCCCCGTCATGTTGTGGGCTGTATTCCTGGTTGTAACTGCGTGAGCACCCACGAGGCATTCGAAGGGCGTGCAGAGGACGTTTTGATATGCCGGCAGGCCGCAGCGGCATCGCTGGGGCCATGGCGTCGAAAATCATCCGGGCACAGCGCTGCAGCCCAGTGATGACGAGGGGAAGTCTAGGCGGAGGGAGGGTGGGAAATTAAATCAATAGATATCAAATGCTGTTTTTGATGGCTGCTTGCCAGCATTGATAGGAAATAACAGCAAGTAATTCGGCGATTTTCTGTGCGCTTGTTAACGTCCGCGCCGTGATCCGTCGCGCATATAGATGCCACGCAGAAAAGTGCTGCTGAGTTGACCCATAAGGGCGACGGAAAGTTTCAAAAAATTAAGGGGCCCTGTGAAAAAAATCTGTCATCTGCTTGGCAGTTTTGAACACGCGGTCGAACGCCGCCGCCTGGCTCATGAAAGACAACGGGTGATTTACCTTGCAGCATTCAACTCAAACGGTAAGTTACGCCTGCGACGAGCTGTTCGATGAACAGCTGGGGCAGCAACATATAGTCGTGATCGGTCAGGCCGATGCCGCCAGCGAGCGCCTGCTTACCGGCGGCCTGCAGCGCCAGGGTTTCCCTGTTCGGCGTTTTGCCAGTTGCCTGGAGCTGGATCCGGCCGTACTGGAAGATGCCAGTCTGGTGCTGGTGTTCGTCAGCAGCCTGGCCGGCAACACGCTGTATGCGCAGGTGGGCGCCATTCTGCGTCAGGCCGGTCGGGTCGGCGTGGTGCCGGTGGTGGAATATGCCGATCAGGAGAAAGCCGCCGCGCTGCTGGAGCTGGGCTGCGTCGATTATCTGCTGGCGCCTTTCAGCGAAGCCCAGCTCAGTGCCTTGCTGCGTCGCCAGGAGTCGGCCAGCTCCGGCGAAGAGGGTTTCGTGTCCTGCTCGCAGGCCGGCCGCCGCCTGCTGGCCATGGCCCAGCGCGTGGCCATGACCCGTGCGCCTATCCTGATTACCGGCGAGACCGGCACCGGCAAGGAGCTGATGGCGCGCTACATCCACCGTTTCTCGGCGCAGGATGATGCGCCGTTCATTGCGGTGAACTGCGCGGCGATTCCCGAGCAGATGCTCGAATCCATTCTCTTCGGCCATGAGAAGGGCGCCTTCACCGGCGCCGTGAGCGCCCAACCGGGCAAGTTCGAACTGGCCAATGGCGGCACGCTGTTGCTCGACGAAATCGGCGAGTTGCCGCTGGGGCTGCAGGCCAAGCTGCTGCGCGTGCTGCAGGAGCAGCGCGTCGAGCGCCTGGGTGGGCGCCGCGAAATCGCTCTGGATGTGCGCATCATCGCTGCCACCAACCGTGATCTGCAGCAGGAAGTGGCCGAGGGGCGTTTCCGCGCCGACCTGATGTTCCGCCTCGACGTACTGCCGCTGCACATCAGCCCGTTGCGCGAGCGCAAGGAGGACGTGCTGGCCCTGGCGCGCCGTTTCATTCGCCAGTACGCGCCGCAGGACGCGCGCCATGAACTGCTGACCGAAGATGCCTGCCGCGTACTGCTGGCGCATGACTGGCCGGGCAACGTGCGCGAACTGGAGAATTGCCTGCAGCGTGCGCTGATCTTGCGCAATGGCCTGTACATCCAGGCCCAGGACCTGGGCCTGAGCGTTGCCGCCAACAGCGCGGCAGAGCTGGCGCCACGTCTGCAGCCACAGGTGCTCGAAGGCGGCAAGGCAGCCTTGCGCGCCAGTGGCAAGTGGGCCGAGTACCAACATGTGATCGACACCATCCGCCGTTTCGGCGGGCACAAGACCAAGGCCGCCGAAAGCCTTGGCATGACCCCGCGCGCACTGCGCTATCGCCTTAACGCCATGCGTGAGCAGGGCGTTCAGATTCCCGTCTAGGAGAAGCAAAGGATGAATCCGATTAGCCAGGTGCAGCAGGACCTGTTGGGCCGCATGGAGCAGATGAAGAACCTCGGCGAAGCCTCGCCGATAAAGCCGGCGCAAGCCTTTGCCGTGCAGCCTGGCGAGCCTGGATTTGCTGCGGCTTTCGACAATGCGGTGCGTGCGGTCGACGCGCAGCAGCATCGCTCCGGCGAGCTGATGGCAGCCGTGGACAGCGGGCAGAGCGATGACCTGGTGGGAGCGATGATCGAGAGCCAGAAGGCCAGCGTTTCCTTCAGCGCCCTGATGCAGGTGCGCAACAAGCTATCCAGTGCTTTCGACGACATCATGAAGATGCCGCTGTAAGCGGATCGGGGACTGACGCGTGCTGCAGACCATAAGAAGCAAGCTGCCCGAAACCGGGCTGAAACTCGATCCACGCATGACCCTGATCGGCCTCGCGGTGATCGCCGCGTTGCTGGCGGTTGGCGTGGTGTTCTACCTCTGGCGTGACCAGGGCTCTTTCCGCCCGCTGTACGGAGCCGGCGAGGCCTACCCGGCCGCCGAGGTGATGCAGGTGCTTGATGGCGACGCCATCAGCTACCGCCTGCATCCGCAGAGCGGTCAGGTGTTGGTACGCGAGGATCAGCTCGGCCGCGCGCGCATGCTGCTGGCGGCCAAGGGCGTGCAGGTCAAGGTGCCGGCCGGCTACGAGCTGTTCGACAAGGACGAGCCGCTGGGCACCAGCCAGTTCGTCCAGGACGTACGCCTCAAGCGTAGCCTGGAGGGCGAACTGGCGCGCACGGTGATGGCGCTCAAGGGCGTAGAAGGTGCCCGCGTGCACCTGGCGTTGCAGGAAAGCAGTTCCTTCGTGGTCGGCAAGCGCGAGCCGGGCAAGGCTTCGGTGATGCTGCAGCTGGCACCTGGTTACAAGCTGGCGCCGGAGCAGGTCAGCGCCATCGTCAATCTGGTGGCCGGCAGCGTGCCGCAGCTCGAGGCCGGCAACGTGCAGGTGGTCGATCAGTACGGCGCGTTGCTGTCGCGCGGCATCGATACCCTCGGCGGCCCGGTGCAGAACTGGCAGGTGGTCGATGACTACCAGAGCAAGGCGATGGCCAACGCCGAAGCGGTGCTGGCGCCGGTGCTCGGTGGCGGCAATTATCGTATCAGCGTGTCGGCCGACATCGACTTCAGCCAGAAGGAAGAAACCTTCCAGGCTTATGGCGAGAACCCGCGTCTGCGCAATGAAGTGCTGCGTGACGAAAGCGTGCTCGACCAGCTGGCGCTTGGTGTGCCCGGTTCGCTGGCCAATCAGCCGCCGCAACCGGCCCCACCGGCCAATCAGGCCGCCAACCAGCAGGCGCAGGCGGGTGCTCAGGCGGACAACGCCAACCAGGCGGCGACCTCGCTGCGCAAGGAATCCAACCGCCAACTCGATTACGACCAGAGCATTACCCACGTCAAACATGCGCCGTTCAGCCTGCGTCAGCAGAGCATCGCCGTGGTGCTCAATGCCGCGGTGGCGCCGGAGGGTGGTTGGACGCCAGAGGCGCGCGAGGAGCTCGCGGCGATGGTCAAGAGCGCCGTGGGTTTCAACCAGGCGCGCGGCGACCTGCTGACGCTGAGCGTCTTCCCCTTTACCGATGCCAGCATCAATGGCGCGGGCGAGGACCTGCTGCCCTGGTGGGAAAACACCAAGGTGCACGACCTGGCCAAGCTTGGCGTGTTCGCCCTGATCAGTCTGCTGCTGTTGCTGATGGTGGTGCGTCCTGCGGTACGCAGCCTGAGCCAGCGCAACCAGGCGGCGCTGCCGGCGGTGGCCGAGGGCGATGATCAGCTGGCGCTGCATGCCGAGCGTGCGGCCGAGCGCCTGCTGGCCCGCGTTGGCGACGATGCGCCGGGGGCCACCATCCTCGGTGAACTCAGCCCTTTGTCGGAGATTCGCCTGCCGGCGCCTGGCTCGGGCCTGGAGCTGCAGATCGAACACCTGCAGATGCTGGCCAAGAACGATCCCGAGCGCGTCTCGGAAGTCATCAAACAATGGATAGGACGCAATGAGCGAGACCTCAACCCAGCCTGACGGCCGCGGTGGTTCCACCGCCAAAGAAATGCGCCTGCGCGTGCAGAAGCGTTCGCTGAGTTCTTCCGAGCAGGCCGCGATCCTCATGCTGAGCATGGGCGACGAGATTTCCGCCGGCGTGCTCAAGCACTTTTCGCGCGAGGAGATCGTCAGCATCAGCCAGGCCATGGCGCGCCTGTCCAACGTCAAGCAGCCGATGGTCTCCGACGTCATCGGCCGTTTCTTCGAGGACTACAAGGAGCAGAGCAGCATCAAGGGCGCCTCGCGTGGCTATCTCGACGGCATGCTCAGCAAGGCGCTGGGCAGCGAGATCACCCGTTCGCTGCTCGACAGCATCTACGGCGAGGAAATCCGCGCCAAGATGGCCAAGATGGAGTGGCTCGATCCGAAGCAGTTCGCCGCGCTGATCGCCAAGGAGCACGCGCAGATGCAGGCGGTGTTCCTCGCCTTCCTGCCGCCGGGCATGGCCAGCGACGTACTCGAGTGCATGCCCAAGGAGCGCCAGGACGAGCTGCTTTACCGCATCGCCAACCTCAGCGAAGTAAACAGCGACGTCATCGCCGAGCTGGAGCAACTGATCGAGCGCAGCCTGGCGGTACTCAGCACCCAGGGCTCGCAGGTGCGCGGAATCAAGCAGGCCGCCGACATCATGAACCGCTTCAAGGGCGACCGCGGGCAGATGTTCGAGCTGCTGCGTGCTCATGACGACCAGCTGGTCGAGCGCATCGAAGACGAAATGTACGACTTCTTCATCCTCTCGCGGCAGAACCAGGACGTGCTCCAGGCCCTGCTCGAAGCCGTGCCGCTGGAAGAGTGGGTGGTCGCCCTCAAGGGCGCCGAGCCCGAGCTGGTGCGCGCCATTCAGGGCGCCATGCCCAAGCGCCAGGCGCAGCAGATGGAGTCGATCAATCGCCGCCAGGGCCCGGTGCCGTTGAGCCGCGTCGAGCAGGTGCGCAAGGACATCATGGCCGTGGTGCGCGAAATGTCGGCCAACGGCGAGCTGCAGGTGCAGCTGTTCCGCGAACAGACGGTGGAATGAGATGACGGTCAAGGTAATCAAGGGCGACGCCCGCCAGTGGCGCGCCTACCGCTTCCCGCCGCGCAACAGCCAGCCGGCAGTGGACTGGAGCGGCGATGCCGCCGGTCTGCAGCGGGCCATGGCCGACGGCTTTCAGCAAGGCATCGAGAAGGGCTACCAGGACGGCCTGCAGCAAGGCGAGGAGGCCGGGCGCCAGGCCGGCTTCGAGCAGGGCCGTGACGAGGGGCTGAAACTCGGGCGTGAGGAAGGCCGCGAGGAGGGCCGTCGCGAATTCGAACTGGCTGCGCAGCCGCTGCAGCAGATCAGCGAGAAGGTCGAACAGTACCTCAGCGAGCTGGAGCACAAGCGCCGCCAGGAGTTGCTGGAGCTGGTGAAGAAGGTCTCGCAGCAGGTGATCCGCTGCGAACTCACGCTGCATCCGACCCAGTTGCTGGCGCTGGTCGAGGAAGCCCTGGCGAGCATGCCGGGCGAGTCCGAAGACGTGCAGGTACTGCTCAGCCCCGAGGAATACGCGCGGATCAAGGCCGTGGCGCCGGAACGTGCCGCCGGCTGGAAGCTGGTGGCCGACGAGCGCCTGGCGCTGGGCGAGTGCAGAGTAGTCACGCCGCAGGCCGAGGCCGACGTGGGCTGCCAGCAGCGTCTGGATGCCTGCATCGATACGCTGGCCGAGCACATGCACCTGGCCGAAGCCTGAGCGGGAGCGAACGCGGATGCTCGACTACAAACTCGACGAAGCGCTGCGCTCGCTCGACGGTGTGCAGCTGGCCAAGGTGGCCGGCCGCCTGGTGCGGGTTTCCGGCATGCTCCTGGAAAGCCTCGGCTGCCAGCGCAGCACCGGCCAGCGCTGCCGCGTCGAGCAGGCCGACGGCAGCCTGCTGGATGCGCAGGTGGTCGGCTTCAACCGCGATATCACCTATTTGATGCCATTCAAGAAGCCGGTCGGCCTGGCCGCCGGCTCGCGGGTATTCCCGGCCAAGGACGAGGCGTTGCTGCAGATCGATGAGTCCTGGCTTGGCCGTGTGGTCAATGGTCTTGGCGAGCCTTTGGACGAGCGCGGCAAGCTCTCCGGGCGCGACCCGCTGCCGGTCGAGCTGCCTTCGGTCAATCCGCTCAAGCGGCGCCCGGTGGAGGCCGCGCTGGATGTCGGCGTGCGCGCCATCAACGGCCTGCTGACCCTCGGCAAAGGCCAGCGTGTCGGCCTGTTCGCCGGTTCCGGGGTAGGCAAGAGCGTGCTGCTGGGGATGATCACCCGACAGACCAAGGCCGATGTGGTGGTGGTCGGGCTGATCGGCGAACGTGGTCGCGAGGTGCAGGAATTCATTCTCCATTCGCTCGGCGAGGAAGGCTTGCGCAAGGCGGTGGTGGTGGTGGCGCCGGCCAACGAGTCGCCGCTGATGCGCCTGAAGGCCACCGAGCTGTGCCATAGCATCGCCGCCTATTTTCGCGACCAGGGCCAGGACGTGCTGCTGCTGGTCGATTCGCTGACCCGCTACGCCATGGCACAGCGCGAGATCGCCCTGGCGCTCGGCGAGCCGCCAGCGACCAAGGGCTATCCGCCGTCGGTGTTCGGCATGCTGCCGGAACTGGTGGAGAGCGCCGGCAACGGCGAGAGCGGCAGCGGCAGCCTCAGCGCCATCTACACCGTGCTGGCCGAGGGCGATGACCATCAGGACCCGATCGTCGATTGCGCGCGCGCCATCCTCGACGGCCATATCGTGCTCTCAAGGCGCCTGGCGGATGTCGGCCACTACCCGGCCATCGACATTTCCGCCTCGGTCAGCCGCTGCATGAGCCAGGTCGGCGAGCCTGCGCACCTGGCTGCCGGGCGCCAGTTCAAGGAGTTCTACAGCACCTATGAAAAGATCAAGGAGCTGATCCCGCTGGGTGGTTACACCCCGGGCATGGACGCCAAGACCGACCGCGCCGTGCAGCTGGCGCCCAGCCTCGAACGCTTCCTGCGCCAGGAGGTCGGTGCCAGCGCCGAGCTCGGCGCCAGCATCGCCACCTTGCAGAGCATCATCAAATGAAAGAACAGCTGGAAATGCTTGGCCGCCTGGCCAGCCTGCGCGGCAGCAAGGTGCAGCAGATGCTCGGCCGGGTCAGTTATCAACAGAACCTCTGCCAGCGCTACCGCAACAACATCACCGGCCTCAGTCGCCTGTGCGGCTTCACCGTGCCGATGACCACGCCACTGCAGCGCGACAATCAGCAGCGCTACAAGGCGACCCTGTACAAGATGGTCGAGCTGCAGCGTCGCGAACTGGCGCTGGCCGAGGAGAACCTGGCGCGTATTCAGCGCGAGCTGCTGGCGGCGATGCGCAGCGAGAAGGTCATCACCCAGTTTCTCGAGGGCAAGATGGGGCAGTGGCAGGAGCAGCTTGCCCGCCAGGAGCAGAAGATTCAGGATGGTCTGGCCGCGCAGGCCTGGTGGCGCACCCAGGTCAGCTAATTTTTATTCGACGTGTTTAAGTTCTTGCCGTGCCCGGTCGCTCTTAGGCCATAACACCACGCGAGTTGGATTCGAATCATGGAAATCAGCAGGCATCTCAAGCCCAGCCTCAACCTGCCCAGCGACGCACCGGCGCAGGTGCAGAGCGCCCGTCCGCAGCCAGGCGCCAATGCCCGCACCAGCACCAGCCAGGAACCGCGTCTGGAGCAATTGCAGGACGCCCTGCGCAGCCTGCCGGACGTCGATCTGGACAAGGTCGCTCAGCTCAAGGCCGCCCTGGCGCGCGGTGAACTGAGCAGCGATCCGGCCGCACTGGCCGGCAGCATGCTGACCTACCACAGCGGTAGCGATGCGTGACCACTGCGCGTGAGCAACAGCTGTTGCAGATCGTCGAGCAGGACCTGCATCAGGACTGCGCCGACTATCTGACCCTGCGCGGTCTGATGCAGGAGCTGTATCAACAGTTGCTCAAGCGAGACAGCAGGCAGATCGACCTGCTCAACGAACAGATCCTGCCGCTGGTCGACCAGGCCAAGGCGCGCGCGGAACGCCGCAGCAAGGTGCTCGCGGCCTTCCAGCTGGGCAGTGGCAACAGCGCCATGCAAAAGCTGCTGGCGCGTTATCCACAGGCCCAGCGCAAGCACCTCGAACTCACTTGGGAGCAGCTCGGCCAACTGGCCGGCCAGTGCAAGCGTCTCAACGAGCGCAACGGCAAGCTGCTGGCCATGCATAACGAGATTCTCGACCAGTTGCTCGGCGAGCCGGGCGCCGGCCAGCTGTACACACCGCAGCCGTATTGAGTACTCAGCCCCTCCTTGGCTCTTGTGGGAGCGGACTCGTCCGCGAGCTTTAGGCAGGCCAGCATTCGCGGACAAGTCCGCTCCCACGGTCTGACGCCTGTACCTCCAGCGACGAACTGAAGGCACCTGCCGCAGCTGCTGGCGCGTTATCCACAGGCCCAGCGCAAGCGCCTCGAACTCACCTGGGAGCAGCTCGGCCAACTGGCCGGCCAGTTGTACACACCGCAGCCGTATTGAGTACCTAGCACCTCCTTGGCACCTTGTGGGAGCGGACTCGTCCGCGAGCTTTAGGCAGGCCGGCATTCGCGGACAAGTCCGCTCCCACAGTCTGGCGCCTGTACCTCCAGCGGCGAACTGAAGGCACCTGCTACGCCGTGCTAGACTCGCGCGCTTTCGATCCGTGGTGATTTCCTCCCGTGCCTCACGCTGCTCTCGCTCATCCGCCGCGCTGGCTGACCTGCGCCCAGCTGCATCCGCAGCCGGCTGCCGGTGTGCGCGACTGGTTGTTCAACGAAGACTCGCTGACCCGCCGCCTCACCGCCCTGTCGCATGACGGCTTCTCCGTCACGCCGCTGCAGGAAGGCTGGCAGCGCCTGCGCAGCGACGAATGCGCGCTGCTTGGCGTGGCCGAAGGCAGCCAGGGTTGGGTGCGTGAGGTGTACCTGCGCGGCCACGGGCAGCCCTGGGTGTTCGCCCGCAGCGTCGCCGCGCGCAGCGCGCTGGAAGGCTCGGGGCTGAATCTGGCCGAGTTGGGCAGTCGCTCGCTGGGTGAGCTGCTGTTCAGTGACCGCGCCTTCGACCGCGGCGAGTTGCAGGCCTGTCGTTATCCGGCTGCCTGGCTGCCACAGGAGGTGCGCGAAGAGCGCCTGTGGGCACGCCGCTCCTGCTTCAGCCGTGGGGCGCTCGGCGTGCTGGTGGCCGAGGTGTTTCTGCCGGCGTTCTGGCTGGCGGCGGGCATCGAGGCCTAGAGTTCGCAATACCGTCGCTCAGGCATGTTGGCCCATGGCGTGCTGCTTCGCGACGACTGCATGGATGTCCCCGTTGCTAAGTGCGCGCGCTCCAAGTCCCAATGCGGGCCAGCGGGGTATCGCACATCCTTTAGCGACGGTTGCCTGGCGAAGGTAGAGCGACGCAGCAAGCCAAAGCCGAGTACGCCCTGGGCGCCTGTGGCAGTGAGCATCGCCGCTAAAGCGCCTCCCACACGCGCTTGCCCGTATAATCCGCGCAACCTGCACGGAGACGCTTCGATGTACACCCGCCTGCTGCAATCGACCACCCGCCTGCACCCGCGCGCCTGGGACTTCATCCAGCTGATGCGCCTGGAAAAGCCGATCGGCATCTACCTGCTGCTGTGGCCGACCTTGTGGGCACTGTGGGTGGCGGCCGAAGGCGTGCCGAGTGCGAAGAATCTGTACATCTTCGTCGTCGGCGTGATCCTGATGCGCGCCGCCGGTTGCGTGATCAACGACTACGCCGACCGCAACTTCGACGGCCACGTCAGCCGCACCCAGGCGCGCCCGCTGGCCAGCGGCAAGGTCAAGCCGCGCGAGGCGCTGGTGCTGTTCGCCGTGCTGGTGGCGCTGAGCTTCGTGCTGGTGTTGTTCACCAACGCCACCACCATCTGGCTGTCATTCGGCGGCCTGGCCCTGGCCGCCTGCTATCCGTTCATGAAGCGCTACACCTTCTACCCTCAGGTGGTGCTTGGTGCGGCCTTCTCCTGGGGCATGCCGATGGCCTTCACCGCCGAGACCGGCAGCCTGCCGCCTGAAGCCTGGCTGCTGTACATCGCCAACCTGCTGTGGACCGTGGCCTACGACACCTACTACGCCATGGCCGACCGCGAGGACGACCTGAAGATCGGGGTTAAATCCACTGCCATCCTCTTCGGCGACGCCGACCGCCTGATCATCGCCAGCCTGCAGGGCCTGGCGCTGCTCTGCCTGTTGCTGGCTGGCGCACGTTTCGAGCTGGGCCTGTACTTCCACCTCGGTCTGCTGGTGGCCGCCGCATGCTTTGCCTGGGAATTCCATGTGACCCGCCGCCGCGAGCCATTGGTGTGCTTCAACGCCTTCCTGCACAACCACTGGGCGGGGTTGGCGATCTTTATCGGGATAGTGCTGGACTTCGCACTCCGGTAAGTCCTGCCGCTTTCCTGTCATATCGCTGCAATAATTCCGTTATCTAATGCGGCGCAGACAGAGAAACGAATAGAGGCTAAGGCCCCCATGGTTGGCAAGAACATCCTGATCGTCGATGACGAAGCACCGATCCGCGAGATGATCGCGGTGGCCCTGGAGATGGCCGGTTACGAGTGCCTGGAAGCGGAGAATACCCAGCAGGCTCATGCCGTGATCGTCGACCGCAAACCGGATCTGATCCTGCTCGACTGGATGCTGCCCGGTACCAGTGGCATCGAGCTGGCCCGGCGCCTGAAGCGCGACGAGCTGACCAGCGATATCCCGATCATCATGCTCACCGCCAAGGGCGAAGAGGACAACAAGATCCAGGGCCTGGAAGTCGGCGCCGACGATTACATCACCAAGCCCTTCTCGCCACGCGAGCTGGTGGCGCGTCTCAAGGCCGTGCTGCGCCGCGCAGGGCCAAGCGACAGCGAGGCGCCGATCGAAGTGGGCGGCCTGCTGCTCGACCCGATCAGCCATCGCGTGACCATCGACGGCAAGCCCGCCGAGATGGGCCCGACCGAATACCGTCTGCTGCAGTTCTTCATGACCCATCAGGAGCGCGCCTACACCCGCGGCCAACTGCTCGATCAGGTCTGGGGCGGCAACGTCTATGTCGAGGAACGCACCGTCGACGTGCATATCCGCCGCCTGCGCAAGGCCCTCGGCGATGCCTACGAAAACCTGGTGCAAACCGTGCGTGGGACTGGGTATCGTTTCTCCACCAAGGGTTAATCGCTGGCGCGAATTTGCGCCAGCCGCTCGACAAGGATGCGCTCCATCGTGAATCAAGACTGGCGTGGCGCCGTGGTGCGCCGGCTGTTGCTGCTGGTGGGTGCCTGCCTGCTGCTCGGTTTCCTCACCGGCGAGTACGCCTGGGTGCTGGCCTTCGGTCTGGCCATTCACCTGGGTTGGACCCTCAGCCAATTGCTGCGCCTGCACAAATGGCTGCGCGAGCACAAACCCGATGAACCGCCACCGGATGGCTACGGCCTGTGGGGCGAGGTGTTCGACAGCATCTATCACCTGCAGCGTCGCAACCAGAAGGCCCGCGGCCGTCTGCAGGCGGTGATCGATCGCGTGCAGGAGTCCACGGCGGCGCTCAAGGACGCCGTGGTAATGCTCGATAGCCAAGGCAATCTGGAGTGGTGGAACCGCGCCGCCGAGACCCTGCTGGGCCTCAAGACCCCGCAGGACAGCGGCCAGCAACTGGCCAACCTGGTGCGCGACCCGCGTTTCAAGGAGTACTTCGAGCGCGGCAGTTACACCGATGCCCTGGAGATTCCCTCGCCGGTCAACGACCGTCGTCGCCTGCAGTTTCATATCACCCGCTACGGCAATCGCGAGCACCTGCTGCTGGTGCGCGACGTCACCCGCCTGTATCAGCTGGAACAGATGCGCAAGGACTTCGTCGCCAACGTCTCCCACGAACTGCGCACGCCGCTGACGGTGATTGCCGGCTATCTGGAGACCCTGCTGGACAATGTCGAGGCGGTCAATCCGCGCTGGCTGCGGGCGCTGCAGCAGATGCAGCAGCAGGGCGCACGCATGCAGACCCTGCTCAACGACCTGCTGCTGTTGGCCAAGCTGGAAGCCACTGACTACCCCTCGGACAACCAGCCGGTGGCGGCCGACCTGATGCTGTTGTCGATCAAGAATGATGCCCAGGCTCTTTCGGGCGATCAGCACCACCGCATCAGCCTGGAGGCCGATCCACACCTCAAGCTCAAGGGCAGCGAGGCGGAGCTGCGCAGCGCCTTCTCCAACCTGGTGTTCAACGCCGTGAAGTACACCCCGGCCGGTGGCGACATCCGCATTCGCTGGTGGGGTGACGAGAAGGGTGCGCACCTGGCTGTCAGCGACACCGGCATGGGCATCGACGCCAAGCACCTGCCGCGTCTGACCGAGCGCTTCTATCGCGTCGATTCCAGCCGTGCCAGCAACACCGGCGGCACCGGCCTCGGCCTGGCCATCGTCAAGCATGTGCTGCTGCGCCACCGTGGCAATCTGGAGATCAGCAGCGTGCCCGGCAAGGGCAGCACCTTCACCTGCCATTTCGCTGCGGCGCAGGTGGTGCAGCGCGCGCGCTGAGTGCTTGCATTCGCCACGACGAAGCTCCAACCTCTAGCGATCATTGGCCAATCCGAACCTTCATGGACCCCTCCACGAGTCTCCCCGCTTCTGCCTACTTTGCCGATTTCGGCCTCATGCTGTTCGCCCTGTTCCTGGTACTGCTCAACGGTTTCTTCGTCGCCGCGGAGTTCGCCATCGTGCGCCTGCGCGCGACCAAGGTCGACGCGCTGGCCGAGGCCCACGGCTGGCGCGGGCACATCCTGCGCACCGTACACAACCAGATGGACGCCTACCTCTCGGCCTGCCAGCTGGGCATCACCCTGGCCTCGCTGGGCCTGGGCTGGGTCGGTGAGCCGGCCTTTGCAGAATTGCTCACGCCGCTGCTGGTGGCGGTGGGCGTTGAGTCACCCAAGCTGATTCACGGTATCGCCTTCTTCACCGCGTTCTCGATCATTTCCTACCTGCACATCGTCATCGGCGAGCTGGCGCCTAAGTCCTGGGCCATCCGCAAACCGGAGCTGCTGTCGCTGTGGACAGCCGCGCCGCTGTACGCCTTCTACTGGCTGATGTATCCGGCGATCTTCGTGCTCAATGCCAGCGCCAACGCCATCCTGCGCATCGCCGGGCAGGGCGAGCCGGGGCCGCACCACGAGCACCACTACAGCCGTGAAGAGCTCAAGCTGATTCTGCATTCCAGCCGCGCCACCAGCGACAACGACCAGGACCTGCGCGTGCTGGCGTCGGCGGTCGAGCTGGGCGAACTGGAAGTGGTGGACTGGGCCAACTCGCGTGAAGACCTGATCTTCCTCGAGCTCAACGCTGGTCTGGACCAGGTGTTCGCCACCTTCCGCCGACACAAGTACAGCCGCTACCCGATCTTCGACGAGAGCAAGGGCGAGTTCGTCGGCGTGCTGCACATCAAGGATCTGCTGCTGCATCTATCGCTGCTGGAGATGCTGCCGTCAGCGCTGAAGCTGGGGGACCTGATGCACCCGTTGGAGCGCGTCAGTCGGCATATGCCGCTGTCGCAGCTGCTCGAACAGTTCCGCCAGGGCGGCGCGCACTTCGCCCTGGTCGAGGAGGCCGACGGCAAGGTGATCGGCTACCTGACCATGGAGGATGTGCTGGAAGCGCTAGTGGGCGATATCCAGGACGAACACCGCAAGGCCGAGCGCGGCATTCTCGCCTACCAGCCGGGCAAGCTGCTGGTGCGTGGTGACACGCCGCTGGCCAAGGTCGAGCGGCTGCTCGGCGTCGACCTCGACCATATCGAGGCCGAGACGCTCGCCGGTCTGATCTACGAGACCCTCAAGCGCATGCCTGAAGAAGAAGAGGTGCTGGAAACCGATGGCCTGCGCATCATCGTCAAGAAGATGAAGGGACCCAAGGTGGTCCTGGCCAAAGTGGTCAAGCTGGACTGACGCCGCAGGGCGCCAGGCGACGGCGCCGCTGCGGTGAAAGGCCTCATGGCGATTGATCGCTGAGTCGGGACTTGACGACAAGTTCATGGACGTTAGCTGCTCGTTCAGCGCCTGTTCAGCTTGGCGACCGCTCATCGGGCGGGGCGAATCACTCCCTACAGGCTCAGTCTAGGTACTTGCGTCCCACCTCGTGCGGGGACGTTATCCACTCAATTGCCAAGGAAATCGTCATGCAGCTGTCCAGCATAACCCCCAAAGCAACACTCGCCCTTTGCCTGGCGGGCGCCTCGCAGGCCTATGCAGACTCGGTCACCGACCCCATCTCCACCTTTGGTGTCATCGCTTCGCACAATCAGTACAAGCTCACCGTGGACGATGAAAGCGACAAGGAACGCCTCAACCAGGGCGGCCTGTTCTACCACTTCGGCAACAAGCTGACCGGGCAGGAAGGCTTCATCTACCAGGCGGGCATCGAAGGCCAGTACCGTGACAAGGACGATGTGGAATACAAGTCCGCACGCGCCGATATCGATCTCGGCCTGCGCGCAGCGCTGAGCACCAACAATTATGTCGACGTGATCGTCGGTGGTGGCTACGACTGGGGCCGCATCGAGCAGGACGACGTCGGCCCGTTCGACAGCAACGTCAAGCTGACCAGCAAATCGCCTTTCGCCAAGGCCGGGCTCGGCTACAACTACCTGACGCCGGACTACACCCTGCGCCTGGAAGTGGGTGCGCGCTATTCGATCGACGCCGAAGCGCGCCTGAAGATCGATGGCGACAGTGATTCCGTGGACCTCAAGGACAAGGTCAATCCCTACGGTGAACTAACCGTGTTGTGGAACAAGGGCATCAATAACCTGCCGATCAGCACCAGCCTGTACTACACCCAGACCCGCTATGAGCTCGACAGCAACAGTGCCATCGCCGAGCGCAGCAAGCTCAAGCAGGAGCAGGTCGGGCTGCGCGTCGGCCTGGCGTTCTAAGCCAAGCCGCTTTCTAGAAACCGCCCGCGCTGTCGGGCGGTTCTCCCTTCGCTACCGCGCCACTTCTGGCCAGTTGCTGCCCGATCCAGTAGGGTGTGGTGGCGCCACTTCCAGTGAGATATCTCGGTCGACTGACCCCGGCCTGCACCGACTGCGGCCCAGTTCACTTCGAGCGTATCGAGCGCACCTGAATCTTTTGAATCAATGGTGACGGCCTGCGGGCCGTTGCGTTGTTTGTGTAGCGAGGAATCACAGCATGAGTGCACCAGTCGTCATCGTCGGGACCGGCCTGGCCGGCTACAACCTGGCCAAGGAATGGCGCAAGCTCGACACGCAGACGCCCCTGCTGCTGATCACAGCCGACGATGGCCGTTCCTACTCCAAGCCGATGCTGTCCACCGGCTTTGGCAAGAACAAGGATGCCGATGGTCTGGCCATGGCCGAAGCCGGCGCCATGACCGAGCAGCTCAACGCAGAGATCCGCACTCATACCCGCATCACCGGCATCGACCCCGGCCACAAGCGTCTGTGGATCGGCGAGGAGGCCGTGCCTTATCGCGATCTGGTGCTGGCCTGGGGTGCCGAGCCGATTCGCATCCCGGTGGAAGGTGATGCCCAGGACGCGGTGTTTCCGATCAATGACCTGGAGGACTATGCGCGCTTTCGCAGCGCCGTGGCCGGCAAGCGGCGCGTGCTGATTCTCGGCGCCGGCCTGATCGGCTGCGAGTTTGCCAACGATCTGACTGCCGACGGCTACCAGGTCGAGTTGCTGGCGCCCTGCGAGCAGGTGATGCCCGCTCTGCTGCATCCGGCTGCGGCATCTGCCGTACAGGCTGGCCTGGAAGAACTGGGCGTGCGTTTTCATCTCGGCCCGGTGCTGGCCAGTCTCGACCGCCAGGGTGACGCGCTGCAGGCCACGCTGTCCGATGGCCGCCTGATCCCGTGCGATGCGGTGGTTTCCGCAGTCGGCCTACGCCCGCGCACTGCACTCGCTGCAGCTGCCGGTCTGGACATCAACCGTGGCGTGATGGTCGACCGCCACCTGCGCACCTCGCACGCCAATATCTATGCCCTGGGAGATTGCGCCGAGGTCGATGGCCTTAACCTGCTTTATGTCATGCCGCTGATGGCCTGTGCTCGGGCATTGGCCAAAACCCTGGCCGGCGAGCCGACGGCGGTGGGCTACGGGCCGATGCCGGTGACGGTCAAGACGCCGGCATGCCCGCTGGTGGTCTCGCCGCCGCCGCGTGGTAGCCAGGGAGAGTGGACCGTCGAAGGCAGCGGCCGCGATATCAAGGCGCTCTGCCGCGAGGCTTCCGGCGCACTGCTCGGTTACGCGCTGACCGGCGCCGCAGTGCAGGAGAAACTGGCCCTGAACAAGGAGCTGCCTGCGCTGCTGGCATGATTGCCTGCCGTTCTGTCGGATACGCCACGAATTTGCCTGGTTAAAGTGGCGGGCGAGACTGGCGCGGCGCGATGCGGCATGCCATTCTCCCAAGGGTCTGCCGCAGCGCAGAGCTGTTGCGGCGCCTTGGGCGCTGTTCTGGAAGAACAGCACGGACACAACAACAAAAAACCGTCAAAGAGGCATCTATGCGCAAACCGGAACTCGCCGCCGCCATCGCCGAAAAGGCTGATCTGACCAAGGATCAGGCCAATCGTGTACTCAACGCCGTACTGGAAGAAATCACCGGTGCACTGAACCGCAAGGACAGTGTGACCCTGGTTGGTTTCGGCACATTCGTTCAGCGCCACCGTGGCGCCCGTACGGGCAAGAACCCGCAAACCGGCCAACCGGTGAAGATCAAGGCCAGCAACACCGTTGCCTTCAAACCGGGCAAGTCCCTGAAAGACGCGGTCAACTGAGCCCGCTGCCCGGAGCCGCTCGGCTCCGGGATCCCCTACGCAGTCTGCTTATCTCACCGGCCATCGCAGGCATGCTTTCGCCAGGCTGTAGTCTTGCTGAAAAACCACTACAATGCGCGCCCATCATCTTCGATCACGAGGGCCTGTGCATGAAATTCCGTTTTCTTCTGTGGATGCTGGGCCGCCTGATGGCCAAGGCCAGCCGTGAAAATCCGGCATTCCGCCAGCAGCTCGAAGGTCGCGACATGGTCTTTCAACTGCATACCCTGGATGGCAAGGTCGCCCGCCACTTCATCGTGGCCGGTCAGCGCGTCACCAGCAAACGCGGTGTGGCTCAAGAGCCCGCTTTCGCCATTGGGTTCAAGGACGCCGTCTACGGCTTCGAAACCATGACTGCGAAGAACAAGCAGCTGGCCTTCATGCAGGGTATCCAGAACAAGGACATCCAGATCCAGGGCAATCCGGCACTGGTCATGTGGTTCCAGGGGCTTACCAAGTACCTGATGCCAAAGAAGAAGACCGAGGCACCGAAGAAGGCTGCCTGATAAGCACCCGTTCGCGTCGCGGCTGGCCGCGACGCAGCGCTTTGGTTAGGCTGGCAGGCACGTTCCTGTGGAAAGCCTGAGCATGCGCCTTTTCCTCCTGCCCCTGCTGTTGCTGGCCGCCGTCACGGCGCGAGCCGAGCCAGCTACCGCCAAAACCCTGTTGCCGTTGTTCGAGCTGGCGGGCATCCATCTACTCTGCGAGCAGAGTGCGCCGTTGCTGCAGCGCGGCCAGGGTGATGCCGAACAGAAACGCCTTGCGCGACTGTTCGCGAGCGAGGCGTTTTGTCTCGATCTGGCTAAACGGGTCGGATCCCGTTTCGATGCTACGCAAGCCGAGCAGGCGAACGAGCGTCTCGACAGCCCACTGGCGCAGCGCTTCACCATTGCCGAGCGTGCGGTTGGTGAGCAGCCCGAAGGCCTGGCTGAGTATCGCCAACGGCTGCAGGCGCAACCGCCACGAGGCGCGCGCCTGGAGTTGATCAAGCGGCTCGATGCGGCCGCGCGCACTACCGAACTGGCCAGCCTGCTGCGTTACGAAGTCGGCAAGACCCAGGCACTGCTGGCGCTAAGGGCGCGGGGCGAGAATCTCGCTGAGGCCGAGCTGCAGGCGCAGACGCAGAAGCAGGCCGATGCCATTCGCCAGTCCAGCGAGCAGGCAGTGGAAACCTTCATGTTCTATGCCTACCGGCAGATGCCCAGCGATCAACTCGCCGAGTATGCGGCGCTGTACGAGCACGCCAGCGTCAGCCAACTGCTCGCCATCAGCCTGGAAGTGGTGCCTCAGCTGTTCGCCGAGCGTCGTGAACAACTGCGCAAGCGGGTCGGCAATCCGTAGTTATCGAGCCGGGCGCTGTCAGAGTGGATGCTGATACTGCGCCGCCAGCTCGCGCAGGGCGACCTCGGCACTGAGTACCTTGCTGACTGCGTCTTCGGCTTTTTCCCGGCTCACGCCCAGGGCCTCGAACAGGTCATCTGGAATATCGCTCTGCGGCCCGGCACCGATGCCACGGTTACGCAGCAGGCTGACCGCCAGGCACACCAGATTGGGGAAGGCCGCGCTGTCACCGGCATAGGACGGGTCGTGCTGGAAGCGCAGGGCGCTGGACAGCTCCTCCGGCATATCCCAGTGGCGCATCAGCCAGGCGCCGATCTGCTCGCGGGTGATGCCCAGCAGGTGCTGCTCGATATGGCTGTGCGACAGATGCGGGTTGACCTCCAGATGACGGCAGATCAGCGAGAAGTGCGGCGGGAAGACGTGCGCCAGGACCAGATAACCGAAGTTGTGCAGGAGGCCGGCAAGGTAGGTCAGGCCGGCTTCCGGGCGTTGTGCGCGCGGCATGGCGCGGGTCAGGCCTTCGATCACCGCGGCGGTGTAGATCGCCTGTTGCCAGTAGGGCGTGGCGTGTTGCGGCTGGTCCTTGGGCAGGCTCAGGGTCTTGCCCAGCGCCAGGCCTAGCGCCAGGTTGATCACCAGGTCGAAGCCCAGCACGCGGACGATGGCATCTTCCACCGAGCGAATCCTGCCGGGCGCGGCGTAGTAGGGCGAGGCGGCCCAGCTGACCACCTGGGCCGCCAGCGCCGGATCGGTCTCGACCACACCGGTGATATCGTCCACCGTGGCATTGGGATCGACCCGCAGCTTGATGATCTTCTGCGCGGTTTCCGGCAGTGGCGGAATCTCGATGGTTTCTTCCAGGCGCTGCTGGATGCGCCGCGCGGTAAAGGCCTGCACGGCCTGGGTAATCTCCGCGCGGTCATCATGCGGGCGATCCAGGTTCGGTTTGATCGCGCTCACCGGCTCACCGAAACGCGCGGCGCTGGCCTTGCTCAGCAGCGTCTTGAAGGCTTCGATGGGGACTTCCAGCAACACGCCGGGCTGGCCGGAGTCGATCAGCAGGCTGGGTACCTGCAGCAGGCGCTCTTCATAGAGGCAGGGCGAGCTGGTCAGCGGTGGCAGGCCAGGCAGGGCGGCCAGGTTGTGCTTGCCGAGCATGCGCTCCAGGCGCTCGGGTTTGACCGCAGTGAGCTGACGCCCGGTCAGTTCCGCCAGACGCGACAGATCCAGCAGGTGGCTGCGCGGGTAGAGCACCAGCAGCGCGCCGACGGCATCGTCCACCAGTACGGCCTGCAGGCGCGCCTCGCTCGGCTGGCCTGGTCGCTCCGCACGCACCTGGTAGGGTACGGCGAGTTTCTCCAGCAGTTGCACGATCACGGCGGGCGGTTGCGCAGTGGCGTTGGCGGCGAGGGCAGCTTCAGTCATATCGATATCCAGCGTTGGCGCATATGTCTCGGAGTATAACCAGCGAGGATTTGCGCAATGGTTCGTGGCGACGGTTGTCCTGTGAACAGGTTCACACTTGACCGTATTGCTGGCCATGACGCAACCAGCGTTCCAGCAATGGAGCCACATGTTGTGGCCAATGTTCCAGAAGTGCCTGCGCGGCATCGCGAACCGCAGGTAGCAGATCGGCGTCGCGCATCAGGTCGGCGACCTTGAACTGCAGCAGACCGGTCTGCCGGGTACCGAGCATTTCGCCGGGGCCACGCAGTTCCAGGTCTTTCTCGGCGATAACGAAGCCATCGGTGGTTTCACGCATGATCGCCAGGCGTTCGCGGCCGAGCTGCGACAGCGGCGCGTGGTAGAGCAGCACGCAGTGGCTGGCCGCACTGCCCCGACCAACCCGGCCGCGCAACTGGTGCAACTGGGCCAGACCGAGGCGCTCGGGGTTTTCGATGATCATCAAGCTGGCGTTGGGTACGTCGACACCGACCTCGATTACCGTGGTCGCCACCAGCAACTGCAGCCTGCCCTGCTTGAATTCGTCCATCACCGCGGCCTTTTCGGCCGGTTTCATGCGCCCGTGGATCAATCCGACGCGCAGCTCGCCGAGTGCGGCGGAAAGCTCCTCGAAGCTGGTTTCGGCGGCCTGGCAGGTCAGTTCCTCGGATTCTTCGATCAGGGTGCACACCCAATAGGCCTGGCGACCCTGCTGGCAGGCGTTGCGCACCCGTTCGACGACCTCATCGCGGCGGCTGTCGGCGATCACCAGGGTGTTGACCGGCGTGCGCCCGGGCGGCAGTTCGTCGAGGATCGAGGTGTCCAGATCGGCGTAGGCGCTCATCGCCAGGGTGCGCGGAATGGGCGTGGCGGTCATGATCAGCTGATGCGGGCTCAAGCGCCCGTCGATGCCTTTCCGGCGCAGGGCCAGGCGTTGCTGCACGCCAAAGCGGTGCTGCTCGTCGATGATCACCAGGGCCAGGCGCTTGAACTTCACTTCCTCCTGGAACAGCGCGTGGGTGCCGACCACCATCGGGCAGCCGCCGGCGATCTGTTCCAGTGCGGCGGCGCGGGCCTTGCCCTTGAGCTTGCCGGCCAGCCAGGCCACTTCCAGGCCAAGTGGTGCCAGCCATTTGCTGAAGTTTAGGAAGTGCTGCTCGGCAAGAATTTCGGTGGGCGCCATCAGCGCTACTTGATAACCGGCCTCCAGCGCCTGCAGTGCGGCCAAGGCAGCGACCACCGTCTTGCCGGCGCCGACGTCGCCCTGTACCAGGCGCAGCATCGGCTCGCTTTGCGCCAGGTCATAGGCGATCTCGGCGCCGACTCGTTGCTGCGCGCCGGTGGGGGCGAAGCCGAGGTTGGCGAGGTATTGCTGCGGCAGCTTTTTCGCCGGCGGCAGCGCCGGCGCCTGTTGCGCGCGCACCTGTTCGCGCAGGCGCTGCAGGGACAACTGGTGAGTCAGCAATTCTTCGAAGGCCAGGCGGTGCTGCGCCCAGTGACGACCCTCGGCGAGTTCTTCGACATCAGCGTCTGGCGGCGGCCTGTGCAGGTAGCGAATGGCCTCATCAAGGGGCGCCAGGCGATAGTCTTGGGCCAGCTCGTCGGGCAGCCAGTCCGGCAGGCTGCGTGGGCCGAGCCGCGCCAATGCCTGCTGGCTGAGCTGGCGCAGGCGCTGTTGGGTCAGGCCTTCGGTGGTCGGGTAGATGGGCGTCAGGCTCTGTTCCACCGGGGCCGCTTCGTCGCCGCTCTGCGCGCGGTACTCCGGATGGTAGATCTCCAGGCCGGTGGCGCCGGGGCGTACTTCACCGTAGCAGCGCAGGGCGGTGCCGCGCTTGAGGCCTTCCTTCTGCGCCTGGCTGAAGTGGAAGAAGCGCAGGCTCAGGGTGCCGCTGCCGTCCTGCAGGCGCACCAGCAGGCTGCGCCGGCGTCCCATGACCACGTCAGCACCTGCGACGATGCCTTCGACCACCGCATCCTGCCCGGGGCGCAGCGCGCCGATGGGGGTGATGCGGGTGCGATCCTGGTAGCGCAGTGGCAGGTGGAACAGCACGTCCTGCAGGTTTTCCAGGCCGACCTTGGCGAGTTTTTCCGCCAGCGCGGCGCCTACGCCTTTCAGCGCGGTGACGGAAACCGCTGACAGCTCGCTCACTTCCGGCCTCAGGCGCTCTTGGTCTGCGGGCTGCGGGCGACCGAGCAGAGGCGGATGGAGTCGGCCAGCACTTCGATGGCGTTGGGGCGCGGGAAGCTGGCGCGCCAGGCGATGGCCACGGTACGGAACGGCACTGGCGCGCTGAGCGGACGGACTTCGATCACGCCAGGCGCATAGTGATGGCTGTCCACCGCCGAGAACGGCAGGATCGACACGCCCAGGCCGGAGGCGACCATATGGCGGATGGTTTCCAGCGAGCTGGATTCCACCGTGGTGTGCTTGCCGTGGTCGTCACCGCCCTTGCGCAGGGTCGGGCAGGCTTCCAGCACCTGATCGCGGAAGCAGTGGCCTTCGCCGAGCAGCAGCAGGCTCTTGTCGTTGAGCAGCTTGGTGTCAATGGTATCCATTGCCGCCCAGGGGTGGCCGGCTGGCAGCAACGCGTAGAAAGGCTCGTCGTACAGCGGCTTGGTCAGTACATCGGCTTCCTGGAAGGGCAGGGCGATGATGATGGCGTCCAGCTCGCCGGTGCGCAGCTTGTCGCGCAGGATATGGGTGAAGTTCTCCTCGATGTACAGCGGCATGTCCGGGGCGACTCGGTGCAGCTGCGGAATCAGATGCGGGAACAAGTAGGGGCCGACGGTGTAGATGGCGCCGATCTTCAGCGGCGCGGCCAGCTGGTTCTTGCCGGCCTGGGCCAGCTCGCGAATGCCCTGGGCCTGCTCCAGCACCTTCTGCGCCTGGGTGACGATGCCTTCGCCGACCGGTGTCAGGCGCACGGCGCTCTTGCTGCGCTCGAAGATCAGCACACCGAGCTCGTCCTCCAGCTTCTTCACGCCGACCGACAAGGTCGGCTGGCTGACATGGCAGCGCTCGGCGGCGCGGCCGAAATGCTGTTCCTGGGCAAGGGTGACGATGTAGCGCAGCTCGGTGAGGGTCATAGTGTTTATCCATTAAGTTGCCGCCAAGCATAGCCTTTGCAAACAGATGAACCAACCGCGCTAATAGGCTGTTGCAAAACTATCTCGACTTTCTCGTTTGCGGCGCCCTTTTCCCTACAGCCGATGCGGTCCGCTAACTGCCTCGGCTCGGGTGTCCTGCTTCGCTCTACCTCTGCATCCATGCAGTCGTCGCCGAGGTTTTCAAGCGGCCTGTTACACTGCCCGTTCGCTTAAAAGTCAGGGAGAAAAGCATGTCGGGATGCAACAGCCTGCTGATCGCCGGGTGCGGGGACGTCGGTACCCGTCTTGGTCTGCGTATGGCCGAACAGGGCTGGCGCGTGCTGGGCATGCGCCGCAACGTGGCCGCGCTGCCGGCAGCCATCGAAGCGCTGGAGGGCGATCTGCATACCGATGCCTGCCCGCGAGATTGGCCGCAGGGTCAGCTGGACTATCTGGTGTACTGCGCGGCGGCGACCCAGCACGATGAAGCGGGCTACCGCGCCGCTTATGTCGATGGCCTGCGCCGCGTGCTGGGCTGGCTGGCGCAGCATGGCCAGCGACCCCGGCGCATTCTGTTCGCCTCCAGTAGCGGCGTATACGGGCAGCAGGAGGGCGAATGGATCGACGAGGACTCTCCGGCCGAAGCCCAGAGTTTTTCCGCCGTGATCATGCGTGAGGCCGAGCGTGTGGCACTGGAAAGCGGCCTGCCGGCGACCACGGTGCGCCTGACCGGCCTCTACGGCCCCGGCCGCGAATGGTTGTTGAGCCAGGTGCGCGGCGGCTATCGGGTCAGCGAGACGCCACCGCTGTATGGCAACCGCATTCATGTCGATGACGCAGCGGGGGTGCTCGCCACACTGCTGCAAGCCGACGCTGCGGGCATGCCCCTGGCTGATTGTTACCTGGGTGTCGATGACGACCCGGCGCCGTTGCACGAAGTGGTGGGCTGGTTGCGTAAGCAACTGGGCGTCAGCCATTGGAGCGATGAACAGCGCGTGCGCCGAGCCGGCAGCAAGCGTTGCAGCAACGCCCGCGCCCGTGCGCTGGGTTGGGCGCCGCAGTATCCCAGCTATCGCGAGGGTTATGCGGCGATCCTCGCCGAGCGCTGAGGTGGGCGCCAACAGCCTGTTGGCCAAGCCCTGGTTGCCGGGCGTCGAGCTGTTTCATGCCGATTTCTCCGGTCAGGCGTTCGGCCGGCACAGCCATGATGCCTTCGCGATCGGCGCCATCGTGCAGGGTGTCGGGGGCTACCAGTGTCGTGGTCAGCGCTATGCGCTGCCTGCCGGCACCCTGTCGCTGATGAACCCGGACGAGCCGCATACCGGGCATGCCGAGTCTGCGCGGGTGGTCTATCGCATGCTCTATATCGAGGAGTCGCGTTTGCCCGCACTGCTCGGCCGCAAGCGGCTGCCCGGCGGCTTTCGCGAACTCAATCCGGCCGATGATGGGCAGGTGGCGGTCAGCCTGGCGCGCTTGGCGGGTGCTTTCGAGTGCAGCGATGCGCTGGCGCTGGAAAGTGAGCTTCTGGCTCTTCTGGAGCTGGTGTTCGTGCGTCACGGCGGCTTGCGCCAGACGCGGCCGGCATCACGCGATAGCGGAGTGACGGCGTATTTGCGCGATTACCTCGAAGCCCACTACACCGAGGCCGTCAGCCTGGAGCAGCTAGCTACCTTGGTGCAGCGCCACCCGCGCCACCTGATCGAGGCGTTTCGCCGTGCCTATGGCGTGCCGCCGCACACTTACCTTTTGCAGCGCCGGGTGCGTGAGGCCAAGCGCAGGTTGGTGCAGGGACAGGTGCTGGCCGAGGTCGCACTGGAGCTGGGCTTCTATGACCAGGCGCATTTCAACGGGGTGTTTCGCCGTTTTACCGGGGTCACGCCGGGGCGTTTTCGCCTGCTGGCGCGATCCTGATTCTCATTGCGCAGGGCTAACAACCTCGGCCGCGATGCTGGCTGCCTGACTTTCTTCCAATACAGCGCTACTGGTCATTGTCGACACTGCCTCCGCCAAACGGAGGTCCCATGTTCGCGTTGTTTATGCTGGTTGCCGGTACCCATTTCGCTGCCTTGCTGTCGCCGGGCCCGGACTTCTTTCTGTTGATTCGTACCGCGCTGACGAAAGGGCGGCGCCAGGCCGATGGTTGTGCCTGTGGCATCGCCCTGGCCAACCTGCTGAGCATGCTGCTGGTGCTGTTCGTCATGGCGTTGTTGCCTGCCGAAGGCAGCTGGCTGTGGCGCGGTTTGCAAGTTGTCGGCGGGTTGTATTTCGCCTGGATCGGCCTGCAGGCGCTGGCTTCGCAGCGGGAACTGGTGCTGCCGCAAGGCGATCAGCCGAAGCTGGGCGGGGTGTGGAAAGGCATGCGCCAGGGCCTTCTGGCCAGCAGCCTCAACCCCAAGCTGCCGCTGTTCTATGCCGGTCTGTTCGGGGTGCTGCGCGAATCGGCGATGCCGGCCTGGGGGCTGGGCCTGGCAATGCTATGGATGACCCTGGTGGTGCTGTTCTGGGATCTGGCGCTGGTGCGCCTGCTGGATCAGGAACGCTGGCGCGGCTGGTTGCAGCGTCGTGTGCGCTGGCTGGACCGTGGCTGTGGCGGCTTGCTGCTGGCGCTGGGTGGCTGGTTGTTGCTGGGTGCCTTGTAGCGTGGCGCCGCTCCTTTGCGGGCGGCGCATAGCGATCAGCGGCGCTTGAGCAACCAGCGCTGCGGGCCGGGCTGGTACTCGGGCATCTCGTCGAACTGGGCGCGGTTCTGCGCTTCGAAGATGCGCAACTGATTGCCTTCATGCACGAACAGCCAGGGGCTGCCCTGCTCGCCGGCCTGCAGCCAGATGCTGTCGTGTTCGCCGCTCATGGCCGCGCAATCACCCGCCAGGCACAGGGCGAAGCGTTCGGCGCCAGGTAGGCCCTGGACCTGGCCGTCGCTGTTGAAGCGCACCAGGCCGCCCTGGCCGAGACCTTCCTCGATCAGCCAGTCGCCGCCCAGGTAGTCGCGGTACAGCGCCTGTTCGAAGCTGCTGCCCAGCGCTTTGGACTCGCCGGAAACACGGGCGAAGTGCTGTTCGGGCCAGTAGCCGCTGGCGATCTGCACCAGTTCGCCGTTCTGAATGGCAAGCTGCTCCTTGTAGTCGCCGTAGAAGGTCACCTGCCAGCGGCCTTCCCCTGCGCTCTGCAGCTTGCCCTCGGCCAGTTCGAAGCCGTTGCTGTAGCTGGCCTGACGTTGCTCGGGGTCGATCTGCCATTCGAGGTTGGGGCCGTAGGCGAGCAGGGCTTCGCGCAGGCGACCGCTTTCGCGTGCGGCATCGATGGCCGCCTGGTTGATCCAGGTTCCGCTCGGGTCGTTGTTCGGCGCGCTGGCGCAGCCGCCGAGCAGGGCGGTCAATAACAGCAGAGCAAGCAGACGCATGGCGATCTCCATGCCGGGGAAGGGGAGAGCGGGGCCACGTGCCCCGCTCGATCGACTTATTCGATGACCAGGATGGCGTCCATTTCCACCTGTGCACCCTTCGGCAGGGCGGCCACACCGATGGCGGCGCGCGCCGGGTAGGGTTGCTCGAAGTAGCGGCCCATCACCTCGTTGACCTTGGCGAAGTGCGAGAGATCGGTGAGGAAGATGTTCAGCTTGACGATGTCCTTGAACGAGCCGCCGGCGGCTTCGGCAACGGCCTTGAGGTTTTCGAACACCTGCACGGTCTGTGCTTCGAAGCCTTCGACCAGCTCCATGCTCACCGGGTCCAGCGGGATCTGGCCGGACATGTAGACGGTGTTGCCGGCCTTGATCGCCTGGGAATAGGTGCCGATGGCGGCGGGGGCCTTGTCGCTGGTAATGACGGTCTTGCTCATGAATCGCTCCTTGTGAGAACTGGCTGGGTCGAGCGCCCAGCCTACAGAATCGAAATAGGGGAATTGTGTCAGGCGCGTACTCGGGTGATACGCATCACGCCCTTGAGTGCGCGCAGTTTCTTGATCACGCGGGCCAGGTGCACGCGGTCATGCACGCTGACCACCAGCTGCACGACGCTGATACGGCCGTCGCGTTCGTCCATGCTGATCTTCTCGATGTTGCCATCGGCGGCATTGACGCTGCTGGCCAGCAGGGCGATCAGGCCGCGCTGGTGCTCCAGTTCGACGCGCAGTTCGACGTTGAATTCGCCGGTGACGTCCTTGGCCCAGTTGAGCTGGATGCATTTTTCCGGGTTGTGGCGGATGTCGACGATGTTCCGGCAGCTCTCCATGTGCACCACCATGCCCTTGCCGGCGGACAGGTAGCCGACGATGGGGTCACCCGGAATCGGCGTGCAGCACTTGGCGTAGCTCATTACCAGACCTTCGGTGCCGCGGATCGCCAGCGGCCCTTCGCTGCTCGGCAGGGTCTCGTCGCCACTTTCGGCTAGCAGACGGCGGGCCACGACGTAAGCCATGCGGTTGCCCAGGCCGATGTCTTCGAGCAGATCCTCGATGACTTCCTGGCGGTATTCGCCGAGCACCGCCTGTACTCGCTCGGGGGCAATCTTATCCAGGTGCGTGTCGAAGCTGGCCAGGACCTTGTTCAGCAGGCGTTCGCCGAGGCTGATGGATTCCGAGCGGCGCTGCTGCTTGAGGGCGTGGCGGATGTGCGTGCGCGCCTTGCCGGTGACCACGAAGTTGAGCCAGGCCGGATTCGGCCGGGCGCCCGGCGCGGTGACGATTTCCACCGTCGAGCCGCTTTCCAGCGCCTGCGACAGCGGTGCCAGGCGGCGGTTGATACGGCAGGCGATGCAGGTATTGCCGACGTCGGTATGCACCGCGTAGGCGAAGTCGACCGCGGTGGAGCCTTTCGGCAGCTCCATGATGCGGCCCTTGGGCGTGAACACGTAGACCTCGTCCGGGAACAGGTCGATCTTCACGCTCTCGATGAATTCCAGCGAGTTGCCGGCGCGCTGCTGCAGTTCCAGTACACCCTTGACCCACTGCCGTGCACGGGCATGGTTGCCCTTGGGCACTTCGTCGTCGTTGGACTTGTACAGCCAGTGCGCGGCGATGCCGTTGTTGGCCATCTCTTCCATCTCGCGGGTGCGGATCTGGATTTCGATGGGCACGCCATGCATGCCGAACAGCGTGGTGTGCAGCGACTGGTAGCCGTTGGCCTTGGGAATCGCGATGTAATCCTTGAAGCGCCCGGGCAGCGGCTTGTACAGGTTGTGCACGGCGCCGAGCACGCGGTAGCAGGTGTCGACCTTGTCGACGATGATGCGGAAGGCGTAGACGTCCATGATCTCGTTGAATGCCTTACGCTTGCCGCGCATCTTCTGGTAGATGCTGTACAGGTGCTTCTCGCGGCCGATCACCTCGCCTTCCATGCCTTCGCGTTGCAGGCACATCTGGATCGATTCCTCGATCTTGGCCACGATTTCCTTACGGTTGCCCCGAGCGCGGCGCACGGCGGCGCGGATGCGCTCGGAGCGCATCGGGTGCATGGCCTTGAAGCCCAGGTCTTCGAACTCCACGCGCATGTTGTGCATGCCCAGCCGGTTGGCGATGGGGGCGTAGATTTCCAGGGTTTCCTTGGCGATGCGCCGGCTCTTCTCGTGCGGCATGGCATCGAGGGTGCGCATGTTGTGCAGGCGGTCGGCGAGCTTGACCAGAATCACGCGGATGTCGCGCGCCATGGCCATGGCCATTTTCTGGAAGTTCTCGGCCTGCGCCTCGGCCTTGGTCTCGAAATTCATCTGGGTCAGCTTGCTGACCCCGTCGACCAGTTCGGCCACGGTTTCGCCGAACTGCGCGTTGAGCGCTTCCTTGGCGATGCCGGTGTCTTCGATGACGTCGTGCAGCATGGCGGCCATCAGGCTCTGATGATCCATGTGCATGTCGGCGAGGATGCTGGCCACGGCCAGCGGATGGGTCACGTAGGCTTCGCCACTGCGGCGGCGTTGGCCATCGTGCGCCTGTTCGGCGTAGAAATAGGCTCGGCGAACCAGGTTGACCTGATCATGGCCGAGATAGGCCGAAAGCCGATCGGCGAGAGCGTCTATGCCAGCCATGGGAGACTCTCCCGTTGGCAGCTGTGGCCCTGCGCCGCGCGACTTCGACCCGGCATCATCGACTTACAGAGGCTCGTTGGCCTCTTCCTCGAAGGCAGCGAACAGCGGTTCTTCTTCGACGATGTCTTCCTGGGCGACGACTTCATAGTCCACCAGGCCGGCAGCGATTTCGCGCAGGGCAACTACGGTGGGCTTGTCGTTTTCCCAAGCCACTTTCGGCTCTTTGCCGCCGGTGGCCAGCTGGCGCGAACGCTTGGTCGCGAGCATGACCAGTTCGAAGCGGTTATCAACGTTGTCCAGGCAATCTTCGACGGTAACGCGAGCCATGGTGTTCCTCGTAACTTGTGCGGATAAGCTTGGCCCGAGCGGGCGAGCGGACTGAATAGTCTAAAAAATCACCAGCGACAATGGAAGCGCTGTTTTACGCCAGCAGTTCGCTGAGCAGGCCGGCGTGGCGCTGCTGCTGCTGCGTCTGCGCCAACTGGTTGCTGCGGAAGATGGCTTTCAGATCGCTCAGGGCGTGATTGAAGTCATCGTTGATCACCAGGTAATCGTACTCGACGTAGTGGCTCATTTCGCTGACCGCCTCGCGCATACGGCGCTCGATGATCTCGCCGCTGTCCTGGCCGCGGTTGGTCAGGCGATGGCGCAGCGCTTCCTGGGTCGGCGGCAGGATGAAGATGGACCTGGCCTGAGGCATCAGTTTGCGTACCTGCTGCGCGCCCTGCCAGTCGATCTCCAGGATCAGGTCGAAACCTTCGGCCAGGGTCTGCTCGACCCACTTCTGCGAGGTGCCGTAGAAGTTGTCGAAGACCTGGGCATGCTCGAGGAACTCGCTGCGCTCGATCATGGCGCTGAACTGCGCATGGTCGACGAAGTGGTAGTTGACTCCGTCCTGCTCGCCCGGCCGCATGGCGCGCGTGGTGTGCGAAACCGAGACGCGAATCAGCGGTTCGCTTTCGATCAGCGCCTTGACCAGGCTGGTCTTGCCGGCGCCCGAGGGTGCGGAAACGATATAGAGGGTGCCGGTGGTGATGGCCATGAAAACATCCTGAGAAATCTTGCGGGATTTTAAAACGTAGCGAGCGACGGCTAGGCAAGGCGAAATCAGGTGAGAAAGCGGAGTTTACGACTGTAAATGAGCATTTCGAACCTTATTTCAACGCGGTATAGCCTAGCGCAGCAGTTTTCACTCGATATTCTGAACTTGCTCGCGCATCTGCTCGATCAACACCTTCAGGTTGACTGCAGCCTGCGTGCTACGTGGGTCGAAGGCCTTGGAACCGAGGGTATTGGCTTCGCGGTTGAGTTCCTGCATCAAAAAGTCCAGACGCCGCCCGGCAGCGCCGCCGGCCTTGAGCACGCGACGCACTTCGCTGACGTGAGTGCTCAGGCGATCCAGCTCTTCGGCTACGTCACTCTTCTGCGCCAGCAGCACCAGCTCCTGCTCCAGACGTTGCGGGTCGAGCTCGGCCTGCATCTCGGCGAAGCGGGTTTCGATCTTCTGGCGCTGGCCGGCGAGCATCTGCGGCACCAGTTCGCGCAGGGCGGCGACTTCATCGAGGATGCTGTCGAGGCGCTCGTTGAGCAGCTTGGCCAGCTCGGCACCTTCGCGGGCGCGGCCGGCCTTGAGTTCTCCCAATGCCTGGTCGAACAGCTTCATTGCGGCGGCGTTGAGCGCCTGCGGGTCGGCCGAGTCGGCCACCAGTACGCCGGGCCAGGCCAGCACTTCCAGCGGGTTGAGCGGCGCCGGTTGCTTAATCAGCGCAGCGACCTGTTCGGCGGCGGCGATCAGCTGGCGCGCGCGCTCGCTGTCGACCTGCAGTTGCTTGCCGGCACTTTCTTCGGCGAAGCGCAGCGTGCATTCCACCTTGCCGCGCGACAGACCCTGGCGCAGGGCTTCGCGCACTGCGCCTTCTAGATCGCGGAACGCCTCGGGCAGACGCAGGTGCGGCTCGAGGTAGCGGTGGTTGACCGAGCGCAGTTCCCAGCTCAGTGTGCCGTGGGCGGTTGCCTGCTCGTTGCGGGCAAAGGCCGTCATGCTGTGAACCATGGGATACCTCGCGAAAGTCAGCTCGAAAAACGCAGGATTGTAGCTCACGGCGCCTGCCCATTTCATGTGCAGGCGATCAGGCCTGCCGTCAGTCGCTGCCAATTCGGCATGTCGCCGCGGTCGACCGCCCCCTATAATGCGCAGTGTTTTTATTTAATGAAGTAGGTATCGCTCAATGAAACGTCCCAGTGGCCGCGCCGCCGATCAGTTGCGCTCGATTCGCATCACCCGCAACTACACCAAGCATGCCGAGGGTTCGGTGCTGGTCGAATTCGGCGATACCAAGGTGATCTGCACCGTCAGCGTCGAATCCGGCGTGCCGCGTTTCCTCAAGGGCCAGGGCCAGGGTTGGCTGACTGCCGAATATGGCATGCTGCCGCGCGCCACCGGCGAGCGTAACCAGCGTGAGGCCAGCCGCGGCAAGCAGGGTGGCCGCACTCTGGAAATCCAGCGCCTGATCGGCCGTTCGCTGCGCGCCGCGCTGGACATGAGCAAGCTGGGCGAGAACACCCTGTACGTCGATTGCGACGTGATCCAGGCTGACGGCGGTACCCGCACTGCCTCCATCACCGGCGCCATGGTGGCGCTGATCGATGCGCTGAAAGTGCTGAAGAAGCGCGGTTCGCTCAAGGGCGAGCCGCTCAAGCAGATGATCGCTGCCGTATCGGTCGGTATCTATCAGGGCGAGCCGGTGCTGGATCTGGATTACCTTGAAGATTCCGCCGCCGAGACCGATCTTAATGTGGTAATGACCAATGCCGGCGGCTTCATCGAAGTGCAGGGCACGGCCGAGGGCGCACCGTTCCAGCCTGACGAATTCAACGCCATGCTGGCGCTGGCGCAGAAGGGCATGAACGAGATCTTTGAACTGCAGAAGGCCGCACTGGTCGACTGAAACCCTTACCGAGCAAGGAGCATCAGGATGAATGACGATATGCAAAGCCCGCTTCCGACGCCCAGTCAGGAAGCGCGTCAGTGGGCCATGTTCTGCCACTTCGCCGCGTTTCTCGGCCTGGTGTTCCCCTTCGGTAATCTGCTCGGCCCGCTGATCATCTGGCAGATCAAGAAGGATCTCGATCCCTTCGTCGACGCCCAGGGCAAGGAAGCGTTGAACTTCCAGATCAGCGTGGCGCTGGCAGCGATCGTCTGCTTCATCCTCATGGTGGTGGTGATCGGCTTCCCGCTGCTCATGCTGCTGGGCTTGGCGGCGCTGGTGCTGACCATCATCGCCGGAATCAAGGCCAACGAGGGCCAGGCTTATCGCTACCCATTCAGCTGGCGGCTGATCAAGTAATTCAATGGAGCTGGACGGCGGGGGTGACCTCCTGCGCCATGCCAAGGAAGGACAGTTTGATGAAAGTGCGAATGTTGATGCTGGCTCTGTTTCTGACAGCGCTAGTCGGCTGCGGTGATGCTGCTAGGACGCTAGCCGAGCAGGCGAAACTGCAGGCCTTGAGGGTCGAGGCTGCGCAATTGCACGACGCGGGGCAGTCGCGGCAGGCGATTGCCAAGTTCGAAAAGGTAGTCGACAGCCCGGTCGCAACGGATGCGGAGAAGGCTCATGCGCTGCGCTTCATCTCGCTGGGCTATTACGAGCTGAATGACTTTCCGCGCTCGGGCGAGTACGCGGCCAAGGCTGCAGCCTACTATCCGCAGGGTTCCTACGATTACCTGGTAAATATGGCTGACGCCGACCTCATGCAGGGCAAGGTGCCGGAAGCCGCCACCAAGCTCGAGCAGGCACATGCGCTGGAGCCCCGCGGTCTGGCAGCCAATAACGTGCTGGGCCTGCTCTATCTGGGCGATAACGGCGAGCAGTACTCCGATCATCGCAAGGCGCTTGCCTATAACCGGGCTGCTTTCGAGATCGAGCCGGGTCGTATTACCGGGATCGCCCTGGCGCGCAACTATGTAGCGTTGCATGAGTACGAGCAGGCTCGTGCCCATCTGCTCGATCTGAGCCAGCGCTATGCCGATGATGCGTACATACGCAACTTGCTGGTGCAGACCGAGAACGGTTTGACGCCGGATCGCGGGCAATGAAACCTACGACAAGCCTAATGTCAGCCAGATAAGAAAAACACCAGTGATGCTGTGCAGAATCGCAGCATTTTCACTTGACTAGGCAGCGGCGGATGCCTTGCATGAATCAAAGCGTTATCGCGGACAAGTCCGCTCCCACGGTCAGCGTTTGCAGCGCTGGTAAGGTTGGTGGGAGCGGACTTGTCCGCGAAGCCTTGTGTCCTGGATGACGACAGGCATCATACGCTTTCGTACCTGTCGATCAGACGCTGAGAATCCAGTCGTAATCGACGATCAGCGGCGCATGCTGGGAGAAGCGCGGCTGGCGAGGCAGACGTGCGCTGCGCACGCTGCGGCGCATACCGGGCGTCAGTATCTGGTAGTCGAAGCGATACCCCAGATTGAGCATTTCCGCCTGCTCGCTATCCGGCCACCAGCTGAACTGGTCACCTTCGCGGCTGACTTCACGCAGGGCGTCGACATAGCCCATGTTGCCAACCACCTCGTCCATCCAGGCGCGCTCGGGCGCCAGGAAGCCCGGTGATTGCTGGCAGTCACGCCAGTTCTTCACGTCCATCTTCTGGTGCGCCACATGCAGCGAGCCACAATAGATGTACTCGCGACGCTTGCGGCGTTGCTTGTCCAGATAATGGGTGAAGTCGTCCATGAACTTGAATTTCTGATTCAAGCTCTCGTCACCGTCCCGTCCGCTTGGCAGCAGCAGGGTGGCGATACTTACCTTGTCGAAATCGGCCTGCAGGTAGCGCCCGTAGCGATCGGCCATCTCGAAGCCGAGGCCGCTGATCACCGCCTTGGGTTGCAATCGCGAGTAGAGCGCCACGCCACCTTGGCTGGGCACTTCACCGTCGCATGCATAGAGGAAATAACCATCCAGCTGGAAGGCTTGGTCGTCCATTTCAAAGGCGGAGGCACGGGTGTCTTGCAGGCAGATCACGTCGGCATTCTGGGCTTGCAGCCAGCTGAGCAGACCTCGCTCGGCCGCAGCCTGAATACCATTCACGTTCACACTGATGATCCGCATAAATGGCCCCCAAAAACACGTGCGTGTATGATACCCGAGCTCACCTCAATTAGCTAAATCCGTGCCGTCCGGGACTTTTTCATGCAAGCGTACCAGCGCGATTTCATTCGCTTTGCCATCGAACGCGGGGTTCTGCGTTTCGGTCAGTTCACCCTCAAGTCCGGGCGTACCAGCCCCTATTTCTTCAACGCCGGCCTGTTCGACAGCGGCCTGGCGCTGGCCCAGCTGGGGCGCTTCTATGCCGCGGCCATCGTCGACAGCGGTATCGATTTCGATGTGCTGTTCGGCCCGGCCTACAAGGGCATCCCGCTGGCTGCGACCACTGCCGTGGCGTTGGCCGAGCATCATCAGCGTGATCTGCCCTGGTGCTTCAACCGCAAGGAAGCCAAGGATCATGGCGAAGGCGGCACCCTGGTCGGCGCACCGCTCAAGGGTCGCGTGCTGATCGTCGATGACGTGATCACCGCCGGCACCGCCATTCGCGAAGTGATGCAGATCATCCAGGGTCAGGGCGCTCAGGCCGCCGGCACCCTCATCGCGTTGAACCGTCAGGAGCGTGGCCAGGGCGAGCTTTCCGCGATTCAGGAAGTCGAGCGCGACTTCGGCATGCCGGTAGTGAGCATCGTGTCACTGGAACAGGTACTGGAATATCTGGCAGGGGATGCTGAACTGAAGCAATATCTGCCGGCTGTCGAAGCCTATCGCGCCGAGTACGGAATCTAGCCCTAGCACAAGGTAGTCCTATGCCTGCACCGCTCCTGACCCGCTGTACGCTGCTCTGTAGCTTGCTGCTGCCGTTGTCCGGAATGGCTGCCGAGCTGTATCGCTACGTCGACGATAAGGGCGTGACGGTGCTCAGCCGTCAGGGCGTACCGCCGGAGTTCATCGGCAAGGGTTATGAAGTGCTCAATGACCAGGGGCGTGTCGTGCGGGTGATTCCGCCGGCACCGACGCCGGAAGAATTTGCCCGCATGCAGGCGGACAAGGCGCGCGCCAGCAGCGATGCGCAGCTGTTGCGCCTGTACACCAATCTTGATGACGTCGACCGCGCCCGCGAACGCAAGCTGGCCGAGCTCGACAGTGTCACCAGTGTGGCTCGCGGCAATCTGCAGTCGGTGCGCACTCAGCAGGCCAACCTGCAGAGCCAGGCCGCCGATCACGAACGTGCCGGGCGCCCGGTGCCGGAGCATTTGCTGGTGCAGATCAACAACCTCAAGGAAGAACAGCAGCGTCTGCAGCGCGACATCGCCCGCTATAAGGAGACGCGTACCCAGGCCGAAGCGGGTTTCGCCGCTGATCGCGCACGTCTGGCCGAGCTGTTTGGCGAGCCGCAGAAAAAGCCTTAGGGCTCGGTCATTCAGCCCTGCGGCTGAGTCTTCTCGAAACTTTCGATCTTTTCCCTGAGCCACTGCGGCAGCGGTGCGCTGCTGCGTGTCGCGCCGTCGGCATGCACGTAGACGATTTCGCCGCTGGTCAGCAGTTCATCGTCACGCCAGATGCCGAGGGCGAAAGTCAGGCTGGAGCGGCCCAGGCGAGCGCTGCGGATACCGATTTGCAACTGGTCGTCGAAGCGCGCCGGTGCGCGGTATTCGAGCAGCGTGCGGATGGCGAAGAAGTCGCCGCCATCCTGTGCCAGGTCAGCTGGGTAGGCGACGCCCAGGGCGCGAAAGTATTCGGTGATGGCGACGTCGGCGTAGGTCAGGTAGTGGCCGTTGAAGACGATGCTCTGCGGATCGACCTCGGCCCAGCGCACGCGCAAGGTGTGAAAGAAGGTGAACTGGCTGGCTTCGGGCAGGCTGCTCATGGGCGGTCCTTTATCGGGGTGGCCTGGTGAGCGTGCTGGTTGGGCGGGATTGCGGCAAGTTCGAGTCGCCACATGGATGTGGGGAGATAAGCGGGTTCGATGGCTGGTGGCGCTGGCCGACTCTCACCCTAGTCGTGTGGCGGTCGCAAAGCCCTCTCCCGCCCTGCGGGCACCCTCTCCCAGGGGGAGAGGGGCATCAGAAGGCCGCGTGGCGGCCGCTGTTCAGGGGCGCTTGCGGTTGCTGATCATGGTGCCGTTGCCGACATCGGTGAAGATTTCCAGCAGCACGGCGTTAGGTACACGACCGTCGATGATGTGCGAGCTGGTCACGCCACCCTGGACCGCTTCCAGCGCGCATTTGATCTTCGGCAGCATGCCGCCGTAGATGGTGCCGTCGGCGATCAGCTCGTTGACCTGCTCGGTGTTCAGGCCGGTCAGCACGTCACCCTGCTTGTTCATCAGGCCGGCGATGTTGGTCAGCAGCATCAGCTTCTCGGCTTTCAGCGCTTCGGCCACCTTGCCGGCGACCAGGTCGGCGTTGATGTTGTAGGACTCGCCATCCGGGCCGACGCCGATGGGCGCGATGACCGGGATGAAGTCGCCCTTGACCAGCATGTTGAGCAGGTCGGTGTTGACCCCGGTGACCTCGCCGACATGGCCGATGTCGATGATCTCTGGCTGGGTCATCTCCGGCGTCTGGCGGCTGACCTTGAGCTTGCGCGCGCGGATCAGGCCGGCGTCCTTGCCGGTCAGGCCGATGGCGCTGCCACCGTGCTGGTTGATCAGGTTGACGATGCTCTTGTTGACCTGGCCGCCGAGCACCATCTCCACTACGTCCATGGTGGCGGTGTCGGTGACGCGCATGCCATCGATGAAGTGGCTTTCGATGGACAGCCGCTTGAGCAGGTCGCCGATCTGCGGGCCGCCGCCGTGTACCACCACCGGGTTGATACCGACCGCCTTCATCAGCACGATGTCGCGGGCGAAGCCCTGCTTGAGCTCCTCGCTCTCCATGGCGTTGCCGCCGTACTTGATCACCAGGGTCTTGCCGACGAAGCGGCGGATATAGGGCAGGGCTTCGGACAGTACCTTGGCAACCTGGGCGGCGGCGTCACGCTCGAGGGTCATGCAGGGGGCTCCTGGAACAATCGATCAAAAGGGCAGTTGCAGGTCGGGGGCGACCTTGAGCAGTTGGGCGCGGAAGACATCCTGGATGCGCTCCAGCTCTTCCTGGGAGTCGGCCTCGAAGCGCAGTACCAGCACCGGCGTGGTGTTGGAGGCGCGGATCAGGCCCCAGCCCTTGGGATAGTCGACACGTACACCGTCGATGCTGGTGATGTTGGCTTCGCCCCATTGGCCTTCACGCTGCAGGCGTTCGATCATGCCGAACTTGGTCTGCTCGGTGACCTTGATGTTGATTTCCGGCGTGGAAATGTCGCTGGGGAAGGCGCTGAACACCTGCTCGGCGTTGCGTTTCTCGAGGCTGAGAATTTCCAGCAGGCGCGCGGCGCTGTAGATGCCGTCGTCGAAACCGTACCAGCGCTCCTTGAAGAAGATGTGGCCGCTCATTTCGCCGGCCAGCAGGGCGCCGGTTTCCTTCATCTTCTTCTTGATCAGCGAGTGGCCGGTTTTCCACATCACCGGGCGGCCGCCGTAGCCGCTGATCAGCGGGGTCAGGCGGCGGGTGCATTTGACGTCGAAGATGATGTCGGCGCCCGGGTTGCGCGAGACCACGTCCTTGGCGAACAGCATCAGCAGGCGGTCGGGGTAGACGATGTTGCCGGTGTTGGTCACCACGCCGACGCGGTCGCCGTCGCCGTCGAAGGCCAGGCCCAGGTCGGCATTCTCGGATTTGACGCGGGCGATGAGGTCGACCAGGTTCTCCGGCTTGCCCGGGTCCGGGTGGTGATTGGGGAAGGTGCCGTCCACTTCGCAGAACAGCGGAATCACGCTGCAGCCCAGCGCCTCGATCAGTTGCGGGGCGATCACGCCGGCCGCGCCATTACCGCAGTCGACTACCACCTTGAGCGGCTTGGCCAGGGCGATATCGTCGCGGATGGTCTTGAAGTAGCGCGGCAGCACGTCGACCTGCTGCACGCTGCCGACGCCAGTGGCCAGGTCGTTGTCGTCCAGGCGGGTTTTCAGCGCCTGGATCTGCTCGTTGGCCAGGGTGTCGCCGGCGATGATGATCTTGAAACCGTTGTAGTCCGGCGGGTTGTGGCTGCCGGTGAGCATCACGGCCGAACGGCCCTCGAGCACGTTGGCGGCGAAGTACACCACCGGGGTCGGCACCATGCCGATGTCGGTGACTTCGCAGCCGCAGTCGAGCAGGCCCTGGACCAGTTGCTGCAGCAGCTCGGGGCCGGACAGGCGGCCGTCACGGCCGACGATGACCTTGGATTCGCCCTGGGCGAGGCTCTGCGAGCCGATGGCGCGGCCGATCCAGTAGGCGTATTCGGCGGTCAGGGTGTCACCCACCACGCCACGGATGTCGTAGGCGCGGAAAATGTCGGCGGGAAGTTTCGGGGCGCTTTGGCTAGTGGTCATTGCGGGGCTCTGCTCCAGTCCCAGGAGATCCTGGTCTTCATCGAGAATGTCGATATCGAGGATATCGGTGTCCTGAAACAGCGGGTCGACCAGCTCGGCGGGCTTCGTGACCGGCTGAGCGGCTGGGGCCGCGGCTGTTCCTTTAACGGGGGTACTGCTGCCTTCAGGGCCACTGCGGCGCGGCAGGCGCGCCAGACTCTGGGCCAACGTATCGAGTGCCGGTACGCTGAGGCTGAAGGCTTTGACGTTCTTGCCGGCAGAGAGTTCTTTCAGCATTTGTCCGAGCTGCTGGGCATCGAGGTTGACGCGCCGCTGCAAAGCACCCTGCACCAAGATCAGGCCGATCAGGGCACCACCCAGGGCCAGCAGGAGCGCCAGGCCGAGCATGGTCACTGGAACGCTACCCTGAACCAGGGCCGGACCGGGAGTAAAGCTGATTTTCCAGTGTGGATTGCCGGTGGCGAAGGTCTGCGCGCTGCCTTCGCCGGGCTGGCCGCGTTGCAGCAGTACCTGTGCCGGAGTATTGGCGAACTGCTGGATCAACTGTACCTGGCCGTATTCGGCAGGCAGGGCCGGCAGAGCCGCGAGCAGGCGTTGCAGGTCGAAGGCCAGCAGCAGCGTGCCCTGTGCCGGCTGGCTGTCTCCGATGCGCAGGGCCACGGCGCTATAGGCCAGCCAGCGCTCTCCTACCCGGTAGGCTTCGACGGCGGGCTGCTGGCCGCTTTCGGCGCGGCGCAGCATGTCCAGCCCGGCGAAATTCATCGGTGCAGTGCGGCTGGTGTCCTGTACGGCTTCGCCACGACGGTTGAGATGGGCATCGATTACGCCGTCCCGATAACCCAGGCTGCGTTCGGCCTCGCGAACCTGCAGGCTGTCGCCGCTTTGCAACGCCTGCAGCAGCTGCGGGTTACGCGCAGCGGCCAGGCTGTCGGCTTGCAGTTGCTTGAGCGCCTGCTGCACGGCGGCAGCCTGATTGCTGCCGAGGGCCTGGGTCAGCTCGGCCTGGCGAGCCTGGCTGCTGGTGCTTTCGGCGAACCACAGCAACGCGCCGCCGGCACCGACGCCAATCAGCGCAGCCAGCAGGCCTGGCAGCAGCGTCCCCAGCGAGGGACTGGTCGCCTTGCGCTTGGGCTGGTCTGCTACCAGACTGGCGGCGCTATCGACTTCCTTGGCAGTACGCTTGAAGAGTTTCACGTAGGCGCTCCTCGGCGGGTCGTCCTGTGGGGGGGGAGGGTCAGTGGCTACCGGAATGGCCGAAGCCGCCAGCGCCCCGTTGGGTCTCATCGAACTGCTCGACCAGTTCGAAATGTGCCTGAACCACCGGCACCAGCACCAACTGCGCGATGCGCTCGCCGATGGCGATGGTGAAAGGCGCCTGGCCGCGGTTCCAGCACGACACCATCAGCTCGCCCTGGTAGTCGGAGTCGATCAGGCCGACCAGGTTGCCGAGGACGATGCCATGTTTGTGGCCAAGGCCCGAGCGCGGCAGGATCATCGCCGCCAGGCCGGGGTCGCCGATATAGATCGACAGGCCGGTGGGAATCAGCACGGTCTGGCCCGGCTCGAGGACGATGTCTTCCTTGAGCATGGCGCGCAGGTCGAGGCCGGCCGAACCGGGCGTGGCGTATTGCGGCAGCGGGAATTCCTGGCCGAGGCGAGGATCGAGGATCTTGGCTTGCAGAGCGTGCATGGTCAGTTCTTGTTCAGTCGTTCGGCGATAAGGGTGATCAACTGGCGGGCGATCTTGCCCTTGCTGGTCTGGGCGAAGCTGAATTGCTGCAGCCCGCGGTCGATCACGGTGATGGCGTTCTCTTCACTATTGAAGCCGATGCTGGGGTTGGCCACATCATTGGCGACGATCAGGTCGAGATTTTTGTCGCGCAGCTTGCGCGAGGCGTATTCGAGCAGGTTCTCGGTCTCGGCAGCGAAGCCCACGCTGAAGGGGCGATCCTCACGGCCGGCGATGGTGGCGAGGATATCCGGGTTACGCACCATTTGCAGGAGCATCCCTTCGCCGCTGGTGGGGTCTTTCTTCAATTTGTGCTGCGCGACCACTTCCGGGCGGTAGTCGGCCACTGCGGCAGCGGCGATCAGTACGTCGCAGGGCATGGCGGCTTCGCAGGCGGCGAGCATATCGCGGGCGTTGACCACGTCGATGCGACTGACCCGATCCGGCGTCGGCAGATGCACCGGGCCACTGACCAGGGTGACCTTGGCGCCGGCCTCGGCAGCGGCTTCGGCCAGGGCGAAGCCCATCTTGCCGGAGCTGTGGTTGGTGATGTAGCGCACCGGGTCGATGTTTTCCTGGGTCGGGCCGGCGGTGATCAGAACGTGCAGGCCTTCGAGCGCCTGACGCTGGAAGCAGTCGGCGGCCAGGTTGGCCAGGTCATTGGGTTCGAGCATGCGGCCGAGGCCGACGTCGCCGCAGGCCTGGCTGCCGGAGGCCGGACCGAACAGGCGCATGCCGCGCTGCTGCAACAGATCGAGATTGGCCTGGGTGGCCTCGTCGCGCCACATTGCCTGGTTCATCGCCGGCGCCAGGGCGATCGGCGCGTCCGTGGCCAGCACCAGGGTGGTCAGCAGGTCGTTGGCGATGCCCTGGGCCAAGCGCGCGATCAGGTCGGCGGTGGCCGGTGCGATGAGGATCAGGTCGGCCCAGCGCGCCAGCTCGATATGGCCCATCGCCGCTTCGGCGGCCGGATCGAGCAGGTCGAGGTGGACGGGGTGGCCGGACAGCGCCTGCAGGGTCAGCGGGGTGATGAATTCTCGTCCGCCCTGGGTCATCACCACGCGGACTTCGGCGCCCTGATCCTTCAGCCGGCGAACCAGCTCGGCGCTCTTGTAGGCAGCAATACCGCCCCCCACGCCGACGATGATGCGTTTGCGATACAGCCGCTGCATAGGCTTGCCTTTTATATACCGGTGGATGTGCGCCACGTGACCAACGCCTCCCCAGGCCGGCCCCGTGTAAAAAGATGGGCTACGATAGCACAGCGCCCGCAGCGGAACAGCGGGCGCCTGGCTCAATAGGGAGGTGTATATGAGCATTCGCGACTGGCCCGCGGCAGAGCGCCCGCGGGAGAAATTGCTGGAGCAGGGCGCGGCGTCGCTGACCGATGCCGAACTGCTGGCGATCTTCCTGCGTACCGGCGTGACCGGCAGAAGTGCGGTGGACCTGGCGCGCCATCTGCTCAGCGAATTCGGCAGCCTGAGGGCGCTGCTGGAAGCCGACCTGGCTGGCTTCAGCCAACACCTGGGTCTGGGTCCGGCCAAGTACGCGCAGTTGCAGGCCGTGCTGGAAATGTCGCGGCGGCATCTGGCCGAGCGCCTGCGCCGCGACTCGGCGCTGGAAAGCCCGCAGGCCGTGCGCGACTACCTCAAGGCGCAACTGCGTCACGAACCGCATGAGGTGTTCGGCTGCCTGTTTCTCGATGCCAAGCACCGTGTACTGGCCTTCGAGGTGCTGTTTCGCGGCAGCATCGACAGCGCCAGCGTGTATCCCAGGCAAGTGGTCAAGCGTTCGCTGGCCAACAACGCCGCGGCGGTCATACTTACCCACAATCATCCATCCGGGGTTTCCGAGCCCAGCCAGGCCGACCGCGTGCTGACCCAGCGGCTCAAGGATGCGCTGGCGCTGGTCGAGGTGCGCGTGCTCGATCACTTCATCGTCGGTGACGGCGAGCCGCTGTCGATGGCCGAGCTGGGCTGGATGTAGCTAAGGTCGGTTCGATCTGGGCCTCGAGGCTGTTCAGCAAGTGTCGACTGTGGCGGATGACAAAGCCGGCAGGCCAAGCGTGCGACCCTGGCCGATTTGCCGGGCGCCGCACCTGATCGAGGCGACGAGCGGTCGAATGCTGAGCAGGCCGCAAAGGCCCTGCTTCCGGCCGGTCTGCGTGCGGAGCTTTGAGTTTTATCCTACGGTTTCCCTTGTTGCTCCCAGGGCTTTCTGGTATAAAGCAGCGCTCTTTTCTAGGGGCCCGGTTCTTGCGCTATTCAGTGCGCCCGGTAAGACCCTCGAGAAACGCGGCGCTGAGCGCCAATGACATTGAGTTTAAGCGGCCAACCCATGCCGGGTTGGGCATGTGGTTTTAGAGGGCTGAGGCATGTCGAGAGTCTGTCAAGTTACCGGTAAGGGTCCGGTAACCGGGAACAACATTTCCCACGCAAACAACAAAACCCGTCGTCGTTTCCTGCCGAACCTGCAGCACCATCGCTTCTGGGTCGAGTCCGAGAAGCGCTTCGTGCGTCTGCGCGTTTCTGCCAAGGGCATGCGCGTCATCGACAAGCGTGGCATCGACGTAGTGCTGGCTGAGCTGCGCGCTCGCGGCGAAAAGGTTTAAGGAGAGAGTCATGCGTGAACTGATCCGTTTGGTGTCCAGCGCCGGTACCGGCCACTTCTACACCACCGACAAGAACAAGCGCACCACCCCCGACAAGATCGAAATCAAGAAATTCGATCCGGTCGTACGTAAGCACGTGATGTACAAGGAAGCCAAGATCAAGTAATCGATCGGCTACCTGTCGAAGAAGCCCGCCTTTATGGCGGGTTTTTTTATGCCCTCGGTATCTGCGCCATTTTTCGCGCAATTCGTTATGTCTTCCAGGAGCGCGACGGGACTGCGCGGTTGCCGCAGAAATGAGCTTTGCTGATTGGGGATGATGGGACGCAGCCGTCGTTCGTCATTCGCCCTGGGATCGTACAAGCGCTGCAGCTCATTGTGTGGACGTTCTGCTCGCCGCAACGGCGCCCCGGCCGAGCTCTATCAGGCTTGCTGAGTGCCGTGGTGGCGTGCGTCGTCAGCCAGTTGGCGCAGAGGCTGCGGGCGTCCGACGAAGTAGCCCTGGGCGTAGTCGATGCCCAGACGGCGCAGGCAGTCCAGACTGGCCTGGGTCTCGACGAATTCGGCGACAGTGACCAGGCCGAGTTGCGCCGCGATCTGGCGCATCGAGCCGACCATGGCCTGGTTGATCGGGTCGTGCTCGATACCGCTGATGAAGCTGCCGTCGATCTTCAGGATATCCAGCGGCAGGTGGCGCAGGTAGGCGTAGGAGGCGAAGCCGCTGCCAAAATCGTCCAGCGCGACCTTCAGGCCTTTGCCGCGCAATTTCTCGATCCACTGTGCGGATACGCCCAACTCGCCGAGGGCGACCATTTCCGTGACCTCGATGCACAGCTTGCCGGGCGGCAGGCCATGGTGAGCCAGTTCCTGCTCGAGCAACTGGTGAAAATCCCGATCGAGCAGCGAGCTGGCGCTGAGGTTGACGTTGACCTGGGCCAGTTGCGCCAGGTGGCGCGGGTTGGCGGCGAGCCAGGCGCACAGGTGCTGGATCACCCAGCGGTCGATGGCGCCGAGAAAGTCGTAGCGCGCCGCCGCATCGAGAAACTGCGCCGGGCTGATCCACTCGCCGCTGTGTGGGTCGCGGTAGCGCAGCAGCACCTCATAGTGCAGCTCGGTGGCGGCGCTCTGCAGCGCCTGTACCGGCTGGAAGAACAGCTCGAAATAACCGCGCTCGGTGGCCTCGCGCAGACGGGTAATCCACTGCAGCTGGCGTTGGTGTTCGAGCAGCGCGCCATCGTCCGGGTTGAACTGCTGTACGCGGTTGCGCCCCTGGTGCTTGGCCAACTGGCTGGCGCTGCTGGCCCAGTTCAACGCGGTTTCCCAGTCGCGTACGCCTGAGCCCAGGGCAAGCATGCCGATACTGACGTGCAGACGGAATGGCCGCCCCTGCCATGTGAAGACGAACTGTTCGACGGCCCGGCGCAACTGCTCGGCCTGGTCCAGCGCGGCGTCGTCGTCGACCTCGCGCAGCAGCACGGCGAACTCGTCGCCGCCGACACGCGCCAGCTCGGCATGGCGCGGCAACTGGTGCTGCAACTGACCAGCCAACTGGCGCAGCAACTGGTCGCCAGCCGAGTGACCGAACAGGTCGTTGACCTGCTTGAAGCGATCCAGCCCCAGCAGCAACAGGTGGCTGAAGCGCCGTTTGGCGGTGCTGCCGAGGGTTTCCGCCAGCAGCCGCTCCAGCTCGCGGCGATTGAGCAGGCCGGTCAGGGCATCGTGGGCCGCCAGGCGTTGCAGACGTTCTTCCAGAACACGACGCTCACTGAGATCGACCACGATGCCCTCGATGCAGTCTCGCTGAGCGCGCAAGTGCAGCGACAGGTAGACCCAGCGCGGGCGCTGCGCCAGGTCGTACAGCTCGCACTCGCAGCTGACCGCGCCGGCCTGCTCGTCGAGCTGGTGCAGCAGCGATTGCCACTGTGTTTCTCCCACCAGTCGCTGCAGGGACAGGTTGCCGAGGCCTTCGGGCACGGCTTCGCTGCCGAGCAGGCGCGCCAGGCTCGGGTTCACCTCCAGCAGCCGGCCGTCGCGCTGGCAGCGGAAGATGCCCTCGCCGCTGTGGCGAAACAGCGCCTGGTATTGCTCCAGGTTATCGATGGCCTGCGCCTGGCTGCTTAGCAGCACGCGGCGCACGCGCTCCAGCTGTTTGTCGAGCAGGGCGCCGAACAGCAGCATGCTCAGCGCAGGCAGGTAGGCGTACAGCGCATAGAAACCGGCTGGCAGTGCAATCAACCCGGCGCGGCCCAGTGGCACCAGCAGCATCAGCACCAGGGCGGCGCTCCAGCACAACAGATAACCGGGCGCATAGGGGCGGCGCTGGACGATGCCGAGCCCCATCAGCAGCAACTGATAGAGCCCGCTGGCAAGAATCAGCAGGTTCAGCGTTTGGTAGGTGTAGGGATGCTCGACCAGCAAGCCGCCGACGCTGACCAGCAGGGTGGCGGCGAACAGCGCGTCGCGCAGCCAGCGCAGGCGCCCCAGTTGCAGGCCGAGCGCGCTGGCAATGAACAGCGAGCTGAAGATCATCATGCCCGCGGTGGGCAGGTTGATCAGCAGCTTGGGCAGCAGCGACCACTGCGGCCAGAGCAGCCCAGCCAGGTTGTACAGGCTGGTGTTGTACAGGGCCACGCACAGCGAAGTGAGGCTGAAGTAGGCCAGTTGCGCTTCGCGCAGGGTGCTGTACTTGACCAGATAGAACAGCGCCAGGGCGATCAGCACGCCGATCAGCAGACCACTTCGCAGCCAACTGTGGGCGATCAGCTGCTGACCATGTTCTGCACCGACCAGCTGCAGCGGCAGGTTGATCGCCGAATCACTCTGCACACGCAGTAGCAGGCTGTGCGGGCCATCGCCCAGGCGTGGCAGGTTGAGCAGAAACTGTGGATAAGGCTCGCCACGCTCGGCGAACGCACGTTGGGCGCCGCTGTAAAGCGGGCCGAGCGATTGCTCGCCGTCGAACAGCCAGACCTCCAGATCATCCAGGAAGGCCTGGCCGATGATCAGTTGCAGGCGCTCGCTCGCTGGCGCCTGCAGCTGCACGGCGAGCCACCAGGCGCTGCGCGTATAGCCGATGCGCGCGGTGCCTCGAACCTGCCGGCCCTCTGCCTCGATGCGCTGCAGCACCTCGCTGGCGCTGAGCTGCCTGCTTGGGTCTTCCAGCAGCAGGCTGTGCTCGATGCTCACCGGCCTGGCCAGGTCGTCAGCGCTGAGCTTCATTAGCGGCAGCCCGCTGCCTGCCCAGGCCGGCACGGCACCGGCCAGGCAGAGCAGCAAGATCAATGCGCGAAGCGGTCGAAGCATCCTGGGCGCCTCATGGCTACTACGAGGGCGCCGATGTCCGGTGGACGCTGTACTGTCAGCGGAGCGGTAGGGCGCTGGCGGATTCTAGCCGACTACTGGCGCGATGATTGCGCAGCGGGTCTCATCGGCCGGTATCGCATGACCGATGGTCGCCCCCCAGGGATCAGGCTGCCTGCGTGCGCTCCTCGGTCGCCTTCTGCTGGCGTGTCCAGCGATTGGCCCGGGCGAAGGTGCCAAAGTCGTTGAAACGCACGCCCATCTCGCGCATCACCCGATGGGCGAAGGGCACGGTCAGTTGGCGGATATAGAACGGCTCCTTGACCACGAAATGGTGGATCGCATGGCTGCTGCCGAAGTTGAAGCAGAAGGCCTGCAGCGGCCACAGCCACCAGGGGTTGAGCACCTGAGTCTGCTGGATCACGTTGCCCGGCTCGACGTCGCCGTAGTAGTGCATATTGGAACTGACGAAGTGCAGGCAGAAGGTGCGCAGCACGTTGGGGCCAACCAGCACCACCACGGCGATGTTAACCACTGCCATCACGTTCAGCGTAGTGGCCGACCAGGCGATCGGGGCGCCAAGCGCGGCGCTGGCCCAGTCAAGAAGGTGGAAACCGAGGAACAGGTACCAGGTGGCCCAGTTGAGCAGCCCCAGCGGCGCGTAGACCTTCAGCGTGCGGCTGAGGATCAGCCGGCGATGCGCGGGGTTCTTCGCCCGCAGCCAGCGGATGAACGAGCTCATCATGTTGTCGCCGACCATCAGCAGGCGCGCGATGCCCCAGGGCTCGCCGTTGGTGATGGCGCGCTCCTCCATGTCGGCTTCGCTGCCGGACACCTTGTGGTGGTTCAGGTGCAGATGGCGGCGTACCCAGGGGTTGATGGTGCTCGGCCGCGCCAGCCAGACCAGCGCCAGCATCAGGTTGTGCGGCAACGGCCGCTTACGAAAATACATCGAGTGGATCAGGTCGTGCTCCAGCTCGTGGGTCAGCGAGGCGAAGAAGGCGTTAAGCAGCAGGCAGGCCCACCAGGCCAGGTGACCCCCGATGTACAGCGCGGCCGAGCCGATCATGCCGAGCAGGGCGAAGGTCAGGATGCCGGCGCCGAGCGCGTCCTGATGCTGCAGAATCGGGTAGTGCTGGCGCAGGGCGTTGCCGTGGGCCATCACCTGTTCACGGATATAAGCGGCGCGTTGCTGGTCATTAAGGCTTGCGGGAGAAGGGGACATGCCGACATCCTCTTGTTATCGGGTTGTGACTTCACTGTGCCGTGACGGTCGTCAGAGCGCCCGACCGTGCACGCCAACCTGCCTACCGGATACGCCAATCTGCATGACCGCCGAACCCACCACCCTGGCCAGCTGGACCCGCGCCCTGCGCAAGCAGCTCGATGCCCTCGGGCTCGATAGCGCTGCCCTGTGTCGCGAGGCAGGACTCGACCCGGCCCTGCTCGACGACCCCAATGCGCGCTGCCCGCTATCGCTGACCACGCGCCTGTGGCAACTGGCAGTGGCCGCCAGCGGTGACCCGGCGCTGGGCCTGAAGACCTCGCAGTACGTCAGCCCGACCACCTTCCATGCCCTGGGCTATGCGCTGATCGCCAGCAGCAGCCTGCGTGAGATGTTCGAGCGCATCGTGCGTTACCACCGGGTGGTCAGCGATGCGCTGCAGCTGGAGCTGTGCGAGGTGGGCAATGTCTACGAGTTTCGCTTCCGCGTACCACCAGGCAGCCCGGCACCGGCGCCCGAAGCGCTGGACGCCTTCGCCGCGATCTACGTGCGCAGCTGTCGCAACCGCCTGAACCGGGAGTTCTCACCCTTGCTGGTGCAGCTGCAACGCCCGCGGCCGGCGGACCTGACGCCCTGGCAGGCGGTGTTTCGCGCGCCGCTGCAGTTCGATGCCGACGAGAGCCTGCTGCGTTTTCCCCGTGCGGCATTCGAGCAGCGCCTGGATGACGGCAACCCGGAACTGGCCGAGCACAACGAGACGGTACTGCGGCGCAATCTGGAGCAATTGCAGGCGGCCAGTTGCAGCGAACGGGTGCGCCGCTGCCTGGAGGCGCAATTGCCCGATGGCGAGCCCTCCGCCGAGCGCATTGCCCAGACCCTGCACCTGAGCCTGCGCAGCCTGCAGCGGCACCTGGCCGAGGAGGGCACCAGCTACGAAGCGCTGCTCGGCGAGACGCGACACGCCCTGGCACTGCGGCACATGCGCGACCCGCGCTGCTCGATCAGTGAAATCGCCTACCTGCTCGGCTTCAGCGACAGCAGCAGCTTTGGCCGCGCCTTCAAACGCTGGACCGGTCAGACGCCGAGCCAGTACCGCGATGGATGCAACGACGCATGAGCCAGTACGACCTGATCCTGGCCGGGGCTGGCCATGCCCATCTTGGTGTGTTGCGCCGCTGGGCGCTGGTGGAGCGCCCGCCGGGGCGCATCGCCCTGCTCAGCCTTGGCCCCGAGGCCTGGTACGCCGGCATGCTGCCGGGGCTGATCAGCGGACGCTTCAGCGCGGCGGACTGCCGCGTGGAATTGCAACCGTTGTGCCGCGCGGCCAAGGTCGATCTGATCGAGGGCGAGATCGCCTCATTCGATGCCGATGCGCGGATCCTGCAACTCGAAGACGGACGCCGCCTGCACAGCGAGTGGTTGTCGCTCAACGTCGGTGCCGGCATGGCCATCCCGCCGCAGCAGGGCGATGCCATGCAGGTGCTGGCCGCCAGGCCAATCGACAAGCTGCTCGAAGGCTGGCAGCAATGGCAGGCCGAGCCACGGCGCATGGCCATTCTCGGTGGCGGTGCCGGCGGTGTGGAACTGGCCCTGGCGTTGGCCGACCAGGTGCCGGCGCTGGCGCTGTTCTGTGGCGGCACCTTGCTCGATGGTTTGTCGCCGGGGTTGCGCCTGCGTGCACTGGGGCATCTGCGTCAGCGTGGCGTACAGGTGCGCGAGCATTGTCCGATCGGGCGCATCGAGGATGACTGGCTGCTCAGCGGCGACGAGCCGGTATGGCGCGGGCGGCGCCTGCTGCTGGCCAGTGGTGCACGACCCTGGCCATGGCTGACCGCCAGCCAGCTGGCCAGCGATGCAGCGGGCTTCATCGCCATTCGCCCGACCCTGCAGAGCGAATCCCATGCCCAGATCTTCGCCGTCGGCGACAGCGCCAGCCTTGACGGCATGCGCCGCAGCGGGCGTTTCGCGGTGCGTCAGGCGCCGGTACTGGCTGCAAACCTTCAGGCCGCGCTAGAGGATCGCCCGCTGCGTCAGTACCGTGCGCAATGGCAGAGCCTGGCGCTGCTCGCCACTGGCGACGGCGGGGCGCTGCTCGGCTGGCATGACTGGAGTGCTGGCGGGCGGTTGTACGGGCATTGCAAGGACTGGCTGGACCGGCGTTTCGTAAAACGCCATCGCATGGTCGGGTAGCCGGCCATCGAGGCCGAGGTGGAATGGTTTTTCAGCCATTCGCTAATGCCATTCGGTCAGGCGTCGATACAGTGGATGGCGCTCTTACGAAGCGGCCTGCCAAAAGGGCTGACCGTCCAAATTCATGGCAGGGTGCTACCAAAGTTTTATGGTGCTGGTGCTTCCAAGCTGCTCGAATCGCGGTCATGGTGCCCGGCCTGCATACGCTGATTTTTCGCCGGGCCTGTCGTACACGTAGCCTGCTGCCCTGGTTGCGTGGGATATTCCAAGAGGGAACCCGTCGTGACCCCGTCCGCCTACAGCGCCTCGTCGCGCACCAGAACAAGAACTCTGAGGTCGGTCATGCAAGCTGCCTTTGTCCGTTCACCCGTTGCCTGTCTTCTTCACGCCCTGGGGCTGGCCGCGCTGATGCTGGTCTACCAGCAGGTGCAGCTGCCGGTCTACGTCAGCGTGCCGTCCTTCCTGTTGCTGGCGCTGTGGCCGTGGCTCGGCCCCTGGCAGCGCCGTGACGATGCCGCGCCCGCCGCGAAACAGGCTGTCGCTACCGATTTCGTCGAACTCAGCCGCGGCCTGTCGCGGCATACCTGCCACAACGCGTTGTCCGCGGCCAGGGTGGCTCATGCCGTCAAGCACCTGGCCGAGCGCCTGCAGTCGCAACTGGCTGCGGTGCAGCAGGTCAGCCAGGCGGCTGAGGCCATCACCCATACCGAGCAGGACAGCGCCGCCCGTGCCGAGCACACCCTGGCTGCCGCGCAGCATGTGCGTGAAGCCAGTGCCAGCGGCCAGGCCGAGCTCAGCCAGGCCATCGAGCGCATGCAGCAGCTCAGCGCGCAGACCCTGGCCAGCCGCGAGCTGATCGACGGCCTGGGCAGCCGTACCGAACAGATCGAGCAGGTCACTCAGGTGATCCAGTCCATCGCCAGCCAGACCAACCTGCTGGCGCTCAACGCCGCCATCGAGGCCGCGCGCGCCGGTGAGATGGGCCGTGGTTTTGCCGTGGTCGCCGACGAGGTGCGCAACCTCGCCGCGCGCACCGCCAGTGCCACCGAAGAAGTCAGCCAGATGATCGCCGACATCCGCCAGCAGAGCACGGCGGTGGTCGCCCATATTCAGCGCCAGAGCGTCGAGCTGGAACAGGCCGCGCAGCAGATCGAGACGGCCGGCAGCCGCCTGCACGGCATTGCCGATCAGGCTGAGGAAGTCGAGCAACAAGTAGCGCAGATCAGCGCCGGCACGGCGGACAATCACCAGCGCCTGGCCAGCCTGTCGGCGGCCGCGCTGCAGCTGCAGGATGACGTGCAGGGCAGCGAGGGGCAGACGCGGCAACTGGCCGCTGCCGCCGATCACCTGGTCGGCCAGGCCGAGACGGTCAGCGAACAGCTCGCCGAAGTGGGCCTGGACGACTATCACCAGCGTGCCTATGACCTGGCCCGCGAAGGCGCGGCAGCCATCGCCGCACAGTTCGAGCAGGACCTGCAGGCTGGCCGTATCAGCCTCGACGACCTGTTCGATCGCCACTACCAGCCGATACCCGGTACCCAGCCGCAGAAATATCGCACGCGCTTCGACCAGTACGCCGATCAGGTACTGCCTGCGCTGCAGGAGCCTCTGCTCAAGCGCCACGAAGGGCTGGTATTCGCCATCTCCACCACGCCGGAAGGCTACGTGCCGACCCATAACGCCGCATTCAACCACCCGCCCAGCGGCGACCCGGCGCTGGATGCCACCCGCAGCCGTGGCAAGCGCCTGTTCAACGACCGCACCGGCATCCGTTGCGGCAGCCACACACAGGCGCTACTGCTGCAGACCTACATGCGCGATACCGGCGAGCTGATGCACGACCTGTCGGTGCCGATCATGGTGCGTGGGCGGCATTGGGGTGGTTTGCGTCTGGGCTATCGGCCGGAGCCATAGAATGCGCTGTCTGTCGTGTGATTAATGGTGCGCACGGCGCACCCTGCGGGCCGATTTGGTTTGCATGGGCAGGATTGTTTAGCCAGCGCATAACCAAGCGTATGAAAAACCCGATTTAACGCACGTCAAACCCTGTGCGACGCTGCCAAGCCATGATCTCCCTGGCCTGCCAAGTCCATGTTCCGCTGTACCGCGCGCCTGCGCGGCGGCGCCTGTTGGAGCGGCTCAACCCGCTGCTGACCATCATCCTCGCCTTCTGGGCGCTGTGGCATTGTCGCCACGCGCGCCCACCGGACGCCGTCCCCACCCGCTGACACCGATGGCTGCGCCATGTCCGCAGCCGCTGATGCCTATTTGTCTGCCTGCGCCACCTGTTCGAGAGTCGAACGGGCCGTGCGGACACCGAGCGCCCAACTGGCGCAAGCGAGTGCGATATGACGACTTTCGCTGCTGTGCAGGAAGCCCAGGAATTCCTGGCCAGCAATCCCGATATCGAATTGATCGAGCTGTTCATCCTCGATGCCAACGGTGTGCCGCGCGGCAAGCTGCTGCACCGGGAGGAATTGCTGGCGCTGTACCAGAGCGGCCGGCCGCTGCCGAGCACCATGCTCGGCCTGTCCATCCAGGGTGAGGATGTCGAGGATACCGGCCTGGTCTGGGAGGTCGGCGATATCGACTGCCGCGCCTATCCATTGCCCGGCAGCCTGGTGCGCCTGCCCTGGCGGCAGATGCCCACCGCCGCCGTGCAGGTGTCGATGCACCCCACCGAAGGCCTGCCGGCCACGCCCGCCGATCCGCGGCAGCTGCTGGTGCGGGTGATCGAGCAGCTGGAGGCCGACGGCTACCACCCGGTGATGGCCTGCGAACTGGAGTTCTACCTGCTCGACCAGAAGCGCGATGCCCAGGGGCGCCCGCAGCCGGCGCTGGACGCCGATGGCAGTCGCCCGCGGCAGACCCAGGTCTATGGTTTGCGCGAGCTGGAGCAGATCGAGCCGTTTCTCAAGGATCTTTACGCGGCCTGCAAGGCCCAGGGTATTCCGGTGCGCACGGCGATTTCCGAGTACGCCCCCGGCCAGGTGGAAATCACCTTGGAGCACGGCCCTGCGCTGGCGGCCATGGACCAGGCGGTGCGCTACAAGCGTCTGGTCAAGGGCGTGGCTCACGCCCATGGCATGCAGGCCTGCTTCATGGCCAAGCCATTTGCCGAGATCGCCGGCACCGGCATGCATATGCACGTGAGCCTGGCCGACGCGGCGGGTACCAACCTGTTCGCCAGTGACGACCCAGCCGGCACGCCGCTGCTGCGCCAGACCATCGGTGGCATGCTCGCCAGCCTGCTCGACTCGCTGCTGCTGTTCTGCCCCAACGCCAATTCCTACCGACGCTTTCAGGCCAACAGTTATGCGCCGCTGGCGCCCACCTGGGGTGTGGACAACCGCACCGTCAGCCTGCGTGTGCCCGGTGGCCCGGCCAATACCCGGCACATCGAACACCGCATCTGTGGCGCCGATGCCAATCCCTATCTTGCCGCCGCGGCGATTCTGGCCGGAATTCATCGCGGCATTCGCGAACAGCTCGATCCCGGTGCGCCGATCGAGGGCAACGGTTATGCCCAGGCCACGGAACATCTGCCCACCCAATGGTCGGCCGCGATCCACGCGCTGGAGCATTCCGAGTGGGCGCGGGAGGCTTTTGGCGAGCAGTTTCTCAAGGTCTTCCTCGCGGTCAAGCGTGCCGAGTATCGCCAGTTCATGGGCGAGGTCGGCGAGCAGGACTGGCGCTGGTACCTGAGCAACGCCTGAGTCGAGGGATAACAGCTTCGCGGCCAAGGCCGCTCCCACAGGGCGCAGCAGGGGCTTGTGGGAGCGGACTTGTCCGCGAATACGGATTCTGAACAGCATCGCGGCTGAAGCGGAGTGCCCCCAGCCGTTCCTACGGGTTAAACATGGTAGGAGCGGCTTCAGCCACGATCCCAGATTCATCGGTGCATGCGCACCCCAAGGACATGCAATGAACATGATCGAGCAACCCGTCAAACCCGCCGCCGAGCGCGCGCCGTCCTACTACTCGGCCTCGCTCAACTTCGAGAGCGACTACCCGACGCTGCAGGGCAGCGTAACCGTCGACGTGGCCATCATCGGTGGCGGCTTCACCGGCATCGCCACGGCGGTGGAGCTGGCCGAGCGCGGCCTCAAGGTCGCCGTGGTGGAAACCAACAAGGTCGGCTGGGGTGCCAGCGGGCGCAACGGTGGCCAGGTCACCGGCAGCCTCTCCGGCGACGAAGCCATGCGCAAGCAGATGCGCAACACGCTGGGCGAGGAGGTGGACGACTTCATCTGGCACCTGCGCTGGCGCGGCCACGAGATCATCAAGAGCCGCGTGGCCAAGTACGGCATCGACTGCGACCTCAAGCACGGTCACCTGCATGCGGCGATGAAACCCAGCCATATGGAGGAGCTCAAGACGACCTACGATGAAGCGCTGCGCCGTGGCATGGAGAGCGATGTCACGCTGCTCGACGGCGCCGGCGTGCGTGCTCAACTGGGCAGCGAGCTGTACTGCGGGGCGCTGAAGAACACCCGCAACATGCACCTGCACCCGCTCAACCTGTGCCTCGGCGAGGCCAAGGCCGCCGAGAGCCTGGGCGCACTGATCTTCGAGCATTCCGAGGTACTGGAGATCGTTCACGGCGCGCGTCCCGCGGTGGTTACCACGGGCGGGCGGATCGAGGCCAAGCAGGTGCTGCTGGCCGGCGACGTCTACCACAAGCTGGAGCGGCGCAAACTCAAGGGCCTGATCTTCCCGGCCATGGGCGGCATCGTCACCACTGCGCCGCTGGGCGAGCTGGCCCGCGAGATCAACCCGCAGGATCTGGCGGTATACGACTGTCGCTTCGTGCTCGATTATTACCGCCTGACCGCGGACGGCCGTCTGCTGTTCGGCGGTGGTGCCAACTATTCCGGGCGTGATTCGCGAGACATCGCCGGTGAATTGCGGCCGTGCATCGAGCGCACCTTCCCGCAGCTCAAGGGGGTGCCGATCGACTTCCAGTGGAGTTGCGCCATGGGCATCGTGATGAACCGCATCCCGCAGCTGGGCAAGCTCTCGTCCAACGTCTGGTACTGCCAGGGCTACTCCGGCCACGGCATCGCCACCAGCCACATCATGGGCGAGATCATGGCCAAGGCCATCACCGGCGACCTCGAGCAGTACGACACCTTCGCCGCCTGCAAGCACATCAAGGTGCCGCTGGGCGATCAGCTCGGCAACCCGATGCTGGCGGCCGGCATGTGGTACTACCAGATGCTTGAGAAGCTGCGCTGAAAGTCCAGCGTTGGCCCGGATGACGGGGCTGCCTTGGTTCGCCGATAGCCTTTTCGTATGATGGGCGCACACCGTATTTGGGATGCCCTGGCGTGAGTTCGTCATCTAGAAGTGCTTCATCGAGCCCGAGCGTACCTGCTGGCAAATGGGATGCGGGCGAAGCGGTAAGCCAGCTTTCCTGGGACGATCTGCGCATCATCAAGACGCTGAGCGAGTGCGGCAATCGCGCCGCCACGGCGAAGAAGCTCGGCATCAACGTCTCGACCGTGTCGCGCCGCCTGGCGCAGGTGGAGAAGACGCTCGGTGTGGCGATGTTCGACCATCGCCGCTCCGACTACATGCTCACGGCCGAGGGTGAAGAGTTGCGCGCCCTCGGCGAGCGGGTCGAACTGGATATCGTCAGCGTCACGCGGCGCGTGTCGCGAGCGGGGCAGGGGCCGCAGGGCAAGCTGCGCATCACCACCAGTGACTCCTTGCTGCTGCACTTTCTCACGCCGATCATCGCCGACTTCAAGGTCGTCAACGAAGGCATCGCGGTCGAGGTGCTGGTTGGCAATCAGACCCTGAGCCTGGCTCGGGACGAATCGGACATCGCCGTGCGCGCTACGAGAAAACCGGGGGAAAGCCTGGTCGGGCGCAAGCTGGCGATCATTGCCTGGGCGTCGTACGGGCGCGCTGGAAACGTGTCGGGCACCGACCCGTTCGACGGCCACGCCTGGGTGTCGTATTCTGGCGCCTTGTCCGGTCTTAGAGCGGCCAGTTATCTGGAATGCCGAGTGGCGGCCGAGTGCATTGCCTACCGCACCGACTCGGTCGCGGCGGCAAGCGCCGCCATTGCCGCCGGGCTGGGTTTCGGCTTTCTGCCCTGCATGCTGGGCGATATCACGCCCGGGCTGGTGCGCGTCGGGCCGGTGGTGCCCGAGCTCCATGATGAGCTGTGGCTGCTCACCCACCAGGACATTCGCAAGTCTTGGCGGGTCAAGGCGTTCTGCGCCGCTGCCGTGGCCGAGCAGAAGGCGCTGATCGAAGGGCAGCGGGCTCTCCCGGTTGCGTTGGACGAAACCGGGAGCGGGACTTAGTTGGCGCGTGCACCGATCACCGCCCGGCAGGCGATCTCGATCAGTTGCGGCCGCTGCGCCAGCCGGGATACGCCGATGATGTTGCTGGCGCATTGTGGCCGCTCGGTGCCATAGGCCGCCTTGCGCACCTTGCCAACCACGGCGAATGCCGCATCCATGTCGAGGACGAACAGCGTCTCTTCGACGACGTCTTCGAGCGTCGCGCCATAGAGCGCCAGCAGCTTGGCGATGTTGTCGTAGGCGCTGCGCATCTGGTCGCCCATGGTCGAGAAATCGCTGGGTCGGCCTTCGTTATCCAGCGGCGCCGGCGCGACCAGATTGCCTTTTTCGTCGTGGTTGAACTGGCCTGAGACGAAGATTTCGTTACCCACCTTCCTTGCCTGCGGATAGCCGTAAGCGTCTTCCCATGGAACGCCCCAGTAGGCGGTGTTTTCGTTGTACGGACGTGAAGCTGCCATTGCCTTCTCCTTGAGTGTAAGGACCGCCTATTTCGCGGCTTCCCGAGTGGTCGGGAGGAAAATGCTAGCACCGCCCGGTCAATTGCAAAGGTGCATTTTTGCACTCATGGAGGCGCAAAAATGCACAAACGAAACGCCTGTCGATCCGCTAACTTGAGCACCTGTTCCGGTCGTGACCAGCGAGTCAACGACGCTAACGGGGCAAAGACGAGCACCCGGATATGTGCCCAACAACAATCAGTTCAACAGACAGGTAACCGCCATGAGCAACGTCAAAACCGAAGTCCTCACTCCCTTCAACAGCCAGCTGATCTTCATTGATCAGCAGCCGCAGATGGCCTTCGGTGTGCAGAGCATCGATCGCCAGACCCTGAAGAACAACACCGTTGGCCTGGCCAAGGCGGCGAAGATTTTCAACGTGCCGACCGTCATCACCACGGTCGAGACCGAAAGCTTCTCCGGCCACACCTACCCCGAGCTGCTCGCCGTATTCCCCGATGCACCGATCCTCGAGCGCACCTCGATGAACTCCTGGGACGACCAGAAAGTGCGTGACGCGCTGAAGAAGAACGGCCGCAACAAGATCATCGTCTCCGGCCTGTGGACCGAGGTATGCAACACCACCTTCGCCCTCTCCGCCATGCACGACGCGGGCTACGAGATCTACATGGTCGCCGACGCTTCCGGCGGCACCACCCAGGCGGCGCACGACTACGCCATGCAGCGCATGATCCAGGCCGGCGTGGTGCCGGTGACCTGGCAGCAGGTGTTGCTGGAATGGCAGCGCGACTGGAAGAACCGCGATACCTACGATGCCGTCATGAACCTGGTCAAGGAACATTCCGGTGCCTACGGCATGGGCGTCGACTACGCCTACACCATGGTTCACAAGGCGCCCGAGCGCGTGCAGCACGGCCCGACCCTGGCCCCTGTCGCCGCACCTATCTGAGCCGATGCCAGCCTCTGCATGGCGGAGGCTGGCCCCAACTCGCAGCAGATGCGGAGACAGCCGAAATGAACCCGATGCAAGCCGATACCGTCACGCTGGTGGTGCGTCACCAGGTGCAGCAGCAACACGAGCAACGTTACGAAACCTGGCTGCGCCAGATCATCGACATCGCCGGCGCTTGCGCTGGCCACCTGGGTGTCGACGTCGCGCGCGAGCGCCAGGGTGGCCTGGTGCACTTCACCTGCGTTTTGCGTTTTGACCAGCTGCAGCACATGCAGGGCTGGCTCGACTCCGAGGCGCGCAAGCAACTGGTCGCCGACGTGCAGCCGCTGTTGCGCGCTGGCGACGACACCGAGGTGTTGCTGGGCAAGGATTTCTGGTTCGTGCCGCGTGACGCCGTGCAGCCACCGCCGCGCTGGAAGCAGGCGATCGTCACCTTCCTGGTGATCATGCCTCTGAGCCTGCTGGTGCCGGCGCTATGGCAGCCGGTATTCACTATGCTTCCAGGGCTTGCAGGCCCACTGCTGAGCAAGGTGTTGATCACTCTGAGCATCGTCCTGCTCGTGGTGTATCTGTTCATGCCCATGGCCACGCGGGCATTTGCCGCCTGGCTGAGGCCTCACGGCCAGGAGCCACTTCGATGAGCACCGATTCATATGATGAAAAGCGCCGGCGCATCTTGGCTGCCGGTGGCGTATTGGGCGCCGCCGCGGCCGTGTACTCTGCCCAGCCTTTTTCCGCTTTCGCCAGTACCTCTTCCATCCGCTCCCAAGGAGGCTCCATGAGCGCCGATCTCATCCTGTTCAACGGTCGTCTGCACACGGTCGATCCCGAAAAGCCACATGCCAGCGCCGTTGCCATCAAGGACGGCCGCTTCATCGCCGTCGGCAGTGACGCCGAGGCCATGGCCATGCGCGGTGACGCGACCAAGATCGTCGATCTGCAAAAGCGCACGGTGATCCCGGGCCTCAACGACTCGCACCTGCACCTGATCCGCGGCGGGCTGAACTACAACCTGGAGCTGCGCTGGGAAGGCGTGCCGTCCGTTGCCGAAGCGCTGCGTATGCTCAAGGCCCAGGCCGACCGTACGCCGACGCCCCAGTGGGTGCGTGTGGTCGGTGGCTGGACCGAGTTCCAGTTCGCCGAGAAGCGCATGCCGACCCTGGAAGAGATCAACCGCGCGGCGCCGGATACGCCGGTATTCATCCTCCACTTGTACGACCGTGCGCTGCTCAACCGCGCCGCACTGCGCGCTGTGGGCTACGACAAGAACACTCCCAACCCGCCGGGCGGGGAGATTCAGCGCGACGCCAACGGCAACCCCACCGGCATGCTGATCGCCCGCCCCAACGCGATGATCCTCTACGCCACCCTGGCCAAGGGGCCGAAGCTGCCGCTGGAATACCAGGTCAACTCGACCCGCCAGTTCATGCGCGAACTCAATCGCCTGGGCGTGACCAGCGCCATCGATGCCGGCGGCGGTTTCCAGAACTATCCGGACGACTATCAGGTGATCCAGGAACTGGCCAACAAGGACCAGCTCACCGTGCGCATCGCCTACAACCTGTTCACCCAGAAGCCCAAGGAAGAGCTGACCGACTTCAAGAACTGGACCGGCAGCGTCAAGCTGCACCAGGGCGATGACTTCCTGCGCCACAACGGCGCTGGCGAAATGCTGGTGTTCTCCGCCGCCGATTTCGAGGACTTCCTCGAGCCGCGCCCGGACCTGGCGCCGAATATGGAAGCCGATCTGGAGCCGGTGGTGCGTCATCTGGTCGAGCAGCGCTGGCCGTTCCGCCTGCACGCCACTTACGACGAATCCATCTCGCGCATGCTCGACGTGTTCGAGAAGGTCGACCGCGACATCCCCTTCAATGGCCTGCCCTGGCTGTTCGACCACGCCGAGACCATCAGCCCGCGCAACATCGAGCGGGTGCGTGCCCTCGGCGGCGGCATCGCCATCCAGCACCGCATGGCATTCCAGGGCGAGTACTTCATCGACCGCTACGGCGCCAAGGCGGCCGAAGCCACGCCGCCGATCCAGCGCATGCTGGCCGAGGGCGTGCCGGTTGGCGCCGGCACCGACGCCACCCGCGTGGCCAGCTACAACCCCTGGACCGCGCTGTACTGGCTGGTCAGCGGCAAGACCGTCGGCGGCACCACGCTTTACCCGCAGGGCCTGCCACGCGCCACCGCGCTGCAGCTGTTCACCCACGGCAGCGCCTGGTTCTCCAGCGAGCAGGGCAAGAAGGGCCAGATCAAGGTCGGCCAGCTCGCCGACCTGGTGGCACTGACCGCGGACTTCTTCAGCGTCGAGGAAGAGCAGATCAAGTGGCTGGAATCGGTGCTCACCGTGGTCGGCGGCAAGGTGGTGCACGCCACCAGCGAGTTCGACAAGCTGGCGCCGCCGACCGTACCGGTGATGCCGGACTGGTCGCCGGTGGCCATCGTGCCCGGCCATTGGAGCCCGAATGCCGCGCCGCTGAGCGCGAGCATCCACCAGTGCATCGGCTCCTGCGCCGTGCACCAGCACCAGCATGACCGCGCGCGCCGCAGCAGCGTGCCGGTCAGCGACCATCAGGGCTTCTGGGGCGCGTTCGGCTGCTCCTGCTTCGCCTTCTGAGCCCGCCTGCGGCCAGCTCGTCCGGGCTGGCCGCAGTGCGCCGAATTCTAAAATACCCACGACAAGGCCTGCTCTGACATGAACACCGCCAAGCCGTCGCCCTGGGGCGCGCTCAATCACAAGACCTTCCGCTGGCTGTGGCTGGCCAGCATCGCCTCGAACATCGGCACCTGGATGCATGAAGTCGGCGCCGGCTGGCTGATGACCAGCCTGTCGGCCAACCCCATGCACGTCGCGCTGGTGCAGGTCGCCGGCTCGGCGCCGATGTTCCTCCTGGCACTGCCGGCCGGCGCCATGGCCGATATCGTCGACAAGCGCCGCTACCTGCTGGGTGTGCAGCTGTGGATGGCCGCCGTGGCCACGACGCTGGCGACGCTGACCCTGCTCGGGCTGACCAGTGTCTGGTTGCTGCTGGGCATGACCCTGGCCATGGGCGTCGGCACCGCGCTGATGATGCCGGCCTGGTCGGCGCTGACCCCGGAATTGGTGAACAAGCGCGACCTGCCCTCGGCCATCGCCCTGTCCAGCCTCGGCATCAATGTCGCCCGCGCGCTCGGCCCGGCCATCGCCGGCGTGCTGGTCAGCCTGAGTGGCCCCTGGGCGACCTTCGCCCTCAATGCCCTGTCGTTCTTCGCAGTCATGACCGTGCTGCTGACTTGGAAGCGCGAGCCAGGTCGCGACCTTCCCGGCCGAACGTCTGCTGGGCGCGATGCGCGCCGGTTGGCGCTACAGCCGCGCCTCGAAGCCCTTGCAGGCGGTATTGGTGCGCGCGGCGGCGTTCTTCGTCGGTGCCAGCGCCGGCATGTCGCTGCTGCCACTGATCGTGCGTGGCGAGTTGCAGGGCAGCGCCAGCGACTTCGGCCTGATGCTCGGCAGCGTCGGCGTCGGTGCCGTTCTCGGCGCCACCCTGTTGCCGCGTATTCGCGAGCGCATCAGCAGCGATCGCCTGGTGCTGCTGGCCAGCCTGCTCTACGCCCTGGTGCTGCTGGCCCTGGCCAGCGTGCGCCACTTCGCCGCCTTGCTGCCGGTGATGCTGCTCAGCGGCGCGGCGTGGATCGCCGTGCTGTCCAGCCTCCAGGTCGCTGCGCAGACCTCTGTGCCGGACTGGGTGCGCGCACGGGCGCTGTCGGTGTACATCCTGGTGTTCTTCGGCAGCATGGCTGCCGGTGGCGCGCTCTGGGGTTTCGTCGCCAGCCATGCGTCGATTCCGCTGGCGCTGTTCGCGGCCGCCGGCTGCCTGGTGCTGGGCCTGCTGCTGAGCGCCAGGTTCCCGCTGCCGGTCACCGAAAGCGAAGACCTCGCGCCCTCGCTGCACTGGCCAGCGCCGATTCTGGCCGACGAGGCCGATCTCGAGCGCGGCCCGGTGATGGTCACCCTGCACTACGACATCGCGGCCGAGCAGGCTGCCGCCTTTCGCCAGGCGATGAATGAGGTGGCGCGCATGCGTCGGCGCAACGGCGCGTTCTCCTGGGGGCTGGTGCAGAACAGCGAGAACCCGCGGCACTGGCAGGAGTTCTTCTTCGACGAGTCCTGGCTCGAGCATCTGCGCCACCACGGCCGGGTGACGCGCGCCGAGCAACGCATCGAGGCTGCCGCCCGGCAGTTCCAGACCGCCGGTGTGGCGATCCGCATCGACCACTTCCTGATGCCGGCCAGACAGGCCGCTCAGCCTGCCGAGGTTGGCCAGGCCGCGTCGTGACACCATGGCCGCCCAGCGCCCGCTGGGCGACTCATCTTCCTGCGCCGAAGGCGCCGTTAGCCCTGGCTGACGGCGCCTTCGGCATTTCTAGGCCATGTCGCTCTGGCTGAATTCCTCGGCGAGAAAATCGATCAGCGTGCGTACCGAGGGCAGCAGGCCGCGCCGCGACGGGAAGATGGCGTGGACGATGCCGCACTTCGGCGCCCAGCCCGGCAGCATCTCCACCAGCTTGCCGGCCGCGACGTCTTCGCGCACTGCTACACAGGGCAGGTGGACGATACCCACCCCGGCCAGCGCGCCATTGCGCAGGGCGCGCAGGTCATCGGTGATCATCCGCGGCTGGTGCGCGATCACCAGTTTGCCGTCATCCGGGCCGAGCAGCTCCCACTGGTAGTCGCGCTGCGCGCCGCCCCAGTGCAGGCTCGGCAGGCGGCCCAGTTCCTCGGGCTGGAAATCTTTCGGCAGCGAGGCCAGCAGATCCGGGTGACCGACCAGGCACTGGGTGCTGGCGGCGAGCACTTTCATCACCATGTCGGTGTTTTCCAGCGGGGGAAAACGTACCCGCAAGGCCACGTCGAAACCTTCATGCAGCAGGTCCACGCGGCGGTTGGTGCTCTCGATGTACAGCTCCACCAACGGGTACTTGAGCATGTAGCGGGTCAGCATCGGCCCCACCCAGGAGTTGAGCAGCGTCGTCGGGCAGGCCAGGCGCACCAGGCCGCGCGGCTCGGCGCGGTTGCGCTCGATCACCTCCGCCGCGCCTTCGGCCTCCACGCGCATGGCCAGGCAGCGCTGGTAGTACGCCTGGCCGATCTCGGTGAGCGACAGGTGCCGGCTGGTGCGGTGCAGCAGGCGCACGCCGAGGCGCTCCTCGAGTTGGGCGATACGCCGGCTAAGCTTGGACTTGGGTATGTCCAGCGCGCGCCCCGCCGCGGCGAAGCCGCCTTGCTCCACCACCTGGGTGAAGTAGTAGAGGCTGTTGAGGTCTTCCATTGATCGTTCTCCAAATGGAACGCTAGAGGCAATTTTCGCAGTCTAGTCGAGAAAGGGCCTCGAATTTAATCTTTCTTCCATGCAGTGACGCACTGCTGAACGAAACCCACTCACCGGCACAGCCGGCACATTGAAAACAATTCGAGGACTTCACCATGACCAACGCCACCTACAACCGCCTGGACAAAGACAACGCCGTCGTTCTGCTGGTCGACCACCAGGCCGGTCTGCTCTCGCTGGTGCGCGACATCGAGCCGGACAAGTTCAAGAACAACGTGCTGGCGCTGGCTGATCTGGCCAAGTTCTTCAACCTGCCGACCATCCTCACCACCAGCTTCGAAACCGGCCCCAACGGCCCGCTGATGCCGGAGCTGAAGGAAATGTTCCCGGACGCGCCGTACATCGCCCGTCCTGGCCAGATCAACGCCTGGGACAACGAGGACTTCGTCAAGGCGATCAAGGCCACCGGCAAGAAGCAACTGATCATCGCTGGTGTGGTGACCGAAGTCTGCGTGGCGTTCCCGGCGCTGTCGGCCATCGAGGAAGGCTTCGACGTGTTCGTGGTCACCGATGCCTCGGGCACCTTCAACCAGATCACCCGTGACTCGGCGTGGCAGCGCATGACCCAGGCCGGCGCGCAACTGATGAACTGGTTCGCCGTGGCCTGCGAGCTGCACCGCGACTGGCGCAACGACGTGGAAGGCCTGGCCAAGATCTGCACCGATCACATCCCGGACTACCGCAACCTGATGACCAGCTACAGCGCACTGACCGCTGGCAAGTGATCCACAACTGAAACCGAACCGGAGCCTGCAAAGGCTCCGGTTTTTTCGTTCATGGGCAACGGTTGCTTGCCGCAGCGCGCAGGCTTGCAGGCCTACGCCGTCATGCTCATCCGTTGTGCGGCCCGTCGTGCCAACGATCCCAGGGCGCACCGTCCGCCACCGTCTGCAGCAGGAAATCCATGAACACCTGGACCTTGGGCGTCCTGAGCTGCCGCTCGCGGGTCAGTACGTACAGTTCGCGGCGGCCGGGCATGACTTCGCAGCGCCATGCCTCGAGCAGCGCGACCAGCGCACCCTTGGCCAGACTGTCTGCAACCAGCCAGGTGGGGAACATGACCAGGCCCTGCCCGAGCAACGCCGCTTGCAGCAGGCTTTGCGCGTCGTTGCTGCTGAGGCTGCCTTCCAGTTCGTAGGCGACTTCCTCCGCGCTGTCGTCCTGCTGGAAATACCAGCGCTGGCGGCCCAGTTCGCCGCGGTAGATCAGGCAGTCATGCGCCACGAGTGCCTCGGGTGTTGCCGGTGTTCCCCGGCTTGCCAGATAGGCAGGTGAAGCCGCCACCACGTAATTCATCGGTGCCAGGCGCCGGGCGACCAATGACGAGTCGGATAGATGGCCGACCCGGAAGGTGATGTCGTGCCCTTCGCGCACTGGATCGATCACTCGGTCGTTGAGGAACAGCTCGGCCCTGATCCCGGGATAGCGACGCTGGAACTGATTCAGCAGCGGCACCAGTTGCTGCTGACCAAAGGCGGACGGCGCGTTGATGCGTAGCACGCCCCTGGGCTCGGTGTGTTGGCTGGTCAGGGCTTCTGTCGCCGTGTCGAGGCGTTCGAGAACGTCGCGTACCGCGTCGTAATAGCGCCTGCCCGCTTCCGTCAGCGTCACGGCGCGCGTGTGACGGTAGAACAGCGGCTGCCCGATGGCCTCTTCCAACCCGCGAATCTGCCGCGAGATCGACGACACTGCGCAGCGAAAGTGACGTGCGGCGGTGGTGAAACTACCGCTGGCAGCGACCCGCTCGAACACGAGCAAGGCGTTGAGATCCATCGTGTTCGGCGTCATAGGGTTGCGTCTCACGCAATAAAGTTTTGCGACACTTTCGATTGTAGCAACAAGCTCCGCCTTCCAGACTGCTGCTTCTCGCCAGCGTCCGGCTGGTTTTGCGAATTTCACAAAGGGCTTGAACATGCGTAAAGGTACAGCGCTCGTGGTTGGCGCCACCGGTATCACCGGCGGCAATCTTGCGACTTATCTGCTAGCCAGCGGCTGGACCGTCTACGGGCTGTCACGCCGCCCCACCCAGCAGAGCGGCGTGATCCCCGTTGCGGTTGACCTGCTCGATAAGCAGGCCGCCGAGCAGGCGCTGGCGGGCTTGCCGATTACCCACGTGTTCTATTACAGTTGGGTACGGCGCGACAGCGAGAAAGAGAACGTGGAGGCCAACAGTGCCATGCTGCGCAACCTGTTCGAGGCCCTGGACAGCGCCAGGCTCGAACATGCCTCGCTGGTTACGGGCACCAAGCAGTACCTGGGCTCGTTCGAAGCCTACGGGAGCGGGCGCATCGAAACGCCATTTCGCGAGTCCGAGCCGCGTGTACCCGGCGAAAATTTCTACTATGCGCAGGAGGACGTCCTGTTCGAAGCCTCCAAGCGCTACGACTTCGCCTGGAACGTGCACCGCCCGCACACCGTGATCGGCTACGCGCTGGGCAACGTCATGAACATGGGCACGACACTGGCCGTCTATGCCTCGATCTGCAAGGCGACCGGCCAACCCTTCGTATTCCCCGGTTCGCAGGCACAGTGGAATGCCTTGACTGACATGACCGACGCCCTGGTGCTGGCACGCCAGCTCGAATGGGCGGCGACCACTCCCGGTGCCGCCAACCAGGCTTTCAATACGGTGAATGGCGACGTGTTTCGCTGGCGCCGCATGTGGCGCGAGATCGGCGAGTACTTTGCCCTCGAGGTGGCGGACTGTCCGGAAACGCCCCAGCTGCTGCAAGCCCGGATGGCCGATGCCGGCCCGGTATGGCGCGAGCTGGCTGACCAACACGGACTTCTGGAGCCGAACATCGACAAGCTGGTTTCCTGGTGGCACACCGACGCCGATCTCGGCCGCGAGCAGGAGTGCGTCAACGACATGAGCAAGTCGCGCGACTTCGGCTTCCACCACTTCCGCGAAACCCGCAGCGCCTTCTTCGACCTGTTCGATCGCCTGCGCGCTGAGAAGATCATCCCCTGACAGACAGACGTGTGCCGCGCACCGTACCCGTGCCAATCGGGCTGGCTGAGCCTGCTCCAGGCGGAGCCAGCGCGCGCAGCGTGTTCCAGCATTGCGGTGAAGTCATGGCAGCTGGGTTCTTGTTGATCGTTCCTCAAATAGAACGCTAGAGGCAATTTTCGCAGTCTAGTCGGGAAAGGGTCTCGAATTTAATCTTTCTTCCATGCAGTGACGCACTGCTGAACGAAACCCACTCACCGGCGCAGCCGGCACATTGAAAACAATTCGAGGCCTTCACCATGACCAACGCCACCTACAACCGCCTGGACAAAGACAACGCCGTCGTTCTGCTGGTCGACCACCAGGCCGGTCTGCTCTCGCTGGTGCGCGACATCGAGCCGGACAAGTTCAAGAACAACGTGCTGGCGCTGGCTGATCTGGCCAAGTTCTTCAACCTGCCGACCATCCTCACCACCAGCTTCGAAACCGGCCCCAACGGCCCGCTGATGCCGGAGCTGAAGGAAATGTTCCCGGACGCGCCGTACATCGCCCGTCCTGGCCAGATCAACGCCTGGGACAACGAGGACTTCGTCAAGGCGATCAAGGCCACCGGCAAGAAGCAACTGATCATCGCTGGTGTGGTGACCGAAGTCTGCGTGGCGTTCCCGGCGCTGTCGGCCATCGAGGAAGGCTTCGACGTGTTCGTGGTCACCGATGCCTCGGGCACCTTCAACCAGATCACCCGTGACTCGGCGTGGCAGCGCATGACCCAGGCCGGCGCGCAACTGATGAACTGGTTCGCCGTGGCCTGCGAGCTGCACCGCGACTGGCGCAACGACGTGGAAGGCCTGGCCAAGATCTGCACCGATCACATCCCGGACTACCGCAACCTGATGACCAGCTACAACGCGCTGACCGCTGGCAAGTGATCCTCGCCTGAAACGCAACCGGAGCCTGAAAAGGCTCCGGTTTTTTTATGGGCGGTTCTTTCGTTTGCTCAGTGCAGGTGCTCGTCCCTGGTTACAGCGCCACGATTTCCGGGGCTGGCCTGCGCCGTCTTTGCCGGAGCGGATTCGCGCTCGGCGACGAAGGTGGCGGGCGGTGAGCCATCGGCATTGAGCTGCATGATGCGCGTGGGCCGGCCCTGGTCGTCGAAGAACACCTGGCCGAGGCCGGCGCCGTTCCACAGGCGCTCGCCGGCGCGGCTGCGGTCGGGAATCAGCGGGGTGACGCGCATGCGCCGGCGCTTGGTCAGCCAGTTGAGCGGCGACCATGGCGCGTAGAGCCAGCGGTTCAGGCGGTCGAACCAGTCCAGCAGCCTGGGCGGAAATTCGTTCTTGATGCCGCTGCTGGTGATCTGCCAGATGGTCGGGCTGGCGCGTTTGTGGCGGATGCTCACGCGGTAAACGAAGGAGTAGTGCACGTCGCCAGAGAGGATTACGAAATCCCTTGGCGTGCGCGAGTGGCGGAAGATGTTCATCATCACCCGCGCTGCGCCGCGATGGGCCATCCAGTTCTCCGCATCGACCATCAGCGGGTGACCGGCGTAAGTGAACAGCTTCTGAATGCCCTCGATCAGCTTCACGCCGAACATCGGTGCCGGCGAGACGATGATGCAGCTGGGGTGGTCGAGTAGCGCCTGCTGGAAGTCGCACAGCGCTTCCCAGTCCATCAGTCCCGAGGGTTTCGACAGGTGCCCTTCGCTGCGCCAGCGGCGCGTGCGCGTATCGAGCACCAGCAGCGCCGGAGTGGTCGGCAGCACGTAGTGCCACTGTTCGAACTGTTGCAGTTGGTCGATCAACGCGTCCTGCATCTCGGCCTGAAGGTGGTCATCCTGGCGCTGCTGCAACAGGTCGCTGAAGGTTTGCAGCGGCTGCTCGAACACGTCCGGGTTGTTGCCCCAGCCCTGGCACAACAAATAGGCGAGCAGGGCGTTGCCGATGATGCGCTTGGAGAAGGGGTGGCCGTAGGCGGTCTGCTCCCAGCGCGCGGAGAGGTTCCAGTCGTCGGTGACGTCGTGGTCGTCGAAGATCATCAACGTCGGCAGGTGGGCGAACGCCCGAGCCGCCTGGCCAAGCGTCTGGCGGAAGGCATCGATCCGTTCGCGCTCGTCGGCGTAGCGCTGTTGCTGCTCCTCGTCCAGCGGCGGCTGCTCTTCGCTGATCAGCGTCCAGGGTACTGGCGACCAGACCAGCAGGTACATGGCGATCATCTCGGCGAAGGTCACCAGGTGGTTGTCGGCACTGCTGGTGGTGAATACCGGCTTTTCCACACCGCCGAAGAACTTGTCGCGCAGGGTCTGGTTGCTCTTCACCGCCGGCAGCAGTTCAGCGCGCTGGTAGTAGCCAACCGAGTGGCCGTAAAGCGCCTGGCTGTCCTTTACCACGGCGCCTTCGAGGAACTCGTCGAACAGACCGAGGCGGGCGATCAGTTGGTGAATGGCGCACAGCATCGGCCCGGCGACGTCGTCGACGTACACCTGGTCGCCACTCATCAGCAGCAGGGCAGGGCGCTGGGTGGCTTCGGGCTGCTTAGCCAGCAGACGGTCGGCGCACAGCAGGCCGTCAGTCGCGACGTGGTGCGGTCTGCGACAGGAGCCATGCAGGAGCTGGTCGACCCGTGAGCGCAGGACGAAATCGGCATGTTCGGCGCCGTCGTAGAGCAGGTGCGGCGCCCAGTCGACCATGCCGCGAGTGCCTTGGTCCGCAACGATCTGCAGGTCATAGGCGATGCGCACGTCCTGCGGTAGCGCCTGCTCCAGCGGCAGGTCGATCAGGTGCAGCACGGCGTGGCGGCCCAGCGGCAGGCGCTGGCAATGGGCGTCGAGGCTCTGAGTGCGCGGCTGTTCGCCATCGGCTTGTAGCCACAGTTGCAGGTCCAGCGCCCGACTGGCCACCAGCCAGAACACCAGCCGGCCAGGCTCCATGCGCCGCAGCAGCGGGCCGGCGAGAACATCGGGCAACGAATGCTGGGAGTTATCGGACATGCAGGTGGCTACCGGAAAAAATACAGGCCTTGGACAGTGGCAGGGCGCCAGCAGTTCAGGCGGCCAGCTGGCGCAGGCGCTCTAAGTCGAGAATCTCGATCTCGCCGTAGGTCAGCTGGACCACGCCCTGCGCCTGCAACTCCTTGAGAATCTGGTTGGTGGTCTGGCGCGACAGCGAGAGCATCAGCGCCAGCTGTTCCTGGGCCAGGTGCAGCACGCGGCGCGGTTCGCTCTCGCCGTAGTTCTCGGCGATCAGCAACAGGCGCCGGGCCAGGCGTGGTGCGGCCGGCAGCAGGCTCATGTCCTCCAGGGTGACGAAGGCCAGACGCAGCTTGTGGCTCATCAGCAGGGCGAAGTCGCGCCAGTACTGCGGCTCGCGCTCGAGCAGCGTGAGCAGTTCATGCTGGGGCAGCAACAGCAGGGTGCTGGCGCTTTCGGTGAAGGCATCGTGGGTGCGCGGCAGGCCATCGAACAGGGAAATCTCGCCGAACCAGTAAGGCGGCTCGACCAGGGTCAGTAGCGCCTCCTTGCCGTTCTCGCTGACGGCGCCGACGCGCACCGCACCTTCCACCACCGCATACAGCCCGCTGGGCTTGTCGCCACGACGAAACAGCCGCTGACCGGCGTCCAGACGCTGCACCTGGGCCATGTTCAGCAGGCTCTGGCTCAGCGCCGGAGGCAGTGCGGCGAACCAGTGGCCCTGGTTCAACTGGCTGAAGTAATGATGCGGATCGGGCATTACGGTTCCTGGACGGTTGCGCGGTGGTGCGGCGATCCCTGCCATTGTCGGCTAGCCGACAGTGCGACGAGCGGCGGCGAGGTGATCATGCTCGGGCCTGTTTCACATATGAGGACGATAACAATGAAAACCCTCGTCGATCACCTGGCGCAGTATGCCGCCTACCACCGCGACCGACGCAACATCGCCAGCCATTTCATCGGTATCCCGATGATCGTACTGGCCGTCGCCGTGCTGCTGTCGCGCCCTGGTTTCCAGCTGGCCGGCCTGTGGCTGGCCCCGGCGACGCTGGTGGCGCTGGCTTCGGCCTGGTTCTACCTGCGCCTGGATGCCCGCTTCGGCCTGGTCATGAGCGCGTTGCTGGCACTGAGCCTGTGGCTCGCGGCCAAGCTGGCGGTGGCGAGCACCGGCCTGTGGCTGGCGGCAGGGCTGGGTCTGTTCGTGGTCGGCTGGGTCATCCAGTTCGTTGGCCACTATTACGAAGGCCGCAAGCCGGCGTTCGTCGACGACATCATGGGGCTGATCGTCGGCCCGCTGTTCGTGGTCGCTGAACTGGCCTTTCTGCTCGGCCTGCGCAAGGAAGTCGAGCATGCCGTGGTGGAGATCGCCGGGCCGACCTGCATTCGCGAGAAGAAAGCACTGGCCTGAGCGCGCGCCGCTTCTTCTGTTCGTCGCGGCTGAAGCCCCTCCCACAGATTCCGTGGGAGGGGCTTCAGCCGCTAGCCTTTCTAGTACATCGCCATCCACTGGGTCGTCATCGAGCGTGCATGGCGATCCACGGTGATCGGGGCGAAGGGGCGGCCGGAGACGCTCTGCAGGGCATTGCTCTGGCTGTTCATGTCGGCTAGTGCGGCGCGCAGATAGCTCCAGCGCGTCTGCAACTTGCTCACCTGCGGATCGGCTTGCTCCTCGAGCGCCTGCAATTCACCGTCGATGGCCGGCAACAGCAGGCGTTCGTCCTGGCCGAGGTAGGTGCCGGGTTGTTCCCGGGCGATCTCGAAGGTGCCCAGGTAGGAGCGACTGAGGTACTGCACGCTGAGATACTCGACCTTTGCCGCCAGCTCGCTCTGGCCCTCGGCGCCAGGCAATGCGCGGGCCGCGCTGAGGAAGTCGCGCAGGGCGCGGCTGAGGTCTTCGGGGAAGCGCCAGGGGACATTCTCGTCACCGGGGCCATAGGAAACACCGTTGCGCAATTGGGTAACGAGTGCCTGATGGGTGCTGGTGAGTTCGGCGCTGCCCTGCGGCAGGCTCTGCATGGCGCCGGCTAGAGCGGCCAGATCGGCTTCCAGGCGCTGCTGATGGGTCTTCTGGAAACCTTCGCCGCGTAACAGCATCAGGCTGCTGGTGGCGCGGCTGGCATGTATTTGAATCTGTTCCTGCGGACTGACAGCTTCGGCGAAGGCCAGGGGCGAGAGCCCGACGAAGAGTCCGAGCGACCAGAGAAAAGCATGGCGCAACAGTGCTTTACAGCGCATCCGGGGTGCTCCTTGTTATTGTTTTGAGCAGGTATGCATTGGCAGCGTCGACGACGCAGCGCCAAGACTACTGCGCCAAGCGTAGCGGAGCATGACCCGAAAGAGTGATTTCGTCGGAAATCGCCACCGTTCAGAGGCTTTTCATCAGACTGCGCAGGTACTCGGCGGTGAAGGCGTCGGCGGGGAAGAAGGTTTCCAGTGCCAGTTCGGCGAGGGTCACGTCATTCGGCGTACCGAACACCGTGATGGTGCTGATCAGGCTGAGCACGCCCTGCTCGCTGTGCAGTTGCAGCGGCACCAGCACGGCGTCGCTCGGTGGCGCAGGGACTTCCGCCGGCGCCGGGTAGCCGCGCAGCTCATCGAGTAGGGCGAACAGGGCTTCGTCGCCGCTGATCTCCGCATCGCGCTGCAGGCGCATCAGCAGGTGCGCGCGCCACAGCGCCAGGTTGGCGATGCGCGGGGCCAGGCCTTCGGGGTGCAGCGACAGGCGCATCACGTTGAGCGGCGGGCCGAGCAGGAAATCCGGCATGCCGGCGAGGAAGGCGGTGGCCGCCGCGTTGGCGGCCAGCAGGTTCCACTGGCGGTCGATGGCCAGCGCCGGATAGGGCTCATGGGCCTTGAGCAATTGTTCGATGGCCTGGCGCGCGGGGGCCAGTGCCGGGTCGGTCAGATCATGCTGGCTGTACAGCGGGGCGAAGCCGGCTGCGCTGAGCAGGCGATTGCGCTCGCGCAGGGGAATGTCCAACTGCTCGGCCAGATGCAGCAGCATGTCGCGGCTGGGCTGGGCGCGGCCGGTCTCGACGAAGCTCAGATGGCGCGTGGAAATCTCGGCCTCGCAGGCGAGGTCGAGCTGGCTCAGGCGGCGCCGCTGGCGCCATTGGCGCAACAGGGCGCCGGCGGTCTGGGATTGGCTGTTCATGGTCTGCACGATAGTGCAGTCAGGTCATGTCAGCCATTACCTGGCAGGTAATCGACGCCCTGATGGTTTCGGCGAAATCTGTAGGCCAGGCACCGCTCCGGTGCCCTTACGGAGAATTCGTCATGAACGTACTGCAACCTTCCCCGATGCTACGCAACGCCCTCATGCTAGATGGCCTGCTCAGCGGCGTCACCGGCCTGCTGCTGGTCCTGGCGGCCGGCTGGCTGGGCGCCTTTCTCGAATTGCCGCGTCTGCTGTTGCTGGTCGCCGGCAGTGCCCTGCTGCCCTTCGCGGCGATGCTGGTGTGGTTGTCCAACCGCGCAGAAATCAGCCGCACGGCCATCTGGGCGGTGATTGCGGTCAACGTCGTCTGGGTGGTCGACAGCCTGCTGTTGCTGGTGGTGGGTTGGGTGTCGCCGAACCTGTTCGGCCACGCCTTCGTCATCGCTCAGGCTCTGGCGGTCGGGCTGCTGGCCGAACTGCAATGGTTCGGCCTCAGGCACTCGCAGGCTGCCGTGGCCTGATGAGGCCGGCTCAGAGGCCACGCAACGCCAGCTCGGCGCCGAGCAGCAACAGGCCGATGAAGAACCAGCGTTTGAAGCGCTCCGCGCTGATGCGTTTGCGCAACCACTGGCCGGCGGCCATGCCCAGTAGGGCAGGCAGCAAGGCCAGGGCAGACAGGCCGAGCACCGCCGGTTGCAGCAGCTCACCGCTGTGACCGAGCGCTGCCGCCAGGGCCAGGGTGGAGACGCTGAACGACAGCCCCAGCGCCTGCACCAGGTCGTCCTTCTCCAGGCCGATGGCCTGCAGGTAGGGTACGGCTGGAATCACGAAGACGCCGGTAACCGCAGTAATCGCACCGGTGATGGCGCCGATCACCGGACCCAGCCACGTTTCCTTGGCCCGCTCCACACGAAAGTGCACCTTGGCCAGGCCGAGCACCGCGTAGAGCACCAGGGCAGCGCCCAGCCAGCGGGTTGCCCCGGGCAGGTCGAGACTCTGCAGCAAGCCGGCGACCAGCAGCGTGCCGAACAGGATGCCCAGCAGCATCGGCCACAGGCGGCGCGCCATCGGCAGCGGGCTGCGGCCGTCGCACAGTTGCCAGATGTTGGTCACCATCGATGGGATGATCAACAGCGCAGCGGCTTGTAGCGGCGCCATCACCAAACCGAGCAGACCGACGGCGATGGTCGGCAGACCGAGGCCGACCACGCCCTTGACCATGCCGGCGAGCAGAAAGGTGACGAGGATCAGCGGCAGATGGTCGGTCATCGCGCGGCCCCCTGTTCGTGGATCGCCCGGCTGTCGGCAGGCGCCTCGTCGCGTTCCTGCATACCGTAGTCGCGCAGCACCTGGGCCACGCGCAACCGATAGTGACTGAAGACCTCCTCGCGTCCTGCCGTCTGTGCGCGTCGGTGTTCATCACGCTGGCGCCAGGCCTGGACCGAGGCTTCGTCCTGCCAGAACGACAACGACAGGATCTTCCCCGGCTGGGTCAGGCTCTGGAAGCGCTCGATGGAGATGAAACCCGGCTGTTCGGTGAGCAGCGGGCGCAGCTCTGCGGCGAGGTCGAGATAGTCCTGCTGTTGGTCCGGCTTGGCCTCGACTTCGAAGATCACGGCGAGCATCGGCTTTCTCCCTGGCTGGCTCTGGCTGAAGTTGCCTGCCAGTATCCACATTTGCTGCACGCCATGTTTCGTCATGAGGTGAATTATGGAATACGCACCGGGTTTCAGTTCGATCGCCGCCCTGCTTGCCGATGCCGGGCGTGCTGCCATGGTCTGGGCACTGATGGACGGCAGCGCGCGGCCGGCCGGTGAGCTGGCCTTGCTGGCGGGGTTGTCGCCGTCGTCGACCAGTGCGCACCTGGCCAAGCTGGTGGAGGGCGGCCTGCTGGCGCAGCAGCGGCATGGGCGCAATCGTTACTACCGTCTGGCCGGGCCGGAAGTCGGGCAATTGGTGGAGGCGCTGGCCAGTGCCGCACTGGCTGCACAGCCCCGGCATGCTCGCGCTATACCGTCCTCGCGCGGCACGCCGCAGCCCATGCGCGAGGCGCGCACCTGTTACGACCATCTGGCCGGCGAGTTAGCGGTCGGTATATTCGCGCGCATGCGCGCGGCCGACTGGCTGAGCGAGGAGGGCGATGCGCTGAAGTTGACCGCAAGCGGCGAGCAGGGGCTGCAGGCGTTGGGTATCGATCTGCAGCAGGTAGGCCGTCAGCGCCGCCAGCGGTTGTGTGCCTGTCCAGACTGGAGCGAGCGCAAGCCACACCTGGGCGGTGCGCTGGGCGCGGCGTTGCTGAATCTGTGCGAAGGCGAGGGTTGGCTGCGGCGCAGCAAGGAGTCGCGTGCGTTGCAGGTTTCCCCGCAGGGACGCAGGGCGATCATGGCGATCGCGGCTCTGTAGCTTCGTAGGGTGGGCCGGGCAGCGATCCGCTTTAGATTCGTAGGGTGGGCTTTAGCCCACCAAACAAAGGTGAACTCTAGTCGGTGTAGTCGGTGGGCTGAAGCCCACCCTACCCTACGTACGATCGCACGGCCCATCCTACGAAGTGCTACGCCTGGACGCTGACCGGCTTGCCGCCCTTGGGTTTGAAGTACAGGGTGGTGCCACGGGCGAGGTTGTTCAGGCTGGCGTGATCCTTGGCCACCTCGGCCTCGATCAGCTCGTCCTGACCTTCGACTTTCAGCGTGATGCGGGTGATCGCGCCGAGCAGGCGAATGTCACGTACTTCACCCGCCTTGTGCTCCGGGCTCGGTTCGCTGGACAGGTCGACCTCGTGCGGGCGGAACAGCACGTGGTGATCGTTGCCGACGTAGAGGCGGTTGGCGTCACCGAGGAAGTGGTAGACGAAGTCGTTGGCCGGATGCTCGTAGACCTCGGCCGGGGTGCCGATCTGCTCGATCACGCCCTTGTTCATCACCACGATGCGGTCGGCCACTTCCATGGCTTCTTCCTGGTCGTGGGTGACGAATACGCTGGTCAGGTGCACTTCCTCGTGCAGGCGCGCCAGCCAGCGGCGCAGCTCCTTGCGCACCTTGGCATCCAGCGCGCCGAAGGGTTCGTCGAGCAGCAGCACTTTCGGTTCTACCGCCAGGGCGCGGGCCAGGGCGATACGCTGGCGCTGGCCGCCGGAGAGCTGTTCCGGATAGCGGTCGCCGAGCCAGTCGAGCTGCACCAGGTTGAGCAGCTCGTGCACCTTCTGCTTGATCACCTCTTCGCTCGGGCGCTCGCGCTTGGGCTTCATGCGCAGGCCGAAGGCGACGTTGTCGAACACCGTCATGTGACGGAACAGCGCGTAGTGCTGGAACACGAAGCCGACGTTGCGATCGCGCACGTCGTGTTCGGAAACGTCCTCGCCGTGGAAGCCGATGCTGCCGCTGTCCGGGGTTTCCAGGCCGGCGATGATGCGCAGCAAGGTGGTCTTGCCGCAACCGGACGGGCCGAGCAGAGCGACCAGCTCGCCGCTCTGGATGCTCAGGTTGATCTCGTTCAGCGCCTTGAACTGGCCGAACTGCTTGTTGACGCCTTTGACTTCGATACTCATGGCTTATTCCTGGTGGTTCCGTGGGCCGTGCCTCACGGCTGTCAGTCTTCTCGGTTGGCTTGCAACTGGCGGCTCAGACGCGCTTCGCTCCATTGGCGAAGCAGCAGCACCACCAGGGCCATGACGAGCAGCAGGATCGCCACGCTGAAGGCAGCGACGATGTTGTACTCGTTGTAGAGAATCTCGATGTGCAGCGGCAGGGTGTTGGTGTAACCGCGGATATGCCCGGAAACCACCGAAACTGCGCCGAATTCGCCCATCGCACGGGCGGTGCACAGCACCACGCCGTAGATCAGCGCCCATTTTACGTTAGGCAGCGTGACATGCCAGAACATCTGCCAACCGTTGGCACCGAGCAGGCGCGCGGCCTCTTCCTCGGTGGTGCCCTGTTCCTCCATCAGCGGGATCAGCTCGCGGGCGACGAAGGGGAAGGTGACGAAGATGGTCGCCAGCACGATGCCCGGCACGGCATAGACGATCTGCAGGTTCTGCGAGTCGAGGTACGGCGCGAGAAAACTCTGTGAGCCGAACAGCAGCACGTAGATCAGGCCGGCGACCACCGGCGACACCGAGAAGGGCATGTCGATCAGGGTGATCAGGATGCTTTTGCCGCGGAACTCGAACTTGGTCACCGCCCAGGCCGCGGCAACGCCGAACACCAGGTTCAGCGGCACCGAGATGGCGGTGGCCAGCAGGGTGAGCTTCAGCGCCGAGATGGCATCCGGCTCGCTGATCGCCTGCCAGAAGAATTCCAGGCCGCGGCTCAGGCCCTGGGTCACCACCATGTACAGCGGTAATACGAGAATCGCGGCGAACACCGCCCAGGCGATGACGATCAGGACGATGGCGCCGACGGAGCGGCTGGCCGGGCGCGCAGCCGCGCTCTGGCCAAGGGTTGCAAGGCTCATGACGGGCTCCTCAGAGTTGCGGCTGGATGCGGCGCTGCAGGATGTTGATCAGCAGCAGCAGGAGGAACGACACCACCAGCATGATCACGCCGATGGCAGTGGCGCCGGGGTAGTCGTACTGGTCCAGCTTGGACACGATCAGCAGCGGCAGTATCTCGGTCTTCAGCGGGATGTTGCCGGCGATGAACACCACCGAGCCGTACTCGCCGACGCCGCGGGCGAAGGCCAGGGCGAAGCCGGTCAGCCAGGCCGGCAGCAGGCTCGGCAGCAGCACATGGCGGAACACCTGCAGCGGCTTGGCGCCCAGGCAGGCTGCCGCCTCCTCGACTTCCTTGGGAATATCGGCCAGTACCGGCTGCAACGTGCGCACCACGAACGGCAGGGTGACGAACACCAGCGCCAGGGTGATGCCCAGCGGGGTGTAGGCGATCTTGAAGGGGAACAGCGAGCCGATCAGGCCGCTGGGTGCGTACAGCGCGGTCAGGGCAATGCCGGCAACGGCGGTGGGCAGGGCGAACGGCATGTCGACCATGGCGTCGATGATGCGCCGGCCGGGGAAGGTGTAGCGCACCAGCACCCAGGCGATAACGGTGCCGAGGATACCGTTGAGCAGGGCGGCGGCCAGCGCGGTGCCGAACGAGAGTTTCAGCGAGAACTGCAGTTGGCGATTGTTGAGCAGTGCCCACCACTGTTCGCCGGTCAGCTGCAGCGAGAAGAGGAACATCGCCCCCAGCGGAATCAGCACGATCAACGCCAGGTAGGTGATGGTGTAGCCCAGGGTCAGCCCGAAGCCGGGTATGACCGGGGAAGTTCGACGAGACATGAAGTGTCCTTTTACCCAAAGACAGCGATCGGGAGCCGCGCCCCGCAGGCGCGGCTCCAGTGGCGAATCTCGCGAGGCAATCGCGAATGAATTCGCTCCTATTGGTTGATCTTGGTGAAGATCTGGTCGAACACGCCGCCGTCGTCGAAGTACTTGGGCTGGGCCTGTTTCCAGCCGCCAAAGTCCTTGTCGATGGTCACCAGCTTGAGGTCCTGGAACTGGTCCTTGAATTCGGCGGCGACTTTCTCGTTGCGCGGGCGATAGAAGTTCTTCGCGGCGATGCGCTGGCCTTCTTCGCTGTACAGATGCTCCAGGTAAGCCTCGGCCAGGGCACGGGTGCCCTTGCGCTCGACGTTGGCATCGACCACCGCTACCGGCGGCTCGGCGAGGATCGACAGCGACGGGGTGACGATCTCCAACTGGTCGCCGCCTTCTTCGGCCAGCGACAGATAGGCTTCGTTTTCCCAGGCCAGCAACACGTCACCCAGGCCACGCTGGACGAAGCTGATGGTCGCGCCGCGCGCGCCGGTATCCAGCACCGGGGCGTGGCGGTACAGCTCGGTGACGAACTCCAGGGCCTTGTCTTCGCTGCCAAACTTCTCGCGGGCATAGGCCCAGGCGGCGAGGAAGTTCCAGCGTGCGCCGCCGGAGGTTTTCGGGTTCGGGGTGATGACTTCCACGCTGTCCTTGACCAGGTCATCCCAGTCCTTGATGCCTTTCGGGTTGCCCTTGCGCACCAGGAACACGATGGTCGAGGTGTACGGCGTGCTGTTGTCCGGTAGGCGTGCCTGCCAGTTTGGATCGATCAGCTGCTGGTTGAGGTTCAGCGCGTCGATGTCGCCGGACAGCGCCAGAGTCACCACGTCGGCGCGCAGGCCATCGATCACGGCGCGGGCCTGCTTGCCCGAGCCACCGTGGGACTGCTGGATGGCGACGGCCGGGTTGCCTTGCGCTTGCCAGAATTTGTTGAAGGCGGCGTTGTACTCGACGTACAGCTCGCGGGTCGGGTCGTAGGACACATTGAGCAGCGGCTGGGCGATGGCCGGGCCGGCGATCAGGGTGCTGGCCAGGGCGGCCAGGGCGAAACGGCGAATGGACATGGTGCAGCTCCTAGACTGGATAGGTTCTTGTGTTGGCGGAGGCGTTGGGGTTGTGGCCCTCTGGTGGTCCAGTCGGGCTGCAGCATGGTTAGTTCTTGGTGTTCGGTTGTTGCAGGCGGATCTTTTCCTTGCGCTCGATCTGCACCACCTGGCCGTTGTGTACGGTGATTTCCACCGAACCGAATTTCAGGCCATGCAGGGCGGTCTGGATCTCGCGCAGGATGCTGGCTTCATCCTGGCCTTCGAGGTTTCTCAGCGTCGCGGTCATTTCCAGGCTCCTTGTGAATAGGTCACCACGGCGGCGTAACGAGTGCCGACGCTGGCGTGGAGCGGATAGTAGAGAGGCTGAAATATTCTTAAAAATACTGTTTCAGAACATTTATATGCTTTTTGGAAATATAAAACCGCGTGGTATAAATGCGTTAATGGAATAAGCAAAGAAATTCTTATTCTTTTTGTATTTGATTCGAGCTGCCTAGACTGGCGCCATTCGATTCAAGGAGGCGCCGTCATGGCCAGCGAAGCAATCCGTTATCTGATCCTGCCGGGCTGGCAGGGCTCACCCGAAGCGCACTGGCAAAGCCACTGGCAACGCAGCCTGCCGGGTAGCGTGCGCGTCGAGCAGAGCGACTGGCTCAATCCGCAGCGCGCAGACTGGGTCGCGGCGCTGAATCAGGCGCTGGCAGCCGATCCGCGGCCGGCGATCCTTATTGCTCACAGCCTGGGCTGCGTGACGGTGGCGCACTGGGCCGCGCAGGCGCCAGTCGAACTGCTGCGCCGGGTGCGCGGTGCGCTGCTGGTGGCGCCGGCTGATGTCGAGCGGCCGGGTTGCCCCGAGCCGCTACGCAATTTCGCGCCGATGCCGCGTGATCTGCTGCCGTTTCCCAGCCAGCTGGTGGGCTCCGACAACGACGCGGCGGCCAGCGCCCTGCGCGCGCTGGAGCTGGCGCGGGCCTGGGGTAGCGAGGCGGCGATCCTGACCGGTGCCGGGCATATCAACGTGAAGTCCGGACACCGCCATTGGGAGCAGGGCTTCGCCTACCTGTATCGCCTGCAGGGGCGCATCGAACAGCAGGCGCGCTTGCGCGCCTGAAAACCCTTCACGGGCGAACACCTTCGGAGCGGGGTCGGGCCAGGCAGCCGCCCGCTCTTTTTTATCGCCCGCCAGCCATGGCGGCCACTCTTCGAGCCGTTGTGGAGCAAGGTTGAGAATTGCTCCAGCCCATTTATTCGCATACAGGCCGCGCTGATGAGGTGCGGCTCAGGAGCTGCACGTCATGAGTTTTCCACCCGGCTTCCCACTGCCCCTGACCTTTGCCGATTCGGACAAGAGCCCGCTGAGCATTCGGGCCAAGGCGCTGGTATTCGTCGATGCGCGTTCGCGCCAGTTGCGCGAGCACGCCGAGGCGCTGGCGGGCAATGGCCAGCCGCTGCTGATCCTTGGCGAGACCGGCACCGGCAAGGAATTGCTGGCGCGCTATATCCATCGTCAGAGCGAGCGCGCTGGCCTGTTCGTGGCGGTGAGCTGCGCGGCGATCAGCCCGCAATGGGGTGAGGCCGAGCTGTTCGGGCATGTCGGCGGCGCCCATGTCGGGGCCGCCAGCAGCCGCGCCGGCTGGTTTGGTTCGGCCAATGGCGGCACGCTCTACCTCGATGAGATTGCCGACCTCGCGCGGCCCTTGCAGAGCAAACTGCTGGCCGCCCTGGAAACTCGCGAGGTATATCGCGTCGGCGCCAGCCAGGCGTTGCCGGTGGACGTGCGCCTGGTGGCGGCGACTAGCATCAATCTGGCCCGCGCGGTGGCAGCCGGCACGTTCGACGAGCGCCTGTACGCCTACCTGTGCGACGGCCAGCTGCTGTTCCCGGCGCTGCGCCAGCGGGTTGGCGACATCCTGCCGTTGGCCGAGTACTTCCTCGGCATCCACGCCTCGCGCCTGGGCCTGGCCATCCCGCCGATCAGCCCGGCAGCGCAGGCTGTACTGGAGTCCCATCGCTGGCCGGGCAATACCCGCGAGCTGGAGAACGTCATTCACTTTGCTCTACTGCTGGCCGGCCATGACGAAATCGGACCGGAGCATCTGGAGTTGCCAGGGTGCGTGTAATCGCCCCGGATTGAATCCGGGCTACGGACTGGAGCTGCCCGGTACTGCGAGACTGATCGTTCCTCACGCTCCGCGCGGAAATGCCCTCGGGACGCTCTGCGTCCGTTCGGGTTTTGCCTAGCTATCAGATAGCTACGGCGCCAGTAGCGACACCGACTTGATCTGCGCCCAGAGCGCCTGGCCGGCATGAATGCCCAGCTGATCGAATGAATAGCGGGTGATCCGCGCCAGCAGGCGCTGTTCGCCCAGGCGCAGGGTCAATAGCATCTGTGCATCGAGTGCCTGCCAGCTCTCCACCGTCGCCGGCAGCAGGTTGAGCAGACTGCTGCCTTCGGCACGTTGCAGGCCGAGGCTGACGTCACGGGCCTTGATCTTCACCCGCACCGGATGGCCGTTGGGCAACGCCGCGTGAGGCAGGCGCAGGCAGGCTTCGCTACCGGGCAGGCGCAGTTGCAGCAGGCCGTAGGCAGCATCATGGCCGCAGACCTCCCCGTCGATCACCGCTTCGGCATCGTCATCGCTGGCGAAGGGCAGGTCGGCGCGCAGCAGAGTTTCCTTGAGCGGGCCGCTGGCGCGCACCTGGCCTTCGTCGAGCAGCACCAGATGATCGGCCAGGCGCGCCACTTCGTCCGGCGCGTGGCTGACGTAGAGCACGGGGATGTTCAGCTCTTCGTGCAGCCGCTGCAGGTAGGGCAGCACTTCCTGCTTGCGTTTCAGATCCAGCGAGGCCAGCGGCTCGTCCATCAGCAGCAGGCGCGGGCTGGTCACCAGCGCGCGGGCAATGCCGACGCGCTGGCGTTCGCCACCGGACAGCGCCGACGGCATACGCTCAAGCAGATGACCGATGCCCAGCAGCTGCAGCGCCTGATCCAGCGCCACCTTGCGCTGTGCGGCCGGGATGCGTTTCTGCCCGTACTGCAGATTGCCGCGCACGCTCAGGTGCGGGAACAGGTTGGCGTCCTGAAACACGTAGCCGATGGCGCGCCGGTGGGCGGGGAGGAAGAAGCCGCGCTCGCTGTCCTGCCAGAGTTCGCCGGCCACTTGCAGATAACCCTGCTGCGGGCGATCCAGCCCGGCGAAGCAGCGCAGGCAGCTGGTCTTGCCCGAACCGGAATGCCCGAACAGCGCGCTGACGCCCCGCGCCGGCAGGTCGAGATTCACATCCAGACGAAACTCGGCGCGCTGCACCAGAAAGCGCGCGCGGATACGCCCGTCGTCACTGACGACGGGCGTCTTGTCCTTGCCGAATCCGAACATCACAGAGCCCTCACCCTGGTGCTGCGGCCGCCGTATAGCGCCAACAGAACGATGAAGGAGAACGCCACCATGCCGCCGGCCAACCAATGTGCCTGGGCGTAGTTCATGGTCTCCACATGGTTGTAGATCTGCACCGACACCACCTGGGTCTTGCCGGGGATATTGCCGCCGATCATCAGCACCACGCCGAACTCACCGACCGTATGGGCAAAGGCCAGGATCGCGGCGGTGACGAAACCCGGGCGCGCCAGCGGCAGTACGACGCTGAAGAACGTATCCCAGGGGTTGGCGCGCAAGGTTGCGGCGGCCTCCAGCGGGCCGCGGCCAATGGCCTCGAAGGCGTTCTGCAAAGGCTGCACGACGAAGGGCAGGGAGTAGAAGATCGAGCCGATCACCAGGCCGGTGAAGCTGAAGGTAAAGGTGCCCAGGCCGAGGCTTTGCGTCAGCTGACCGAAGAAACCGTTGGGGCCCATGCTCACCAGCAGGTAGAAGCCGATCACCGTCGGCGGCAGTACCAGCGGCAGCGCCACCACGGCGCCGACCGGTCGTTTGAGCCAGGAGTCGGTGCGGGTCAGCCACAGCGCGATAGGCGTGCCGATGATCAGCAGCAGCACGGTGGTCAGCGAGGCCAGCTCCAGGGTCAGGAGGATGGCGTCGAGGTCATTCTTCGACAGCGGCATGGGTGGATTCCGATGATGGCAGACAGAGCCCGGGCTGCAGCCGGGCTACGCGGTTTGCCTGATCTTCTGCAGGGACAGAGCCCAGCATAGTGGCATTACAGGCAGGCCTGCCAAGACGCTCGATAGCGCTTTGGGCCGGCCAAGCAGAAAGCTCGCGGACAAGTCCGCTCCCACAACAGCTGCAACCTGTGGGAGCGGGCTTGTCCGCAAATGATCCGAACCATCGAGCGCGATCGCTGCAGGCTCAAACCACAGGCGTCACTGGTTGTAGCCGTAGGCCTCGATGATCCTGGCGGCCTGCGGGCCCTTGAGAAATTCCACCAGCGCAGCGGCGGCGGGGTTGTCGGCGCCCTTGTTGAGGATCACCGCGTCCTGCCTGATCGGCTCGTGCAGCTCGCCGGGAACGATCCAGGCAGAACCGCTGCTGAGCTTGCCGTCCTTGTACACCTGCGACAGCGCGACGAAGCCCAGTTCGGCATTGCCGGTGGAGACGAACTGGTGCGCCTGGGTGATGTTCTGGCCCTCGACCAGCTTGTCTTTTACCGCTTCGCTCAGGCCCAGCTTGTCCAGCACCTGGGTCGCGGCCAGGCCATAGGGCGCGGCCTTCGGATTGGCGATGGACAGGTGCTTGAACTGCCCGGCTTTCAGCGCGGCGTCCGTGCCGTCGAGGTAGTTGGCGTCCGCCGACCACAGCACCAGGCTGCCGATGGCGTAGGTGAAGCGCGAGCCCGGCACGCTCGCGCCTTCGCTCTCCAGCTTGGCCGGCGTGGTGTCGTCGGCGCTGAGGAATACATCGAACGGCGCGCCGTTGTTGATCTGCGCGTAGAACTGCCCGGTGGCGCCGAAGGAAGCCACCAGCTTGTGCCCGGTGGCCTTCTCGAATTCAGGCACGAGGGCCTGGATCGGCGCGGTGAAGTTGGCGGCCACCGCAACCTTGACTTCGTCGGCGATGGCGCCGCTGGCGAATACCAGGGTCAGGGCGAGCAGGCTGTGCTTGAGCGGCTTGAGCATGAGGATTCCTTGCTGTTCTTGGCGACGCAATCGGTCTTGGCGGAATGGCGAATGCGGCAATCCTACATCGTTATGTTGTTTTGTATATAGCGTGCGATCGATGCGTGTCGCCGTGCCCGATCTTCGTGCATGTCCGCTGCTGCCTGCACCGTCAGTGCCTGCAGGCAGTTTTTACCTTGCCAGCGACTACAAAAAACATAATTTCGCTAATGCCCCGCTCTGAACAGAATGCCCTCAACGAACCGCCGCGGCGGATCAGTCACGAGCAGAATCAGAGCAGGCAACCATGACCGACCTGAAGCAGACCGCCTTTCCCACGCCCGCTGGTCGGGCCCCCGCAATTCTCGAAATCGATACCCTGGTCGTTGGTGCTGGCCAGGCTGGCGTCGCCATGAGCGAGCACTTGGGCAAGCAGGGCGTACCGCACCTGGTGCTGGAAAAGAACCGCATCGCCGAAGCCTGGCGTACGGTGCGCTGGGACTCGCTGGTTACCAACGGTCCGGTCTGGCATGACCGTTTTCCGGGGATGGAATTTCCCGATCTGGGGCCCGATGACTTCGCCCACAAGGATCAGGTTGCCGATTACTTCGAGGCCTACGCCAGGATGATCGACGCGCCAATTCGCACCGGCGTCGAGGTGAAAAAGGTGGTGCGTAATGCCGACCGCGCCGGCTTCATCGTGGAAACGTCCGAAGGTGTGATTCAGGCCAATCGCGTGGTGGCGGCCACCGGGCCGTTCCAGCGTCCGGTCATTCCGGCCATCGCGCCGCAGGACGAGTCGCTGCTGCAGATCCACTCGGCGAAGTACCGCAACCCGCAGCAACTGCCGGAAGGTGCGGTGCTGGTGGTGGGTGCCGGCTCCTCCGGCGTGCAGATCGCTGACGAGCTGAACCGCGCCGGGCGTCGGGTCTACCTGTCCGTAGGGGCGCATGACCGGCCGCCGCGCGCCTACCGCGGTCGCGACTTCGTCTGGTGGCTCGGTGTGCTTGGCCTGTGGGATCTCGAGAGCGTCGAGCCGGGCAAGGAACACGTGACCATCGCCGTAAGCGGCGCCCACGGCGGTCGCACCATCGACTTTCGTGAGCTGGCCGGACAGGGCATCACTCTGGTTGGTCTGACCCGCTCCTTCGAAAACGGCGTTGCCAGCTTCCAGGACAACCTGGCCGAGAACCTGGCCCGTGGCGACGAGAACTACCTGTCGCTGCTCGACGCGGCCGATGCCTACATCACCCGCAATGGCCTCGACCTGCCCGAGGAGCCCGAAGCGCGCAAACGCTTTGCCGAGCCGGCCTGCGTCAGCGATCCGCTGCTGCAGCTGAACCTGGCCGAAGCCGGCGTCACCTCGATCATCTGGGCCACCGGCTACGCCACGGATTTCAGCTGGCTGCAGGTCGATGCCTTCGATGATGCCGGCAAACCGCAGCACCAGCGCGGCGTCTCCAGCGAGCCGGGCGTTTACTTCATCGGCCTGCCATGGCTGTCGCGACGCGGCTCCACCTTCATCTGGGGCGTGTGGCACGACGCCCGGCATGTCGCCGATCACATCGCCATCCAGCGCAAGTACAGCGCTTACCGCGCGGCCGCTGACCGTGACACTCAGGCCATCGAGGCCACCCCTGCCAAAACCAGCCTGACGGGAGCTCGCTGATGCCCACGCATACTCGCATTCGCATGTTCAATACCAAGGACACCTACCCCAACCAGTCGCTGGACAATGACCTGTGCCAGGCCGTGCGCGCCGGTAATACGGTTTACGTGCGTGGCCAGGTCGGCACCGATTTCGACGGCAAGTTGATCGGCCTTGGCGACCCGGCGGCGCAGGCCGAGCAGGCGATGAAGAACGTCAAGCAGCTGCTCGAAGAGGCCGGCAGCGACCTCTCGCACATCGTCAAGACCACCACCTACATCATCGACCCGCGCTACCGTGAGCCGGTGTATCGCGAGGTCGGCAAGTGGCTCAAGGGTGTGTTCCCGATCTCCACCGGCCTGGTGGTATCGGCCCTGGGCCAACCGCAGTGGCTGATGGAGATCGACGTGATCGCCGTCATTCCGGACGACTGGCAAGCCCCGCAAGCCTGAGGAGCACGCGCATGACTTTCTCCATCGTCGGACGTTGTCCGGAAACCGGCCAGCTCGGCATCGCCATCAGCTCCTCCAGCATCGCCGTTGGCGCGCGTTGCCCCTGGCTGCGCGCCGGGGTGGGTGCGGTGTCGACGCAGAACATCACCCTGCCGGCACTCGGCCCGCAGATTCTCGACCTGCTGGAAGCCGGCCTCGATCCCCAAGCCGCGCTGGACAAGGCGCTGGGCAGCAATGGTTACGGCCAGTACCGCCAGGTGACGGTGATCGACAGTCATGGCGCCAGCGCGCAATTTTCCGGCAGCGAAGCGCTCGGCATCCATAGTGCCCGGGCGGGTGAGCAATGTGTCGCGGCAGGTAATCTGCTGTCGAGCACGACGGTGATCGATGCCATGGTCGAGGCCTTCGAGCAGGCCGCTGGCGGTCTGCCGGATCGCCTGCTGGCCGCCATGCACGCGGCCATGGCCGCTGGGGGTGAGGCCGGGCCGGTGCATTCGGCAGCGATGTCGGTGGTCGGCGATCTGGTCTGGCCGGTGGTCGACCTGCGCGTGGACTGGGCCGAGCACGATCCCATCGGCGAGCTGGACAAACTCTGGCGTGCCTACGAGCCGCAACTGCACGACTACATCACCCGTGCGCTCGATCCGACCGCCGCGCCGAGCTACGGCGTGCCGGGTGACGAGTAGGCACAGCGACGTGTGGGAGGGGCTTCAGCCGCGACCTGGGAGTGTCGCGGCTAAAGCGCCTCCCACAGGTTCATCGATCAATCTTTCACCGGTAACCGCTCATGCCCACCAGCCGCGACCTGCTCGCCGACCTGATCGCCTTCGATACCACTAGCCGCCTGTCCAACCTGGCGTTGATCGAGTACGTGCGCGACTACCTTGGGGGCTTCGGAATCGACAGCGAGTTGCTGTTCAATGAGGAGCGCAGCAAGGCCAACCTGCATGCGCGCATCGGCCCGAGCGGATCGGGCGGGGTGATGTTGTCCGGTCACAGCGACGTGGTGCCGGTCGACGGTCAGGCCTGGACGGTGCCGCCATTCGCCATGAGCGAGCGCGAAGGGCGCCTCTATGGTCGTGGTGCTGCCGACATGAAGGGCTTCATCGCCTGCGTACTGGCGGCTGTGCCGGCCTTTCTCGAACAGCCACTGCTTCTGCCCCTGCATATCGCCATTTCCTATGACGAAGAAGTGGGTTGCCTCGGCGTGCGCAGCCTGGTCGAGCGCCTGCGCGCCAGCCCCGAGCGCCCGGCTATCTGCCTGATCGGCGAGCCGACGGAAATGCGGCCGGTGCTGGGCCACAAGGGCAAGCTGGCCATGCGCTGCGAGGTGCATGGCGCCGCCTGCCATTCGGCCTATGCGCCGCAGGGCGTCAATGCCATCGAATACGCGGCGAAGCTGATCGGCCGTCTCGGCGAACTCGGCACACACCTGGCCGCGCCGGAGCGCCATGACGAGCGCTTCGATCCACCCTACTCGACGGTGCAGACCGGGATGATCCAGGGCGGCCGGGCGTTGAATATCGTCCCCGCCGAATGCCGCTTCGATTTTGAAATGCGCGCGTTGCCGGCCGATGATCCGCAGCAGGTCGCCGCCGAATTGCGTGACTACGCGGAGCACGAACTGCTGCCACGTATGCGCGCGGTCAGCGCTGCCAGCGATATCCGCTTCAGTGAACTGTCCAGCTACCCCGGCCTGCTTACCGATCCGGCCAGCGATGCGGCGCAGTTACTGGCAACGATCGTTGGGCGTGAGGACTTCACCACCGTGGCCTTCGGCACCGAAGGTGGGCTGTTCGACGCGGCCGGTGTGGCCACCGTGGTCTGCGGTCCCGGCAGCATGGAGCAGGGACACAAGCCGGACGAATTCGTCAGCCTGGAACAGCTCGAGCGCTGCGATGCCATGCTGGCACGCCTGGCGCAGTGGATGCAGGCGGAGCGCTGAGAAGGGCTGTGGGGGCGCTTTGTTACGAGCGCAGTCGCTTGCGGCCCCTCTTCGAACAAGGTGCTGCCCCGGATCGGAGTTCGCCAGCGCCGCAAAGCCGCTGTAGCAGCGAGCTCTGCTCGCGAAGCTCTGGCCTGCCTCGATCCCGTGCGTTCGCGAGCAGAGCTCGCTCCTACCTAATAGGCGTGGGCAATTCGGGATGCCTCTTGGAACATCAGGGTCTCCAGGTTGGGCGAACTGCCGTAAACGTCGCGGACAAGTCCGTGCTTACTCAGGCGAGTACCGCGGATGCAATCCGGGGAAGCCATCAGGCGCCTGGCGCCGCCTCGCCCAACTCCGCCTTGCAGTAATCGACGAACAGCTGTGCCGGTTTGGTCAGCTGCGCGCGCTTCAGCCAGGCGGCCACCAGGCCGGAGCCGGTCACGGCTTCGCTGATGTTCACGCACACCACCTGCTTGCCGTCGTAGGTCATGTTGCAGTGCGGGCGGGTGACCAGCACCGAGAAACCGAAGCCTTGGCCGACCATGCCCCGCACCATCTCGATCGACGGCGAGCTGAAGACGATATTCGGCGACAGGCCCAGCTCCTCGAAGATGCTCACGAAATAGTTACGGCTGGGCAGAACATCGAGCAGGATCATCGGATCGAGCACCAGGTCGCGCAATGACACCTGCGCCTGGGCAGCGAAACGATGGCCCTCGGGCAGCAGGGCGTATGGGCGCTGTGGCGGCATCAGCGGCTCGGTCTCGATGGTGCCGTCCAGGTCGTGCTCGTAGAAGATCGCCAGGTCGAAGCGGCCACTGGTCAGCCCTTGCACCAGCTCGTGCTGCTCGCCGTCATGCAGGCGGATTTCCACACCGGGGTAGCGCTGACGAAAGCCGGCGATCAGCCGCGGCAGGTAGAGCGGGGCGACGGTCTCGAAGCAGCCGATGTCGATCTGCCCGGCCACCACGTCGTTGTCGGCCAGCGCGTTCTGTTCGAACTCGTGCGCCATGCGCAGCAGTTCCTGCGCCTTGCGGTAGAAGCGTCCGCCGCCGGGGGTGAGCGAAACGCCCTGGGCGTGATGGCGAATGAACAACTGCACGCCGAAGCTTTCCTCCAGCCCCTTGATCGCGGTGGAGATAGACGGCTGGGCGATGTACAGCTTGCGCGACGCCTCGGCGACGCTGCCGCATTCGACGGTGGTAACGAAGTATTTGAGTTGACGCAGGGTGTAGGCAGCCACGCAAGGAACCTCGAACGATCTTGTTTTGACTCTCACCATACCCGCAGATCAGGGTGCGGTAGGCGAGCATCTTGTTTGCCAGTGGCCATATTTTTTATGGCCCTGGGCGGGGGATGCCTTGCAAGAGTCGTACGCGGGCAGCGAGAAGGGGCAGTGTCGGAGCGACTGATGGTGGGCTGAAGCCCACCCTACGCCACTGCTGCTGCACGCTGCGTCCGCTGCCCGGGCGGCAAGTCGGTTCCCTGTCGGGATTCGGTATGGCGGTGAGGCGCCCGCTGGGCGTGCGCAGAAAGTGTGCGTCCGTCAGGCCGGGGCCGTGGCGCTCGTGTCTCGGCGCCGCCAGCATTTGCGCTGTGCGGGCTGTGGTCTGCACAAATAATTGGCGGCTCGCACGCTTTTGGTGCGCTCGTGACCATCTTTTTCGTATGTCCCGGCGACATTTTTAATATTTTTCCTATCTTCGGGCTTGCGCCACCATCAGTCCGCAACAGCCAAACGGCAGAAGGGGACAGTGGTGTACGAACTCAGCGACTGGCAGCAACGCGCCCGCAATCAGGGCTTCATCGAACATGCGCTCATTCAGGGGCGCCGCGTCGCGGCGCAGTCCGGTGCCACCTTCGCCGCCATTAACCCGGCCACCGGCCAGGTGCTGGCGCAGGTCGCCGCGTGTGGCGAGGCCGAAGTCGACCAGGCCGTACGTAGTGCCCGCCAGGCATTCGAGGCCGGCGTCTGGTCGCAGCGCAGCCCGGCCGAGCGCAAGCAGGTGCTGCTGCGCCTGGCTGAGCTGATCCTGGCCAATCGTGACGAGTTGGCGTTGCTCGACTCGTTGAACATGGGCAAGCCGGTGATGGATGCCTGGAATATCGATGTGCCCGGCGCAGCCGGCGTCTTCCGCTGGTATGGCGAAAGCCTCGACAAGCTCTACGACGAGGTCGCCCCCTCTGCGCCCAATGTTCTGGCCACCATCACCCGCGAAGCGCTGGGCGTGGTCGCCGCCGTGGTGCCGTGGAACTTTCCGCTGGACATGGCCGCCTGGAAGCTGGCGCCGGCCCTGGCAGCAGGCAACTCGGTGGTGCTCAAGCCCGCCGAGCAGTCGCCATTCTCCGCCCTGCGCCTGGCCGAGCTGGCCTTGGAAGCCGGCCTGCCGGAAGGCGTGCTGAACGTGGTGCCGGGCCTCGGCGAGCACGCGGGCAAGGCCCTTGGCCTGCACATGGACGTCGACTGCCTGGCCTTCACCGGCTCGACCGAAGTGGGCAAGTACTTCATGAGCTACTCGGCACAGTCGAACCTCAAGCAGGTCTGGCTGGAGTGCGGCGGCAAGAGCGCCAACCTGGTCTTTGCCGACTGTCAGGACCTCGATCTGGCCGCCGAGAAGGCCGCCTTCGGCATCTTCTTCAACCAGGGCGAGGTGTGCTCGGCCAACTCGCGCCTACTGGTGCAGCGCTCGATCCATGACGAGTTCGTCGAGCGCCTGCTGGCCAAGGCGCGCGAGTGGACGCCGGGCGATCCGCTCGATCCGGCGAGCCGTGCCGGCGCCATCGTCGATTCGGGGCAGACCGCGCGGATCATGGATTTCATCCGTGGCGCCGAAGCGGAGGGCGCGCGACTGGCCTGTGGGGGCCGGCAACTGACCTTCAATGGTTCGGACAACTTCATCGCGCCGACCCTGTTCACCGGCGTTGCGCCGAACAGCCGGCTGGCCCGCGAGGAAGTCTTCGGCCCGGTGCTGGCGGTGATGCCCTTCGATAGCGAAGACGAGGCCGTGCAACTGGCCAACGACAGCGTCTATGGCCTGGCAGCCTCGCTGTGGAGCGACGACCTGCACCGCGCCCATCGCGTCGCACGGCGCCTGAAGGCGGGTACCGTTTCGGTCAACACCGTCGATGCGCTGGATGTCACTGTGCCTTTCGGCGGCGGTAAGCAATCCGGTTTTGGCCGCGACCTGTCGCTGCACTCGTTCGACAAGTACACCCAGCTGAAAACCACCTGGTTCCAGTTGCGCTCCTAATGGGGCGAGCTGGCTGCGTGCACGCTTTCCCTCCATGCACAACAACAAGATCGCAGGAGATTTGCCATGACTGATGCCGATATTTCTCTCGGTTCGCGCCCCGTCGAAATCACCCCGGCCTCGGGCAGGCTGAGCCGCAAGCTGGGCCTGGTCGCACTGCTGTCGGTTTCCGTCGGCCTGGTCATCTCCCAGGGCGTGATGGTGCTGATGCTTCAGGGCGTCGGCATCGCTGGCCCGGCGTTTCTGATACCGCTGTCGCTGGCCTTCCTGCTGGCGCTGACTTACGCATGCTCGTTCTCCGAGCTGTCGCTGATGATTCCGCGCGCCGGCAGCCTGAGCAGCTACACCGAAGTGGCCCTTGGGCATTTCGCGGCGATCGTCTCGACCTTCTCCGGCTACGTGGTGGTGGCGATGTTCGCCCTGTCCGCCGAATTGCTGTTGCTCGATCAGATCATCAGCCATGTCTATCCGGGCCTGTTCCCCGGCATGAGCGTTGCGGTCGGCGTGCTGGTGCTGTTCACCCTGCTCAATCTGCTTGGCATCGATATCTTCGCCCGCCTGCAGACCGCACTGGCCACGGTGATGCTGATCATCCTGCTCGCGCTGGGGCTTTCGGCAATCAGCGGCAGTGGCAGCGAACCGGCGTTGAGCGGCGGCCTGCCCGACGAGTGGAACCCGATGGGTGTGGGTGTGCTGACCCTCGTGGCGTTGGCCATCTGGGGCTTCGTCGGTGCCGAGTTCGTCTGCCCGATGGTGGAGGAGTCGCGACGTCCCGAGCGCAACATTCCCTGGGCGATGATCCTCGGCATCACCATCATCTTCGTGGTCATTGCCTTGTACGCCATCGGTGCCTTGTATTACGTGTCGCAAGACGAGTTGGCCAGCTCTGCGCTGCCGCACTACCTCTACGCCACGGCGATGTTCGGTGAGTCCGGCAAGCACGTGCTGGTGATCGCCGCGACCATGGCCACCTGCAGCACATTGAACACCTCTCTGGCCGCTATTCCACGGATGCTTTACGGGATGGCGGACAATGGCCAGGCCTTTCCGCAGTTCAAGCTGCTCAGCCGGCGTTTCAACACGCCCTGGGTCGCGGTGCTGTTCGTGGCCGCGATCACCGGGCTGCCGATCCTGTTCATGGGCGATGATCCGGGTGTGGTCGGCATGCTGCTGATTGCCGCCGCGATTGCCTGGCTGCTGGCCTACATCGTCTGCCACCTGGACGTGATTGCGCTGCGCCGTCGTTACCCGGATCTCAAGCGTCCCTTCCGCACGCCGTTCTACCCGTTGCCGCAGCTGCTGGGCATCGTGGGTATGCTGATCTCCATCTACTACGCCTCGCCGACGCCGGAAATGACCGAGGCGATTTTCACCAGCGCCGGCGTGGTGCTGGGGCTGGTTTCGATAATCGCCGTGGTATGGATCAAGCTGGTGATGCGCAAGCCACTGTTCACCCCGGAACCGCTGGAAAACGTACTTAACCGTCAATGAACTCCATCCGGGGCCGGACCCCGGACATTTGCTCACATGTACAAGGCGAGGCGACTGCCATGACTCTTCCTAAAACTGCCGAACGTTCCACCCGCGACTACCAGACCCTGGATGCGGCCCACCACATCCATGCCTTCCTTGACCAGAAAGCCCTCAACGAGAAGGGTGCCCTGGTGATCGCCAAGGGCCAGGGCCTGAACCTGTGGGACACCGACGGCAAGCGCTACCTCGATGGCATGTCCGGTCTGTGGTGCACCGCGCTGGGCTATGGCCGCGCCGACCTCAACGCTGCCGCCGCGCGCCAACTGGAAGAGCTGCCGTACTACAACCTGTTCTTCCACACCACCCACCCGCGGGTGGTGGAGCTGTCCGAGCTGCTGTTCAGTCTGCTGCCCACGCACTACAGCCACGCCATCTACACCAACTCCGGCTCCGAGGCCAACGAGGTGCTGATCCGCAGTGTGCGCCGCTACTGGCAGGTGGTCGGCAAGCCGCAGAAGCGCATCATGATCGGCCGCTGGAACGGCTACCACGGCTCCACCCTGGGCAGCACCGCACTGGGCGGCATGGGCTTCATGCACGAGATGGGCGGCATGCTGCCGGACTTCGCCCATATCGGCGAGCCGTACTACTTCGCCGAAGGCGGCGAGCTTTCCGAAGAGGCGTTCGGCCTCAAGGCGGCCCGCGAGCTGGAAGCGAAGATTCTCGAACTGGGCGCCGAGAACGTCGCTGCCTTCGTCGCCGAGCCTTTCCAGGGCGCCGGCGGCATGATCTTCCCGCCGGCCAGCTACTGGGCCGAGGTGCAGCGCATCTGCCGCCAGTACGACGTGCTGCTGTGCGCCGACGAAGTGATCGGCGGCTTCGGCCGCACCGGCGAATGGTTCGCCCATGAGCATTTCGGCTTCCAGCCCGACACCCTGACCATTGCCAAAGGCTTGACCAGCGGCTACATCCCCATGGGCGGCCTGGTGCTGTCCAAGCGCATCGCCGATGCCCTGGTGCAGGAAGGCGGCGTATTCGCCCACGGCCTGACCTATGCCGGCCATCCGGTGGCGGCCGCCGTGGCCATCGCCAACCTCACCGCGCTGCGCGACGAGAAGATCGTCGAGACGGTGAAGGCCGACACCGGCCCATACCTGCAGAAGCTGCTGCGTGAGACCTTCGCCGATCACCCGCTGATCGGCGATATCCAGGGCACCGGCCTGGTCGCTGCGCTGCAGTTCGCCGAAGACAAGGCCACGCGCAAGCGTTTCGCCAACGAGAACGACATCGCCTGGCACTGCCGCACGGCCGGTTTCGACGAGGGTCTGATCATCCGTTCTACTCTGGGTCGCATGATCATGGCGCCAGCGCTGGTGGCCACGCATGCCGAGCTGGACGAACTGGTGGAAAAGACCAAGCGCGCAGTGGACCGCACCGGGCGCGAGTTGAACCTGCTGTAACCCCAGGTGATGGGGTCCTTTCTGTAGGAACCGTTGATCCACAAATTCGCTGAAGCGGTACGCCGCCCGGCCGCTCCTGCAGAAACGGCCCTGCGCCGCGCCCCATCGCCTACCAACCGCCCCGCAGAGGGCGGGCAAGAAACCAGGAGCCGACCCGCAGAGGCCGGCCCTGATTGCCTTTCAGGCCTCTGGCCAATCCCTGCCTCACACCAGCAATGCACCAACAGGTTGTGGGAGCGCTTCATGAAATCATCCTTGCGTCATCGTCTCGCCCGTTCGTTCGCCTGCACCGCTCTGGCTGCCAGCCTGGCCGCCACCGCCCAGGCCGGCACGCTATCCATCGGTCATACCACCTGGGTCGGCTACGGCACCCTGTACCTGGCCCGTGACCTCGGCTACTTCAAGGAAGCCGGCCTCGATCTGCAACTGACCACCATCGAAGAAGCCTCGATGTACATGGCCGCACAAGCCTCGGGCAAGCTGTCCGGCTCGGCCTCGACCATCGACGAGATCCTCAAATACCGCTCCAAGGACTTCTGCTTCAAGGCCGTCGCGGCGCTGGACGAGTCCCACGGTGGCGACGGTCTCGTCGTACACGACGACATCGCCGGCATGCAGGACCTCAAAGGCAAGGCCGTGGCCGTCAATGAAGGTTCGGTATCGCAGTTCTGGCTCAGCTACCTGCTGAAGAAGGCCGGCATGAGCATGGCCGACATCGAAGTGCAGAACATGACTGCCGACGATGCCGCCTCGGCCTTCATCGCCGGCCACGTTCCGGCCGCGGTGACCTGGGAGCCGAACCTGACCATGGTCAAGCAGAAGGGCAGCGGCAAGGTGCTGGTCGATAGCAGCGAAACCCCCGGTGTGATCGTCGATGTGGTCGCGCTCGATTGCGACGTGATCGAAAAACAGCCGGAGGACGTCAAGGCACTGGTTGCCGGTCTGTACAAGGCGGTCGAGTTCACCAAGACCAATCCGGAAAAAGCCTACGAGATCATGGCCAAGGGCGTCGGTGGCTACCTGTCCAATCCCAAGGATCTGGCCGAAGCCGCCAAGGGCGTGACCTTCTACGACCAGGCCATGAGCGAGAAGCTGCTCGGCACCCCCGGCCAGGCCGGCGATATCGCCGAGATCATCAAGCTGGCCAACGAGACGTGGAGTTCGCTGCAGGGCAAGCCCTACACGGTGAGCTACGAGGATCTGGTGGATACCTCGTTCGTCACTCCCTGAGCCTTCGACCCAGCCTTGTAGGAGCGGCTTTAGCCGCGAAGCTCGCGGATGAATCCGCTCCTACAACGGCCGTGGCAACCCATACGGCTTGGCGGTCTTTTCAGCATTCGCAACACGAGGTGGTTAATGGCCACGCAAAAATCCTGGGTGCAGCGTTGCCTGACCCCGAAAGTCGACTTGCCGAGACCACTGGTGCTCGGCTTCGCCAGCCTGTGCTGGCTGCTGGTGCTTGGCCTCTGGGCTTTGCTTTCCTACGGCGGCGTGGTGCCGTCGATGTTCCTGCCAACGCCGGGCGATGTGATCGCTGCCGGTGTGCGTCTTGCCGGTGACGGCACTCTGAGCAAGCATGTGCTGGCCAGTCTTGAGGTGGTGCTGATCGGTTTCGCCATTTCCTCGGCGGTCTCGGTGCCGCTGGGCCTGCTGATGGGCAGCTTTCGTATCGTCCAGGCGTTCCTCGAGCCGCTGGTCAACTTCATCCGCTACTTGCCGGTCACCAGCTTCGTGCCGCTGTTCATCCTGTGGATCGGCATCGGCCTGGAACAGCGTGTTGCGGTGATCATCTTCGGCGTGTTCTTCCAGCAACTGGTGATGATCGCCGACGTCTCCAAGGGCGTGTCCAAGGATCTGCTCAACGCCAGCTACACCCTCGGCGCCAGCCGTCGCGACGTGGTCCTGCACGTGCTCGGCCCGGCTTCGCTGCCGGGGATTCTCGACACCCTGCGCGTGACCATGGGCTGGGCCTGGACTTACCTGGTGGTGGCCGAACTGGTCGCCGCGAGCAGCGGCCTGGGCTACATCAGCCTCAAGGCCATGCGTGGCTTTCAGGTGGACGTGATCTTCCTCGCCATCGCCATCATCGGCCTGCTCGGGCTGATGACCGACCAACTGTTCCGTCTGCTTCGACTGAGGATTGCCGCATGGGCGCAGTAGCCAAGAAACCCTACATCATGCCGGCGCTCAGCGAGTACGCCGAGGTCGAGGCGCGGCTCAAGGTGGACAACGTCAGCCTGCGCTACCGCTCGCCCAAGGGCGAGACCTTCACCGCGCTGGATCGCGTCTCCTTCGAGGTGCCGGATCAGCAGTTCGCGGTGATCGTCGGCCCGTCCGGCTGCGGCAAGTCGAGCCTGCTCTATCTCACCGCCGGGCTCAACGAGCCGACAGAGGGCGATATCTACGTCGGCGGGCAGAAGGTCATCGGTCCCGGCGCCGACCGTGGCATGGTGTTTCAGGGTTACACCCTGTTCCCCTGGCTGACCGTGCGCGAGAACATCGAGTTCGGCCTCAAGCGGCGCAAGCTGCCGGCCAGCGAAATCCGCACCATCGTCGAGTTCTACCTCAATGAAGTGGGCCTGGCCAAGTTCGCCGAACATTACCCCAAGCAGCTCTCCGGCGGCATGATGCAGCGCGTGGCCATCGCTCGCGCGCTGGCCAACGACCCGCAGATCCTGCTGATGGACGAACCCTTCGGCGCCCTCGACAGCCAGACCCGCCTGCAGATGCAGCAACTGCTGCTGCAGGTGTGGGGCAACGCCAAGAAGACCGTGGTGTTCGTCACCCATGACATCGACGAAGCGATCCTGCTCGCCGACCGCATCTACGTGATGGGCGCGCGCCCCGGCCGCATCAAGGAAATCCTCGACGTGCCGATCGAGCGCCCGCGCAACCTTGACGTGGTCATGGAGCCGGAATTCATCCGCATGAAACGGCACATCCTCGGCCTGCTGCACAACGATATGGAAGAGGTGCACTGAGATGAGCGAGAGCTTCGACTACCTGATCGTCGGCGCCGGCTCGGCTGGCTGCGTGCTGGCCAACCGCCTGAGTGCCGACCCGACCGTGCGCGTGTGCCTGATCGAGGCCGGCGGCAGCGACGCCAGCCCACGGGTGCAGGTGCCGGCCGGCACCATCACGCTTTACAAGAGCCGCGTGTTCAGCTGGAACTACTTTTCCGCGCCGCAGAAGCACCTCGCCGGGCGTCGCTTGCACACCCCGCGCGGCAAGGCGCTGGGGGGCTCCAGCTCGATGAACAGCATGATCTACATCCGTGGCGACGCCAGCGACTACGATCGCTGGGAAGCCGCCGGCTGTCCCGGCTGGGGCTGGAACGACGTGCTGCCGTACTTCAAGAAATCCGAAGGCAACTGCCTGGGCCAGGCGTTGCAGTACCACGGCACTCAGGGCGAACTGCTGGTGGACAGGCCGCGCGACCCCAATCCGCTGTCCGAGCGCTATATCCGCGCGGCGGAACAGATCGGCCTGAAGCGCAACGACGACTTCAACGGCGGAACTCTGGAAGGCGTCGGTCTCTACAACGTCACCCAGAAGAATGCTCGGCGCCTGTCCAGCTATCGCGCCTTCGTCGCCCCGGTGTGCCAGCGTGACAACCTCACCGTGCTCACCGGCTGCGAAGTGGAACGCCTGCTGCTCGACGGCGAGCGTGTCACCGGCCTGGAGCTGCGCGAGAACGGCCAGTGGCGCACGCTGCACTGCACGCGCGAGACGATTCTCTGCGCCGGCTCGCTGGGTTCGCCGCATATCCTGCTGAAATCCGGCGTCGGCCCGAAAGCCGAGCTGGAGGCCGCTGGCGTGGCCTGCAAGGTCGATCTGCCCGGTGTCGGCAAGAACCTGCAGGATCATATCGACGGCACGCTCACCGTGCGCTCGAAGAGCCCGCTGTCGCTGGGTTTCTCCCTCGGTGCGCTGCCGAAGATCATCGCCTCGCCGTTCAAGTACCTGACGCAGAAGATGGGCTGGCTGACCACCAACTACGTCGAGGCCGGCGGCTTCGCCCGTACACCTCTGGCTGACAGCCTGCCGGATGTGCAGATGCACTTCGTGCCGGGTTATCGCAGCCACCGTGGGCGCCTGTTCGAGTGGGGCCACGGCTATGCCATCCACACCTGCGTGCTACGCCCGAAAAGCATCGGTGAAGTACGCCTGGGCGAAGGCCGAAGTCTGAGCATCGACTTCAACTTCTTCAGCGACGAGCAGGACGCCCGCGTGCTGGTGGAGGGCGTCAAGCTGGCGCGACGCATTCTCGCCCAACCCGAGTTCGACGATATCCGTGGCGAGGAAATGCTGCCGGGGCCGCAGGTGCAGAGCGACGAAGAGCTGCTGGCGCATCTGCGCGAGCATGCCGCCACCGTGTTCCACCCGGTCGGCACCTGCAAGATGGGCGCGGACGAGGCGGCGGTAGTCACACCGGATCTCAAGGTGCGTGGCGTGACCAACCTGCGCGTGGCCGACGCCTCGATCATGCCAACGCTGATCAGCGGCAACACCAACGCGCCGTGCATCATGATCGGCGAGAAGGCGGCCGATCTGATCCGCCAGGGCTGAGTTTGGCTCAGCCCGTCTTGCGCTTGCCCGACAGGCGCGAGACGCCTAGGAGCACCAGCGCCAGGCCGCCGATCTGGTACAGGGTGATGGCTTCGCCAAGCAGCGCCCAGGCGGCGAACAGCGTCAGCACCGGGCCCAGGTTGCCGAACAGGGCGGCGTGGCTGGCGCCCATGCGCTGCACGGCCAGCGCCATCCAGTAGATCGGCAGCACCGTCGACAGCAGCGCCATCAGCGAGCCGTGCAGCCATACCTCGGCCGGCAGGTTGAGCAATTGCGCGGGGTCACGGGTGAGGCCGTAGTGCACCAGCACCATGAGCGCCGAGGCGCCGCCAGCCAGCCCGGCCAGGCGCATCGAGCCGACCCGGCGAATCACCACGCCGGTGCCCAGGTAATACAGGGCGTAGGTCACCGCGCTGGCGAACACCCAGGCCGCGCCCAGCAGGATCTGCTCGCTGTCGCCCTCGACGCGAATGTCATGCACCAGCGCGATGCCCAGGCCCAGGTAGCACAGTCCCATGGCCAGGACGGTACGCGGCCCTGGTCGCTCGCCCATCGCCAGCATCTGCAACAGCACCACCAGCGTCGGGTAGGTGAACAGGATCAGCCGCTCCAGCCCGGCGCTGATGTACTGCAGGCCATAGAAATCGAACAGGCTCGACAGGTAGTGACCAAACATCCCCAGCAACAGGACGTGCGCCCAGTCCCTGGCGGACAGCCGCGCCTGCCCGGTGCCTCGGCTCAACCACAGCAGCCAGGCGAACAGCGGCAGCGCCAGACCCATGCGCAGGCTCAGCACGGTGACGGCGTCCACCGGTGCGGCGGCATAGGCGAGTTTGACGAAGATGGCTTTCAGGCTGAAACCGGTGGCCGAAAGCACGGCGAACAGCACGCCGTTGTCCAGACTGCGGCGGTAGGTGGCGGTCAAAGCGTTCATGAGCAAGGCTACGGCAGGGATCGAACTGTTATTCTGAGCGGAAAGCCACGTCGCTAGAATCGCAATTTCAAGAATATGGCTTTCTGATTTGGAGAAGGCTTATGCATTTCGATCTGCCCGACCTGCGCCTGATCGCCGCGATTGCCGCCACCGGTAGCCTGAGCAAGGCGGCGGCGACCTTTCCCGTCGCCGTATCGGCAGCCAGCACTCGCCTGCGCCTGTTCGAGGAGCGCTGCGGCCTGACGCTGTTCGTGCGTAGCAGCGACGGCATGAGCCTGACGCCGGCTGGGCGCCTGGTACTGGAGGCTTGCCAGGGCGTGCTGAAGGAGGCCCGCCAGCTCAGCGATACTCTGCAGGAGCTCAAGGGCGAGCGGCGTATCACCCTGCGCCTGGCGGCTTCCACCGTGGCCAACAGCACCTTCCTGCCGGCGGCGCTTGGGCCATTCCTGGCCGATTACCCGGAGGTGGACCTGCAACTGGCCGAGTACAACAGCAAGGATGTGCTGCATGCGGTCAGGGATGGCGGCATCGATATCGGCGTGTACGACGGCAACCTGCCCACCGATGGCCTGCTGTCGCTGCCGTTTCGCAACGACCGCCTGGTGCTGCTGGTGCCACAGGGGCACGCGCTGATCGGGCAACGTCCGGCGTCACTGCGCAGCGCGCTGAACTTCCCTTTCGTCTGCCTGCCGGCCGAGCGCGCCATGCAGCGCTTTATCGAGTACATGGCGGTGCGCAACGCGCTGCCATTGAAGGTTCGGGTGCGCGCGCCGAGCTTCGACGCCATCGCCCAACTGGTGGCGCAGGGCGTCGGGGTTGCCATGCTGCCCGAGGTGGCCGCGACCCGTTTCGCCCAGGAACTGCCGGTGGCGGTGGTGATGCTGGAGGATGTCTGGGCCACCCGCGAGCTGCGCCTGTGCGTGCGCAGCTGGGAGGCGCTGTCGTCCCATGCGCGGCAACTGGTCAGCTATCTCTCGCCCGAGCGGTCATCTGCCGACAACCTGCGCTTTTGATTCGGTAGGAGCGGCTTCAGCCGCGATAGAACGATCGCCGCTAAAGCGCCTCCCACGGCTTGACCAACTGCGCTCCGGCGTTGACGCATGTGATGTGGGAGGGGCTTCAGCCGCGACAATCGCCGCGCAAGAACCTCCGGCCATCACTTGAAGAACTGGCTGGGCGTCAGGCCGAACTGCTTCTTGAACATGGTGGTGAAGGCGCTGGGGCTGTCGTAGCCCAGCTCCCCGGCGATGTCGATGATCTTCTCACCCAGGGCGATGCGTTCCAGGGCCAGCAGCAGGCGCGCCTGCTGGCGCCATTGGCCGAAGGTCATGCCGGTACCTTTCTGGAACAGGCGCTGGATGGTCTTCTCGTCCAGGCTCAGGCGGATGCTCCAGTCGGCCAGGGTGGAGGCGTCGCCGGGGTCGTTCTGCAGCGTCGTGCAGACCGGCTGGATACGCGGGTCGGCCGGCTGCGGCAGGTGCAGCGGTAGGGTCGGCAGGATGCGCAGTTCATCGAGGATCAGGCGCATCACCCGCGCCTCGCGCGAGTCTTCGGCGTAGGGCTGGGGAATGTCCACGGCGGCGCGGATCAGCTCGCCGAGCAGCGGCGAAATGGCCACCGCACGGCACTCGTCGGGCATGTCCGGCAGGCTGTCGGGGCGCACGAACATGCTGCGCATCTTCACGCTGCCGACGCAGCGGATCGCATGCACCTGGCCGCAGGGCATCCAGATGCCGCGGCTCGGCGGCACCGTCCACTGGTTCATCGACGAGGTCACCACCATTACCCCGGAAATGGCGTAGATCAGTTGGTGCTTGTTGCGATGCGAATGTGGCTCGATCAGCGTGTCGACCGGGTAATCGGTGGCGCTGCTGCTGACCAGCCAGGGGGCAGCATCGATCTCGGCCAGTCGTTTATCAGGGAGACGCATGTATATGCCTTTTTTGCGAGGGTTGCTGTCCTTTCTTCGTGAGACAGGCGATGGGGCGGAGCCTAGCATAGCGCCGTTTCTCATCTCGCCCGGAAGCTTCAAGCATGTCCAGCAGTCCTGCCGCTACCTCCCCGGCCGGCGCCTCGCCCGTCACTCAGGCCGATACCCTGGTGATGCGCGTGATCGGCGCCTGCGCCCTGGCGCACCTGATCAACGACCTGATCCAGGCGGTGCTGCCCGCCATCTACCCGATGCTCAAGCTCAACTACGGCCTGAGCTTCGCCCAGATCGGCCTGATCACCCTGACCTTCCAGCTCACCGCCTCGCTGCTGCAGCCCTGGGTCGGCTACCACACCGACCGCCATCCCAAGCCCTGGCTGCTGCCGGCCGGCTCACTTTGCACCCTGGTCGGCATCCTCATGCTGGCGTTCGTCGGTAGCTTCCCGGCGATCCTCCTGGCTTCGGCGTTGGTGGGCATCGGCTCCTCGACCTTCCACCCCGAGGCGTCGCGCATCGCCCGTCTGGCCTCGGGCGGGCGTTATGGCCTGGCGCAGTCCACCTTCCAGGTCGGCGGCAATGCCGGCACCGCCTTCGGCCCGCTGCTGGCGGCGGCGATCATCATTCCCTACGGCCAGGGCAACGTCGCCTGGTTCGGCCTGTTCGCCGCCTTCGCCATCGTCGTGCTGTACGGGCTGAGCCGCTGGTACCGCCATCACCTGACGCTGTTCAAGCTCAAACAGGGCGGGGTGGCTACCCACGGTCTGTCAGCCGGACGGGTGAAGTTCGCCCTGCTGATCCTGGCGTTGCTGGTGTTCTCCAAGTACTTCTACATGGCCAGCTTCACCAGTTACTTCACCTTCTTCCTGATCGAGAAGTTCGACCTATCGGTGGCCAGCTCGCAGCTCTATCTGTTTCTGTTCCTCGGCGCGGTGGCCGCCGGCACCTTCTTCGGCGGGCCAATCGGTGACCGTATCGGGCGCAAGCAGGTGATCTGGTTCTCCATCCTCGGCGTGGCGCCGTTCTCCCTGCTGCTGCCGCACGTCGACCTGTTCTGGACGGGCGTGCTGAGCATGGTGATCGGCTTCATCCTCGCCTCGGCGTTCTCCGCCATCGTGGTCTTCGCCCAGGAACTGATGCCGGGCAACGTCGGCATGATCGCCGGGCTGTTCTTCGGCCTGATGTTCGGCTTCGGCGGCATCGGCGGCGCGCTGCTCGGTTACCTGGCGGATATCCACGGCATCGAGGAGGTATTCCTCCTGTGTTCCTTCCTGCCGCTGCTGGGCATCCTCACCGCGCTGTTGCCGTCGCTGAAGACGCGTTAATAATCCGTAAGAAAAAGGAACAGGGACGAATGAAAGACATCGATCGGATGCTGCTTGGCCTGGGGGTATTGATACCGTTCTGGCTGTTCTTCGGCGTGTTGCTGACCGCGCTGGCCTATCCCGGTTACAGCCACCTGGACCAGGCCATGAGCCAGCTGGGCGCGCAGGGTTCGCCCACCCACGGCTTCTCGGCCTGGGTCAACAACCTGGCGCTGGGCGTGTTCTTCGTGCTCTTCTCCGTTGGGGTCATGCGGCAGGTGCGCGGCTCACGGCTGGCGTCGTTCAGTGCGCTGCTGATTCTCGTCCATGGGCTGGCCAGCTTCGCCACCGGCTACTTCGCCTGCGACCAGGGTTGCGCGCCGGCACAGCCATCCTTCTCGCAGCAGATGCACAACCTGGCCGGCCTGGTGATGTTCCTCTCGCTGACCCTGGCCAGCCTGCTTTGGGGATTCCTGAGCAAGCGCCTGCTGGGGTCGCGTGGCTTCGGCCTGTTCTCCCTCGCCTGCACCGTGCTGGCCGTGGCCACCGTGGTGCTGATGGCCCGTGCCGTCGAAGCCGGGCAGTGGTTCGGCCTCTATCAGCGGATCAACTATGGTATCTCGGTGGCCTGGGTCGCAGGCCTGGCGCTGATGCTGTCGCGAAGTGGTGCCGAGCCGCTTAGGTTCGGTAAGGCTTGAGGTTCTTCATACGCGCGCGGTAGGTGGCTGGTGTCGGCAGCTGTTGGCGAAGGCGATGCTGATCGGTGTCAGATGCACGCGCTTGCTGCGTCGTGTTTATATCGCGCGCTTATCGAACTAACCCGCAAGGAAGGACTGCCATGATCACCTGCTACCTGCGCTACATTGTCGACCCTTACAAACTCAAGGAATTCGAGCACTACGCCAAGCTGTGGATTACCTTGGTAGAGCGCTTCGGCGGCACGCACCACGGTTACTTCCTGCCGTCCGAGGGCGCCAACGACGTGGCCCTGGCGCTGTTCAGCTTCCCCAGCCTGGCCGACTACGAGCGTTATCGTCAGGAGTCGTTCGCCGACGCCGAGTGCCAGGCGGCCTTCCGCTACGCCGAAGAAACGCGCTGCATCCTTAGCTACGAGCGCAGCTTCTTCCGACCTGTGTTCGAGTAAGTCGAGACGGCGCTGCCGGCCTTCTGCGCGTTAACCGACTCGTCGCCACACGCTGGCCAGCCAGGGCTGTTGGTCGCGTGGCAGGCCGGCGGGGCGGTAGTAGTGTTCCAGCTCGACGAAGCCGGCCGCGGTGAGCCGCGCGCGCCAGCGCTCGAGGTCGTGATAGCTGCCGTAGCGCGGGCCGTTCCAGCCTTCCTGGTTCTCGCCGCGCGGGTTGGAGCTGAACAGCACGCCGCCCGGTTTCAGCGCCGCATGCAGCTGACCGAGTACGCGCGGCAGCTCCTGATCGGGGACATGGAACAGACTGGCGTTGGCGAAGATGCCATCGAAGTGCCCGGCCGGTAGGTCCAGTTCGAGAAAGCTCTGCTGCCACACCTCGCAGCCACTATCGGCACGCGCCATGGCAACGAATTCGGCGCAACCATCGACGCCGATGGCCTCGTGGCCAAGGCCGCTGAAAGTGCGCAGATCACGCCCCGGGCCGCAGCCGAAGTCGAGGATGCGCCAGGGCTTTTCACCCTCGATATGGCGCAGCAGGGCGGCGATGTTCTGGCTCACGTCATGGTCGCGCGTGCCCTCGCGAAAATCCTCGGCGCTACTCTGGTAGTGGGCCAGGGTGAGGGCGCTGATCTGCGCGAGTTCGTCAGGGCTCAGGGGCATGGCGATGTTCCGGAAAAAGTAGGCATTAAACCCGCTAGCGGGGGCCGGTGACCAGCGAGGCGGGTGATGCCACATGGCCGCCAGTGAACCAGCGCTGCGCTTTGATAGTCCCATTTCCCGAGGGGTGTAGACCGGCTGGCTGCAGTCGGGCACCCACGATCAGGAGATAATGCGATGGTTACGCACTACAAGGTCTCTGGCCACCTCGCCTGTGGCTCTCATGGTGAAAAGCTGGCCTCTACCACCGATCTGGCCAAGGTCAAATGCCGCAATTGCCGCAAGACCGAAGTATTCACCGAAGCGCGCCGTAACGCCCGCAATGCCGCCCGACGCGCCGCGCGCCGGGAAAAGGCGACCAACGCCGGGAACGACTGGCGCACCTCCTGGCAGGCGCGTCTGGCTGCCTTGCCAGGGCCGCAGCGTCTGCCCCGCGGTTTTGGCGACCAGGCATTCGTCTAGCTGGGTGGTAATTGACGGAGAGCTTCAGTCGCACTCAATACGTGACAGAAGCCTTCTCCGCTACCTGATGGCTGGCGCTGCACGCCGACTTCAGCTGGATAAGGACGTGTAACTCCGATCTTCTGATTCGGATGAAATGGGTTGATACGTCGGCTTCATGACCTCGGCGGCGCAATCTGCGCAACAGCCTGTTCCTGCGTTTGCCCCGTACCTGAGCTATGCCTTAGATTGGCCGGCCCACCGCGACCGGAGCTGCCGGTCATGCCTCGAGGTTCGCGTCGTGTCCGCTGCTGCTCCCGCTTCCGTCTATCGTCTTCCCGGTTTCCTGCCATTTCTCATCGCCCGCATCGTCGTGGTCTTCGCGGTGCAGATTCAGGCGGTCGTGGTGGCCTGGCAGGTCTATGACCTGACCCGCGATCCGCTTTCGCTGGCCTATGTCGGCCTGGCCCAGTTCATCCCCATGCTGCTGCTGTTGATGCCGGCCGGCGATCTGATCGACCGCTACGACCGCAAGCTGATCCTGATGCTCAGCTGGCTGGTGGAGGGCGTTTGCGCCGGGGCGCTGCTGTGGCTGTCGCTGAGCGGGGCGCCGGTCGCCTGGTACTACGCGGTGCTGGTGCTCTACGGCTGCGGCCGTGCCTTCACCGGGCCGGCGCTGTCGAGCCTGCTGCCGCAGATCGTGCCGCGCGAGCGTCTGGCCGCGGCCATCGCTGCCAACAGCATGATCATGCGCGGTGCGACCATTTCCGGGCCGGTGATCGGTGGTGGTCTGTACGCCATCGGTGGCGGCGGGCTGACCTACTCGGTGTGCTTGGCCTGCTTCCTCGCCGGCTGCGTGCTGCTGCAACGAGTGCCGGTGCTGTATGCCGAGAAGATGCAGGCGCTTGAGTCCACCGCCTGGGCGCGCTTCACGGCCGGTATCCATTTCATCCGCACGCGGCCGATCATCCTCGGCACCATCTCGCTGGATTTGTTCGCCGTACTGCTCGGCGGGGTGGTGGCGCTGCTGCCGATCTACGCCCAGGAAGTGCTGGAAGTCGGCCCGACGGGCCTCGGCCTGTTGCGCAGCGCCATGGCCATCGGCGAAGTGTCGGTTGGCCTGTACCTGAGCATGAAGCCGTTCAATCGCCATGTCGGCCTGGTGATGTTCGGCGCCGTGGCGCTGTTCGGCCTGGCCAACCTGGTGTTCGCGTTGTCCAGCCTGTTCTGGCTGTCATTCGCCGCGCTGGTGGTGGCTGGCGGCGCGGATATGGTGAGCATGTATATCCGTTCCTCGCTGGTGCAGTTCTCCACCCCGGACGCCATGCGTGGCCGGGTCAACGCGGTGAACATGCTGTTCATCGGCTCTTCCAACGAGCTCGGCGAGTTCCGCGCCGGCACCAGCGCTGCCTGGTTCGGCGTGGTGCCGGCGGCGCTAATCGGCTGCGCCTGCACCCTGACGGTGACCGGCGGCTGGATGCTCGGCTTCAAGAGCCTGCGCAAGGTGAATCGCTTCGAGGATGCTTCGCCGGGGAAGGTGGCCTGACGTATCCCGGATTGCATCCGGGATACACGGTCGTGGCTAAAGCCTCTCCTATATCGCTTCCTATTCGGAGCCCCATTCAGCCATACAGCGACGCTTGCGGGCCCTGGCCGCTGAGCAGCCAGTGGCCGAGGTCGCGCACCTTGTAGTCGATGGGGTCGTGCAGGCTGTGCACGCGTACGTTGCGCCAGAAGCGGTCGAAGCCGTAGCGCGAGCTGGTGGCGCGGGCTCCCATGGCTTCGAAGATCTGGCTGGTGATGTCGAGGGCGGCGCGCACCGCCACCACCTTGGCCTCGCTGATGGCCAACGCCACCTCGGCGCGTTCGGCGGCGGTCAGTGCCGGTTTTTCCCAGGCGGTTTGCAGGCGCTGGGCGGCGTGTTCGGCCAGAGGCAGGGCGCTGCGGTAGCGTAGCCACAGCTCGCCATAACGCTTCTGGATAAATGGATCGTCGCTGGCAGTGGCCACGCCCGATGCCGGCCAGGCGCGGCTCTGCTCGCGGGTGTAGCGCAGCGCTGCGTCCAGCGCGCCCTGAGCGTTGCCCAGGTAGAGCTGGGTGAGGATCAGTTGCGACAGGCAGGCGCGCAGGGTGGTGCGCGGGCTGGGGCCGACAGGGCCGAGCAGCTCGCCGGCGTCGACGAACACCTGCTCGAACTGCACCGTGCCGCTGTCGGTCTGGCGCTGGCCGAAGCCGTCCCAGTCGCTGTTCACCGCCAGACCCTCGCGCTGGCTGGGCAGCACGATGAACACCCGATCCTCCGGGTTCTTGCCGCGCGGAGCGCTGACCACCAGCGCGTCGGCGCCAAGCGCACCGGAGCAGAACGACTTGCTGCCATTGAGCTCGTAATGCTCTTCGCGTGGGCTGAGTTTGAGGCCGGTGTCGCGGCCGTTGGTGGCGTTGCCCCAGAACCAACGCTCCTGCACTGTGCGCGTCAGCCAATGGCGCTGCTGATCGGGGTTGCCGAACAGCAGGATGGTCGCCACCTGCAGGTGCTGGAAGGCGAACAGGTGGGCCAGCGAACTGTCCACCGCTGCCAGATAGCGCACGATGCGGTAGATCTCCGGCCAAGCCACGCCCTGGCCTCCGTACTGCTGGGGCACGGCCAGGGTCAGCAGGCCGCTGTCACGCAACAGCTCGCGTTCGACCTGAGCGCTGCCGCCAGCGCGATCACGTTCTACCGCGCTGATTGCCAGGCGCCGGGCCAGGCGTTCGACCTTGGCCGAGCGGCTGCCGAAGTCCACGGGGAATAGGTGCGCAGCGAACAGCGGTTCGTCGCGCAGATTGGGGTGCAGGCGGGTTTCGGCGTTCATTGCGGGCTCCAGATGCTGACTTCGCGGGCATCCACCGAGGTCGGCAACAGGCTGGCGCCGTAGAAGGCATCGGCGATCTTCTGCTGCTCGGCGAGGCTGTCCGGTTGTACCAGGCGCACCTGGTAGCTGCGCTTGGCGTTGGCCTTCTCGACGATGGCCGGGTCGAGGTTGCCCCACAGCGGGCCGAGGATTTCAGCGGCCTGGCGCGGGTTGGCGCGCAGCCAGTCGCCGATCTTCACCAGTTCGGCGAACACGGTCTGCAGCACCTGCGGGTGGCTCTTGGCGAACTTGGCACTGGTCAGGTAGTAGCGCTGGTAGTCGGCCAGTCCCTTGCCGTCGGCGAGGATGCGGCTCGGCAACTGCTGCTGGGCGCCGCTGAGGAAGGGCTCCCAGGTGACCCAGGCGTCCACCTTGCGGTTCTCGAAGGCGGCGCGGCCGTCGGCCGGGGTCAGGTAGGCCGGCTCGATATCGCTGAATTTCAGGCCGGCCTTGTTCAGCGCGGCGATCAGCAGGTAGTGCACGCCGGCGGCCTTGGTCACGGCGACCTTCTTGCCCTTGAGGTCGGCCAGGGTTTTGATCGGCGAATCCTCGCGCACGATGATCGCCTGCGCGCTGGGGGAGGGTGCTTCCTGGGCGAAGTAGGCGAGGTCGGCACCGGCAGCCTGGGCGAACACCGGCACGGTGTCGGCGACATCGGCGGAGAGGTCGATATTGCCGACGTTGAGCGCCTCCAGCAGCGGTTGGCCGTTGGGGAATTCGTGCCAGCTGACGCTGATGTCCTGATCGGCCAGTGCCTTCTCCAGGGTGCCCTGGCTCTTCAGCAGGCTGATCAGCGTGGAGGACTTCTGATAGCCGATGCGCAGTTGCTCGGCGGCCTCGGTGAGCGGAGCGACGAGCAGGCCGATGGCCAGCGAGGCGGCGATCAGTGTGCTGCGTTTGGAATGGGTGTGGGACATGGCGGCTCTCGATATGAACACGTGCCGGCCATGGGATTGCGGCGGATCACGCGTACTTCAGTGTTTAGAAAAAGAAGTCCGGTGATCCGGTGAAGAGAAACTAGTCGATATAAAAATCAGTTGTTAAATAATTTTTAGGAATTAGCTAAGGCCGGTTTGTCAGGCGCAGCAGGGACCCTATGCGGGCTGGCTAAGCAAGCCGTGAGTAGTGGCTCGCAGGATTCGCGGATAAATCCGCTCCTACGGACCGAGTTACATCGGGATCGGACTCATATTCTTTTTTGTTACTACAAAGTGAAAAATAATTCTTTTTAGGGATTAACGCTCGTCTCGTAGATTAGCCACCAGCCGACAGCGGACCACCGCATCGGGCCCGAATCAGGGGCTCTTTTGCCAATCCGCCGAGGCCAGCGCCATGTCCGCTGTCCTGCCGAGCCCCTGTGCAGTGCCAACCCCAGAACAGCACACAGAGCACTTGGAGTATCGAGCATGAAAAAATCCACCCTGGCCCTGGCCGTTACGCTGGCCGCCATCGCCAACCAGGCCACCGCCGCCGGTTTCATCGAAGACAGCAAGGCCAGCCTCGGCCTGCGCAATTTCTATTACGACCTGAACACCAAGAACACCGCCAACAACAACGGTGAGGCGCAGGAGTGGGGGCAGGGTTTCATCTTCAATTACAGCTCCGGTTTCACCGAAGGCACCGTCGGCTTCGGTCTCGACGCCATCGGCCTGCTCGGCGTCAAGCTGGACTCTGGCAGCACCGCAGGCAAGGCCGGCCGTGACCGCACCCCCGGCCAACTCTTCCCGCTCGATAGCGACGGCAGCGCCGTTGACGACTACAGCAAGGCCGGCGTGACCGCCAAGGTGCGCCTGTCCAAGACCGAGGCACGTATTGGTACCCTGCTGCCGAAGCTGCCGGTGGTGACCTTCAACGACGGCCGCCTGCTGCCGCAGACTTTCGAAGGCGGGCAGATCACCTCCAACGAGATTGACGGCCTGACCCTGACCGCCGGCCAGCTGGAAAGCACCAAGACCCGCAGCTCCGCCGACGACATCGCTCTGCGTATCGCCGGCGCCACCGGTGACGCCGACACCAACAAGTTCTACTTCGCCGGTGGTGACTACAAGCTGACCAAGGACCTGACGCTGCAGTACTACTACGGCAACCTGGAAGACTTCTACAAACAGCACTTCCTCGGCCTGGTGCACAACTGGGCCATCGGCCCGGGCTCGCTGAAGACCGACCTGCGTTACTTCGACAGCAACTCCGATGGCAAGAACGGCAGCGCCTCCGGCCGTGCTGATGGCTATCGCAGCGCCGGCTACTGGCGTGCCGGCGACAGCAGCACCGGCGAGGTCGACAACCAGACCTGGAGCGCGCTGTTCACCTACACCCTGGGCAGCCACTTCGCCAGCCTGGGCTACCAGCAGGTCGAAGGCGACAGCGCCTTCCCCTTCCTCAACCAGGGCGGCGGCAGCTCGTCCTACCTGATCACCGACCGCCAGATCGGCAAGTTCCAGAACGCCGGCGAGCGCACCTGGCTGGCCGAATACGGCTATGACTTCACCAAACTCGGCGTCCCGGGCCTCAAGGCCAGCGTCGCCTACCTCAAGGGCGACAACGTCGATTCTGCCAATGGCGATCTGAAGGAGTGGGAACGCGACTTCCGCCTCGACTACACCCTGCAGGACGGTCCGCTGAAAGGCCTCGGCGTGTCCTGGCGCAACGCGACCCAGCGCGGCAACGTCAGCACTGACGCCGACGAAAACCGCCTGATCCTGAGCTACACCCTGACCCTGCTCTGATCAGCGCTTTCGTTAGTCATTGCACAAACCTGTGGGAGCGGACTTGTTCGCGAAGTTCGCGGCTGACGCCTCGTCACGGTTGTTCCCCATTGCCACCAACCCGCTATGCCATCTCCTGACCGGCCCGCAAACGGGCCGGAAGGTGAGTCATCCGTCTATGGAGATGATCATGAAAAGCACCATCTTGCGTTTTGGCCTGACCGCGTTGTTCGCCGCCTGGCTGCCCACTGCCGTACACGCCGCATCCCCAAAGGAAGTGCGCCTCGACTACGCCTACTACGCCCCCACCAGCCTGGTGCTCAAGCAACAGGGCCTGCTGGAAAAAGCCCTCGCGCCGCAGGGCATCGCCGTGAAATGGGTATTCAGCCAGGGCAGCAACCGCTCGCTGGAATACCTCAATGGCGGCAGCACCGATTTCGCCTCCACCGCCGGCCTGGCTGCCGTGCTCAGCCGCGCCAACGGCGCGCCGATCAACACCGTCTACGTCGCCAGTCGCCCGGAATGGACGGCACTGGTGGTGCCCAAGGACTCGCCCATCCAGTCGCTGGCCGACCTCAAGGGCAAGAAGGTCGCCGCCACCAAGGGCACCGACCCATTCCTGTTCCTCCTGCAAAGCCTGCACAAGGCCGGGCTGGACAAGAACGACGTGGAAATCGTCCACCTGCAGCACCCCGACGGTCGCGTCGCCCTGGAGCGCGGCGACGTGCAGGCCTGGGCCGGGCTCGACCCGCTGATGGCGGCCAGCGAGCTGCAGGCCGGATCGCGCCTGCTGTACCGCAACCGCGACCTCAACAGCTACAGCGTGCTCAGCGTCACCGAGACCTTCGCCAAGCAGCAGCCCGAGCTGATCAAACAGGTGATCGTCGCCTACGAGCAGGCGCGCCAGTGGGCCATCGCCAACCCCGATGCTCTGGCCCAGTTGCTCGCCGACGAAGCCACGCTGCCGCTGGAAGTGGCCAAGCTGCAACTGTCGCGCACCGACTTCAGCAACCCGCGGCCGGGCGCCGAACACATCAAGGCGCTGAAAGCCGCCGCGCCCATCCTGCTCGACGAGCAACTGGTGCGTCCGGGTACAGACGTAGCCCAGGTGGTCGATCAACTGATCCAGCCGCAACTGGCCGCCCAGGTGATCGGCCAGAACGTCGCCAAGGCGGGGAACTGACCGATGGGTGCGCTCAACCTCGTCATCGGTCGCTGGGCTGAACGGCTCCCCGACTGGCGGCCGGCACTGACCGACCTGCGTGGTTGGGTGGTGCCCCTGCTGCTACTGGCCCTGCTGGAAACCCTGGTGCGCAGCTGCGTATTGCCCGCACACCAGATGCCTGCGCCGAGCCAGGTGGCGAAAACGCTGTACCTTCTGGCGCAGAGCGGCGAGCTGTGGCGGCATCTGAACGCCAGCCTGCTGCGCGTCGGCGCCGGTTTTGCCATCGGCGCCGCGCTGGCATCGTCATCGGCACCTGGGTAGGCCTCAGCCGCCGCGCCGAAGCCTATCTGGAGCCGACCTTCCAGGCGCTGCGGGCGATTCCCAGCCTGGCCTGGGTGCCGCTGTTGCTGCTCTGGTTGGGCATCGACGAAACGCCGAAGATCGTGTTGATCGCCCTAGGCGCCTTCTTCCCGGTGTACCTGTCGCTGCTCGCCGGCATTCGCAATATCGACCGCAAACTGGTGGAAGTGGGCCGGCTCTACGGCCTTTCGTCCCTGGCACTGGTGCGCCGCATTCTGCTACCCGCTGCGCTGCCGAGCCTGTTCACTGGCCTGCGCGGCGCGCTCAGCCTGAGCTGGATGTTCCTCGTCGCCGCCGAACTGATTGCCGCCACCCGTGGCCTTGGCTACTTGCTCAGCGACGGCCGGGAAACCTCGCGGCCGGATCTGGTGATCGCCGCCATCCTGCTGCTGGCACTGCTCGGCAAACTCAGCGACAGCCTGCTCAAAGCTTGGGAAACCCGCGCCCTGCGTTGGCGCGACAGTTATCAGGGCGGGGAGGGCGGAGCATGAGTGCACTGCTGAAACTGCAGAACATCCACAAGGCCTTCGCTGACGTGCGCGTGCTCGAAGACGTCAGCCTGAGCCTGGCCGCTGGCGAAGTGGTCAGCCTGCTCGGCCCTTCCGGTTGCGGCAAGAGCACCCTGCTGCGCATCGCTGCCGGGCTGGATCAGGATTACCAAGGCGGGCTGGAACTCAACCCGCTGCTCCACTTCGGGCGTGGCAGCGGCATCGGCGTGGTGTTCCAGGAACCCCGGCTGATGCCCTGGCTCAGCGTGGCGCAGAACGTCGGCTTCGCCGATGGCTGGGTGGCCGACGACCAGTGGGTTGAACAATTGCTCCGCGACGTCGGCTTGCATGGGCGTGGCGACGCGTTGCCCAAACACTTATCCGGCGGCCAGGCCCAGCGTGTGGCCATCGCCCGCGCCCTGTACGGCAAACCGCAGGTACTGCTGCTGGATGAGCCCTTCAGCGCGGTGGACGCCTTCACCCGCATGAAACTGCAGGACTTGGTGGTGGAGCTGGCCGCCCGCTACGAGATCGCCGTGCTGCTGGTCACCCATGACCTCGACGAAGCCTTCTACCTCAGCGACCGCGTGCTGATCCTTGGCGGCACACCAAGCCGCCTGCAACGCGAACTGGCCGTACCCCTGGCTCGCCCCCGCGACCGTCGCTCAGCGGAGCTGGCCTATCTGCGCGGCGAGGCGTTGACCGAGCTGTACCAGTCGCACGTGCTGTAAACGAACTCTTCAAGGTGGAGTACTTTTTCGGGCCGTTAGGCCCGATTTTTTGTTCGTGATTTGGAGGAAATGCTATTCGTAGGGGCCGGTTTGCTGGCGATCAGCTTCGAATGGACGCTACGAGTGAGCCGATTCGCTGTAGCCCGGAGGGTATTGGGGGACAGACCACAATTTAACAGGTACTTAATCGTGGTCTGTCCCCAATTGTTCAATTGTTTCCCAAACCCACCCACAAATTCTGTGAGCACCACTGTGGATAACCTTTGCAAAAGCCCTTCGCGCCTAGCATTCAAGCGGGCCTCGGCGGGCCGCTCAGTTTTTGCTCAATGACGCTTTGCTGGCGTTATCGCCAGGCGGAATATCGCTTTTAATCAATCACTTGGCTCATGTTTTCAACAGTGGGGCAGGGCAGTGGCGGCTTGCCGGGTGTCGTACACAAAATCTGGGGAAAGCGCTGTGGATAAGATGCGGGAAAACTCCTCCAGGCCAGGTGGAGCAAGGGCTGCGCTTGGCTGGCGATTTTTCGTGCGATGTCGTGCTGCTGTCATCTTTCGTGGCTATAGTGGCCGGTCGACTGCAGTCGCTGGAGCCCTTTTATGTCCGACTCGCTTGAACGTCCCGCCACGGTTAGTTTGCTGCAGGCTTTCTGGTTCTGGTTGAAGCTGGGGCTGATCAGTTTCGGCGGGCCGGCGGGGCAGATTTCAATCATGCATCAGGAGCTGGTGGAGAAGCGTCGCTGGCTGTCCGAACGGCGTTTTCTGCATGCGCTGAACTACTGCATGATGCTGCCCGGGCCGGAGGCGCAGCAGTTGGCCACTTATATCGGCTGGCTGATGCACCGCACCTGGGGCGGGGTGATCGCCGGGGCATTATTCGTGCTGCCGTCGCTGCTGATTCTGGTCGTGCTGTCCTGGATCTATCTGGCGTTCGGCGATGTGCCGCTGGTGGCGGGGATCTTCTATGGCATCAAGCCGGCGGTGACTGCCATTGTGGTGCAGGCGGCCTGGCGCATTGGCGGGCGGGTGTTGGAGAACGCCTGGCTGTGGGCCATCGCGGCGGCGGCCTTCGTCGCTATTTTCGCGTTGCAGCTGCCGTTCCCGCTGATCGTGCTGGGCGCCGCGCTGGTGGGTTATATCGGCGGGCGGCTGGCGCCGCAGCACTTCGCGGTCGGTGGTGGCCATGGCGAGAAGGTCGGGGCGCATGCGCCGGCGTTGATCGATGACGAGACGCGCCTGGCGCACACGCATTTTCGTTCCGGCCGGCTGGCGCTGATCCTGCTGGTCGGCGTGGTGCTTTGGCTGCTGCCGATGGGCCTGCTGACCTTGGCATTTGGCTGGCAGGGCACGCTGACGCAGATGGGCTGGTTCTTCACCAAGGCGGCGCTGCTGACCTTCGGCGGCGCCTACGCGGTGCTGCCCTATGTGTACCAGGGCGCCATCGACCACTACGGTTGGCTGACGCCCCGGCAGATGATCGATGGCCTGGCGTTGGGCGAGACAACGCCGGGGCCGTTGATCATGGTGGTGGCGTTTGTCGCGTTCGTCGGTGCCTATGGCCAGCCGGTGTTCGGTGGCGATTCGGCCTTCGCCAGTGGAGCGCTGGCGGCCTGCCTGGTCACCTGGTTCACCTTCCTGCCGTCGTTCCTGTTCATCCTCGCCGGCGGGCCGCTGGTGGAGTCGACTCATGGTCAGTTGAAGTTCACCGCGCCGCTGACCGGCATCACTGCGGCGGTGGTCGGGGTGATTCTCAACCTGGCGTTGTTCTTCGGTTATCACGTGCTCTGGCCGCAAGGTTTTGCTGGTACGTTCGATTGGCTGTCGGCGTTGATTACCCTCGGGGCGGGCGTGGCGTTGCTGGGCTTCAAGCGTGGGGTGATCGAGACGCTGCTGGCTTGTGCCCTGGTTGGCTTGCTGGTGCAATGGTTGGTTTGAGTCCGACTGGAGAGGCCGATGCAACGGCTAACGCTGGAGCGCCAGCAGGTCTGGGTGTATCTGGCCGGCATCATGCTGGGTTTGCTGCTGGGCACCCTGTGGCCAGGTATCGGCCATATCAGCGACTGGCTGTTATGGCCGGCGCTGATGCTTTTGCTGTTCGCCACCTTCGTGCAGGTGCCGCTGCTGCATTTACGCGAGGCGTTTAGCGACCACCGTTTCGTTCTCGCGGTGTTGCTGGGCAATTTCGCCCTGTTGCCACTGCTGGTGTGGGGCCTGTTGCAGTCGCTGCCGGACGATCCGGCGCTGCGCCTGGGCGTGCTGTTGGTGTTGCTGGTGCCCTGCACCGACTGGTTCATCACCTTCAGCCAGTTGGGCGGTGGCAACGTGCCGCGCGCCATCGCGGTCACCCCGCTGAACCTGCTTGTGCAATTGCTCCTGCTGCCGCTGTACCTGTGGCTGATGGCCGACGCGCAGTTCGCCACGACGCTGGGCCTGGCTGATGTCTGGCCGGCTGTGCTGGTGGTTTTGCTGCCGCTGCTGCTGGCGCTGCCAACCCAACGCTGGATCGAGGCGCGTGCCGAGCGTGAGCGGGTGCGCGATCACCTGGCCTGGTGGCCGATTCCGTTGCTGGGGCTGGTGTTGCTGTTGATCGCCGCTGCCCAGGTGGGAGTGGCGCGTTCGGCGCTGGAGTTGTTGCCCGTGCTGCTGCCGTTATTCGCGGGCTTCCTGATGTTGGCGGCACTGCTGGCCAAGGCGCTGGCCGTGCTGCTGGGTCTGCCGCGTGATCAGGGGCGTACCCTGGCGTTCAGCATGGGCACGCGCAATTCCTTCGTCATGCTGCCTTTTGCCGTGGCGTTGCCCGCAGGCTGGGAGTTGGTGGCCCTGGTGATCGTGTTGCAGTCGCTGGTGGAGCTGTTCGGCATGCTGCTGTATCTATGGGTATTGCCGCGTTATCTATTCAGGTGACGCGGCAGGCCGCGCACCCATGACGGCCGGCCTCCAGCCGCTCCAATACGCTTTCTTTACGCCCCGGTCACGGGGCGCCAATCGATTTTTTACGGCCAGCCTTTCGACAATGCTCGCGAGCGGATTCCTCGCATCGTGGAGCTTTGTAAATGAACGCAATCGATGGTGTGTTACTGGTCCTGGTGGTCGGTCTCTTCGCCTACCTGCTGTCGGTCCTGCTGACCGCCGGACGTGGTTGAGGAGGCGGCCATGCACGACTACGACTGGCTGCTGCTGGCGGCCTTTTCCCTGCTGGTGCTGGCACCGGCACCCTTTCTCGGGCGCTACTTCTATCGCGTGATGGAGGGCCAGCGCACCTGGCTCAGCCCGTTGCTGCAGCCGCTGGAGCGCCTGTGCTATCGCGTGGCCGGCGTCGACCCGCAGCAGGAGCAAAGCTGGCGCGGCTACGCGCTGGCGCTGCTGGTCTTCAGCCTGGTCTGCCTGCTGGGGCTGATGAGCATTCTGCTGTTGCAGGGCGCTTTGCCGCTCAACCCGCAGCAGGTGGCCGGGATGAGCCTACCCCTGGCGTTCAATACGGCGGTGAGTTTCGTCACCAACACCAACTGGCAGGCCTACAGCGGCGAGGCGCAGCTCAGCTACTTCAGCCAGATGCTCGGCCTTGGCGTGCAGAACTTCGTCAGCCCGGCGGTGGGCGTGGCGGTGCTGGTGGTGCTGTGCCGGGGTTTGGCGCGGCAGTCCAGCGACCGCCTGGGCAACTTCTGGGTCGATATCACTCGCGCCGTGCTCTACGGCCTGTTGCCGCTGTGCCTGGTGCTGGCCGTGCTGCTGGTGTGGCAGGGCGTGCCGCAGAATTTCAGCGATTCCGTCTCGGCCACCACCCTGCAGGGCAGCGAGCAGAGCCTGCCGATGGGGCCGGCGGCCAGCCAGATCGCCATCAAGCAACTGGGCACCAATGGCGGCGGCTTCTACGGCGTCAACTCAGCGCATCCGTTCGAGAACCCCACGGCGCTGAGCAACCTGCTGGAGCTGGCATCGATTCTGATGATCCCGGCGGCGCTGGTGTTCACCTTCGGCCATTACGTGCGTGACCTTCGCCAGAGCCGGGCAATCCTGACCAGCATGCTGCTGCTGTTCGTCATCGGCCTGGGCGTGTGCGCCTGGGCGGAGCTGCAGCCGAACCCGGCGCTGACCGGGCTGCCCATCGAGCAGGTGGGCTCGCTGGAGGGCAAGGAGGCGCGCTTCGGCAGCTTCGCCTCGGCGCTCTGGGCGACCACCACCACGGCGGCATCCAACGGCTCGGTGAACGCCATGCACGACAGCTTCAGCGCCCTTGGTGGGCTGGTGCCGTTGGTCAACATGCTGCTCGGCGAGATCGTCTTCGGCGGCGTTGGCGCCGGCCTCTACGGCATGCTGCTGTTCGTGCTGATCGCGGTATTCCTCGCCGGCCTGATGATCGGCCGCACCCCGGCCTACCTGGGCAAGAAGCTGGAAGCCCGCGAAGTGCGCCTGATGGTCGCCACGCTGCTGGTGATGCCGCTCGGCGTGCTGGTGTTCGGCGCTCTGGCGGTGAGTTTCGCCGGCCCGGCGGCCTCCATCGGCAATCCCGGCCCGCACGGCTTCAGCCAGGCGCTGTACGCCTATGGCTCGGCCACCGGCAACAACGGCTCGGCCTTTGCCGGCTTCGCCGCCGACACGCCCTACCACGACCTGATGCTCGGCCTGGCCATGCTGCTCGGGCGCTTTGGCTACATCCTGCCGGTGCTGGCGATTGCCGGCAGCCTGGCGGCCAAGCGCGCCGCGCCGCAGGGGCAGAACAGCTTCCCCACCCATGGGCCGCTGTTCGTCGTGCTGCTGACCCTGACCATCCTCCTGGTGGGTGGCCTGACCTTCATGCCGGCGCTGGCCCTGGGCCCGCTGGCCGAACACCTGGCGTTCTGAAGGAGAAACCGTGATGAATGCCCCCGTAACGGCGCAACGCAGCGCCCAATCGTCCACCAGCCAGCCGCAGATCGGCCTCGGCGCGCTGTGGCGCCCGGCCCTCAAACAGGCCTTCGTCAAGCTCGACCCGCGCCAACTGGTACGCTCGCCAGTGATGCTGGTGGTGGAGCTGACAGCGCTGGTCACCAGCGTGCTGTGCTTTGTCCCCAACCCTGCGGTAAGCACTGCCTTAGGCGTGCAGATCGCCCTGTGGCTGTGGTTCACCGTGCTCTTCGCCAACTTCGCCGAGGCCCTGGCCGAGGGCCGTGGCAAGGCCCGCGCCGACAGCCTCAAGTCCGGCAGCCAGGGCTTGATGGCGCGTAAGCAGGTCGGCGCGCAGTTCCAGCCCGTACCGGCCAGCAGCCTGCGCAAGGGCGACGTGGTACGAGTCGAGGCCGGTGAGCTGATCCCCGGCGACGGCGAGGTGATCGAAGGGGTGGCGGCGGTCAACGAGGCGGCAATTACGGGCGAGTCCGCGCCAGTGATCCGCGAGTCCGGCGGCGACCGCTCGGCGGTCACCGGCAACACCCGGCTGGTGTCGGACTGGCTGCTGGTGCGGATCAGCGCCAACCCCGGCGAGTCCACCCTCGACCGCATGATCGCCCTGGTCGAGGGCGCGCGCCGGCAGAAGACGCCTAACGAGGTGGCGCTGGATATCCTGCTGATCGGCCTGACCCTGATCTTCCTGCTGGTGGTGGCCACGCTGCAGCCGTTCGCCCGCTTCGCCGGTGGCGACTTGCCGCTGATCTACCTGGCGGCGCTGCTGGTGACGCTGATCCCCACCACCATCGGCGGCCTGCTCTCGTCCATCGGCATCGCCGGCATGGATCGCCTGGTGCGCCTCAACGTCATCGCCAAGTCCGGCCGCGCTGTGGAGGCCGCTGGCGACGTGCACACGCTGCTGCTGGACAAGACCGGCACCATCACCTTCGGCAACCGTCGCTGCAGCGCCATGGTCAAGGCGCCGGGGGTCACCACGCCGGCGCTGGCCGAGGCGGCGCTGCTGGCCTCGCAGGGTGACGACACGCCCGAGGGCAAGTCCATCGTCGAATACCTGGCGGCGCTGCACCCGATGGAGGTGCCCGAGCGCAGCGGCATGACCCTGATCGCCTTCAGCGCCGAGACGCGCCTGTCCGGCGCTGATGTTGGTGGTGTGGCCTACCGCAAGGGCGCGGTGGATGCGGTGCTGGCCTACCTCGGCCTGGGCCGTGATGAGCTGCCGGCGCCTCTGGCGCGCGAGGTGGAGAAGATCGCCCAGAGCGGCGGCACGCCGCTGCTGGTGGCCGGGGACGGGCGCCTGCTCGGCGCCATCCACCTCAAGGACGTGGTCAAGCCGGGCATCCGCGAGCGCTTCGCCGAATTACGTGCCATGGGCATCCGCACCGTGATGGTGACCGGCGACAACCCGCTGACCGCAGCCGCTATCGCCGCCGAGGCCGGTGTCGACGACGTGATCGCCGAAGCCACGCCGGAGAAGAAGCTCTCACGCATCCGTGCCGAGCAGGCCGAAGGCAAGCTGGTGGCCATGTGCGGCGATGGCGCCAACGACGCCCCGGCGCTGGCCCAGGCCGACGTCGGGCTGGCCATGAACGACGGCACCCAGGCCGCCCGCGAGGCTGCCAACCTGGTGGATCTGGACAGCGACCCGACCAAGCTGATCGACGTGGTGCAGGTGGGCAAGGAACTGCTGGTGACCCGTGGCGCGCTGACCACCTTCTCGGTGGCCAACGACGTGGCCAAGTACTTCGCAATCCTCCCGGCGCTGTTCGCCGGCATCTACCCACAGCTTGGCGCGCTCAACCTGATGCAGCTGCACGGCCCGCAGAGCGCGATCCTCTCGGCCATCGTGTTCAACGCCCTGATCATCGTCGCGCTGATCCCGCTGGCGCTGCGCGGCGTGCGCATCCAGGCGCTGGACGCCGGCCAGTTGCTGCGGCGCAACCTGCTGATCTACGGCCTCGGTGGGCTGCTCGCGCCCTTCGTCGGCATCAAGCTGCTCGACCTGCTGCTGGTGGGGTTGGGCTGGGTGTAGTTCACGCGCGGCCTGCTCCCTCTCCCATTTATGGGAGAGGGCTGGGGAGAGGGTAGGCCACTCGGTATTACTGGATAGCCCCTCTCCCCCGCCCCTCTCCCGCAAGCGGGAGAGGGGAGACAAGCGATTCGCCTATTCGGAGATTCATCATGCTCGACCATATTCGCCCCGCCATCACGACCTTGGCTTTCATGACCCTGTTGGTCGGAGTCGCCTATCCCTTGAGCGTCACCGGCGTGGCGCACCTGTCCTTCCCCGATCAGGCCGCCGGCAGCCTGGTGCGTGACGACGCCGGCCAGGTGCGCGGCAGCCGCCTGATCGCCCAGGCCTTCGACGGCGATCAGTGGTTCCAGCCGCGCCCTTCGGCCGGCGATTACGCCACCGTGGCCAGCGCCACCAGCAACCTGGCGCCGAGCAACCCGCAGCTCCGTGAGCGCATCGAGCAGGCCGGCGTCGGCCTGAGCGGCCAGGCGCCGCTCCCGATGCAACTGGCAACCACCTCGGGCAGCGGCCTTGACCCGCACCTGTCACCCGAAGCCGCTGCCTGGCAGGTGCCGCGCATCGCCCAGGCCCGTGGCCTGGCAGAGGTGGAGCTGCTGCGCCTGATCGAAGCGCACACCGAGCGCCCGCTGTTCGGCCCGGCGGTGGTCAATGTACTGGCTCTGAACCTGGCGCTGATCGACAATCCGCCTACTTCTTCCCAGTGACGAGTGCTCGATGAACGACAGCCTGCGCGCCGAAGCGCTGCTCGCCGACCTGCCCCGCGAAGGCCGTGGCCGGCTCAAGGTGTTTCTCGGCGCGGCGCCGGGCGTGGGCAAGACCTACGCCATGCTGCAGGCCGCCCATGCGCAACTGCGCCAGGGCGTGGCGTTGCGCGCCGGGGTGGTGGAAAGCCACGGCCGCAGCGATACCGAGGCGCTGCTGCTGGGCCTGCCGCAGCAGCCGCCATTGCGCCTGCCCTATCGCGGCCTGGAGCTGAGCGAGATGGATCTCGACAGCCTGCTCGCCGACCCGCCCAAGCTGGCGCTGGTGGACGAGCTGGCGCACAGCAACGCCCCCGGCAGCCGCCACGCCAAGCGCTGGCAGGACGTGCAGGAGCTGCTCGCCGCCGGCATCGACGTCTACACCACGGTCAACGTCCAGCATCTGGAAAGCCTCAACGACCGCGTCCGCGATATCACCGGCGTGCAGGTGCGCGAGACGGTGCCGGATTGGGTGCTGCAGGAAGCCGACGAGATCCAGCTGGTCGACCTGCCGCCGCGCGAGCTGCTCGAACGCCTGCGCGACGGCAAGGTGTACATGCCCGAGCAGGCGCGGGCGGCCATCGACGCCTTCTTCTCGCCGACCAACCTCACGGCGCTGCGCGAGCTGGCCATGCAGACCGCCGCCGCGCGGGTCGATGCCGATCTCGACCAGCGCTATCGTCAGCTCGGCCAGGCCGCACCCAGCGTGCTCGGGCGCCTGCTGGTGGGGGTGGACGGCGACGGCGAGGCCGAGCGTCTGGTGCGCCACGCCTGTCGGGTCGCCGAGCGGCGCCATCTGCCCTGGTCGGTGGTGCACGTGGACAGCCGTCGGACCATGGACGAGGAGCAGCGTGGGCGCCTGCAAGCCGCGCTGCGCCTGGCCGAGCGCCTCGGTGGCGAGGTGGTGACGCTGCACGGCGACTCGGTGGCGAGCACGCTGCTCGACCACGCCCGCGAACGCCGCGCCAGCCTGATCCTGGTCGGCAGCAGCACACGGCGCCTGCGTCGGCGCTGGCTCGGTCGCGGTCTTGGCGAGCGCCTGCTGGCCGCCGGTGCCGGGCTGGAAGTGAGCGTGCTGGATGCGGCAGGTGATCAGCCCGCGGCAGGCCGACGCGCACGCGTCGCACCGCGCTGGCGCGACTACTTACTGGCCGCGCTGGTCGCCGCCTGCGCCACGCTGATCTCCCTCGGCCTGGCGCGGGTGCTGGAGCTGCCGAACATCTCCCTGGTGTTCCTTGCCGCCGTGCTGCTGGTGGCGGTGCGCAGCAGCCTGGGCCCGGCGCTGCTCTGTGCTGGGCTGTCATTTCTCAGTTACGACTTTTTGTTCATCGCGCCAACTTGGACGCTTCAGATTCATCGCCACGAGGACGTGCTGACCCTGCTGTTTTTCCTGCTCATGGCCGGGCTGACCGGCAACCTGGCCAGCCGCAAGCGGCGCCAGGTGCAGGCGTTGCGCCAGGCGCAGAGCGAGACCACGGCGCTGTTGGAGCTGTCGCGCAAGCTTACCGTCGCCGCCGATCGCCAGGCCGTGCTGGCGGTGGCCGAGCAGCAACTCGGTGGCTGGCCGGACGTGCAGCTGACACTGCTGTCGCGCAGCGCTGACGGGCAGTGGTGCCACGAGGGTGGCCTACACGCCGAATTGCTTGATGCCGAGCGCGCCGCTGCCGATTGGGCCTGGCAGCACGAGCAGGCGGCGGGCCTGGGTACCGATACCCTGCCCAGCAGCCGCTGGTGGTGGTGGCCGCTGTGCGGGGAGGAGGGGCCGCTGCTGCTGATCGGTTTGCAGAGTGCGCAGGGCGCGCCGTTGGCCGATACGCGGCGACGCCTGGTCGCCGCCCTGGGCCAGCCGCTGGCGCAAGCCCTGGCCCGCGCGCAACTGGCCGAGGAGCTGGAGGCGGCGCGCCTGCACGGGCAGACCGAGGAGCTGCGCAGCGCGCTGCTGGCTTCGGTGTCGCACGACCTGCGCACGCCGCTGACGGCCATGCGCGGTTCCATCGACAGCCTGCTGGCGCTGGGCGAGGCGATCCCCGAGGCGGATCGCCGTGAATTGCTGGAAAGCACCCGCGACGAGGCCGAGCGCCTCGACCGCTATATCCAGAACCTGCTCGACATGACCCGCCTCGGCCATGGCGGGCTAAAGCTGGCGCGCGACTGGGTGGCGCCCAGCGATATCGTCGCCAGCGCCCTGCAGCGCCTGCGCGCGGTTCTTGCGCCGTTGCAGGTCGAATGCCTGCTGCCGCCACAGCCGCCATTGCTGCATGTGCATGCGGCGCTGATCGAGCAGGCGCTGGTCAACGTGCTGGAGAACGCCGCGCGCTTCTCGCCGCCGGCCGGGCGCCTGCGCGTGGCGCTGGAATACGATGAGCAGGAGCTGCGCTTCGTGGTCGCTGATCAGGGCCCTGGCATTCCCGAGGCGGAACGGGCGAAGATCTTCGACATGTTCTACACCGCAGCGCGGGGCGATCGCGGCGGCCAGGGCACCGGTCTGGGCCTGGCGATCTGCCAGGGCATGGTCGGCGCCCATGGTGGTCGCGTCACGGTCGGCGGAGGCCTCGATGGCCGTGGTGCCAGCCTGACCCTGCACCTGCCGCTGACCACGCAACCACAAGCCGAGGACGACTGATGAGTCAGGGGCCGAGCATTCTGCTGATCGACGACGAAGCGCAGATCCGCAAGTTCCTGCGCATCGCCCTCAGCGCCCAGGGCTATCGGGTGCTGGAGGCGGCCAACGGCGAAGACGGCCTGGCCCAGGCGGCGCTGCACAGTCCCGATCTCGTCGTGCTCGACCTCGGCCTGCCCGACCTCGACGGCCAGCAGGTACTGCGCGGCCTGCGCGAATGGAGCCAGATACCGGTGCTGGTGCTCTCGGTGCGCGCCAGCGAGGGGGAGAAGGTGCTGGCGCTGGACGGCGGCGCCAACGACTACGTGACCAAACCCTTCGGCATTCAGGAATTTCTCGCCCGGGTGCGCGTTCTGCTGCGCCAGGGCCTGGGCCGCGAAGCGTTGCCGGCGAGCATCGCCTGTGGCGCGCTGAATATCGACCTGGCCTATCGCCGGGTCAGCCTCGACGGCACCGAAATCGCCCTGACGCCCAAGGAATACGCGGTGCTGGCGCTGCTCGCCCAGCACCTCGGGCGGGTGGTGACCCAGCAACAGTTGCTGCGTGATATCTGGGGCCCCAGTCACGTCGGCGACAGTCATTACCTGCGCGTGGTGGTCGGCCACCTGCGGCAGAAACTCGGCGACGACCCAGCCGCGCCGCGCTATCTGATCACCGAGGCTGGTGTCGGCTATCGTCTGCGCGACTCTGTCTAAAGCTCCAGCGCCAGGCGCAAACGATCCCGATGCCGCAGGCCATTCTCGAACAATGGCTCGGGGTAGTGCTGCAGGAAGTAATCCGGCTCCACCGCCACCACGCGAAAGCCGGCACGCTGGTAGAAGGTCAGTTGGTGGCCAAAGCTGCCAGTGCCCAGTTCCAGGCGCTTCGCCCCCAATTGCCGGGCCTGGTCGAGGGCGTGGTACAGCAGCAGGGCGCCGATGCCCTGACCCTGGTGTTCGGGCGCCACGGCGATGTTCATCAGTTCCCAGGTATCGACGGTCAGGGCCTTGATCACGTAGACGCCGACGATCACGTCGTTCAGGCGTGCGATCACGCAATGACCGTCCTGTAGATAACGGGCGATTAGGGCGATGTTGGGATCGGCTTCCAGCAACAGCGCCATGGGCGCCTGTTCGCGGGGAATCTGGTGCAGGGTTAGGGTGGTCATGACGGTCTTTCTTTAAAGTTGTTTTGGTTATAAATAAATCATTATTTATTCTTTTTGTTTCGTTTCGTTCCTGAGCATAGTGAGCACCACGCAAGCCGCTGCCAAGGAGCACGATCATGACCATCCGCCTGGGCGACATCGCCCCTGACTTCGAACAGGATTCCAGCGAAGGCCGCATTCGTTTTCACGAGTGGCTCGGTGACAGCTGGGGCATTCTCTTCTCCCATCCGGCCGACTTCACCCCGGTGTGCACTACCGAGCTGGGCTTCACCGCCAAGCTCAAGGACGAATTCGCCAAGCGCGGCGTCAAGGCCATCGCCCTGTCCGTCGACCCGGTGGATTCGCACCTGAAATGGATCGACGACATCAACGAGACGCAAAACACCGCGGTCAACTTCCCGATCATCGCCGATGCCGACCGCAAGGTGTCCGACCTTTACGACCTGATCCACCCGAACGCCAACGACACCCTGACCGTGCGTTCGCTGTTCGTTATCGACCCGAACAAGAAGGTTCGCCTGACCATCACCTACCCGGCCAGTACCGGGCGCAACTTCAACGAAATCCTGCGCGTCGTCGACTCGCTGCAGCTGACCGACAACTACAAGGTGGCCACGCCAGCCAACTGGCAGGACGGTGAAGAGGTGGTGATCGTGCCGTCGCTGAAGGACGAAGCCGAAATCGCCCAGCGCTTTCCGAAAGGCTATCGCGCAGTGAAGCCCTATCTGCGCCTGACGCCGCAGCCGAATAAATAAGGAACCAGCATGCACGTCGTGTTGCTCTCCGGTAGCCCTGCGGCGCGTTCGCGCACCGAGGTGCTGCTGGATTACGTCCGCCAGCGCCTCGAGGCGCAGCAGGTGGAAGTGAGCCTGCTGCGGGTGCGGGATTTCCCCGCCGAGGATCTGCTGCATGCTCGCTTCGACAGCCCGGCAGTGCAGCAGCTGCAGGCCGTGGTGGCCAGCGCCGATGGCCTGGTGGTCGGCACGCCGGTGTACAAGGCGTCGTTCACCGGTGCCTTGAAGGTGCTGCTGGATCTGCTGCCCGAGCGCGCCCTGGCGCACAAGGTGGTCCTGCCCCTGGCCAGTGGCGGCAGCCCGGCGCATCTGTTGGCTGTGGACTACGCGCTCAAGCCGGTGCTGGCCGCGCTGAAGGCGCAGGAAATGCTCTCCGGCGTGTTCGCCGTGGACAAGCAGATCGCCTACCCGGAAGGGGACAGGCCCGCGCAGATCGACGACGAGTTGCGCGAGCGCCTCGACGAGTCACTGGAACAACTGGGCGCAGCCCTGGCGCGACGGCCGAAGCCGATCGATCCGAACGTATTGAATGACCGGCTGGTGAACGCCCGCTGGAGTATTTGAAAGAGCAGCGATGAGCTACAAGCTACAAGCTGCAGGTAGAAGCCAGAGCAACAGCGGGTACGCCCGCTTGCGACTTGAGGCTTGAAGCTTGCGGCTGCTTCCCCCGCCTTACTCGCCCGCCAACGGGCAAGCAGGCCCACACTCAATCTGCAAAGGAGGTCGCCATGGGCGCCAACACTTTGCGTCGGAGTCTGGTCGCCCTGTTTGCCGCGGCCATTTCCTTCGGCGCCATCACTCAAGCTCAAGCCGAGACGTTGCGTATCGGCTATCAGAAATACGGCACCCTGGTACTGCTAAAGGCCAAGGGCTCCCTGGAAAAGCGCCTGGCCGAGCATGGCGTCGAGGTCAAGTGGACGGAGTTCCCGGGCGGCCCGCAGCTGCTCGAAGGCCTCAACGTCGGCTCCGTGGACTTCGGCGTTACCGGTGAAACCCCGCCGGTATTCGCGCAGGCGGCTGGCGCCGACCTGCTCTATGTCGCCCATGAGCCGCCGGCACCGAGCGGTGAGGCGATCCTCGTACCCAAGGACTCGTCGATCAAATCGGTGGCCGAGCTCAAGGGCAAGAAGGTCGTCCTGAACAAGGGTTCCAACGTGCATTACCTGCTGGTGCGCGCGCTCGAAGATGCCGGCCTAAAGTACGGCGATATCACCCCGGTCTACCTACCGCCGGCCGATGCCCGCGCCGCCTTCGAGCGTGGCAGCGTTGATGCCTGGGTGATCTGGGATCCGTTCCAGTCCGCCGCCGAGCAGCAGTTGCAGGCCCGCAGCCTGCGTGATGGCACTGGCCTGGTCGACAACCACCAGTTTTACCTGGCCACCCGCACCTATGCCGAGCAGCACCCGCAGGTGATTGGTGTGCTGGTCGAGGAAATTCGCGGTGTCGGCGAGTGGGTCAAGGGCAACCTCGACGAGGCCACCAGCCAGGTCGCGCCGCTGATAGGCCTGTCCCCGGAGATCACTCGTCAGGCCGTTGAGCGCCAGGGTTACGGCGCGCAGTTCATCACCGCGGATGTGGTCGAGGCGCAGCAGAAGATCGCCGACACCTTCACCGAGCTGAAGCTGATCCCCAGGCAGCTGACCATCAAGGATGTGATCTGGAATCCGCCGGCCAAGGTCGCGCAGGCCGAGTAAGACCATAGCCCTCTCCCCCAAACCCCTTTCCGTGAACGGGAGAGGGGAGCCGATCAAGGTCGGCGGACGTTTCGGCGCCGCCGGCCAGCTCCCTCGCTCGTCGAGCCGAGGGTGGGGGCGGGGCCGAATTTCCCGGATTGCATCCGGGCTACGACGATTTCCAAGGAGACAATTGCCATGAGCCTCAATATTTTCTGGTTCCTGCCCACCCATGGTGATGGCAAGTACCTGGGCACCGCCGAAGGCGCGCGCGCCGTCGACCACGGCTACCTGGCGCAGATCGCCCAGGCGGCTGATCGCCTCGGTTTCGGCGGCGTGCTGATTCCGACAGGACGTTCCTGCGAGGACTCCTGGCTGGTGGCGGCCTCGCTGATCCCGGTCACGCAGAGCCTGAAGTTCCTCGTCGCCCTGCGCCCTGGGATCATTTCGCCGACCGTGGCCGCGCGCCAGGCCGCGACCCTGGATCGCCTGTCGAACGGCCGTGCGCTGTTCAATCTGGTGACCGGCGGCGACCCGGACGAGCTGGCTGGTGATGGCCTGCATCTGTCCCATGCCGAACGCTATGAAGCGTCCGTCGAATTCACCCGCATCTGGCGCCGCGTGCTGGAAGGCGAAACCGTCGACTACGACGGCAAGCACATCCAGGTGAAGGGCGCCAAGTTGCTTTACCCGCCGATCCAGCAGCCGCGTCCGCCGCTGTATTTTGGTGGTTCCTCCGATGCGGCGCAGGACCTGGCCGCCGAGCAGGTCGAGCTGTACCTGACCTGGGGCGAGCCGCCGGCCGCTGTGGCCGAGAAGATCGCCCAGGTGCGCGCGAAGGCGGCCAAGCAGGGGCGAGAAGTGCGCTTCGGCATTCGTCTGCACGTGATCGTGCGCGAGACCAACGAGGAGGCCTGGGCGGCGGCGGATCGCCTGATCAGTCACCTGGATCAGGACACCATCGACCGCGCCCAGGCGTCGCTGGCGCGCTTCGACTCCGTCGGCCAACAGCGCATGGCCGCCCTGCACGGCGGCAAGACCGACAACCTGGAAGTGTCGCCGAACCTCTGGGCCGGTGTCGGCCTGGTGCGCGGCGGCGCCGGCACCGCGTTGGTCGGCGATGGCCCGACCGTGGCGGCGCGGGTCAGGGAGTACGCCGACCTTGGAATCGACACCTTCATCTTCTCCGGCTATCCGCATCTGGAAGAGTCGTACCGGGTCGCCGAGCTGCTGTTCCCGCACCTGGACGTGGCTCAGCCGCAGCGCCCGGAGAGCCGCGGCTATGTCAGCCCGTTCGGCGAAATGATCTCCAGCGACATTTTGCCGAAGGCGGTTTCGGCGAGCTGAGGATGGCGCAGGCATAGGTCTTCCCGGATTGCATCCGGGCTACGGGGGCAGATGTAGCCCGGATGCAATCCGGGATGGCTGGGCACATGCCCCCTCTCCCCAACCCTCTCCCCGGAGGGGCGAGGGAGCTGTGCGGCGCCGCTGGTTCGCTCGATGGCACGGTTTGGCTTCCCTCTCCCGCTTGCGGGAGAGGGGCTGGGGAGAGGGCCGATGTAGCCCGGATGCAATCCGCGCTCCCCAACCCTCTCCCCGGAGGAGCGAGGGGGCGCCGTTGGTTTGCCCGGTGGCACGGTTCGGCTCCCCTCTCCCGCTTGCGGGAGAGGGGCTGGGGGAGAGGGTTGATGTAGCCCGGATGAAATCCGGGGACACGTGGACGGCTAAATAGAATTCTTCGAGGCAACCATGAGCAACACGACTCTTCACAAATTGGGCCTGCGCGCTGCGCCCTGGGCCTTGCCGCTGGGGCTGCTGGCCGCCTGGCAACTGGCGGTAGCCAGTGGCTGGCTGTCCAGCCGCATCCTGCCGGCGCCCAGCGCCGTGCTCGCCGCCGGCTGGCAGTTGCTGGCCTCAGGTGAAATCTGGCAGCACCTGGCGATCAGTGGCCAGCGCGCCGGGATCGGCTTCGCCATCGGCGGCGGTATCGGCCTGCTGCTAGGCTTTATCACCGGCCTGTCGAAATGGGGCGAGCGCTTTCTCGACAGCTCGGTGCAGATGATCCGCAACGTGCCGCACCTGGCGCTGATACCGCTGGTGATCCTCTGGTTCGGCATCGACGAGGCGGCCAAGGTGTTCCTGGTCGCGCTCGGCACCCTGTTCCCCATCTACCTCAACACCTACCACGGCATCCGCAACGTCGACCCGGCGTTGGTGGAGATGGCGCGCAGCTATGGCTTGTCCGGCTTCTCGCTGTTCCGCCAGGTGATCCTGCCCGGCGCGCTGCCGTCGATCCTGGTGGGCGTGCGTTTCGCCCTCGGCTTTATGTGGCTGACCTTGATCGTCGCCGAGACCATCTCGGCCAGCAGCGGTATCGGTTACCTGGCGATGAACGCCCGCGAGTTCCTGCAGACTGACGTGGTGGTGCTGGCGATCCTGCTCTATGCGGCGCTCGGCAAGCTGGCCGACGTCGCCGCCCGTGGTCTTGAGCGCGCCTGGCTGCGCTGGCATCCGGCCTATCAGGCCAAGGCAGGTGGGCAATGACTGCACTGCACAACATTCCCCAAGGCATTGCGTCGGGCGGCGTTCCGCTGGCAATCGAGAACATCGACAAATCCTTCGGCGAGCGTCAGGTGCTCAAGGGCATTGACCTGCATATCCCGGCCGGGCAGTTCGTTGCTGTGGTCGGCCGCAGTGGCTGCGGCAAGAGCACGCTGCTGCGCCTGCTGGCCGGGCTGGATCAGCCCAGCGGCGGCCAGCTGCTGGCCGGCAGCGGCTCGCTCAACGCTGTGCGTGAAGACATCCGCCTGATGTTCCAGGACTCGCGCCTGCTGCCCTGGAAGCGAGTGATCGACAATGTCGGCCTGGGCCTTTCCGGCAACTGGCGCAAGCAGGCGGAAGAGGCGTTGGCGGCGGTCGGCCTGGCGGATCGCGCAGGTGAATGGCCGGCAGCACTGTCCGGCGGGCAGAAGCAGCGCGTGGCTCTGGCCCGTGCGCTGATCCATCGCCCGCGCCTGCTGCTGCTCGACGAGCCGCTGGGCGCGCTGGATGCCTTGACCCGTATCGAGATGCAGCAACTGATCGAGCGCCTGTGGCAGCAGCATGGCTTCACCGTGCTGCTGGTCACCCACGACGTGGCCGAGGCGGTGGCCGTGGCCGATCGGGTGATCCTGATCGAGGACGGCCAGATCGGCCTCGACCTCGACGTGCAACTGGTGCGCCCGCGTCCCCATGGCTCGCCGCTGCTGGCGGCATTGGAAGCGCGCGTGCTTGACCGCGTTCTGGCGCAGCCGGAATTGCCGACGCCACCGGAACCCGTATCACCTCTGCCCACGCAACTGCGTTGGGCGCTTTAACGCAGCTAAAAGCTGCAAGCCACAAGCTCCAAGCAAGAGCCGCGCGCTTTTTACTTGCAGCTTGAAGCTTGCCGCTGATTTTCGACCCCAGGAGAAAAACCCATGACCATCAAAGCCATCAACGTGCGTAACCAGTTCAAGGGCAGCATCAAGGAAATCGTCGTCGGCGACGTGCTGTCGGAAATCGACGTGCAGACCGCTGCCGGCATCGTCACTTCGGTGATTACCACCCGTTCCGTGCGTGAGCTGGAGCTGCAGGTGGGTAGCGAGGTGATCGCCTTCGTCAAATCCACCGAGGTGTCCATCGCCAAGCTGTAAGAACCTTGCATAGTTCTTCGGAATAAGCCGCTTGCGATCTTGTAGGAGCGGCTTTAGCCGCGAGCTCTTTGCGCCCCAATAAAGCTCGGGGCTGAAGCCCCTCCTACATGCTCACCGAACGCTTTTGCCTTGTAGTTTTCAGGCAAATAAAGATCGTGAACAGGTCCTAAAAGTGGTTGCCTGAGCAGCCTTCGGATACGAGGGCTGCATGGCGTTTTCGAAGGCAAAGAGAGGCTGGTTATAAGACGCAAAGAAAAAGATATTTTTCAGCTATATGTTTTTTCTGCAGAATCGCGCCATCAAATAGCCTGCCTGCAGGCTTCTCTTGCGATAAGGACGCCTTAGATGCTGAAGAAGATCGTTCTGGCCACCGTGGCCAGCGCCACCCTGCTGACCGGCTCGCTGAGCCATGCTGCGGCCGATACGCCATTCCACAACGCCTCCTACGACATCGCTCGCGAACTGTTCGGCGAGATCAACCCGCTGTTCGTCGAGCATTGGAAGCAGCAGAGCGGCAAGGAAGTGAAGATCATCCAGTCGTTCGCCGGTACTTCGCGTCAGGCGCAGGACATCATTCAGGGCAAGAAGGTCGACGTGGTCACCTTCAACCAGGTGACCGACGTGGACATTCTGGCCAAGCGCAAGCTGCTGCGCGAGGACTGGGCCCAGCAGTTCCCCAACAACAGCTCGCCGTACTACAGCACCACCGCCTTCCTGGTGCGCGAAGGCAACCCGAAGAACATCAAGAGCTGGGACGACCTGATTCGCGATGACGTGAAGCTGGTATTCCCCAACCCGAAAACCTCCGGCAACGCCCGCTACAGCTACCTGGGCGCCTGGCTGTTCGCCAACGAGAAATTCAATGGCGACCAGGAGAAGGTGAAAACCTTCGTCGGCAAGGTGCTGAAGAACGTCGAGAACTTCCCCACCGGCGGCCGAGGTGCCACCGTGGCCTTCGCCCAGAACGGCCAGGGCGACGTGCTGCTGACTTTCGAATCGGAAGTGATCAACATTGCCAAGGGTGACGAGTTCAAGTCCGCCAACCTGGAAATCGTGGTGCCGGAAGTCAGCGTCCTAGCCGAATTCCCGGTGGCCATCGTCGACAAGGTAGCCGACGAGCGCGGTACCCGCGAGCAGGCCAAGGCCTTCCTCGACTTCCAGTACAGCAAGGATATTCAGCAACTGCTGACTCGCTACAACTACCGCGTGCACAACCCGGAAGTGGTCGAGGCGACCAAGGCGCAGTTCGCTCCGGTGCGCCTGATCAACCCGACCGAGGTGCTGGGCAGCTGGGACGAGATCACCGCCAAGCACTTCGACAACGGTGGTATCCTCGACCAGCTTCTCGCAGAGGGTCGCTGATAGCGACGGTCTGGCGTAGGGCGGGTGTAACCCGCCAGCCGGGAGTGCGAGCATCGTAATGGTCCAGTTGGCCGCCTTTTTGGCGGCCAACTGCATTTGTAGAGCCGAGCTTTTTCGTGAGTAAACCGACGCTGTTCTTCCTGCAGACTCCGCTGCTGCCTGGCTTCGGCCTGAGCTTCGGCGTTAGCGTGCTGTATCTCTCCCTGGTGATCCTGCTGCCGCTGTCGGCGCTGCTGCTGTACGTCAGCGACATGACCTGGGCGCAGTATTGGTTCGCCATCAGCGATCCGCGCGTGGTGCAGACCTACAAGGTGACCATCTCGGCCGCGCTCTATTCGACCCTGGCGGTGCTGGTGCTGGGCCTGCTGCTGTCCTGGATCATCACCCGCTATGATTTCCCCGGCCGGCGCATCGTCGATGCGCTGGTCGATCTGCCCTTTGCCCTGCCGACTTCGGTGGCCGGCCTGACCCTCGCCGCGCTGCTGGTACCCAACGGCTGGATCGGCCAGTGGCTGGGCTTCAAGGTGGCCTACGCCTACGCGGGTATCGTGGTGGCGATGGTGTTCACCAGCATTCCCTTCGTGGTGCGCACGGTGCAGCCGGTGCTGCAGGATCTCGGCTCGGAATACGAAGAGGCCGCGCGCACCCTCGGCGCCAGCCGTGTGCAGACCTTCCGCAAGGTGATCCTGCCGACTCTGGCGCCGGCACTGGTCACCGGTGGCTCGCAGGCGTTCATCCGCAGTCTCGGTGAGTTCGGCGCGGTGATCATGATCGCCGGCAACATTCCCTACCAGACGGAAGTCAGCTCGCTGATGATTTTCGTCCGTCTGCAGGAATTCAATTACCCGGCGGCAGCAGCCATCGCTTCGGTGATCCTGCTCGCGTCGCTGACTCTTCTGTTCCTCCTGCAGGTCGTGCAGGGGCGTCTGTTCGCATGGCAACGGCAAGGTCGATGAAAAAGCCCCAAGATTGGCGCCAGTGGGCGCTGGTAATCCTCGGTCTGATGGTGGTGGCGCTGATCCTGTTGGTGCCGCTGGCACTGATCTTCACCAAGGCGCTTGCCGGTGGGCTCGACCTGCTGTGGAGCAACCTCGGCGAGGACTACATGCTCCACGCCATCGGCCTGACCCTGCTGGTGGCGGCGATCACCGTGCCGCTGAACCTGTGCTTCGGCATCTGCCTGGCCTGGTGCGTGACCCACTACGATTTTCGCGGGCGCAAGTTGCTGACCACACTGATCGACATTCCCTACGCGGTGTCGCCGGTGGTCGCCGGTCTCTGCTATCTGGTGGTGTACGGTCTGGAAAGCTTCATCGGCCGCTGGTTCTACGATCAGGGCCTGCAGCTGATGTTCGCCTGGCCGGGCATCGTCATGGTCACCGTGTTCGTCACCGCGCCCTACGTGGCGCGCATCCTGATTCCGGTGATGCAGACGCAAGGTCAGGACGAGGAAACCGCTGCGATGTGCCTGGGCGCCAGCGGCTGGCAGATCTTCCGCCGCATCAGCCTGCCGAAGATCAAGTGGGCGCTGCTGTACGGCGTCGTCGTCACCAATGCCCGCGCGGTGGGTGAGTTCGGCGCGGTGTCGGTGGTGTCCGGCACCATCATCAACCAGACCCTGACGTTGCCGCTGCTGGTCGATCAGCTCAACAACGACTACAAGCCGGCGGCTGCCTTCACCGCGGCCGGGCTGCTGGCGTGCATGGCGCTGCTCACGCTGTTCCTCAAGACCTTCATGGAATGGCGCCAGCGCCGCCTGATGCAACGCGCCGAGGCGTGATCGGGATGGCCGCTTGGGATGTGAAGTTTGGCATCCCTACGGCCTTCATGGCCTATCGCGGCTGAAGCCGCTCCTACGGGAGCGGCGTTGTTTTGATCGTTTGATCGTTACCACGCTCCGGCGTGGTAACCCGTTTAGGGACGCTTCGCGTCCCACGGTAATCCCCCCTGTAACAGCACTCCCACGCAGAGCGTGGGAGCGATCAAGCGGAGCGTGGTGCTGGTGTAGGAGCGGCTTCAGCCGCGATGCTCTTCCGAAGCTGCCACCTGCACCTGGTTGCGGCCACCATGCTTGGCCGCATAAAGCGCCTTGTCGGCGCGCTCGCGCAATTGTTCGGCCTGACTGTGTGCATCGGTGCCGGCTATACCGGCGCTGAGGGTGCAGGAAAATTCGCCGCCGTCGGCGATGAAGCGCAGCTCGGCGAAGCGTTCGCGGATCTCGTCGACGATCTGTTTGGCCTGCTGCGGTGTGCAGTCCGGCAGCACCGCGAGAAACTCCTCGCCGCCATAGCGCCCCAGGCTGTCGATCCGGCGCAGGCGCTGACGCAGCAGGTTGGCCAGCGCGCGAATGACACTGTCGCCGGCCGCGTGGCCATGCTCGTCGTTGACCCGTTTGAAGTGATCGATGTCCAGCATCACCACGCTGGCGCGGTTGCCGGTGCGTAGCGCGCGCTCCAGCTCGGTGGCCACCTGTTCCTTGATGTCGCCATGCTTGAGCAGGCCGGTCAGGCTGTCGCGCGACAGCGCATCTGACAGCAGGCGGGCGCGCTGCGCGCGGGAGAACACGGCGGCGACCAGGGCGTTGTCGGAAATCGGCTTGGTGACGAAATCGTCGCCGGCCTTGATCAGCGCATTCATCTGCTTGGCGATGTCGGTCTCTGCCGACAGGTAGATGATCGGTATGCGCAGCCAGTCGTCGTTGCAGCGGATGATCTGCGCCAGCTCGGGGCCGGTGCAGTCCGGCATGTTGACGTCGAGCAGCACCACCTCCGGATTGAAATCGCGCAGATGCTCGAAGATTTGCGCTGGGTCCTGAAGGATTTCCACCAGCATGCCCGCGTCGCGCAGCACCAGGCTGTAACGGCTGGCCAGGTCGCGGTCGTCATCGACGATCAGCACCCGGTAGGGTTCGCCGCTCTGCTGGGCGAAGCAGCGCTCCAGGCGGCTTTCCAGCTGCGGGATGTCCACCGGCTTGGCGAAGAAACCCTGCGCGCCGGCACGCACCGCCTGCAGCTGGGTGGCGAAGTCATGCTGGTGGGTCAGCACCAGCAGCGGCAGGGGCACTTCCAGTCGTTGCTGCAGGCGTGCAGCGTAATCCAGGCCGCTGCTGTCCTCGTTGGCCAGGTTGACGTCGACGATCAATGCATCCGGCAGTTGCTGCAGCAGAGCGTTATCGAGATCGGTTGTAGTCCGGAAATGTTCGGCACGATAACCAAAGTTGCTCAGCGTCAGGCGCATGTTTTCGCCGACGGCCATTTCATCTTCGAGAATGTAGATGAGCCGCGTATCGTTCTCGGTGCGTGCCAACGGCTTGGCCGTTTTCTGCTGTTCGTCCTGGCTGCTGTCGGCATCCGATTGCTCGCCGAGCTGCAGCAGCGCGGCCACGAAGATGTCCAGGTCCTGTTGCTGGCGCTGCTGCTGTTCCAGCCAGCGTTCGGCCTGTTGTTCCAGTTCTCGCGCTTGCTGGCCGAGCAGGTCGAAACCGAAGGTGCCGGCGCTGCCGGCGAGGCGATGAAGCTGGTCGCGTAGCGCTCGCAGCAGTTGCCCGCGCTGCTCGTCGCTGGCCTCGAGCAGTTGCTCGCCCTGCTGCATCAGTTGCGGAAGCTCCTGGCGCAGGCGTTCGGCGAACTGCTGGCCGAGCTGTTGCAGATGTTGCTGCAGGGTCTGCGGGACGGCATTGCCCTGCTTATCCATGGCGCTGGCTCCATATCTGTCGTATCTGTGCGGCGAGTTGCATGGGGTCGAAGGGCTTCACGATCACGTCGAGTGCACCCAGGCTGCGGTAATGGGTCACTTCGCCGGGCTGCACCTTGGCGGTCATGAAGGCCACCGGCACGCTGCCGATGTCCACCAGCTCACGCAGCTTTTCCAGCGTCTGCGGGCCGTCCATGCCGGGCATCATCACATCGAGCAGGATGAAGTCGGGGGCGAAGCCCTGCACCTGATCGAGCGCCTCCTGGCCGCTGGAGCAGCTCAGTACCTGAAAGCCGCCAACGGCTTCCAGGGCCACTTTGGCCACGGCCTGGATCGAGGGGTCGTCCTCGACGTGAAGGATGCGCTTGAGCTCACTCATGGCCGGTCTCCTTGGCGGGTAATAGACGGTCGAGCAGGTGCAGGAAGTGTTGTCCATCATTGCGCGATTTGGCCAGCGTCGCACTCACTCCGGCCAGCTCGCGGCCGTCCATCTCGCTGGCCGAGAGCACGGCTACCGGTAGACCCGGGCGCTGGCGCTGGAGTTCGTCGACCAGCTCCAGGCCGTTGCCGTCGGGCAGGCCGAGGTCTAGCAGGACCAGATCGAAAGGCTGTTCGGCGAGCAGGCGACGCGCTTCGGCGAGGCTGTCGGCGGGGACGAACTCGGCCAGTTCGCGACCCTGTTCGGCGACCACCAGGCGCAGGTCGTGATCGTCCTCGACATGCAGTACGCGCGCTCTGTGCGGCAGATCCTGCAGGGCCTGGGCAAGGCTGCCGAGCAGGCGCTGTGGGTCGATCGGCTTGCTCAGCCAGTCCAGCGCGGGCGCACCCTCGAGCGCCAGGCGGCCTTGCTCGCAGGCTGCGGAGACCACCAGGATCGGCAGCTCGCGGTAGCGCTCATCGGCGCGCAGCTCCTGCACCAGTTGCAGGCCGTCGCCGTCCGGCAGGCGCAGGTCGAGACTCATGGCAGCGGGTATTTCCTCGCGCAGGCAGGCGCGTGCTTCGTCCAGGCTATGGGCCAGACGCACGCGGTAGCCGGCGTTTTCCAGCAATTGGCGCAGCAGATTGGCGATGTCCGGTTCATCCTCGACCACCAGCAGGCTGCGTCGGCCGTCGCCAGCGACAGGCCGGGTGGCTTCGCTCAGCATCGGCAACTCGAACCAGAAGCAGGCGCCCTGGCCCACGACCGAGTCGAAGCCGATCTGGCCGCCCATACGCTCGATCAGCTCCTTGCTGATGGCCAGGCCGAGCCCGGTACCGCCCTTGCTGCGGCTGTCGCTGGCATCGGCCTGGGAGAACTTGCTAAAAATGCGCTGGCGGAATTCGGCGGCGATGCCCGGTCCCTGGTCAATCACTTCGACGCGCACGCGGGGGCCTCGATGTTCGGCGCGCAGCTGTACCTCGGCGCCGGGCGGCGAGTACTTCACGGCGTTGGAAATGAAGTTGGCCAGCACCTGTTGCAGGCGCATGGCGTCGACCCGCACGCGCGTCGGCAGGCAATCGAGCAGACGTAACTGGATCTGGTGTCGGTCGGCATAGGCCTGGTTGCTGGCCAGCGCCTCCTCGAGCTGGTCAGCAAGGGCGCATGGTTGCAGGTCGAACTGCATTTTGCCGGCTTCGAGCTTGTCCATGTCCAGCAGATCGTTGATCAGGTGGCTGAGGCGCTGGCTGTTGGCCTGGGCGATGCTCAGCATGGTGCGCATACCCTCCGGTACCGCGCCGAGGGCTCCGCCGTTGATCAGGCCGAGCGAGCCGGCGATGGCGGTGAGCGGGGTGCGCAGCTCGTGGCTGACGGTGGAGACGAACTCGCTCTTGAGGCGCTCGATGCGTTTGGCCTCGCTTTGATCCATGGTGGTGCCGGTGATGCGCAGCGGGTAGCCACTGGCGTCGCGCTGGATGTAGCCGCGCAGGAGCGCCGGCAGCTCGCTGCCATCGACACGCAGCAGGCGACAATCGATGGTGAAGTTGCTGGCGCCCTCATGAAAGGCCTGATTCAGACGGGCGCGTGCCACTGGCAGGTCGTCCGGGTGCACCAGATTTTCCCAGGCCAGGGGGTCGTCGGTGAAGCCTGGTGGCCCTTGTTCTGGATAGCCGAGCATTTGCCAGCCGTGCGCCGAGGCGAAGAAGCTGCCGGCCTTGACGTCGATATCCCACCAGCCATCGTTGCTGCCCTTGAGCGCCAGTGCCAGACGTTCCTCGCTGCGGTGCAACTGCTCGGTGATGCGTGCGGCCAGCTCCTGTACCTGAGCGCGACGCAGGCTGAGACTGCTGACCAGAAAGAACAGCAGCAGACTGATGCAGGCACCGAGCACCAGCAGTGCCACCTCGCCACGGTGTTCGCGGGCGAGGTAGCCCGGTGCGTAGTGGAAGTTCAGGTGCCAGGTCTGGCCGAACAATTCGAGCTGATGCTGCCTGTCGGCCGGCTGGCTGGTCGATGCTTTACCGCGACTGCTGTAAAGCAGTTCGGCATCCTTGCTGATGGCGCCGGCGTACAGTTCGAAGTCCAGCTCGCGCTTGCGCTCGCCGAAGATGCCATGCATCAGATCGTGAACGCGGAACGGGCTGTAGGCGAAGCCACGCAGCGCGGCCAGGCGCTGCTCCGGGCTGTCCAGCGGGCGTTGTGGCCAGTAAAGCGGGACGTACAGCAGCAGCCCTGGCTGGACCTTGCCGTGGGTTTCCTGACGCAGGGTGACACGGCCGGACAGGCGGCTCTGACCGCTGCGCGCGGCGGCTAACATGGCCGCGCGGCGTACCGGCTCGGAATACATGTCGAAGCCGAAGGCGGCCAGGTTGCGTCCGGTAAAAGGTTCAATGAAGCGGATCACGCCGTAACGTTCGCGCTGGCCGGGTGGCTGCATGTGAAAATCGGCAAAGCCCTCGGCGCGTATCTCGCTCTCGAATGCCGACAGTTGCTGCGCCTCCAGCATCTGGACAAAACCCAGCCCCTGGATGCCCGGGTAGCGTTCGTCCAGGCGCAGGCGTTCGGTATAGGCGCGCCAATCCGCGCGGCTGACGTCTTCGCTGGCGTCGAGCAGGCCGGCGGCACCGAGCAGGATGCTCTCCTGCTCTTCCATGCGTTTGACGATGGCCCGGCTCAGCTCTTCGGTGAGCAGTTCGAACTGGCGGGTGGCAGACTCGGTCTGGCTCTGGCGCAGGTTGTACCAGGCCAGCAACGTCGCCCCCAGGGCCAGCGCCAGTGCGGCCCAGGCCAGCAGGTTGACGCGACTGAACAGAGACGCGAGCAGGGCGCGGGTGGTTCTCATGATTGCGCTCCAGCCAGGGGTAGTCTCAGCCAGAAGGTGCTGCCCTGACCCAGGGTTGAGTCGAAGCCGATGTGTCCGCCCATGTGTTCGATGATTTCCTTGCTGATTGCCAGACCGAGGCCGGTGCCGCCCTGGCGGCGCGTGTCGCCGGCGTCGGCCTGGGCGAATTTGCTGAAGATGCGGGGTTTGAAGTCGTCCGCGATGCCCTGGCCTTGGTCACGCACGCTAATGCGCACCCAGCCGTCTTCGGGTACGGCGGCCAGCTCCACCTGTTGCCCAGCGGCGGAGAACTTGGCGGCGTTGGCCAACAGGTTGGCCAGCACCTGTTCCAGGCGCTGGGCATCGGCCATGACCTGGCAATCAGCGCCTGCCAATAGCTGCAGTTGCACCTGGTGGTGCTCGGCATAGGGCTGGTTGTTGTGCAGTGCCTGTTGTAGCAGCGGGCGTAGCGCCAGCGGCTGCAGGTCGAAGTGCATTTTGCCGGCGACCAGCTTATCCATGTCCAGCAGGTCATCGATCAGGTGGCGCAGGCGCTGGCTGTTGCTTTGCGCAATCTCCAGCATCTGGCGCATGGCCTGTGGCACTTCGCCGAGTGCGCCGCCGTTGATCAGGCCGAGCGAGCCGGCGATGGCGGTCAACGGCGTGCGCAACTCGTGGCTGACGGTTGAGACGAACTCGTTCTGCAATTGTTCGCCGCGTTTACGTTCGCTGATATCGCTGATGAAACCGTGCCAAAGGGTGTCGCCGCCGGGCAACCGTTGGGGGGCAGCGCGGCCTTCTACCCAGATCAGGCCGCGTTCGGGATGCAGCACGCGGTATTCCTGGTGCCAGGTAGTCAGGCTTTGGGCCGAAGCGGCGATCGCTTCGCGCACTGGCGAAGCATCTTCGGCATGCAAGCGCGCAAGTACCGGGGCGGCGTCCTGGCCGACTTCCTCGGGAGTACAGCCATAGATATCGCCGATACCTGCGCTGGCGTAGGGAAAGCAGCTGCTGCCATCGGCGCGCAGCAGATATTGATAGACCATGCCGGGCAGTTGTGCGGCTATACGCTGCAAGCGCTGACGGGCCTCATCACGTTGACTGAGGTCGTTGGCCACCAGCAGGTAGCCCTGCAGCGGCTGACCTTCGGCACGAATCGGTGAAAGATTCAGGCGTACCGGCAGGCTCTGCCCGCTACGCGCGCGCAGTTGCCCTTCGGTGCTCTGCGGCTCGCGGATACAGGCGGCACACAGACGCTCGAACTGGCCTGGATCGGTCAACAGCCGCGGCAGGAATTGCTTGCCCAGCTCATCGGCCGAGTAGTCCAGCAGTTGCTGCGCTTCGGGATTGCTGCGCAGCACCCGGCCCTGCGGGTCGAGTACCAGTACCGCGCTGCCGGCGTTGTCGAGCATGGCCTGGTGCATGGCGCTCTGTTCGGCCTGGCGGCGCGCCTGCAGGCGCAGCTCGAACAGCTCCCCGGTCAGCTGCGCCAGGTGCTGCAGCTGGCTGCGCTGGTGATTGTCGAGGTGACGCGGCTGGCGGTCGATCACGCACAGGGTGCCGAGGGCCAGGCCTTTGCCGTCGTGTAGCGGCACGCCGGCGTAGAAGCGGATATCCGGCGCCGAGGTGACCAGCGGGTTGTCGCGAAAGCGCGCATCCTCCAGGGCGTTATCCACCTCCAGCAGCGCGTCGGCATGTACTGCATGGGCGCAGAAGGCGAGTTCGCGCGCGGTCTGTTCGGCATCCAGGCCGACCCGACTCTTGAACCACTGGCGCTGGGCGTCGACCAGCGAAATCAGGGCGATGGGCGTATCGCAGATTTGCGCAGCCAGCGCCGTGATGTGATCGAACATCGCTTCGGGCGGGCTGTCGAGCAGCTCGAGGGCGTGCAACGCAGCCAGGCGCTGCTGCTCGTTACCGGGGATCGGGGCTGGGTTCATGACGCACTCCCTGTATCGGTAGTTCGAACCAGAAGGTAGCACCATGGCGGGGCGGCGAGTCGAAGCCGATCTGTCCGCCCATGCGCTCGATGATTTCCTTGCAGATGGCCAGCCCCAGGCCGGTACCACCCTGTTGCCGCGTGTCACCGGAGTCGGCCTGGGAGAACTTGCTGAAAATGCGGGACTTGAAGGTCTCGGGGATACCGGGGCCGTTGTCCGACACGCTGACGCGCAGTCTCTCGCCAATCGTCTGCAGGCGCACCAGAACACTGCCGCCGGAAGGCGAGAACTTGGCGGCATTGGACAGCAGATTGGCCATTACCTGGGCCAGGCGCTGAGCGTCGACGTGGACCAAAGCGTCGTCGTCGACCTGCAGGCGCAGCGTGACCTGATGCTGTTCGGCATAAGGCTGGTTGTGCAGCAGTGCCTGCTCCAGCAGCGGCTGCATCAGCTTCGCCTGCAGGTCGAACTGCATCTTGCCGGCGACCAGTTTGTCCATATCCAGCAAATCGTTGATCAGCGCGCTGAGGCGCTGGCTGTTGCTGTGGGCAATCGTCAGCATCTGGCGCATGGTCGGCGGTACCTCACCGAGAGCTCCGCCGTTGATCAGTCCGAGCGAGCCGGCGATGGCGGTCAACGGGGTGCGCAGTTCGTGGCTGACGGTGGAGACGAACTCGTTTTTCATCTGCTCGATGCGTTTGCGCTCGGTGATGTCGCGAATCACCGCAATGAAGCGACGCTGCCCCTGGTGGCTGATCTGCGAAACGGCCAGTTCCATGGCGAAGCGCTCGCCGTTCTGACGCATGCCTTCCAGCTCGCGAACCTGGCCCACCACCCAGGCCTCGCCGGTGCGCAGGTAGCGCTGGAGGTAGCTGTCGTGTGCACCGCTGTCAGGCTCGGGCATCAGCAGGCTGACGTTGCGCCCGGCCACTTCATCCTGTTGGTAGCCGAATATTTCTTCGGCCGCGTGGTTGAAGGTCTCGATACGGCCGTGTTCGTCGATGGTGACGATGGCGTCGACCACGTTGTCGAGCAGGGTGCTGAGATAATGCTCGCGCTCGCGCACAGCGCGTTCGGCGGCGACGCGGTCGCTGAAGTCCTGGATCTGCGAAACGAAGTGCACCGGCTGCCCGGCACTGTCACGTACCAGCGATACGCTGAGCAATACCCAGAGAACACGGCCCTGCTTGTCCAGGTAGCGTTTTTCCATCTGGTAGGCATTGATCCGCCCGGCCAGCAGGTTCGCCACGTTCTCCTGGTCGGCATTCAGGTCGTCCGGATGGGTGACCTGCTGGTAGGTACAGGCCAGCAGCTCCTCGCGGCTGTAGCCGAGCATGCGGCACAGTTCGGCGTTGACTTCCAGCCAGCGACCGTCCGGGCCAACCAGCGCCATGCCCTGCGGGGCGGTGTCGAAGGCACTTAGAAAGCGCTGTTGACTCAGGCGCAGCTCGTCTTCCATGGCATGACGTTCGCTGACGTCCCAGATGAAGCCATCGACCCACAACAGCTGGCCATTACTGTCGTACTCGCCGCGGCCCTTGCCCCGCACCCAGACGTCATGGCCATCGGCATGACGCAGGCGGTAGGTCAGTTCAAAGGGTTTCTGCTGTTCGAGCGCTTCACCGATACGGAAGGTGATGGGCAGATCATCGGGATGCACGATGCTGGAATAGCTGCGCACGCGATTATCGATGATGTCGCTGGCCGGGTAGCCGCAGAGCTTGGCGATCTCGTCGCTGATGTAACGCATGGTCCAGTTGGCATCATGGGCGCAGCGATACACCACGCCGGGCAGGTTGGCCACCAGACCACGGAAGCGACTCTCGCTCTTCTGCAGGGCGCGGGTGGCCTGCAGCAGCTCGCTGATATCACTGGCGATGCCGAGGAAGCCGGTGATCTGGCCGCCCTCGTCAAACATGGCGTTGACGGTGAGGTTGACCTGGCGCAGGCTGCCGTCCTTGTGGCGATAGGTCCACTGGCGGGTTTCCGGCTCGCCGCCACGTGCGTTGTGCACGAAGACTTCGAGGCCCCTCACTGGCTGGCCGACAACCTCGCTCAACTCGCTGGCTCTGGCCTGGACTTCTTCCGCGAGGTGAAACACCGCCGGGGTCTGAAGTCCGACCATCTCTTCGACGCTGTAGCCCAGCAGGCGTTCGGCGCCGGAGTTGAACAGGGTGATGGTGCCGGCGCTGTCGGAGGCGATGATCGATACCCCGGTGGCCGAGTCCAGCAACGTCTGCAGATAAGCGCGGGCCGAACGTACGGCGTGCTCCTGCTGCTGACGTTCCAGCATGGCGCCGACCCAACGGGCGAACAGGCCGAGGAAGTCGCGGTCGGCGGCATCGAACGGCCGCTCGCGGGGTTCGGGATTGGCGAATGCCAGCGTACCAAAGGGCTTTCCGCCGACACGCACCACGATACCGATGTAGCTTTCCAGGGCGAATTGGCCGTAGCAAGGATGGTGCCGATGCGGCGAATCAGCCATGTGGGTGATGGCCAGCGCCTCATCCTGCTGCAGTGCCAGGCTGCAGTAAGTGTCGCCCAGCTCGAATTGCTGGCCGTCGCGCAATTCGCCCTCGGGTGACACTTGCACCAGCACCTGGTAGTGCTCGTCTTCGATGCGACTGATGATGCCCAGCGGCATGCGAAAGTGATCGGCGCCCAGGCGCAGCGCCTGTCGCAATTGTTCGGTGCGACTCAGGCTGGGCAGCGCGGCGATTTCGTTGAGCGCGCGCAGCGCCGCCTGCTGGCGCTGCATCAGGCGCTGGGTACTGCGCCGGGTGCTGCGCAGCAGGCCCAGCAAGAGGGCTTCGGCTCCGCACCAGGCGAGCAGCCACTTGATCACCAGCCAGCGTTTGTCGCGTCGGTGCACAGTGTACTGATCGCTGATGTCATGCCAGATCAGCGCGACCGCCAGTGGCCCCTGGCTGGGCCGGTGGTTTTGCTGGTAGCTGCTCAGCGCGACCTGGTTGACCAGGTAATGGCGCTCGCCGTCGTCCAGCAGGCGCACGCTATCGCCCTCTGCCGGCGCAGGCAGACTCCGTTGTTGTTGCCAGGTCAGTATCTGTGGCCGCGAATGGCCCATCATCTGCCAGCGCTGGGAGCCATCGGTCGGACTGCTGGGCGCCTCGTCACCGTCGGAACTTCGCAGCAGATCCTCGCGCAGCAGCAGGGCGACGCCGCTGTCGAACTCCCGATCCAGTTGGGCAAGGTCTTCGAGCACGCCCATGGCCACTTCGATGGCGCCGACCTGTATGGGGCCGTCCGCCCCGTCAGCCAACAGCGGAGCGATCGCACGCATGCCGATGCTGCCCCGGGTCAGGCCCAGGCCGGCCTGGCTTCTGGCGCTGCGCAGCGCCTCCAGCACCATGGGACGCCAGCCGATCTGCAGATCGCCGAAGCGCGCGGGATCGTGCACACGCAGCAATACCCTGACATCCGGCGCCAGATGCACGTACAGGCGAAACGGTTGATGCGCTTGCAGGTTGCGCCAGCGCGGCGCCAGGCGGGTGTAGAGCTGGTTGCGAATGCTGGCGAGGCTTTCCTGGTCGCTTGCCGGCAGCGCATGGGCCTGGCGCACCAGCTCCGTCACCCAGGCATCGGCGGCGATGGTTTCGGCCAGCAGTTGCGTGCGCTCCTGCAGCCCGTGCTGAGTGCTGTTCAGGGCCATGCGCTGGATGTCTGCCTGTTTGCCGATCTGCAACTGCCAGAGGGCTTCGCGCTCGCTCAGCGCCCGGCTGCCGAGAAAGGCGAAAAGCAGCGCCAGGCACAAACTCCCACCTATGACTATTCGGTGGCCGGCATCCCGGTGGCCGGCATCCCGGTGGCCGGCATCCCTTTGGCTGGCGCGCCAGCGATCGAACCAGCGCTTACCCGGCTTCGGCATGTTCACTGGTCGTGCCTCAGGTCAGCCCGGCCAGGCGGCGCAGGCGTTGTACTTCCTGGCTTTCGGCGCTGTGCATTTCGGCACTGGCCAGGCGCATGACGATGGGCTCGCGGCGTGCGTTGCCCGGCGCCAGGGCATAACAGGCGCCGATCAGCTCTCGCAGGCCGATGGGCAGGCGCCAGTAGGCCTTGAGTCGGTTGGCCAGCTCGCTGCTGTGCTGGCGCAGGGCTTGTTGCAGCTGTTCTTCGTGCAGCTCCAGGCCGCGCTTGCGCCAGATCTGCGCCTGCTGCAGCACGGCCAGCTCACCCATGCGCTGCAGCATGGCCGCGCATTGCAGCGGCGCCGGGTCCAGTTGGCAGGCCCTGGCCAGCTCCGCGACCCTCTGGCGCAGGTTCAACTGCGCTTGCAGCAGGCTTTCGCCCTGGGTTTTCAGGTCAGTGTCCTGCAGGCTGGCTACCGGGCGCAGCGCCAGGCCCTGGACAAGATTCAGCGCAGTGGCCGCACCCAGGCGGCGTACGGCGTCGGCCAGGCTGCTGCATGGCTGGCCTGCGCTGTTGTAGAGCGGATTGTTGGCCGCAGCGACCAGTCGCGCCTGCACGGCCGGGTCCTGCTGCCAGAGATCGCCAAGCTGCTGCAGACTGGCGGATGCTTCGGTGATGGCGAGCAGCTGCTGGCGAAGATCATCGCGCAGGGGCAGGTCGAGCTCGTCGTCAGGCAACGCCGCGAGGTGCTGAAGGAAGTCCTCTTCGCCAGCGGGCACACTGGCCGGCGAGGCTGCCTCGGGCAGCAGCCGCTGCAGGCATTCCAGAACCTTGGGTACCTGGAACGGCTTGCTGATGAAGGCATTGATGCCCAGGGGGCGTACCTCGAGCACGCTGTTGCGGTCTGCGCGGGCCGTGATCATCACCAGGGCGACCTCGCGATCCTGGCGGCGCACGGTCTGCAGCAGCAACGTGCCGCTGCCGTCCGGCAGGTTCCAGTCGGCGATCACCAGCTGCGCCGGTTCGCGGTGCCAGGCGGCGATGGCCTCGGCCACGTGCGTCTGGCAATCGACCCGAGCGCCAGGGCGCAGGCTCAGTACGATCTGTTTGAGCAGATCGGCGATCCAGGGATCGTCTTCGAGAATCAGCACGCGCATGTTCAGCTCCTGGTGCTGGACTGGCTACTTTTCGCGTCGTTGCGTGACGTGTTGTCGATGGTCTCGGCTGCTACCGGTTGTGGGGGGCCGAAGTGATAACCCTGGCCATAGTTGCAGCCTAGCTCACGCAGAAAATCGGCCTGGTCCGGTTGCTCGATGCCCTCTGCAAGGACCTTGAGGCCCAGGCTCTTGCCCAGCGCGATCACCGCACGGGCGATGGCGGCATCCTCGGGGTCGTCGGGCAGGCCGCGGACGAAGCTCTGGTCGAGCTTGAGCTTGTCCACCGGCAGGCGCTTGAGGCGCGCCAGCGAACTGTAGCCGGTGCCGAAGTCGTCGATCGCCAGGCGCACGCCCAGCGCGCGCAGGCTGGTCAGCAATTTCAGGGCGGCGTCGGGGTCTTCCATGATCGCGCTTTCGGTCACCTCCAGCTCCAGTTGCTCGGGAGGCAGGCCGGTTTCGGCGAGTACGCTGGCGACCTTCTGGTCGAGTTCGCCGCGGCTGAACAGACGGCTGGAGACGTTCACCGCGACGAAGCTCAACGCGTGCTCTTCGGTATTCCAGCGCACCATCTGGCGGCAGGCCTGTTCCAGCACCCAGGCGTCGATGACGCCGATCATGCCGTTGTCTTCGGCAATCGGGATGAATTCGCCGGGTGGAATCAGCCCGCGTTGCGGATGCTGCCAGCGCACCAGCGCCTCCATGCCCACCTGGCGACCATCTCGCAGATCGTGCAGCGGCTGGTAGTAGACGCGCAGCTCCTGGTTATCCAGGGCGTGACGCAGGCTGCTGGCCAGCTCCACGCGCTGGCGGGCGTAGTCGGTCAGTTCCTGCACGTAGAAGGCATAGCCTTCGCGGCCGCTGCTCTTGGCCTTGAACAGCGCCGAGTCGGCATTGCGCAGGATCTGCTCGACGCTGTCGGCATCCTCGGGAAACAGGCTGATGCCGATGCTGGCGCCGATGTACAGCTCGTGACCGTCGAGGCGAAAAGGCGTTTCCAGGCTGCGCAACAGGCGCTGCGCCAGCTCGGCTGCCTGCGCAGCTTCGCTGCAATTCTCGCTGAGCAGGCCGAACTCGTCACCGCCCAACCGGGCCAGGGTGACGCCATTGGGCAGGTCTTGCTGCAGGCGCTCACCGACGCTCTTGAGCAGCAGGTCGCCGACGTTGTGGCCAAGGCTCTCATTGATGTGCTTGAAGTGGTCCAGATCGATCAGCAGCACTGCGCCGCGCAATTCCTCGATCCTGCTGCGTTCCAGCGCATGGGCGACGCGCTCGGTGAACAGCAGGCGGTTGGGCAGGTTGCTCAGCGGGTCGTGGTGGGCCAGGTAATCCAGCTCACGCTGCGAGCGCTTGAGCGCGGTGATATCGGAGAACACCGCCACGTAATGGCTGACGCGCCCCTGCTCGTCGTAGATCGCGCGTATGCATTGCCACTGCGGGTAGATTTCGCCGCTCTTGCGCCGGTTCCACACTTCGCCACTCCAGGCGCCGCGATTCTCCAGAGCGTGCCAAAGGCTTTGGTAGAAGGCGGCGTCGTGGCGGCCGGATTTGAGCAGCGTGGGGTGCTGGCCGAGAATTTCCTCGCTGCTGTAGCCGGTGATGCGGCTGAAGGCCGGATTGACGTGAACGATGCATTGCTCGGCATCGGTGACCAGTACGCCTTCCTGGGTGGCATCGAACACGGCTGCGGCCTGGCGCAGACTATCGTCGATGGCACGTTGCCGGGTGATGTCGCTGGCGATACCGATGAAGCGTTGTGGCTGACCGTTTTCGTCGCGCAGCAGACGACCGCGGGAGTGAATCCAGCGGTAGCTGCCATCGGCATGACGCAGGCGGTAGATATTCTCGTAGGGTTGTTCGCTCAATTCGGCATTGAGCGCATGCAGCGCGCGCTCCCGATCATCCGGATGCAGGCGTGCAGCCCAGTCTTCGCGGGTGTCGCCGAGCGTCTGCGGGGTCAGCCCGAGCAGCCTGGCATAGCCTTCGGAAAAGAATACGCGGCGGCTGGATACGTCCCAATCCCACAGGCCGTCGCGTGTGGCGTCCAGCGCCAGGCGCAGGCGTTCCTCGTTGCCCGTCAGTTGCAGGCGTGCGCTGCGATGTTGCCGGGCATGACGCTGCAGCACGAGGTAAAGCAGCGAACTGGTGAGTACGACGAAGAACAGGCCCTTGAGCGATTGCAGGCGATCCTGCTGCGCCACGGAAAGCCCCAGAGCCGCGAGTAGCTGATCACTGAGAAGAATCCATAGACCGGCCAGGAGCAGGTAGCCCAGGGTCAGACGCAAGGCGGCGGTGTCGATACGCATGGGTGGGCGGCTACGCTCCCTGGAAATGTTGGGCAGTATAGAGGCGGTGGCTCTGAAACATTCTTATCTAAAAGACCAACTGGTTTTCTGGCATGGGTCAGGGATAATGTGATCTGGTTCGTCCTTGTAGGACAACCGCGTTTCCCTATCAAGAGGCAACAGCGCCCATGTGGTACAACGGTTTACTCGACCTGTCGGTCTGGCAGCTGGTGGCTGCGACCTTGCTGATGACGCATGTGACCATCGTCAGCGTCACCATCTATCTGCACCGCTACTCTGCGCATCGGGCATTGGAACTGCACCCGGCGCTCAAGCATTTCTTCCGTTTCTGGCTGTGGTTGACCACCGGCCAGAACACCCGCGAGTGGACCGCGATTCACCGTAAGCATCACGCCAAGTGCGAAACCGTCGATGATCCGCACAGTCCGGTCATCAAGGGTCTGAGCACTGTGCTGCGCAAAGGTGCCGAGCTCTATCAGGAAGAGGCGAAGAATCAGGAAACCCTGCGCATCTATGGCAAGAACTGCCCGGATGACTGGATCGAGCGCAATGTCTACAGCCGCTATCCGATTGGCGGCGTGGTCTTGATGGTGATCATCGATCTGGCCCTGTTCGGTGTGCTCGGCATGACCGTCTGGGCGATCCAGATGATGTGGATTCCGTTCTGGGCCGCCGGCGTGATCAACGGCCTGGGCCACGCGATCGGCTATCGCAACTTCGAATGCCGCGACGCTGCTACCAACCTGGTGCCGTGGGGCATCATCATCGGTGGCGAAGAGCTGCACAACAACCACCATACCTACCCCAACAGCGCCAAGTTGTCGGTGAAGAAATGGGAATTCGACATGGGCTGGGCCTGGATCAAGCTGTTCAGCTTCCTCGGCCTGGCCAAGGTGCAGCGCGTCGCGCCCATCGCCCATCGCGTGGAAGGCAAGGGGCATCTGGACATGGACACTGCCATGGCCATTCTCAACAACCGTTTCCAGATCATGGCGCAGTACCGCAAGCTGGTGATCGCGCCGCTGGTCAAGCAGGAAGTGGCCAAGGCCGACGAGTCCGTTCGTCACCTGTTCCGTCGTGCCAAGCGTTTGCTGTCGCGCGAACCGAGCCTGCTGGAAGAGCAGCACCATGCGCGCATCGCCGACATGCTGGCGCAAAGCCAGGCGCTCAAGGTGATCTACGAGAAGCGCCTGGCGTTGCAGCAGATCTGGGTCAAGACCAGCAGCAACGGCCATGACATGCTCGAGGCCATGAAGCAGTGGGTGCACGAGGCCGAGGCCAGTGGCATCCAGTCGCTGCGAGAGTTCGCCGAGCAGCTCAAGACCTACTCGCTGCGACCTTCCGGCGTCACTGCCTGATCGTCATTCGTTACAAGAGAAGGCCCGCCGAACTGGCGGGCCTTTGTGTTTGTCCAACAGCTCGCACTATGCTCAATTCAATGCGAGGCAAGGCGGGATGGCCGCTGTAATGGACGATCAAGGCAACGCTGTTTCCGAGTTGGAAGAACTCACCCTGGCTCTGCTGCACAGCCGGGCCGAAGTGGAACGTCTGGGTGAACGCGAGCAGCTGTTCAGCAGTCTGCTTGGCAGCGTCAACGCGGTGCTCTGGGCCTTCGACTGGAACGAGCAGCGGATGATTTATGTAAGCCCTGCCTATGAGCGCATTTTTGGTCGCTCTGCCGCTTTACTGTTGGCTGACTACGGCGAATGGCGCAACAGCATTTACCCGGATGATCTCGATTACGCCGCCGAAAGCCTGGCCAAGGTGCTGGAAACCGGCGCTGTGGAGTCGCGCGAGTACCGCATCATTCGCGCCGATGGCCAACTGCGCTGGCTCAGCGACAAGTGTTTCGTCAGCCCGAGGCTGGGCTCGGTACAAGGCAATGTGATCGTCGGCATCGCCGAAGACATCACCGAGAAAAAGCGTCTGGAGGGGGAGCTGCATCGCCTGGCCACCACCGACGTGCTGACCCAGAGCAGCAATCGCAGACACTTCTTCGAGTGTGCCCGCCGCGAGTTCGAACATGCGCGCAAGTTTGGTAGCCCATTGGCCTTCCTGCTGCTCGATCTCGATGACTTCAAGAAGATCAACGACCAGTACGGTCATCAGATCGGTGACGAGGTGTTGCGGCGCTTGGCTCATTGCGGCAGCAATGCCCTGCGACGCGGCGATCTGTTCGGGCGTATCGGCGGCGAGGAGTTCGCGGCGCTGTTTCCCGGCTGCGAGCAGGACGTGGCCTTGCAGGTGGCTGAACGACTGCAGCGTGAGGTGCAACGCCTCAGCTTTCAGCATGAAGGCACCAGCTTCAGCATTACCGTTAGCCAGGGTCTGACCAGTCTGCTGGCGACCGATGTCAGCCTCGATGCGCTTTACGCACGCGCCGATGCAGCGATGTATCTGGCCAAGCGGCAAGGCAAGAACCAGATCGTGCTGGGATGAGGCTGGCGATTTTCCGCCTGAGAGCTGGTTCTCATGGGCGGAAAATTGCCGACACTGAATGTCATTGACTGGTCATTCGTCTGCAGAAAAACTGTAACCTGTTGTTCTAGAAGCCTTACACTCACGCTGGCAGGAGCTGGCGCGCTATCTGCATAGCCCCGCCAGATGCCGGCAGGATGTCGGCGTAAAATAACAACGACGAGAGAGTTCTCCTCATGCACCACTCTGCCCTCATTCCGGTCGCTTCGTTGCGTTCGCCGTTGTTGCGTTCTTCCTGAGTTTTCACGCGCCTATTCGAGCCCGGCTTTAGCCGTGTCCTGGCTCGCGGGTGCGTATGCCCCATTCGTTCCGGCCTGCCTCTTCGTGCCGAAGCCTGCGCCGGACGATGCGTCACCTTAAACACACTGGAGAGAAACATAATGAGAAAGACCTCCCTGGCACTGGCCGTAGCCGCCAGCACCCTGGGCCTGAGCCAAGTCGCCTTCGCCGATTTCATCGGTGACAGCAAGGCCAGCTTGACCATGCGCAACTTCTACTTCGACCAGAACACCAAGAACACCACTAACAATAATGGTGAGGCCAGCGAGTGGGGTCAGGGTTTCATCCTCAACTACCAGTCCGGTTTCACCGAGGGTACCGTGGGTTTCGGTGTTGATGCCGTGGGCATGCTGGGCGTGCGTTTGGATGGCGGTGGTCGTGCCAATAAAGCCGATCGTGACCGTACTCCGGGCCAGCTGTTCCCGCTGGAAAGCGATGGCAGCGCTGTGGATGACTTCAGCAAGGCTGGCGCGACTGCCAAGGTTCGCATCTCCAAGACCGAAGGCCGCATCGGCACTCTGATGCCGAAGCTGCCGATCCTGGTTTCCAACGACGGCCGCCTGCTGCCGCAGATGTTCGAAGGTGGCATGATCACCTCCAACGAAATCGACAACCTGACCCTGACTGCAGGTCAGATCGAGCGCGCCACCAGCCGTGCTTCGAGCAACAGCACCGGCTTGTCGGTCGCTGGCGGTAGCGAAGCATCCAACAAGTTCTACTTCGCTGGCGGTGACTGGAAGGTCAATAGCGACCTGACTGCGCAGTACTACTACGCGAATCTGGAAGACTATTACAAGCAGCATTTCGCTGGTCTGGGCCACAATCTGGCCCTGGGCGAAGGCAGCCTGAAGACCGACCTGCGTTATTTCCATACCACTTCCGACGGTAAGAACGGCAAGGAAGCGGGTTACTCCGTCGGTGGTTACACCCGCAACGGTGACGGCGAGATCGACAACAACACCTGGAGCGCTGCCTTCACTTACAGCCTGGGTAGCCATGCCGTAATGCTCGGCCATCAGCGTGTTTCCGAAGACAGCAACTTCGTCCAGCTGAACCAGGGCGGCATCGAAGGTTCCGCGGGCGCCAGCGTATATTTGCTGACCGACCGTCTGGTTAACAGCTTCACCCGCGCCGGTGAGCGCACCACCTTCGGTCAGTACAGCTATGACTTCGCCAGCGTCGGCGTGCCGGGCCTGAAGGCTTCGGTAGCCTATCTGAAGGGCACCAATATCAAGACCACTGGCAGCGATGCCAAAGAATGGGAGCGCGATATCGCTCTGGATTACGTCTTCCAGGACGGTGCTCTGAAAGGTCTGGGCCTGGGCTGGCGTAACGGTATGCTGCGTGGCAACGCCGCTACTGATGCCGACCAGAACCGTCTGATCGTCAGCTACACCCTGCCGCTGCTCTAAGGCGTTATTGGCAGGGCACTGTCTCTGCTTGCGCTCTAGCGAAAAGCCCGCATCGAAAGATGCGGGCTTTTTCATTTTGCGTTCGCTACGTTCTCGCTCGCATTTGCCGACGCAGCGAGAATGGCACTGGCCAGGGCCATATCGTCGGCGTCCTGCAATTGCGGGTTGGCGCTGCGCAACTGCTGCATTGCAGCTTCCAGATGCGGGCCGCGGATTTCGCCGTTGCTGGCGACGAAGCTGCTGGCGTCTTCTTCAGTCGCCGCGACCAGCTTGCGATCCTTGAATGTTAGGTAGGTCGAGGCGGTGGTAGCGCCCGAGGACAGAATATCGCGCAGCAGGCCATCGGCAGCTGCGGTCTGGGCGATCAGGCAGGCGCTGAACGCCAGCGCGGCACGGCTCGTTACACGCATGATGAAGCTCCTGTAGGGTGGTTCCTCTCCTAGGAGTCTTTTTGGCCGCTTGTGGTTCCTCGCAGGCGATGGCCGGTTGCCACGCCGGTCAGTTCCGCAGCCTGTGCGCGCGATGTTGATGACGCCACCAGAGTAGTGCCGAAACGACTGCCAGCGCACCGAACAATAGAAACTGCCAGGCCCAGGGCAGATCCGGGAAAAGATAGGACAGCGCGCCGATGCCGACAGCCACCAGACCTATCCACAGCAGATAGCCACCGGCGCCGAACACCTCGAGAATCAACAGCAGGGTAGCCAGAGCCAGCCAGTCCCAGAACGACAGTTGTTGCAGGTAGGTGATCATGAGAAGACGCGGCTACCTGTAGCTAGAGGGTTCGCCGGTCGCCTTTCGGTGTGCATCGTTTGGACTCCATTGCCAGATTCTTCCATCTAAGCATAGCCATCCGTGCTCTGCCGCCGACCCCTTCGCAAGGTGGGCGCGTGCCTGGTGATCCATGAGAACTGGTTGCCAATCCGGCTGGAGGGCGACGGCTAATTCGCAACTGAGCGATGATCGCTGGCGCGGCGCTGCGGATTGTCAGCGCTGCTCGCTCTGCGGCGTGACGCGCAGCACTTCCTCGATAGTGGTCAGCCCGGCCGCTACCTTCTGTGCGCCGGACAGGCGCAGGCTGCGCATGCCGTCCTTGAAGGCGGCGCGGCGCAGGGCGGTAAGGTCGGTGTCGGCATTGATCAGCGGCTTGATCGCGTCGTTGAGCAGCATGATCTCGTAGACCCCGGCCCGGCCGCGGTAGCCGGTTTCGCGGCATTCCAGGCAGCCGACGGCGTGGTGCGCCTGAGTCGGCAGCGGCGAGCTCCAGGGCCGGGTCAGGCCGTTCCAGGTGTCCTCGTCCAGTTGCACCGGCGCCTTGCAGTGCGGGCACAGGGTACGCACCAGGCGCTGGGCCATGACGCCGAGGATGGTCGCCTTGAGCAGGTAATGCGGCACGCCCAGTTCGAGCAGACGGGTGATGGCGCTGGGGGCGTCATTGGTGTGCAGGGTGGAGAGCACCAAGTGACCGGTGAGCGCCGCCTGGATCGCCATTTCCGCGGTTTCCAGGTCGCGAATTTCGCCGACCATGATGATGTCCGGGTCCTGACGCATCAGTGCGCGCACGCCGCTGGCGAAGTTCAGATCGATGTTGTGCTGCACCTGCATCTGGTTGAAGGCGCCCTCGATCATTTCGATGGGGTCTTCGATGGTGCAGACGTTCACCTCCGGTGTGGCCAGTTGCTTGAGCGTGGTGTACAGCGTGGTGGTCTTGCCCGAGCCGGTGGGGCCAGTGACCAGGATGATGCCGTTGGGCTGGCTGGTCATGCTGGCCCAGCGGCGCAGATCTTCGGGGGAGAAACCAAGCTGGTCCGGACTTTTCAGCAGCACTTCGGGGTCGAAGATGCGCATCACCATCTTCTCGCCGAAGGCAGTGGGCAGGGTGGACAGACGCAGCTCCACCTCGCCGCCGTCCGGGGTCTTGGTCTTGACCCGACCGTCCTGCGGTTTGCGCTTCTCGGCAATGTTCATGCGGCCGAGGTTCTTCAGGCGGCTGACCACCGCCATGGTGACCTGCGCCGGGAACTGGTAGACGGTGTGCAGTACGCCATCGATGCGAAAGCGCACGGAGCCCTGCTCACGGCGCGGTTCGATGTGGATATCGCTGGCGCGTTGCTGGAAGGCGTACTGGAACAGCCAGTCGACGATGTTAACTATATGCGCGTCGTTGGCATCCGGCTCCTGATCCTGGGCGCCCAGGCTCAGCAGTTGCTCGAAGTTGCCGACGCCGCTGACCTTCTGATCGGTGGCGCTTGCGCCACTGACCGAGCGCGCCAGGCGATAGAACTCGGTGGTGAAGCGCTGGATGTCGGCGGGGTTGGCCACTACGCGCTTGATCGGGCGCTTGAGCACATGAACCAGGTTGGCTTCCCAGCTGTGCACCAGCGGCTGGCTGCTGGCAATGGTGACGCACTCGCTGTCCACTGCCACGGCGAGAATCTTGTGGCGCTGGGCGAAGGCGTAGGACATCAGCGGGGTGATCGCCGGTACGTCGATCTTCAGCGGGTCGATGCGCAGGTAAGGTTGGCCGGCGAAGTTGGCCAGCCAGACGGTCAGGCTTTCCAGGTCGAGCTTCTTGCCCGGTCGCGTCAGGTCATCGACCTGTTGCGCCGCGAGGAACTCCAGCGGGTGCTGGGCGTGGTTCAGCGAACTGCGGCGAATCGCCAGGCACTGCTCGGCCACGTTCTGATCGACCCGGCCCTGGGCCACCAGCTCGCGCAGCAGGTCGCCAAGATCCAGTACACGGTCAGGTGCGGTAGCGGTGAAGGCGGACATGCGGGCTCCTCGGGGTCGGCCTGAACAAGGGTAGCAGGTCGTTCTTCAACGACCTTTCAGCCGAGCTAGGATGCCCGAAAAGCTGCGTGAGGGCGAAGTGTCTGGCGTGACCGAATGCCCGCTTCAGGCCACCTCCGTCACCAGGCTGTGATCCAGATGCTGCCAGCTCACCTCCCACACGCACACCAGGCCGCGCAGTTTTTGCGCCAGCACGCCGGCGCGATGCAGCGAGATGCCGGGCAGGCGCAGGCTGATGTGCAGATCGTCCTGCAGGCGCTCCATGTGCAAGGCTTCGGGTAACAGCTGCAATTGCGCGAACAGGCCCAGCAGGCGGCACATCACGTCGGCTTCGGCATCGGTGCGCAATTGGTATTCGACACAGGCATCGGGGCGATCCTGCCAGGGATCGCGACGGTTGTAGGTAGGCGGAAACGGAGTGGTATCAGGCATGGCGGCAGCTCGGGCAGGTTTTGCCTAAGTGTCCGCCTTCTTCCGGCAAAAGTTCTGCCTGGTTTTCTGGGTTAATGCGGTTTTGTTGGATAGAATTGCCTTATTGTTCTGATTCGGAGGAATTTTTATGTCCATCGCGCTGGATGCCTATGATCAACGCATTCTTGCCCTATTGCAGGAGGATGCCGGCCTAGCCACCGCCGAGATCGCCGAGCGCATCGGCCTGTCGCAATCGCCCTGCTGGCGCCGCATTCAGCGGCTCAAGGAGGAGGGGGTGATCCGCAAGCAGGTCACGCTGCTCGATCGCAAGCGTATCGGCCTGCACACGCAGGTCTTCGCCCAGGTCAAACTCAACGCTCATGGCCGCTCCAATCTGACCGAGTTCGCCGAAGCCATGCGCGAGTTTCCCGAGGTGCTCGAATGCCATGTGCTGATGGGCGCGGTGGACTTCATGCTGCGCATCGTCACCCGCGATATCGAGGCTTATGAGCGCTTCTTCTTCGAGAAGCTGTCGCTGGTGCCCGGTATCCAGGAGGTGAACTCCATCGTCGCGCTATCGGAGATCAAGTCCACCACCAGTTTGCCGCTGGCTTAAGGCTTGATCACCACCGGAGGCGACGGATCGGCGTTGCGCTTGCCAGGTGGTGTAAGCCCCATGGACACGTAGATGCTGGTCAGCTGATCCACGCCCATGTCGGCGGGCCGCACCCATTGCTCCGGTACGTAGAGCAGGCCACCGCCGACGGGGATCGGCGCGGTGGGAATGAGAATGGCGCAGTAGGCGCGGCCGTCCAGCTCCACGCTTTCCGAACTCGGGCGCAGGGCGAGCACGGCGGCACCATCACCGCCGAAGAAGCACCACACTGGCGCCATGGTGGTGATGTCCGGGTTCTTGCTCTTGTCCAGCAGGCCCACGAAGCGGTCGGCCAGGTTGTAGAAGTTACCGATCAGTGGGGTGCGCCGTAGCGTGCGGTCGAGCAGCCAGGACAACGGGCGGCGCAGGCCCAGTTGCACGGCCAGGCCCAGCGGGTAGAGGCTGGCCAGCAGCACCAGGCTGCCGAGTAGATAGGCCATGTAGCCGTTGCTGGAAAAGGGCTGGCCGAGGGCGGCGAACAACTGACCGATCAGCGTCGACGGGCCTACCAGGCGATTGAACAGGCTGAATATCCAGGCGAGCAGTGCCAGAGTCAGCACCAATGGGAGTAGCGCTAGCAGGCCGGTCAGCCAGGTAGCGACGACGGATTTCAGGCTACGTCTGATCATGCCTCGGTTTCCTTGATGAAGATGCCGGCGACTTTACGCCAGGATGTCCTGCACCGTGCAGTCATGTCTGTCCCGCGAGCAGGGAAATGGCGACAACATCTTTCCTACGACCGTTTCGCTTTGCTGGCGTGCAAAAAAAAGCCCGGCACAGAGGCCGGGCGGAGTGGGTACACAGGGTACCGAATTAGCAGCGTTGGTCTGAACGGCTACAGGCCGAGCATATTCGGCAA
>NZ_JADTQG010000018.1 GCF_016008875.1 Ectopseudomonas mendocina
CCCGCTGACCCCGCCGCACAAAGGCAGCGCGGCTGAAGCCGCTCCTACAGTTCATAGGGTGAATGAAAAACCGCACCACGCGCCCTACGCAATCGTTGCAGGGGCATCGTGGGAGGCGACAATCGCCGCTGAAGCGCCTCCCACGGTTCGCGCCCCATTCCCCGGATTGCATCCGGGCTACAGGATTTACCGCATGAACATCGTCATCCTCGGCGCCAGCGCGCTGGCCACTGCACAGCGCCTTAAGGCGCTTTATCCACAGGCTGTGATCCATGGCCTGCGCGGCCGCGCCGATGGCGCCGATCGTCACTACGATGAATTCGGTGAGTACCTGCGCGCGCTGTATCGCGCCGGCCAGCCGCTCGTGGCGCTGTGCGCCGCCGGCATCGTCATTCGCAGTCTCGCCGCGCTGCTGTCAGAAAAGGGCGCCGAACCGGCGGTGCTGGCCCTGGCCGAGGACGGCAGTGCGGTGGTGCCGCTGCTCGGTGGCCTGGCTGGGGTGAACCGCCTGGCCCGCGAGATCGCCGCGCACCTGGACGTCACGCCAGCCATCACCACCAGCGGCGAGCTGCGCTTCGGCACCTGCCTGCTGGAGCCGCCGGCCGGCTACGCGCTGGCCGACCTGCAGCAGGGCAAGCGCTTCGTCAGCGATCTGCTTAGTGGCGAAACGGTGCGCATCGAAGGCCAGGCACCCTGGCTGGAGACGACGCAATTGCCTGTGGATAACACCGCCCGTCGGGTCATCCACATCACCGCGCAGGCGCGCCCGGCGCAACCAGACGAATTGCTGATCCACCCACGCTGCGCTACCGCCCTGATCGAACGCCCCGGCGCCGACCTGCCGGCGCGCCTGCAGCAGACACTCAGCGCCGCCAACCTGGCGCCGCAGGCGCTGGCGTGCCTGATTGCGGACAAAGGCTGGATGGCCAACGCTGACTTGCACGCAGCAGCGCAGGCTCTGAACCTGCCGCTGCGCTTTATCCACAACACCAGCGAACTGCCGCCCGAGCACCATATCGGCGACGGCCTGCGCCTGCTGTTGGGCGAGCGGCCGCTGGATATCGAGCGCCTCGGCCAGCGTCGTGGCCGCCTTAGCGTGGTCGGCCTTGGTCCTGGGGCAGCCGAACACATGACCCCCGCCGTGCGCCGCGCCCTCGACGAGGCCGAAGACCTGCTTGGCTACGACACCTACGTGAAGATGGCCGGCCCGCTGCGTGCCGATCAATGCCTGCACCCCAGCGATAACCGCGAGGAGCTGCAGCGCGCCGCCCACGCCTTCGAGCTGGCCGCCACCGGCCGCCGCGTGGTGATGATCTCCTCGGGCGACCCCGGTGTGTTCGCCATGGCCACCGCCGTGATGGAAGCACTGGAAAGCCCGCAAAGCGAGGCCTGGCAAGACGTCGAACTGGAAGTACTGCCGGGCGTTTCCGCTGCCCTGGCCACGGCTGCCAAGGCCGGCGCGCCGCTGGGTCATGACTTCTGCCTGATCTCGCTATCAGACAACCTCAAGCCCTGGGCTGTGATCGAGAAACGCCTGGAGCATGCCGCCGCCGCCGACCTGGCCATGGCCTTCTACAACCCGATCTCCAAGGCCCGCCCCTGGCAGCTCGGCCGCGCCCTGGAGCTGCTGCGCCAGCATCGCGAACCGCAGACTCTAGTAGTGCTCGGCCGCGATATCGGCCGCCCCGCCGAAGCCCTGCACAGCCTCACCTTGGGCGAGCTGACGCCGGAGATGGTTGACATGCGCACTCTGGTGATCATCGGCTCCAGCCAGACCCGTCGCTTCCCCCGTGCCGATGGCGGCGAGTGGGTGTATACGCCGCGCTGGTATCCCGAACTGTAGGGGCCTGTTGGAGAAAAAAGCTTCGCGGACAAGTCCGCTCCCACAGAGCGCCACTGGAGTTGTGGGAGCGGACTTGTCCGCGAGCTTTTCACTAGCTGCACAAACCTTCTAGGCCTGTACGCCGAACGCGTTAAGCTCAAGTGTTCACAACCGCGAAGGGCAACAGACGATGAACGCGCAGTCATGGGTCGACCTCAAGCAGGATGCCGATACCGGCATCGAGGTGATCCGTGCGCATTTCGAGGGCCACGCCTACGACCCGCACTGGCACGACAGCTACCTGATCGGCTTCACCGAACAGGGTGTGCAGCAGTTCCATTGCCGCCGCGCGCTGTTCAGCAGCGTCGCCGGGCAGACCTTCTTCCTCGAACCCGGCGACATCCACGACGGCCATGCGCCGTCACCGGGCGGCTTCACCTACTCCACGCTCTACCTCGAGCCAGCGTGGCTGCAGCGCGCGCTGCCGGCGCTGTTCGAACAGACGCCCAGCGACTGCCTGCCCGGCGTGCCGCGCACCCAGCCGGACGACCCCGGCCTGCTGCCGTGCATCGCCAACGCCCTGCAGGCATTACGCGACGGTGAGCCGCGCATGGTGCGCGACGCCGCGCTGGATGCGCTGCTGGAGCGCATCTCGCGCAGCCTGCACTGGCGCCAGCGCCCGCCGGGCAACCCGCACATCCCTTCCGTTGCCCTGCGCGCCCGCGAGTACCTGCATGCGCATTTTCACCAGAACATCGGCCTCGACGAGCTGGCGCGAGTCTGCGGTGTGGATCGTTTTCGGCTCAGCCGTGCGTTCAAGGCGGCCTTCGGCATCGCACCGCATGGCTACCTGATCCAGCTGCGCCTGGTGCGCGCACGGCGTCTGCTGGCCCTCGGCACGGCCCCGGCGGATGTCGCCAGCGACCTGGGCTTCGCCGATCAGAGCCACCTGGGGCGTTGGTTCCGCCGCGCCAATGGCCTGACCCCAGGCGCCTACCGCAACCTCTGCACAAAGCTTCAAGACCGCTGAATCCGGCAGCCGGACAATCGCGCCATATTCCATGGAGCGATTCCCCATGCCATTCACCGCCACCCGAGCCCGGCCATGAACCAGTGGCTGCCCTTCATCCTGTTCGCCTCGGCGGCCTCGATCACGCCTGGCCCGACCAACCTGCTGATACTCGGCAGCGCCGCCCGCTTCGGCCTGTCCATTGCCCTGGCCATCGCGGTCGGCGCCAGTCTGAGCGCCAGCCTGATGCTGCTGGTGGTCGGCCTGGGCCTCGGCGAACTACTGGCCCGCGCGCCCCTGCTGCAGACAGCAATGAGCTGGGCTGGCGCCGCCTGGATCAGCTGGATGACCTGCAAGCTGATGCGCGCCGAAGCTGCCGGCCTGGACGAGCGCAGCGTCGATCAACGCCAGGGCTTCGTCCAGGGCGCCGGCCTGCAACTGATCAACCCAAAGACCTGGCTGATGACCGTGTCGGTCACGGCGATCTTTCTCGACGGCCAGGCCTCGTTCGCCGCCGTGGCGAGCTACGCGACACTGTTTCTGCTCGTCTCCACGCCCTGTCTGCTGGCCTGGGGCCTGCTTGGCATTGGCAGCGCACGCCTGCTGCGGGGGCCGGCGAGGTTGCGACTGTTCAACCGCTGCATGGCCCTGTTGCTGCTGGCCTCGGTGTGGGTGCCGCTGCTGTCACAGCTTCGCGGTTGAAGCCGCTCCTACGCCGTGGGTTTGGCTTGGCGGCGCATCGCCCCAGGCGTGGTACCGAAGCGCTGGCGGAACAGCTTGCCCAGATGACTGGCATCGCTGGCGCCGATCTCGTCGGCAAGCTGCGCCAGGCTGTGGCTGGAGTTGAGCAGGCGCCAGCGCACGTGCTGCAGGCGCAGTTCGTTCCAGTATTCGCGCGCGCTCATGCCCTGGCTGGCCTGGAACAGGCGATCGAGCTGACGCCGGCTGATGCCGACACTGGCCGCCAGTTGCTCGATGCCGTCGGCACTGGCCAGGCCGTGGCGCATCAGAGCGATGGCGCGGTCGACATGGCGCTCGCCGCTTGGCGCAGAATGTAGCGAACGCAGCGCATGCTGGCCGCTGCGCGTCTCGTCCACCAGCATATCGGCCAGGCCCTTGAGCGCCCGCGCCCGGCCACTGCCCTGGGCCAGCAGTTCCACCGCCAGGTCGATGGCCGCCGTGCCCCCGGCGCAGGAAATCCGCGCGCCATCGAGGCAATACAGGCGCTCGCGGGCCAGGCGCAGATGCGGAAAACTGGCGCGAAATTCCGCCTCGTGCCGCCAGTGCACCGCCACCAGATGACCATCGAGCAGGCCGCAGGCGGCGAGCAGAAAGCTGGCGTTGTCGATTGCCACCAGTTTCACCCCGGCGCGCGCAGCGCGACGTAACAGCGGCTGGTAGGCCGGCGCCAGCGCAGCGGTTGCCTGCGCGTTGCGCCCGCCGAACAGCACCAGGTAGTCGAAGTCGGCCAGATCGATCTGCTCCGGCGTGGCCTCGATGCGCAGCGCCGCACCGCTGCTGGATGGAACATGCCCGGGTTGCAGGCCAAGAATCGTCCAGGCGCAGTAGCGCTGGCGGCTGTAGTCCTCGTCATCGGCGCTGAAGCGTAACTTGTCGAGAAAACCACCGAAGGGCAGCAGGGCGAACTCCGGCAGTGGCAACAGGAGAAAACGCAGATCGGGACTTTCGGCCATGACTTGTCCAGTAATCACCGCTAGATGACCAGAATCTACCTCATTGTCGCCGCAAGCGCTGACTAGACTGGCCGCGCATTCACAGGAGACCCGCATGGCCCTCGAACTCTGGCTCGTCTACTTCGTCGCCACCCTCGGCCTGGCGCTGACGCCCGGCCCCAACAGCCTGCTGGCCCTGACCCACGGCGGGCTGTACGGCGCGCGCATGGCGCTGGCGACCATCCTTGGCGGGGTGGTCGGCTTCAGCACCTTGATCGCCCTGGCCATGTTCGGCCTCAGTGCCCTGCTTAAGACCGCGCCCAACGCACTGCTGGCGCTGAAGTGGATCGGCGGCGCCTACCTGATCTGGCTGGGCGTGCAGTTGTGGCGCTCGCCGCCGATGAATCTGACGCTGGCCGACAGCGGCGCCCGCCCCGGCGCCAGCCGGTTGTTCCGCCAGGGCCTGCTGTCGGCACTGTCCAACCCCAAGGTGATCCTGTTCTACGGCGCGTTCCTGCCGCAGTTCGTCGACCCGCAGCGCGGCCTGGCCGTACAGTTCGTGGTGATGGCAGCCACCTTTGCCGTGGTCGAATTCCTCGTCGAACTGCTGCTGGCGCTACTGGCCTTCCGCGTACGGCCCTGGCTGCAGCGCGGCGGCCGTGCCTTCAATCGCAGTTGCGGGGTGCTCTTCGTGTTGATCGGCGTGGCGCTGCCGCTGGCGCGTTGAGCGTGACAGACATCAGGTCTTGAGCGCCTCGCCAATCGCGTAATAATGCCCACCGGCTACGTGATGCAGGCTGCGCAGGCTCGGTTCGGCCGTTTCGAAATGCCAGCGACCATCGCGGAACACACGCTCATCGGCCCAGGCCGCGATCACCTCGCCGATGAACAGGTCATAGGCCTGCTGGTTGTGCAACTCATCGATCAGCCTGCAGACCAGCCAGGCCGAACAGCCGGTCACCAGCGGCACATCGTGACCTTCCATCTCGAACAGCTCGACCCCGGCGTGGATCAGCTTGGCCGGATCATCGGCCAGGCTGGCGCTGCCCACCGCCTGGGTCAGTTGCAACTGCGCCACGGTCGGCACCTGGATGGCGAACAGGCCGCTGCCCTCGATCAGCGCGCGAGTACGGGTGGCCTTGTCCAGGACCACGGTGAGCTTCGGCGGGTCGAAGTCCAGGGCGCAGCACCAGGCTGCCGCCATGACGTTATCCACAGCCTGATGACGGGCCGACACCAGCACGGTGGGGCCATGGTTGAGCAGGCGGTAGGCCTTGGCCAGATCAACAGGGGCAAGATTCGGGTGCATAGGATCTCCAACGCGATCAGCCCTGAGCGGGCATGAAAATATGCTGGCGATACTGGCCTGTTCAGGTCGCTCACGGCAATGTCGCAGTCGCCTGCGAAGCGCCTTGCGCAGAACGCAGCCGATAACGTCGCCCCTGAGCGCCAGACCGTCTGGCTCGAGCATCAGGAGAAACGCATGAACGCCGCCGCCCACGATCACCAGGTCAGCCCGGCCACACTGCACAAGGTGATCGCCGCATCGGCCATCGGCAACTTCGTCGAGTGGTTCGACTTCGCCGTCTACGGCTTTCTCGCCGTGACCATCGCTTCGCTGTTCTTCCCGCCGGGCAACCCGACCCTGGCGCTGCTGCAGACCTTCGCGGTATTCGCCGTGTCGTTCGCCCTGCGCCCGCTGGGCGGCATTGTCTTCGGCATTCTCGGCGACCGCATCGGGCGCAAGCGTGTACTGTCGATCACCGTGCTGTTGATGGCCGGCGCCACCACGCTGATTGGCCTGCTGCCGACCTACGCCAGCATCGGCCTGCTCGCGCCGCTGCTGCTGGCGCTGGCGCGCTGCCTGCAAGGCTTCTCCGCCGGCGGCGAATACGCCGGCGCCTGTGCCTTCGTCATGGAACATGCGCCCACCGAACAGAAGGCCCGTTATGGCAGCTTCGTGCCGGTGTCGACCTTCCTCGCCTTCGCCTCGGCAGCCGGCTTGGTGTTCGGCCTCGACCAGTTGATCAGCAGCGAGCAGATGCAGGCCTGGGGCTGGCGCCTGCCGTTTCTGATCGCCGCGCCGCTGGGCCTGGTGGGCCTGTACATGCGCCTGCGCCTGGACGAGTCGCCGGCGTTCAAGGCCATGGCCGCCGAACCGGCGCCGGAGCATTCGCCGCTGATGGAAACCCTGCGCCTACATGGTGCGACCATCGCCTGCCTGGGCGCGTTCATCTCCGCCACGGCGCTGTCGTTCTACATGTTCACCACCTACCTGACCACCTACATGCAGGTGGTCGGCGGCGCCACGCGGCCGGCCGCGCTGCTGGCGAGTCTGGTGGCGCTGACTTTCGCCGCGCTGCTGTGCCCCTTGGTCGGGCGCTATTCGGATCGCGTCGGCCGCCGCCGCACCATTCTCACCGCCGGGGTGGCACTGATCGTCGCGGTGTACCCGGCCTTTACCCTCGCCACCTCCGGCGCGCTGCTGCCCTCGGCGCTGGGCGCCATGCTGCTCGCCGTCGGCGCAGTGATCTGCGGCGTGGTCACCGCCGTGCTGCTCTCCGAACAATTCCCGACCCGGGTGCGCTACACCGCCTCGGCCTTCACCTACAACCTGGCCTACACCATCTTTGGCGGCACCGCGCCGCTGGTCGCCACCTGGCTGATCGAGCAGACCGGCGACCGCATGTCACCGGCCTACTACCTGATCGTCATCGCCCTGATTGCCCTCGCCGGCGGCCTGGCGCTGCCGGAAACGTCGAAGCGCCCACTGAACTACCAGCCGGCCTGAGTACGGCTTTCATCCAGGCTTGCGGCGCCGAGGCCGCAAGCCATCCTCATCCGAGTATCGCCTTGGCCGAATGACGACTGGCACATTCACGCAAAGTGGACCAGTCGAAAATGCCAATAATGGATCTATGTGGTTAAGCCACTGGTGCGTACATTCATCTCCACCGGGCCAGGGTAGTTCTGCCGACAGCAGAGAGGCATCGGTTTCTTCTCAACTCGGATACGGATGAAAACCATGAGCCAGCGTCTCGACTACTTCAAACTTTCTCCCAAGACCGCCAGCAAGTACGCGGAATTCTCCACCCTGCTGAACAAGACGCCGTTCCTCACCGAACTGGCTCACCTGGTCACCCTGCGTGCCTCGCAACTCAACGGCTGCGCCTTCTGCGTGGACATGCACGTCAAGGAAGCCAAGATCCACGGCGAACGCGAACTGCGTCTGCACCACGTTGCCGTGTGGCGCGAGTCGCCGCTGTTCTCGGCCCGTGAGCGCGCCGCCCTGGAGTGGACCGAGGCCCTGACCCAGCTGTCGCCGCATGGCGTATCGGACGCCATCTACGCCAGCGTGCTCGAGCAGTTCTCCGAGCAGGAGCTGGCCGACCTGTCGTTCCTGGTGGTCGCCATCAACGGCTGGAACCGCCTCAGCGTGGCCTTCCGCAACGTGCCCGGCTCCGCCGACAAGCTGTACGGGCTGGAAAAGGCCAACCTGGCCTGAGGCCAGTTTCAGCGAGGAACGTCAGCATGAGCACTCCCCTTCGCATCCTTCGCCTCATCGCCAGCTCACGCGGCGCCGATTCGGAAAGCCTGCGCCTGTCGCAGCAGGTGCTTGACGGCCTGGCCGCCCGCCATTCGCTCGCGGTGCAGGATATCGACCTCAACGACCTGCCGCATGCCGACAGCGCCTACGCGGTGGCGCTCGCCTCGGCGCCCGGTGCGGTGCAGGCCGAAGCGGGGAGCACGCTGCAGCGTTCCGCCGAGCTGATCCGCCAGCTCGACGACGCCGACATGCTGCTGATCGCCACGCCGATGCACAACTACACGGTGCCGTCTGCGCTCAAGGCCTGGATCGACCACATCGTGCGCATCCACGTGACCTTCAACGGCACACCGCAAGGCAAGGTCGGCCTGCTGCGCGACCGCCCGGTGTACGTGGCGATCGCCTCGGGCGGCCTGATCAGCGGCGAGCACGCGCGCCAACCGGACTTTCTGCGTCCCTATCTGCAGGCCGCGCTGGCAACCGTGGGCCTGCGCGACCTGCATTTTTTCTGCGTCGAAGGCACTGCCCGTGGCGAACCTGCCCTGAGCGAAGCCCGTGCCAGCGCGCTCGCGGCGATCACCGGGTTCTTCACACCCGCCTGACCCTGAGCCGCCGGCTTACTTTTCGTCTGCCGGCGGCACAGCATCCCCTACAGCGGCGTGCGCCTTGCGCCACCTGGCGCAGTCCTGTACACAGTCTGCCGCGCAGACTGCCAAGGCGCCCCGTCCTGCTGCAATCGGCAGCAACTCGCAGACCCGCAAGCACACCATCGCCGTCATGCCCATCTGATGGGCCAGAGCATGCAGGCCGGTCAAGCCTGGGGACAGTCACTGGCGCTGCTGATCGACGCCCGCATCAGGGCGCGCTCCCGGTCAAGCACACTGATTGCGTCGGCTGGCGGCTTGACCGTGACCCACACCTCGCGACCTCCATCAGACAGAGTCGCCGCCCGCTCAACGGAGCCCTTGCATGCCGCCCCTGCCGCTTTCCCGCCAACCTGCCCGCCTTACCCTGCTGGCGCTCGCCTGCCTGAGCGCCCAGAGCGCTTTCGCCGATGAGCCGGTGCAACTCGACCCGCTGCAAGTCAGCGGCGTACAGATGAGCGAAGAGGAAGCTGCGCGCGAGGCGCTCGAGCAGGTCCCCGGCGCCACTAACCTGGTGGACATGGCCAAGGTCGAGCAGGGCCGTGTGGCCGGCCTCGCCGATGTGCTGGCCTACCAGCCTGGCATCTACGCGCAGTCGCCCGGCAACGAGGGCGTGAAGATCAGCGTGCGTGGCTCGGGGATCAACCGTGGCCCCGGCTCGCATGCTTCCGGCACCCATATCATGCTCGACGGCCTGCCACTGACCGGCCCCGGCGGCACCCCCTACGAACTGCTGAAACCCTTGTGGATAAGTCGCGCCGAGGTGCTGCGTGGCGCCAATGGCTTCGAGCGTGGCTCGCTGGCCCTGGGCGGCGCCATCGACTACATCACCCACACCGGCTACACCGCGCCCAAGCTGCAGCTGCGTTATGAGGCGGGCAGCCGTGGCTACCAGAAACGCAGCATCGCCTCCGGCCAGGTGCTGGGCGATTTCGACTACTACCTGGCCCTGACCGATAGCGAAACCGACGGCTATCAGGATCACTCCTCAGGCAAGGGCAAAGGCATCGCCGCCAACTTCGGCTACCGACTCAACGAAAACCTGGAGACGCGCTTTTACCTGCGCTATCGAGAGACCGAGCATGAAGTACCGGGCCGCCTGACCAAGGCGCAGATCGAGCATGACCCGCGCGCCGCAGCCGCCAACAACCTGCGTATCGACGCCTACCGCGACCAGCCTGGCAGCACCTGGATCGCCAACAAGACCACCTGGCGCATCGACGACGACTCCACCCTGGTGGCCGGCCTGGCCTATCACCACTACCCGATGGATATCGTCGAGAACAGCTCGCCCAATGGCAACACCTACCGCGTTCGCGTGGACTACAGCGATGTCAGCGGCACCCTGAGCTACACCCGCCGGCACACTTTGTTCGGCCTGGACAGCACCACTACGATCGGATGGCGCACCACCGCCACTTTGCCGAGCAGCAAATCGAAGGAGAACGCCGCGTTACCGATCACCGTGACGCCTGTTAGCGGCGCTCCGGTGAACTACCCGGCCGGCACCCTGATGCGTGCCTACGAGCACCTGGGCTCGGACAGCGTGCTGCACATCGGCAACGAGGTGGAGCTAACGCCCGATCTGTGGCTGACCAGTGGCCTGGCGCTGATCCATACCCGCCGCGAAGTGCAGGTAACCTGGCCGGCCACTGACGACAAGCTCAGCGAGCACATCTGGGACTGCGCTCCACGTATCGGCCTGCGCTACCAGCTCAACCCCGAGGTGCAGCTGTACGGCAATATCAGCCGCTCGGTGGAGCCACCGCATGCCTGGTCGATGATCTGGAGTTCGCCCGTGCGCTTCCCGGCCAACAACCAACCGTACGCGTCCCGCCAACGGGCGCCGATCTCCATGGACAACCAGACCGCCACCACCGTCGAGGTCGGCGGCCGAGGTGATTCCGCACTGGGCCAGTGGGAGCTGACCTACTACTACTCGCAAGTGCGCCACGAACTGCTCACCGTCGAGATCGAGCCCAACGTCTTCGCCGAATCCAACGCCAGCCCCACCGTGCATCAGGGCATCGAAGCCGGCCTGACCAGTCCGCTGTGGCAAGGCGGCGCGGCGGGCGCCTTGAGCCTGCGCCAGGCCTACACCTTCAGCGACTTCCATTACCGCGACGATGACGCCTTCGGCGACAACCGCCTGCCCGGCCTGCCGCGCCACTACTATCAGGCCGAGCTGCGCTACGACCACCCGATCGGCTTCTACGCTGGCCTCAACACCCAGTACGCCTCCAGGGTCGCAGTGGACTACGCCAACTCCTATTACGCCGATGCCTACGCCACCTTCGGCGCCACCCTCGGCTACGCCTCGCCGAAAGACGACTGGCAAGCCTGGCTCGACCTGCGCAACCTGACCGACAAGCGCTATGCCGCCACCGTTACACCGGGCTATAACGACAACGGCGCGGATGTAGCGCGCTCCACGCCCGGGGAAGGGTTTGGGGTGTATACCGGACTGTCCTGGAGTTGGTTGTAAGGCGGTGAGCTCGTAGAAAACGCCTTATAGAAGGACAGGATGAGCCTGGAGGCAAGGACGACTGATGGACCAGATCTTGAGGTACTGGCGCGCTATTCGCAGTGCAGTGCGCGCAAGCTGCAGTAAAGGACTCGTAGGAACATTGGAGTTCTGGGTGGTCGTCACATTAGTCGCCATAGCCGCAGGCGGTGTCTTCTTTTTGATCCTGTACAGCGATGAAGTGGCCCAGAACGGAGAGTTTGGGCAGCATGGGGTGATCACCTTGGGTCAGGTCATCAATGAGTCCACCTGCAGCAACGGCACGCGCTTCGGACATGAGTACTGCTATGACATTCTGTTCACCACAGCAGACGGCGAACAGGTGGTTTTCGGCGCGCGCGGCCTAACCAGCTACAGAGCTGGCTTAGGTGTGCTTCCCAAAACGATGTTCGTCCAATACCTCCCGTACCGTCCAACATCTGCGCGGTTAGCGGGAGATAGTGGTGAAGGAGGCTTACTGCTGGGCCTGGGGCTGGCCATGACCGGCTTTGCACTGTTCTGCCTGTTCGGGCTCATCCGAGTCCAGGCAGCGTGGTACAGCATGCAAGAATTACTCGAGCATCTTGAGTCATTAATAGATAAGCGCTGCTTCGACGAAGCTGTCGATTTCGCTATGGGCAACTCAAACCTGGAAGACCGGGACACACTACTCGCCACCTTGATACTCAGGCTGTTCGAGTTGAAGGAAGAGCACCACGCCCTGCAGATACTTGCTCGTGAAGATATTCCCGACCTGGAAAAGGCCTTCCGGGCTCAAGGAATGGAAATACGTTAAGGACGATTGGATCGTTGACCGACGACAGAACGAGAACAGCATGGACTGCAGGATCAGGCTTGCGACGAAGGAGGATGCGGCGGCGATCAGCCGTATAGTGATCACCGCGTTACACGAGTCGAACGCTCAGGACTATCCAGCTGAGGTGATCGCCCAGGTCGAGAAAAGCTTCACACCCGAAGCTGTGGCTGTATTGCTCAACAAGCGCAAGATTTTCGTCGCCTTGATGCAAGACGATCTGATCGCCACCGCCAGCCTCGACGGCGAGGTTGTCAGAACGGTCTTCGTCGAGCCCGGCCATCAGGGCAGCGGAGTGGGTCGCAAGCTAATGGAGACGATCCATGCCGAGGCGCAGAACGCCGGGATGCCCACGCTGCTGGTGCCGTCATCACTGACCGCAGAAGGCTTTTACGCCAGCATGGGCTATCGGAAGATTCGCGATGAGTTCCATGGCGCGGAACGCACCATCGTGATGGAAAAATCGCTGCAGGCCCACTCAAAACACGAGTAACGCGTAGGTGGACAACGCTCTGCTTGTCCACCGTCCTCACTCCATCCCTGCGCCCAACCGTCCTTGCGCAGCAAGTGGAGGCAAGGCGTTCGACCTAGCGATGAGAACTTCATCGGCAGTAGCAACGTAGACACCTCTGGATTCGCAGGCATTGGCCGGACCAAGTGGTGGTATCCGTCGTCTCATCCAGAGACGTCTCATTGCGAAAACTCAACAGCAAGTTACACTTATCGTCACTTACCGTTGAGTTATCGTGATGAGTCAACGCCGCGAAACAGCCCAGCCCATACGCCGCCTCTATGACGGTCTGAGCAGCTTGGCGAATGCAGAACGCTACCTGTTCACGCCTTCGGATATGCGCGCCCTGGTTCCGGACATTTCAGCTGAGGCATACCGCGCATTGCTCAGCCGGGCAGCCCGAGACGGAAAGTTGGAGCGTATCTGCCGAGGCCTCTACTTCTATCGACCCGCCAAACCGACAACCGGCCTGTTGCTGTTTCATGCTGCGGCACGCCTGCGTGCACATGAGTTCAACTACATAAGCCTGGAAACGGCGCTGAGCGACGCAAGCATCATTTCTCAAATACCGATGAACTGGATCACGCTGATGTCGTCGGGCCGCAGTAGCCTGATCAAATGTGGTTCATGGGGCACCATCGAATTCGTTCACACCGCACAAAAAGCCGAGGCACTCTCGGGGCAACTCGATTACGACAGCAAATGCCGGATGTGGCGAGCCAAACCTGCGCTGGCCATCCGCGATATGAAGGCGGCGAAAAGGAATCTCGACCTGATCGACTGGAGCATCGCCAATGACTTTGTTTGACCAATTGGTAGACCAGGCCATCGGCAACCACGCCGAGCTGGCCAATCTGCGCGTCGTGGTAGAAAAGGAACTACTGCATCACGACATCATGCTGGTGCTGAGCGAAGCCGGTCTGCTCGAGAAGCTCTGCTTTATCGGCGGGACCTGCCTGCGGGCCTGCTATGGCTCCAATCGCCTGAGCGAGGATCTGGATTTCACCGGCGGCGCCAATTTCAACCGAGACGATTTCGCTCAGTTGAGGGCCATCCTGATCGACAGGCTGCAGACGAAATACAGCCTGCTGGTAGACGTCAGCGAACCAAGCAAGGAGTCAGGCAACGTCGATACCTGGAAGCTGAGGGTGCAGACGCGCCCGGATGCGCGACACCTGCCAGCCCAGCGCATTCATATCGATATCTGCGCCATCCCGAGCTACATGAGCAGACCCAGAACACTGCTCAACCCCTATGGCGTAGACATGGGCACTCAGGGCCTGATCCTCAACGCAGAAGCACTCGAGGAAATCTATGTCGACAAGATCCTCGCCTTCGCGCTCAGGCAGGGGCGAATCAAGAGTCGCGATCTCTGGGATCTGCTCTGGTTGAAGCAGCAGAAAATCGAGCCCGCATTAGACCTACTTGCGACCAAACTCAACGACCACAACGTAGCGGCAATAGTCTTTCTGGAAAAAGCTGCGCAACGCTCAGCCATGCTGGTGAACGATCCACAGGTGAAGACGGATTTTCGCACTGAAATGCGGCGTTTCCTGCCCATTCAACTCGTTGAACAGACGGTGAACGACGACCGATTCTGGGCTTACCTGATCGATGAGATCCCACGCTTGATTCGCCGCGCGCAAAACAGCCTCACTCCCGAAGACAGCTCCAATCACTTCATGATGTAAGCGGTCTGGTCTTGTGCTGCCGTAGGGTGGAAACGCTCTTCTTGTCCACCGTTTGTATCTCACACCTGTTCCGAACCTTCCTTGCGCAACAGATAACTATCCATGATCCAGCCATTACGCTCCCGCGCTTCAGCGCGGGTCGTGACGATGCGCTCGGCCACCTCGTCCAGCGGCCCGGCGATGAGGATTTCGTCGGCAGTACCGACGTACGCGCCCCAGTAGATGGTCAGGCCCTGGCCGACGAAGCGGCGGTAGGTGTCCTTGGCGTCGAGCATTACCGCCACGCTGTCCACGCCTTGCGGCCAGCCTTCGGCGAGCAGGCGGCCGGTGGTGATTTCCACAGCGCGGCCGATGCTGTTGAGCGGGATGCGGTGGCGCGCGGTCAGCGCCTGCAGGCTGGTGATGCCGGGGATTACGTCATAGACGAAGTCGCTGCGCCGCGCGGCGATGGCCTCGACGATGCGGATGCTGCTGTCGTACAGCGACGGATCGCCCCAGACCATGAAGGCCGCCGTTTCGCCGTCCGCCATCTGCTCGTCGATCAGCTGCTCGAACACCACCTGCTTGTCGCGATTGAGTTCGTCGACGCTGGCGCGATAGTCCGCCGCCTCGCGTTCGCGCTCCGGTTGCATGCCTTCTGCGAAACGCGGTGTGTGGCCCTCAAGGAAACGTGTGCAGATTTCGCGGCGCAGGGCATTGAGCTTGTGCTTGGCCGCCCCCTTGTCCATCAGGAAGATCACGTCGCTGCGGCGCAGCGCCTTGATCGCCTGGTAGGTGATGTAGTCCGGGTCGCCGGCACCGATGCCGACCAGCAGCAGGGTTTTCATGGAGTTCTCCAGGTGTGCGACCCGGTGCGCTCGGCGCCAGGTCGTCGATATGTTGGTAGTCGGCCTCAAGCGCCTGCGCCAGCTGGCGGGCGCGGCCCAGGCGGACGGGCGCGCGCTCGGTATCGAGTAGCAGGGTTGGGCACGGCAAGGGCGCCAGCGTGGGCAGATCACGCAAACGGCCATCGGTAAGAATCAGCAGGCGCTGGCGTTCGTTCGGTTTCAGGCGCTGACGGCGTAGCAGCCAGTCGCCGGCCTGACGCAGCGCGTCGAGCAGCGGCGTACCGCCACCGGCGCCCAATTCGTGAAGCCAGCGATGCAGCTCGGCGCTGGCCTTGCGTCCCTGCCACAGCCATTGCGCTTCACGGCCACCGGCCTGCAAAACGGCCAGGCGCGCGCGCTGACGGTAGGCGCTGTCGAAGATTTCGGCGAGCACGCCCTTGGCCCGGCTCAGCGCACCATGGCGGCGGGTGGAGGCGGAGGCATCCACCAGCACCAGCCATAGCTCTTCGGCCTGCTGGCTGCGCGGGCGCAATACGAGCTGTTCGCGGCGTTGCGGCCGGCCCTGGCGCAAAGTCGCCGGCCAGTCGATACGTCCGGCCACGCCAGCTCGTGCAGCGCCACGCAGGCCGCCGCCGAGTCGTCCAGGCCGGTTACGGGCATCCGCGCCAGTGGCTGTGCGCGGGCGGATGCTCAGAGCTTTTTTGGCCAACGCGGCGGCACCCGCCGCTCGCCCATGGCCTGTGGCTGCGCCGGCAGCTCGCCCCCCTGGCCTTCGCCCTGGCTCTGTTCCTGCGCCAGCTGCGGCGCCTGGCTCTGCTCGGGCGGCGTGGCAGCCGGCGGTTGTTGCTGACTACGTCGATGGCGCAGAACGAAGTCCTCCACCGCGTCGATATCCACAGGCTCGATAGCCGCCGCGCCACGCCAGGCGGCATGGGCGCGGGCCGCGCGCAGCCAGACCAGGTCGGCGCGCAGACCATCGACACCGGCTGCGAAGCAGCGCTGGCTGATCTCACCCAGGGCGGCGTCATCCAACGGGATATCGGCCAGGCGCTGACGGGCATTGCGGCAGCGTTCGGCGAGAGCGGCCTGCTCGCCCTGCCAGCGTTGCAGGAAGGCTGCAGGGGTGGCATCGAAATCCAGGCGCCGGCGGACGATCTCGGCACGCTCGGCCGGCTGCGGTTGACCATCAAGCGCCAGGTTGAGACCGAAGCGGTCGAGCAGTTGCGGGCGCAACTCGCCCTCTTCGACGTTCATGGTGCCGATCAGCACGAAGCGCGCGGCGTGACGATGGGAGATGCCGTCACGCTCGACATGGTTGATCCCGCTGGCGGCGGCATCCAGCAGCAGATCGACCAGATGATCCGGCAGCAGGTTGACCTCATCGACATAGAGCACGCCGCCGTTGGCACGGGCCAGCAGGCCGGGAGAGAACTGCGCCCGACCTTCGCCGAGGGCCGCATCCAGATCCAGGGTGCCGACGATGCGCTCCTCGCTCGCCCCCAGCGGCAGAGTGACGAAACGCCCGGCCTCAAGAAGATCGGCCAGGCCACGGGCCAGGGTCGACTTGGCCATGCCGCGCGGGCCCTCGATCAGCACGCCGCCGATAGCCGGATCGATGGCCGCCAGGCACAGCGCCAGTTTCAGCGAATCGGCACCGACCACGGCGGCGAGGGGGAAGTGATGTTCGGTCATGGCAGTGATCCGCGGAGGTGAGCGGTCGCACCTGTTTTTTGTAGGAGGGGCTTTAGCCGCGAGCATGTCGCCGCTGAAGCGCCTCCCACAATGGGGGCATCGCAACCGTAGGGTGGGTTAGCGGCGCAGAACGCCGGCTTTATATCTGCAGAAAAACGTAGAGCGCCGCGTAACCCACCAGGCGATATACCGTGTGGCGCAGACGGTGGGTTACGCCGCAGCCACTTCAACGAGTTGACCGGCAACCGCGACAGGCGGCTAACCCACCCTACGGGCTCGGCGGTGCCGGATGAACCCTCTCCCCCGACCCCTCTCCCATAAATGGGAGAGGGGAAAAAAAGCGCGCGCATCAGCTTTCCTCGCTATCGAGCAGTAGGTTTTCCAGCGCTTCGCGATACTCGCCGGGATTCTCCCACAGGCCGCGCTGCTGGGCTTCCAGCAGGCGTTCGAGCATGTCGTTGAGCGCGCCGGGGTTGTGCTGCTGGATAAAGTCGCGGGTATCGCGATCCAGCAGGTAGGCATCGGTCAGCAGAGCATATTGGTGGTCATCGACCAGCTCGCTGGTGGCGTCGAAGGCGAACAGGTAGTCGATGGTTGCGGCCAGCTCGAAGGCGCCCTTGTAGCCGTGGCGCTTCATGCCTTCGATCCACTTGGGGTTGGCGGCACGGGCGCGTACCACGCGATTGAGTTCTTCCTTGAGGCTGCGGATGCGCGGCGTGTCCGGCTGGCTGTTGTCGCCGAAGTAGCTGGCCACCTTGAGCCCGCGCAGGGTTTCCACCGCCGCCAGCATGCCGCCCTGAAACTGGTAGTAGTCGTTGGAATCGAGGATGTCGTGCTCGCGGTTGTCCTGGTTGTGCAGCACTGCCTGCATCTGCTCCAGGCGTTCGACGAAGCGCTGCCGCGCGGGTGCGCCCTCGGCGCCGCTGCCGTAGGCGTAGCCGCCCCAGTTCAGATACACCTCGGCCAGATCGGCGCGGCTCTGCCACAGGCGCTCCTCGATGGCGTTCTGCACGCCGGCACCATAGGCTCCCGGCTTGGCGCCGAACACCCGCCAGCCGGCCTGGCGCCGCGCTTCGGCTTCATCCAGGCCGCCATCCTTGAGCGCCAGCGACTCACGCCAGACCCGCGCCGACAGCGGGTTCATGTCTTCCGGCTCATCCAGCTCGACCACCGCCTGCACGGCGTCGTCGAACAGGCGAATCAGATTGCTGAAGGCATCGCGGAAGAAGCCCGAGACGCGCAGGGTGACATCCACCCGGGGCCGGCCAAGCTGTTCCAACGGCAGTACCTCGAAGCGCTCGACGCGCTGGCTGCCCGGCTGCCACACCGGCCGCACACCCATCAGTGCCAGCGCCTGGGCGATATCGTCGCCGCCGGTGCGCATGGTCGCCGTGCCCCACACCGACAGTCCGAGCTGGCGCAGATGGTCGCCTTCATCCTGCAGATGGCGCTCCAGTAGGCGATCCGCTGCCTGCACGCCGAGGCGCCAGGCAGTCGGCGTGGGCAGATGGCGCACGTCGACGGTAAAGAAGTTGCGCCCGGTCGGCAGTACGTCCAGGCGACCGCGACTGGGTGCGCCGCTCGGCCCGGCGGGCACGAAACGCCCTTCCAGCGCCGCCAGCAGGCCGCCCATCTCAGCGTCGCCGCAAGCATCGAGCAACGGTGCGATATGCTCGGCCAGGCCATCGAGAATCAACACCACCTCGGCGCCAAAGGCTGCGCTGCGTTCGCCTGCCAGGCGCTGTTCGATCAACCTCAGCGCCAGCAGCTCCAGGCGCTCGCGGGTATCGCCGACGGTGCGCCACAGACTGTTATCCACAGCCTGCAACGCCTGGGGACGCAGCCCTTGCCAGGGCTGGCCCATATCGCAATCGAGCGGGTCGAGATTCAGTTCCAGGCCACGGGCCAGCACACGTAACAGGCTGGCGTTGGCGCCCTGGCCATCGCCACGGGGAATGCGTAGCAGCGCCAGCAGGGTGTCGCGGCGCAGTTGCCCGGCCGGCGACTCACCGAAAACATGCAGGCCATCGCGTATCTGCGATTCCTTGAGGTCGCACAGGTAGGCATCGAGCTGCGGCAGCCAGCTGTCGCCGTCGTCGTTGAGTTGCAGGCCCAGTTCGCGGTCGAGGCTGGCCTCACGCACCTTGCTCAGAATCTCGCCACGCAGCTCCACGGCGCGACGCTGATCGAGCTGGCTGGCGTCGTAATACTCGTCGGCCAGGCGCTCCAGATCGCGCAACGGGCCGTAGCTTTCGGCGCGGGTCAGCGGCGGCATCAGGTGGTCGATGATCACTGCCTGGATGCGCCGCTTGGCCTGCGCGCCCTCGCCCGGGTCGTTGACGATAAAGGGATAGATATTCGGCAGCGGGCCGATCAGCGCCTGCGGCCAGCAGCCCTCCGAGAGGCCGACGCTCTTGCCCGGCAGCCACTCCAGGTTGCCGTGCTTGCCGATGTGGATCAGCGCATCGGCGGCGAAGGCCGTGCGCAGCCAGGCGTAGAAGGCGATATAACCGTGCGGCGGCACCAGATCGGGGTCGTGATACACCGCCGCCGCGTCGAGCTGATAACCGCGCGCCGGCTGGATGCCGACGAAGCACAGGCCGAAGCGCAGGCCGGCCACCATCATCCGCCCGCTGCGGAACATCGGGTCGTCCTGCGGCTCGCCCCAGCGCTCACGCACCGCCTGCTGGTTGGCCGGCGGCAGGCTGTGGAAAAACCCCAGATAATCGTCCAGCGCCAGGCTCTGCGCACAGGGCCGCGTATCCAGGCCATCAAGATCGTTGGTAACGCCACCGAGCAGGCTGTGGACAAGTGCGGTGCCGCTGCCCGGCAAGTTATCCACCGGGTAGCCCTGCGCTTGCAGGGCGCGGAGGATATTCAGCGCGGCGGCTGGCGTATCCAACCCCACGCCATTGCCGATGCGCCCATCGCGGGTCGGGTAGTTGGCCAGGATCAGACCGATTCGCTTCTGATCGTTGCTTTTGATCGCCAACTGACACCAGTTACGCGCCAATTCGGCGACGTAGGCCATACCCGACTCATGCGCCTGATAGCACACCACATCGCTCTGGCTGCGCTCGCTGCGCCAGGCCAGGCCCTTGAAGCTGATGGCGGTGCCGATCAGCCGGCCATCCAGTTCGGGCAGTACCACGTGCATGGCCAGGTCGCGCGAGCCCAGGCCCTGGGCGCTGGCCTGCCACTGCGCCTGGTTGTCCAGCGAGCAGATGGCCTGCAGCACCGGGATATCACGACGAAATACCCGCTCCTGCGGCGCCTCGGGATTGGACAGGGCAAAGCCGGTGGTATTGATGATCAGCGCCGCATGCGTCTCGTCCAGCCAGGCTTGCACCTGATCCAGGCAGGCTGCCTCCTTGAGGCTGGCCACGGCAATGGGCAATGGGTTGAGCCCCTGACGAACGAGGTGCGCGCAGAAGGTATCGACGAAGGCGGTGTTCGCCGATTGCACATGGTTGCGGTAGAACAGCAGCGCTACCACGGGCGCATCCGGCTGCCACTGCGCCTGCCAGTCAGCCAGAGCCGCCGGACTCCGCTGCGGATGATAGAGGCCGACGCGCGGCAGCGGCTGTGGCTCCTGCCAGCTGTCATCGCGGCCCAGCCAGCGGCTGCCGATACAGCGGAACAACTGGCGGGCATTTTCCAAGCCGCCCTGACGCAGGTACTGCCAGAGGCGCTGGCTGTCTTCTTCACCGACGTTGCCGAGGGCATTCAACTCTGGGTCGGGTTTATCGTCGCCCGGCACCATGATCACCGTGGCGCCGCGCGCACCCAGCTCAACCAGGCGTTCGACGCCGTAGCGCCAGTAGCTCACCCCGCCATGCACGGAGATCAGGATGACCTTGGCATGCTGCAGCACCTGCTCGACGTAGTAATCCACCGAGGCGTTGTTGCTCAGTTGCGCCGGGCTGGCCAGGCGCAGGCTGGGGTAGTCCTCCGGCAGCTGCCGGGCTGCTTCGGCCAGCAACGACAGGTGCGAATCGCCCGTGCACAGGATCACCAGCTCGGCCGGGGTCTGGCCGAGGTCGGCGATGCTATCGGCCGGCAGCTGAGCGCCGGGCTGGGTGCGTAATAAGTGCATGGTCGTTCCGTGGAGCGGACGAAACCGTGGAAGGGGCTTTAGCCGCGACGATCAGCGAACCGAGTCGCGGCTGAAGTCCTTCCCACAATCCTCAGGCCAACGCTGACTTCAGCTCGGCCTCGATGGCCGCGCGGTCGAGCTGCTGGCCGATCACCACCAGGCGGCTCAGGCGCGGCTCGTCGGCCTGCCAGGCGCGGTCGAAGTGACGGTCGAAGCGCTGACCGACACCTTGCACCAGCAGGCGCATCGGCTTGCCAGGGATCGCCGCGAAGCCCTTGACCCGCAGAATGCCGTACTTGGTCACTGCATCCTTCAACGCAGCCAGCAGGCGCACCTCGTCAGTTTCCGGTAGTTCCACGTGGAACGAGTCGAATTCCTCGTGATCATGATCCTCGTCTTCATCGTCATGATGGGTACGTCGGCTGTCGATATGCAGCTCGGTTTCGCTGTTCAGGCCCAGCAGCACGCTTAGTGGCAGATCACCACCGTGCGCCTCGATCACCTTGACCGCTGGCGGCAGCTCCTCGGCCACCTCGGCGCGCACCGCGGCCAGCGCCTCGGTATTAAGCAGGTCGGCCTTGTTGAGGATTACCAGGTCGGCACTGGCCAGTTGGTCGGCGAACAGTTCATGCAGCGGCGACTCGTGGTCGAGGTTGGGATCGAGCTTGCGCTGCTCGTCCACCCGGTCGGGGAAGGCAGCGAAGGTGCCGGCAGCCACCGCCGGGCTGTCGACCACGGTAATCACCGCATCGACGGTGCAAGCGTTGCGGATTTCCGGCCAGTTGAAGGCCTGCACCAACGGCTTCGGCAGTGCCAGGCCGCTGGTTTCGATGAGGATATGGTCGAGGTCACCGCGGCGCGCCACCAGCTCGCGCATCACCGGGAAGAACTCCTCCTGCACGGTGCAGCACAGGCAGCCGTTGGCCAGCTCGAAGACGCGGCCGTTGGCCTCCTCCTCGCTGCAACCGATGGAACACTGCTTGAGGATCTCGCCATCGATGCCCAGCTCGCCGAACTCGTTGACGATCACCGCGATACGGCGACCACCGGCATTGGCCAGCAGGTGACGCAGCAACGTGGTTTTGCCGGCACCGAGGAATCCGGTGACGATGGTGACAGGCAGTTTGGCGAGGGTTTTCATCAGGGGCCCCGTGGCGTCGGTCAATTCGGCGGACGGGTACGGGCAGGCGGCACGCAAGGGCGTGCTGGCCGCTTCGGATCACCCCGTCCGAGCAAGTGGCTGGTCTATCGAGGCAGGTCTCCTGGCTCACGGTCTGCGCGTTGCGCGTCCTTCACCTTCCCGCCAAGGGCAGTGGTGTATCGAAGGAGTTGTGACCGTTTACAGTTGCGGGGGCAGCCAGGGCATCGACCCTGTTCCCTCTTAGCTTCGCCGCGCTTCAGCGGCGAAGAACCTCGAAAGCGAGAAGGCTACGCAGGCCGCAGCGACCGGTCAATCGCGGTTGACCGCTGGCAGGTGCCATGTTGAGCTACGCCACCGCTTAGCCCGAATGCCATTCATGTTGCCGACTGCCTCTCACCGCCCGCCCGCCTCGCCTACACAGGTCGTCGCCGGACTGGGCTGCCGCCGTGACTGCAGCCTGGATGAGCTTTTCGAGCTGCTTATCCACAGCTTGGGCAGGTATGGGCTGACGGTGGACAATCTGGCTGGACTGGCCAGCATCGCCCACAAGCGCGACGAAGCCGGCCTGCACGGCCTGGCCGAATATCTGGGCCTGGAGCTAGTGTTCTTTTCGCCCGAGCAACTGGCGGGGTACCAGACGCCGACAGGCGCCAGCGCCCTTAGCCAAGCTACCACCGGCAGCCCCGCCGTAGCCGAGCCTTGCGCATTGGCCCTGGCAGCACGCATGGGAGCCTCCGCCCGCTTACTAGGCGAGAAAGACCGCAGCGCCCGCGCTACCTGTGCGCTAGCCATATTCGATAGAGAACCCGCATGACCATCTACTTTATCGGCGCCGGCCCTGGCGACCCCGAGCTGATCACCGTCAAAGGCCAGCGTCTGATCCGCAGCTGCCCGGTGATCCTCTATGCCGGCTCGCTGGTGCCCGAGGCCGTGCTGCAAGGTCACAGCGCCGAACAGGTGGTGAACACCGCCGAGCTGCATCTTGGGGAGATCGTCAACCTGCTGCATCAGGCCCATAAGCGCGGTCAGGATGTGGCCCGCGTACATTCCGGCGACCCTTCGCTATACGGCGCCATCGGCGAGCAGATTCGCGAGCTGCGTGCCCAGGGCATTCCCTTCGAGATCATTCCCGGCGTGACCGCCACCGCCGCCTGCGCGGCCCTGCTGGAAAGCGAGCTGACTTTGCCCGGCATCGCCCAGACAGTGATCCTGACACGCTACGGCACTACGTCACCGATGCCCGAGGGTGAGCAGTTGCATGACCTGGCCCGACACCGCGCGACCATGGCCATCCATCTCGGCGTTCGCCAGTTAGCGGCCATCATCGGTGAACTGCTGCCGCACTACGGTGCCGACTGCCCCATCGCGGTTATCCACAGAGCGAGTTGGCCAGATCAGGATTGGGTGCTGGGCACCCTGGCCGATATCGAAGAGAAAGTTGCCGCCAAGGGCTTTCGCCGCACGGCATTGATCCTTGTTGGGCGGGTGCTCGATCCCGGTGCGTTTGCAGAATCGGCGCTATATGACGCCACTCATCGCCATCTCTATCGCCCCGGTAACCATTGAGCCTGGCGATAAAGCGTACAGTTCGCTGAGAGCCTCGCCACATAAGGCCTTCAGATGCTTATCAACAAGATAACCAGCCTGTTATCCAAATACCCTGTGGATAGTGGGCGCGTAAGCGAGCAGTTTCTGTACAAGTTGCTGAATCCCTCTATTTATAAGGCCTACAGCCAGCTATCAAGAGGATATCCACATGTTGATCCACGGCAACTGTGTGCAACTTCTCAGAGCTGCACCTCGACCCGCTTGATCCCCAGAACCCGCAGCTCCGGTACCACTTCATCTAGGCTGGCAAAAGTTTCCACCTGCTCGGTTTCATCCACCAGAAAGAAGCTGCGGCCGGCCTCTTTCTTGAAAAACACGATCCACTCGGCGGTGTTGGCCGGATTGGCCATGATCTGGGTATCGAATAGAACCCCCTCGCTCGTTCTGCGTTTCACATCCGCGCGCTTCATCCGCTCTCCTGTTCCAGCATGATTCAGGCCCGCTTGCGCACTCCTGGCAGACGGACAGCTCTAGTGTAAAGGATGAAAAAGTCCCATTTGTCCTGCTACCGATGCTGGTGGAACGAACCTGTCCGTGTTTATATATGTTTCATACACAAAACATATAAAGGAAAACGCTATGGGCATCGTTAATATCGATGACGAGCTGCATGACCAAATCCGTCGGGCAAGTAGCGTCTCGAGCCGCTCGATCAACGCTCAGGCCGGCTTCTGGATACGCATCGGCATGCTCTGCGAGATGAACCCGACGCTGAGCTTCAATGAGGTGATGGCCGCCGAGCTGCGCGCGGCCGGCGTGGCGGTACCGCCGCGTATGGCGGACGCGTCATGAGCAAGACGCCCGAACAGATCGCCCTGATGGCGGAGTCCGGCAGATTGCTCGCGTCCGTATTCGGCTATCTGGACCGGCTGGACCTGCTCGGCATGTCGACCCTGCAAGTCAACGACCTTGTGGATAAGCACATCGTGGATGAACTTAAGGCGCGTCCGGCGAGCAAGGGGCAGTATGGTTTCGCCTACGCCATGAACACGTCGCGCAACGAGGTGGTATGCCATGGGGTACCCAGCGCGAACGAGATGCTGCGCGACGGCGATCTGGTGAATTTCGATATCACCCTGGAAAAGAACGGCTACATCACCGATTCGAGCAAGATCTACCTGATCGGCAGGGTGTCGGACCAGGCTCGTCAGCTCACCCGAGTGACCTATGAAGCGATGTGCAAGGGCATCGCAGCCGTGAGGCCGGGCGCCCGCCTCGGCGATATCGGCCACGCCATCGAACGGCACGCTCGTGCCCACGGCTATTCGGTGGTTCGCGACTACTGCGGCCACGGTATTGGCCGGGAAATGCACGAGCCGCCGGAAGTGCTGCACTGGGGCAAAGCCGGCACCGGCCTGACGCTACGCGAAGGCATGACCTTCACCATCGAGCCCATGCTCAATCAGGGAACGGCGGACGTTCGCACCCTACGCGACGGCTGGACGGTGGTGACCTGTGACGGCCAACTCTCCGCGCAATTCGAGCACACCGTGGCGGTTACCCGCGAAGGCGTTCGTGTACTTACGCTGCGCCCGGAAGAGCTGCACCTCAGCATCGTTTCGGCGTGATAGAAACGCAAAAGCCCGTCCATCTGGACGGGCTTTCCTTTCCTGCCGGCCTTATTCGACCGTGACGCTTTTCGCCAGGTTACGCGGCTGGTCGACATCGGTGCCCTTGAGCACGGCGACGTAGTAGGACAGCAGCTGCAGCGGCACGGTGTAGAGGATCGGCGCGAGCAGGTCGTGGATATGCGGCATGGCCACCACATGGGTGCCCTCGCCGTTGCTCATGCCGGCCTGTTGGTCAGCGAAGACGATCAGCTCACCGCCACGGGCGCGCACTTCCTGCAGATTGGACTTGAGCTTTTCCAGCAGCTCGTTGTTCGGCGCTACGGTGACCACCGGCATGTCGGCGTCGACCAAGGCCAGCGGGCCGTGCTTGAGCTCGCCGGCCGGGTAGGCCTCGGCGTGGATGTAGGAGATCTCCTTGAGCTTGAGCGCGCCTTCCATGGCCACCGGGTACTGCGCGCCACGCCCGAGGAACAGGCTGTGGTGCTTCTCGGCGAACAGTTCGGCGATTTTCTCCACGGTCTTGTCCATGGCCAGGGCTTCACCCAGACGGGTCGGCAGGCGACGCAGCTCTTCCACCAGTTCGGCAGCCAGCGCCTTGGCCAACGTGCCATGCACCTGGCCGAGGGCCAGGGTCAGCAGCATCAGGCCGACCAACTGGGTGGTGAAGGCCTTGGTCGAGGCCACGCCGATTTCGGGGCCGGCCTGGGTCAGCAGGCACAGGTCGGATTCGCGCACCAGCGAACTGGTACCGACGTTGCAGATCACCAGGCTGGCCAGGTAGCCGCCCTGCCCCGGCGCCTTCTCCTTGGCGTTGCGCAGCGCGGCCAGGGTGTCGGCGGTTTCCCCGGACTGCGAAACGCTGACGAACAAGGTGTCCGGCTGCACCACCACCTTGCGGTAGCGGAATTCGCTGGCCACCTCGACCTGGCAGGGAATGCCGGCCAGCTCTTCCAGCCAGTAACGGGCGACCATGCCGGCGTGGTAGCTGGTGCCACAGGCGACGATCTGCACGTTCTTCACCTTGGCGAACAACTCGGCCGCCTGCGGACCGAAGGCCTGTACCAGCACATGGTCACTGCCCAGACGGCCTTCCAGGGTGCGCTGCACCACCTTGGGCTGCTCGTGGATCTCCTTGAGCATGAAGTGGCGGTATTCGCCCTTGTCGGCAGCCTCGGCGCCTTCGTGGTACTGAACTGCCTCGCGTTGCACCGGCTGGCCGGCTGCGTCCCAGATCTGCACGCTGTCGCGGCGGATTTCGGCGATATCGCCTTCTTCCAGGTACATGAAGCGGTCGGTGACCTGGCGCAGGGCCAACTGGTCGGAGGCGAGGAAGTTCTCGCCCAGACCCAGACCGATTACCAGCGGGCTGCCACTGCGCGCGGCGAGCAGGCGATCCGGCTGCTTGGCGCTGATCACCGCCAGGCCGTAGGCGCCGTGCAGTTCCGGGATGGCGGCCTTTAGCGCGGCCGAGAGGTCGCCGAACTGCTGCAACTTGTGATCGAGCAGGTGGACGATGGTTTCGGTGTCGGTGTCGGAGGTGAAGACGTAGCCGAGGCCCTTGAGGCGCTCGCGCAGTTCTTCGTGGTTCTCGATGATGCCGTTGTGCACCACGGCCAGCTCATGACCGGAGAAGTGTGGGTGAGCGTTACGCTCGCTCGGCGCGCCATGAGTGGCCCAACGGGTGTGGGCGATACCCAGGCGCCCGGCCAGCGGCTCGGCCTGCAGGGCAGCCTGTAGTTCGCTGACCTTGCCGACGCGGCGGCGGCGATCCAGTGCGCCCTGCTCGGTCAGGAGTGCCACACCGGCGCTGTCATAGCCGCGATACTCCAGGCGCTTGAGGCCTTCGACCAGGACCGGGGTGATATTGCGCTCGGCGATGGCGCCTACGATTCCACACATGGGGCTCTCCTTAGTTTTCCAGCGGCGCGAGGATCAGTTGGATGCCGCGCGCGCGTATTTGTTCGGCCGCCTGGGCATCCAGGCGCTCGTCGGTGATCAGGGTATGGACGCTGCTCCAGGGCAGTTCCAGATTGGGAATGCGCCGGCCGATCTTGTCGCTCTCGACCATGACGATGACCTCGCGGGCCACCTCGGCCATCACCCGCGACAGGCCGAGCAGTTCGTTGAAGGTGGTGGTGCCACGCTCCAGGTCGATGCCATCGGCGCCAATGAACAGCTGGTCGAAGTCGTAGGAACGCAGCACCTGCTCGGCCACCTGGCCCTGGAAGGATTCCGAATGCGGGTCCCAGGTGCCGCCGGTCATCAGCAGCACCGGCTCGTGCTCGATATCGCGCAGGGCGTTGGCCACGTTGAGCGAGTTGGTCATCACCACCAGTCCGGGCTTGTAGCCAAGCTGCGGAATCATCGCCGCGGTGGTGGTACCGCTGTCGATGATGATCCTCGCATGCTCGCGGATTCGCGCCACACCGGCGCGGGAGATGGCCTGCTTGTAAGGGGAGACGGGCTGCGTCGGTTCGCCGATCAGTTCCTGCGGCACCGGCACGGCACCGCCGTAGCGACGCAGCAGCAGGCCGTTCTTTTCCAGGGCGGCGAGATCCTTGCGAATGGTCACCTCGCTGGTGGAGAAGTGCTGAGCCAGGGCGTCCACACTCACTTCGCCCTGCTCGGCGAGCAAGGCGAGGATGGTGTGGCGACGTTGCGGCGTGTTGCGCTTCGACATGCTTAAGTTTCGATTCGAAAGATAATGGCGCGAATCAAAACATATGATCGAGAAGCCCGCAAGCGTCCGCCGATCAGTTCAGCGTCAGCTTGACCCCGAAGCCGACCAGGCACAGCCCCGCCAATTTCTCCAACACCCTTGCGATACGCGGGTTGGCGCGCATACGCTCGGCGAGAAAATGGGTCAGCAGCACAATCAGCAGGCCGTAGAGAAAGGTCAGCGCCATGATGGTCACGGCCATGAAACCGAAAGTAATCAGGCCCTGATGGCGCTGCGGATCAATGAACAGCGGGAAGAAGGCCATGTAGAAGATGATGGCCTTGGGGTTGAAGACGGTGATCACCAGGGTTTGCCAGAGGTATTGGCGCGGCTTGATGTCCAGCGTCGGGGCAGCACCGGGTTTGGCCAGGATCATGCGCAGCCCCAGGTAGACCAGGTAGGCCGCACCGAGCCATTGCACGACATGAAAGGCTGTCGGATAGGTTTTGAGCAGCGCGGCGACCCCTGCCACCGCCAGCCACAGCAGCACCTGATCGCCAAAGATGATGCCGAAGGTCGAGGCCAGTCCACCGCGAATGCCACCCTTGCCGGTGGACAGGATCAACGCGAGGTTGCCCGGCCCTGGAATGGCCAGCAGGATGATGAAGGCCACCACGAAGGCCGCGTAATCCGTCACACCGAACATTCCAGACATCCTCCTGCACGGTTATCCACACCCTGTCGTCCAAGGTTGCTGTTCAAAACCTCAGGCGAGCCAGGCGTTCACTTCTTGGTCGGACGCTTCCAGCCTTCGATATTGCGCTGCTTGGCCCGGCCGACTGCCAGCGTGTCCGCTGGCACGTCGCTGGTCACCACCGAACCGGCACCTGTTGTGGCACGGTCGCCCAGCGTTACCGGTGCCACAAGCGCGCTGTTGGAGCCGATGAACACGTCTTCGCCCATGACGGTGCGGAACTTGTTGGCGCCGTCATAGTTGCAGGTGATGGTGCCGGCGCCGATGTTGGTACGGGCGCCAATCTCGGCGTCGCCCAGGTAACTCAGGTGCCCGGCCTTGGCGCCGTCGCCCATTACCGCGTTCTTCAGCTCGACGAAGTTACCCACATGGGCCTTGGCGCCCAGCTTGGTACCCGGACGCAGACGTGCGAACGGGCCGCAATCGGCGCCCTCGCCCATCTCGGCGCCGTCCAGGTGGCTGTTGGCCTTGACGATGGCGCCCTTGCGCAGCACCGAGTCCTTGATCACGCAGTTGGGGCCGATCTGCACATCATCTTCGATCACCACTTTGCCTTCGAGGATCACGTTGATGTCGATGGTCACGTCGCGGCCGACGCTCACCTGACCGCGCACGTCGAAGCGATGCGGGTCACGCAGAGTAACGCCCTGCGCCATCAGGCGGCGGGCCATGCGCTGCTGATAATGGCATTCGAGCTGAGCCAGTTGGATGCGGTCATTGGCACCCAGCACTTCCATTTCGTCGCCGGCCCGTTCGGTGGCCACGGTCAGGCCATCGGCCACGGCCATCGCGATCACGTCAGTCAGGTAGTACTCGCCCTGAGCATTGCTGTTGGACAGGCGGCCCAGCCAGTCGGCCAGGCGCTTGCCGGGCACGGCGAGGATGCCGGTGTTGCCCTCGCGGATCTGTCGCTGCGCTTCGCTGGCGTCCTTATGCTCGACGATGGCCTGCACCACGCCTTGCTCGTTGCGCACGATACGGCCGTAGCCGGTCGGGTCAGCCAGTTCGACGGTGAGCAGGCCCAGCTGGTTGTCGCTGACCAGGGCCAGCAGACGCTCGAGGGTTGCGGTCTCGATCAGCGGCACATCGCCGTAGAGGATCAACACGCGCTCGGCACTGAGCTGCGGCAGAGCCTGCGCCACGGCGTGGCCGGTGCCGAGCTGCTCGGCCTGGATGACGAAATTCAGGTCGTCGGCGGCCAGGCGCTCGCGCACCTTGTCGGCGCCGTGGCCGATCACCACCTGGATGCTCTGCGGCTGCAAGCTGCGTGCGGTGTCGATGACGTGCCCCAGCATCGGCTTGTCAGCGACCGGGTGCAGCACCTTGGGCAGCGCCGAACGCATGCGCGTGCCCTGGCCGGCGGCGAGAATGACGATATCCAGACTCATAGAAAGCTCCTTGCTGGGCAGGATGGGTCCGCGGCGAGAAAGAGCCGCGCGAAAAAGAACGCTATTTTGCCAGAAACGCAAAGGGGCGACCTAAGTCGCCCCTTTGCGTGATACCGCGTTACGCGATCAGCGGCTGCGGCCGCCGAACTTCCTACGCATCTCTTCGATGGTGCGCAGTTGGGCAGCAGCCTCGGCCAGGCGTGCCGAAGCACTGCCGTAGTCGAACTCGGTGCCCTTCTCGCTCAGCGCCTTTTCAGCCGCCTTGCGCGCCTCGATGGCTGCGGCTTCATCCAGGTCGCCTGCGCGAACAGCGGTGTCGGCAAGAACCTTCACCATGCTCGGCTGAACTTCCAGGAAGCCACCGGAGATGTAGAACACCTCCTCGGTGCCACCCTGCTTGATCACTCGCACCGGACCCGGCTTGAGATCGGTCAGCAGCGGGGTGTGGCCCGGCAGGATACCCAGGTCACCGAGGTGACCGTGGGCGATGACCATTTCCACCAGCCCCGAGAACAGCTCTTCTTCCGCACTGACGATATCGCAGTGGACTGACATAGCCATAACAATGCCTCGGTTGAGAGGCCGGAACAGGCAGCAGCCCTATCCGGCCCGGACGCCCCCTTGAGGGCGCACCCGTTACTTACAGTTTCTTGGCTTTCTCGATGGCTTCGTCGATGCCGCCTACCATGTAGAACGCTTGTTCCGGCAGGTGGTCGTAGTCGCCCTTGAGAATGCCGCTGAAGCCGGCAATGGTGTCCTTCAGGGACACGTACTTGCCCGGGGCACCGGTGAAGACTTCAGCCACGAAGAACGGCTGGGACAGGAAGCGCTGGATCTTACGAGCGCGCGCTACCAGCAGCTTGTCGTCTTCGGACAGTTCGTCCATACCCAGGATCGCGATGATGTCCTTCAGCTCCTTGTAGCGCTGCAGAACATACTGAACGCCACGAGCGGTCTCGTAGTGCTCCTGGCCGATCACGTTCGGGTCCAGCTGACGGCTGGTGGAGTCCAGCGGGTCAACGGCCGGGTAGATACCCAGGGAAGCGATGTCACGGGACAGTACGACGGTGGCGTCCAAGTGGGCGAAGGTGGTCGCCGGGCTCGGGTCGGTCAGGTCGTCCGCAGGTACGTATACGGCCTGGATCGAAGTAATGGAGCCTTTCTTGGTGGAGGTAATACGCTCCTGCAGAACGCCCATCTCTTCGGCCAGAGTCGGCTGGTAACCTACTGCCGACGGCATACGGCCGAGCAGTGCGGATACTTCGGTACCGGCGAGGGTGTAACGGTAGATGTTGTCGACGAACAGCAGAACGTCACGACCTTCGTCACGGAACTTCTCGGCCATGGTCAGGCCGGTCAGCGCGACGCGCAGACGGTTGCCTGGTGGCTCGTTCATCTGACCGTAGACCAGGGCTACCTTGTCGAGAACGTTGGAGTCCTTCATCTCGTGGTAGAAGTCGTTACCCTCACGAGTACGCTCACCCACACCAGCGAACACGGAGTAACCGCTGTGCTCGATGGCGATGTTACGGATCAGCTCCATCATGTTTACGGTCTTGCCGACACCGGCGCCACCGAACAGGCCGACCTTACCGCCCTTGGCGAACGGGCAGACCAGGTCGATTACCTTGATACCGGTTTCCAGCAGATCGTTGCCACCGGCTTGCTCGGCGTAGCTCGGTGCCGGGCGGTGGATTTCCCACTGCTCTTCTTCACCGATGGGGCCTGCTTCATCGATCGGGTTGCCCAGCACGTCCATGATCCGGCCCAAGGTCGCTTTACCGACCGGTACGGAGATGGCCTTGCCAGTGCTGTTGACGTCCAGGCCACGCTTGAGGCCTTCGGTCGAACCCATGGCAATGGTACGTACCACGCCGTCGCCCAGCTGCTGCTGGACTTCCAGGGTGGTTTCAGCGCCCTGTACCTTCAGGGCTTCGTATACGTTCGGTACCTGATCGCGCGGGAATTCCACGTCGATAACGGCGCCGATGATTTGAACGATACGTCCGCTACTCATCTTTGGTTCCTCTGAATATTTGAACCGTTCTTAAACCGCGGCAGCGCCGCCGACGATTTCCGAAATTTCCTGGGTGATCGCTGCCTGACGTGCCTTGTTGTAAACCAGCTGCAGGTCCTTGATGAGATCACCGGCGTTGTCGGTTGCGTTCTTCATCGCGATCATCCGCGCAGCCTGTTCGCACGCGCTGTTCTCGACCACGGCCTGATAGACCTGCGATTCAACGTAGCGCACCAGCAGCGAATCCAGCAGTTGCTGGGCGTCCGGCTCGTACACGTAGTCCCACAGACCTTTCTGTACGCCTTGCTCTTCGCTCGCGGCCAGCGGCAGCAACTGCTGCACTTCCGGCTTCTGCACCATGGTGTTCACGAACTTGTTCGAGACCAGGTAGAGACGGTCGATACGGCCTTCGGCGTAGGCATCCAGCACGACCTTGACGCTACCGATCAGGTCGTTGATGGACGGCTCTTCACCCAGCTTGCTGATGGCGGCAACCACGTTGCCCCCGTTGCTGCGGAAGAAGCTCGCGCCCTTGCTGCCCACCACGCAGAAATCGGCGTCGACCTTCTGGTCACGCCAACCCTTCAGGCTTTTCAACAGCGCCTTGAACAGGTTGATGTTCAAGCCACCGCACAGGCCACGATCCGAGGTCACCACGATATAACCGACGCGCTGTACTTCACGCTCCACCATGAACGAGTGGCGGTATTCCGGGTTCGCCTTGGCCAGGTGACCGATCACCTGACGAATACGCTCGGCGTAGGGGCGACCGGCAGCCATGCGCTGTTGAGCCTTGCGCATTTTGCTGACCGCCACTTTTTCCATGGCGCTGGTGATCTTTTGCGTGCTTTTGATGCTCGCAATCTTGCTGCGAATCTCTTTTGCGCCTGCCATTTCACACCTTTTGGTTCAAGCAGGCGGGGGCCAAAGCCCCCGCTGCGGTTACCAGGTTTGGGTGGCCTTGAACTTCTCGATACCGGCTTTCAGGCCAGCGTCGATCTCGTCGTTGAAGTCACCCTTCTCGTTGATCTTCGCCATCAGGTCGGCGTGATCACGCTTGAAGAAGGCGATCAGGGCCTGCTCGAAGCTGATGACCTTGGCGACTTCGATGTCCTGCAGGAAGCCACGCTCGGCTGCGTACAGGGACACCGACATTTCGGCAATGGACATCGGCGCATACTGCTTCTGCTTCATCAGCTCGGTTACGCGCTGACCATGCTCGAGCTGCTTGCGGGTGGCTTCGTCCAGGTCAGAAGCGAACTGGGCGAATGCCGCCAGTTCACGGTACTGAGCCAGAGCGGTACGGATACCACCGGAGAGCTTCTTGATGATCTTGGTCTGAGCGGCGCCACCTACGCGGGATACCGAGATACCGGCGTTGACGGCCGGACGAATACCCGAGTTGAACATGGCCGATTCCAGGAAGATCTGACCGTCGGTGATCGAAATCACGTTGGTCGGAACGAACGCGGAAACGTCACCAGCCTGGGTTTCGATGATCGGCAGAGCGGTCAGCGAGCCAGTCTTGCCGGTTACGGCGCCATTGGTGAACTTCTCAACGTACTCTTCGGAAACGCGGGAAGCGCGCTCCAGCAGACGGCTGTGGAGATAGAACACGTCGCCCGGGTAGGCTTCACGGCCTGGCGGACGGCGCAGCAGCAGGGAGATCTGACGATAGGCAACGGCCTGCTTGGACAGGTCGTCGTACACGATCAGGGCATCTTCACCGCGGTCGCGGAAGTATTCACCCATGGTGCAGCCGGCGTACGGAGCCAGGAACTGCAGCGCAGCGGATTCGGAAGCCGAAGCTGCAACCACGATGGTGTTGGCCAGGGCGCCAGCTTCTTCCAGCTTGCGTACCACGTTGGCGATGGTCGATTGCTTCTGACCGATGGCGACGTATACGCAGCGGATGCCGCTGTCTTTCTGGTTGATGATGGCGTCGACAGCGAGAGCGGTCTTACCGATCTGACGGTCACCGATGATCAGCTCGCGCTGGCCACGGCCGACCGGGATCATGGCATCGACCGACTTGTAACCGGTCTGCACCGGCTGGTCGACCGACTTACGCCAGATCACGCCCGGAGCCACTTTCTCGACAGCGTCGGTAGCGGCGGCGTTGATCGGGCCTTTGCCATCGATCGGGTTACCCAGTGCGTCGACGACGCGACCCAGCAGTTCCGGACCAACCGGGACTTCCAGGATGCGACCGGTGCACTTGGCGCTCATGCCTTCGGCGAGGGTCAGGTAGCTACCCAGTACCACGGCACCCACGGAGTCTTGCTCCAGGTTCAGGGCCATGCCGTAAACGCCACCAGGGAATTCGATCATCTCACCGTACATGACGTCGGCGAGGCCGTAGATGCGCACGATACCGTCGGAAACGCTGACGATGGTGCCTTCATTACGGGCTTGAGCGGATACATCAAGCGACTCAATGCGCTGCTTGATGATTTCGCTAATTTCGGAAGGATTCAATTGCTGCATGCCAGTTCCCTCAAATCAGGATTTCAACGCTTCGGCCAGCTTGTTCAGCTTGCCGCGGACCGAACCGTCGATGACCAGGTCACCTGCACGAATGACAACGCCGCCGATCAGGGCGGGATTGACCACGGGCTTGGGCTGGACGGTGCGATCGAGCCGCTTGGAAAGGGCGGCAGCCAGAGTTTGCAATTGCTCGGTATTGAGCTCGAAAGCCGACTCGACCTCGACATCGAGGGCGCGTTCGGCTTCAGCCTTCAGCACGGCGAACTGTTCGCGTACTACCGGCAGCAGCGACAGTCGGTCGTTGCTACCCAGCGAGCGCAGGAAGTTGCTGAACGAAGCGTCGATGTGACCGGCACAGATCTGCGCCAGCACATTGACTTTCTGCTCATCGGTCAACGCCGGGTTGACCAACTGCTGGGCCATGGCCGGCGTTTGCACCGCAGCCGCGGTCAGCGACAGCATGTTCAGCCAGGCATCGGCCTGCTGTGCAGCACTGGCAAACTCAAACGCGGCTTTCGCGTAGGGCCGAGCGAGCGTGTTGGTATTGATCATCGCGAGCCTCGCTTAGAGTTGAGAGGCCAGTTTTGCGACCAGATCGTTGTGCGCAGTGCCGTCCACGGAGGACTGCAGGATCTGCTCGGCGCCGGTGACAGCCAGAGCTGCTACCTGCGAACGCAGTTGATCCTTGGCACGGTTCACTTCCAGATCGATTTCGGCTTTGGCGCCAGCGATCAGCTTTTCACCTTCAGAGCGGGCCTGGGCCTTGGCTTCTTCGACGATTGCGTTGGCGGTCTTGTTCGCCCGATCGAGAATCTCGGCAGCTTGCTCTTTGGTCTCACGAAGCATCTGGGCCGCGCGTTCCTGGGCCAACTGCAGATCGCGCTCGGCGCGCCCGGCAGCATCCAGACCTTCTGCAATTTTCTTCTGGCGTTCCTGCATGGCCTGCGTCAGCGGCGGCCATACGAACTTCATGCAGAACCAGACGAAAATAGCGAAGGCAATCGTTTGACCGAACAGGGTCAGGTTAATGTTCACAGCGATTTACCTCGTGCTATCTCGTGTTCCGGGAAGAAAAGCCTGAAGAGGCAGCACACGTCATGCTGCCTCGAACTCAGGAACTCTTAACCCGCGACAACGAAGATCAGGTACATCGCGATACCAACGCCGATCATCGGAACGGCGTCGAGCAGACCGGCCATCAGGAAGGTCTTGGTTTGCAGCTGCGGGCCCAGCTCAGGCTGGCGAGCGGTGGATTCCAGCAGCTTGCCGCCCAGCAGGGCGAAGCCGATACCGGTACCCAGGGCACCCAGACCGATCATGATGGCAGCGGCGATGTAGACGAGTTCCATAGTTAGCTCCAGAGTTTTTAGAGGTTAAGGTTACGAGTTAGGGGTTTTCGGGTTTTTCGATGTCGATCAGTGGTGATCTTCGTGCGCAGCACTCAGATAAACCACGGTCAGCACCATGAAAATGAACGCCTGCAGCGGGATGACCAGGATGTGGAAGATAGCCCATGGCACGTTGAGACCCCACTGAACGTAGAAGGGCAGCAGCGCGATAAGGATAAACACCACTTCACCGGCATACATGTTGCCGAACAGACGCAGGGCCAGGCTCAGCGGCTTGGTCAGCAGGCCGATGATTTCCAGGAACAGGTTGAAAGGAATCAGCGCCCAGTGATTGAACGGGGTGAACGACAGTTCCTTGGTAAAGCCACCGATGCCCTTGACCTTGATGCTGTAGAAGATGATCAGCAGGAATACGCCCAGGGAGATACCGAAGGTACCGTTGGGGTCGGCGGTGGGGACAATCTTGAAGTACGGCAGCCCCATGGCGTGGGCCAGGCCGGGGATGTAGTCGACCGGGATCCACTTCAGGCTGTTCATCAGGAACACCCAGACGAAGATGGTCAGGGCCAGCGGCGCGACCAACGGGTTCTTGCCGTGGAAGGTGTCCTTGACGATGCCCTGGACAAATTCGATGCACATCTCGGCCATGTTCTGCAGGCCGGCCGGCACACCGGTCACGGCGCGCTTGGCAGCAATGCGGAACAGGGTGATGAAGATCAGACCCATGAACAGGGACCAGCCCAGGGTGTCCACATGGACAGCCCAGAAGCCCATTGCCTTCACCTCTTCCGGGGTCTGGGCAATGATCCAGCCCTTCTCCGGGTGAGAGCCGTAGACCAGGTTCTGCAGGTGATGCTGGATATATTCTGCTGGGGTATCAGCCATAAACGCCTCAAACGGTCCAATGCTTCAGAAAACTTTCATGAGCAGGGGCGCACAGGCTGCTGCCAGAAGGGCAAGCAGATACCCGATGAAAAGCCTCATCGGGTCCAGTGGTTCAACCCCTACGAACGCCAGTGCAAACAGCACTGCCGTGATAATCCATTTACCCATGGCCCCGGCCCAGATCGACTGGACGATGGCCTTGGCCGAACGCGCGCCAAAGTAACGAAAGGCCTTGAATGCAAAATACGCGTTGGCCAGCAGGGCTATCAGCCCTCCCAGCAATGCCGAATAGGCCGCGACCCATCCGCCACTGACGGCAAAAATCACTGTAATCACAGCCGTCACGATGGCCTGAAGAATCAGGATCGGAAAACCTGGCTGACGATGAAACGGGGCCTTACTGGGGATGCCCATCGACCTCTCCCTTAAAGCCACCGAATCTCGGCACATAGCCGACAAAATTGCGCGGGGAGTATATGGGCCAGCCTGCGCCCGATCAACCGTGCTGTAGTAGGAGTGAAGTAGGACTACAGACGGAATTGTTTCAACGAATGTGCGCCAGTACACCCTGCAATTCATCGAGCGAGCTGTAGCGGATCACCAGCTGACCTTTTCCCTTGCTACCGTGCTTAATCTGCACGGGCGAGCCCAGACGCTCTGCGAGCTTCTGTTCCAGGCGACTGATGTCCGGGTCGGCCTTGGCCTTTGCCGGGGCCGGTTTGGCACTCAGCCACTGGCGCACCAGTGCCTCGGTCTGACGAACGGTAAGGCCGCGTGCGACAACATGTCGCGCCGCTTCGACCTGCTGTTCGAGGGGCAGACCGAGCAGTGCGCGGGCATGGCCCATCTCCAGATCGCCATGGGCGAGCAGGGTCTTGATCTCCTCGGGCAGGGCAATCAGGCGCAGCAGGTTGGTGATGGTGACGCGCGATTTGCCGACGGCATCGGCGACCTGTTGCTGGGTCAGCTCGAACTCCTGCTGCAGACGCTGCAGCGCCACGGCTTCCTCGATCGGGTTGAGGTCCTCGCGCTGGATGTTCTCGATCAGCGCCATGGCGATGGCGGCCTCGTCGGGCAGCTCGCGGACCATGGCCGGGATCTTGTCCTGGCCGGCCAGCTGGCTGGCACGCCAGCGCCGTTCACCGGCAACGATCTCGAAACGGCCCTCGCCAATGGGGCGCAGCACGATGGGTTGCATCACACCCTGGACACGGATCGAAGCGGCGAGTTCTTCCAAGGCGGTCTGGTCCATGTCGCGGCGCGGCTGGTACTTGCCGCGCTGGATCAGCTCCAGCGGCACGTACTGCAGTTCGCGTGTGTCGACCTGGGCGGCCTCTTCCTGCAGTGCGCTGACGGTGTTGCCACCGAGCAGGGCGTCCAGACCTCGACCCAGACCTCGTTTCTTCGCAGCCATGCGGATGTTCCTTAAGCGGTAGCGGTTTTCGCGGCGGCGCGCTGACGGCGCACCAGCTCGCCGGCCAAGGCCAGATAGGCGATGGCACCACGGGATTGTTTGTCGTAGACCAGCGCCGGCATGCCGAAGCTCGGCGCCTCGGCCAGGCGCACGTTGCGCGGGATCACGGCGTCATACAGCTTGTCGCCGAAGTGCTGCTTGAGCTGGGCGCTGACGTCGTTGGTCAGGCTGATGCGCGGGTCGTACATGGTACGCAGCAGACCTTCGATCTGCAGCTTCGGATTGAGCAGCTGGCCGATGCGCTGGATGCTGTTGACCAAGTCGCTAAGCCCCTCGAGCGCGTAGTACTCACACTGCATGGGGATGATCACGCCATCGGCGGCGACCAGGGCGTTGATGGTCAGCATGTTCAGCGACGGCGGGCAGTCGATGAGGATGTAGTCGTAATTCTCGCGGATCGGCGCCAGAGCGTAACGCAGGCGGCTCTCCTTCATCTTCATTTCCAGCAGCGCGACTTCGGCGGCCGTCAGGTCACGGTTGGCGGGCAGCAGCTGATAGCCACCGTGCTCGGAGAACTGCATGGCCTGGCTCAGGTCGCACTCGCCGATCAGCACGTCGTAGATCGAGTGCTCGAGGCCGTGCTTGTCGACGCCGCTGCCCATGGTCGCGTTGCCCTGCGGGTCGAGGTCGATCAGCAGCACGCGGCGCTTGGTCGCCACCAGAGAAGCGGCCAGGTTGATGCACGTCGTGGTCTTGCCCACGCCGCCTTTCTGATTGGCGATCGCGAATACCTTGGCCATCTTCCTTCCCCCTTAGACCGAGCGACGCAGTATCAACAGATGGCGCTGGCCTTGGCAACCGGGAACCCGCAGCACATGGGTGGCACTGAGACGGAAATCCGCCGGCAGGGCCTGCAGCTCATCATCCGGATGCACACCCTTCATCGCCAGCCAATGGGTGTCGGCGCTGCCCAGGTGGCGTGTCCAGTTGCTGAAGTCTTCGAGGCTGCTGAAAGCCCGCGAACTGATGCCGTCGAACGCCTGCTCGGGTCGATAGGCTTCGACGCGGTTGTGGACAACCTCGAGGTTGGCGAGTTTCAGCTCCAGCTTCACCTGGACAAGAAAGCGGGTCTTCTTGCCGTTGGAGTCGAGCAGGGTGAAACGCCGCTCGGGGAACATGATCGCCAGCGGAACACCAGGCATGCCGCCGCCACTGCCGACGTCCAGCCAGTTATCCCCACGCTCGGCCACGAACGGCACCACCGACAAGCTGTCGAGCAGATGGCGCGACACCATCTCGTCGGGGTCGCGCACCGCGGTGAGGTTGTAGGCCTTGTTCCACTTGATCAACAGGCCCAGGTAGGCCAGCAATTGTTCCTGCTGCTGGGTGCTGAGCTCGATACCGAGTTCGCGGGCGCCCTGGAGCAGTTCTTCGGCGTGACGCTGAGTGACCGACATCAGGCGCTCTGCTCCAGTTTCTGACCGGCGCTGCGCTTTTTCAGGTGAATCAGCAACAGCGAAATCGCTGCCGGCGTAACGCCGGGGATGCGCCCGGCCTGGCCGAGTGTCGCCGGGCGAGTGTTGCCGAGCTTGAACTGGATTTCCTTGGACAGTCCGGAAATGGCGCTGTAGTCCAGGTCTTCCGGCAGTTTGGTGTCCTCGCTGGCCCGCAGCTTGGCGATCTCGTCCTGCTGGCGGTCGATGTAGCCGGCGTACTTGGTCTTGATCTCGACCTGCTCGGCGACCTGGTTATCCACAACCGGCGCCTCGGTCAGTTCGACCAAGGTGGCGTAATCGATCTCCGGACGCGCCAACAGGTTGAGCAGGTTGTACTCGTGGGTCAGCGGCGTACCGAAACGTGCGGCGATCGCATCGCCCTGCGGCGTGCCTGGACGCACCCAGGTGCTTTTCAGGCGCTGCTCTTCCCGAACGATGCCTTCGCGCTTGGCCTCGAAGGCCGCCCAGCGCTCATCGTCCACCAGACCCAGCTCGCGGCCTTTTTCGGTCAGGCGCAGGTCGGCGTTGTCCTCGCGCAGAATCAACCGGTATTCGGCGCGCGAGGTGAACATGCGGTACGGCTCCTGGGTGCCGAGGGTGATCAGGTCGTCGACCAACACGCCGATGTAGGCTTCGTCACGGCGCGGGCACCAGGCCTCTTTGCTCTGCGCGCGCAGGGCGGCGTTGCAGCCCGCGAGCAGGCCCTGGGCACCGGCCTCTTCGTAGCCGGTGGTGCCGTTGATCTGGCCGGCGAAGAACAGGCCACCGATGACCTTGGTCTCCAGGCTGTACTTGAGATCGCGTGGGTCGAAGTAATCGTATTCGATGGCGTAGCCCGGGCGCATGATGTGTGCGTTTTCCATGCCACGAATGCTGCGCACCACCTGCAGCTGCACGTCGAACGGCAGCGAGGTGGAGATGCCGTTGGGGTACAGCTCGTGGGTGGTCAGGCCTTCCGGCTCGATGAACACCTGGTGGCTGTCCTTGTCGGCGAAGCGGTGGATCTTGTCTTCGATCGACGGGCAATAACGCGGACCGACGCCTTCGATCACACCGGAGTACATCGGCGACCGGTCGAGGTTGGCGGCGATGATCTCGTGGGTACGCGCGTTGGTATGGGTGATCCAGCAACTGATCTGCTTGGGCTGATGCTCACGCTTGCCGAGGAAGGACATCAACGGCGTAGGTGTGTCGCCTGGTTGCTCGGTCATCACCGAGAAATCCACCGAACGGCCGTCGATGCGCGGCGGTGTGCCGGTCTTCAGGCGGCCAACACGCAGTGGCAGTTCACGCAGGCGGTGGGCCAGGGCGATGGAGGGCGGATCACCAGCACGGCCGCCGGAGTAGTTCTGCATGCCGATGTGGATAAGTCCACCAAGGAAGGTGCCTGTGGTCAACACCACGGAATCCGCATGGAACTTGAGCCCCATTTGGGTGACGACGCCCTTGACCTCGGCGTTTTCCACAATCAGGTCATCGACTGCCTGTTGAAAAATCCACAAGTTGGCCTGGTTTTCCAGAATCTCGCGTACCGCTGCCTTGTACAGCACGCGGTCAGCCTGAGCGCGCGTGGCACGTACCGCTGGGCCCTTGCGGCTGTTGAGAATGCGGAACTGGATGCCGCCCTTGTCGGTAGCGGTGGCCATGGCGCCACCTAAGGCATCGATTTCCTTGACCAGATGGCTCTTGCCAATCCCGCCGATAGCCGGATTGCAGCTCATCTGACCAAGGGTCTCGACATTATGGGTGAGCAGCAGGGTCTTCACGCCCATGCGTGCGGCAGCCAGAGCTGCCTCGGTACCGGCATGACCGCCGCCGATCACGATCACGTCAAAACGGGAAGGGAAATCCACCACGCACCTCGTGCCTGTTGAGAAGGGGTCTGAAAGAAAGGCGGCAAGTATAGGGACTTAAGCCTTCTGAATGAAGCCTTCTGAACAAAAAATAGCCAGCTGGTTGGCCACGTTTCTTTCAGCCTGCTCCTCGACCTGATCACCCTTGGCCCTGGAAGAAATGCGCTCAGGCTTATAAAGAATAGAAAGAGAGAATTTTTATAAAGCTTGTTCTTTATGTTTATGTATAGAGCCAATCTTTTCTGTGGATAAGATGCTACAGGCCTTGTCATATCTGCTGTACAGAGAATGATAAAGCTGTGTCGTTCCTGCTCGATTCCCTTGATAAAGCTGCTGAACCACTGTGGATGGAATGGCCAGTTACCCACAGGGTTCGTTACGCTCAGCTTTTTCATAGGGTTATGGGCAGGGTTCAGGTGCGTTTCTCCACAGGGTTTATCTGCCCCTGAATAACTCAGTAAATGCGCAGCAGCAGCCCATTCATTGGTGATCCATCAATCTCGGTTTGTGGGGAAATTCGCCCGGCGCGTAAAGCCTGTCAGTTGTGTGTAGGAGCGGCTGCCCCACGCGAATCAAGACGACGCGCAGCGGTTCTCAGCCCGGGTGAAAAGCCCGGGAATGACAAGGAGGGGAAGATTGATGGCGGGCACGCATGCTCTTTCGCGGATAAATCCGCTCCTACAAGAGCCCTGTAGGCAAGAGCATGGAAGAAGGTTTCACTTGCCAATACAGAAGCTGGAGAAGATCCGTCCGAGCAGGTCATCGCTGCTGAAGGCGCCGGTGATCTCGCCCAGGGCCTGCTGGGCCATGCGCAGGTCCTCGGCCAGCAGCTCGCCGGCGCCCATCAGGGTGAGCTGGTTGCGGCCGTGTTCGAGGTGCTGCTCGGCCTGGTGCAGCGCTTCAAGGTGTCGGCGGCGGGCGCTGAAGCCGCTCTCTGCAGTCTGGTGATAACCCATGCAGGCTTTCAGGTGCTCGCGCAGCAGTTCCAGACCGTCTGCAGACTTGGCCGAGAGGCTGAGGGTAACGTGACCGTCAGCGCTGGTTTGCAGTGTCACTGCCTCGCCGGACAGGTCAGCCTTGTTGCGGATCAGGGTGACCCGCGCCGGGTCCGGGCGCTGTTCGAGGAACTCCGGCCACAGGGCAAAGGGATCGGCCGCTTCCGGCGCGGTGGAGTCCACTACGAGCAGCACACGGTCGGCTTCGCCAATGGCCTTGAGCGCGCGCTCCACGCCTATTCTTTCCACCTGGTCGTCGGTGTCGCGCAGGCCGGCGGTGTCGACCACGTGCAGTGGCATACCGTCGATGTGGATATGTTCACGCAGCACATCGCGGGTGGTACCGGCGATATCGGTGACGATGGCCGCCTCACGGCCGGCCAGTGCGTTGAGCAGGCTGGACTTGCCGGCATTCGGGCGTCCGGCGATGACCACGGTCATGCCGTCACGCAACAGGGCGCCCTGGCCGGCTTCGCGCAGCACTGTGGATAAGTCGGTGCGAACGGCGTCGAGCTGGTTCAGCACATGGCCATCGGCGAGAAAGTCGATCTCCTCCTCGGGGAAGTCGATGGCGGCCTCGACATAAATGCGCAGCTGGATCAGCGATTCGGTCAGCGCATGTACGCGTTTGGAGAATTCGCCCTGCAGTGAGCGCAGCGCATTGCGCGCGGCCTGTTCGGAGCTGGCTTCGATCAGGTCGGCGATGGCTTCGGCCTGGGCCAGGTCGAGTTTGTCATTGAGAAAGGCGCGCTCACTGAACTCACCGGGCCGGGCCAGACGCGCGCCCAGTTCCAGGCAACGACGCAGCAGCAGGTCGAGCACCACCGGGCCTCCATGACCCTGCAACTCCAGCACGTCTTCACCGGTGAAGGAGTTCGGGCCAGGGAAGTAGATAGCCAGGCCTTCGTCCAGCGGCAGCTCATGCTCGGCGAAGAATGGGCCGTGATGGGCGAAGCGGGGTTTGAGCTCGCGTCGGCAGATGGCCTGCGCCAGTTGCCCGGCTAGCGGGCCGGACACCCGTACGATGCCCACGCCGCCACGACCCTGTGCGGTGGCGACGGCGGCGATGGTGTCTCGGGCATGGTTCATGGTGTTCTACTCGCGGCTGGTGGGCAGTTGTACGGGTTAGATCATCGTGATCTGGGCAATCCATCGCGAATGAATTCGCTCCTACAGGGAGGCGGATAGCAAAACGCCCCAATCATGGGGCGTTTGCTTGATGCTTGAAAGCCTTGGCGAATCAGGCGTTAGCCGGTTTCGCTGCCGCCTCGATCTTGCGCGTAATGTACCACTGCTGGGCGATGGACAGGCAGTTGTTGACCACCCAGTACAGCACCAGACCTGCAGGGAACCACAGGAAGAAGAAGGTGAAGATAATCGGCATCAGCTTCAGCACGCGGGCCTGCATGGGGTCCGGCGGCGTCGGGTTGAGCTGCTGCTGGATGAACATGGTCGCGCCCATGATGATCGGCAGGATGAAGAACGGATCCTTGATCGACAGGTCGGTGATCCACAGCAGCCAGGGTGCCTGACGCATCTCGACGGATTCCAGCAGCACCCAGTACAGGGCGAGGAATACCGGCATTTGCACCAGGATCGGCAGACAGCCGCCCAGCGGATTGATCTTCTCTTTCTTGTACAGCTCCATCATCGCCTGGGACATCTTCTGGCGATCATCACCATGCTGCTCTTTCAGCGCCTGCAGTTTCGGCGATACGGCACGCATGCGCGCCATCGAACGGTAGCTGGCAGCCGACAGCGGGAAGAAGATCAGCTTGATGATGATGGTCAGGACGATGATTGACCAACCCCAGTTACCGAGCACACCGTGAATCACTTCCAGCAGCCAGAAGATCGGCTGGGCCAGGAACCACAGGAAGCCGTAATCGACGGTCAGTTCCAGGCCCGGGGACAGGGTGCCCAGGTGTTCCTGCAGCTTGGGACCGGCGTAGAGGATTGCGCCGGTTTCGCCCTGCGCACCGGCAGCGACCTGCACGGATTGGCCGGTGAAGCCGACGATGTAATTGCCCTGGCTGTCCTTGCGGGTTTGAACCAGGTTGGTACTGTCCTTGTTCGGCACCCAGGCGGTGACGAAGTAATGCTGCAGCCAGGCGACCCAGCCTCCTTGCACGGTTTCCTTGAAGGACTGCTTGTCGATGTCTTTCATCGACACCTTTTTATAAGGCTCTTCGCTGGTCCACAGCGCGGCACCCAGGTAGGTGGCAGTGCCGGTGGCGGTGGTCGAGGACGGGTCACCGCTATTGTCACGCTTGAGCTGGGCGAACAGGTTGCCGCTCCAGGCCTGATCGCTCTGGTTGTCGATCAGGTAACGCACATCCACCTGGTAGGCCGACGGATCGATGCAGCCGGGCTTCTTCAGCTCCTGCTCACGCGCGGAGCACTGAGGGTTCAGGCCGCGTTTGAAGCTGTAGCGCTTAATATAGCTGACGCCGTTTTCGCTGTAGGTGAGATCGACGACCAGGCTGTCCTGGCCTTCGGCCATTTCGTAGCTCTGCTTCTCGCTGGACCACAGGGCACGGCCGCTGGATTTGTCCGGAGCGTTCTGGCCGATCAGGCCGCTTTGCGCCAGGTAGGTGCGCTCGCTGCCGTTGTCGAACAGCTGAAACGGCACGTCTGGACGGTCCTGACGACGCGGGTATTGCGGCAGACGCAGCTGCACGATATCGCCACCACGCGGGTCGATGGCCAGATCCAGGACATCGGTCTTGACGCGGATCAGCTCGTCGCTGGCTACAGCGGTCGGTGCCACGGCAGCTGCAGTGGGCTCTGCCGTGGCAGTGGGGATGTCGTCGTTGCCGGTGCTGGCGGTAGCCGCGGGCGTATCGGGCAGGGAAGGCGTCGCAGCGGTCGAGGTACTAACCTCGGCTGGCAGGGCAGCCTGGCCATAGTCCTCGTTCCATTGCAGGACCATGAGGTAGGACACGACTGCCAGGGCGACGATCAGGATCGAACGTTGGATATCCATGATTATTCGGCCATCGAAGGGGAACGGGATGTTTTTACGGGTGGAACCGGATCGAAACCGCCGGCATTCCAGGGGTGGCAGCGACCGAGACGGCGGGCTGCCAGCCAGCCACCACGCAGGAAGCCATGTTGCTCGATGGCTTCGTAGGCATAGCAGGAACAGCTGGGGTAGAAGCGACAATGACTGGCCATCAGCGGACTGATGGCGTAGCGATACACCTGGATACAGGCTAGAGCCGCTTTACGCATGGGGGTTGTCGCTTGTCCCGGGGGAGAGGTCTTCGTCGCGACTGGGCCGGCTTCGGGCCAGGCGTTTCCAGAGTTTGCCGAACTGCTGAGCGAGTTCGCCGTTCTCCAGATCGCCTAGCCCTTTGCGGGCGACCACCACGATATCCCAGCCCACTAGATTGTCCTGGTTGAGGCGGAAGGATTCGCGGATTTGACGCTTGATGCGGTTGCGCTCGACGGCGAGCTTGACGCTCTTCTTGCCGATCACCAGACCTAGGCGGGGATGATCAAGCTGGTTATCGCGCGCTAGCAGCAGGACACTTTTGCCCGGAGCTTTGCCGCTTGGGGAGTCGAAGACTGCCTTGAAATGCCGGGGAGTCAGCAGTCGCTTTTCCCGGCCGAAGCCTCGACTCACCACCTGTCTGGATGAATTAGACAGTCAGACGCTTGCGGCCCTTGGCGCGACGACGCGACAGGACGGCACGGCCGTTCTTGGTGGCCATGCGGGCACGGAAACCGTGGGTGCGAGCGCGCTTGATGGTGCTGGGTTGGAAAGTGCGTTTCATGGTGCGTTACCTGGGTGATCGACTAGGGTCGGAATGACCCCGGTTTAAAGAGACCGGCAATTCTAGAGAAAGCCGCGCGGTAGGTCAATTTCCAACCAACCTCATTCGCCAGATAGAAATAGAAAGAAGGAAAAGGGTTTAAAGCTCTTTTTCTATGTTTATGTTGATTAGCCTTGCCATGGGTTGTGGACAACCCTCTGTTCGCAGCGTAATCCCTGATCCAGCGCCAAGGATAAGCCTGTCCAAAAGGCGTGCTTCTACTGTGCGCGTCCTGCCTACAAGCTGAGGATGGAATGCCGGTTTACCCACAGCGGGGTTATCCGCACGTTCATCCCCAGAGTTTTGCAGAAGCTTATCGGGCGCTTATCCACAAGGTTCATGACGTCGATCGATAAATCTGATGAATGAAACTAAGGCTTTGATTTTACTTGGCCATCTGCCGCATGTGGTGTGGATAACTCGAACGTTGGCCGCTACAATGACGGCTGTTTTTTGCACCGCCGCCTGGATAGGGGATAGTCAGTGTCAGTGGAACTATGGCAGCAATGCGTCGAGCTTCTGCGCGATGAATTGCCAGCCCAGCAATTCAACACCTGGATCCGTCCTCTGCAGGTCGAAGCCGAAGGTGACGAGCTGCGTGTGTATGCGCCCAACCGTTTCGTACTCGACTGGGTCAACGAAAAGTACCTGAGCCGTTTGCTCGAGTTACTCGGCGAGCGAGCTGGTGGTCTGGTTCCTGCGCTCTCCTTATTAATAGGTAGCAAGCGTGCAGCCACCGCGCGGGTCGCGCCTACTGCACCGTTGCCTGCTGCCGCGCGTGCTGCCCAGGTTCAGGCTGCCGCTGCGGTAAGCAAGCCTGTTCCTCCGCCGGTGCAGGAGGAGCCCTCGCGAGCCAGTTTCGATTCGATGGCCGGCTCGGCGCCGCAACCGCCAACACCTGCCGTGGCGCCTCGTACTGAACGTACCGTACAGGTCGAAGGTGGGCTCAAGCACACCAGCTACCTCAACCGCACCTTTACCTTCGACAACTTCGTCGAGGGTAAATCGAACCAGTTGGCGCGCGCCGCCGCCTGGCAGGTGGCCGACAACCCCAAGCACGGCTACAACCCGCTGTTCCTGTATGGCGGCGTCGGTCTGGGCAAGACCCACCTGATGCACGCTGTGGGTAATCACCTGCTGGCGAAGAATCCCAATGCCAAGGTGGTATACCTGCATTCCGAGCGCTTCGTCGCCGATATGGTCAAGGCGTTGCAACTCAACGCCATCAACGAGTTCAAGCGTTTCTACCGTTCGGTGGATGCGCTGCTGATCGATGACATCCAGTTCTTCGCCAAGAAGGAGCGCTCCCAGGAGGAGTTCTTCCATACCTTCAACGCACTGCTCGAAGGCGGCCAGCAGGTGATCCTCACCAGCGACCGCTATCCGAAGGAGATCGAAGGCCTGGAAGAGCGGCTGAAGTCGCGCTTCGGCTGGGGCTTGACCGTGGCCGTCGAGCCGCCCGAGCTGGAAACCCGTGTGGCGATCCTGATGAAGAAGGCCGACCAGGCCAAGGTCGATCTGCCGCACGATGCGGCGTTCTTTATCGCCCAGCGTATTCGTTCCAACGTACGTGAGCTGGAAGGCGCGCTGAAACGGGTGATCGCGCATTCGCATTTCATGGGCCGCGACATCACCATCGAGCTGATCCGCGAGTCACTCAAGGATCTGCTGGCCCTGCAGGACAAGCTGGTCAGCATCGACAATATTCAGCGCACCACGGCCGAGTACTACAAGATCAAGATCACCGATCTGCTTTCCAAGCGTCGTTCGCGCTCGATTGCCCGGCCGCGTCAGGTGGCCATGGCATTGTCCAAGGAATTGACCAATCACAGCCTGCCGGAAATCGGCGTGGCCTTCGGCGGTCGTGATCACACCACGGTGTTGCACGCTTGCCGTAAGATTGCTGAACTTAGGGGATCCGACGCGGACATCCGCGAGGACTACAAGAACCTGCTGCGTACGCTTACAACCTGATCGCAGCTCCACGAGGCAAGGGACTAGACCATGCATTTCACCATTCAACGCGAAGCCCTGTTGAAACCTCTGCAACTGGTCGCCGGTGTCGTGGAACGACGCCAGACGCTGCCGGTTCTGTCCAACGTCCTGCTGGTGGTCGAAGGCCAGCAGTTGTCGCTGACCGGTACCGATCTCGAAGTCGAGCTGGTTGGCCGCGTCACGCTGGAAGATGCTGCCGAGCCAGGCGAGATCACCGTGCCGGCGCGCAAGCTGATGGACATCTGCAAGAGCCTGCCATCCGATGCGCTGATCGATATCCGCGTCGATGACCAGAAGCTGCTGGTCAAGGCCGGGCGCAGCCGTTTCACCCTGTCGACGCTGCCGGCCAATGACTTCCCCACCGTGGAAGAAGGCCCCGGCTCGCTGACTTTCAACCTGCCGCAAGCCAAGCTGCGTCGCCTGATCGAGCGCACCAGCTTCGCCATGGCCCAGCAGGACGTACGTTACTACCTCAACGGCATGCTGCTGGAAGTACAAAGCGGTCTGCTGCGCGCGGTCGCCACCGATGGTCACCGTCTGGCCATGTGCTCCATGGAAGCGGCCATCCAGCAGGACGGCAAGCACCAGGTCATCGTGCCGCGTAAAGGTATCCTCGAGCTCGCTCGCCTGCTCACCGAGCAGGATGCCGAGGTGAGCATTGTGCTGGGGCAACACCACATTCGTGCCAACACCGGCGAATTCACCTTCACCTCCAAGCTGGTGGACGGCAAGTTCCCGGACTACGAGCGTGTGCTGCCGCGTGGTGGAGACAAGCTGGTACTGGCGGATCGTCAGGGGCTGCGTGAAGCGTTCAGCCGTACCGCGATTCTCTCCAACGAAAAGTATCGTGGCATTCGTCTGACCCTGGCTGCCGGCTTGCTGAAAATCCAGGCCAACAACCCGGAGCAGGAAGAGGCCGAGGAAGAGATCGTTGTCGACTACAACGGCAGCGGCCTGGAAATCGGTTTCAACGTCAGCTACCTGCTGGACGTATTGGGTGTGATGGGTACCGAGCAGGTGCGTCTGATTCTCTCCGACTCCAACAGCAGTGCCCTGCTGCAGGAAGCCGACAATGACGATTCGGCTTACGTCGTTATGCCGATGCGTCTGTAATAGCTGTTCAACGGGTAATCGGCTTCAACACAATCAGCTTTGGCATGCTGCGGATTTTATTCCGTAGCATGCCAAGGCTGATTTCGTTTCAGGCAGACCATTTGCCCTCTTCGCCCCGGCTCCGCTCATGTCCCTGACTCGCATCACCCTAACCGCCGTACGCAATTTGCATTCTGCGTCATTGCAACCTTCGCCACGCATCAACATTCTTTATGGCGCCAACGGCAGCGGCAAGACCAGCGTGTTGGAAGCGATCCATCTGCTCGGTCTCGCCCGCTCCTTCCGCAGCACTCGTCTGCAACCCGTCATTCATTACGAACAACCGGCCTGCACTGTATTTGGTCAGGTGCAGTTGGTCCAAGGCGGCTCGAGCAACCTGGGTATTTCACGTGATCGCCAGGGTGAGCTGCAGATTCGTATCGATGGGCAGAATGCGCGTAGTGCTGCGCAGCTCGCTGATCTCTTGCCGTTGCAACTTATCAACCCGGACAGTTTCCGCCTGCTGGAAGGTGCGCCGAAGATTCGCAGACAATTTCTCGACTGGGGTGTGTTCCACGTGGAACATCGCTTTCTCAGCGCCTGGCGGCGTCTGCAGAAAGCCCTGCGGCAGCGTAACTCGTGGCTGCGACATGGTACACTTGACGGTGCTTCGCAGGCCGCGTGGGACCGCGAATTGTGCAGCGCGAGCGAGGAAATCGATACTTATCGGCGAGCCTACATTCAGGCTCTGAAGCCGGTGTTCGAGCGCACCCTTGGTGAGCTGCTGCAACTGGAAGGCTTGACGCTGAGTTATTACCGCGGCTGGGACAAGGACCGTGAGCTGAGCGAAGTGCTCGCCTCTACCCTGCTCCGCGATCAGCAACTGGGTCATACCCAGGCTGGACCGCAGCGTGCCGATTTGCGGCTGCGGCTGGCGGGGCATAACGCGGCGGAAATCCTGTCGCGAGGACAACAGAAGTTGGTGGTGTGTGCATTACGCATCGCCCAAGGCCACCTGGTGAATGAAGCCAAGCGTGGACAATGTATCTATCTGGTGGACGACCTACCGTCGGAGCTGGATGAACAGCATCGTCAGGCACTGTGCCGGTTGCTGGAAGATTTGCACTGCCAGGTGTTCATCACCTGTGTGGACCATGAATTGTTGAGCGAAGTCTGGCAGACGGATACGCCGGTTGCCATGTTCCACGTGGAACATGGCCGTATCACCCAGACCATCGAGCATCGGGAGTGAAGGCATGAGCGAGAACCAAACGTACGATTCCTCCAGCATCAAGGTGCTGAAAGGACTGGACGCCGTACGCAAACGTCCCGGGATGTATATCGGTGACACTGACGATGGTAGCGGTCTGCACCACATGGTGTTCGAGGTGGTCGATAACTCGATCGACGAAGCGCTGGCGGGCTACTGCAGCGAAATCACCATCACCATCCACCCGGATGAGTCGATCAGCGTGCGTGACAACGGCCGTGGTATCCCGGTCGACATGCACAAGGAAGAAGGCGTCTCGGCAGCCGAGGTCATCATGACCGTGCTGCACGCCGGCGGTAAGTTCGATGACAACAGCTACAAGGTGTCCGGCGGCCTGCACGGCGTGGGTGTCTCGGTGGTTAACGCCCTCTCCAAGGAGCTGGTGCTGACCATTCGCCGTAGCGGCAAGATCTGGGAACAGACCTACGTCCACGGTGTACCGCAAGCGCCCCTGACCGCTGTCGGCGACACCGACGGCACCGGCACGCAGATCCACTTCAAGCCGTCCGAAGAGACCTTCGCCAATATCCACTTCAGCTGGGACATCCTGGCCAAGCGGCTGCGTGAGCTGTCCTTCCTTAACTCCGGAGTGGGCATCCTGCTGCGTGACGAGCGCACCGGCAAGGAAGAACTGTTCAAGTATGAGGGTGGTCTGAAAGCATTCGTTGAGTTCCTCAACACCAACAAGACCGTGGTGAACCAGGTATTCCACTTCAATATCCAGCGCGAGGAAGACGGCGTCGGCGTCGAAGTGGCCCTGCAGTGGAACGACAGCTTCAACGAGAACATCCTCTGCTTCACCAACAACATTCCCCAGCGTGACGGTGGTACCCACCTGGCTGGCTTCCGCTCCGCCCTCACCCGTCACCTGAACAACTACATCGAGCAGGAAGGCCTGGCGAAGAAATTCAAGGTTGCCACTACCGGTGACGACGCTCGTGAAGGCCTGACCGCGATCATCTCGGTGAAGGTGCCGGACCCGAAATTCAGCTCGCAGACCAAGGACAAGCTGGTTTCCAGCGAAGTGAAAACCGCGGTCGAGCAGGAAATGGGCAAGTACTTCGCCGACTTCCTGCTGGAAAACCCGAACGAAGCCAAGGCCGTGGTCGGCAAGATGATCGATGCTGCCCGTGCCCGTGAAGCAGCGCGCAAGGCGCGCGAGATGACCCGCCGCAAGGGCGCTCTGGACATCGCCGGCCTGCCCGGCAAACTGGCCGACTGCCAGGAAAAAGACCCGGCGCTGTCCGAACTCTACATAGTGGAGGGTGACTCCGCGGGCGGTTCTGCCAAGCAGGGCCGTAACCGCAAGACCCAGGCGATCCTGCCGCTCAAGGGCAAGATCCTCAACGTCGAGAAGGCGCGCTTCGACAAGATGCTCTCGTCCCAGGAAGTGGGTACGTTGATCACCGCGCTGGGCTGCGGCATTGGGCGTGAGGAGTACAACATCGACAAGCTGCGTTACCACAACATCATCATCATGACCGATGCTGACGTCGACGGTTCGCACATCCGTACCCTGCTGCTGACCTTCTTCTTCCGTCAGTTGCCGGAGCTGATCGAGCGTGGCTACGTCTACATCGCCCAGCCGCCGCTGTACAAGGTCAAGAAAGGCAAGCAGGAGCAGTACATCAAGGACGACGAGGCCATGGACGAATACATGACCCAGTCGGCCCTGGAAGATGCCAGCCTGCACGTCAACGAGAACGCTCCGGGCCTTTCCGGCGGCGCGCTGGAGAAGCTGGTCGGCGAATACCGCCGTGTGATGAAGACCCTGGATCGCCTGTCGCGCGTATACCCCAAGGAAATCACCGAGCACTTCGTCTACCTGCCAAGCATCGGCCTCGAGCAACTGGCCGACCATGCCGGCATGCAGGCCTGGCTGGAGCGCTTCAGTACGCGCCTGAAGGCGATGGAGAAGTCTGGCCAGACCTACACCGCCAGTCTTCGCGAAGACCGCGAGCGCCACGTTTGGCTGCCCGAGGTTGAGGTCAAGGCGCACGGCCTGTCCAGCTACACCACCTTCAACCGCGACTTCTTCGCCAGCAATGATTACAAGACCGTCACGACTCTTGGCGATCAGCTGAACAACCTGCTGGAAGAAGGCGCCTACGTGCAGCGCGGCGAGCGCAAGAAGCCTGTGAGCACCTTCAAGGAAGCGCTGGACTGGCTGATGCACGAAAGCACCAAGCGTCACAGTGTGCAGCGATACAAAGGTCTCGGCGAAATGAATCCGGATCAACTGTGGGAAACCACCATGGACCCGGAAGTGCGCCGCATGCTCAAGGTGACCATCGAGGACGCCATCGCTGCCGACCAGATCTTCAACACCCTAATGGGCGATGCCGTGGAGCCGCGCCGCGACTTCATCGAGTCCAATGCCCTGGCGGTGTCGAATCTGGACTTCTGATGATCTGCTAGCTGAACCGCTAGTTGGCGTGAAATGAAAAGCCCCTGCCGATGTGAGTCGGCAGGGGCTTTTAATTTGAACCGGGCTCGCTCCGAGTTAACGCTGACCTTATTTCTTGAAGCGCTTTCGCCATGCAGCGCGCTGACCGCGTACTTCCACCATGGCCGCCAGCATTGAACGGTAGCGCTTGCTATTGAGCGTCAAAAGAGTACTCAACGACAGCAGCAAGCTGATGGAGTACAGCAGGTCGGGCGCGCGCTTGCCCCAGTGCGCGATGATCACCAGCATGCAGGCGATCATGGCCCCCACGATCAGCCACACCGCCCAGGGACGGCCGCGAATCACCAGAAGGTTGGCCGCGCACAGGTACAAGGATATTCCGCTGCTGCCCAGCATCATGTAGATGCCGTAGTCGTCCAGGCTCGGCGGATAGACCTCCAGCAGTACGATCTGGCTGATCGCCAGGGAAAATAGCGCTAGAAAGAACGCGGCGATAAAGACCGGAAAGTGCCGGCGCAGTATCGAGAGAAAATCGAGTCCTTGCTTCACTCCAGCTCCTCGTAAAGGCCGATGGCGTAAGTCTGTACCATGCTGCTGCCGAGCAAGCCGAGCCCGGCACCCAGCGCATCTCTGATATTGATCGCCAATGTTGACGAGATCTCACTGGTACTGAAGCGTTTCGGAAGCTCGCCGCTGCTTTGCAGGGCTTTGCGCAGCGCGGGAGTGAGCGCCGGGTTGCGATTCTCCAGAATCTCGTTGGTCAACCGACGCCGTTCCTGGCGGCTCAGGCCATTCAGGCTTTGATACCAGCTGCGTCCGGTCATGGCCTTGCGCATGTTCATCACACGCAAGATCGTGGCTCCAGCCCCGGCGACGCCACCGAGAGAGATGATATCCAGCGCTCTGGATACGTCCTGGTACCACTGCTGGCTATCCAGCCTATCGAGCGCCTCCGGATTGTTCACTTCGGTATAGACGCGAGCAGCACCGGCTACGCATTGCACGGAGCTTGCCGATGCCGCCGCTACGCCCAATGTCGTGATCACCAGGCTGGCACCACCGGTAAACGGCACGATGGCCGTACCGCCGATGATAGCGATCCAGCCCAACACCGCGCCGGCACAGGCCAGGCTGGTATTGACGCTTTCGGCCACCAGCCGCGACTCGCGTGGGTTGGACTGCACCTGTTGCACGAACTGCTGTGGTGACACGTTGCGCTGCGCTTCGCGAATGATGATGCGCTTGGGTCTGATGCTGCAGATCGGCGTGAACTCGCGAAGGGTCACCGAGTTGAATCTGGCATCGATATACACCACGCCTGCACCGGAGATGGCGGGGTCGGCGTCGATGGCGGCATAGAGCCTGCGCAGGTCGATCATGGCTTCGATGCGCCGTCTTGCCATCATCTGCGATGGGGTATTTTGCAACCCTATCAGGTAGTCGGACATTGGCCCTCCTTGGTTTGTATTCCGATAGCCGCCGGCTCTGCCCGAAAGCGGAAACCAGCGGCGCGCTGTGTCAGCCGGTTACCCGGCGTAACTCAGACGTTCGGGCAGGGAATCGGTGCCCAGTCGCCCATGTCCGGGTTGTTGCACATGCTGTTGACCTGGTTGGTACCGGCCACGGCCACTTGTTGGCTCTTGGCCTGTTTGACTTCGGCCTGTTGCAGAACCTGTTCGGTCTTGACCGCTTCGGTGGGTACCTTGGCCGGCTTCTTGGCAGGGATCTTGGCTGCGGTGGTCACTTCCGCGCGCGCGACGCCGACGTTCTTCAGGTCAGCCTCGTAGGCCTGGGTGTAGTTGCTCAGGTTCTCGCCAGCCTTGCCATTAACCGCGGTGATCAGGTTATTGGACTCGTTCAGGCCGGCGATGATCTCGGCCAGACGCTTGCGCCCTTCTGTATCGTCGATCGCACCGGACTTGCGCTTCTCCAGCAGGCTGGTGAATTCCTTCTGATAGCAGCTTTGCGATGCTTCGGCGTAGGCGATGCTGCGGTCGAAGGTGCTGGCACTGGCATTGATGTCGGTGGAGTAGGAGCTGATACGCTGACGGTCGTCGCTGATCTGCTGCTGCTTGGAGGTGTAGTAGGCCGCTGCGCCGCCGACCAGGGCGCCACCGGCGGCGCCAATGGCGGCATTGCGCTTGCGATCTTCCTTGTCGGCGGTCAGGGCACCGGTCAGGGCACCGCCGACTGCACCGAGCATGGCGCCGGTGGCGATCGAACGCGTGATGCTGGAATCGGTATCGCGCAGGTGCTGAACGGGCTGGTAGCAGCTCGGGTAGTAGCTGACTTCGGTGGATTTGCCGACTCGGTTGACCGCAGAGGTGGAGCAGCCGCTGATCAGTACGGTCATCGAGGTGAAACCGATGGCAGCGAGGGTCAGGAGACGGCTGCGAGGTTGCGAGGTGTGTTGCGATGTGGATGGACGCATAGCTAGGTTCTCTGCTGATGGTGGATTGGTGTGTGTGAAACGGCTGATCACGCTCACGGCTGTTGCACCGCTTGCGTTGCCAGCAACTGCTTGAGGATCTCGGCCGGATCGGCCCGCTGCTGGGTCCGGTACAGGGCCACGTGGTTGACGAACAGGGTGGCGCGGTTGACCAGGCTGTTGCCGATCACGGGCTTGCGCGCGAGCTCCTCCTTGATGCGCTGGAACTGCGCCTGGATCACGGCATTGGTGTAGCGGGTGCCGCTGGCCATGTTGTCGATGTAGATCGCCACCGCGCCGTCCAGCGCCTTGGTGCCGTTCTGGATGGCGCCACCGAACACCTGCGCCGAGGTGGCGTCATTGTTTTGCTGCGCCTGGCGCTGGCTCTGGCGCAGGTTGGTCAGGCGGATGTTGTAGTTGTTGATGGTTTCCGCCACCAAGGCGGCGGACTGGATCAGGTTGCCGGCCGCCTCTTCGCGCTGGCGGGCGATCAGCGAGACATTGCGCTTGAGTTCCTCGTTGACCAATCCGAGCTCGGCTTGCAGGCGCGGGTCGGTGGCGCTGGCGATGATGCTGTCCAGGCGCTGGGTAGGGTCATCGTCAGCATTGATGTCATCGGTCAGGCCGGCCAGGCGACCCTGCTTCTGCCACTGGGCGAACAGCTCGTCGTAGCGCGAGCGCGGAGCGGACAGGGCGCCAATGGCCACGCGGAAACCGGTGGTTTCATTGCGTTGCTCGCTGCCGTCAGCACCGAACAATGGGTATTCGCGACGCATGCCGGTGAACAGCGTGCCCTCGCCTTCCAGGTAGTTGCCGCCCTTGACCACGAAGCCGCCATAGGTGCCCTGGCGGCGCCCGGCACTGACCAGCTGGAAGGATTCCTGCACCATCTCGGCCGCGTTGCCGATCACGTCGAACAACCCCAGCGGGTTGGCCTCCTTGGTGCCGATCGGCATCAATCGGGGGGCCTGACCGGTACCACCTGCCACCTGGTTGAACACGGCCCATTTGGCCAGCGGGCCATCCTCGTCGCTGCCTTCGACCGGCCGCGGGAACAGCCGTCCTTCCAGTTCCTGACGGCTGACCTCCGAGCCGCCTCGGGCAGCGAACTCCCATTCCACTTCGGTGGGCAGACGGACGAACGCAGCACCGCCCTCCTCGGCCTTGCTACCCCGCCCGCTGACCGGCAGCAGATCGCGATGATTGGCCAGCAGCCAGGCGCTGTAGACCGCTGCGAAGCGCTCGGCCTCGAAACGCGACAGCTTGACCTGCGGCAGCCGCGCCGCTGCGCTGGTGACGGTGGCACATTGCGGTGCAGGTTCGCCGCCGGCCAGCGCCTGAGCCTGGGCCATCACCTGGGCGTACTGGCGGGCAGTGACCTCGTATTTGCCGATGAAATACATCATCGGCTTCAGCGGGCTGCCGGCGTCGATCTTGGGCAGGCGCTCGGCGATCTGCTTGCGCCACTGCGGCGCCAGGTCCTGCAGGCTGAACTGTCCGTTGATGAAGTCGCGGCGATAGCCGGAAATGAAAGACTGCTTGTAGCCGGCTTCGCCCTCGCTGAACGGATAGCCCAGACTCACCTCGCGATCGTCCAGGCTGCCCTGGGACAGGATGTAAACGTGGCGGAAGACCATCTCGCCACCACAGGGCAGCGGCAGGCTGACATCGCCCGGCAATGGTTTGGGGTTATCCAGCTTGGCCAGTTGCTCTGCATCCAGTTCGCGGGCAGGCTCGTCGGCTGACTGCGCAGGTGTGGCAGCTTTGTTCGCCGCTGGTGGCTCATCGCCCTGCGAGCAGGCCGCCAGAGCCAGTGTGGCTAACATCAGGGCGGAAGCAGCGAAACGACAGTCAGACATCGCGAATTCCTTGAGAGGCGTCGATCCGGGCCACCCGCCGACCTCCCAGCGCAGCGGCAAGGGCGCTGGCCAGCAGGACGGCAGCGAGGGCCACCAGGTAATGTTCGGGCAGCAGGCGGCTGGCGTAGTCGCCCGGCACCTGTACGAAAAGATGGTTGATGCCGCCCTCCGCCAAGCGGTACAGCAGGGCCGACAGGACACTGGCGAACAGGCCGCTGTACAGCGCCTGGAGAATTACGAACAGCAACAGCGCACCGCTGCCGAAGCCCAGCAGGCGCAGCACCGCCAGTTCACGCTGCTTGCGCTCCACTGCAGCCAGGGCGCCGGCACTGGTTGCCGCTACGGCGCCACCCAGGGCCAGGGCGGTGATCAGCCAGAACAACAGATCGAGGTTGCGGCTCAGAGCCTGAACCTGGGCGATCTGCGCTGCCTGAGTGACCACCTGTACCTGCTGCGTGGTCAGGAACTGGCGCAGCGGCTCGACGTCTTCGAGCGTGCGTGCATACAGACGAAACCCTGGGTAGATGCGTGGCGTCTGCCCTGCTGCTGCGCCAGGCCAGTCCAGCGCAGCGACCGCCAGGCCGTCGCGGTAGTCCTCGACGGCTTCCAGCAGGACCTGTGGCGCGAACAGCGCATCGCGTTCGAAGGCGGCCAGCGGCAACACAGCCAGCACCTGCAGCGTGGTCTGTTGCCACTGCAGGTCGCCGCCACGCTGGCGGCCGAAGCGTGCCTGCAGCCGGCTGCCGGGCGCGACACCCAGCTTCTCGGCAGCGGTATGGCTGAGCACCACCTGTTGCAGCGTCTGCGGCACCGGCAGGCCTTGCAGTAGCGGATCACCGGATGCCGTCGGCAGCATCTCCACGCTGACCCTCACCTTCCCTGGCGCCACCTGCAATTCACTGGTGGCAGCGATCTGCCGTGTACGCGGGATGGCGAAGGCAACGTCCTCACGTTGGCTCAGTGCCTCGATGAATTCTGCCTGCAGGCGCGTGCCGCCCAGCGGAATGATCTCGCGCACCGCAGGATCGCGTTGCAAGCGTTCGGTCAGGCTGCCGATCAGGCCGTACTTCAGGCCGAACAGCACCAGCAGCGGTGCGATCACCGCCACCAGGGCGAGCACGGCGCAGGCCGACAGGCGCGCTTCGCGGCGGTAGTCCTGCCAGGCCAGGCCGGCGATCAGCAGCGGGCGCATCAGGCAGCCTGCTCCAGATGGGCGCTGACACCGCCGTCGGCGTCACGCCGGCAACTCATGCGCAGAATGTGCAGGCCGGCGCGCTGCGCCAGCGCTTCGTCGTGCGTCGCCACCACGCAAGTCGCACCGGTCTCTGCAGCCTGGGTGAGCAGCAGCTGCATGACACGTTCGGCATTGAGCGGGTCCAGCGCCGCAGTGGGTTCGTCAGCTAGCAACAACTGCGGCCCGTGTGCCAGCGCACGCGCGCAGCTGACCCGTTGCCGCTGGCCGATCGACAACTGCGCAGGATACTTGGCCAGTTGATCCTGCACATCCAGCGCCTGTGCCAGACGCTGCACCTGGCCGTTGTCCGCCATGCCGAGCAGTTGCCGGGGCAGTGCGATATTGCCGCGCACGTTGAGAAAGCCGAGCAGCCCGCCGGCCTGCAGCACATAACCCAGATGCCGGCTGCGTAGCTGCGCCAGCTGACTCTGCCGGCCCTGCCGCCACAGCTCGGCGATATCGCAGGTAGTGCCGGCCAGCTCCAGGGCGAAGGTCTCGGCGGAATCCGGAGCCAGCACCATGGCCAGCAGATCGAGCAGCGTGCTCTTGCCGCAACCGCTGGGTCCGACCAGCGCCACCTGCGCGCCTGCCTGCAGCTGCAACCGCTCGACGGCCAGGCTGTAGCGCTGTGCGCCCTGGCCGCGTTGCTTGAGGACCTGCTGCAGGCGAATCATCATGGCAGCGTCGACAGCGGTACACGGTACAGGGCGTCGCCCGGCTCGGCATTGCCGAAGCGCACCCAGTTGGCCATGTCGTTGTGGAAGGTTTCGTAGAGACGAATCTTCGACTCCAGCTCGTCGATGAAGTCCTCCTGCTCGGCCACCGACAGCGACAGCCAGAGATCCTGGGTCATGCTCAGCGCCTTGCTGCGATACGGCAGGCCGTCGAGGTATTCGCCGAGTACGCCGCTCTGTGCCAGGTTGGCGCCCTGGCGCAGTGCAGCTGGGTCGCGGCTCATGTAAGCGCTGGCGCTGACGATTTCGCTGAAGAAGTCAGCCGGCGAGGTCTTGGTCTTGCGCGCGGCGTCGACGATCAACTTGAGCGACTGCTGCAGGTCGTTGAGTTGCAGCTTGGTCAGCATCACGCAGACCTGCAGTGTCGGCAGGTTGGGGTTGCTCAGGTCGCGGTCGGCGGTCCAGGCGCTGACCAGTTGCGGCGCCTGACTGGCGCTGCGGCGGCCGAGAAAGTCCATGTGCATGGCGTAGCCGATGGCCTGCGACTTGGCCGCGAGGTTGGCGCCACCGGCCAGTTGCGGCGTCTCGGGCGCCTGCTGTGCGCGGATCTGCTGCGCCAGTTCGGCGAAGGTCGAGCCGATCTCGCGTACGCGCTCGCCGAAGGCTTCGACATCACCACCCGGCACCGAGACGTAGAGGTCGCCGATCTGCGGGTTGCTGTCGGCCGTCAGCACCCGATACTGCTGCTCGGCCGAGGCGTGGTTGGACTTGCCGGCTGGTGTGCGCAGATGCAGGGCGAAGATCTTGATCTGCTTGCTCAGCGCCGCCTGGCGTACCTCGGCCTCGTTCATCCGGGTGCTGCTGTGCGGGTCGTTCTTGCGCAGCGCACCGGCGTCGCTGACCAGCAGGATCAGGCGCCCGCCATAATTCGACCAGTCCATGCCCTCGACGGCCTGCATGACGCCGGCGAAGGCATCCTCGTTGAAGGAATGGCTGGACACGCTGGTCGCCTGCACCTGTTCGGCGGCGCGCAGAAAACGCTGCGGGTCGCTGCCGTCCTGCAGGCTGACCAGGGTCTTGCTCAGGTATTGCAAACCCGGGGTGCGCTCGGTGCTGTTGCGATAGCCGACCAGGCCGAAGCTGACGTTATCCAGCTCGCCGCGTGCCTGTAGCTGGCTCTGCAGCTCGCTGACTACCTGGCGCACGCGGTCGATGTAGGGCTGCATCGACACCGAGGTGTCGACCACCAGCACGATGCCGGTGCGGAAGCCCGAGTCGGTTGCGGCAGCCGGTTTGTCGGCAGAAGACTGAGACTGGGCGGCGTTGCCGGGATCGATCGAGGCGATGTTGAGCAACTGCACTGGCTGGCCCTCGGCATCGAAGGCTTCGCGGAAGTCGAAGATCGGCATCAGGTAGAACTGATCCTGCGGCACGGCGCTGGCTGTGGGCTCCAGCGCTACCACCTGAGGCATCTGCTCGGGGTCGTTCTGCGCCTGCAGCAGCAGCTCGCGAGCCTGGCTGGTGTGGTCGATCAGGTTCTCCACATCGGCGGCCTGCTGCATGAACAGCACCGGTGCCCGCCCGGAGCGTTCGGTGAACTTCAGTACCAGGCTCTGCTTCCAGTCGGTTGTCTGTTCGGCGGCGATCCAGCCCTGCACCCGGCCGTCGCTGGCCGCACCGACGTGCAGCCAGGTCTGGCCGTCCTGGCTGCGTTTCGCATACACGTAAAGCACCGAGAAGGCTGGCAGCGCTTCGCCACTGGTGGCGCCGGGAGCGTTCAGCAGTTGCGCACCGGGCTTGGCCAGGATGCGCTGATAGAGAGTCTTCTTGCCCGGCATGAGCAACGGATGGTCGCCAGCTTCGCCCGTGTCGGCCACTTGCTGTGTGTCTGCGACTGGCTGCTCGTCGCGCGGCGGCGGGTTGTCCGAGGCCACCACTGGCGCTGGTTGGGCGAGCCACCAGTAAGCGCCACCACCCAGGCCCAGCGCGGCGGCTACGGCCACCGCCAGCAGCGCCATGCGAGGGCTCTTGCTACCAGCAGTTGACGGCCGCGCTGCTACGCTGCCTGTCGTGGCAGTCGGCGCGGGTGCCACGGTCGGCGCCGGGGTCGGTGCGCTGCGTGGAATCTCCACGGAGACCGGTTGCAGATCGCCTAGCTCGCTAGTCGAGGGCGCGCCCAGCGTGGCCTGCGGGGTGAACGCGGGGCGGATCACGGTCGCATCCGAGTCCGGCGTCGGCTGGGTATCGAGCGCAGCCAGCAATTCTCCGGCATTGCCGAAGCGTTCATCCGGGTTCTTCGCCAGCAAGCGTTGTAGCAGCGTCTGATAGCGGCTGTGCTGCAGCGGCAGCTCCGGCAATGGCTGAGTTAGGTGCGCCAGTGCCGTGGACAGGGCGTCGGTGCCCATATACGGCAGCTCGCCGACCAGGATTTCATAGAGCACCACGCCCAACGCATAGAGGTCGGCGCGGCCGTCGATATCCAGACCGCGCGCCTGCTCGGGGCTCATGTAGTTGGGCGTGCCGACGGCGAAGCCGACCTGGGTGAACTGGGTACTGTCGTCGAGCGACTTGGCGATGCCGAAGTCCGACAGTACCGCGGTGCCGTCGGCGCGAAAGAGGATATTGGCCGGTTTAACGTCGCGGTGGATCAAGCCCTGGCTATGGGCGTAGCCCAGCGCCGAAGCGATCTGGCGAATGTACTGCAGGCCCTGCTCGGGGCTCAGGCCGGCGGCGATGCGCTCGCGCAGGGTACCGTTGGGCAGGTACTCCATGGCCATGTAGTAGTGTTCGCCAGCGTTACCGATGTCGTGCACGGTGACGATATGCGGGTGCGCCAGGCGCGCCAGGGTCCTGCCCTCGCGCAGGAAGCGCTCGCAGAACGAGGCATCGGCCGCCAGCGCCGGGGCCATGATCTTCAGCGCCACCTTGCGCTCGAGGGAACGCTGCAGCGCCAGGTAGACGGTGGCCATGGCCCCTTCGCCGATCACGCCTTCGATATCGAAACCGGGAATGTTCAGGTCCATGAGGCGGTCTCGCTGGTCTTGATGACGATGGCGGTGATGTTGTCCGGCGCGCCCCGGGTCAGGCCCAGATGAACCAGGCTGCGTACCACCTGATAGGGGTCGGCATGGGCCAGTACATCGCGGATCTCGTGGTCTTCGGCCGTACGAGTGAGGCCGTCGCTGCACAGCAGCCAGGTATCGCCGGGGAGGAGCTCGAACTGGCTGCCTGCGAGTTCCAGCTGGTCCTGCACGCCGACGGCGCGGGTGACGACGTTGGCGCGAGGATGCAGGCGCGCCTCGGCCTCGCTGAGCAGGCCGCTGTCCTGCAGGTCCTGCACGTAGCTATGGTCACGCGAGACTGCCTGCAGCTCGCCTGCCCGCAGCCGGTACAGGCGACTGTCGCCGGCCCACAGGCACAGGCCCCGGTCGCCACGCGTCGCCATCAGCACCACGGTGCTGCCCATCATGCTTACGCCGCGCAGCTGGGTCTGCTCGCGCACCGCCGCATTGACCTGGCTGAGGGTATGCCGCAGTACCTGCTCGTAGTCGTTCAGGCTGTCGCTTGCCTTGAGGTTGCGCAGACTGTCGACGATCAGGCTGCTGACGTAATCGCCGGCGGCGTGTCCGCCCATGCCATCGGCCACGACCCAGAGGCCGGCTTCGGGCCGCTCCAGATAAGCGTCTTCGTTGATCTGACGAACCAGGCCAACATGACTGTAGGCCGCCGATCGGTAATGCACTGCAGTCATTGCGCGACCACCTCCGGCCCCAGCAGGTAAATCGCGAAGGACTCGGTCGGCGGCAGGCTCTGGCAACGGCGCAGGCCGGCCGCGATGCGTTGCGAGCCACGCCCCCACCACAGGCTGGCGCCGCTGCAGGCCTGGGCGGCCAGCGCTGCCAGGCGTCCCGGTGCATCGACCACCGGCCAGTGTTGCAGGCCATGCGCCTCGTCGTACGCGGGTGTCACTGTGTCCGGCAAGGGTTCCAGGCGCTGCACCTCGCTCTCGAAGTCTTCGAAGCGGGCGCCCTCTTCCAGGGTGCTCAGCAGCAGGTTCTCGATCCGCTCGAACCATGCTTCGCCCGCCTGCAAGGCCTGCAGCGGTTGCCCGCCGGGGATGTGGCTGGCGATGGTCAGCGGGAAGTAACGGCCGACGCGGTCGATGCTCGGCATCAGTACGCCTGTCATCGCCTCGCTGCCGCACACGCCGGGCGCCAGGGCGAAGCGCCATAGCGGGCTGGTGAGGTAGGCGTCCAGCCAGTGTTCACCGAGCTGTTGCCGGCTTGTCTGCAGGCCAGCCGACAGCCAGGCGTCCCAGCTGCGCTGGAAGTCCTTCGGCAGGTTGCGCTCGATGAAGTCGCCGCGGCTGGCGACCTTGCCGTAGAAACCCATCATCGTCATAGCCGCTCCGGCAGGGTGAAGCCGGCCACTGCGCGACTCTTGAAAGGATTGAAGGCACTGCTGGCGCGCAGTTCGTAGGCAACGCTGGAGCGATCCAAGCGTATACGCAGGTTGAAGCGATCCGGAGAGGCGCCGCCAATCAGCTCGGACTGATCGAGCAGACGGAACCAGGCCCACGGCCCTTCCAGGGTCAGGGCCGAGCGCCCGCCTTCCACCGGTGGCGATACCGACAGGCGTACCACGCCGATGCTGCTCGGGTTCGGCCATTGCACCGCCACCGGGCGGCTCGGACCGTGGTCGAAGCTGATCAGCTGGCCATCGAGATCGAGCTGTGACTGGCTGATGGTGGCGTCCATGCTTACCGGTTTGAGTTCGAAGCGTACGCTGGGCTGCAGGCCGCCACTGCGGAAGAATTCGTCGCGGATCAGCGCCGCGCGCTGGAAGGTCTGCAGCACGCCGGCGGAGATGCCCAGCTTCTGCGCCGCGCCCGGCTGCCAGCGCCAGTTGCGTGCCGAGGTATCGACGTAGGGCTGCAGGTACTTGCGGAAGTAGCTGTCCATGACCCCGCCGACGCCGAAGAACTGGCCGAAATCATCCAGGGTGGCATCGCGCTGGCTACCCGGCACCATGGGGTAGCGGCCGGCCAGCGACTTCCGCCAGACATTGACCACATCGCTTTGCCAGGCCGCATTGAGCTGGTTGCGTACCCCACCCATCATGCTGTTGGTGCTGGCTGCGACGACCGAACCTACCAGGTCCTGAACCAGCTTCGGCTGACGTGCGGCAGTCAGGTTGACCCTCGCCGCGGCAGCACTGGCCTGGTTCTTCGCCTCGCCTAACAGCGCCTCGCCGCTGGCACCGACCATGCTGCTGAGTTGCACGTAAAGCTCGTTGAGATCCGCCAGCAGGCCATCGATGGCCATCGGCGCCGATGGGTCCTGGCTGACCAGGCTGTGGAGTTCGGCGAAATGCGCGCTGACCGGATCGATCTCGGTCACCGCCGCCACGGTATTGCCCGCCGGAGTCTGGCCCAGCAGCGAGCCGAGCTTCTGTTTGAGCTGGTCGACACCTTCGTCGGTGGCCTTGGCCACGCCTTCGGCTTCGGGCGCCTGCTGCAGATCGGTTTCCCGTGCCACCGCGATCAGCAACTGCTTGAGCGGCGAGGACGGTCCCGAGAGTATCCGCAGTACGTCGGCGGCCTGGGCTACGCTGGTGATCGACACGAAGTCCAGGTCGGCCAGCAGCGCATCCCACTGCTGCACGTAATCGCGCAGGTACAGCTGGCGTACGTCGGCGGCCAGGTTAACGGCATCCTGAGTGCTGTCGAGCTGACGGCCCAGCACCCATTGTTCCTCGGCCACCACGCTGGCCTGGCCGACGCTGGCGCGGAGGAAGGCTTCGCGGTAGCCGCGGCGGGTGTAGAAGCCACTCAGCGGGTCGCTCAGCGCCTTGCCACTTTTGCGCGTGAAGATCAGCGCGGCGTCGCGCCCGGCGGCTTCGCTGATACGAAAGTCACTGACCCCGGCCGGCAGCTTTTGCCGCTTGACCCGGTCATACACACGCTGCGCCAGGGGCAGGCGCTGCAGTTGCATGCGCAGCTCGTCGATCAGGCGCTGATCCAGGCGCGCATCCGGCGGACGACGTTCGAACAGCGCTTGCAGATGTCCGTCGAGGGCCTGGCGCTGCTCGCCCGGCAAATCGCGCGGCAGGCTCTGATCCCAGTCCAGAGCGATCCAGGCCTTGATGAACTCGGCGTCGTAATGTTCGCCGCCACCGAGCATCAGGTAGGCCTTGAGCCCTTCGTAGAGGTAATCGGTGCCACCGCCGGAGCGCAGCTGTTCCTCCACGCGGCTGAGCAGGCGCGGGGCGAAGGTGGCCACCAGCAGACGGCGATAGACGCTGGCCGCCTGCTCCTCGAGCATGTCGCCCTGATACAGACCCAGCCCCTTGGCCCAGTCCGGTGGGTCGCCAGCCAGGTTGCGCACGGCATCGAGCAGGGGCAGCACGGCGAGCACGTCACGTTGCGCCGGGCTGAGGCTGCGCACCTGCTGCTCCAGCGGCACGGTACGCGCGCCGACCTGGGCGATATGTTCACGGTTGGCGTTGAAGCTGAGCAGCCACAGCGTGCTCACCACCAGTACCAGCGCCACGCTGGCAGCCAGCGAGCCGATGGCCAGCCATCTGCGGCGGCGCTCGACCTTCTGGTCAACGCCGACCAGGCCGCGCTCGGCGAAGGCGACGCGACTGAACAGGTGCTGGAGGAAATAGCTGCGGCCGCTGCCGCTCTGCCTGGCCAGGTGCTGGCGGTCGAGGTTCATGCTCTGCGCCATGGCGCCGATCAGGCGGTCGATCGGGCTGCCTTCCTGAGTGCCGCTGGTGAAGTACACACCGCGCAGCAGGGTGCGCTCCTCATAGGCATTGGGTTTGAACACGCCGTTGAGAAACTCGCCGAGCAGGCTCTTGATCGCCGCGAATTGCTGCGGGAAACCGTAGATCAGGTCGCGTCGGGCTGGATCGCGCTCGCGCTGCAGACGTTCGACCAGGCGCTGGTTGAGGCGCTGTTCGAGGGCGACGAACTCGCTGTCGAAATGCTCCAGCGGGCCGCCGATGCTCTTGCCGTCATCCAAGGCGAAGGTAAAGCCCCAGACCTGGGCACGTTCCTCACGGCTGAGGTCGTCGAAGAACTCCATGAAGCCCGGCACCAGGTCGCACTTGGTCAGCATCACGTAGACCGGGAAACGCACGCCGAGCTGGCTGTACAGCTCCTGCACCCGCGAGCGGATCGCCGCCACGTGTGCGGCACGTTCGCTGTCGCTGCTCTGCAGCAGATCGGACAGGCTGATGGCGATGAAGGCGCCATCGATCGGGCGGCGCGCGCGCTGGGTCTTGAGCAGGTCGAGAAAGCCGAGCCAGGCCGCCTTGTCCACCTGGGCGTGGCTGTCCTGAGTGGTATAGCGCCCGGCGGTGTCGAGCAGCACCGCTTCGTCGGTGAACCACCAGTCGCAGTTGCGCGTACCGCCCACGCCGCGAACGGCCCCGGCGCCCAGTTGGGCGGCGAGCGGGAAGTTCAGGCCGGAGTTGACCAGTGCGGTGGTCTTGCCGGAGCCGGGCGGCCCGATGATCACGTACCACGGCAGCTGATACAGGTTGCGCCGCTCATCGCCGCCCAGGCGCGCCTTCTTCAGCAACGCCAGGGCTTCGTCCATGCGCTGGCGCAGGGTCGCCAGCTCCTCGGCGGTGGCCACGCTGGCGGCATCCGGTGCTGCCTGTGCAGCCAGGCCGTCGAGTACCTTGCGCTCCTGCTGGCGTTCGCGCAGCAGACAGAACAGGCGCCAGCCAAGCCACAGGACGAACAGCAGGACGATCAGCGTCCAGCGCGTCCAGGCCGGCTGCAGTGCATTGAGCAGCGGACCGATGAACCAGATGATCAGGCTCAGGGCGATCAGCCCGAGCAGCGGGATGACCCAGCGGGTGATGAATCCGAACAGCGCCTTCACTCCACACCCTCCGCCAGCACGGTGATCTCTACCCGGCGATTCTTCGCCCGTCCTTCGGCCGTAGCATTGGATGCCAGCGGTTCGGTGTCGCTCAGGCCCTCGGCGCTGAAGCGCTCGGCCTGGCCGGTGCGCGCTGCGAGTATCTGCAGCACCTCTTCGGCGCGGGCACGCGACAGTGCCCAGTTGGAGGGGAAGCGCAGCGTGGCGATCGGCTGGTTGTCGCTGTGGCCGGTGATGCGCACCTGGCCCTTGACCTTGGCAACCGCCTCGGCGATGCGCAGCAGCAACGGCTGGAAGTCGTCACGGATGCTGGCGCTGCCGGAGCTGAACAGCTCGTCGCCACGGATGGTTACCACCGACCGGTCGACGCCATCCTCGACCGCTACGCGGTTGGCGCGGATGTCGTCGGCGAGGAAGGTGGCCAGGCGCGGGCGCTCCACTACACGCGGCTTGACCACGGCTGGTTCGATGCTCTGCACCGGTACTTCGCCCAGGGCGTGGATCTGCCGGAATACCGGTTCGGCGTCGGCCGCCAGCATCATCCTGAGCGTCATCAGCAGCATCAGCAACAACGCCAGCGCCACGGCCAGGCCGACCCAGGGCGGCAGCAGCCGTGACAGCCTGTCCGGCGCCACGCTGACCCCGCGCCAGTGCGGCGACAGCTCGCGTTCGCGCTCGCCACGCACGCTGCGCAGGGTCGCTGCGGTACGCTCGCGCAGCGCTTCCAGCTGGCTGCGACCGTCATGCATGACCCGATAGCGGCCCTCGAAGCCGAGGCTGGTGCACAGGTACAGCAGCTCCAGCAGGTCGAGTCGTTCGCGTGGGCTTTGCAGGCAGTGTTCGAGTAGCTGGAACACCTTCTCGCCGCCCCAGGCCTCGTTGTGCACGGTGATCAACAGGCTTTGCTTGCCCCACTCGCTGGTGCTGCCCCAGGGCGTGCTCAGCACCGCCTCGTCGAGCGCGGTGCACAGCGCGTAGCGCGCCAGCAACACGTCGTTGCGCGGCACACCGGCGGCTTCGGCACGCTGTTCGAACTGGCGCAGGTAACCCAGCAACTGGGCGCGAAGGCTGGCCGGTGCGGGATGGGCCAGGGTGCTGCGCAGCCGGGTGAGCATGCTCAGCAGCGGCCCGGCGGCCTGCTCCAGCGGGTTCATGCCACGGGCCTGGCCCGCCGGTAGCGGCGCGGCCGGCATCTGCAGCGGTGCCGCAGCCGGGGCCTCGGCTGGCGCCTGCGGAGCACGGCCACCGGGGCGCGGCATGAACTGGGTGCGGTCGTTGTTCGCCGGTTGAGGTGCTGGCGGCTTGTTCAGCCAGTCGTCTTGATCGGTCATGGATTAACCCCGTATCGCCCAGAAGGCCAGATTCAGGCCGGGGTACTCGCCCGCCACGTGGAAGGCGAAGCCGCCGGAATGCGCCAGCTGCTTCCAGTGTTCGCTGCCACGGTCGAGCTCGTAGTAGGTCGAGCCGGCGTGGAAAGGAATCTGCCTTGGCGCCACCGGCAGCGGCAGCAGGTTGATACCCGGCAACTGCAGGTTGACCAGATCGCGAATGTGCTCGACCGAGCCGATCTTGCTCTGCTGGCCGAAACGCCCGCGCAGGGTTTCGGCGGGCATGTCGGCGCGGACCACCAGGATGAAGCTGGCGCTGTCCAGCAGGCTGCGGTCGGCCAGCATGGCCACGTGCACGCCGTAGGCCTTCTCGACGATGGGAATGGGTACGGCCTTGCTGTCGATCAGCATCGACAGTGCTTCGCGCAGTGCCTGCATCACCGGGGTGAAGCTGGCCTGCAGGTCGTCGTGAATGTAGGGCGGGAACTCCAGCGGCCGGCGCCCGGCGTTGGAGAAGGTGGCGAACTCGCCGGCCAGAGCCAGCAATTCGCTGTACAGACGCTCCGGGTGCAAGGGTTGCAACTGCGCCAGGTGGGCGAACAGCGGCTGCGCGCGGTTGACCAGTTGCAGCAGCATGAAATCGGCAATTTCCGAAGCGCCGCCGGCGCTGGAGGCCACCACGCGCCCGGCCAGGGCTTCGCCACGCTGATTCAGCAAGCCCAACAGCTCACCGCGAAACGCGGCCAGAGGCGCGCTGGCCGCCACGTCGAGCAGCGGTGGGATGTACTGCTCATCCAGCACCAGCGCGCGGTCGGCGCGTTTTTCCCGCACGCGCGCTACGCCCAGCACGGCGTATTCCTGCAGGCCATCGGCGGCGGTCAGCAGGCGCAGGGCGCGTTCGCCGACCATCACCGGCACGCGGCTTTCGAAGGCCGCATTGTCGTCACGTACTTCGCGGACCTGGCCACGATAGCGCGCGCCGCCCAGCGCTTCACCCGCTTCGACGGTGTCTCGCACACCCGCCCGGCGCAGCGGCAGGGCCAGATAGATCACGCCGTCGCGCAGGTCGTCGGGGATTTCCAATGGCTCCGGCGCCACGTCATCCTGGGGGATGTTGAACGGTGTGCCGTCGGGCAACAGGCCGCGGGCGCTGACGATGGCCAGCTTGCCCTGTGCCAGCAGGCCGATATCCAGCTGCAGCTCGGCGAAGCCCCAGCCGGCGGCCGACAGCGGGCGGCTGCGGGCGTCGATCAGCGCCTCCAGGTAGCGGTCATGCTGCTGGAAATGCTGGGTGCCGATGAACATGCCTTCGGACCAGATCACACGGTTGTTCCAGGACATACAGGCTCCTGTTAGCGAGAGTCGAGGCGGGACGGCGCGGCTAGCTCAGCAGCGCTGGCGGCGTGGGTCCCGAGGTCGATGCGGTAATGGCTGCGGATGCCCTGCTTTGGCTCCAGGACCACGCGCCACTGCGCCCGGTCAATTTCGCGGTAGCCGACCAGCAGGCCCAGATGACGCGTTTCCGGGTCGAGCGTGCGTTTCAGTTCCCGTGTCTGGCCGGGATGGACCAGCCATTCGTCCTCGGCCACCAGCTCGCCGCCCAGGGTCGCTGCTGCGCGCTCGGCGAGGCTGAAGTAATCGGTCCGGCTGAATGCGGCAGCGCTGCGCAGCTCCAACAGGCGCACACGCACCGGGGCGCTGTAACCTTCGACGGTAGGGTTCAGTTCATCGCCGGCCTGCAGTTGCAGCACGACGCTGGTTGGCCGTTGTGCGGCAGTGCTGTCATCCATTGCGTCCTTGCTGCAGCCGCTGCCAAGCGCTGCCAGCAACAGGCCCAGCAGAGCGGGCCGAAGTAGTCGTTGTCGCACGTTCTCATCCTTGCCCACGCCCGTCAGGGGCGTCGTTGACGGGCGATATGTTGCTCATAGGCCCGGCCGAACTCGCGGCCGAACAGGTCCTGAAAATCGTCTTCGGCTTCGCGCGACAAGGTCGCGTAGAGCTCCACGAACTGCTGCCAGCACTGTGCCTGGCGCGAGCCCGGCAGCAGGCTGGCCAGCCCGCCTCCCTTGCCCATGCGTGCTTCCAGGGTCTGCGGTTCGAAACGCGCCAGCAGGTGACGGATGGCGGCCTGTATGCCGGCCATGACGGCCAGTTGATGGGCGCGCAGGTCCTCGAAACCGTCCTGTACGGCCTGGTCGGCCGGCATGAACGCCGAGTTGCCGCCACGCAGCAACAGGAGCAGGGCTTCTTCGGCGTTGGGCGCGAACTTCAGCGGGTTGTTTTCCACCGGCTGCACCATGGTCTGCTGCAGGCGGAACTCGCCCTTGAGGCTGCTGCGCGCCCGCAGTACATCGATCAGGCCCTCGACCATCAGGCGGTAACTGCGCCCGATGCTTTCCATCTGCGCGGCGGCCTGCTGGCCATCCAGACGCAACTGATCCAGCCCGGCACCGCGCAGGAAGGCCTGTAGCAGTGCATCGTCCGGCTGAGCGGTCTGCGGCTGAGTGGCTGGAGCCTGAGCAACCGGCGCCGCGACGGGTGCAGGTATGGGGCTCGTTGCCGGCGCAGTTGGTTCCGGCCGCGGGGCGTGTTCCGGCAAGGGGGCAACTGGAGCGGCTGCCGGCGCGATGTCATCGAACAGGTTCCAGTCATCCGGGATCAGGCCCGGGGCACTGGGGGTGGGTTTGGGTTCGATGGGCGGGGCAGGTGCCGTGAATTCCGGCGGTCGGAAATCATGCTGTTGCACGGGCACATGGTCGGCAACGGGGGGCGGCGCGGCTGTGCTCGGACCGAGAAAATCGAACAGATCGGGCAAAGTCTCGTGCGGAGCGACACTTTGCAGATGGGCGCTGGCCGGGGCATCGAAGGGGTTGGTCGGTGCATCGAAAGGGCTGACTGGAGCGGCCTGTTGGTTGGCCATCAGCGCTTCGAAACTGTTTGCCGACGCGGCACTGGAAAACGGCGCGGAGCCCTCTGCAATGGAACTTTCCAGCGCTACTGCAATTTCGTACTCGCCGATTCGAATAACTTCGCCATGCTGCAGAAGTTCACTGTTGCCGCGTTGCATGCGGATACCGGCCTTGACCAGTTCGACACCGTTGGTGCTGCTGTCGGTGATGTAGTAACGGCCGTCCTTGTTTTGCACAAGGCAATGTTTAGAGGAAACCAGGCGCGCCGGGTCAGGTAATACCCAGTCATTATCCGTGCTACGGCCAATTGCCATCACGCCTTGTTCCAAGGTTTTCTCGGGACATTGGCCAGGCGTGATCTTGTGATAACTGGTGATGGTCAAGCGCAGCGCCATATGGCCTCCCTGCCCGGCTCTTGTGACACCTTTAAAAACAGTGAAAGCCTTTATTTACAAGGCTTACAGACCGCTTTTAGCCCTGATTGAACATCCGTCTAACGGGCCTCTGAACGCGGAAACACGCGATCTTACCTATTCTTCCGGGGTTCAAGTATGTGCGCAATCTCACAACTTGGCGAAACTTTGCCGAAGTTCACAAAGGTTCTGGGCGGTCGCCATACTACCTTGACTTTATATATTTTTAAGTTAAAAAATGCGCGACGCCATCGACAATGCGTAGTGGCCAATTAACATTAAGCGTTAGTTGGCAAAGTGCCAGCCAGGATGAAGTTTGGGCACTTATTGTGACGCAGTTCAAATCGATAAGGAGATCGAATCCGTGGAGAATTCGTTGTTGTTCGCCGCCATTTCGGATACTTCGCCCTGTGGCGAAGATCTGGAATACGACAGCGATTTTCTCCAACTGGAGCGCGATGCGCTGGGGCGCCCCGAGCGCAGCATGGGTGATGCCATCCAGGCTGCCGAGCCGCCCGAGTGGCGCCAGCTGGAACAGGCCTGTCACGCCCTTTTGCAGCGCAGCAAGGACTTGCGCGTCACCCACTACCTGCTGCAGAGCCGCCTGGCGCTGCGCGGTGTCGAAGGGCTGGCCGACAGCCTCGAATTGATCCTCGAACTGCTCTCGCGCTACTGGCCCGAGATTCACCCGCAGCTCGATGCCGACGACGACAACGATCCCACCGTACGCATCAACACCCTTTCCGGCCTCACCTGCGAGACCAATCTCGGCCTGCTGCGCGATGCCGTGCTGGCGCGTTCGCGCGTGTTCGGCAGCATCACCCTGCGCGCCGCACTGAACGCCGCCGGCTTGCACCCGGCCAGCAGTGAAAGCCTCAGCATCGAAGAACTTGGCGGCGCCTTGCAGGATGCCGACAGCGAAGCCCTGCAGCTCACTCGCGACGCCCTTGGCCGCGCCTTGCATAGCCTGGATGCGATTGAACGGCTGGTCAGCGAACAGGTCGGTTCCGCCCAGGGCGTGGAGCTGGCGGCGCTGCAACAACCGCTCAAGCTGGCCTTGCAGGTAATCGGCGACAGCTCTGCCGGCGCCGGCGAACATCCGGCAGATGCGTCAGTCACTGACGAGGCGCCGATGCAGTCGGCAACGCCTGCTGCAGTGCGTGCCAACGGCGAAATCGCCAATCGCGACGACGTGCTCAAGAGCCTGGAACGGATTCTCACCTACTACGCCCGCCACGAGCCTTCCAGCCCGTTGCCGGTGCTGCTCAACCGGGCTCGCAGCCTGGTCAATGCCGACTTCGCGACCATCGTGCGCAACCTCATACCCGATGGCATGAGCCAGTTCGAAAACCTGCGCGGCCCCGACGAGTACTAGGCCGACCGGCCCAGGTATGCGGGATCACGCTTTACCGTAGACGGCCGGTGGCCGACACGCCGCGTCGCGTCAGGCGACCAGGAGAGAAAGCATGGCGAACAGCAGTTCTCAGAAATTCATCGCGCGCAATCGCGCGCCCCGTGTGCAGATCGAATACGACGTCGAACTCTACGGCGCCGAGAAAAAGGTCCAGCTGCCCTTCGTCATGGGCGTCATGTCCGACCTCACCGGCAAACCTGCCGAGCCGCTGCCGGCGGTGGCCGATCGCAAGTTCCTGGAAATCGATGTCGACAACTTCGACTCGCGCCTCAAGGCGATGAAGCCGCGTGTGGCGTTCAACGTGCCCAACGAGCTGACCGGCGAAGGCAACCTGAGCATCGACATGACCTTCCAGAGCATGGACGACTTCAGCCCGGCCGCCGTGGCGCGCCAGGTGGACGCCCTCAACCAGTTGCTGGAGGCCCGTACCCAGCTGGCCAACCTGCTGACCTACATGGACGGCAAGACCGGCGCCGAGGACATCATCATGAAGGCGATCAAGGACCCTGCATTGCTGCAGGCCCTGGCTAGCGCGCCGAAACCCCAGGACAACGAGCCCCAGGCCTGATTCGGAAGACCACCATGAGCGAACAGTTGCAACACGACCAGGCCGCACTGGCCAGCACCGAGCAGACCAGCGAATTCGCCTCGCTGCTGATGCAGGAATTCAAACCCAAGACCGAACGCGCCAAGGAAGCGGTGGAAACGGCCGTGCGTACCCTGGCCGAACAGGCCCTGGCGCAGACCGATCTGATCTCCAACGATGCGATCAAGTCCATCGAGTCGATCATCGCCGCCATCGACGCCAAGCTCACCGCACAGGTCAACCAGATCATCCACCACAGCGACTTCCAGCAGGTGGAAAGCGCCTGGCGTGGTCTGCACTACCTGGTGAACAACACCGAGAGCGACGAGCAGCTGAAGATTCGCGTGCTCAACATCTCCAAGCCGGAGCTGCACAAGACCCTGAAGAAGTTCAAGGGCACCGCCTGGGACCAGAGCCCGGTGTTCAAGAAGCTCTATGAAGAGGAATACGGCCAGTTCGGTGGCGAGCCCTACGGCTGCCTGGTCGGCGATTACTACTTCGACCAGTCGCCGCCCGACGTCGAGCTGCTTGGCGAGCTGTCCAAGGTCTGCGCGGCGATGCACGCGCCGTTCATCGCGGCTGCCTCGCCGACGGTGATGGGCATGGGCTCCTGGCAGGAACTGTCCAACCCGCGTGACCTGACCAAGATCTTCACCACCCCGGAATACGCCGGCTGGCGCTCGCTGCGCGAGTCCGAGGATTCGCGCTACATCGGCCTGACCATGCCGCGCTTCCTCGCCCGTCTGCCGTATGGCGCCAAGACCGACCCGGTGGAGGCTTTCGCCTTCGAGGAAAACACCGACGGCGCCGACAGCAGCAAGTACACCTGGGCCAATGCCGCCTACGCCATGGCGGTGAACATCAACCGTTCCTTCAAGCACTACGGCTGGTGTTCGCGCATCCGTGGCGTCGAGTCCGGCGGCGAAGTGCCGAACCTGCCGGCGCACACCTTCCCCACCGATGACGGTGGCGTGGACATGAAATGCCCGACCGAGATCGCCATCTCCGACCGCCGCGAGGCCGAGCTGGCGAAGAACGGTTTCATGCCGCTGCTGCACAAGAAGAACACCGACTTCGCCGCCTTCATCGGTGCGCAGTCGCTGCAAAAGCCGGCCGAGTACGACGATCCGGACGCCACCGCCAACGCCAACCTGGCCGCGCGCCTGCCGTACCTGTTCGCCACCTGCCGCTTCGCGCATTACCTCAAGTGCATCGTTCGCGACAAGATCGGCTCGTTCAAGGAGCGCGACGAGATGCAGCTCTGGCTGCAGGACTGGATCCTCAAGTACGTCGACGGTGACCCGGCGCATTCCACCGAAACCACCAAGGCGCAGCACCCGCTCGCTGCTGCAGAAGTGGTGGTGGAAGAGGTGGAGGGCAACCCGGGTTACTACAACTCGAAGTTCTACCTGCGTCCGCACTACCAGCTCGAAGGGCTGACGGTGTCGCTGCGGCTGGTTTCCAAACTGCCGTCGGCCAAGGGCGCATAACCCGACCGACAACCCGTAGGAGCGGCTTCAGCCGCGAGCCGCTTGCGGCTGAAGCGCAACGTCGTACGGGACAGGTCGATGGATTTGCAAGGCGAGTGAGATGACCAGGGTCATCCCTAAATTTACGCAGTGGCCCATGCCACCTCAGGAGAAAACATGGCTGTTGATATCTTCATCAAGATCGGTGACATCAAGGGCGAGTCTCAGGACAAGACCCACAAGGACGAAATCGAAGTGCTCAACTGGAGCTGGGGCATGTCCCAGTCCGGCAACATGCACACCGGCACCGGTGGTGGCGCAGGCAAGGTGAGCATCCAGGATCTGTCGCTGACCAAGTACGTCGACAAGGCTACCCCCAACCTGATGATGCATTGCTCCAGCGGCAAGCACGTTCCCAAGGTCACCCTGACCGTGCGCAAGGCGGGCGGTGATTCCCAGGTCGAGTACCTGATCATCAACCTCGAAGAAGTGCTGATCTCCTCGCTGAGCACCGGCGGTTCGGGCAACGACGATCGCCTGATCGAGAACATCACCCTGAACTTCGCCAAGGTCACGGTCGATTACCAGCCGCAGAAAGCCGACGGCACCAAGGAAGGCGGCCCGATCAAGTACGGCTGGAATATCCGTTCCAACGTCAAGATCTGATGCGCTGCCGCCCCCGGCGCTAGCGCCGGGGGCGTTCGGAATTGGGACGACTCCGATTCATCCAGTACTGAGACTGTTTCATGGCCAAGCCATCGTTTATCAATCTGTGGAACGAATATCTCAAGATCTGGGACGAGTATCCCGACGGCAAGGTATGTGATGGCCCATGGGCGAACCAATGCGCCATTCGCATGAGCTACGCGCTCAATGCCGAGCAGACCATCAAGGTCAACAAGGCCACCTACACCGAACCCAAATGTGCTCATGCACATGCCAGGGGCGCCGAATCACTGGCCAACTGGCTGTGGAAACATCACCTGGGCCGACCGCTGATCGTCGGCGGCAGTGCACAGGATCGTCTCAAGCTGGCCGACAAGAGCGGACTGATCTTCTTCAAGGACTGCTTCCAGCAAGCCGGACAGACCGTCGATGAGCGCACGGGCGATCACATCGATCTATGGAAACGCGGCTTTACCGCAGGCCGTTACGATGACCCGAGGCACATGGCCCGGCAGGTCTGGTTCTGGGAGCTGGCATGAGCAAGCGCCTGCGTACACCCTTACTGCTGCTCGGCATGCTGACCAGTCTTTGTGCCTGTGCCGAATCGACTCCCCCGCCTGCCGTAGGCAATTCTGACTATCCGCAGCACGTGGATCTGGCAGGGCAGACTTATAGGCTGGAGAGCGCCGGCCAGGCCTGCGTATTGCGCAAGCCAGACCAGAGCGTACTGCCGCTGGACATTGCCTCGCCGTGTCATTTCAGCGTCGGCAAGGATGGCCAGGCGCATGTCGAGACCTTTCAGGATGTGCCGATCGTCATGGTGTTGCATGTAGCCCCCGTGGCGGACAGCAAGCTGGAATGTCGTTCGCAATACAAGGCCATTCGACTGGTCGAGGGCCAGCTGGAGCCATCGGTGCTGGCGCAGAGTGCCAGTTGCCTGCGCGGTGTCGGTGATCAGAAGAGCTACACCGCGATGTTCGACTGGTAAACCTGCGCATGACCAGCCCCATGACCCCGCGTGAGCGCCTGCAGCCTTCGCTGCTCGACCGCCTGACCGACGATGACCCCGGCAATGCGCAGGAAAGCGCGGATCGTCGCGTGCTGTCGCTAAGCCAGCTCAAGGCCTCGGTGCTGCGTGACCTGACCTGGCTGTTCAACACCATCGCCCTGCTCGATGCCGACACCACGCGGCACACGCCAGCCGGTACCTCGGTAATCAACTATGGCCTGCCGGCATTGGCCGGCAGCAGTGTGTCCGGGATCGACATCGCCGCCCTGGAGAGCCTGATCCAGCGCGCCATCGTCACTTTCGAGCCGCGCATCCTCGCCCATAGCGTGCGGGTGCGGGCGCATGTCGGTCACGAACAGATGAACCACAACGCGCTGAGCTTCGAGATCCAGGGCGACCTGTGGGCCCAGCCGGCGCCCCTGCCCTTGCTGTTGCGCACCGAGCTGGACCTGGAGTCCGGCCATGTGCAGGTGCTGCCCGCCGCGCAGCGGAGACGCTCATGAACCCGCGTTTGCTGGAACTGTACAACCAGGAACTGCAACACATCCGGGACGGCGCGGCCGAGTTCGCCCGCGAATACCCGAAGATCGCCAGCCGCCTCAGCCTGTCCGGCATCGAGTGCACCGACCCCTACGTCGAGCGCCTGCTGGAGGGCTTTGCCTGGCTGACCGCGCGCGTGCAGCTCAAGCTCGACGCCGAGTACCCGGTATTCACCCACAACCTGCTGGAAATCGCCTACCCGCACTACCTGGCGCCGACACCGTCGATGACCGTGGTGCAGCTGCACACCGATGCCAACGATGGCGCGCTCAACGGCAGCTTCAACCTGCCGCGCGACAGCGTGCTGCGCGCCACCCTCGGCAAGGACAGCCAGACTCCCTGCGAGTACCGCACCGCACACCCGGTGACCCTGTGGCCGTTGCAGGTGGCGGACGCCGAATACATCAGCAATCCTGCCGCGACGCATGGCCGTCTGGCCGCCAGCGAGGCGCGCGCCAAGGCTGCCCTGCGCATCACCCTGCGCAGCGGCGCCGAAATACCCTTCGCCAGCCTGGATCTGGACAACCTGCCGCTGTACCTCAACGGCCTCGACGAACTGCCGTTCCGTCTCTACGAGCAACTGCTGGGCAACCGCGTCGCAGTGTTCGCCCGCCAGCCTGGGCGCGACTGGGTCGAACGGCTGCCGGCCGACGCGTTGCGCCCGTGCGGCTTCGATGATGCCGAGGCGGCCCTGCCGGTGGTGCCGCAGGCCTTCCAGGGCTATCGCCTGCTGCAGGAGTATTTCGCCCTGCCGCAGCGTTTTCTGTTCGTCGACTTCTGCAATCTGCGCCGTGCCGTGCGCCAGTGCAGCGGCAACGAGCTGGAATTGATCGTGCTGTTCGATCGCCTCGACAGCCACCTGCAGAATCAGGTCGATGCCAGCCAGTTCCTGCCGTTCTGCACGCCGGCGATCAACCTGTTTCCGCGGCGCCTGGATCGCATCCACCTGAGCGACAAGGTGCACGAGCACCACGCCATTGCCGACCGCACACGGCCCATGGACTTCGAGATTCATTCGCTGCGCAGCGTCAGCGGCCATGGCAGTGGGCCGGAGCAAACCTTCCTGCCCTTCTATGCCGTGCGTGACCCCGCGCGCTATGGGCGCGATCAGGCCTACTACATCGTGCGCCGCGAGCCGCGCGTACTGTCGGCCGAGCAGCGCCGTAACGGCACGCGATCCAGCTACGTGGGCAGCGAAACCTTCATCAGTCTGGTCGACAGCCACCAGGCGCCGTATCGCCATGACCTGCGCCAGCTCGGTCTCAGCGCCCTGTGCACCAACCGCGACCTGCCGCTGTTCATGAGCGTCGGCAGCGGCAAGAGCGACTTCACCCTGGCCGACAGTGCGCCGGTGCAGAGCGTGCGCTGCGTGGCCGGGCCGAGCCGGCCGCGTCCCAGCCCGGCGCACGACAACCAGGCCTGGCGGCTGATCAGCCAGCTGTCACTGAACTACCTGTCGCTGGCCGAGCAGGGCCAGGGCGCCGCTGCCCTGCGCGAGATGCTGCGGCTGTATGGCGATGTGCAGAATCCGGCGTTGCAGCTGCAGATCGAAGGCCTGCGCGAAGTCAGCGCCAAACCCTGCACGCGGCGCCTGCCAATGCCCGGGCCGATCGTCTTCGGCCGGGGTCTGGAAATCACCCTGGAGTTCGACGAGAACGCCTTCCGCGGTACCGGGGTGTTTCTCCTCGGTGCAGTATTCGAGCGTTTCCTGGCGCGCTACGTATCCCTCAACAGCTTTACCGAGACGGTGCTGCGCAGCACCGAGCGCGGCGAGATCATGCGATGGAAAGCCCGGCCCGGCCGTCGTCCGAACCTCTAGACACGCTTGCACAGATGCAGGCGCAGCCCTGGGAGTACGACTTCTTCCAGGCTCTGCGACGCATCGAGAACGAGCACCCGCATCTGCCGCGCCTGGGGCGTTCCCGACGCCTGGCAGACGATCCGCTGCGCCTCGGGCAGCGCCAGGAGGGCACTTTCGCCCCGGCCACTCTGGCCGCTGTGACCCCGGCCAGCGACGAGCGACCGGCACGTCTGGAACAGTATTTCTTCGGCCTCGGCGGGCCCAACGGGCCGCTGCCGCTGCACCTGACCGAGTACGTGCGCGAGCGCCAGCGCAACCACGCCGACAGCACCAGCAAGCACTTCCTCGACCTATTCCATCATCGCCTGCTGAGCCTGTTCTATCGTGCCTGGGCCGAGGCCCGGCCGACCGTCAGTCATGACCGCCCCGACGACGATTACTGGTCGGCTCGCTTGGCCGCCTTCAGCGGTCGCGGTATGCCCAGCCTGCGCCAGCGGGGCTTGCTGGACGATGCGGCGAAGCTGCACTACAGCGGTCACCTGGCCGCGCAGACGCGTTACCCCGATGGCCTCAAGGCGATCCTCGCCGATTACTTCGGCGTGCCGGTGCAGATCGAAGAGTACGCCGGCAGCTGGCTCAGCCTGCCCGAGCGCACGCGCCTGGGCGTGGAGTCCAGCCAGCTGGGCGTGGACTTCTGCCTGGGCAGCCAGGTCTGGGACCGCCAGCACAGCTTCCGTATCTGCTTCGGACCGCTGACGCTCGAGCAGTACAACGCCATGCTGCCCGATGGCGACTCGTTCGCCGCTCTGGTGGCCTGGGTCGCCGAATACCAGGGCGACGAACTGGACTGGCAACTGAATCTCGTACTGCAGCGCGAGGAAGTCCCCGCGCTGCGCCTCAACGGCCAGGCTCGCCTGGGCTACACCACCTGGCTCGGCCAGCCACAGCACGACGCCAGGGATCTGGTGCTGGCCCGCCATCACGCCACAGCGACCCCGCCGGCGGATCAATCAAGGAGAACTCCACATGGGTGAAATCAGTCGTACCGCGCTGTTCGGCAAGCTCAACAGCGTCGGCTACAAGGCCATCGAGGCCGCCACCGTGTTCTGCAAGCTGCGTGGCAATCCCTACGTCGAGCTGGCGCACTGGTTTCACCAGCTCCTGCAGCTGCAGGACTCCGATCTGCACCGCATCATTCGCCAGTTCAGCCTGGAGCCGGCGCGTCTGGCGCGTGACCTGACCGACGCACTCGACCGCCTGCCGCGCGGCTCGACCTCGATCACCGACCTGTCCTCGCACGTCGAGGAAGCGGTCGAGCGCGGCTGGGTCTACGGCAGCCTGATGTTCGGCGAGCACCAGGTGCGCACCGGCTACCTGATCATCGGCATCCTCAAGACGCCGAGCCTGCGCCAGATGCTGCTGGGCCTGTCGGGCGAGTTCGCCAAGATCAAGGTGGAAACCCTGAGCGAGCACTTCGACGAATACGTCGGCGATTCGCCGGAGAACAACCTGGCCGCCAGCGACGGTTTCGCCGCCGCCGCACCGGGCGAGGCCAGTGGCGCCATGGCACCGGCGGCGATGGGCAAGCAGGAGGCGCTCAAGCGCTTCACCATCGACCTCACCGAGCAGGCGCGCAAGGGCGAGCTGGACCCCATCGTCGGCCGCGATGAGGAGATCCGCCAACTGGTCGACATCCTCATGCGCCGCCGGCAGAACAACCCGATCCTCACCGGTGAAGCCGGTGTCGGCAAGACCGCCGTGGTCGAAGGCTTCGCCCTGCGCATCGCTGCCGGTGACGTGCCGCCCTCGCTCAAGGACGTCGAGTTGCGCAGTCTGGATGTCGGCCTGCTGCAGGCCGGCGCCAGCATGAAGGGCGAGTTCGAGCAGCGCCTGCGCCAGGTCATCGAGGACGTGCAGGCCTCGCCCAAGCCGATCATCCTGTTCATCGACGAAGCCCACACCCTGGTCGGCGCCGGTGGCGCGGCCGGTACCGGCGATGCGGCCAACCTGCTCAAGCCGGCGCTGGCGCGCGGCAGCCTGCGCACCGTGGCCGCCACCACCTGGGCCGAGTACAAGAAGCACATCGAGAAGGACCCGGCGCTGACCCGTCGCTTCCAGGTGGTGCAGGTGTCCGAGCCGTCAGAGGACAAGGCGCTGCTGATGATGCGCGGCGTGGCCTCGACCATGGAGAAGCACCATCAGGTGCAGATCCTCGACGAGGCCCTGGACGCCGCGGTCAAGCTCTCGCACCGCTACATCCCGGCGCGCCAGCTGCCGGATAAGTCGGTCAGCCTGCTCGACACCGCCTGCGCCCGCGTGGCCATCAGCCTGCATGCCGTACCGGCCGAGGTGGACGACAGCCGCCGACGTATCGAAGCGCTGGAAACCGAACTGCAGATCATTGCCCGCGAGCACGCCATCGGCATCGACGTCAGCCTGCGTCAGGCCAACAGCGAGAGCCTGCTCGCCGCCGAGCGCGAGCGCCTGGCCGAGCTGGAAAGCCGCTGGGCCGAAGAGAAGCAGCTGGTCGATGAACTGCTGGCCACCCGCGCCAGCCTGCGCGAAAGCGCCGGCGTGGTCGATCAGGACAGCGGCACCGATCACCAGGCCCTGCGCGCGCGGCTGGTCGAATTGCAGCAGCGCCTGAGCCAGTTGCAGGGCGAAGCCCCGCTGATCCTGCCGACCGTCGACTACCAGGCGGTGGCCTCGGTGGTGGCGGACTGGACCGGCATTCCGGTCGGGCGCATGGCGCGCAACGAGGTCGAGACCGTGCTCAATCTCGACAGCCTGCTGGGCAAGCGCATCATCGGCCAGGACCACGCGCTGAAGATGATCGCCAAGCGCATCCAGACTTCTCGCGCCGGCCTCGACAATCCCAACAAGCCGATTGGCGTGTTCATGCTCGCCGGCACCTCCGGCGTCGGCAAGACCGAGACCGCGCTGGCGCTGGCCGAGGCGCTGTATGGCGGTGAGCAGAACCTGATCACCATCAACATGAGCGAATTCCAGGAAGCGCACACCGTCTCCACCCTCAAGGGTGCACCGCCCGGCTACGTCGGCTACGGTGAAGGTGGCGTGCTGACCGAGGCGGTGCGTCGCCGGCCGTACAGCGTTGTGCTGCTCGACGAGGTGGAAAAGGCCCACCCGGACGTGCACGAGATCTTTTTCCAGGTGTTCGACAAGGGCGTGATGGAAGACGGCGAAGGGCGCCTGATCGACTTCAAGAATACCCTGATCCTGCTCACCACCAACGCCGGTACCGAACAGGTGGCGCGCCTGTGCCAGGACCCGGACAACCTGCCCGACCCGGAAAGCATCGCCCGCGACCTGCGCCAGCCGCTGCTGGAGATCTTCCCGCCGGCGCTGCTCGGCCGTCTGGTGACCATCCCCTATTTCCCGCTCAGCGACACCATGCTCAAGGCCATCACCCGCCTGCAGCTGGGGCGCATCAAGAAGCGCATCGAAAGCACCCACAAGGTGCCCTTCGACTACGACGAGGCGGTGGTCGACCTGGTGGTTTCGCGCTGCACCGAGAGCGAGAGTGGCGGCCGGCAGATCGACGCCATTCTCACCAACGGCATGCTGCCGGACATGAGTCGCGAGTTCCTCACCCGCATGATGGAAGGCAAGCCGCTGGCCGGCGTGCGCGTCAGTGTGGCCGACAACGACCTGAACTACAGCTTCGCCGACAACGCCTGAGCCCGAGCGCGGGTCGGCTAGCGCCGGCCCGCGCCATGGCAGGCCGGAACCCCGACCTATGTTCTTCGCCCAATCTTCCCGCTTTGCCCGCATCACCAGCCCGCTCGGGCCGGACGCCCTGCTGCTGCGCTCGATGCACGGCAGCGACGAGCTGGGCCGCCTGTTTGAGTACGAGCTGCAACTGGTGTCCCACGACGCCAACCTCGATCTCAACCAGTTGCTCGGCAAGCCGCTGACGCTCTCCGTGCAGCAGCATGGCGGCGGCGACCGGCATTTCCACGGCATCGTCGCCGCCTGCGGGCAGAGCGTCGACCGCGGCCAGTTCGCGGCTTATCGGGTTACCCTGCGGCCCTGGCTGTGGCTGCTCAGCCGCACCTCCGACTGCCGCATCTTCCAGCACATGAGCGTGCCGCAGATCATCAAGCAGGTGTTCCGCGACCTGGGGTTCTCCGATTTTGAAGACGCGTTGAGTCGTCCCTATCGCGAGTGGGAGTACTGCGTGCAGTACCGCGAAACCAGTTTCGACTTCGTCAGCCGGCTGATGGAGAAGGAGGGCATCTACTACTACTTCCGCCACGAGGCCGATCGCCACGTGCTGGTACTGGCCGATGCCTACGGCGCCCACGTGCCTGCTCCCGGCTACGCCAGCGTGCCCTACTACCCGCCGGACGGTCAGCACCGCGAGCGCGACCACATCAACGACTGGCAGCTGGCCCAGCATGTGCAGCCGGGCTCGATGGAACTCAACGACTACGATTTCCAGCGCCCCAGCGCGCGCATCGACGTGCGCTCGGTCATGCCGCGCCCGCACAGTGCCGGCGACTATCCGCTGTACGACTACCCGGGTACCTACGTGCAGAGCAGTGATGGCGAGCAGTACGCGCGCAATCGCATCGAGGCGCTGCAGAGCCTGCACGAGCGCGTCGAACTCGGCGGCAGCGTGCGCGGCATCGCCTCGGGCAACCTGTTCAGCCTCACCGGCTTCGGTCGCGCCGACCAGAACCGTGAATATCTGGTGGTCTGCGCGCGTTATCATGTCCTGCAGGAGTCCCTGGAGAGTGGCAGTGGCGGCGGTGGCCAGTTCGAGTGTCAGCTCACCTGCACCGACGCCCAGCAGACTTTCCGCCCGCTGTGCGGCACGCCCAAGCCCATGGTGCAGGGGCCGCAGACCGCCGTGGTGGTCGGCCCCGCAGGCGAGGAGATATGGACCGACCAGTACGGCCGGGTCAAGGTGCACTTCCACTGGGATCGCCACGACCAGTCCAACGAAAACAGCTCCTGCTGGATTCGCGTCTCGCAGAACTGGGCCGGCAAGAACTGGGGTGCGATCCAGATTCCACGCATCGGCCAGGAGGTCATCGTCAGCTTCCTGGAGGGTGATCCCGACCAGCCGATCATCACCGGCCGCGTCTACAACGCCGAGCAGACCGTGCCCTACGACCTGCCCGCCAACGCCACCCAGAGCGGCATCAAGAGCCGCTCCAGCAAGGGCGGCACGCCGGCCAACTTCAACGAAATCCGCATGGAGGACAAGAAGGGCGCCGAGCAGTTGTACATCCACGCCGAGCGCAACCAGGACATCGTCGTCGAGGTGGATGAAACCCACTCGGTGGGCAACAACCGGGTCAAGAACATCGGCATGAACGAGACCGTCACCATCGGCAACAACCGCCTGCGTGCGGTGAAACTAGATGACGTTCTGCTGGTGGGCTCGACCAAGACCGACAGCATCAGCCAGAGCTACCTCATCGAGGTCGGCCAGAACCTGCGCCTGGTCTGCGGCAAGAGCATTCTCGAACTCAACGCCAGCGGCCAGATCAACCTCAGCGGCGTGGCGATCAACTTCCACGCCAGCGGCGACGCTGAATTCAACACAGGCGGCGTGCTCAACCTGAACATCGGCGGCGGCCCTGGCGCCACGCCCGATGGCCAGGGTGATCAGGGCAGCATCGATGCGGCCGTCAAATCCCTGTTCGGGCAAGAGAAAGGAAACTCCTGATGAGCTACACCACCCAAGAGCTGAGCCTGCAACTGCCCACCGAAGAGGTTCAGGACGGCACCATCAATATCCTGCGTTTCCCTGCCCTGGGCACCTCGCTGGTGATCACCCGCGGCAATCTGGGAGCGCACGAAACCCTGCGCAGCCACTTCGAGGATCAGCTCGGCAAGCTGGCCAAGCAGCTCAAGGAAATGAAGACCAGCCCGATCAGCGATACCCGCGTCGGTCTGTCCGGCGACATCGAAGCCGTGGAGCTGCGCAACCAGTTCATCAAGGGCACTGAGCAGGTGTACCAGTTCCAGCTTGGAGTCAAACCCGCCGAGGGCCGCATCATGTCGCTGAGCTACGTGAAGCCGCAGCCGATGGGCGAGGCCGAGGCCAGCCACTGGGAAAGCATCAAGCGTTCGCTGGTACTCAACGGAGCGGGATAAGCGTCGATGTCCGACCTGTTCTGGGCCGCCCGGCTCGGCGACGATCTTGAACACAGCTCGGTCTTCGCTGACGTTCTCAGTGGCGTGCTGGAGGTGGCCGCCTATGCCGCCGCCGGCGCTGCGCTGGTAGCTGCCACCGGCCTGACCGTGGCCACCGGCGGTATTGCCGGTTGTGTGCTGGGCTTCGCCGCCAGCGTCGTGGTCGGCGTCGGCATGAACCTCACCGGTCTGGACAAGGCCGTCACCAGCGTCTGTGACGGTCTGGCCAACGCCATCTTCCCGCCCAGCCCGCAAGCCAAGATCTCCAGCGGCGCCAGCAAGACCCAAACCAACGGCCTGCCGTCGGCCCGCGCGGCCGGCAAATTGGGCGCGGTGGCGCCGCCGTCAGGCACTGAGCTGGAGAAGCCGCCAGAGCCCAGCTATCTGGACATGGCCAGTAGCTTCTTCAGTGAGTTGTGGAACCCTACCGTAGAGAATCCGGCGCCAGGTGCCATCCCCTGCCCGCTGGACACCATCCTCTGCGAGAAACATCCACCCATGCCGCTGCAATTGCTGGCCGAGGGCTCCAGTAAGGTCAGCATCGAAGGGCAACCGGCAGTGCGCAGTGGTGACCGCGCCACCTGCGAAGCCAAGGTGGTGGCCGCCGGCAAGATATCCGCCAACGTACGCATCGGTGGCGAATCCGTGGTGGTGCGGCCGATTCGCAGCGGCAAGACGCCCGGCGTCGGCCTGGCCCTGAGCGTACTGATGGCGCTGCGCGGCAACCCGCGCAAGTTGCTGAGCAACCTGCCATGCCTGGCCATGGGCATGGTTAATGGCTTTGTCGTCGATCAGGTGGCCGGTGCGGTGACCCGCTCCATCACCGGCGCTCCCAGTCCGGTGCATGCCGCCACTGGCGCCAAGGTTCTCAGCGGCCTCGATGACCTCGACTGTGTGCTGCCAGCTCTGCTGCCCGTTGAATGGCAGCGCTTTTATTGCAGCCGCGATGAACGCCAGGACGGCCTGTTCGGGCCGGGCTGGAGCGTGGCCTATGAAGTGTCGGTAACGCTCATCAGCGATGCCGCCGGCGCGCACAGTTTCATCTATACCGATGAGCAAGGCCGACGCATCGACCTCGGCTGGCTGGAGCCCGGCGACGCGGCCTATGGCCCGGGCGAAGGTCTCAATCTGCGCCGTGATGCCCGCAGCGGAGCCTTGCTGATCGAGAACGACAATGGCCTTTACCGGCTTTTCGAGGCGGCCCCCGACAATCCCCGGATGATGCGTCTGAGCAAGCTGGGTGACCGCAACGACAATCGCCTGCTGCTCGAATACGACGTCCAGGGTCGGTTGGCGGCTATCCGTGACCGTGACGCCGCGCTGCGTGTGGAGCTGTGCTACGACACTGTGCACCCCGCGCGTCTGGCGCGGCTGGAACGCTGCCACGTCGATGGCCGGCGGCAGTTGCTGGCGGCCTACGGCTATACCGAGCAGGGATGGTTACGTGAGGTGGTTGACGCCAATGGCCAGGTCAAACGCCGCTTTGCCTATGATGACAAGGCCCGTCTGACCGCACACCAGACTCCCACGGGCCATGGCTGCTTCTATCACTGGGGCGAATTCAACGAGGTGGGTACGGTTCAGTCTCGAGTTGTGCGTCACTGGACCAGCGAAGGCGAAGAATACCTCTTCGACTATGACATCGAGGCTGGTATCACGCGTGTCCAAGACGGGCTCGGGCGTACTCGTGAGCACTGCTGGGACCGGCAATACCAGGTCACCCGTTTTACCGATCCGCTGGGTCAGAGCTGGGCTTTCGACTGGAACGACGAGCGCCAGCTGATCGCTGCCACTTCCCCGCAGGGCGCGCGCTGGCTATACGACTATGACGAGTCCGGCAACCTCTGCGGCTGTACCGATCCGCTGGGTCGCCGGGACTGCATCGATTTTCTCGGCCACTGGGCCTTGCCGGTCTGCGAAACCGATGCTGCCGGCAACGCCTGGCAATATCGCTACGACGCGCGGGGCAACTGTCAGGAAGAGATCGATCCGCTGGGCCATAGCACCCGCTACCGCTACGACGACAGTGGTCTGCCGGTGGAAATCATCGACGCTTCCGGTAACCGCCAGACCCTGCGCTGGAACGCGTTCGGCCAGCTCATCGAGCAGGTCGACTGTTCCGGTTATCCCACCCGCTTCGCCTATGACGAGTGCGGCAATCTGGTACAGGTCACCGATGCCCTCGGCGAGATCACCCGGTATCAGCACGACGCCCAGGGCCGACTGCTGCAGAGGCAACTGCCGGATGGCCGCAGCGAACAGTTCATCCGCGATCCGGGTGGGCAGGTCCAGGCGTATCAGGACCCGGCCGGAAAGGGGCTGCGTTATCACTATGACCGCAGAGGCCGGGTGACCGCCGTTCTGGGGCCGCAGGGTAGCCAGATCACCTATACCTACGACAGCTATGGCAGGTTGCAGAGTCTCACCAACGAGAACGGCGAGCCCTACCGTTTCACATGGGACGACAATGACCGGCTGAGCATTCGCCATGGGCTCGACGGCACGGCCCGCCACTATCGCTACGACGCAGACGGCTACCTGAGCGCCGTGGCCTACACGCCCGCTGCGATCGCCGGTGGGGACGTAGCGCCCATCGTCCACGATCTGCAGCGTGATGCTATCGGCAGGCTGATGTGCAAAACCACTGGCGACGGGAAGACGCGATTCCAGTACGACGCCCTCGACAATCCGACCGAGGTGCGTTTCACCGACAATGCCGATAACGTTCAGGTGCTCAACTTCGCCTACGACCAGCTCGGCAGGCTGGCACAGGAAAGCGGCGCAAGCGGTACGCTGCAACACCGCTACGATGCGCTGGACAACCTGACCGAAACCCTTCTGCCGGACGGTCGGCGCATCAGGCGCTTGTACTACGGCAGCGGTCATCTGCAGATGCTCAATCTCGATGATCACGAGGTCAGTCATTTCGAACGCGACCGGCTGCACCGCGAAGTGCTTCGCAGCCAAGGTCGCCTCACTACCCGCAGCAGTTATGACCGTGCCGGACGCCTGAGCGGGCGCCGCCGTCATGGCGCGGGGCAGCCGGTGCAGCTGCCGGCCCAGGCGGAGCAGCGTTATGACTATGATGCCAGCGACAACCTGATCGGCCGCCTGGACCATGACCCCCAGGCGGGGCGTCACCAGCGACACGGCCTGCATTACGATGCCCGTGGCCGCATCGTTTCCCGGCAGGATCTGCTCAGCGGGCATCTGGAAACCTTTGCCTACGATGCCGCGGCCAACCTGCTGCCAGGCGCGCAGCAGGATGCGACCGTGGTTCGCCATGATCAGTTGCTCGTCTATCAGGACAAGCGTTACCGCTATGACGCCTTTGGGCGGGTGATTGAAAAGCGCAGCGCCGCACGGCAGTTGCAACGCCTGTTCTACGACGATGAACATCGCCTCGTGGAAGTGCGTAATGCCGATGGCAGCCGGGTACGCATGCAGTACGACCCTCTCGGTCGGCGCACGCAGAAGAAGCACTTTCACGCCCAGGGTCACCTGCTCAGTGAAAGCTGTTTCGTCTGGGATGGCCTGCGCCTGCTGAGCGAGCAGAGCAATGGCCGGCACAGCCTGTACCTGTACGCCGGCAGTAGCCACGAGCCCCTGGCCCGGGTTGACGGGGAAGGTCCGCACGCACAGTTGCACTATTACCACAACGACCCCAATGGCCTGCCCCAGCAACTGACCGACGAACATGGCCGCTGCACTTGGCAAGCCAGCTACCAGGTCTGGGGCAACACCCTGAGTGAGCAACGCCAGGATGCTCACCTCACAGAGCAGAACCTGCGTTTTCAAGGCCAGTACCTTGATCGGGAAACCGGCCTGCACTACAACACGTTTCGCTTTTACGATCCGGATATCGGTCGCTTCCTCAGCCCCGATCCAATCGGCTTGGCCGGCGGCACCAACCAGTACCAGTACGCACCCAACCCAGTCGGATGGGCCGACCCGCTGGGGCTGACGTGCCAGAAGTCGAACCTGCATCAACGTGGCCACAGGCCGGGTCCCGGCGAGCGCAGCCTGACCCGTCAGCAATACAAGAGAATGGTGTCGCAGACGCGCCAACAGGGCGGTGCCTTGCATGCGCAGTTGCAATCACGCCTGCAACACTCGGACTATGTCTACCGTGCAACGAACTACCGGACGCTGAAGTACTACCGCGATGCGGGGCGTATCAACCGTGATGCTTACATGACCTTCGATAATCCGGGCCTGGACCCGAAGGTCAGCATGGACAAGAGCCAGGTATTCGATCACTGGGGCCAGCACGAAGTGGTGCTGAAGATACCCGCTTCACAGGTCATCGACGCCCGCGTCCCAAGGCCGTTGGGAGACTCTCACCCGATCGGCTGGGAGCCTGTGACCGAGGCCTATCCGGCCGCCGGTTCAGGTGGCAACAGCCAGTTCCTTGCACAGACCTCAACCTGGGACGAGTCCTGGGTCATCCCCATGAATGGAGCGCCGCCAAGTGGACCCTGATCAACTCAGCCTGCTCTTGCAGGCTCGCCGCGCCGAGCGAATCACTCAGGACGAGGTGACCGCCTGGGTCGATGCTCACGCCGATGCAGCCAGCAGCCAGCTCAAACGGACCACCTACCTGAAGCTGCGCCGCGGTGACCCGCAGCCGGCATTTCTCGAATGCCTGGCGGCCTGTCATAGCTGCGCAAAGGTCTACCAGGCCGGTGAGTTTCGCGACTATCACGACTTCGAGCAGTGCGACGGCCGCCTGCGTAGCGCGTCGGGCGTCTTTACACCCGTGCCGGCACCCGCGTGGTACACGGCACCGGCCAACGTCCTGGGCGGCGAAGTGCTCTATCAATGCCAGCGATGTGAGGCCATCTGGAGGCTCATCCTGCCCGAACGGGCACAGCGAGGCAGCTGGTGTCGGGTCGGCTAGCCATTGTCCGGCAGAGCCTCGATTTGCCCGGATTGTTGATATTTCCATACGAAATCGTAACCGCTTCACAAACCCCACCTGCTCATAGCTGGCCGAGCACTGGATACCGAGCTCTTGTAGTTGGAGCTTGTCACCAGGATGCGTCCACGGCACCCAAAGGAAGGAAACGCCCGATGAGCTACACCATTCAAGAAGTAAGCAGCGATCCCAAGGCCCCGTTCGCCAAGTTGGCGAAACAGATCAAGCACAGCCTCAGCCTCAACGGGTGACCTGCGATGTCTGATGCGTTCTGGGCCGCCCGGCTCGGCGACGATCTGCTGCACACCACAATGCTCGCCGACATCGTCGGCGGCGTGCTGGAAGTGGCTGCCTATGCCGCCATTACCGCCGTGGCCTGTGCCGTGGTGGTCGCCGCCACCGGCCTGACCGTCCTCACCGGCGGTCTCGGTGGCTTTGTTCTCGCCGCAGTAGTGGGAATCGCCGTGGGGGTCGGCATGAACAAAACCGGCTGGGACAAGGGTCTTACGACCCTCTGCGAAGGCCTGGGCAACGCCATCTCCCCGCCCAATGTCCAGGCCAAGATCCTCACCGGCGCCAACAAGACCAAAACCAACGGCCTGCCTTCCGCGCGCGCCGCTGGCAAGTTGGGCAGCGCCGCTGCGCCGGCAGGCACCGAGCTGGAGCAGGCACCACCCGCCGAGGAGCCTGAGCCCAGCTTCCTCGACATGGCCAAGAGCTTCTTCAGTGAGATGTGGCAGCCGACGGTTGCCCAGCCGGCACCTGGCGTCATCCCCTGCCCGCTGGATGCCATCGAGTGCAAGAAGCACGCGCCGATGCCGGTGCAGCTGCTGGCCGAAGGCTCGATCAAAGTCAGCATCGAAGGCCAGCCGGCAGTGCGCAGCGGTGATCGCAGTACCTGCGAAGCCACGGTGGTGGAAAGCGGCAACATCTCGCCGAACGTGCGCATCGGTGGTGACGCCGTGGTGGTGCAGCCGATTCGCAGCGGCAAGACCCCCGGCATCGGCCTGGCCCTGGGCGTGCTCATGGCGCTGCGCGGCAACCCGCGCAAGCTGTGCAGCAAGCTGCCCTGCCTGGTCGCCGGTTTCGCCGGCAACATGGCCATGGGCGGTGCGACCGCCTATGCCACCAACGCCATCTCCAACGCCCTCGGCTCGGCCAGCAGCGGTGCACCCAATCCGGTGCACGCCAGCACCGGGGCCAAGGTGCTCGGTGAAGACGACGACCTCGACTTCGTCCTGCCGGGGCTGATGCCCGTCGAGTGGCAGCGCTTCTACAGCAGCCGTGACGAGCGCCGTGACGGTTTGCTGGGGGCTGGCTGGAGCCTGCCGTTTGAGATCGCCGTGCAGGTGCACGTCCATCCGGAGGGCGGCGAGGCGCTGACCTATATCGACGAGCAGGGCCGCCCTATCGAGATCGGCAGCCTACCGCCGGGCGATGCCTGCTACAGCCCGGGTGAAGGCCTGAACTTCCGCCGCGATGAAGGCGGCGCGCTGCTGGTGGAAAGCGTCGATGGCCTCTACCGCCTGTTCGAGCCGTTGCCCGAGTCACCTGACCGTCTGCGCCTGAGCAAGCTCGGCGACCGCAACGACAATCGCCTGCTGCTCGAATACGACGCCACTGGCCGGCTGCGTGCCGTGCGCGATGGCCATAACCAGCTGTGCATCGAACTGATTGCCGACGCCCGCCACCCGCAGCGCCTTGGCCGGGTCGAGCGCCTGTTCGCCGATGAGCGGTGCGAGGTGCTGGTCGCCTACGCCTATGACGCACAGGGCGATCTCAGCGAAGTCCGCGACGACAAGGGCCAACTGCTGCGTCGCTTCGTCTACGACAGCGGCCGTCGTCTGATCGAGCATCAGCGTCCCACCGGTCTGCGCTGCTTTTACGAGTGGGGCGAGTTTCAGGGTGCCGATGGCCGCGAATGGCGGGTGACACGGCACTGGACCGACGACGGCGACGAATACCATCTGCATTACGATCTGGATGCGGGCATCACCCGGGTCACCGACGGCCTTGGTCGCACCAGCGAACGCCACTGGAACAGTCAGTACCAGATCACCCGCTATCGCGACGCCCTCGGCCAGCTCTGGTTGTTCGAATGGAACGACGAACGCCAACTTCTGGCCGCCGTCGCACCCGACGGCGCGCGTTGGCAATTCGCCTATGACGAATCCGGCAACCTCTGCGAAACCCTCGACCCGCTAGGGCGTCGCGACTTCACCCAGTGGCTTGGCCACTGGTCGCTGCCGGAAGCCGAGACCGACGCTGCAGGCAATGCCTGGCAGTACCGCTACGACAAGCGCGGCAACTGCATCGCCGAGATCGACCCGCTGGGCCATGTCACCCGCTATCGCTACGACACCAGCGGTCTGCCGGTGGAAATCATCGACGCCAGCGGCAAGCGCAAGACCCTGCGCTGGAACGCCCTCGGCCAGCTCACCGAGCAGGTCGACTGTTCCGGCTACCCCACGCGCTTCGCCTACGACGAGCGCGGCAACCTGGTGCAGATCACCGATGCCCTCGGCGAAATCACCCGCTACCACTACGACAGCCAGGGTCGCCTGTTGCAGACGCAACTCGCCGACGGCCGTTGCGAGGAGTTTCAACGCGACGCCATCGGCCAGCTCAGCGCCTACCTCGATCCTGCCGGCAAGCCCGTGCGCTATCGCTATGACCGGCGGGGCCAGGTTCGCCAGCGCATCGATGCCCTGGGCCGCAGCGTCGGCTTCGAATACGACGCCTATGGCCGTCTGCTCGCCCTGAGCAACGAGAACGACGAACGCTACCGCTTCACCTGGGACGTGCTCGACCGTCTCACCGCCCAGCATGACCTAGACGACAGCGCTCGGCATTATCGCTATGACCCGCAGGGCAACCTCATCGGCCTGGCCTACACCCCGGCGCCCCATGGCACCGGCCTGGGTAGTGTCCCCGAGGCGCCGCCGGCACCGATCATCCACCGCTTCGAGCGCGATGCCGCTGGCCGGATGATCGCCAAGCACACCGATGACGGTCGCACCGAATACAGCTATGACCCGCTCGATCGCCTGACGGGGGTCGACTTCACTGCGGCTGATGGTCAGGTGCAGTCGCTGGCCTTCGCCTACGACGCCCTTGGCCAGTTGCTCAGCGAGCAGAGCGCCGCCGGCGCTCTGCAGCATGCCTACGATGAGCTCGGCAACCTGCTGGAAACGCAACTGCCTGACCAGCGCCGTATCCGCCGCCTGTACTACGGCAGCGGTCACCTGCAGTTGCTCAACCTGGATGATCAACTGGTCAGCCGCTTCGAGCGTGACCGTCTGCATCGCGAGGTGCTGCGCACCCAGGGGCAGCTCGTTACCCGTAGCCAGTACGACCGAACCGGACGCCTCACCGCACGCCTGCGTCGGCGCCTGGAGCAACCCGTGCAGCTGCCGGCCGAAGCCGAGCGGCGCTATGCCTTTGATCCCAGCGACAACCTGATCGGCCGCCTCGACCGTGACCCGGCCAGCCAGCGCGAACAGAAGCAGCAGCTGCACTACGATGCCAGCGGACGCATCATCGCCAGCCAGGACCTGATTCGCGGCAATCTGGAAACCTACAGCTACGACGCGGCCGCCAACCTGCTGCACCCGGTCGGTGGCGATGCCGCCAGCAGCGGCTGGGTGCGCCACAACAAACTGCTCACCTACCAGGACAAGCGCTACCGCTACGACGCCTTCGGCCGACTGGTGGAAAAACGCAGCGGTCGTCACCAGGTGCAGCGCCTGAGCTATGACGCCGAACACCGCGTGCGGGAAGTCACCAACAACGACGGCAGCCGTGTGGTCATGCACTACGATCCGCTCGGCCGGCGTATCGGCAAAAGCCACTACGATGCCCACGGCGTGCTGCTCGGCCAGACCGACTTCACCTGGGACGGCATGCGCCTGCTCAGCGAGACCCGCAACGGTCGACATAGCCTTTACCTCTACGACGAAGGCAGCTACGACCCGCTGGCGCGCGTCGACGGCCAGGGCGAACACGCCCGCCTGCGCTATTACCACACCGATCCAAACGGGTTACCGCAGCAACTCACTGAAGACGACGGCCGCTGCATCTGGCAGGCCCGCTACCAGGTCTGGGGCAACACCCTGGCCGAACAGCAGGAAAGCTTCTTTGTCGAAGAGCAGAACCTGCGCTTCCAGGGCCAGTACCTGGACCGCGAAACCGGGCTGCACTACAACACCTTCAGGTTCTACGATCCGGATATCGGAAGGTTTATCAGCCCGGATCCGATTGGGTTGGCGGGTGGGATCAACCTGTTCCAGTACGCACCGGAGCCGTATGGGTGGGTGGATCCGTGGGGGTGGGCCCTCACAGGGGTAGACTTTACTGGGAGTAGTGATTTATTCCCCACAGTCGGCTCACAAAAGAATATTGTGGTTATCAAAATGCAGGGAAGTCGCGGGCGCGATTTCACTCAAGCATTTAAAGAGGCTGGTATTTCTAAGAAAGCGGCAACGGGTTACACCTGGCACCATGTTGATGACTTTAACCCGAAAACTGGTACCACCACGATGCAATTGGTTAAGACCTCTGCTCATGAGGCAACATTCCCTCATGCAGGGTCTGTGTCCCAGTATGAAAAACATTTCAAGGTAAAGTACGAAAGCGCTGAAGCAATTTTGGTATCTTCAAAGAAAGGATGGCTTGCTAATAAGATTCCTAGATCTAAAGTTGGGCGTTGTTGATAAGTGAGGGTTGGTCATGAATGAAAATGTTTTCTCTAATACTGAAGCTTCAGTCGATCTGGCGCAGCTGAATAGTTTTGAAGCTAAGGTTGGAAAAAAGTTGCCTGATGAGTTTAGGACTCATTATCTTAAATATAATGGTGGCGTTCCTGATCGCACGTATTGGGTTGGTGCGGAAATTGAAGAGCCTTTAGAGGTCGCATCTTTCAAGCCAATTTCCGATTCTCCATCGAATCTGCTATCAACTTACCTTTCAATGAGAGATAAACAGGTGATTCCTGAGAATCTACTTCCCTTTGCTAACGACTGGGGGGGAAATTATTTTTGCCTAAATGTAGACTCTGGGCTGGTTAGCTATTTTACGACTGATAATTTTTACGCCGAGCTCAGCTTTGAAGAGAATCAAAAAAAATCAGAAACGGTAATTTGTTCCAGTTTTACTAATTTTGTCCAAGGACTAGTCCATGAGGAGGACTTGTAAGGAAGTTAGACACAAACCTCTTCAGAGTATCGGTGCTCTTGCGTAACACCAAATGTGGCGATAGTGCAGTAGAGTATCAAAATTTGGAGATAAAAAAGCTTATTCTTGAAGCATGAATGATCTAGAAAAAAATAAAAAACGACTATTCGATGGTGCTGAAAGCGATTTCTATGTGTTCAGCTCAATGTTGGATGTGCCAGATTTCGGACCAGTGCTCTTCGATAACCAGCAGGTCCAGTATTTATCGGAACTCGGTGAGCGGCAGGCCGATGCGCTGGTAGGTCTGATTCCTGGCGCAAGAAAACATATGGATTTTCCAGGCGATACGCCCGCGTATAAGCAAGGAAATCTTGCTCTGTACGTACAATGCGTTAATGGTCGAGACGCCAATCGTTCGGTACTTATCGTCGTAGCGGCAGGAGAGGCGCAACCTGCGCGATTCGTGATCGATCTATGTGGCGTGTTTGTGGACGAGTAAAGCTGCCTTCTAATTAGCGTCAGGCTCAGATCATGGTTTTTCGCGAGTGCCGCTATGGCAAAAGGCTTACATGCCGAAGCGCAACGGACCTCTCCCGCCGCGTCCGTGGGCTGGTTAATCTACTCACACCTACCGGGAACTGGATGTCCCGAGTCACGGAAGACAGACCGCGCCAGGAAGGCAAACGACAGGATGTCGGAAGGTCTTAAAAAACCCGCTTCGGCGGGTTTTTTGTTGCCTGCAGAAAAGGCGGGCGACGCTGAACGCTGGTAGCCAGGCATGACTCAGGTCTGCTAGTAATCCGAGCCCCTCCTATCAGTCCGCCGTGGCCAGAACCTGTGTATTACGCCCGGCGTGCTTGGCGCGATAGAGCGCGGTGTCGGCCTTGAGCAGCATGCCGGTGATGTCCTCAGTGGGGGAGTTGGGGCTGCCGTAGACTCCGGCGCTGAAGCTCAAGGCGATGTGCCTGTCGTCAATCTGTGCCGGGTGCTGGGTCAGGGATTGGCGAAGCTGATCGACCAGCTCCAGCGCGCCGCTGGCGTCGGTGCCGGGCAGGATCAGCAGGAATTCCTCACCACCATAACGGCCGATGCTGTCATTACGCCGCAGCCGTTGCTGCAGATGGTCCGCGCAGTGCCTGAGCACGTCATCGCCGACCAGATGGCCATGGCTGTCGTTGATCTGCTTGAAGTGGTCCAGATCGAGCATGGCGATGGACAGCGGCGTGCGTTGGCGGCGAGCACGCTCCAGCTCGTCGGTGAGTTGTTCGAGTATCGCCAGGCGATTGGGCAATCCGGTGAGCGTGTCGCGCAGGGCGGTCTGGCGCAGCTCCGATTCGATGCGCTCGCGCGACAGCAGCACCAGGCCGAAGGAGAACATGATGATGGTGGCGGCGCCGAGGGCGACCGATACCGTCTGTTTCAGGTTGCTGACGTCGTAGTGCATCTCCGCCGGCGCGCCGCTGAGGATGACCACCACGCGAATACCCAGGCCGAACAGGCTGATGCCTGCACCGATCATCAGGATTCGGTGGGCGCGCCCGCCGAGCACGGCATGGAGGCGGCTCAGGTGCAGAATCACCAGACATTGGCTGAACAGCAGCAGGCAGGCCACCAGTTGTCGGGGTTCCTGGGTATCGATCAGCAGGCTGAGCAGGAAGCCCAGCAGCAGCGGGAAGGCGAAGGCCAGCCGCCAGGGCGGGCGCCTGCCGTGGATCAGCGGCAGGCTGACGGTGTAGAACGCCAGAGCGGTGGACAGCAGCGTGTTGGCCAGCACATAGGTCAGCCACATCGAGGCCAGCCCGAACAGGGTAAAGCCGATGTAGGCCAGCGCATGGGAGAGCATGCCCAATCCAGTGGTGAGCATGCCGTCGCGGTGACGCAGCTGGCCGACCAGGATCAGACAACTGCCCATGATCACGGCGACCAGGGCGACGGCTCCGAACAGTGTCTGGGTGTGGGCGATCATGTCAGCCTTCTTGTTTTCTGGCTTGAGTTGACTCTAGTGCAATCCATAATCTCCGTGCTGGCCTAGGCTCAGGCCCACCAGTAACGCACCATATGGAAGAACACCGGTGCGGCGAAGCACACCGAGTCGAGACGGTCGAGCATACCGCCGTGGCCCTCGATCATATGGCCCCAGTCCTTCACGCCGCGGTCGCGCTTAATCGCCGACATCACCAGGCCGCCGGCGAAGCCGAGCAGGCACACCAGCAGGGCGAACAGCGCGGCCTGCCAGAAGGCGAAGGGGGTGATCCAGCACAGGGTGGCGCCGATCAGCGTTGCCAGGGCCACGCCGCCGATAAAGCCTTCCACGGTTTTCGACGGTGACAGGTTGGGCGCGATCTTGTTCTTGCCGAACAGCTTGCCGCATACGTACTGCAGCACGTCGGAGAGCTGCACGACAATGATCAGCCAGGCGATCAGCAGCAGGTTGCGGCCCTCGTAGCCGGGGATGTCCAGGGTCAGCAGCGCCGGTACCGAGGAGATGCAGTACACGGCGATCATCAAGCCCCACTGCACCTTGGCCGCGCGCTCGAGGTAGCGCGTGGTATCACCGCCCAGCGAGGCGAGGATCGGCAGCAGGAGGAACAGATAGACCGGGATGAAGATAGCGAACAGGCCGTACCAATCCAGGGCGATCAGCAGGTACTGCATCGGCAGGGCGAAATAGAAGGCCGCGACCAGCGCTGGATAGTCGCTGCGCCGGGTCGGTGTCAGCGTCATGAATTCGCGCAGGGCGTAGAAGGACACGAAGTAGAACAGCACGACTACGCCGATGTTGCCGAACAGGAAGGCGATGCCGATTACCAGCACCATCACCCACCAGGCGTTGATCCGCGCGTTGAGGTTGTCGATCACCGGGTTGGGGCGATCGCCACTGCGCCGCTTGAGAACGAAGCCGACCAGACTGGCCAGCAGGAGCAGGGCACCGATACCGGCGAACAGCAGCAGGGTATTGCGATCCATCTCAGGCCTCCTCGGGTGCCAGTGCCAGCAGGGCGTTACGTGCGCGTTCCAGGAAGGCGTCCTTGCCCTCCCCCTCGATGCGTTCCAGCGCGGCGCCGAAGCTCAGGGTGCACAGCAGCGGCAGCGGCAGCGCGCGGCCCTTGGGCATCACCCGATTCAGGTTGGCGATCCACACCGGTACCAGCTCCACGTCGGGGCGTGCCTGGGCCAAGTGATAGAGACCACTCTTGAACGGCAGCAGCGGTTCGTCGCCGAGGTTGCGCGTGCCCTCGGGGAAGATGATCAGCGAGTCGCCGCCGTCCAGCGCATCGAGCATCGCCTGCAGTGGGTTGGCGCCTTCCTTGCGCTCGCGGTCGACCAGCACGCCGTTGAATACGTTATTGATCAGGAAGCTACGTACGCCCGGCTTCTGCCAGTAGTCGGCGCCGGCCACCGGCCGGGTGCGCTTGCGCAGCTCCGGCGGCAGCGATGCCCAGAGCAGGACGAAATCGCCATGGCTGCTGTGGTTGGCGTAGTACAGGCGTTGCGTCGCCTGCGCGGTGCTGCCGAGCCACAAGGCTCGGGCACCGGTCAGCAGGCGAGCTGCCGAGGTGATGGCGAAAGCGGTCAGTGCAGCGAGCATGGCGACTCCTTAAGCGAAAACGATGAAGAACCCGAGTGCGACGATGAAAATCTGTAGCAGTAGGCACAGCGCCTGTTTACGTAGCAGGCCGAGCGCACCCTGAGCGCGCAGGCTCCAGTCGCGGCCAGCCAGCTGCGCATTCTGCAGCCCCAGCTTCTGTAGCGCCTGATCCAGCGCATGAGTCTGGCTGTCGAGCTGTCCGCCGGCCTCGGCCAGGTGCTGGAACAGTTCGGCATCCAGCGCCACGCGCAGCGCCCAGTATTTTTCGGCCAGGCCGGCGACCAGCAGCGCTGCGCAGAGCAGCGCCAACATCAGGCTTGGCGGTGCACCCAGCCAAGGCGCCAGGCCGAAGACCACGGCGACCAGACTCAGCGCGCCGGAAAATTGGTCGAGGCTGCGCCCGCGTCGTAGCAGCGCGGCGACCAGCAGCAGATCAGCCTGCATGGGCGACCTCCAGTTCCGCGCCCACGTCGAGCATGGCCTGCAGCGCGACCAGATGCTGCGGGCCGAGCACGACCTGTGGTCGCGCCTGGCGGATCAGTTGCACGGCGGAGGCGACGCTCTGGCAGCGGCCGCTATGTAGCAGCCAGGCCGCCACGGCAGTAGCACTGCGCGAATAACCCAGGGCGCAGCACACCAGCAGCGGGCCGTTATGACGCAAGCGTTCGATGGCCTCGGCGGCGCGCTGGCAGGTCAGCGCATCGGGCGCCACCAGATCCAGCGAGGGCAGGCTGCAGTAGGCGCTCGGGGTGTGCAGCAGCGGCAGTTCGGCGCACAGATCGACCACGGCGGCGTAGCCATCGAGATCACCCGGGCCCGGCAGGCGGCCGAGGTCGATGCCCTCCACGACCTGGCTCGGCGCTGGCTGGCGGTATGTCCATAACCTTGAATTGATCCAGGCACCGAGCAGATAGGGTGCGAGCAACACCGTCGCGGCCGGGCTGAGGCGCCCGTCGGCCTGCTTCTGGAAGCCGCCAGCGCCGAACAGCAGGTAGTTGAGCGCGACCATGGCCAGGGCAACGGCCAGCCAGAACAGCCATAGCCAGGCACCGCCCAGCTTGACTGCCAGCACGGCGCATAGCGTTGCGCCAAGCCCGTAGCGCAGCGCCAGGCGCCAACGCCGTGGATCGCTGGCCAGGCGCATCTGCTTCAGCGGCGTATCGCCCTGCAGCGGCAGCAGCCACAGGCAGAAGAAGCCCGCCAGCGCCCCGGTGGGCAGGTCGATGAAGTGATGCTGCCAGGTAGTCAGCACGGAGATGCCGATCAGCGCCATCCACCCGTGCAGCAGGCCACGCCAGAACGGGCCGCGGGTGTGATTGGCGAACATCGCCCAAATGATCACCAGCAGGGTGATATGCAGCGACGGCGCCTGGTTGAAGGGTTTGTCGAAGCCCATCAGTACGTCGAACATCAGGCCGAAGGTGCCGTCCAGCGGCGGCCGCTCGAAGGTGAAGCGCAGCGGCCAGAGCAGGAAGCAGGCCACGCAGATGACCTGCGCAGCGAGCAGGCGCAGGGCGTGGCGATCCATTTCGCGGCGGCAGGCTGGCAGCAGGAAGGACAGGCCGTAGAGCAGGTCGATCGACCAGTACGGTACGATGGTCCAGGGCCAGAGCGGGATCTGCGGTTCCCAGGCGAACACCAGGCTACCGACGTCATCGCGCTGCCCGGTGAACCAGTTGGCGAAGCCGTAGCTGGCGAAGAACAGCGGGCCGAGCAACAGCAGCCAGAGTACGCCGCGCTTGTACAATCCCTGTTCGCGCGTGTTGTCCATCACTTCACCCGTTGGGCCAGGGATACGCTGAAGATACCCCACTGGTCGATGCGCTGCGCCACCTTGCGAAAGCCCGCCGCTTCCACCAGCTGATCCATCTCCGCCTGGCTGCGCCGGCGCATGACCCAGGCCTGGCCGTCGCGATGGCTGGTCAGTGCGCGGGCGATCAGCTCCAGTTGCGGGTGCCAGGGCTGGCCGGTGTAGACCAGGTAACCGCCCTCCTCGACCGCTGCCGCCAGCCCGGCCAGCGAGTCGCCGACCATCTGGTTGCTGCCGAACAGTTCATACAGGCCGGAGACCACTGCCAGAGTCGGTTTCGGCTCGAGCGCGGCGAGATCCTCACGGTCGAAGGCATCGCCTTTGACGAAGCGGGCGATGTCGCCCAGGCCCTTCTGTTCGATCAGCGCATTGCCGTCGCGCACGTTGATGTCGCTGTAGTCGCGCAGCAGGATCGAGTCGGGGCGCTGCTGCTGGCCTTCCAGCGATTCGAGGATATAGCGGCCGTGGCCGGCGGCGATATCGACGATGCGTACTGCCCTGCCCGCCTCGCGCAATCTGGCCATGGCCAGGCGCAGCAGTTCCTCGGCGTGCAGCTTGCGCTGACGAATGCCGCGCCAGCCGATGGAATCCAGGTAGTTCTGGTCGATCAACCGGCCCAGCGCACCCTTGCCGGTGGGCTGGTTGCGGTAGACGTAATCGAGCGTACTGCCGGAGTCGAAACCGGTGTCGAAGCCCAGCTTCACGCCGGCTGACAGGCTGCTGCCCAGGCGCATGCCGGCGCGGGTGGCGCGCCAGTAGAGGTCGCGCAACGAGCGTTTTGGCAGCGGCGCGGCCAGCTCTTCGGCTTCGGCGCAGGTGGCGCCCAGACGATCGGCATCGAGTAGCGAGGGCCGCGTTACCGGCTCCTCGAAGTTGCGCAGGATGAAGCGCCGTGCGCGGCTCAGGGGGTGGGCGCGGTCGCGTTCACCGAGGGTGTCGTGGAAGAAGCCCGGTAGCAGGTGCTTTTCCTTGCGCAGGCTGCCGAGGCGCTCGAAGAAGTCTTCCTGCGGCTTGCGGTGGACGACGAAGTCGGCGCCGGAGATCAGCAGCTGGGTCGGCACCTGGATCGCCTGGGCGTCGGCGACGATGCGGTCGGCGGCCTCGTACAGGCCGAGCAGCATGGTGACCGAGATCGGCCGGGCGATCAGCGAGTCATTCTCGAAGGAGGCGATGCGCTCGGGATCATGGCTGAGATAGCGCGCCTTCACGTAGCTGTTGACGAAGAAGTTGCCGCGCCAGGCGTGCAGCAGCTTCAGACCGGGGCGGGCGAAGGGCACGTAGAGCTTGACCTTGAAGGCCGGCGAGGCGAGTACCAGGCAACGCACCTTGGGCGCGTAGTCGTGGGCCCAGGTGGAGATGATCACCGCGCCGACGCTCTGCGCCACCACCGCCAGGTCCTGTTCGGCGATGCCGTGTTGTGCGCCGATATGCTCGACGAAGGTCTGCACGTCACGCACGTTGGTGGCGAAGCTCGGACTGTCGCCGCGTGCGCCGGGCGAAAGCCCATGGCCACGGGCATCCCAGGCGAAGAAGTCGCAGTGCGGCAGCTCCAGCTCGTCCACCAGATGGGCCATGCGCCCGCCGTGCTCATGGCCGCGATGAAACAGCACCACCGCCTGGCGAGGTTCGTCCGCCGGTACCGTCGCCGGCCAGTGGCGATAGCTCAGCTCGACGCCGTCGTGGGTGGCAAAGGTATGCAGTTGGACGGGGCGCATGGAATCTCCTTATTCCTTGAATGGGTCAGGCCGTTTCGGCCAGCCCGAGGCGAACGCGGTTGTAGAGGGTATAGAGCAGCAGGGCGAGGATCAGCGCCAGCGCCAGGTTGATCCACAAGGCAGGCAGCAGGCCCGTGGCGACGCCTGCACCGATCACACCGAAGCAGAAGGCGCGGTCGCTCTTGCCCATCGGCCCGTCATAGCGGCGGGAGGCACCGACCATGGGCCCGAGCACGCCGGCGTATTCGCTGATCACGGCCATCACCACCACGAGGATCACCAGCAGCGGCGAGACGCCAGGCAGCAGGGCGAAGGGCAGATACAGGGCGCTGTCGGCAATCACGTCGCACAGCTCGTTGAGATAGGCGCCGAGCTTCGACTGCTGGCCGAACTCGCGCGCGAGCATGCCGTCGACGGCATTGAGCGCCATGCGCAGCAGCATCCACACAGGAATCAGTGCGAACAGCCAGATGATGTGGCTAAAGGCGGCGAGCAGGGCGCCGAGCAGCACCGAGACGAGCGCGGCGGCCAGGGTCACCTGGTTGGCGGTGACGCCGCGCGTATACAAACGCTCGACGCCGGGGCGCAGCAGGTTCTGAAAAGCCGGTTTGAGCTGGTAGATCGACGGCATGGCAGTGAATTCCCTTTACTGATCCAATCATCGGCCATCGTCGCGAGCGAGACTGTGCGCGCGTCGAGGCTTATATCAATGCGTGCCGGGGGCTGATGCGTTCTGGCATGCGCATCTCAACGGAGGCGAGCCCCGCGGATTGTCGGCAGAAGCGCCACGCGACAACTTATACCCTGTTGAGGATTTTTCCTAGCGCGTCTATTTCGCCTTAAAAATCAACTAGATAAAAGAAGTGATGGCGCTTTGATTGCATTCGATGCACAGCTTATCCACAGATCAGGCCATTTCGCCTAGACGGCTCAGCTGAGGCTCTTCGCCACGCAGTTCGGTCTGCTGCTGGCAGACCCACTGGAAGGCACGCTCGTTGAGTTCGGCAATGGCGCGCGGGCCCTCGCCTTCTGCATACATCGGTGCGCCGATGATCACTTCGATGGTGCCCGAGCGCTTGCCCCAGCCCGCCTTGGGCCAGAATTCGCCGGCGTTGTGCGCGATGGGCAGCACTGGCAGGCCGGCATTCACCGCCAGGGCCGTGCCGCCACGGGAGAACTTGCCGATCTGCCCCGGTGGAATGCGCGTGCCTTCGGGGAACACCAGCACCCAGGCGCCCTGCTTGAGGCGCTCATCGCCCTGCTTGGCCAGTTGCTTGAGCGCAGCCTTGGGGTTGCTGCGGTCAATGGCGATGGGCTTGAGCAGCGCCATGCCCCAGCCAAAGAACGGCACGCGTAGCAACTCGCGCTTGACCACCTGGCTGAGTGGTTCGAAATAGGCGGAGAGGAAGAAGGTCTCCCAGGTGCTCTGGTGGTTGGCGAGGATCACGCAGGGGCGCTGCGGGATATTCTCCAACCCGCGCACTTCATAGCGGATGCCGACGATCACCCTGGCCAGCCACACCGCGCAGCTGCACCAGGCCTGGACGACGAAGCGGTAGCGTTGGCGGAACGGCAGCAAGGGTGCGACCACCAGGCTGATCAGGCACCAGAAGAACGAGCTGGACGACAGCAGCAGGTAGAAAAGCGTGACTCTTAAAGCCTGCAGGATCGCCATGAAGCTTCGCACCTTATGAGAGCAGTCGATCGGCGACAGCCGCCAGATCGTCGAATACCAGGGTTCCTGGCGGCAACGGCTTGGCCAGGGTACGTTCGCCCTTGCCGGTTTTTACCAGCACAGGCTGACAATCGACGGCCAGTGCAGCCTGCAGGTCACCGCTGCTGTCGCCGACGAACCAGATTCCTTTCAGATCCGTGGCGTAGTGCGCAGCGATCTGTTCGAGCATGCCGGCCTTTGGCTTGCGGCACTCGCAGCCATCGTCCGGGCCGTGTGGGCAGTGGACGATCAGGCCGATTTCGCCGCCCTGCTCGGCCACCAGCTGGCGCAGGCGCGCGTGCATCGACTCCAGGGTCGCCAGATCGTAGTAGCCACGGGCGATGCCGGACTGGTTGGTGGCCACGGCCACCGTCCAGCCTGCTTGCGACAGGCGTGCAATAGCGGCGATCGACGACGGGATCGGAATCCACTCGTCGAGCGCCTTGATATAGGCGTCGGAGTCTTCGTTGATGACACCGTCGCGGTCGAGGATGAGTAACTTCATAGCGGCAAGCTCCAAGCCGCAAGCTACAAGTCAACAGCGGCCTGCTTGCCGCTTGAAGCTTGTAGCTTGCCGCTGCTGTGCGTCAGCCCAGCACCGAGATATCCGCCACGCCGAGGAATAGCCCGCGCAGACGGGCCAGCAGGGCGTAACGGTTGGCGCGCACACGCGCGTCTTCGGCATTGACCAGCACCGCCTCGAAGAAGGCGTCCACCGGCTCGCGCAGGCTGGCCAGCTTGGCCAGCGCCTCGTCGTACTGACGGACAGCGGCCAGCGGTTGTACCGCATGGTCGGCCTGCTGGATGGCGGCGTGCAGGGCGAACTCGCTGGGGTTGTCGAAGTAGTGCGCCTCGACCTGGGCGGCGACGCCACCTTCGGCCTTGCTCAGCAGGTTCGACACGCGCTTGTTGGCGGCGGCCAGGGCAGCGGCCTGCGGCAGCTTGCGGAAGGCCTGTACGGCCTGCACGCGCTGGTCGAAGTCCAGCGGCGAGGTCGGATTGACCGCACGCACGGCCTGGTACACGGCGACTTCGATGCCTTCGTCCTCGTAGCGCGCACGCAGGCGATCGAAGATGAACTCCAGCACCTGGGCGGCCAGGCCGTCGGTCTTGATCTTGCCGGCGTACTGGGCGACGGCGAAGTCGACTGCAGCGGCCAGGTTCAGGTCCAGGCCCTTCTCGATCAGGATGCGCAGCACGCCGAGGGCGGCGCGACGCAGGGCGTAGGGGTCTTTCGAGCCGGTGGGCAGCATGCCGATGCCGAAGATGCCGACCAGGGTATCGAGCTTGTCGGCCACGGCCACTGCCGCACCGGTCAGGGTGCTCGGCAGTTCGGCGCCGGCACCGCGCGGCATGTACTGCTCGTTCAGGGCCAGGGCGACGTCCTGCGGCTCACCGTCGTTGAGCGCGTAGTAATAGCCGGCGATGCCCTGCATTTCGGGGAATTCGCCGACCATCTCGGTGGCCAGGTCGCATTTGGACAGCAGGCCGGCACGGGCGGCGCGCTGGGCGTCGCCACCCACTTCGCGGGCGATGAAGCCGGCCAGGGCAGAGACGCGCTGGGCCTTGTCGAATACCGAACCGAGCTGGGCCTGAAACACCACGTTGGCCAGGCGCTGGTTGAAGCCTTCGAGCTTCTGCTTCTTGTCCTGCTTGAAGAAGAACTCGGCGTCGGTAAGACGCGGACGCACGACCTTCTCGTTGCCGGAGACGATCTGCGCCGGGTCCTTGGACTCGACGTTGGCCACGGTGATGAAGCGCGGCAGCAGCTTGCCGTTCGCATCGAGCAGGCAGAAGTACTTCTGGTTGTCCTGCATGGTGCTGATCAGCGCCTCCTGCGGCACTTCGAGGAAACGTTCCTCGAACGAGCAGACCAGCGGCACCGGCCATTCGACCAGGGCGGTGACTTCATCCAGCAGCGCCGGCGGCACGATGGCCGTGCCCTGTTCGGCAGCAGCCAGTTCATCGACGCGGCGGCTGATGATCTCGCGGCGCTCGGCGAAGTCGGCCAGCACGTAGGCGCTGCGCAGGTCTTCGGCATAGCTGGCCGGGCTGCTGATGCGCACGTCGCGGTTGGCGTGGAAGCGGTGGCCGCGGGACACGCGACCGGCCTTCTGCGCGAGGATTTCGCAGTCGACCACGGCGTCGCCGAACAGCATTACCAACCACTGGGTCGGGCGCACGAACTCGTCACGACGGGCGGCCCAGCGCATGCGCTTGGGAATTGGCAGGTCGTTCAGCGAGTCCTGCACGATGGTCGGCAGCAGCTTCACCGCCGGCTGGCCGGGGATGTGCTGAGCGAAGCGCAGTTTCGGGCCGCTGCGGTCGATCTCGGCGATATCCACGCCGCACTTGCGGGCGAAGCCGAGGGCGGCCTGGGTCGGGTTGCCGTCGGCGTCGAAGGCGGCCTGCAGGGGCGGGCCGTCGAGGTTCATGCTGCGGTCGGCCTGCTGTTCTTCGAGTTGTTCGATCAACACCGCCAGGCGGCGCGGCGCGGCGTACACGCGGCTCGCTGCATAGCCCAGGCCGGCGGTCTTGAGACCTTTCTCGATGCCTTTGAGGAAGGCCTCACCGAGGCTCTTCAGGGCTTTGGGTGGCAGCTCTTCGGTGCCCAGTTCGACCAGGAAATCTTGTGCACTCATGCTTGCGCCTCCAGCTTGGCCAGTACTTCTTCACGCAGTTCGGGGGTGGCCATGGGGAAGCCGAGCTTGGCGCGTGCCTGGAGGTAGCTCTGCGCTACGGCGCGTGCCAGGGTGCGTACGCGCAGGATGTACTGCTGGCGCGCGGTTACCGAGATGGCGCGGCGGGCGTCGAGCAGGTTGAAGGTGTGCGAGGCCTTGAGCACCATTTCGTAGGTCGGCAGCGGCAGCTCCAGCTCGATCAGGCGGTTGGCTTCGCTCTCGTAAAAGTCGAACAGTTCGAATAGCTTCTCGACGTTGGCGTGTTCGAAGTTGTAGGTGGACTGCTCCACCTCGTTCTGATGGAACACGTCGCCGTAGGTCACGGTGCCGAACGGGCCGTCGGTCCAGATCAGGTCGTAGACCGAATCAACGCCCTGCAGGTACATGGCCAGGCGCTCCAGGCCGTAGGTGATCTCGCCGGTCACCGGGTAGCACTCGATGCCACCAACCTGCTGGAAGTAGGTGAACTGGGTGACTTCCATGCCGTTGAGCCAGATTTCCCAGCCCAGGCCCCAGGCGCCGAGGGTCGGCGATTCCCAATTGTCCTCGACGAAGCGGATGTCGTGCACTTCCGGGTCGAGGCCGATGGCCTTGAGCGAGCCGAGGTACAGCTCCTGGAAGTTCTCCGGGTTGGGCTTGAGGACCACCTGGAACTGATAGTAGTGCTGCAGGCGGTTGGGGTTTTCGCCATAGCGGCCGTCGGTCGGGCGACGCGAAGGCTGCACGTAGGCGGCGTTCCAGGTCTCCGGGCCGATGGCGCGCAGGAAGGTGGCGGTGTGGAAGGTGCCGGCGCCCACTTCCATGTCGTAGGGTTGCAGCACCACGCAGCCCTGCTCGGCCCAGTAGTTCTGCAGGGCCAGGATCAGGTCCTGGAAGGTGCGCACGGCAGGCTTGTTCTGGCTCACGAAAAAATCACCTGTGGAGGCTTGCGAGGGAAAGCCGGGGAGTATATCGAAACTCGGCGCAGGTCGCAGGGTACGGCTAGCGCGCGCTTGGCTGAGGCAGGAGCGAATTCATTCGCGATGGATAGCACCGCAGCGTCCAGAATCGCGAATGAGTTGCCTGCAAGGGTAGGCGGCATTCGTCACGGCTGTATTTATATACAGCAGTGGTTATAGTCACCGCTTCATCCTGACCGAGGCTTGCTGCCATGCCCCGCTGCTTCTGGTGTACCGACGATCCGCTGTACCAGGCCTACCACGACGAGGAATGGGGCGTGCCGCAACGCGATGCCCGCCAACTGTTCGAGATGCTGCTGCTCGAAGGCGCGCAGGCCGGTCTGTCGTGGATCACCGTGCTGAAGAAGCGCGAGCGCTATCGGCAGGTGTTGCACGGCTTCGATCCCGAGCGTCTGGCCCGTCTTACTGACGAAGAGATCGAGGTGCTGATGCAGGACCCCGGCATCATCCGCAACCGTCTCAAGCTCAAGGCCGTGCGGCAGAACGCCCAGGCCTGGCTGAAGCTGGAAGACCCGGTCACCTGGCTCTGGTCGTTCGTCGGTGGCGCGCCGAAGATCAACCATTTCAGCGACCGCAGCCAGATGCTGGCGGTGACCCCCGAGGCCGAGGCGATGAGCAAGGCATTGCGCAAGGCCGGCTTCAACTTCGTCGGGCCGACCATCTGCTATGCCTTCATGCAGGCCACGGGTATGGTGATGGACCACACCACCGACTGCGACCGCTACGCGCAACTGAAGGGCTCATGATCACCATCACCACCCTCGACGAACTGCAGGCCGTATACGGCGGCAGCCACGAGCGCTCGCGGCGCAAGGAGCTGCCGCGACTGATCGAACCCTACCGCGCGCTGATCCAGGCCTCGCCCTTCGTGGTGCTGGCCAGCGCCGGTCCGGATGGCCTGGACTGCTCGCCGCGGGGTGATGCGCCGGGCTTCGTGCACATCCTCGACGACCAGACCCTGCTGCTGCCGGATCGCCCCGGCAACAACCGCATCGACAGCCTGCGCAACATCGTCCTGAACCCGCAGGTGGCGCTGCTGTTCCTGATTCCGGGCGTCGGCGAGAGCTTGCGGGTCAATGGTCGCGCCGAGATTTCCCTCGATCCCGAGCTGCTCGAATTGGGCCGTGCCCAGGGCAAGCTGCCGCGCAGCGTGCTGCGCATCCATATAGAAACGTGCTACTTCCAGTGCTCCAAGGCGGCGGCGCGCTCGGGGCTGTGGGATGCCTCGCGCCAGGTGGAGCGCGCCAGCCTGCCGAGTGCTGGCGATATTTTCCGCCACATTTACGACGAGTTCGATGTCGAAGCCTACGAACATGACCTGCAGCAGCGGCTTCGGACGAGCCTTTACTGACTGCGCGGTCGCCCAACGCTACAATTGGCGCTTTTGTGAGCGGTTGGAGTCTGTTGTGGAAAAACTCAAGGGCGCCCTGGTGGTGGGTTTTCTGCGCCTGTTCGCACTGCTGCCCTGGCGTGTCGTGCAGGCCGTGGGCAATGCCATTGGCTGGCTGATGTGGAAATTACCGAACGGCTCACGCGATGTAGTGCGCATCAACCTGAGCAAGTGCTTCCCTGAGCTGAATGAGGCAGAGCTGGACAAGCTGGTTGGGCAGAGCCTCAAGGACATCGGCAAGACCCTGACCGAAAGCGCCTGCGCCTGGATCTGGCCGGCGCAGAAATCCCTCGCTCTGGTCCGCGAAGTAGAAGGCCTGGAGGTGTTGCAACAGGCCCTGGCCTCGGGCAAGGGCGTGGTCGGCATCACCAGCCACCTGGGTAACTGGGAAGTGCTCAACCACTTCTACTGCAACCAGTGCAAACCGATCATTTTCTACCGCCCGCCCAAGCTCAAGGCCGTTGATGAACTGCTGCAGCAGCAGCGCGTGCAGATGGGCAACCGCGTCGCGCCGTCGACCAAGGAAGGCATCCTCAGCGTCATCAAGGAAGTGCGCAAGGGTGGTGCCGTGGGCATTCCGGCCGACCCTGAGCCGAGCCGTTCGTCGGGCATTTTCGTGCCCTTCCTCGGCACCACTGCGCTGACCAGCAAGTTCGTGCCCGGCATGCTGGCTGGCGGCAAGGCGGTCGGCGTGTTCCTGCATGCGCTGCGCCTGCCTGACGGCAGTGGCTACAAGGTGATCCTCGAGGCGGCGCCGGAAGGCATGTACAGCGAGAACGTCGAAGAAGGCGTGGCCGCCATGAGTGATGTGGTGGCGCGCTACGTGCGCACCTACCCGAGCCAGTACATGTGGAGCATGAAACGCTTCAAGAATCGTCCGGACGGCGAGGACAGATGGTACTGACGTGCCGTCACCGAGCATGATGAAGGAAGGCGCCTCGATGGCGCCTTTTTTCCGCCACGCGCTGGGCGCCTGCGCGCTAATGCGCTATTAAAGGCGAAATTGCTTGTCCAACCATGGAGCTGTCATGCCGAACCAGCGTCAGCAGGTGCGTACCCCGATGAAGTGCCGGATCAAGATCAGCCACCCCAGCTTCGGTGAGCTGCTGGCACAGACCCGTGACCTGTCCGATAGCGGCGTCTATGTGAAACACTCGGACATGGCCGCCCTGGCGGTCGGCACCGAGGTCACCGGTCAGGTGCAGGATCTGCCATTTCCCGCCCCAGTCTTGAAGATGGAAGTGATGCGCGTGGACGCCGAAGGCGCCGGCCTGCGCTTTCTTGGCGAGGCGTGAACGACGGCAACCCTGTTCAAGGTCTCTGTCTGGTTTGACGCCCGATATGAGGTGACTCCAGGCGCGTCAGCAGATAACGCCTTGGGGTCGGGTTGCCGTTCGTCAGTCGTCAGCAGAAAAAATGAACTGGTGTTCGCTTCGGTAGTCCGTCACCGGGACGGGCAGGAAGCATCGTCTCCGATGCAAGGCCTTGATGCGGGTAAGGTTTCCGCTTGAAGGCCAGTTACCAAGGTCACTGGGTTTGAATAAGTTTTTCATGTCATTTTGCCTGGGAGGCGCTCTTTTACTGGGAATCTGTACCCAAGCCTCCGCCACCTTTCGCGTCTACACCGTTCCCGCCACTTCGCAAGCGGCCAAGCCCAAACCAGCCGGGGAAGTGATCGACCGCGCTCTCGGCGCGCTGGGCACTCCCTATCGCTGGGGCGGTACCAGCCTGAGCCACGGCTTCGACTGCAGCGGTCTGGTGCAGTACGCCTTCAAGACCCAGGATGACCTCGAACTGCCGCGTACCTCACGCGCCTTGTCGCGTGTGGATGCACCCACGGTGAAACGCAGCGACCTGCAGCCGGGCGATCTGCTGTTCTTCCGAATCCGCAGCCGCTCGGTGGATCACGTCGCCATCTACATCGGTGAGGGTCGCTTCGTCCACGCGCCACGTCGCGGCACTAAGGTGCGTATCGACCGCCTCAACAACGCCTACTGGCAGCGTCATTTCCAGTCGGCCAAGCGCGTGGTGCCGACCGCCTGATCAGGCCCTGAAGGCTTCCAGGCGCTGTTTCTGCTGGCCGTCTGCGGCGAAGTTGTCGGCTGCCAGCCAGCGCTCGAAGGCCTCTCGGCGCGCGGGCCATTCGCCGTCGATGATGGCGAACCAGGCGGTGTCGCGGTTTCTGCCCTTGCGCACCATGTGCTGGCGAAAGAGCCCTTCGTGGATGAAGCCGAAGCGCTCGGCGGCGCGCCTGGAACGCGCGTTGGCGTTGTCGCACTTCCACTCCAGGCGGCGATAGCCGAGATCGTCGAAGGCGTGGCGGGCCAGCAGGTACACCGCCTCGGTAGCGCCTGGTGTGCGCTGCATCGACGCCCCGAAGACCACGTGGCCGATCTCGATGCTACCGTCCTGCGGGGTGATGCGCAGGTAGCTGAACAGCCCCAGGGCGCGACCCGAGCCCTGCTCCAGCACCGTGTAGAACAGCGGATCGTGACTGCCGGCATTAGCGGTCAGCCAGGCATCGAATGCGCTGCGTTCGTTGAACGGGCCGTAAGGCAGATAGTCCCACAGCGCCGGGTCCGGCCCCTGCAGAGTGGCCCACAGGTCATCGCCGTGGCGTGTGGCGTCGAGGGCCTCCAGGCGTACGAAACGGCCCTGCAGAGTGCGCTGATCCGGCGTCGGGCGAGGTTGCCAGTGGCTGAGGTCCTGGGTCATCAAAACAGCTTCCTGTACTGGATGAAGCCGGTGCGATCGGCGATGCGGTCGTAGAGCTGGCGTGCGCGGTAGTTGGTTTCCTGAGTCAGCCAGTGTACGCGGCTGGCGCCGGCTGACCGAGCCTGCGCATAGACATGCTCGATCAGCGCCCGACCGATGCCGCTGCCGCGAATGTTTTCGGCGACGTACAGGTCCTGCAGGTAGCAGTAGTCGCCCTCGGTCCAGCAGCTGCGATGGTAGATGACGTGCACCAGGCCGACGGCTTCGCCATCGATCCAGGCGAGTGCGGCATGCATGGGTTCGGTCGGGTCGAGGAAACGCTGCCAGGTCAGTACGCTGGTCGCGTTGGCAATTTCGGCCTGGTAGAAGCGCTGGTAGCCGTGCCACAGCGGCAGCCAGGCGGCGTGGTCGTCGGCGGTGATCGGGCGGATTTCGAGCATGGCGGTGTTCCTGTCAGTCGAGGGTGGGCATACGGGCGGCGAGTTCGTGGCTGCGTGCATTGGGCGAGGCACTCAGCCCTGCACGTACGCCAGCCTGGTCGGCAGCCGAACGGTTCTGGCCGAGCTTCCATTTGCCCTCAAGTCGGCGAATCGGCAGAGCGAAGCCGATGATGGCGCGCAGCATGGCGTCGAAGTACTTGCGGGGGGCATCGCTTGTCGCCCAGGGCTGCGCCTGCTGGCGTTCATGGCGATCGCTCAGACGGCTGACCAGTCGCAACAGACGTTCGGGTTCGTCGAACACCTCGGCCTGGCCCCAGGCGTGCACGGAGATGTAGTTCCAGGTTGGCACCACCTTGCCGTGCTCGGCCTTGGCCGGGTACCAGCCCGGGTGGATGTAGGCGTCCGGGCCGCTGAACACCAACAGCGCCTCGGCGCCGCTGGCGAGGTCGCCCCAGTGCGGGTTGGCACGGGCGAAGTGGCCGTACAGCGTGCCGAACTCACCTTCGCCCGGCTCCAGCAACAGTGGCAGGTGGCTGGCTTGCAGGCCCTGTTCGCCAGCGCTGGTCAGTACGGCCAGGCCGCTGGCATCGATCTGTGCATGCAGGGTGGCCAGGTCGTCCTGGCGGAAGGCGGCGGGGCGGTACATGGTGCGTCTCCTGGCGTGATGGGCTAATGCTAGGCAGGATATTGGTTCCCTGTAAGATCCATTTTCAGGCAGTTTCATGGAGCCAATCATGCCCGCTACGCCACCTCTGCCAGTCGACCTTTCCGGCATTCGCCTCGACCCTGCCGCCGGCCTGTCGCGCCAGCTCTACCAGGCGCTGCGTGAGCGTATTCTCGATGGTCGCCTGCCAGGCAATACGCGTCTGCCGGCCAGCCGCGATCTGGCGAGTCTGCTGGCGATCTCGCGCAATACCGTGACCCGCGCCTTCGACCAGCTCTACGCCGAGGGCTATATCGAAGGTCGGGTGGGCGATGGCACTTACGTGGCGGACCTGGCCCTGGCGCGGCCGGCAATGCCAGCACCTCATTGCGCTCCGGCTCCGGGCGCTGCGCTGCAGCGCCAGGCTTTGCCCATGCCGGTGGCGGGTGCGCCGCGAGCCTTTCGCATCGGCGTGCCGGCTTTCGACCTGTTTCCCTTCGAGACCTGGGCACGCTTGCAGGCGCGCTTCTGGCGCCGTCCGTCGCCGGCCCGGCTGGGTTATGGTGACCCGGCCGGCGACCGCACACTGCGCGAACTGGTCGCGGCCTATCTGCGCAACGGCCGTGGGCTGGCCTGTGACCCGCAGCAGATCGTTATCACTTGCGGCGCGCAGCAGGCCATCAGCCTCTGCGCGCAGTTACTGGTGCGGCTCGGCGACCGAGTGGCGGTGGAGAACCCCGGCTATCGCGCCGCTGCCCATGCCTTTGCCGCCGCCGGGGCCGATTTGCGTGGAGTACCGCTCGATGGCGAGGGCCTGGATACCAGAGCGCTGGCTGCTATCGAGGGCTGTCGCCTGGCCTACGTAACGCCGTCGCACCAGTACCCGACCGGCGTGACTCTGTCGTTGGCGCGACGCCTGGAACTGCTGGAATGGGCCGAGCGCCAGGCCGGCTGGATCGTCGAGGACGACTACGATGGCGAGTATCGCTACAGCGGCACGCCGTTGGCGCCTTTGGCCGCGCTGGATCGACAGGGCCGCGTGCTGTACGTCGGCACCTTCTGCAAGATCGCCTTTCCGGCGTTGCGCCTGGGCTACCTGGTGCTGCCGCCCGCTCTGGCGGAAGCCTTCGCCCAGCGCCAGGCGGTGGAGATGCGCCATTCGGAGATCGGCAATCAGGCGGTGATGGCCGAGTTCATCGCTGCCGGACATTTTCAGCGTCACGTACGACGTATGCGCCAGGCGGCGCGGCAGCGTCGCGATGCCCTGGTGCGGGCTTGGCCACAGGCGATACCGGGCTGCGCGCCATTGCCGTGCGTGGAAGCCGGGCTGCACCTGAGCGTGCGGGTCGACAGCCTGGCCCGCGAGCGCGAACTGGTCAGCGCCGCGCGGGCTGCCGGGGTGGAGATGAACGCGCTCAGTGATTACTGGCTGGAGGACAGCACCGAACCGGGCGATGCCCGCGCCGGCCTGGTGCTGGGCTTCGCAGCGGTGCCCGAAGCGCAGATCGTCGAGGCGGTGCAGGTCCTGCGGCGGGCCTGGTGTCTGTCGCAATAAGCGCTAGGCCAAGTTGCTGTGGCGATCGTCTGCGCTGCGATGTGTGTCTTGCTCGTCCACGCCAGGGAGCAGCTTCGTCGGAAAACCTATCCCGGAAGTCAACAACAGGCTAGAATGCGCGCCGCTCGCGGCCATGTCGGCTGCGGCAGTGGGTTCCCTCACCCCACTCCACGAAAAAGGACACAGACATGACCCTGATTCCCGCGTCGGTCAGTCGGCCCGTGCTGGCCGGCCTGATCGCCTTCCACATTCTCATCATCATCGCCAGCAACTACCTGGTGCAGCTGCCGATCACCCTGTTCGGCTGGCATACCACCTGGGGTGCGTTCAGCTTCCCGTTCATCTTCCTGGCCACCGACCTCACCGTGCGCCTGATCGGCAAGCACGCCGCGCGCGTGGTCATTGCCCGCGTCATGCTGCCGGCGTTGGTGGCTTCGTACGTGGTGTCGGTGCTGTTCCATCAGGGCGTGTTCGGCGGTCTGGCAACGCTGGGCGAATTCAATCTTTTCGTCTTTCGCATCGCCGTGGCTAGTTTCCTCGCCTACGCCTTCGGCCAGTTACTGGATATCCAGGTGTTCGACCGACTGCGCAAGATGCGTCAGTGGTGGGTCGCGCCGACGGCCTCGACCATCTTCGGCAACCTGCTCGATACCTTCCTGTTCTTCTCGGTGGCCTTCTGGCACAGCGACGATCCGTTCATGGCCGCCAACTGGGTGGAGATCGCCACGGTGGACTACGTGATCAAGCTGGCGATCAGCCTGATCCTCTTCGTGCCGCTGTACGGCATGCTGCTCAGCGCCATTGTCCGTGCCCTGCCGCAGCGTACTGCCACCGCCTGAGTCGCATCGCATCTGTCGTAGCCCGGACGCAATCCGGGGCAGACTGCAGAAACTTCCCGGATTGCATCCGGGCTACGCAGCTATAAGGTAGCACCGAGCTTGTGGGAGGGGCTTTAGCCGCGATTGCTCCCCTGCTTATCCAGCTTGCGCAGAAACACAGTCATTTCCTTTTCGGCCTGCTTGTCGCCCTTGGCCTGGGCGGCAGCTACCCCCTGCTGCCAGGCCTGGCGTGCACCTCCGCCATCGCCCTTGGCCTGCAGCGCCTTGCCCAGCAACTTCCAGGCGGCGGAATAGCTCGGGTCGAACTCGACGCAGCGTTGCAGGTGTACGGCGGCCCGCGCCGCGTCGCCACCATCGAGATGGGCCTTGCCCAGGCCGAAGCGCAGCAGGGCGTTGTCCATGCCCTTGGCCAGCATCTTTTCCAGTGCTTCGGTACTCATGAGGTCTCCTTCGTCGCCACGCTCGTGTCGATTGTAGGAGCGAGCTCTGCTCGCGAATCTCAGACGCGCGAAAAGCTTCGCGAGCAGAGCTCGCTCCTACGAGATTTGTCTTCTCCGGCTTAGAAGAACGTCAGGCCGGCCTGGAACAGGCGCTCGACGTCGCGGATGTGCTTCTTGTCGACGAGGAACAGGATCACGTGGTCGCCAGACTCGATCACCGTGTTGTCGTGGGCGATCAGCACCTGCTCGTCGCGGATGATGGCGCCGATGGTGGTGCTCGGCGGCAGGGCGATGTCTTCGATGGCTCGACCGATGACCTTGCTCGACTTGGCATCGCCATGGGCGATCACTTCCAGCGCTTCCGCCGCGCCACGGCGCAGGCTGTGTACGCTTTCGATATCGCCGCGGCGCACGTGGGTCAGCAGGGTGCCGATGGTGGCCAGCTGCGGGCTGATGGCGATGTCGATTTCGCCGCCCTGCACCAGGTCAACGTAGGCCGGGTTGTTGATGATGGTCATCACCTTGCGCGCGCCCAGGCGCTTGGCCAGCAGCGACGACATGATGTTGGCCTCGTCGTCGTTGGTCAGGGCGAGGAAGATGTCGGCATCGTTGATGTTCTCTTCCACCAGCAGGTCGCGGTCCGAGGCGCTGCCCTGCAGCACGATGGTGCTGTCGAGGTTCTCCGACAGGTAGCGGCAGCGCGCCGGGTTCATCTCGATGATCTTCACCTGGTAGCGGCTTTCGATGGCCTCGGCCAGGCGTTCGCCGATGTTGCCGCCACCGGCGATCACCACGCGCTTGTAGCTGTCCTCGAGGCGACGCATCTCGCTCATCACCGCACGAATATGCGCCTTGGCGGCGATGAAGAAGACTTCATCGTCGGCTTCGATCACCGTGTCACCCTGCGGCATGATCGGCCGGTTGCGGCGGAAGATGGCCGCCACGCGGGTGTCGACGTTGGGCATGTGCTGGCGCAGCTGGCGCAGTTGCTGGCCCACCAGCGGGCCGCCGTAGTAGGCCTTGACAGCCACCAGCTGGGCCTTGCCCTCGGCGAAGTCGATCACCTGCAGGGCGCCGGGGTATTCGATCAGGCGCTTGATGTAGTTGGTCACCACCTGTTCGGGGCTGATCAGCACGTCGACCGGGATCGCTTCGTTGTCGAACAAGGCCTCGCGGGTCAGATAGGCCGCCTCGCGCACACGGGCGATCTTGGTCGGCGTGTGGAACAGGGTGTAAGCCACCTGGCAGGCGATCATGTTGACTTCATCGCTGTTGGTCACCGCCACCAGCATGTCGGCGTCGTCGGCGCCGGCCTGGCGTAGCACGGTGGGGAAGGAACCCTTGCCCTGCACGGTGCGGATGTCCAGGCGGTCGCCAAGGTCGCGCAGGCGATCACCGTCGGTGTCGACCACGGTGATGTCGTTGGCTTCGCTTGCGAGGTGTTCCGCCAGGGTGCCGCCCACCTGGCCGGCGCCGAGAATGATGATTTTCACTGATCGCTCCGTTAGCTGTGGCTGGTCACAGCGGTCTTTATCAGCTTGGCATAGTAGAAGCCGTCATGGCCGTCCAGCTGCGGCAGCAACTGGCGACCGTGGGCGGTCTGCAGGCCAAACTCACCGGTGATGGCAACTTCCCGGGCATCGGGCGTGCGCGCCAGGAACGCGGCGATGGTTTCGCTGTTTTCCGTTGGCAGCACCGAGCAGGTGGCGTAGAGCAGGATGCCGCCGGGCGCGAGGGTCGGCCACAGGGCATCGAGCAGTTCGCCTTGAAGTTGCGCCAGGGGGGGAATGTCCTCGGGCTTGCGGGTCAGCTTGATGTCCGGGTGGCGGCGGATCACGCCGGTGGCCGAGCACGGCGCGTCGAGCAGAATGCGCTGGAACGGCTGGCCGTCCCACCAGGCCGTGGTGTCGCGACCGTCGGCGGCGATCAGCGTGGCTTCCAGCTGCAGGCGCTCGAGGTTTTCGCGCACGCGCGCCAGGCGCTTGGCTTCCAGATCGACGGCGACCACTTCGCTCAAGCCTGGCTCGACTTCCAGCAGATGACAGGTCTTGCCGCCCGGTGCCGCGCAGGCATCCAGCACGCGCTGGCCCGGCGCCAGTTCGAGCAGATCGGCAGCTAATTGAGCAGCTTCGTCTTGCACGCTGACACGACCGTCTTTGAAACCAGGCAGGGTGGTCACGTCGCAGGGCTGCAGCAGACGCACACCGTCACGGCTGAAGGTGCATGGCTCGGCGGCGATGCCGGCCTCGCGCAGCTCGTTAAGGTAGGCGTCGCGACTGCCGTGACGGCGATTGACCCGCAGGATCAACGGCGGATGCGCATTGTTGGCGGCGCAGATGGCTTGCCAATGCTCGGGCCAGTGCGCCTTGAGCGCCTTCTGTAGCCAGCGTGGATGCGCGGTGTGCAGCACCGGGTCTCGGTCCAGCTCAGCGAAAAAGGTTTCGTGCTCACGCTGGGCGCGGCGCAACACGGCATTGAGCAGGCCCTTGGCCCAGGGCTTTTTCAGCGCGCCGGCGCAGCCGACCGTCTCACCGATGGCGGCGTGCTCGGGGATGCGGCTGTGCAGCAACTGGTAGAGGCCGATCAGCAGGAGCGCTTCCACGTCCTTGTCGGCGGCCTTGAAGGGTTTCTCCAGCAGTTTCTCGGCCAGCAATTGCAGGCGTGGCTGCCAGCGGGCGGCGCCGAATGCCAGGTCCTGCGCCAGGGCGCGGTCGTGGTGCTCGACCTTGTCCAGTTGCGGCGGCAGGCTGCTGCCCAGCGAAGCCTTGCCCGAGAGCACGGCCGTCAGGGCGCGCGCGGCCGCCAGGCGTGGGTTCATTGGCCGAGCACCAGGCCGGGCGCGAACTGCTCGCGGCGGCTGTTATAGAGGTCGGCGAAGGCCAGCGGCTTGCCGCCGGGCAACTGCAGGCGAGTCAGACGCAGCGCACCTTCGCCACAGGCCACGGTCAGGCCGTGCTTGTCGGCGGCGAGAATGCTGCCCGGTGAGCCACTGCCTTCGCCGATCTCGGCTGCATGCACTTTCAGCGCCTCGCCAGCCAGCGTGCTGTGGCAGATCGGCCAGGGATGGAAGGCGCGGATCAGGCGTTCCAGCTCCACGGCCGGGCGGCTGAAGTCCAGGCGCGCCTCGTCCTTGTTCAACTTGTGTGCATAGTTGGCCAGGGCGTCGTCCTGCACCTCGCCTTTGAGCGTGCCGGCAGCCAGGCCGTCGATGGCCTGCAGCACTGCCTGTGGGCCAAGCTGGGCGAGGCGGTCGTGCAGGCTGCCGCCGGTGTCGCTGGTGCTGATCGGCGTGCTCACCTTGAGCAGCATGGGACCGGTGTCGAGGCCGGCTTCCATCTGCATCACGGTGACGCCACTTTCGGCATCACCGGCCTGCACCGCGCGCTGAATCGGCGCGGCACCGCGCCAGCGTGGCAGCAACGAGGCGTGGCTGTTGATGCAGCCCAGGCGCGGAGTGTCGAGCACCACTTGCGGCAGGATCAGGCCATAGGCGACCACCACCATCAGGTCCGGCTGCAGTGCGGCCAATTCGGCCTGCGCCTCTACATTGCGCAGACTGGCCGGCTGAAAGACCGGGATGCCGTGCTCGACGGCGAGTTGCTTGACCGGGCTTGGCATCAGCTTCTGGCCGCGTCCGGCCGGGCGATCCGGCTGGGTGTACACGGCGATGATGTCGTGCGGGCTGGCCAGCAGGGCCTTGAGGTGTTCGGCGGCGAATTCCGGGGTGCCGGCAAAGACGATACGCATAGGGCAGTCACCAAAGAAAAAGGCTTGCCTGGCTGGTCACATGGAAACTACTGCGCTCGATTATGCCGCGTTGAAAACAGGCTCGGACTGCTCATTTACAACTCGTAAACTCCGCGTCCTCGCCAGTTTTCGCCTTGCCTAACCTTCGCTCGTGACGTTTCCATGCGACCTGCTACGCAAGCCTTTGGAATAAGTGAATCAAGCGCGCTGGCGATGCTGTTTTTCCAGCTTCTTCTTGATCCGGTCGCGCTTGAGGTTGGACAGGTAATCGACGAACAGCTTGCCGTTGAGGTGATCGCACTCGTGCTGAATGCACACGGCGAGCAAGCCTTCGGCGATCAGTTCATAAGGCTGGCCATCGCGGTCCAGAGCCTTGATCTTCACCTTCTGCGGACGGTCGACGTTCTCGTAGAAGCCGGGCACCGACAGGCAGCCTTCCTGATACTGGTCCATCTCGTCGGTCAGCGACTCGAACTCGGGATTGATGAAAACGCGCGGCTCGGACTTGTCCTCGGACAGATCCATGACCACCACGCGCTTGTGCACGTTGACCTGCGTCGCGGCCAGGCCAATACCGGGTGCGTCATACATGGTCTCGAACATGTCGTCGACCAGTTGACGGATGGAGTCGTCCACGACGTCCACCGGTTTGGCGATGGTACGCAGGCGTGGATCAGGAAATTCGAGGATATTCAGGATCGCCATATGCGTTTGTGATGCACTTGTGGAATAAAGTCAAAATCCGCTGCTAAGATGATGAACAGCATTGAAAAACGGCTTCACGCCGCGTATTCAGCGGGTTTGGACGCGGCGCTAGGGCGCTTCACGTGAAGGCACATAATAAAGGGATTCACCGCATGAGGAAATCACTACTCGCCCTGCTCGCAGCCGGCGGAATGGCCCTGACCTGTCTGGCTCAGGCCGCAGTGCAACTCAAGGACGGTCATCCGGACCGTTACACCGTGGTCAAAGGCGATACGCTCTGGGATATCTCCGGTAAATTCCTCAGCCAGCCGTGGAAGTGGCCGGAAATCTGGTACGCCAATCCACAGGTCGCCAACCCGCACCTGATCTACCCCGGTGACACCCTCAATCTGGTCTATGTCGACGGTCAACCACGCCTGATGCTCAACCGCGGTGAATCGCGCGGCACCATCAAGCTGTCGCCGCAGGTGCGCAGCACGCCGATGGCCGAGGCGATCCCGACCATCCCGCTGGAGGCGATCAACAGCTTCCTGCTGAGCAACCGCATCGTCGACACCCCGGAAGAATTCAACGGCAAGCCCTATATCGTCGCCGGCAACGCCGAGCGCGTGGTCAGCGGCGCCGGTGATCGTATCTACGCGCGTGGCCAGTTCGACGAGCAGCATCCGATCTACGGCGTATTCCGCCAGGGCAAGACGTACACCGACCCCGAAACCAAGGAGTTCCTCGGTATCAACGCCGACGATATCGGTACCGGCGAGATCGTCGCCGAGGAAGGCGATATCGGTACTCTGTTGCTCAGTCGTTCGACTCAGGAGGTTCGTCTGGGTGACCGCCTGTTCCCCACCGAGGAGCGTGCGATCAACTCCACCTTCATGCCCAGCGAGCCAGCCGGTGAGATCAAGGGCGTTATTCTCGACGTGCCGCGTGGCGTGAATCAGATTGGCCAGTTCGACGTGGTCACCCTGAACAAGGGCGCCCGCGACGGCCTGGAGATTGGCAACGTGCTGGCGGTTTACAAGACTGGCGAAACCGTGCGCGACCGTGTCACCGGCGAGAGCGTGAAGATCCCGGACGAGCGCTCCGGCCTGCTGATGGTGTTCCGCACCTACGACAAGCTCAGCTACGGCCTGGTGTTGCAGGCCAGCCGCCAACTGGCCGTGATGGACAAGGTCCGCAACCCGTAATGCCCAACGAGCCCCGCGAATGCGGGGCTCGTGCTTTCTGGTCGCCAGGATGGCGGCGCAACGCATCAGGGAAGAATCGTCATGCCTACATCCTCCTCGCTGTTCCCCGCAATTTCTCCTGCCGAGCTTGAAGCCCGTTTGCGCCTGCACCTGCTGCCGGAGCTGGGGCCGCGACGTTTTCGCAAACTGCTGAGTGCCTTCGAGACCGCCTCGGCTGCGCTGAGCGCGCCGGCCAGTGCCTGGCGGGCACTGGGGCTTCCGGCCGCCTGCGCAGAGCCGCGGCGCAGTGAGGATATCCGCGAGCGGGCGCGCGCTGCACTGCAGTGGCTGGAGCAGCACGGTCAGCAGGTGCTGATGTGGGACGATCCAAGCTACCCGGCGCTGCTGGCCGAGCTGGTGGATGCGCCGCCGCTGTTGTTCGTGGCGGGCGAGCCGAGTGTGCTGGAGTCGCCACAACTGGCCATGGTCGGCAGCCGGCGCGCCTCGCAGCCCGGCCTGGACAATGCGCGAGCCTTCGCCCGCAGCCTGGCCGGCGGTGGCTTCGTCATCACCAGCGGGCTGGCGTTGGGTATCGATGGCGCCGCGCATCTGGGCGCGCTGGAAGGCGACGGCAAAACGGTAGCCGTACTGGGTACCGGTTTGCAGTGCCTGTATCCGCGACGACATGTGGGGCTGGCGGCACGGATCATCGAGCAGGGTGGCGCGCTGGTTTCCGAACTGCCGCTGGACTGCCCGCCGCAGGCGAGCAACTTTCCCCGGCGCAACAGGATCATCAGCGGCCTGTCGCTGGGTGTGCTGGTGGTCGAGGCCAGCCCTTCGAGCGGTTCGTTGATCACCGCGCGGCTGGCCGCCGAACAGGGGCGTGAGGTCTATGCCATTCCCGGTTCCATCCATCATCCCGGCGCGCGCGGCTGTCACCAGCTGATTCGCGATGGCGCCACGCTGGTGGAGAGCATCGAGCACATCCTCGAAGCCCTGCGCGGTTGGCAGACGCAGGCTGCAGCACCCGTGCCCAGGGCAACGTCGGAACAGGCCGAGCATCCGCTACTGGCCTTGCTGCATGCCGCGCCGCACAGTACCGAGGCACTGGTGCAGACCAGTGGCTGGCCATTGGCGCAGGTGCTGGCGGCCTTGACCGAGCTGGAGCTCGATGGCCAGGTGTGCAACGAGGCCGGGCGCTGGCTGGCGCGACCTCGCTGAACGCTTGTCTGCCCTCTCCCGCGAATGGGAGAGAGCAGGCCGTGCCTCCCTATGCACATAGGCTCTACAGTCGCATGGCCGTCTTGGATAGACTGCCGCCCATTGGTTCACTGGGAGACGGTCGATGGCCAGCAACTGGCAGATACAGCAAACGGCGCGAGTGGTGCGTGAGGGGGGCGTGATCGCCTATCCGACCGAGGCGGTCTGGGGCCTGGGCTGCGACCCCTGGAACGAAGAGGCGGTGGATCGCCTGCTGGCGCTCAAGGAGCGGCCGATGCGCAAGGGCCTGATCGTGGTCGCCGACGATATCGAGCAGTTCGACTTCCTCCTCGAAGACCTGCCCGAAGTCTGGCAGGAGCGCCTGGCCGGCAGTTGGCCAGGCCCGAACACCTGGCTGGTGCCGCACCAGAATCGCCTGCCCGAGTGGGTCACCGGCGAGCACGACAGCGTCGCCCTGCGCGTCAGCGATCACCCGCTGGTGCGTGCGCTATGCCGTTACACCGGCCCGCTGATCTCTACCTCGGCCAACCCGGCCGGGCGCCCTTCGGCACGTTCCCGTCTGCGCGTCGAGCAGTACTTCCCGGGGGAACTGGACAAGGTGCTGGGTGGAGCACTGGGCGGACGCAAGAACCCCAGCCTGATTCGTGATCTGCGTACGGGCGATGTGATTCGCCCGTCCTGACGCGCTTAAACGCTCGCGGCTAAAGCCCCTCCCACGATTGTGGCGGCTGTGGGAGGGGCTTTAGCCGCGACTGTTTTACGGCAGCAGGATGGTCGAGCCAGTGGTCTGCCGCGAGCTCAGCGCGTCCTGGGCGGCGGCGGCGTCCTTCAGCGCGTAGCGGTTGCTGATTTCCACCTGCAGCTTGCCGCTGCTGATCATCGCGAACAGCTCGTCGGCCATGGTCTGCAGGCGCTGCGCGCTGGTGGCGTAGCCGGCCAGGGTCGGGCGGGTGACGTACAGCGAACCCTTCTGCGCCAGGATGCCCAGGTTGACTCCGGTAACCGCGCCCGAGGCGTTGCCGAAGCTGACCAGCAGGCCGCGCGGCGCCACGCAGTCCAGCGAGGTTTCCCAGGTGTCCTTGCCGACGCCGTCGTAGACTACTGGACACTTGGCCCCATCGGTCAGCTCCAGCACGCGCTGCACGACATTCTCATGGCTGTAGTCGATGGTCGCCCAGGCGCCCTGTTCCCTGGCGCGCGCGGCCTTTTCCGCCGAACTGACGGTGCCGATCAGCTTGACACCCAGCGCCCTCGCCCATTGACAGGCAAAAGAGCCGACGCCGCCAGCCGCAGCGTGGAACAGGATGGTTTCGCCGCCCTTTAGCTCATAGGTCTGGCGCAGCAGGTACTGCACCGTCAGGCCCTTGAGCATCACAGCGGCGGCCTGCTCGAAGCTGATGCTGTCCGGCAGCTTCACCAGTTTGTCGGCGGGTAGTACGTGCAGCTCGCTGTAGGAGCCCAGCGGGCCGGTGGCATAGGCCACGCGATCACCCACGGCAAAGCCTTCGACCTCGCTGCCGACTGCCTCGACCACGCCGGCACCTTCGGTGCCCAGGCTCGAAGGCAGCGCGGGCGGCTGGTACAAGCCACTGCGGAAATAGGTGTCGATGAAGTTCAGACCGATGGCGTGGTTGGCCACGCGAACCTCGCGGGGGCCCGGTGCTGCCGGCTGGTAATCGCGATATTGCAGCACATCGCTGCCGCCGTGCTGGCTGAACTCAATACGCTTGGCCATCTCGGATTCCTTCTGCTCGAGCCGTCGAAGCGGCGAAAAAGGGTCTATCCAATCCTCTCGATTGACCGACGTCAACTGCGGATGTGCCTGGGTGAATGCTATGCTGCCCGCCGATTCCGCCCTGCTCTCTGTTCAAGGTGCCGCCGTGACTGACCGTACCGAGGCCGTGAAGGCCTACCTGCTCGACCTGCAAGATCGCATCTGTTCCGCCCTGCAAGCCGAAGACGGCCAGGCCGTCTTCGCCGAGGACGCCTGGCAGCGCCCGGCCGGTGGTGGCGGTCGCACACGGGTGATCGAGAACGGCGCGCTGATCGAAAAGGGCGGGGTGAATTTCTCCCACGTATTCGGCGACAGCCTGCCGCCGTCGGCCAGTGCCCATCGCCCCGAGCTGGCCGGGCGCGGTTTCCAGGCCCTCGGCGTGTCGCTGGTGATTCACCCGGAAAACCCCTACGTGCCCACCTCGCACGCCAATGTGCGCTTCTTCAGCGCCGAGAAGGAAGGCGAGGAGCCGGTGTGGTGGTTCGGCGGCGGCTTCGACCTCACGCCCTACTACGCCAATGAAGAAGACTGCGTGCACTGGCACCAGGTCGCCCATGATGCCTGCGCGCCGTTCGGCCCCGAGGTCTATGCGAAGTTCAAGGCCTGGTGCGACCGCTACTTCCACCTCAAGCACCGCGGCGAGCCGCGCGGTATCGGCGGACTGTTCTTCGACGACCTCAACGAGTGGGACTTCGACACCAGCTTCGCCTTCATACGCGCCATCGGTGACGCCTACATCGATGCCTACCTGCCCATCGTCCAGCGCCGCAAGGCCATGCCCTTCGGCGAGCGTGAGCGTGAGTTCCAGGCTTTCCGTCGTGGCCGCTACGTGGAATTCAACTTGGTGTTCGACCGCGGCACCCTGTTCGGCCTGCAGTCCGGCGGGCGTACCGAGTCGATCCTCATGTCGCTGCCGCCGCAGGTGCGCTGGGGCTACGACTGGAAGCCCGAGCCGGGCAGCGAGGAAGCGCGTCTGACCGAGTACTTCCTTACCGATCGCGACTGGCTCCAGGCGGCGCCGTGACCCCGTAGCCCGGATGTAATCCGGGGCATTTTGACCAGAGATCCCCGGATTTCATCCGGGCTACGAATCTGTTGCTCACCACCGAGAAATTCCATGGACCGCTACTGCGTCTTCGGCAACCCCATCGGCCATAGCAAATCACCGCTGATCCATCGCCTGTTCGCCGAGCAGACAGGCCAGGCATTGACCTACGACGCGCGTCTGGCGCCGCTGGATGACTTCGTCGGCGACGCCCGCGCCTTTTTCGCCGACGGTCTGGGCGGCAACGTCACCGTGCCGTTCAAGGAGGAGGCCTTTCGCCTGGCCGATGAACTCACCGATCGCGCCCGCCGCGCCGGTGCGGTGAATACCCTGAAAAAGCTGGCGGACGGCCGCCTGCTCGGCGACAACACCGACGGCGCCGGCCTGACCCGCGACCTGCAGAACAACGCCGGATTCAGCCTGGCCGGCAAGCGCATCCTTATTCTCGGAGCCGGCGGTGCCGTGCGCGGCGTGCTCGAACCCTTCCTGGCGCAGAAGCCGGCCGTGCTGGTGATCGCCAACCGCACCGTGACCAAGGCCGAGCAACTGGTACGCGAGTTCGCCGATCTCGGCCCATTGGTGGCAGCCGGTTTCGACTGGATCGATGCGCCAGTCGACCTGATCGTCAACGGCACCTCGGCCAGCCTCGGCGGCGAGTTGCCGCCGATTGCGCCAAGCCTGATCCAGCCCGGGCATACGGTCTGCCACGACATGATGTACGGCCGCGAGGCGACCGCCTTCAATCGCTGGGCCGCCGAGCACGGGGCAGCGCGTTGCCTGGATGGCCTGGGCATGCTGGTCGAGCAGGCGGCCGAGGCGTTCGAGCTATGGCGTGGGGTGCGCCCAGATACGGCGCCGGTGCTGGCCGAGCTGCGCCGTCAGCTGGCAGGCTAGCGCATGGACGAGCAAGCGCTGCCTCGTATCAGCGGCTACCACGCCCACGTCTATTTCGACGCAGACAGCGTCGATCAGGCGCGTGCGTTATGCGAAGAAGCTGCGCGGCGTTTCCCGCTGAAGATGGGCCGGGTGCACCAGCGTCCGGTCGGTCCGCATCCATGCTGGAGTTGCCAGCTGGCCTTCCGCGCCGAACTGTTCGCCGACGTCGTGCCCTGGCTGATGCTCCGCCGCGGTGGCCTGGACGTCTTGCTGCACCCGATCACCGGTAACGAACTGCGTGACCATCGCGACTGTGCGATGTGGATCGGTCGCTCGCACGTCCTGGATCTGAGCGTGCTCGATGACGCCGAGGACTGAAATCCAGCTGCGTAGGGTGGGGTTAGGCGCATGTCGCCAATTCAGATGCCCAGCGCAGGTTTAGCCGCGCCGTAACTTACCATTGGCGTCACGCGGGAAGATCGCCCGGTGGATTACGCGGCGCGCTATCACCGCGCGGTCAGGTCGTTCGTGGATTGTGCCGCCCACCCTACGGGTTCGACGCCGCCTCGCTCAGTCTTCGAACTGCACCGGGCAAAGCTCGGGCCCTTCGAGCTTGAGAATCTCCTCCACCACCTGTGGTCGTGCCTGGCGTAGCACCAGGCTGCGCTGTAACGCCTGCAGGCGGCGTGCTTCCTGATGCAGCATCTCCACCCCGGCGTAGTCGATGAAGTTGATGTGCCGTGCATCGATTATCAGGCGCTGGCCGCGGCTGCGCTGCAGCAGTTGCTGGATGTACTGACAGGCACCGAAGAAGATCGAGCCGTCGATGCGCAGCACCTCGTCGTCGCCGTCGTGCCACAGGCGTACGCGCGGCTGCGAGGTGCGCTTGAGGTAGAAGAACAGTGAGGCCAGCACGCCGGCGTAGATCGCCGTCTGCAGCTCCAGCACCAGGGTGGCGATGAAGGTCAGCAGCATCACCACGAACTCGGAGCGGCTCACCTTGCGTAGCGCGCGAATCGCCGGCAGATCCACCAGCCCCCAGCAGATCAGCAGGATGCCGGCGGCCATGACCGGCAGCGGGATATGCGTCAGCAGCGCCGTGCCGAACACCGCGAACAGCGCCACCAGTAGCGCCGAGAACACCCCGGCCAGCGGCGTGCGCGCGCCGGCCTGCAGGTTCAGCGCCGAGCGGGTGAACGACCCGGCCGACAGCGAGCCGGAGAACCACGGCCCGATCATGTTCGACAGGCCCTGGGCGCGCACCTCCTGGTTGGCGTCGAGAAACTGGTGCGATTTCACCGCCAGGGCGCGGGCGATGGACAGGCTGGTGACCAGCCCGAGCATGCCGCAGGCCACCGCTGCCGGCAGCAGGCGCAACACGTCGTTGAGCTCGAAGCTAAGCAGGGTCAGAGGCGGCAGGCCGCCGTCGAACGGTGCCACCAGGGCGATGTCAGCGGTGAAACGTGCCGGTAGCAGCCACGCCAGCAGGCTGCCGCAGACCAGGCCGATCAGCAATGCCGGCGCCTTTGGCCAGAGTTTGCGCACGACCACGCTGAGCAGCAGGGTAACGGCCGCCAGGGCCAGGCTGGGCCAGTGCGCCTCGGGCAGGTGTTGGCCGATCTGCAGCAGGCTGGTCAGGGCCGTGGGTTGGCTGGCGACCTCGACGCCGAGCAGGTTGGGCATCTGGCCGATGGCGATCACCAGAGCCGCGCCGAGGGTGAAGCCGAGCACCACCGACTGCGAGACGAAGTTCACCAACGCGCCGAAGCGCAGCAGGCCGAGCAGCCATTGGAATAGCCCGGCGAGAAAGGTCAGCAGCAGGATCAGGGCGATGAACTCATCGCTGCCCAAGCGCGCCATGGGCGTGACGCTGGTGAACAGGACGATGGAAATGGCAGCGGTCGGCCCGCAGATCAGGTGCCAGGACGAGCCCCACAGGCAGGCGATGATCACCGGGACGATGGCCGCGTACAGACCGTATTCGGCAGGCAGGCCGGCGATCAGCGCGTAGGCCAGCGATTGCGGCAGAGCCAGGATGGCCCCCGACAGGCCCACCAGCAGATCGTTGCCGAGGGTGCCGCGGCGAGTGCCGGGCAGCCAGCGCAGGAAAGGCAACAGGGTCTGAAGATTGGGTAACGGCATCGTCTGCTGGTTTGCTTCGTCCAGGAAAATGAAGTGTAAACGACGTGCCAGTTGGCCGCTGGCGGAGCAGCTCATGTTCCGCCTGCGGTCGCTGCAGGCCGCGCCCGGTGGGCGCGGATACATTCGCGATCAGGGTCGGGCCCCGCGCCAAGCCCTAATCGCGAATAAATTCGCTCCTACCGGATGGAGGCGCTTACAGCCGTGCCTTCACCGCCGCCAGACCGTCGGCACCGTCGCGAGTGGTGACGCCCTGCAGCCAGCCATCGAGCACCTGCGAGTTGGCCTTGAGCCAGGCCTTGATCGCCTCGTCGTTGCTGGCCTGCTTGCTCAGCACCTGATCCATGATGCTGTTCTCCATGTCCTGAGTGAAGCGCAGATTGCTGAGCAGCTTGCCGACGTTCGGGCACTGCGCGGCATAGCCCTTGCGCGCCAGGGTGTTGACCTGGCCGCTGTCGCCGAAATACTTCTCGCCGCCCTTGAGGTACTTCATGTCGTACTGCACGTTCATCGGGTGCGGCGTCCAGCCGAGGAAGACGACGAACTGATCGCGCTTCACCGCACGTCCCACCTGCACCAGCATCGCCTGCTCGCTGGACTCCACCAGTTTCCAGTCGCCCAGGCCGAACTCGTCGGCGTCGATCATCTGCTTTATCGAATCGTTACCCGGCGAGCCGGAAGCGATGCCGTAGAGCTTGTTGCCGAACTTGTCGGCGTGCTTGTCGAGGTCGGCAAAGGTCTTTACCCCTGCCTCGTAGGCATAGGCTGGCACCGCAAGGGTGTATTCGGTGCCTTCGAGGTTCTGCGCCAGCTTGTCCACCTCGCCGCTGGCGACGAACTTGTCGTAATTGCTCTGCTGCGCCGGCATCCAGTTGCCGAGGAACACGTCGACCTGCCCCTTCTGCAGCCCGGCAAAAATGATCGGCACGGCCAGGGTCTGGCTTTGCGTCTTGTAGCCCAGGCCGTCGAGCAGGAAGCTGGCGATGCCGTTGGTCACGGCGATGTCGCTCCAGCCGGGGTCACCCAGCTTGACCGTGGCACAGGCGGCATCTTCGGCCCAGACATTGCCGGCGCTGGTGAGCGCGGTGGCGAGTAACAGCACACTGAATCGGTTCATGGCGTCTCTCCTTTTTTCTTCTGGTTTTCGCGATTGGCAGCTTGCAAGGCTCAGGCCCGTGGCGCGGAGCAAAGGTTCAACCGACGACCGGAAAACGCGCGCGGCGCTCCAGGTCGTCGAGGTCGATATGGTTGCGCATGTACTGCTGGCTGGCGTCGACCATTGGCTGGTGATCCCAGCTGGTCAGCTTGCCCTGGCTCAGGGCTTCGGCCACCAGCCGGCGGCGGCGCTGGCTGGCCAGGGTGGCGGCGTGAATGGCCGGGACGTCCCATCGCTCGCGGGCCTCGGCGACGAAGCCGGCGACCGTAGTGCGGTGCTCGGCGGACCCGGCCAGGTTGCGCTGCTCCAGCGGGTCATCGTGCAGATTGAACAGCAGCAACGGGTCCTGCTCGGAATAGACGAACTTCCAAGGCCCGCGGCGGATCATCATCAGCGGGCTGAGCGTGCCTTCGGCCATGTATTCGCCGAGCACTTCGTCATGCCCGCCCTCTCCCTTGAGGTGCGGCAGCAGTGAGTGGCCTTCCAGCTCCAGGCCCTGCTCGACCTGACCGCCGGCCAGTTCCACCAGCGTTGGCAGCAGATCGAGGGTCGACACGGACTGGCTGACCCGATGCGCGGCGAAGCGCTTCGGTGCATGGACCAGCAGCGGCACGCGGGCGGACATCTCGAACCAGTGCATCTTGTACCAGAGGCCGCGCTCGCCGAGCATGTCACCGTGGTCGCCGGAGAAGATGATCAGGGTGTCGCCTGCCAGGCCGCATTCCTCCAGCGTCTTCAGCAGCTTGCCGATGTTGTCGTCGATGTAGCTGCAGGCGCCGAAGTAGGCGCGTCGCGCATCGCGGACCTTGTCCGCCGGCAATGGCTTGTCCCACAGGTCGATGACCTTGAGCAAGCGCTGCGAGTGCGGGTCCTGCTCGGTCTGCTCGATGTGCTGGCGCGGCATTGGGATGTCCACGCCCTCATAGCGGTCCCAGTATTCGCGGGGGATGGTGTAGGGGTCGTGCGGGTGGGTCATCGACACGGTCAGGCAGAATGGCTGCTCAGGCGTCAGGCGCACGTGGTCGTAGAGGTACTGGCGCGCCTTGAACACCACCTCCTCGTCGAAATCCAGCTGGTTGCTGCGCACGCAGGGGCCGGCCTGCAGCACCGAGGACATGTTGTGGTACCAGCTGGCGCGTACGTCCGGCTCGTCCCAGTTCACCGCCCAGCCGTAGTCGGCTGGGTAGATGTCGCTGGTCAGGCGTTCCTCGTAGCCGTGCAGCTGGTCCGGGCCGCAGAAGTGCATCTTGCCCGACAGCGCGGTGCGATAGCCGAGGCGGCGCAGGTAGTGGGCGTAGGTCGGCACGTCGGCGGGAAAATCCGCGGCGTTGTCGTAAGCGCCGATCTTCGAGGGCAGCCGCCCGCTGACCAGGGTGAAGCGCGACGGCGCACAGAGCGGGCTGTTGCAGTAGGCCGAGTCGAACACCACGGCCTGTTCGGCCAGCTTCATCAGGTTGGGCATCTGCACCGGCGAGGCGGCATCGTGCAGCGGCAGGATCGGCGCGGCCATCTGGTCGGCCATGATGAAGAGGATGTTCGGGCGCTTCATGGTGGCGATATTCCATACTGTGGGTTTATGCGACAGTGCAGTGCCATGATTTCGGCTGAACGCTGGTAGGGTAAACCCGGCTTTGACACATGCCTCGGATAAGTAAAGCTTATGTTTAAAGTGATCGATGGGCTGTCGCTCGACGCGCTGCGGGTGTTCGAGTCGGCGGCACGCCAGCTCAGTTTCACCGCTGCCGCCAATGAGCTGGGCAGCAGCCAGCCGGCCGTCAGCCAGCAGATCAAGCGGCTCGAGCAGCAACTCGCTACGCGTCTGTTCGACCGCGTCTATCGCGGGATCGTGCTGACCGAAGCCGGCGAGCTGTTGCTGGCCCATGTGCAGGAAGGGCTGGCGGCCCTCGATGCGGGGCTGGCTGCTGTCACCGCGCGGCAGCAGCACGAAGTGCTGCAGGTGGCCACCGACTTCGCATTCGCCGCCTACTGGCTGATGCCGCGTCTGCAGCGTTTCAATCGCCTGTACCCGGAGGTCGATGTCAGCCTGATCACCAGCGAGCGTGACCCGGCCACGGTGCCCAGTGACATCGATGTGGCGATCCGCTTCGGCGACGGCCGCTTCAAGCACGGCGAAGCGCACCTGCTGTTTCGCGAAGAGGTGTTCCCGGTGTGCAGCCCGCGCCTGCTCGGCACGCGCCAGCCTCCGCTGCCGACCGAGGTGCTGACCGAACTGCCGCTGCTGCACCTGCGCCCGGAACACCGCTCGCGCTGGTTCGACTGGGAAGGGTTGTTCCGCGCTCTCGGCATCGCCAGCCAGCCGACGCCCGGCGCCCTGCGCTTCGACAACTACACCCTGCTGATCCAGGCCGCCATCGCCGGCCAGGGCGTGGCCATCGGCTGGCGCCATCTGGTGGATGAACTGCTCGCTCAGGGCCTGCTCTGCCGCCTGGGTGAAGCCGAGGCGCAGTCGGCGCTCGGTTATTACCTGGTGCTGCCCGAACGCAAGCGCCGCCAGCGCCTGACCGCGCGTTTCGTCGACTGGCTGCAGGCCGAGCTGGATTTGCCAGCAGCGAGCGTTTGATCGGGCCATACTGCAAGCGCAAGCGCTGGGTCCTATACTGAGCGCCACCGCACACCGCGACCCTTGTGAAATGTGCTTGCGGTCCCTCCACTCCAACCGGTGAAGTGAATCTTGAAACTCCGTCATTCGATTTTGGGCCTGCTGCTGTGCGGCAGCCTTGTTGTTTCGAACCTCCAGGCCGCGCCGGTCCAGCCCAAGCAGGAGCTGGCCGCCGGCAGCGCATTGCTGATCGACCTGAAGACCGGCCAGGAGCTGTATTCCAGCAACCCGGACCTGCGCCTGCCGGTCGCCTCGGTCACCAAGCTGATGACCGCCATGGTGGTGCTCGATGCCAAACTGCCGCTGGACGAGGTGCTGCCGATCACCATCCGCGACACCCAGGAAATGCAGGGCGTGTTCTCCCGCGTGCGCATCGGCAGCGAGATCACCCGCCGCGAGATGCTGCACCTGGCGCTGATGTCCTCGGAGAACCGTGCCGCCGCCAGCCTCGCCCACCATTACCCGGGCGGCCACGCCGCCTTCATCGTGGCCATGAACGCCAAGGCCAAGGCGCTGGGCATGCACCACAGCCATTTCGTCGAGCCTACCGGCCTGTCCGAGCACAACGTCGCCACCGCCCGTGACCTGGCGCTGATGGTCAAGGCGGCCAACCAGTATCCGCTGATCCACCAGTTCAGCACCGACTCCGAGGCCACCGTGGCCTTCCGCAAGCCCAGCTACACCCTGGGCTTTCGCAATACCAACGCGCTGGTGCGCAAGGCTGACTGGAACATCAACCTGAGCAAGACCGGCTTCACCAACGCAGCCGGTCGCTGCCTGGTGATGGCCACCACCATCGCCAACCGTCCGGTGGCCTTCGTGGTGCTCGGCGCCTTCGGCAAGTACACCCATATGGCCGACGCCAACCGTCTCAAACGCTGGATGGAGACCGGCAAGGTCACCCCGGTGCCGGCCGCCGCCCTCAGCTACAAGCAGCAGAAGCTGGCCGAGTGGAGCCTGCAGGCCGCGCAGTGATCTGCAGCGACGTGCAAAAAAGGGCGACTCCACGAGTCGCCCTTTTTCGTTTTACCTGCCGTAGCCCGGATGCAATCCGGGGAAACCACGGCTCAGGCCCCGGATTGCATCCGGGCTACGGTCGTTGTGTCTCAGGTTGGGCAGCCGAGTCGCTCGCTGAGGAAATCCAGGAAGCAGGTGATGCGCGATGCCAGCGCGGTGTTGCGGTAGTACACCGCGTTGATTGGCTGGCGCACCTCCACGCGCTGCTCGGCCAGCACCTCCACCAGCGCGCCGCTGGCGCGGGCAGCATCGGTCATGAAATCCGACAGGCACACCAGGCCCTCGCCGGCCAGGGCCAGTGCGAGGATGGTGTCGCCGCTGGAGGCACGCAGGCTCGGCGTGATGCGCCAGCGCTCGCCGAGGGCATGACGCAGCGGCCAGTCGTTGAGGCTGTCGGGCTCGGTGAAGCCGATCAGGCTGTGGCCGGGCAAATCCTCGGTGCGTGCCGGCGTGCCATGCCGGCGCAGGTATTCGGGGCTGGCCAGCACGCGGCGATAGCTGTGGCACAGCGGCCGGGCGTGCAGGCTGGAGTCCGGCAGGTTGCCGATGCGGATGGCCAGGTCGGTACGCCGCTCCAGCAGGTCGATGATGCGGTCGTCGCTGTTCAGCTCCAACTCGATCTGCGGATAAAGCGCACGGAACTCGCCGATCAGCGGCACGATCGCGTGCAGCATGAAGGGCGAGGCGGTGTTGATCCGCAAACGTCCGGCCGGTGCCTGGCGGCGCAGGGTCATCTGCTCCTCGGCTTGCTCGACGCTGGCCAGGATGCGCCGCGCCTGAGCCAGGAACACCTCGCCCTCCTCGGTCAGCTCCAGGCGCCGCGTGGTGCGGCGCAGCAGGGTGACGCCGAGCTTTTCCTCCAGACGGCTAAGCGCGCGGCTGACTCCCGACGCGGTTTGCTCCAGTTGCTCGGCCGCAGCGCTGATCGAACCGCTGTCGACCACGCTGACGAAAGCGAGCATTTCTTCCAGGCTGGTCTTCATCGTTGACCTTCAGTCAAAAGTGTTTGCTAGGTTGACCGCTATTTCCGCATGAGTCTGACGCGGATACTGCTTCCTCTCAACCCGGCCCGCCGTCTGGCAAGGGCCTGCAACTTTTGCGCGATCGATGGGCCGAAACTTCCGTACCCGTTCCGGCCCGATGCTCGGCCAGCGCTGCGTAACCCATGAGGAATTCTGTATGAAATTCATTCCACCCTTCGGTCTTGGCACCTTCCGCCTCAAGGACCAGATCGCCATCGACTCGGTGCGCACCGGCCTAGAGTTGGGCTACCGGCATATCGACACGGCGCAGATCTACGGCAACGAGGCCGAGGTCGGCCAGGCCATCGCCGACAGCAGCGTGGCGCGTGACGAGCTGTTCGTCACCACCAAGATCTGGACCGAGAACCTCGGCCGCGGCCGAGTGATCGCTAGCCTGCAGGAAAGCCTGCAGCGCCTGGGCCTGGAGCGGGTCGACCTGACCCTGATCCACTGGCCGTCGCCGAACGACGAGATTCCCGTGGCGCAGTATCTGAGCGAACTGCTTGAGGCCAAGCGCCAGGGTCTGACCGCGGCCATTGGTGTGTCCAACTTCACCATCGCCCATTTGCGCCAGGCCATCGAGGCCGTGGGTGTGGAGGAGATCGCCACCAACCAGGTGGAAATCCATCCGCTGCTGCAGAACCGCAAGCTGGTGGATTTCGCCCGGCAGCAGGGCATCCATCTGACCGCCTACATGCCACTGGCCTACGGCAAGGTTCTGGCCGAACCGGAGATCCAGCGCATCGCCGCTGCTCATGGCGTCAGCCCGGCGCAGGTCGCCCTGGCCTGGTCGCTGCAGCAGGGCTATACGGTAATCCCCTCCTCGACCAAGCGCGAGAATCTGGCCGCCAACCTGGCTGCTGCCGAGCTGCGCCTGAGCACCGAAGACATGACAGCCATCGAGGCGCTGGAGCGTGGCGAACGCGTCGCCAACCCGGGCTTTGCGCCGCGCTGGGATTGAGCCCGGCGCTGATCACGGACACCCGGCAGGTCCGGGCCTGTGACGGCATGACCGCTACTGCTCAGAATCTCGCACTCAGGGTCAGTTGCAGGTTGCGCGGCTCGCCATACCAGAGCTGGCTGTAGAAACCGATCTGCTCCAGGTACTTCTTGTCGAAAGCGTTGTTGAGGTTGGCGGTCGCCGCGATATTTTCGCTGATCTGGTACTTGGCCATCAGGTCGACCAGGGCGTAGCTGCCGGCGCTTACGTCCACCGGGCCGTTGGGGCTGCCGGTGTTGGCGCGTGAGATACCGCTGCGCCAGGTGGTGCCTGCGCCCAGGGTCAGGTCTCTCAATGCACCGTCCAGCCGGTAGGTGGTGAACAGCTTGAATTGCGTGCGCGGGTGGGTGGTGTTGATCGCCTTGCCTTCGGCATTGCGGGCAATGAAGTGGGTGTAGCTGGTGGACAGGTTCCATGCGTCAGTCAACGCGCCGCTCAGCTCCAGGTCGAAGCCATCGACTACCGCGCCCTTGCCCGACTTGTAAGCCTGCTGGCTGGGGTCGGCAATCAGGAAGGTATCGGGAATGGCTTCGGCCAAGCCCTCCTGTTTGGTGCGATAGACCGACAGGGCGGCATTGAGCTGACCGTCCAGATAGCCGGCCTTGATCCCGGCTTCGTAGCTGTCGCCGGTGACCGGGTCGAGGAAGCTGCCATCCGGCGCCCTTTGCGTCTGGTTCTTGAAGATGCTGGTGTAGCTCGTGTACAGGCTGTAGGTCTGATCGAGGTCGTAGACCAGGCCGGCATAGGGCGTGACCTCATCGCTATAGCGATAGTTGCGCTGGGTGCCGAAGTAGTTCTGTTCGATTTTCCAGGTGCTGACGCGAGCGCCCAGAATCAGATGCAGCGGGTCGGCCAGCGACAGGCGTGTCACCGCGTAGGCGCCAGTCTGACGAATATCGGTTCGGTCACCGTTGGCCCGAACGTTCGACCAGACGGGTTCGGCGATGTCGCCGTTGGTCCAGTCCAGTCTCGAGTCGGCAATCGGCGCGGTGCCTGGTACCGGCAGGTACTGGTCCATCTGCAGATCGTCGTCGATGCTCATCCAGCCGAACGCGGCTTCGTGAGTGCGCCCCAGCAGCTCGAACGGCCCGCTGCTGGTCAGGTGCCAGTCGTCGCGGGTGCGCTCACCGTCGTACTTGAGGAAGCTGGCGCTCATGCCGGCGTTGTCCCGGTCTGGATATCCGCCGCGGAACAGGTAGCGCATGGCGTAATCGGCCTCGGTACGACTGTAGGCCGCGCGCAGCTTCCAATCGTTGTCCAGCTGGTGCTCGAGATCGACGAAGGCGCTGTTCGACTCGGTGCCGAAGTACGACCACTTGGTGTTGTTGGCCGTGGAGCGACCAAAGTTGGTGCGCGATCCGTCGGCGTAGAACATTGGAACGCCGGCGCCCATGCCGTCGGTATCGTTCTTCTGGTGTTCGAGGCTCAAGGTCAGCTGCGTGCTTGGGGTCAGCTCCGCGCTGATCACGCCGTACAGCGTTTCACTGTCGTAACTCTGATGGTCGATGAAGGTGTCGCGCTCGGAGTAGGCCGCTACCACCCGGGCTGCGATTCGACCGTCAGCGCTGAGCGGGGTGGAGATATCGATATCGCCACGGCGCTGATGCCAACGTCCGATGCCGAGCGAGCCGCCGATGGCGAACTCCGGCAATGGGCGCTTGCGTATGAAGTTGACCGCGGCCGAGGGGTTGCCGGCGCCGGTCAGCAACCCCGTCGAGCCGCGCACCACCTCGACGCGATCATAGATCGCCGAATCGATATCGGTGGCGCCGAAGTTCCAGAAGTTGTTGATCGGCGAAGCCAATCCATCGAACTGGAAGTTGTCGATATCGAACCCGCGTGCGGAAAACGACACCCGATTGCTGTCGCTGCGGCTCATCGAGATACCCGGAGCGCTGGCGAGGACCGCCGCCGTGTCACGCAGGCCGCGATCTTCGATCTGTTGGCGGGTGACGACGCTCACCGATTGTGGCGTCTCGCGTATCGACAGCGGCAGGCCTACGGCGGTGGACATGCTGCCGGTGGTGTAGCTGCCCGTGCCCTCGGTTCCCGACTGCGGCAGCTGCTTGCCATGCACATTCATCGCTGGCAGCGTCAGGCTGGACTCGCTCGCGCCGTTGTCATCGAAATCCCCTTGTGACGCTGCCCCGGCTGTCAGGGGTGCCATTGCGGTGGCCAGCAATGTGCTGCACATCACCGAGGCTAGCGGCGTGAGGGGGAAGATCGAACACTTCGACATGGCAGGGACCTCTTGGGAATAATTTCTTCATGCGAATTATTCACATTTACATGGAAGTCCACTTTTGCCGGATGCCAGTGTTCCTATGCTGGATGCCAGGGCGGGAACGACGGTGTTTGGGTGATGTCCTGCTAGATCGACTCGCGGGGAGAAACACCGAAATGGTGCCGGTACGCGGTGGCGAAATTGCTGGCGTGGCGATAGCCAACGTAGTGGGCGGCGTCCTGAACGCGCCAACCCTGTTCGAGGTATTGCCTGGCCAGCTCCATGCGGCGCCGACGCAGGTAGGCCATGACGCTGACGCCGTAGGCTTGCTGGAACTTCTGGCGTAGAGAGCTGGGGCTCATGCACGCCAGTTGTGCCAGCTGGTGCAGGCTGTGCTCGGCTCCAGGCTCTTGATGCAGGTAATCGCGAACCCGTTCCAGCAGGGCCCGGTCACGTGGATTGAGCGAGGGAGCGTCGCGCTCATTGGTGCCAATGGCGCTCAAGCCGTGCGCCAACAGTTGCAGTGCCAGGCCCTCGTTCAAGAGCCGTTGCAGGCAGCCTTGCGCCTGTTCGCAGGCCAGGGCCTGCAACCCCTGTTGCAGGCTTGCGGGAATGGTCCAGCGTTGGGTGTAGGCGCTGCGGCGTTGCAGGTTGCCACGTAGCTGATCCGCCAGGTTCTCGTCTGCCAGGTCATCGATGTTGCCGATGGACAGGTTGAGGCCGCGCAAGGTGTGATGAGCGTGATGCCGAGCCGTCTGAGCGGGCCCTTCCTGGCTGAGCAGGATGACGCCATGACCAGGCGTGAGGGTGATGGAGGCGGGGCCGGCGAGCTGAGCCTGTCCCTCCAGCAGGACGATCATGGTCAGGCTGGGAGAGGTGAATGACTGAGCCTGGTAGCCCTGGAAGGTTTGCACCTGAGAGCTGACCAGCGTCATGCCCAGGCTGGTTTCCTGCTCGTTGATGTAGCCCTGCATCACGCACGGATTATCCTCGTGCTGTGCGCTAATCAGGCTGTAATGCACATGATGACGCCGGCCCAACTGGCGGAGATCCTCCAGCGAATACCGACATGGGGCAGGTTGGGGCTGAGCCAAGAGAAGCACCAGATTGTTCAAAACGCAGATAATAGCATTGCTTCTCATTTGCGTATTGGTGCTGGTTGGCGGATCGCCTGGTACATGCTCTCCCGCTACGAGGGCGCGACAGAGCGATATTTCGGCTTCGCTCGACGTCCCTTCGTTAAGGGCTAGCGCCCGCCCGCGATATCGATTAACGCGCCGGTGGTATAGCTGGCCTTGTCTTCCAGCAGCCAGACAATCGCCTCGGCAACTTCATCGGCACGCCCGGCGCGGCCCAGCGGCGTGGTCTTGCCGAGACGCTCGGCGCGATCCGGCTGGCCGCCGCTGGCGTGGATCTCGGTGTCGATCAACCCCGGGCGCACGGCATTGACCCGCACGCCTTCGCCACCCAGCTCCTTGGCTAGGCCGCGGGTCAGCACGTCCATGGCGCCTTTCGCCCCGGCGTAGTCGACGTATTCGAAGGGGGCGCCGAGGCTGGCGGCGATAGACGATACCAGCACCATCGAACCGCCCTCGCCACCGCGGCTGCGTGCCATGCGCCGGGCACCCTCGCGCGCGGTCAGGTAGCTGCCCAGCACATTGACGTCGAATATGTGCCGCAGGCGCTCGCCGCTCATCTCCAGCAGCGGCATGGGCGGCGCGACGATGCCGGCGTTGACCACCAGCCCATGCAGCGTGCCGAGCTTGTCCATGGCCGCGAACAGGTGTTGTACGTCCGCTTCGACCGCCACATCACCGGGCAGAGCGATGGCCTTGCCGCCCGCGGCTTCGATCTGCTCCACCACCTCAGCGGCGGCGTCGCGGTCGTTGCGGTAGTTCACCCCGACCGTCCAGCCGCCAGCGGCGGCCAGCAGGGCGGTGGCACGGCCGATGCCGCGGCTTGCACCGGTTATCAGCAGGTTCTTGCTCATGGCTGGGCTCCCTTGTCGTTTTGCTCTTCAGGTTGCCGAATGTATCCCACGGCCGCCATAGGTGTATCGATGCCAGGCATGACGCTCGGGTATTCAGGCGCTACCATGCGCGCCTCTTTTCGTTCCGCCGCCATCGTCCGGCTCTGCCGGCTTGCCGAGACACCATGAAACCCGCATCCCTTCGCGCCGACCTGCTGGCCGGCCTGACCTCGTCCTTCGCCCTGGTGCCCGAGTGCATCGCCTTCGCCCTGGTAGCCCAGGTCAACCCACTGATGGGCCTGTACGGCGCTTTCATCATCTGCACCCTAACCGCCCTGTTCGGCGGCCGACCGGGCATGATTTCCGGCGCGGCCGGCTCGATGGCCGTGGTGATCGTCGCCCTGGTGGTGCAACACGGCGTGCAGTACCTGCTGGCCACGGTGCTGCTCGGCGGTCTGATCATGCTGGCGTTCGGCCTGCTGCGCCTGGGCAAGCTGATCCGCATGGTGCCGCACCCGGTGATGCTGGGCTTCGTCAACGGCCTGGCGATCATCATCGCCCTGGCCCAGCTCGAGCATTTCCAGCACGACGGCCACTGGCTGCAGGGTAACGCGCTGTACCTGATGCTCGGCCTGGTGGCGCTGACCATGGTCATCGTCTACCTGCTGCCGCGACTGACTCGCGCGGTGCCGCCGGCGTTGGTGGCGATCCTCGGCATCGGCGCGCTGGTCTACCTGCTGGACCTGCCGACCCATACCCTCGGCGACATGGCGCAGATCGCTGGTGGCCTGCCGAACCTGATGCTGCCGGACATTCCCTGGAATCTGGAAACCCTCTCCATCATCGCCCCTTACGCGGTGTTGATGGCGCTGGTCGGCCTGCTGGAAACCCTGCTGACGCTGAACCTCACCGACGAGATTACCGCCACCCGTGGCCACCCGGATCGCGAGTGCGTGGCGCTCGGTGTGGCCAACATGACCTCCGGCCTTTTCGGCGGCATGGGCGGCTGCGCGATGATCGGCCAGACCGTGATCAACCTCAGCTCCGGCGGGCGCGGGCGGCTGTCCGGCGTGGTCGCCGGGGTGATGATCCTGCTCTTCGTGCTGTTCCTCTCGCCGCTGATCGAGCGCATCCCGCTGGCGGCGCTGGTCGGGGTGATGTTCGTGGTGGCGCAGCAGACCTTCGCCTGGGGCTCGCTGCGCGTGGCCGGCAAGGTGCCGATCAACGACGTGCTGGTGATCGTCGCGGTGACTGCCATCACCGTCGCCACCGATTTGGCCACGGCGGTGCTCTGCGGCATCGTTATCGCCGCGCTTAACTTCGCCTGGCAGCATGCCCGCGAGCTGTATGCCGACAGCGACATGCAGGCCGACGGCAGCAAGCTGTACCGCGTGCACGGCACGCTGTTCTTCGCCTCCTGCACCGCCTTTCTCGCCCAGTTCGAGCCGGCCGACGACCCGCAGCAGGTGACCCTGGACTGCCGCCACCTGAGCTTCGTCGACTATTCCGCCATCGCCGCGCTGAAGACCCTGCGCGAACGTTACGAGCGCGCCGGCAAGCACCTGCGCGTGGTCCACCTGTCCGAGCGTTGCAAGCAGTTGCTCAAGCGGGCCGGCGCTGGTGAGTAGGCCACGCTGGCGGCGTTATAAGGGGATGCAGGTTGCGCTCCCGATGAAAGAGCATTGAAGAGTCCTAAATAAGGACTTATCGTTCCCTAATAGGGACTTAATGGATCTTCATATGCCAAGTCTTTCATTAAGCGAGGCGCTGTTCACCGGCACCCAGCGCAAGGTGCTGGGGCTGCTCTACGGCAAGCCGCAACAGAGCTTCTATGCCAATGAAATCGCCCGCCATGCGCAGGTCGGCAAAGGTAGTTTGATGCGTGAGCTGGAACGCCTGCAGCAGGTGGGTATCTTGGTTATGAGCCGTCAGGGCAACCAGACTCACTACCAGGCCAATCCGGGCTGTCCGATCTACGCCGAGCTGCAGGGCATCGTACGCAAGACCTTTGGTATCGACGCGCCGCTGCGTGAAGCGCTCGCGCCGCTGGCCGGGCAACTGGCATGGGCATTCGTCTATGGGTCGCTGGCCAAGGGGCATGAACAGGCCGACAGCGACATCGACCTGATGCTCATTGGCGATGGCCTCAGCTATGCCGAAGTAATGGAGCGTCTGTTACCGGTCGAGACGCAACTAGGGCGAACCATCAACCCAACGTTGTACACTCCGGATCAGTGGCAAGCCAGGAAGGCCGCCGGCAACAGCTTCGTGCTGCGGGTGGCGCAGCAGGACAAGATCGAGCTGATCGGCCACGATCCGGAGGGAACCGAACATGGTCAGTAACGACAATCTGGAAAACCTGCTACGCACGGGCGGCCTCAAGGCCGAACCGGCGGACCGCAAGGAATGCGAAGGCCTGCTGCGTTCGGCCATCGACCGCCTGCAGGACGCCCACAACCCTGCGCTGTCATTCGCCAGCCGCTTCGACCTCGCCTACAACGCCGCCCACGCCCTAGCCCTGACGGCATTGCGCCTGCAAGGCTATCGTTCCGACCGCCGCTATCTGGTCTTCCAATGCCTGGCGCATACCCTCGCCATCAGCAAGGTGCAGGTGCGCCTGTTCGCGCTATGTCATGACCGACGCAATCTGGCGGAGTACGAGGGCTACATGGACGTCGATGAGCCGCTTCTCGCCGAGCTGGTGTCGGCGACCGATGCCTTGCTGCTTGATGTGCGCCAAGCCATGGCGGCGCTCTGGAGCGCATGACGCTCAATCTGCGCCATCTCTGTTTTATGCGAACGCCACGAGCGCGCCGGCTCGGATGAACAGGCAAACTTCGCCGGCGTCGCCAACCGTCTTCGGGCCAATCCGCAGAGCCGGAGCTTCATGTATAGGGAGATAATCGTGAAAAAAATTTTGTTCGTGTCGCTGGCCGGGCTGCTGCTCGGTGCCTGCTCCAATCAAGCCGTGCAGCAGGAGCAGGCGCCCTCTGCGACTGAAAACGACCAACGGCTAGTCGGCATCTGGGCGATGCTGCCGCTGCGTAACGGTATTGCCAACGTTGCCGAATACCGCGCCGACGGCAAGGTCCTGCTGCACTCTTTCAACTGCGCCGAGCCTGACAAGCGCGGCATCGAAGAGTCTGACTACCGTTTCAGCGAGGACGGCCGGACCATTCATGTCTCCTCGCCTCAACGCGCCTTCGACCTTCAGGTGCTGGACCTTCAGCCGAACAGCATGAGGCTCGGTATGCAGGTAGCGGGCTTCGATCTGAATTTTTCCTACCTCAAGCGCAACGAGGTCGCGCCGCTATGCGCGCTCTACGTCGAACCGCAGGTCGATGAAAGTAAGCAGTCAGCGTTCAAGGCAAGCGATTTCGTCGCGGCTCCGGTCATACCGGCACACGCCGATATCGAGCGTTACATGGGGCGCTGGGTGGACGAAAACGGAGAGGTGCAGGTCGAGGTGATCAGGGATTCATCCGGTCGCCCCAAGCTGCATCACGCCAGTGACAAGAACTGGCATTATCTTTTCAACGGCGTTAACTGGCAGGGCGATGAACTGCATTACCAGAGCTTCGCCTACTCGGATCAACCGAGGCTGTTCAGCCATTCGTATCACAAGTCCCAGCATCGCTCGATTCTGTCGCCACAGGCTGAGACCGGAAAGATTCGGTACAGCTTCTTCATCGGCCAGAAACGCTTCGATTACATTCTGATGCGCGCGCGGTAATGCATTAGCGCAGCCGATACTCGAACGAAAAACCGCTGCCCTGTCGCCAGGTGCAGCGGTTTTTTTGGGGGGATCGAAAGCGATCAGCGGCGCGCGCCGCGTACCCCTTCGGCCAGTTCGCGGCACAGACCGAGCACGCCGTCGATGGCCTGCTGCGGGCTCTTCGCCTCGGCGATCTTGTCGATCAGCGCCGAGCCGACCACCGCGCCTTCGGCGCGCTTGGCCACTTCGGCGGCGTGCTCCGGGGTGCGGATGCCGAAGCCGATGCACAGGGGCAGGTCGGTGTGGCGACGCAGGCGCGCTACGGCTTCCTCGACATGATCCATGGTCGCCGCGCCGGCGCCGGTCACGCCGGCCACCGACACGTAGTAGACGAAGCCGGAGCTGCCAGCCAGCACGGTGGGCAGGCGGTCGTCGTCGGTGGTCGGCGTGGTCAGGCGGATGAAGTCCATGCCTGCGCTCTGCGCCGGCTCGCACAGCTCGTCGTTGTGCTCCGGCGGCAGGTCGACCACGATCAGACCGTCGACTCCGGCTTCTTTGGCGTCACTGATGAAGCGCTCCACGCCGTAGACGAAGATCGGGTTGTAGTAGCCCATCAGAACCAGCGGCGTGCTCTGGTTGCCTTGGCGGAATTCGCGAACCATCTGCAGCGTCTGCTGCATGCCCTGCTTGCCGGCCAGCGCGCGGATATTGGCGAGCTGGATGGCCGGGCCGTCGGCCATCGGGTCGGTGAAGGGCATGCCCAGCTCGATCACGTCGGCACCGGCGTCCGGCAGGCCCTTGAGGATGCTCAGTGAGGTGGCGTAGTCGGGGTCGCCGGCGGTGACGAAGGTGACCAGCGCAGCGCGGTTTTCCTGCTTGAGTTCGGCGAAACGGTTCTGCAGGCGGCTCATGCGTGTTTCTCCTGTTCGCCCATGTGGTGCATCACGGTTTGCATGTCCTTGTCGCCACGACCGGACAGGTTGATCACCATCAGGTGATCCTTGGGCAGCTTGGGTGCGCGCTTGAAGGCTTCGGCCAGCGCGTGGGCGCTCTCCAGGGCCGGGATGATGCCTTCCAGGCGGCAGCAGTGATGGAAGGCTTCGAGGGCTTCGTCATCGCTGATCGGCACGTATTCGACGCGCTTGATCTCGTGCAACCAGGCGTGTTCCGGGCCAACACCGGGATAGTCGAGGCCGGCGGAAATCGAGTGGGCATCGGTGATCTGGCCGTCCTCGTCCTGCAGCAGGAAGGTGCGGTTGCCGTGCAGCACGCCCGGCGCGCCGCCAGCCATGCTCGCCGCATGCTTGCCGGTGTCGATGCCGTGGCCCGCAGCCTCGACGCCGACGATCTGCACGCCCTGGTCATCGAGGAAAGGGTGGAACAGGCCGATGGCGTTGGAGCCGCCGCCGATGCAGGCCACCAGCGAGTCGGGCAGGCGCCCTTCCTTGTCCAGGATCTGCTCGCGCACTTCGTTGCCGATCACCGACTGGAAGTCGCGGACCATGGCCGGATACGGGTGCGGGCCGGCAGCGGTGCCGATCAGGTAGAAGGTGTTGTGGACGTTGGTCACCCAGTCGCGTAGGGCTTCGTTCATGGCGTCCTTGAGGGTGCCGGTGCCGGCGGTGACCGGGATCACCTCGGCGCCGAGCAGCTTCATGCGAAAGACGTTCGCCTGCTGGCGGTCGATGTCGGTGGTACCCATGTACACCACGCACTGCATGCCGAAGCGCGCGGCCACGGTGGCGGTGGCCACGCCGTGCATGCCGGCGCCGGTCTCGGCGATGATGCGCTGCTTGCCCATGCGCTTGGCCAGGAGGATCTGGCCGATGCAGTTGTTGATCTTGTGCGCGCCGGTGTGGTTCAGGTCTTCGCGCTTGAGGTAGATCTTCGCTCCGCCGAAGTGCTCGGAGAGGCGCTCGGCGTAGTACAGCGGGCTAGCGCGGCCGATGTAGTCGCGCTGGAAGTAGGCGAGCTCTTCGAGGAAGGCCGGATCGTTCTTGGCCTGCTCGTATTCGGCGGCCAGCGAGTTGATCAGCGGCATCAGGGTTTCGGCGACGAACTGACCACCGAAGCGGCCGAACAGGCCGCGAGCGTCGGGGCCGGTACGAAATGAGGTCATGGCGTGCTCCTTGTCTACAGCGCGGGGCTGGCAGGGCGAGTGGTTGATGGAGCCATTCTACCGCCGGCTGAGTGAGATAAAAGCGATTAGATCGAACCAATTCGTCAGAAAAACTCACAGGTCTGATGACGCCAGGCGCTCATTTCGTTGGGCGGTGCAGAACTCGGCAACGCCTGGCCAGTCTCAGCAGCGGCGGCTGCTCAGCCGTTCTTCCAGGGAGAAAGGTAATGCACAAGGTATTGGCGGTAGGCGTGGTGGTTGCGGCGTGGCTGAGTACGGCCCAGGCACAGACACTGGAGCTGGACGGCATCGGCGTTTCGCGCGATGTGCCATGCAACGGACTCGACGTGATCATCACCGGAAATGGCAACCAGTTTCGCCTCGCCGGTGACTGTGGTCAGGTCGAGGTGGGTGGCTCCGAACAGCAGGTCAGTTTCGGCGAGGCCAGCAGCCTGGTGGTGACCGGCGTGAACAATCGCGTCGAGGCCGAGCGTGTCGGCGGGCTTGATGTGAGCGGCAGCGAACACCGTATCGACAGTCAGGTGCAGGGTAGCGGTCAGCCGGCACAGGTCGCCTTATACGGCGAAGGCCACGTGCTCGATCTGGACTTGAGCGGCCCCGTGCAGATCGAAGTCAACGGCATCGGCCAGCAACTGACTTGGCGTGGCGACGAGCCGCAGATCGAAACCAGCGGCGTCGAGCACCGCATCGAGCGCGACTGATCTATCCGGCAGGTTGGCGGCCCGTCGGGAACGTGATTAGATGCCCCTGACTCGTCAGGAAAAATCACCTCTCCATGAGCCGAGACCTGCCCCCACTCAATGCCCTGCGCGCCTTCGAAGCCGCTGCCCGTCTGCAGAGCGTAAGCAAGGCAGGCGAAGAGCTGCACGTTACCCATGGGGCCATCAGCCGGCAGATTCGTGCGCTGGAAGAACAGCTCGGCGTCAGCCTGTTCCACAAGGAAGGGCGCGGAGTGAAACTCACCGATGCCGGCCTACGCCTGCGCGATGTCGCCTCCGAGAGCTTCGAGCGCCTGAGTAGCGTTTGTACCGATCTGCGTCGGCAGCAGGCGGAGCGCCCCTTCGTGCTCGGCTGCCCCGGCAGCCTGCTGGCGCGCTGGTTCATCCCGCGTCTGGATCGTCTTCAGCGCGAGTTGCCGGAGCTCAACCTGCAACTGTCGGCCAGCGAGGGCGAACTGGACCCGCGCCGCCCGGGTATTGACGCCACGCTGCTGTTCGCCGAGCCGCCCTGGCCGGCCGACATGCAGGTGTACGCGCTTGCGCCCGAGCGCATCGGGCCGGTGCTCAGCCCGCGTTATGCGCGGCATGCCGAGCTGGCCGGGCAGGCACCTGCGGCGCTGCTCGGCGAGCCCCTGCTGCACACCGCTTCGCGCCCGCAAGCCTGGCCGCAGTGGGCGCATGCGCAAGGGTTGGCACCGGCCGCGCTCAGGCAGGGGCAGGGCTTCGAGCACCTCTACTACCTGCTCGAAGCGGCCGCCGCCGGCCTCGGCGTGGCCATCGCGCCTCAGCTGCTGGTGGCCGACGACCTCGCGGCAGGCCGTCTGGTCGCGCCCTGGGGCTTTACTGACACCGCGGCGCAACTGGCGCTCTGGTCGCGACCCGGCGATAGCCGCAGCGAGCGCCTGGCCGACTGGTTGCGGCGCGAGTTGCGGAGAGCGGGCTGAGCCGGCAAGTCGATGGTGATAAGTATTCGCACTAGCAGGTATGCTTGCCGGCCCTTTTCATCGCCCGTCAGTCGGTCGGTTCTCCAGAGATTCGCGATTTACATGCGCCGCCGCTTTTCCTCGCCCCTGCTCAAGAGCTTCCAGATCCACTATGAGGATCTGTTGCGCTTTCTTGCCCGGCGCCTGGGCGACTCGCAACGCGCCGCCGATGTCGCCCAGGACACCTGGCTGCGTCTGGCTCATCAGGATGACGGCGATGCGGTGCGCGATCCGCGCGCCTATGTCTTTCGCGTGGCTGGCAACCTGGCCATCGACAACCTGCGGCGTGACCAGCGCCTGGCCGAACAACAGGACGACGGCGAGATTCTCGAGCAGCTCAGCGATCCGCTGGCCGAGCCGGAGTCCCGTCTGCTCGCCCAGGAAGATCTGGCGCGCCTCGACGCCGCGCTGGCCAGCCTGCCGGCCAAGGTCCGCGAAGCCCTGCTGCTCAATCGCCTCGACGGCCTGACCTACGCGCAGATCGCCACGCGCCTCGGGGTCTCCGAGAGCATGGTCGGCAAGTACCTGATCCAGGCCATGCGCCACTGTCGGCAGTGGCGCAGCGAAGAGGAGGCCGACGCATGAGCGAGCTCGACGATCAGGCCAGCGAACTGCTGCTGCGCCTGCATGCCGGTGGCGAGCAGGCCGCTGCACGCGCCGAATGGCAGCGCTGGCGCCGACAGAGCCTGGCGCATGCGCGCGCCGCCCGCGACGCCGAGGCGCTGTGGGCAGCGCTGGAACACACCGACACCGCCCGCCGCCATCGCCAGCGCAGCCGCCCGGCCCGCCGCTGGCGCCTGCCGGCGATGGCCGCGGCGCTCTGCCTGGGCCTGCTGCTGACGCTGCTCGGTCGTCCGCAACTGCTGGAAAACCTCAGCGCCGACTATTACACCGCAGTCGGGGAACGCCGCCTGATCGAGCTGGACGACGGCAGCCGGGTTTGGCTCAACAGCGACAGCGCGCTGTCGGTGCGCTACTCCGCCGACGCCCGGGACCTGGAGTTGCAGCGCGGCCAGGCGCTGTTTGAGGTGGCCAAGGATGCCCAGCGGCCGTTCGTGGTGCAGGCCGCCGACGGGCAGGTCCGCGCTGTGGGCACGCGGTTTGATGTTGCCCTGCGCGCCGATCGGGTGCAGGTGGAGGTCAGCGAAGGCGTGGTGCAGGTGCGCAGCGGCGCGGCGCCGGGCGTGCGTGTCGACGCCGGCCAGCGCCTCGACTATCGCCAGCAGCAGGCGCCCGGGCCGCTGCAGGTGCTGGACTTGGATAACGCCAGTACCTGGCAGCGCGGCAAGCTGATCTTCAATCAGCGCCCGCTCGGCGAAGTGCTGGCCGAACTGGAGCGCTACCTGCCGGGGCGCATCCTCATCGAGGATGCCGCGCTTCGCGAACAGCGCATCAGCGGCGTGGTCGACCTCGACCAGCCAGAAGCCCTGCTGGCCAATCTGGAGCGCCTGCAGCCGCTGCGCATCACCCGCCTGCCCTGGCTGGTGCTGGTGCAGCCGCGCTGAGGTTCGGACGCCGCCTAGTGGTAGACGCTCTTCAGCGGCGAGCTTTCGAAGCGTGAATCGCGGCTGAAGCCGCTCCTACAGTTGTCTGGCCAGTCGGTAGCCCGGATGCAATCCGGGGCCGAGGCTGAGCCATAGCTTGCCCCGGCAAAAATAATTTTCATCCGGCACTGCAGGATCGTATCGGACGTTTCGTCGTAGAGGGGAACGCGACTTATTCCCAAAAAAGAAACTGCCACACGACACGGATAACCCGCCATGCGCCATCCCGTTTCTGCCCTGCACCGCGCCCTCGCCTTCGCGACCCTGATCGGCACTGCCTGGCCGTTGGCCCAGGCCGCCGAGCCGACCCGCTATGACTTGCACATCAGCGCCAGCGACCTGGATGGTGCCATGACCCAGTTCGCCGATCAGGCCGGGCTGCACCTGCTGTTCAACTCCAGCGACCTGCAGGGCCTGCCCAACCCCGGCCTGCAGGGCAGCTTCACCGCCCGCGAGGCGCTGCAGCGGCTGCTCGAAGGCAGCGGCGTGAGCTGGACCTTCACCGATGAGCACAGCGTGCTGTTGCAGCGCAACGCCGCGCCTGCCGCCGCGCCGAGCGGCGAGGCGCAGAGCAACCGCGAGCGGGTGCGTCTGGACGCCATGCAGATCCAGGTGGCGTCGCGCACGCCGACGCAGATCAGCGCCATTCCCGGCACCGTCTGGGTGGTCGAGCAGAAGCAGCTGCGCGAGCAGCTCGACACCGGCGTCAGCCTCAAGGAGGCACTCGGCAAGCTGGTGCCGGGCCTCGACCTGGGCCCGGAAGGCCGCACCAACTACGGCCAGAACATGCGCGGGCGCGGCGTGCTGGTGATGATCGACGGAGTTAGTCAGAACAGTTCGCGCGGCCTCTCGCGCCAGTTCGACAGCATCGCCCCGTTCAACGTCGAGCGCGTCGAGGTGCTCTCCGGCGCCAGCGCTCTGTACGGCGGCGGTGCCACCGGCGGCATCATCAATATCGTCACGCGTAAAGGCGAAGCCGGCCCGGCGCGCTTTCAAAGCAACGCCAGCGTCACCAGCGGCTTCAACAACAGCGATGACCTGTCCACGCGCCTGGCGCAGGCGGTCAGCGGCGGCAACGAGCGCGTGCAGGGCCGCCTCGGTGTCTCCCTGGAGAAGAACGAAGCCTTCTACGATGCCGACGGCGAGCAGGTGTTCCTCGACAACACGCAGACCGACCTGCAGTACAACCGCTCCGTGGACGTGCTCGGCAACCTCGCTGTGCGCCTCGACGACAGCCAGCACCTCGACCTGCTGGCGCAGTACTACGACTCCGGCAACGACGGCAGCACCGGCATCTACTTCCCCAACCTCAACGCCAACGCGCCCTCGGACCTCGATGATGCCGAGATTCGCAACGGTCTCGACACCGACCTCAAGCCGCGCACCCGCCGCACCCTGATCAACGCCAGCTACCGCAACAGCGAGCTGCTCGGCCAGGACTTCTACCTGCAGGGCTACTACCGCCGCGAGGACAACAACTTCCACCCCTTCCCCTACTACAACGCCGGCAGTCCGCGGGGCCGCAACGGCATCTACTTCGCCGGCTCGCAGCAGAACTTCGAAGTCAGCGGCCTCAAGGGGCTGTTCAGCAAGCAGTGGGACGATATCAAGCTGACCTATGGTCTGGACCTCGATCATGAGCGTTTCAACGCCACGCAGAAGGTCTTCGACGCGCAGCGCTCTTCGGACAGCGGCGGCCTGGAACTGGACACCCAGAGCAGCGCCGCACGCTACCCCAGCTATGTGGTCGACGGGCTGTCGGCCTACGCCCAGCTGGACTGGCAACTGACCCAGCATCTGAGCCTGTCCGCCGGCGCCCGCCAGCAGCACATGGACGTCGAGGTCGGAGATTTTCGCGGCGTACCCGGCGGCGGCAACGACTACGAAGTCGGCCTGTACAACTTCGGCGCGCTCTATGACTTCGCCAACGGTCACCAGCTGTGGAGCAACTACAGCGAAGGTTTCGAGCTGGCCGATCCGGCCAAGTACTACGGCCGCGCCGGACTGTCGGTGGCGGACAATCCGCTGGCCGGCATCAAGAGCCGCCAGGTGGAAGTGGGCTGGCGCTTCAACGATGCCTACTGGCAGGCTCAGGCGGCGTTCTACTACATCTGGTCGGACAAGGTGATCAACACCGATAGCGCCACCCTGACCATCAACGTCGACGAACAGAAGAGCCGCGACTTCGGTTTCGAGGCCGCGCTGAGCCGCGACTTCGACAGCGGCTGGCAGGCCGGCACCACCCTGCACCTGGTGCGCTCCGAAGAGGAGGACGACGACGGCGACTGGATCAAACGCGACGCGCGCTACGCTTCGCTGTCCAAGACCACCGCATTCGTGGGCTGGAGCGACGAGCGACGCAGCCTGCGCCTGCAGGGCAACCACGCAATGGACCTGAGCGACGACGCCGGACACCGCATCGAGGGTTACACCATCTTCGACCTCAGCGCGCGTCAGGACACCGACTTCGGTACCTTCAGCGCCGGTATCCAGAACCTGCTGGACAGGCGCTACAGCACCGTCTGGGGTCAGCGCGCCGCGCTGTTCTATTCGCCAGCATACGGTCCGGCCTACCTGTACGACTATCAGGGCCGCGGGCGCACTTTCACCCTCGGCTACGAAGTGGAGTTCTGAGCCGGCCGCTGCGGCGAGGTTGCCAAGCGCCACGGGACGAATGACAATGCGATTCATTGTCATTTGTTAAGAAATCCCGCGCATGTCCGCCGACGCTCAGCTGCTGCACTCCCTCTACCGCGATCATCACAGCTGGCTGCAGGGCTGGCTGCGGCGGCGTCTGGGCAACGGCTGCGATGCGGCCGACCTGGCCCAGGACACCTTCGTGCGCCTGCTGCGGGCCGGCAATGCCGCGAGCATCCGCGAGCCGCGCGACTACCTGGCCACCGTGGCGCGCGGCCTGATGGTCGACTTTCTGCGCCGGCGCTCGCTGGAGCAGGCCTACCTCGATGCGCTGGCCCTGCAGCCGCAGGCCGAGCAACCCAGCGCCGAGCAGCAGGCCCTGCTGCTGGAGGCGCTGGTGGAGGTCGATCGCATGCTTGCCGGGCTCGGCCGCAAGGTGCGCGAGGTGTTCATCCTGTCCCAACTCGACGGCCTCACCTACGTGCAGATCGCGGCTCGCCTGGGTATCTCCCTGCGTAGCGTGAACAGCTACATGGCCCGCGCCGTGGAGCATTGCTGCCTGCTGCAGGCCGGCTGGCAATCGTGAACGAGGCGCAACGCGCCGCGCTCAAGGCGGCCAGCGGTTGGTACGCGCGGCTCTGTTCCGGTCATGGCGATGCCAGCGAGCAGCAGGCTTGGCAGCGCTGGTACGACGCCGACGAACTGCATCGTCAGGCCTGGCAGCAGATCGAGAAACTGCGTGAACAACTGGGCCTGTTGCCCGGGCCGGTGGCGTCGTCGACCCTGCGCGGCGTGGACCATGGACGGCGTCGCCTGCTCGGCAGCCTGGCGCTGGCCGGGCTGGCACTGCCGCTGGGTTGGTTCGCCTGGCAGAACGATACCCGCCGCTACTGGCTGGCCGACTACCGCAGCGGCGTGGGCGAGCGCCAGCAGTGGCGTTTGAGCGATGGCAGCCAGCTGATGCTGGGTACCGCCAGCGCCGCGCAGTGGCATGTCGATGGGCAGCGCCGCCTGCTGCGTCTGCTCGGTGGCGAGGCGATGATCGACAGCCCGGACGAGGCGCGGCCGCTGCTGGTGGAAACCCGGCATGGTCTGGTGCGCTGCCAGGGTGCGCGTTTTTGCGTGCGCAGCGATGAGCAGGGAAGCCATGTCGCGGTGCTGGAGCGGGACGTGGAGGTGGCCCCGCTGCGCCACCTGCAAGCGATGCAGCCGCTCGCCGCCGGGCACCAGCTGCGCTTCGATGCTGAGCGACTGGGGCCGCAACGCGCCAACGATGCCGCCACGGCGGCCTGGACCCAGGGCAGCCTGATCGCCCTCGACCGGCCGCTGGGCGAGGTAATCGCCGAACTGGCGCGTTATCGCCACGGCGTGCTGCGCCTCGACCCGACTCTGGCTGGGTTGAAGGTCTCCGGCAGCTTCCCCCTGGCCGACACCGACCGCGCCCTGGCGGCGCTGGAGCACAGCTTCCCGGTAAAAGTGGTGCGACGCACCGATTACTGGGTGACGCTGATCCCGCGCGGGGCCTGAACGCAGATCGCGGCTGAAGCCGCTCCCACAGAAACCTTACGTCCGCCTGATCTTTGATCGTTTCCACGCCCCGCGGGAACGCAGCCGAGGACGCTCCGCGTCCGTTGGAGCTGCACAGACTCCA
>NZ_JADTQG010000019.1 GCF_016008875.1 Ectopseudomonas mendocina
ATCCAGCTTTGCAAGCCCTTCATTCAACTTAACTTATTGATTAACAAGAAGTTTTTGAAGCGCTTCATCGCTGAAGTGGCGCGCATTCTACATGAGCAGAGATGCCTGTAAACCCCTTTGCTGTAAAAAATCTGCAATCAATGGCTTCGCGGCTCCGCCCGCACATCTTCTCTATATAGAGAAAGCGCTCAAACCACTCCGGCTCGGCGCAGCGCGGCTATCTGCGACGCACCCAGACCCAGCAGACGCTGCAGCACGGCCTCGCTGTCCTGGCCCAGCAACGGCGGTGCGGAACGATAGGCTACCGGCGTCTCCGACAGGCGCAATGGGCTGGCCACCTGCGGCGTAGTACTGCCCAGCCCGTTGGGCAGGTCCACACGCAGCTTGCGCGCTTGCACCTGCGGATCGGCGAACACCTGCTGCAGGTCGTTGATCGGCCCACAGGGCACACCCGCCTGTTCGAGCAGTTCAATCCATTGCGCCGTGGTCTTGAATACGGTTGCCTGACGCAGCAGCGGAATCAGCTCGACACGATGCGCCACCCGCGCCTTGTTGCTGGCGAAGCGGGGATCATCGGCAAGCTGCGCGATGCCCGCGACTTCACAGAACTTGCGAAACTGCCCGTCGTTGCCGACCGCCAGGATGAAGTTGCCATCCGCGCTGGGGAAATCCTGATAGGGCACGATATTGGGATGAGCGTTACCCAGACGCTTAGGCGATACACCAGTGGCGAGGTAGTTCATGGCCTGGTTGGCCAGGCAGGCGACTTGCACATCGAGCAATGCCACATCGATGTGCTGACCAACTCCGGACTGCTCACGCTGATTCAGCGCAGCCAGCACCCCCACGGTTGCGTAGAGCCCGGTGAGGATATCGGTCAAGGCCACCCCGACCTTCACCGGCCCGGCCCCTTCTTCACCTTCCGGACGCCCGGTCAGGCTCATCAGACCGCCCAGCCCCTGGATCATGAAGTCGTAGCCAGCGCGCTTGGCATAGGGCCCGGTCTGACCGAAGCCGGTAATGGAACAGTAGATCAAGCGCGGATTGATCGCCTTCAGGGACTCATAATCCAACCCATAGGCTGCCAGCCCGCCCACCTTGAAGTTTTCCAACAGCACATCGCACTGTGCGACCAGCTCACGCACCAGACGCTGCCCTTCAGGCTGGGTGAAATCCAGGGTCAACGATTGCTTGTTGCGGTTGGCGCTCTGGAAGTAAGCCGCCTCACGCGAGTCGTTACCCTCTGCGTCCTTTATATAAGGAGGCCCCCAGTGTCGAGTGTCGTCACCGGTTCCCGGCCGTTCGACCTTGATTACTTCGGCACCGAGGTCGCCGAGGATCTGCCCGCACCAGGGACCGGCGAGTACGCGGGAAAGATCGAGCACGCGGATATGGGACAGAGCACCGGACATGGAGATTCTCCGCAAGGTGCGCCGGGCGCACCATGGATCAGTTAACAGGAGTGTCCTTAGAAGAACGCCTGAATGCCGGTCTGTGCACGGCCGAGAATCAGCGCGTGCACATCGTGGGTACCCTCATAGGTGTTGACCACCTCGAGATTGACCAGGTGACGGGCAATGCCGAACTCGTCGCTGATACCATTGCCACCCAGCATGTCGCGCGCCATACGCGCGATATCCAGCGCCTTGCCGCAGCTGTTGCGCTTCATGATGGAGGTGATTTCCACGGCAGCGGTGCCTTCATCCTTCATCCGACCGAGGCGCAGGCAGCCTTGCAGCGCCAGGGTGATCTCGGTCTGCATATCGGCGAGTTTCTTCTGGATCAGCTGATTGGCCGCCAACGGTCGGCCGAACTGATTGCGATCAAGCACGTACTGGCGCGCGGTGTGCCAGCAGAACTCGGCAGCGCCCAGCGCGCCCCAGCTGATGCCGTAACGGGCAGAGTTCAGGCAGGTGAATGGACCGCGCAGGCCGCGCACATCCGGAAAGGCGTTCTCTTCTGGGCAGAACACGTTGTCCATGACGATCTCGCCGGTGATCGACGCACGCAGGCCAACCTTGCCGTGTATCGCCGGCGCGGAGAGACCTTCCCAACCTTTCTCCAGAACGAAGCCGCGGATCTCACCAGCATCGTCCTTGGCCCAGACCACGAAGACATCGGCGATCGGGCTATTGGTGATCCACATCTTGCTGCCGCTCAGGCGGTAGCCGCCTTCGACTTTCTTGGCGCGGGTGACCATCGAGCCGGGGTCGGAACCATGGTTCGGCTCGGTCAGGCCGAAGCAGCCGATGTACTCGCCACTGGCCAGCTTGGGCAGATACTTCTGCCTGGTCGCTTCATTACCGAACTCGTTGATCGGCACCATCACCAGCGAGGACTGCACGCTCATCATCGAACGGTAGCCGGAATCGATGCGCTCCACCTCACGGGCGATCAAGCCGTAGCAGACATAGTTGAGACCACTGCCACCGTAGGCTTCGGGAATGGTCGCGCCCAGCAGGCCGGTTTCGCCCATCTCGCGGAAGATCTTCGGATCGGTCTGTTCGTGACGGAAGGCCTCCAGCACGCGCGGCGCCAGCTTGTTGTCGGCGAACTGCTGGGCACTGTCGCGCACCATGCGCTCTTCTTCAGTCAGTTGCTGATCCAGCAGCAGCGGGTCGATCCAGTTGAAGCTTGCCTTGGCCATTGCGAGAAACCTCGAAGCAGTGAAGTGAGCGGTCGACGCTGGCGACCCTGAATAACCTCGATCCTAGGTGGGCTTTGCGCACAGGACAAACGCAGATTTCGCACAGACCTGTGCTTTTCTATCACTTCGAGATAGCTTAACTGGCCGTATCTATCACCTACGCTTGAGGCTTACGCACAAATGCGCCGCAAGATTCCCAGCACTGCCGCCCTCGTCGCCTTCGAGTCGGCTGCTCGTCATCAGAGTTTCACCAAGGCCGCCGAGGAGCTAAGCCTGACGCAGAGTGCAATCTGCAGGCAGATCGGCGGTCTGGAGAGTTTTCTCAATGTCGAGCTGTTCCGCCGCTCACGGCGCGGCGTGGTATTGACCGAAGCCGGCGTCGCTTACAGCCGCAAGGTAGCTGCACAACTCGATGCCGTGGAGCGCGACACCCTCGCGCTGATGAGCAATCAGGGCACAGCCAGCATCGAGCTGGCCGTAGTGCCGACCTTCGGTACGCAGTGGCTGCTACCACGCCTGCGTGCTTTCCAGCAGTTGCACCCGGAAGTCACGGTACATCTGACCAACCGCACACGCCCCTTCCTGTTTGCCGACACCCACTTCGATGCCGCCATCTATTACGGCGATGCCGAATGGTCGGGTACGCAGGCGCACTTTCTGATGCACGAGCACCTGCTACCGGTCTGCAGTCCGGCGCTGCTGGGCGACACCCCGGTGGACGCCGAGCGCATCGCTGCGCTGCCATTGCTGCAGCAGACCACTCGCCCCTACGCCTGGCGCCAATGGTTCGCCGCCCAAGGCATGAACGTGGCGCGCGACATGACCGGCCCACGCCTGGAGCTATTCTCCATGCTGGCCCAGGCGGCGCAGCATGAGATGGGCATCGCACTGATTCCGCCCTTCCTGATTCAACGCGAGCTGAAAGACGGGAGCCTGGTCATCGCCCTCGATCATGCTGTACCCAACAACGACCGCGCCTATTACTTGATGGTGCCCGAGCGCAAGGCCGAGTCTTCGGCGCTCAAAGCCTTCCGCGACTGGCTACTTGGGCAGGCCGCCACGTATCGCCAGGCGTGAAACACACTCGCAGCCATCACGTGCCGAGAACACTCGGCTGCCTATACGACCAAAATCGACACGAGTAGCGCGCATAAAGTCACACTACAACGTCTTCTCCGAATCTATCCGCGTCAAGACCAGTACTTTCGGGCTATTCCACTATTTCGAACGCTCTGTTCGCCACCTTTCACACAATAGCCAATACGACCAGCGGTCATTCGCTTAATGAATGACGAAATGCCCCTCAAAGTCTCGTGCCATGTGCTCTTGATCAGAAACGACGCGGCCTGCGCGCAGTATAAAAATCCCTCATAGACCCATTACTTGTAGTAATCCATTTTTTTTACTCCATAACTTCTTGTAAGGGTCCGAGTTCGATTGCACAATCGCGGCGCCCGCCAAGTTCGGGAAAGTTTTGTGCTGATCCCCCAATCGCCGGCGCGCCAGCGCAGTGCACCGGTTCACAAGAAAGATCACGCAGGAGATTAGAAGTGCACATCGGTGTTCCTCTCGAAACCCATGCCGGGGAAACGCGGGTTGCCGCGACCCCAGAGACCATCAAGAAGTTGGTCGGCCAAGGTCATCAGGTGACCGTGCAGGCCGGGGCCGGCATCAGCGCCAGCATTCCGGACAGCGCTTACGAGGCTGCTGGCGCGACCATCGGCAACGAGACGAGCGCTTTCGGCGCCGACCTCGTGCTGAAAGTGGTCGCACCAACCGAAGCCGAGCTCGCTCAGATGAAAGCCGGGGCCGTGTTGGTTGGCATGCTCAACCCGTTCTGCAACGACACCATCGCACGCATGAACGCCCGCGGCATCGTCGCCTTCGCCCTGGAGGCTGCGCCGCGCACCTCCCGCGCGCAAAGCCTGGACGTGCTGAGTTCGCAGGCCAATATCGCCGGCTACAAGGCCGTGATGCTCGCCGCCAATCACTACCCACGCTTCATGCCGATGCTGATGACCGCTGCCGGTACCGTAAAGGCCGCGCGCGTGCTGATTCTCGGCGCAGGCGTCGCGGGCCTGCAGGCCATCGCCACGGCCAAGCGCCTGGGTGCGGTGATCGAGGCCTCCGATGTGCGTCCGGCGGTGAAGGAACAGATAGAGTCGCTCGGTGCCAAGTTCGTCGACGTACCGTTCGAGACCGATGAAGAGCGCGAGTGCGCACAAGGTGTTGGCGGTTATGCCCGTCCAATGCCCGCTTCGTGGATGGAGCGTCAGGCCAAGGCTGTGCATGAGCGCGCCAAGCAGGCCGATATCGTCATCACCACGGCACTGATTCCGGGCCGCAAGGCGCCGACGCTTCTTCATGAAAGCACGGTTGCTGAAATGAAGCCTGGCTCCGTGGTCATCGATCTGGCTGCAGCCCAAGGTGGCAACTGTCCGTTGACCGAGGCCGACAAGGTGGTGATCAAGCACGGCGTTACCTTCGTCGGCCACACCAACCTGGCCGCCCTGGTGCCGGCGGACGCCTCGGCGCTGTACGCACGCAACCTGCTGGACTTCCTCAAGCTCGTGATCGACAAGGATGGCCAGTTCCAGCTCAACCTCGAAGACGACATCGTCGCGGCCTGCCTGATGTGCAACGCCGGCGAAATCGTGCGCAAGAACGGCTAAGGAGTAGAGACATGGATCTGATTTCCGACGGTATCTACAACCTGATCATCTTCGTGCTGGCCATTTATGTCGGCTATCACGTGGTCTGGAACGTCACCCCGGCTCTGCATACCCCGCTGATGGCCGTGACCAACGCAATTTCCGCCATCGTGATCGTCGGCGCCATGCTGGCCGCCGCGCTCACCGTCACCCCGCTGGGCAAGGCCATGGGCACCCTGGCCGTGGCCCTGGCGGCGGTCAACGTGTTCGGCGGCTTCCTGGTCACCCGACGCATGTTGGAAATGTTCAAGAAGAAGGCGCGTGCCGTTGAAACAAAGAGCGCGCAGGTGGAGAAGCACTAAATGAGCATGAACCTGATCACTGTTCTCTACCTCGTCGCCTCGGTGTGCTTCATCCAGGCACTCAAGGGCCTGTCGCACCCGACCACGTCGCGGCGCGGCAACCTGTTCGGCATGATCGGCATGGCCATCGCCGTACTGACAACCGTGGGCCTGATTCACAAGCTGGGCAGCGAGCTGGCCGTTCAAGGCCTGGGCTTCGTCATCGTCGGCCTGCTGGTCGGTGGCAGCATCGGCACCATCATGGCCAAGCGCGTCGAGATGACCAAAATGCCCGAGCTGGTCGCCTTCATGCACAGCATGATTGGTCTGGCTGCGGTATTCATCGCTATCGCCGCCGTGGTCGAGCCGCAGTCGCTGGGCATCGTCGCCGCGCTGGGTGATGCGATCCCGGCCGGTAACCGCCTGGAACTGTTCCTCGGTGCAGCCATCGGCGCCATCACCTTCTCCGGCTCGGTGATCGCCTTCGGCAAGCTGTCGGGCAAGTACAAGTTCCGCCTGTTCCAGGGCGCGCCAGTGGTGTTCAAGGGCCAGCACCTGGTCAACCTGGTGATCGGCCTGGCGATTCTCGGCCTCGGTCTGTACTACACCTTCACCGGCGATATCACGGCCTTCGCCGTGCTGGTGGCCCTGGCCTTCGTCATCGGCGTGCTGATCATCATCCCCATCGGCGGCGCCGACATGCCGGTGGTGGTGTCGATGCTCAACTCGTATTCCGGTTGGGCGGCCGCCGGTATCGGCTTCTCGCTGAACAACTCGATGCTGATCGTCGCCGGCTCGCTGGTGGGTTCTTCGGGCGCCATCCTCTCGTACATCATGTGCAAGGCGATGAACCGCTCGTTCTTCAACGTCATCCTTGGTGGCTTCGGCGCCGATGCCGACGCGGGCGCCGCTGGCGGCAGCCAGGAGCAGCGCAGCGTGAAGTCGGGCTCTTCCGACGACGCCGCCTTCCTGCTGACCAACGCCGACACCGTGGTCATCGTGCCCGGCTACGGCCTGGCGGTGGCCCGAGCCCAGCACGCGCTGATGGAGCTGGCGGAGAAGCTGACCCACCGTGGCGTGACCGTGAAGTACGCGATCCACCCGGTTGCCGGCCGCATGCCGGGCCATATGAACGTATTGCTGGCCGAGGCCGAGGTTCCTTACGAGCAGGTATTCGAGATGGAGGACATCAACTCCGAGTTCGGCCAGACCGACGTGGTGCTGGTGCTTGGCGCCAACGACGTGGTCAACCCGGCAGCGAAGAACGATCCGAAGTCGCCGATCGCCGGCATGCCGATCCTCGAGGCGTACAAAGCCAAGACCGTGATCGTCAACAAGCGCTCGATGGCCAGCGGCTACGCCGGCCTGGACAACGAACTGTTCTACATGGACAAGACCATGATGGTCTTCGGTGACGCCAAGAAGGTCATCGAGGACATGGTCAAGGCTGTGGAATAAGGCCTGACCACCCAGACAAGAAACCCGGCCATGTGCCGGGTTTCTCGTTTTATGGCGCGGGTAAAACCTGATTTTCAGGTCAGTCGCCACAACAGATCAATTACAAACTGTACTGCTCGCAAAACTAGCTTTATGGGGTTGCACCCAGTTAAAAATCTCGCATAAATCGGTTGCACCCAGCTTTTTCACTTATGACCAGTACAGATTATTTAAATCCTGACCGAACAGTTACAAAGCAACCTATCTAATAGCACAACAATTTCATCCAGCTGTGACTACTGAGTCCCAGCCCCGCTCGGGATAATTTGCTCATCGAAAGTAAAACACCAGACCCGCCACAAGCGGAAGGATGACCACCATGGAACGTACCCTCAGTTCCGCCCTGCTTCAAACTTACAGCGTTGCCAGCGACAAATCGGCCTGGCCGCTCCGTGTGCTTGCCACCCTCAGCCTGTGGCAGCGTCGCATCGTCAGCCGTCGTCAATTGGCTCGACTGGATGCCCGCCTGCTTGCTGATGCCGGCATCACCGAAAATCAGCGTTACGTCGAACTGCAGAAGCCGTTCTGGCGCTGATACCCCGCTTTGCTCCATCCCTAAATTGGGATCTTCTGAGAGCTCCACCGTCTCTGCTGCGGTGGGGCTTTCGTTTTATTCAGCCTCGGCAATTCGAGAACCACAGTTTGATTGCCGCGCAAGTTATGCCTTCCCTCTCAGCACTGCGACTTACGCTCGCACAGTTCTCGATACAGCTGCGCCGTCTGCTGCCCCATACGCTGCGCGGTGAAGAGCCGCTCATAGCGCTGCCTGGCTTTGAGTCCCATCTGCAGAGATCGCTCGGGGTTGTCCCACAGGGTGCGCATCGCCTGACGAAACGCCAGCGGATCGCCAGGCGGAACTACCAATCCCGTTTCATCGTGGATGTTGATATAGCTGGTACCGGTTCCTATCTCACTGGAAATCATGGGTTTACCGTACATAGCGCCTTCCAGCAGGGATATGCCAAAAGCTTCGGAGCGCAGATGCGAGGGGAACACGATCGCGCTACACAATTGTAGAAGCGCCACTTTGTCCTCATCACCGAGCCGCCCGGCAAAATGCACGTGCGCCAACCCCAACGCCTGGGCCTGCGCACGCAGCTCGCGCTCCAGCGGCCCGGCCCCAACAATCACGATTGGATAATTCGTCCCCTGAGCGGCATGCAACAAAATATGCAGCCCCTTGTAATAGCGCATTACACCGACAAATAAAAAGAAGCGAGAGCCGAAACGCTGCCGCCAGGAATCCAGAACATGCCGCTCGGGGACTGGATAGGTAGTTTCGTCCAGACCGTACGGAATGATTGAGGTCTTGTGTCTGTAACGCGCCAGTACATCGCTGGTTTCCAGATAGTTTGGCGAAGCCGTGATAATCCGGTCAGCGCTGTTGAGGAAGCGGTTCATCAACGGCCGATAAAGCCTGAGCAGGTGTTTTTGGCGAATGATGTCGGAGTGGTAGGTCACCACAGTCGGTTTGTCGATACGTGCGGCGAAATGCAGGAGGTCCATGAACGGCCAGGGGAAATGGTAGTTGATCAGATCTACCTCGGCCGCCAGGGTTTTCAGTCGAGCGAGTACGCTGTACGAAAAGCCCGTCGAGGCCAACTGAAGGTCCAGCCTGGCGCGATGTACGCGATGCTCCGCCACCATCAATTCCGTGGGCCCACCTTCGGCGCTCAGGGTGAGCACCTCACCCTGAATGCCATGAGCAATGCCGCTCTGACAGATTTGAAAGATAACCTGCTCGATGCCCCCGACGGTCTCTGGCAGGTAGGTCTTGAACAAGTGCAGAACGCGCATTCAGTGCTCCAATGCCTGCCGATAGGCAGCTGCGGTGATACCTGCGCAACGCTTCCAGGAAAAGCTCTGAGCTTGCTTCAAACCCGCCAACCGGCGTGCATGCCATTCGGCCTGGTCTTCGATCAAACGAAGGATGGAGCCGCTCCAGCCTTCAAGGTCATCAATCTCGATATAGGTTCCCGCTTCGCCTGCCACCTCCGGTAATGCCGAGTTTGGCGACAGCACCACCGGTACACCACTGGCCATTGCCTCAAGTACGGGCAAGCCAAAACCCTCATAGAGCGAAGGGAACAACAGCATACGTGCTCCGGCCAGCAGCTCGGCCAGACGCTCATCGTCCAGATAGCTCAGCAGGCGCACATGTCCGCTAGCCAGAGCCCTTTGTAGCTCATCAGCGAAGGTGTCGCGCCGCCAGCCGGCCATACCTGCGATCAGCAGCGGATAGCGCTGTCGCACCGTCTCGGGCAACAGTGCATGGGCACGCAGCGCCAGCGCCAGGTTCTTGCGGGGCTCGAGCGTGCCGACGAAAAGCAGGTAGGAGCCTGGTGTCACGCCCAGTGGAGCCGTTACCCGACCCAGCTCGGTAGCCAATCGCGGACGAAAGCGCTGGGCATAACCCAGCGGTGCTACCCTGAGCCGCTCACGCGCCACACCGTAATGTCGTTGAAGTTCGTCGGCAACGAACTGCGAATCGGTAAGAATGACTGTAGCCCGCTCCAGGGCAGGCTCGACGCGCCTGGCAATTTCAGCCAAGCGATCAGCCGGCTGCGTCTGCGGAAAGTGGACATGGGTCAGGTCGTGCAGAGTCATCAGCATCGGGCCTTGGAAATCCAGCGGCCACAGGCTTGGCTCGTGATACAGATCCACCGCCTTATGTCGCAACCCCCGATCAAAATGACGCTGCTCAAGCAGGCGCCGAATGCGGTATGCCCCCGGCAAATGCTTCGCCCAAGCGGCCCAACGGCTATAGCCAGGCAACGCCGCTGGCGGAAGTTGTCGATTCCATCCCCAGCCATGAAAGAACTCCAGCTCCAGCGAAGGGTCGCCCTCGAGCGCAGCGATCAGCTCGACCACGTACTGACCGATGCCGGTGCGCGGCGCCTGCAAAATACGTGTGTTAAGGGCAATCCGCATCGACCACAGCCTTGCGCGAAGTGCCTTGAATACCGTGCAGAGTACGCGATACCAATTGTTCCGCCGCCGCTGCCCAGTCGACCCATTGCCAGTGCTCTATAGAACGAGCGGCTGGAAACTGCCCGGAACGTTCGAATGCCTTGATCAGTTCGACCAAGCTCCCTGGGTCCTGCAGATCGAAGTAAGCCATGAAATCCTGCCCCACCTCGCGGAACACCGGGATGTCGCTCGCCATCACCGGCAGCCCTCGCTGCATTGCCTCAACCAGCGGCAGGCCAAAGCCCTCGGCATGCGAGGGGAAGACCAGCGCGCGTGCTTTGGAATAGGCGAACTCAAGGCTCTTATCATCGACATTGTTAAACATGAACAGGCGCTTGCCCTGTTGCGGATGGCTCTTGATTCGCTCGACCAGCGCCTCACATTTCCACCCGATCTTACCGATAATGCACAGGCGTGCATCAGAGCCCTCCGCCCATAAGCGCTCAAACGCATCGAGCAGATAGGCGTGGTTCTTGCGCGGCTCCACCGTGCTGACCATCAGGTAGACCGGCGCCGGCTGTTCGAACATTCGCCGTACGCTCTTATGCAATTCCGCGGACGGACGCTTCAGGTCCAGCTCCGACCCCAGGTGAAAGTAACCATGCCAACGCCGCGCCGCCTCGGCGGAGCCCAATCGGGCCTGCAGCTCGGTGTCTACCTGCCTGCTAACCGTCTGCGAGATGGCCATGAAACCATCCGCGGTTCTCGACACCCAGTCGAACCATTGATCAAAAACCTTGACCAAGCCGCTATCGCAGAATTGCGGGTGAGTCAGCGGGATCAGGTCGTAGATCACCGAAACGATGCCGACACCCTGGCCTTTGAGACGCTCAGCCAAATCGAAGAAGTCGGCATGCCAGGAGGAATCGAGCAGCAGCAAGTAATCCCCCGCCTCAGCCTGTAATTCCACGGCACGTTGCGGTGCGGGCTGAGCGTTGCGGTTGAGCCAGAGCAGGCCACGTAACGGCAGGGTAATGCCCAGGCTCAGCAGCTTGCATGGCCAGTACAGCAGGCGCCTGGCCAGCTTCGAGCTGCGAAAGGGCGGCAACCGCTCAAGACGCGAATGCAGCCACCAATAACGATTTCGGGCATGATCCAGGCGCATAACCAGCTTCTGCCGTCGGTTCTTCGCACGATCGACAGGCAGCGGTTCGAGGCTAAGCACTTGATACAGCCGCCCGCCATTCATCATCACTGGTACGCACTCGACCCCGGCCTGCACGCGCGCCAGTTGCCTGATGATATTGCGCACTACGCGCTGAATCCCGGAATTATCCTGAGGATGCTCATATACATAGGTGCACTCGACCAATAACCGCATACCGCCGCTCCTCAGTGACAGGCCTGGGCGGCCAATGAGCCGCTGCGCTCTATGGCAACCTGCGAATCGAGCCAGGCGCAGCCGACGAAATCGGGCTGCTGAACATTAATGACATGAAAGACCAGCGCGTAATCGCGCCACTCGTAGTTCTTGTCCAGGTGTGAGTCGAAACGCGAGAGCGACAGGGCAACCGAGTAGTTGCCCTTGCCAAGGCGCACCGGGAAACGGAATTCGTAGGTCACCCGTTCACCGGCGGAGAGATTCTCCAGCGCGCGCTGCAGACGATGGGTATTGATGCCGTAGATCGGCTGCCCCATACGGTCCTTGATCATGAAGCCCAACACCAGCCGCGGAATATCCGCCTTGATGTCCACCACTACGCGCAAAGTGACGATGCTGCCGACGGAGAGCACCTCGATTCGCTGCCGCTCCTCGTTGAACAGACCAATATCGGCGAAGCCTGCCTCGCCAGTGCCTGAGATAGTGCGAATCTGCCCGCCTTCCAGGCGCTCCTGACGCACGGTCTGCTGCTCCTTCTCGGCCAGCATGGCACTGTAGAAGTCCATCACCTCTTCCGGGGCGCCTTCGAGTGCCAGTCGTCCATTGACCAGCAGGATGGCGCGATCACACAACGATTGGATCGCCTGACGGTCATGGGACACGATCAGCAGGGTGGTACCGGCCTTACGAAACTCGCGGATACGGTCGAAGCTCTTGTGCTGAAAATAGGCATCACCCACCGAAAGCGCCTCGTCGACGATCAGTACATCGGGCCGCCGAGCGGTGGCAACGCTGAAGGCCAGGCGCATCTGCATGCCACTTGAATAAGTGCGTACAGGATGATCGATATACTCGCCTATTTCGGCGAAGGCCTCGATCTCGGGCATCAAGCCCCGCAGTTCATCCATGCTCAGACCGAGCAACTGCCCGGCCATGAACACATTTTGCCGACCCGTGAAATCCGCGTGGAAGCCCATACCTAGCTCCAGAAGGGCTGCGACACGACCATCGATGTGAATGCTGCCGGCGTTGGGCTGTGTGGTGCCGGTGATCATCTTCAATAGCGTGCTCTTTCCAGCACCGTTAACCCCAATGATCCCCAGTGCCTCTCCAGGTTGAACGCAAAACGAGATGTCCCGCAGAACCCAGTTCAACTGGTGACGCGATCTGCCGAAGGGGATCACCCACTCCGCCAGGCGCGACCAGCGCGACGGGTATTGCTTATAAGCCTTGCCAAGACCACTGACCTGAATACTGCCCATCAGAGTTCATCCACCATTTCGCCGGAGCGCTTGCGGAACAATTGCAATGCCAAGGCACAAAGCGCCACCGAGACCAGGGTGATGGGGAGCAGCGAGCCCCAGTCGGGCCAACGGCCATAAACGAATATGCCTTGATAAGCAGCTATTACCGGCATCATTGGATTCAGCTCAAGCACCGGGCGAACGGCTTCCGGCAAAATCGAAGCGGGATAGACGATCGGCGTGAACCAGAACCAGAATTGCAAAAGTATGCCGGTGAACTGTCCGACGTCGCGGAAGAAGACGTTAAGCACTCCGAGAATGATGCCGAGGCCGACAGAGAAAGCCAGTTGCACCAGCAATACAGGTAGCGCTGCCAACAATACGAACCCGGGGAAAGTCTCGGTCAGCAGCAGAAAGCCGAGGAACAGCGCGAAGATGATGGCGAAGTTCACCGAGGCGTTCAGCACCACGATCAACGGCAGACAAATGCGCGGGAAACTCAATTTCTTGATCAAGTTGGCGTGCTCTAGGAACACTGACTGGCTTCGCCCAATGACCTCGGCAAAGAATCCCCAGGTAATGATGCCCGCACATAAGTAGATGCCGTATGCCAGGCTATGCGCGACGCCAGGCAGACGGGCCTGCATCACTTGCGAAAAAATCACCGTGTAGACAATGATCATCGACAACGGGTTGAGCACCGTCCACAGGGCACCTAAGAGGGAGTTTCGATAACGCGTCTGAAACTCTCTTTTGACGCTGCCCAGGACAAAACCGCGGTAACTCCAAACGGCGCGCGCCATACTCAAGGCCATCACTTGATCCTGCCGTACTGATCCTCGAAGCGGACAATGTCGTCCTCTCCCAGATACTCGCCGCTCTGCACTTCGATCATCACCAGCTCGATAACCCCAGGATTTTCCAAACGATGCTTGTGCCCGGCGGGGATAAAGGTCGATTCATTGGCGCTCACCAGCCGCGGTTCGCCGCCGTTCACCACCCGGGCCATACCCTGCACGACCACCCAGTGCTCACTGCGGTGGTGGTGCATCTGTAGCGATAACGCCGCGCCCGGCTTGACCACAATGCGCTTGATCTTGAAGCGTGGCCCCTCCTCAAGTACCGTGTAGGACCCCCAGGGTCGGCTCACCGTGCGATGCAGGCGATAAGCGTCATGCTCGCTCGCCTTCAGCTGCTTGACCACCTGGCGTACATCCTGCGCGCGGTCGGCGTGAGCAATCAGCAACGCATCCGCGGTATCAATCACGATAAGGTCGTCAACCCCGACCGCCGCCACCAGCCGCTCCTCGCTCTGCACGAAGTTATTGCGACTATCGATGAACAGCGCATCCGCAGCTGCGCGATTGTTGTGCTTATCCGCCTCGACCAGTTCGCTCAGAGCGTTCCAGGAGCCGATATCGCTCCAGTCGAACGCCGCCGACACTACAGCCACTTTCTCCGAACGCTCCATCAGCGCGTAGTCGATGGAAATATCCGGTAGTTCGGCAAACAGCTCGGCATTCAGCTCCTGCAGCGACAGCTCGCCTTGTTGCAGCGCAGGGCTGGCAGCGATGCAAGCGGCGACCTGATCGAGCAATTGCGGTGCCTGTTTAGCCAGCTCGCTCAGCAGACCGCCGACGGTGAAGCAGAACATGCCGGAGTTCCACAGGAAGCGGCCACTGGCCAGATAGTGCTCGGCCGTTTGGCGATCCGGCTTTTCCACGAAGCGCACGACTCGCGCGGCACCATCGCCGGCCAGGGCTTCACCCGCCTCGATATAGCCGAAACCGGGTTCAGCGCGCGTCGGCCGAATACCGAAGGTCACCAGGTAGCCCTCGAGCGCTAAATTGGCCGCCTGCCTGGCAGCGGCGACGAACGCCTCGCTGTCGCGAATCAAATGATCGGCAGGCATAACCACCATGATTGCCTGATCGCCATGCCGCTCGCGCAGCGCCAGCGCCGCCGCGGCAATCGCAGGGGCGGTATTGCGCCCCAGCGGCTCGAGCAAATAATGAGCTCGCCGCTGCGGCAGCTTGGCCGCAGCGAATTCGTCTTTGCTCTGAAAGTAATAATCACGGTTGGTAACCGTGACCACCTCACCGCCTTCGGCCAACAGGGTGCCGGCCCTACGATAGGTCTTGAGCAGCAGTGAATCGCCATCCGGCAGGGCCATGAACGGCTTGGGATGGCCTTCACGGGAGACTGGCCATAAACGAGTGCCGGCACCGCCGGACAGAATCACGGGGAAAAACATCGGCCTACTCCTTGGCTACGCGAACGAGATCGGCATCCACCATCATGTGAATCAGGCTCTCCAGGCTGGTCTTTGGCGTCCAGCCCAGTACCCGCTCGGCCTTGCCTGGGTTGCCCAGCAATACTTCGACTTCGGCCGGCCGAAAGAACGCCGGATCGATAACCACATGCTCCTCGTAGTTCAGCTCGACATACTCGAAAGCGATGCGGCACATATCCCGCACCGTGGTGGTCACCCCCGTAGCCACCACATAGTCGTCGGCCTGCTCTTGCTGCAGCATCAGCCACATGGCTTTTACATAATCGCCAGCGAAGCCCCAGTCACGCTTGGCGTCGATATTGCCGAGACGCAACTCGCGCTGCTTGCCGAGTTTGATCCGCGCCACGGCATCGGTGACCTTGCGGGTGACGAACTCGATGCCGCGCAGCGGTGACTCGTGATTGAACAGGATTCCGCTGGACGCATGTAGGCCAAAGCTCTCCCGATAGTTAACGGTAATCCAATGACCATAGAGCTTGGCCACGCCATAGGGGCTACGCGGATAGAAGGGGGTACTCTCGTCCTGCCGCTCGGCTTGGATCAAGCCGAACATTTCGCTCGTGGACGCCTGATAGAAGCGCGATTGCGGACTAAACTGCCGAATCGCCTCAAGCACGTGCGTAACACCGAGCCCATCAACCACACCCGTCGTCACAGGCTGATCCCAGGAGGACCCTACAAAACTCTGTGCGCCAAGGTTATACACTTCATCCGGCCTGGCTTTGAGCAAAGCCCGCTGAACGGAACAGGCATCTGCCAGATCTCCATCCAGATAGATGAGATCACCTTCAATGCCCAATTCACGCAAACGCCAACGGGTATCGGTGCTACGTCGGGCCATAAGGCCGTGGACTCGATACCCTTTCTCCAGCAGTAGCTTGGCAAGATATGCCCCGTCCTGGCCGGTAACCCCTGTAATCAGTGCGCTCTTGGTCATATTATTGTTCTCTAGCGACCCAGTCAGAGAGCACTCCCTGCAGGGTTTCCGTGATGTTTACGCCAGGCTTCCACCCGGTCCGTTTTTGTAACTTCTCGGCACTCCCGATAACCCGGCGTTGCTCGGACCGACGCATGCGAGCCGGGTCCTGCACTAATGTCACCTCAACACCCGCCAGGTTAGCCATTTGCATGATGATGTCGCGCACCTTGCGCTCCTTACCGGAACACAGGTTGTAGACCTCTCCATTCACGCCTTTTTCCAGCAAGAGCAGATAGGCCTCGATAACATCGCGAACATCGAGGAAGTCCCGAGTGACGTCTATATCCCCTACTTCAAGGCGGACAGGCCGCCCATCATTGCACGATCGTGCCAACTGGCGCGCGATACTCGGAACAACAAATGAATCGTTCTGTCCTGCGCCAATGTGATTGAACGGTCGCGCCACCATGATGCGCCATGGCTCGGTATAGCTCCATTGCTGGCACAATAGTTCCGCAGCGACCTTACTCACGGCGTAAGGGTTTCGCGGACGCGGCGCCAGTTCCTCGGTAATGGGCATGTCCGCGTCACGAACCTGCCCGTACACGTCCCCAGAGCTCACGTAGAGAAAGCTGCCGGCAAAACCTTCGGATTTCAGCGCCTGCAGAAGATTGAGGGTGCCTATGACGTTCACTTCGATGGTGCGCGCAGGGTCCCGAAAGGCTTCGGGAACAAACGTCTGCCCGGCGAGGTGGATGACGGCGTCCGGTTTTTGACGGCACCATCCGAGCAGGGTTTCGGGGCGTAGAAGATCCATGGGCTCGGAGTGGGTTATCAAGGCCCACCCCCGGTCCGAATTGGCGAGCAACGCTTGCAGATGCTGCCCGACAAAGCCCGTCAGGCCACTAACCAGTAGACGTTTCGTCAAAATTCTCTCCTTGCAGAGATCTTTGCTACCTGCGGCTAAAAGCCCTGAAACCACCTTGAAAAGAAGAAAAATCGAGGTGTATTTATGGGCGATCAGCAGATTGATTACAACCACCAAATTGCATGGACCGGCATCCCGACTGCGACCTTCCAGTCACACTGCAGTACTCCACGGCACCCGATGAGGCTGGGGAACCGAATATGGGGCCGCGCAGATTCGGCCTAGCCATGAAAACGTTTGAATTTGGTTCAGCTAGCACAGAGCCTAGAAGCAAGGCGTCGAAGCTGGCTCTGGCCTTGTCGCAGGCAAGGTGAATGGAAAAGGAGTCTGGCCGCGCCGTCTGGCGGCCCCGCTAGAACAAAACAACAACGCGGACGATAGAGGGAATTTCCCGCCAATTTCATAGCCAGCTCCAATCGACAAGCTTGCCGGCTTTCTGGCAATCTCCAGCACCGCTACTCCAAAAAACAGGCTCAAGGCCGCACAAGAAATGGAAATTCGCACTCAGCCACACGGCCATATCCTGCAGCGACGACTCTGGGCGGATATCCATGGCGGGTGGGCATATGCGCTGGCCTGGAGCATGGCGCTTTCGCTGGTAGCAACGCTTTATCCGCTTACGTTTTTGATGGGGCATGGCGCTTTTTTCGAAGGTGGCGATGCCAGCACCAATGTTGCGGGATGGTTGTTTTTCCGCCATGACAGCTGGCACTTCCCACTGTTGAAAACGACTGCGCTCGGTTATCCGGAAGGCACCAGCATTGCCTTCACCGACAGCATCCCGCTGCTGGCATTACCGCTCAAACTCTTCTCCCATGTTCTGCCAGAAGATTTTCATTACTTCGGTATCTGGCATGCATTGAGCTACCTGCTGCAGGCCAGCGGCGCCGTATTTCTCATCCGCAGCCTGGGTGTGCGCCACCTGCCAGGCGCTCTGCTGGCCACGGCCTTCGCGCTGTGTTGGCCCGCGTTCACCTTCCGCTTCGGCCATACAGCGCTGATGAGCCAGGGGCTATTGCTGATTGCACTGGGCCTCTATATGCGAGGCGTAAAAGCTCCGACAACATCCCAACGCCGTTGCTTTCAACTAAGCATCCTTTCGGCCCTGGCACTGCTCATACATCCCTACTTGCTGGCGATGATCTATCCGCTGCTTCTGGTTTTCCTGCTGCATCAGTGGCGAACCCAGGCAATCAGCGTTCGCCAGGCAGCCGGCTGGGTCATCGGTTCGCTTATTGCGCTGATCGCCATACTTGTCGTTGGGGGCTACTTCATCGGCAAGGGTACTGCTGCGGGCGGTTACGGAATCTATTCACTCAACCTGCTGGCCCCTTTTTGTGGCGGATTGATCTGTGCCTTCGTTGATGGCACTGGTGGGCAGGCAGAGGGGTTCAATCACCTAGGGGCCGGCCTGCTGCCGCTGCTTCCGTTCGCCCTGATACTGGCACCGAAAGCGCTGATACCCACCATCAGCCGACACCGCTACCTGTTCCTGTTGCTGGCGCTACTGACCCTTTATGCGGTCAGCAACCGTATCTACTTGGGCAAGTGGGCGCTGGTAGACATCGATCTGCCACATCTGCTGCAGGGGGTATTCGGGATATTCCGGGTTAGTGGGCGGTTCTTCTGGCTGGTGGGTTATTGCATTCTGTTCTTCGTCCTGGCGCTGCTGCTGCGTAGGCAGAGCTTGGCCGTCCTGGGGCTTGTGGTGCTGGCTTTTGCCCTGCAATGGTTCGATACCCGCAGCCTTAGGGACAGCGTGAGAGCGCAGAGCCATCAACCATCCGCCATTGATCTGGCCGCATGGCAGGCGGCACTGGATGATGTGCAGCAAATAGACCTCTATCCCCCTTACGGCTGCGGTACGGCGGCGACAGACGGGTACGCGCACTATCAATACATTGCCGCCCGATCCGGCTTGCGCATCAATACGGGTTATACAGCTCGCCAGATGACGGACTGCCTGGCCAAGAGCGCTTTCGCCCGCCAGCCTGCCGAAGCGAGACACGCCTACATCTTTCTCGAGTTCGCCAGCAACCGGCTGGGTTTACCGCCGCTTTACCGGGACGCCCTCCAGGCAGGCAATTGCGCCATCGCCAACGGGCATCTGCTGTGCCGCTCAGGCCTGGATAACGTGCGCTGGGATGGCCTGGCGTCTCCGCTGCCGTACAACAGCACACAGACCTTGCGCCAGCAATGGAGTGCCGAGCAGTTACCCAGTGTCATCGGCCACCTGAAAGACGGACGTATCGTTGCACGGCAGCCAGGAACACCTGGCTATCTAAGCTTCGGACCTTACGTCAGCCTACCGGCAGGTATCTATCGCTTCCGTATCGACTATGTCAGCGATGCCGAGCCCACGACTCAGGTCGGGGAATGGGACGTAGTGGCTGAACTAAATGAACAATTCAAAGTACTGGCTACGGGCCGGACAAGCGGTAGTGCGGGACATCCGGCCGAGATCGAGGGGCTTTTCGTGCTCGAACATGACGCAAAAAAATTGGAAATACGCCTGCATAGCAATGGTGGCGACATACAACTGGTAGCCCTGACCGTGGCGGCAGGGCATGAAACGGAGCAAACCACCGGGTACTAACCCTCGCAGGCGATGGAATGCCGGCATGCTCTCGCACTCTGGACTGTAACTGACGTCATCATCCACGATGGAGTGAACTTGGAAACTCAAGCCCCTCGGACAGACTCGCCCTCCAGCCTGCTGGAACTATCGCTGGTCATTCCCGTTTTCAATGAGTCAGAAACCGTTTCTCTATTCGCCGAACAGGTGCGCAAGGTATTCAGCGTGCATCCTGAAATCCGCGTGGAGATGGTGTTCGTCAACGACGGCAGCAGTGACGATACGCTCGTCAGGCTGCTCTCACTGCAACAGGCGTTTAACGGCCTGCGCATTGTCGACCTCAGTCGCAACTTTGGCAAAGAGGCTGCACTTACCGCCGGACTGCAAGCCGCGACGGGACAGGTCATCGTTCCCATCGACGTCGACCTGCAGGATCCGCCCGAACTGATCCTGGAAATGATCGACAAGTGGCGTGACGGCTATGAAGTCGTGCTCGCCCGCCGCGTCCATCGCGGCTCCGACTCCTGGGCAAAGCGGGCCTCCGCGGGCTGGTTCTACCGGATTCACAACCGGATTGCGGAGCCGCAGATACCTGCCAATGTCGGTGATTTCAGGCTCATGGATCGTACCGTCGTCGATGCCCTGCGCAGCCTTCCCGAATCACGCCGTTTCATGAAAGGACTCTTCGCGTGGGTGGGTTTTCGCACCACTCACATAGACTACACCCGCCCCGAGCGTATTGCCGGCAAGACCAAGTTCAACGGTTGGCGGTTATGGAATTTCGCACTCGAGGGCATCACAAGCTTCAGCACCGCTCCCCTGCGATTTTGGACCTACCTGGGTATGCTCGTTTCGCTCTTCGCTCTGCTGTTTGCCGCCTCCATCGTCCTGAAGGTGCTGATCCACGGGGTAGACGTTCCAGGCTATGCGTCCCTGATGGTCGCGGTGACCTTCCTCGGAGGGCTGCAGCTCATCGGCATCGGCGTGCTTGGCGAATACCTAGGCAGGACTTATCTGGAATCCAAGAATCGCCCCGTATTTCTGGTGCGACACGTTTACGAAGCCAAGGGCGACTGAACAATGGATCTCAAAGAAAGCGATATTCTCGGTGATGCAATCGGCCAGCACTGGTATTACCAGTCGAAGATGAAGGCCGTCAGGCGGCTGCTCGGCAACATCCCCGCCAGACAAATACTGGACGTGGGCGCAGGCTCGGGCTTCTTTTCCCGCGGGCTTCTCGCCGAAGGTCACGCCGAGCAGGCCTGCTGCGTGGACATCAGCTATCCCGCGGACTCGGACGCCACCCATGCCGGAAAGCCCATCAGTTTCAGGATAAACATCGACCAGATCGACGCCGACCTGGTATTGCTGATGGATGTACTCGAACACGTCGACGACGACGTAGGCCTGCTTAGCGACTACGTTGCCAAGGTTCCCAGCGGGGCGCTGTTCCTGATATCGGTCCCGGCGTTCAACTTCCTGTGGAGCGGGCATGACGTATTCCTGGAGCACCGCAGACGCTACGACCTGCCCCAGATCGAACAGGTGGCGCGACGTGCTGGCTTGGAGGTCACGCTGGGCAGCTATTACTTTGGCGCTGTCTTTCCAATCGCAGCGGCCACCCGCCTAGCCGGCAGGTTGTCAGGCCAGAACCAACAGCAGCCGCGCTCTCAATTGAAAATGCATCATCCAGCTGTCAACACCGTGCTGGCAAAGCTCTCCAGCCTGGAATTACCACTGTTGCGGCACAACCGCTTAGCAGGGCTGACAGCCTTCTGCCTGGCCAGAAAGCCATGACCAACAGGAAGCAGATGCCCGCGCGCCTGCTACGCGAGATGATCATCGCCTCGCGCTTCACCCTGGTCGGGATCACCGCCACCGGCGTCCATATACTGGTGCTCTGGTTATTGATCAGCCACGCTGGGCTATCCACATTGCTGGCAAACCTGTTTGCATTTATGACTGCGTTCGGCATCTCCTTCGCCGGCAACTACATCTGGACATTCTCCGCACCTGGCCAGCCGTACAAGGCAGTGCGTCGCTTCCTGCTGATATCCGGCACGGCCTTCGTCACCAACAGCCTGTTGCTGGCATGGCTGCTGAGCACCAAATGGCTCGCACCCATACATGCCGCACTGTTTTGCGCCGCCGCGATCCCGGCGATCACCTTTGTCGCCAGCCGGCTGTGGGGATTCAATTATTCACGACGTGCGCCAGAGAAATAGTCGAAGGTCTCAAGAGCCCCTTTCCCACCTGACTTTTGTCGGAACATTCAAATGCCCAACAGCACTCCATCTTGGCAGTCACTCTGGATTCCAGCCACTCTGGGTGTAGTTCTTTTTATTGCCCTGGGGGGACTAAAAATCCTCGATCCGTCCAGTATCGGATGGCTCATGCGCGGCCTGCTCGATCCTCCCACCTACCAGTTAGGCTGGGAGTTCTTCCGACACACCCCCTGGATGCAGTTTCCGCTGGGTGCAAACCCCGATTACGGTATGGCCCTGGGAAGCTCTATCGTCTTTTCCGACTCGCTGCCGTTGTTCGCCCTGCCCTTCAAGCTGCTCGATCCCTGGCTACCGGAAACCTTCCAGTACTTCGGCCTGTGGATACTCACCTGCTTCATGTTACATGCCGTATTCGCCTACCTACTGCTTTCCCGCTTCACCGACAACAGATGGTTGCTGGTCGTTGGCACCAGCCTGCTATTGCTAATGCCGGCCTACCTCATGCGCATGACCATCCATATGGTTCTGAGCGGACAATGGTTGCTACTAGCCGGTTTCTACCTTTATTTCGCGGAGCGCTTCAGGGATCGCTTCTGGGTTGGCCTGTTGATCGTGGCGACACTGACGCATGCCTATTTTCTGGTGATGCTGGGCGCGATCTGGGCAGCCGATCTATTGCAGCGCCTACTCAAGCGTGAGCACGACATCGCCAGATGTCTGCTCCGCACCGCTGCAGGGATAGTGCCGGTCGTTGTGCTGATGTGGCTGCTCGGCTACTTCATGCTCGGCCCGTCCCCCGTAGCCCCACAGGGGTATCTGCGGATGAACCTGCTATCGTTCGTAGACTCGCGGGGTGAGTGGTCGAGGTTGCTTCCCGATCTTCAGACGGACTTCTGGGACAGCGACGGCTTTGCCTACATGGGTGCCGGGATGCTTCTCCTGCTGGCGCTGGCACCCGTTCTGATCTGGAGGAAAACAGCACATGCCACGCGCCGCCACAGCGCATGGCCGCTGATCTTGATGAGTCTCAGCCTGCTATTGATAGCGCTGACCAACACGGTAAATATCGGCCCTTACACCGCCGTGCAGTTCGACGTGCCCGAACTGGTCACGCGCGCCTATCAGACATTCCGCTCCCCGGGGCGGCTGTTCTGGCCAACCTACTATCTGCTCGGAGTCATCACCATCGTCTTGGTTTGTCTGCGTCTACCAGCCAGAGCAGCCCTGCCGGTGTTATCCCTCGCACTGGTGATTCAGCTCTATGACCTATCCAAGATGCTGCCGCGCATCCACGACTACTTCACTCAAGAAACGAGTTGGCAAAGCCCGCTAGTAGCACCAATGTGGGACGAGCTTGGCGGGCGCTACCAGAAAATTCTCTATGTACTGCCGCACAACAGTGCACCACACTTCATCCTCCTCGCCGACCTGGCAAATCGTTATCGCATGGGGGTAAACATCGGTAACTTCGCCCGCGTCGATCTACGCAAGGAGAAGGAACACCAAGAAGAAATACTCGCCGCCATCAGCACCGGTCAGTTCGACCCGCAGGCAATCTACGTGTTCATGAACAATGAACTGTGGGAACAGGCCAAATCGAACATGGGTCCCGAGGACCAGGCCGGAACACTTGATGAAACGATGCTAGTACTACCCAACCTGAAAAGATGCGCAGACTGCAAGCGGCAGGGCTTTTCCGAGCGGATCTGGGGCAGCTGGCCCGCAAATCAGTTGCCTACCCTGATCGGCGATTTGCGTGACGAGCGCCTGGTCGCTCGCCCCGGCGTTGCCGGTTACCTCAGTTATGGCCCTTACACGCAGATTCCGGCCGGTCCGGTGGAGTACGCAATCACCTATGCGAGCGAAGCGACGCCAGATATCGAAGTAGGTACCTGGGATATCGTGAGCAATGCTACTGAGGCCCCGCTAGTGCTGGGCAACGGTCTCTTGAACGGGACCGCAGGCCAGCAGCGGACGTTGAGGGGGCAGATGAACCTGAACGAAGCCAGACCGCAGAGCGAAATCCGGACGCTGAGCAACGGTGGACATGAGCTGCAACTGATACGCATCGAACTGAAGCGCGCTCCGCTATTCCAGACGACAACGCCCTGATCAGGACCAGAAATCTCATGTTAGGTATCATGCGTTTCATTCTGGCAATTCTGGTTCTGCTTTCCCATGCGAACGGCACAGGATTCAAGCTCAACCTCGGCGTGGCCGCCGTTATTATCTTTTACTTTATCAGCGGCTACCTGATGCAGCGCAGCTATGCCCGCTTTCTCATGCACTCCCCTACGCCGATTCGCAGCTTCTACGCAGATCGCCTACTCAAGCTCTTCCCGCAATACGCGCTCGTGGTATTGGCCAGCTTTGCTCTCATCGCCGTAATCGGTCCCGCCCAGAACGTGTTGTTCATGGGACAGGAGCCTAGTCTCGACAAGATACTTCTCAACCTTGCCTTGCTGCCTGCGAACTACGTATTCGCCCCGTTAGTGATCGAGCAGATGCTGCCACACCCTATCGTGCCGCCGGCCTGGTCTCTGGCAGCCGAGTTCCATTTCTACCTGCTGCTGCCCATGATTTTCCTGCTGCCACGCAAAGGGCTTCTGGCATTGCTCGGTGTCTCAGCCTGCATCCAGGTCAGCGCAATGTTCTTCGCCGACGGGCCGTTTAATAGTGATAACTTCGGCTACCGCTTCATTTTCGGCGTGCTGACATTCTTTTTATTCGGTTATGCCTACAGTAAGCGCGATGATTCTTTCTTCGCACGAATGGCCCAGTTCATCTGGCTGGTCTATGCAGCACTGCTTCTGGTGGTGGCGCCTACTTTCCAAATGCTACGCCATCCACACGTCATGGAGCTGCTGCTGGGGGCGGTACTGGCCTGGCCACTGACAGCGACAGCTCTTGCCAACACTGCAACAAAGAATTGGCTTACGCAGGCCGACAATATTCTGGGGCGTCTTGCCTATCCCATATTCATCAGCCATTTCCTGGTCTTCTACCTGTGCGAAAAACTACTCAGGCTGACCTCGACCGAGCAGCCTCTATACATACCAGCCGCAATCACGATCTGTATGCTCCTCTCCTGCGGGCTGATGTGGATGCAGAGAGGTATCGACACTTATCGCCTGCGCCGCAGAGGTTTTCGTAGCATGGCGGCACAAGCCGCCTAAGCGCAGTTAGACAACCAAAGGCTTGCGCGCAATGATCGCCTGGCTTTTCGGCATAACGTTATCGAGCGCCTGTTTGACCTGGGCACCGCCCGGTTGCTTCAGCAGCGCTGCCCAGGTTCTGGCCCAACTGTTCAACAATGGATGATCGGGCGCAGTCAAATCTTTCTTGCAGACCCAAAAGAAAGCCCACCAAACTGCCCAGTAAAATCCGTAATAGTTTCGTTGCTCGATAACTAAACCGGCATCCAGTACCAGTCGTTCAAAATCGTCGCGGCTGAAGACGTTGATGTGGTTGGGTTTCATGAAGTGCGCAGCGGGTGCCAACTGTTGCTGAACCCCCTCACTAGCGGCGTCTGGCACAGTCAGCAGATACATAGCTCCGGGTTTTCCCACCCGTACCAACTCGCGCATAAAGTCGGTAGGTACGTCCACGTGTTCGAGAACCTCCATGGCAATAATCTTGTCGAGATGGGCATCGGGCAGCGGCAGGGGGTTACCGTCCGTGACCAATGGATGCAATGCCCTGGCGGGTGAATCTTGCAGTAGTCTTTCAACCGCGCTGACACGCTCAGGGTCGATATCAGCGAAGATGACTTCGGCCTTCATCTTGGCGCAGAAATGAGTGAAGGGCCCCTCGCCACAACCCACGTCCAGCACCCTGTCCTCGGGGAGAATCGGAAAACCTTTCAGCAATTCACCGGTTTCGGTATTGAACCAGCCGCTCAGACAGGCATCGACCAAAGCGAAATCATCCGACAAGGCTTCTGCTTCAGAACCTCCAGGTTGTGCTGCAGGAATAGGGCTTGATTCGCTGAAGAATTTCTTGAAAGCGCTGAACATCACGATTCCTTGACTCGTTGACTGGCCTGACCGTCTTTCAAACTATTTTGAGCAGCGCCGCCAGTCAGGAACCGTCTGGCCACGACCGCGCCATGCCGGCGCAAGGGTGTTTCGATCAGGCGATAGTTGAGTTCGCTGCCCATAATGATCAGCGCAGCCGCTATGAATAGAAATGGATAGAACAGCTCCTCACCGAGTGCTGAGTCAGGACTGACCCGGTGCCAGATCTCCCGTGTCGTGAAGAACGCCGGTATATGGATCAGATAGATGGCATAGGAGCGGGTTCCGACCCACAGCAGCACCTGCCTGAAAGGATTGGTCGGCACGAACAGACGCAAGTCGTAAGAGGCCATCCAGACCAGCAAGGCCGAAAGCACCGCGAACAGGCTGAAGCGGTACGACACCACATTCAGCACTTCGGATCCCACCACGCCCATGCAGAGAAAGATGCCGGCCATCACCGCCGTGCCCACGCCTCGCCGGCGTAGGAACTCGGGGCGCACCAGAGCGTAGCTGGCGTGCTGACTCCAGATCGCCAACAGTACGCCGAGGGCAATGGCATCGGTGCGGAACATCACGCTCAGCAGCGTTCGGCTCGACAGCAGTTGGACGATCACCACGGCGATCAGCACATAAGGCAGGTAGCGCCGGGTCAGCAGCGCCAGCAGGGGCAAAACCAGATAGAACTGCTCCTCCAGCGACAGGGTCCAGTAGACGAAGCTGGCACCATATTCACGACTGCCGAAGGTTTCTGCGAAGCGCAGGTTCGCCACCTGCAGCACGCCGGCTACCGTCGCCTCGACATTTGCCCGCAAGGTGCCGAATGCTCCCGAGTCGTTGAACAGGAAGGATGCCAGCAGTATCAGCGCCAGCCAGATCCAGGCCGACGGCAGCAGGCGCCAGGCCCGACGAATCCAGAATGCAACGGTAATGCGGGTAGACATCTGTGCGTTGTCGCTGGCTTGCAATCTGGGTAACAGATCACGCGCGATGACGAAGCCGGAAATTGCAAAGAACAGGTCAACACCAAAACCGCCACCGAAATAGACACCCAGACGCGCCAGTGCCGGTGTGGTCCAGGTAAACAGGTTGCCCAGCGCATGATGTAAAACCACGAAAAGCACAGCGAACGCGCGCAGTATCTCGATATCGTCGATTCTTCTGCTCATGGCTGCTGCCCCACTGACAGCGGCTTGCGTGCCAGGATGATCTGAGTCTTGGGCAACGCATCGTCCAGAGCCCGGCGAATCCTGTCTCCTCCGGGCAGGTGAATGGTCTGGTGCCACAGTGACGCCCACTGGTCGAGCAACGGATTGAACGGTCCATGGATCTGATCATGGGTCGCCCCCTGGAACACATGGCCTTCCGCTTCCCTGGTGCCCCAGAACAACATCATCCACAGCGTCCAGTAGAAGCCATAGTACTCGCGCGATTCGATCACCAGCCCTGCGCTTTCCACCAGGTCGGCGAATGCATCTCGAGAAAAGACGTTGATATGGTTGGGCGCCTCGAAATGCACGGACGGGGCAATAACCTGCTGCAGCTCCTCGCTGCGCTGATCGGGCACCGAGATGAAGTACTGGGCGCCAGGACGCCCCACACGCACCAATTCACGCAGGATTTCCAGGGGCTGCTCGACATGCTCGAGAACCTCTAGCGCGATGATCCTGGTGGCCAAGGCATCCGGCAAGGGCAGCGGCAGACTGTCCGATACGATGCCCTGCGATTCACGGGCTGGCGTCCGGGCAACCTGCTCACGCAACGACTCGACCTTGTCCGCCTCGCTGTCGGTGAAGATCACATGGGCGCCGCGTCGGGCGCAAAACAGCGTGCTGCCGCCATGCCCGCAGCCCAGATCCAGCACCGTATCGTCCGCGCTGATGGCAAAGCCACGAAACAGCTCATCGGTCCCGTTCTGAAACCAGCCGCCCATTACGGCATCGACCAGACCACAATCCCGAGAGCCGACGCTGCACACCGCTGCTTCGGCCGGATTGACCGCGGATTCCGGTTCAGGACGGGACATGCCCCGCCACCATTCACGCAAGGCTCGCACGCGCTACCGCCTCCTCACTCAGCAGTGCCTGAATTCGCCCTCGGGCAACCTCTCGCGAGCAGTGCCCACGCATACGCTCGACCGCACTGGTCGCCATACGCTGGTAGCGCTCAGGATCGGTCGTTATGCACTGGTAGGCGTTCAGGTAGGCATCTCGCAAGGAGGCCCAGTCGATCTGATGACGCCGGGTGCGGTAAGCCAGGCGCGGGTCATGCGACCAGGCCGTGAAGTCGAGCCAGCTATCGACCACGAATGCGACCTGCTCGTCGATGTAATCCAGCATCGCCGAATGCCGCGGAGCGACTGCAGGCTTGCCGCAGGAAAGAAACTCCATCAACGGCAGGCACTGCCCTTCTCCGTGAGAAGCGTTGACTGCGTAGGCACTGGCCTGGACCAGCGCTTCGAAGTCTTCGCCGTCCAGATAACCATGCAGCAGCACGATGCGGCACTGGAATCTGGGCATGCGCGCCATCCAGATCAGCATGTCGTGCATGGCGGACAGGTATTCATGATGCCCCAGCTTGAATACCAGGGTCGCATCCGGAACGTCACGGAAAGCGGCGCAGAAGGCCGTAAGCATGTCGGCCCAGTTCTTGCGCCCGTCATAAGGATTGAACAGGGCCGTGAAGATCACTCCGGACAGCTGGACCTCGCATTCACCCGGTTGCCAGTCCGGCATCTTCGGTGTGAGGCCTTTTTCCTCCGGCTGCGGGGGCTCGACCATATTGCGCGGCTCGAGCGGCTTGTCACCATCCTGTACCACTATCTCCAGCGGCGCACCGTCAGGCTTGGGCAACATGGGCAGAAGAGGCTGTAGCACCTTGAGATACCACTCGCCGAGATAACGCCGGGTAATGCGGTAGCGTGATTGCCCAACGCTTTCCGTTGGTACGGTTACCGCCGAGCTGGCCCGTGCACGTGCAGCCGCTCCCTCATGCTCGCGAATGGCCTGCACCACGCGCGCGGTCGCGGCGCTGCCGAATATATGAGGGGCCAGCGCAGGGTCTCGCGTGTCGACCACGACCCCCGACGCCATCTTGATCGTCACGCTGTCATTGGGAAGTTGCCCGGCCCACTTCTGCCGGAACGCAGCAAACTTGTCCCAAACGGGTGAAGGTACGGAAATGATCGGAAAACCGTCGCCCAGCTCCCGGCGTACGGCATCGACGATCATCCGTGAATGGGTGATGCCCTGACCGCACTGTCGCAAAACGTGACGCCAGTCCTGTTGAGGCTCATCCAGCCATGATTCGCTGGGAATACTGTCAAACTCCCAGGCAAACACCGGAATTGTGGGGCAACGCAACCGGGTTAGCGTCTTGTGCGGAGGCGAGAACGAAAGGAACACACAGCGCTCGCTAGCGGCGCGAGCCGCTTCATACAGCGGATCGACTTGCCGCTCGGGTTCGTCCACGACCACGATCTCGCCCAGCGTCTGCAGGACAGGCAAGAAGTCGCGCAATACGAAGTAGTAACTGTACTCGGGAAGCCCCATGCTGCTGGCGATCCTGGCAGCGGTGACCTGGGAATAGACCAGAATCTTCATCACGCTTCACTCCCCGCCAGGCCTGCCTTCTCCTGTGAGGCCTGGTCTCCCGCCACTCGCCCGAGAAATTCCTCAAGGGGCCCGGCAACCTGGCCGATGGAGGCGAAGGCCCGCATGCGCGCGTCGGCCTTCATCGCCATATCGCGATACTTCTCCGGGCTCTGCGTGATCACCTGATAGCTCTGCTGGTATGCCTCGACCAGCGACTGCCAATTCAGACGGTGACGGTGGGTCATGAAGATGCCGGTCGGATCATGCGGCCAGCAGAAAGGCTCCAGCGCACACTTGATCGTGAAGGCCAGCTGATCATCCACATAGTCCGCCATGGCGGTATGGGTCGGCGCGATCACCGGGACTCCAGCACTGAGGAACTCCATCAGGGGCAAGCAAAGTCCCTCGCCCGACGACGCATTCACGTAGTAGTTGGAAGCGGCGATGAGCTGGCGATACTGCTCATCCTGAAGAAAACCATGGAGCACGACGACACGGCAGGCGAACGGCGCCAGGCGCGAAAGCAATGTCATCAATACGATCCGGTAGTACTCAAGATCATGGTGGGTCATCTTGACGATCAGCGTGGCATCCTGCCGGTCCTTGAATGCCCAGCAGAATGCAGTGATCAGCTCCACCCAGTTCTTGCGGCTGTCTGCGGGGTTGAGCACCGTCGTGTATACCACGCCCGATACAACAATCCGGCGGACCTCCGGTTCCGGAGCCGGCTCTGCGACCATCCGCGGCGCTGGCGACTTTTCTTCAGCAATCTCCGCTTTGCGCATCTCCCGCCACCAACCAGCGGCCAGAGCACTGGTCGTCAACCAGGCCTGTCGGAGGCGGCTTTGCTCAGGCACCTCATCTACAGGCGGCGCAATCACAACCTCCGGTTTGCGCACCAGACCGTCAGCCGACAAGCCAAGGGTTGGGCTATCGATAACCACTCCGGCGAAGGGGAAGCCTCGTTCGGCCATCATTGGCTTGCCCGCAGCCGGCTGTTCAATCCGGTAACGGTCCCAGACGGGGGCCGGAAGCGCCACGACCGGATAACCGGCCGGCATCGCCTCGCGCACCAGTGCCGCAGCTTCTCGGCTGGTGCTGATGGCACCCTGGATATGAGAAAAGGTGTAGCGCCAGTCGTTCTGCGAGTTACCTTCCCAAGCGATGGAAGGCAGAGTGTCGAACTCCCAGGCGAACACGCAGACGGTCGGACAGCTCAAACCCAGCGGCACTTGATGCGGCGGGCTGAAACTCAGGTAAACGACCTCCTCACCGATACTGCGATAGTGCTCGGCAAGTTGCTCGATCTGTTCGAGACTCTGCACGATTTCCATGCCTGCGACACGCTCGAGAACGGGCAGGAAATCCTTCATGAGAAAGAAGTAACTGTACTCCGGCTTCCCAAGAGAATTATGAATGCTGGCTTGATCGATTTTTGATCCCACGAGGATGATCATGATGCAGAGACAACCCCACCAGTGCCGACGCGAACGATCACGCACTTCTTGATATTGTTATTGGGTCACGACCTGAAAAACAGCGGCATCAACACTCTCGGCAACCACGGAATTTTTCGTAAAATCCAGGAAGTTACCCCAAGAAAACTCCGTTTTCATGCCCAATCAGCATCGCAACCTTTAACGACGCATGCAACCGTCTCGAGACTGCGTATCATCAAAAAAGTCCTGCCACTGCACGGTAACTGGCCGTAGCCAGCCTTGCCGCGCTAGGCTTACGTCGCCAGCTGCAGTCCGACTGCGCTCTCCCTGAAATTCTCGAGGAATTCACCTTGGCACAATCTCGTCGCCTGGCTTTCGCCATTCTTCTGCTATCGAGCACATCGGCCTCGGCCAGCAGCTTCGTCGCCACCACAGACACCCTCGGCAGTGCGTTGGCGGGCAGCGCCGAAGCCACTTCAGACGCGACGTCCTCGCTGCGCGATAGCAAGGTCGTGCATGCGGCCCAAGACGACGCCGCCAGCTTCGTTGCCAGCAATGGCGAGCTGCGCGGAGCACGCCTGGAAGCCGCGCTGCGTTATCTGCGCAGCCAGTCGCCGGATCTGCACAGCGCCAGCGATCTGCAGCTGGCAGGCGCCATCCTCTCGCGCTGATTGCCTCGCGTGGCTGCTGACCGCCGCGCCGCCGCCCCGTAAACTACGACGACTTCCACCCTGCCAGCGGAACCGCGCTGGCAGCGGTACGTCCAATTGTCCGTCCTGCAGTTCTCGGAGCCATCTGTCATGCGTCGTTCATTCGCCATCGCCATCACCGCCTGCGCCCTGTTCAGCGGTATCGCTCAGGCGCAAACCGTGGTCGCCACCAGTAACATCGTTGTGCGCGCCCTGGATCGCAGCATCAATTTCACATCCGACACCACCACATCGCTGCGCGACATGAAAGCCGTGGTGCAGGCTCGTGACGACGCCGCCAGCTTCGTCGCCAGCGCCGGTGAGATTCGTGGCGCGCAACTGGAAGCCGCGCTGCAGACTATTCGCCAGCAACTGCCCGAGGCGCAGGCCGCCAGCGACCTGCAACTGGCCGAAGCCATTCTCGCTCTGTGACCCACCTTCTCGCCTGGTGCTGCGGCGCGCTGCTGGCATTGGCCGCTGGCGTCGCCCAGGCGCAATTGCGTCTGACGCTGGAGGACAGCGCTCTCGACGCCGCGCAGCGCCAGGCGAGCCAGGCGCTGCTCAACGAGGCGATGGCTGCATTGCCGCCGCGCTTCATCCAGCGCCTGGATCGCGAAGTGAAGGTCAGCTGGCGCACCGGGCTGCCTGCGGAGGTGTACGGCCAGGTCGGACGCTTCAGCGGTATCGAACTGAATGCCGAATTGCTGCCCAGGCTGGTCGATGGCACGGCGGCTCGTAACCAGACCGGCCGCCCTCACGGTACTCAGCGCCAGGAGTTGCTGGCCACCCTAGTGCACGAGCTCACCCATCTCTATGATCGCGCACGCCTCTGGCCTGCGGGCGAGCGGCGCCACATCAACAGGTGCAGACAACGCGTCAGCTCGATGGGCCTGGTCGGGTTGCCTGAGGATTGCCGCGGCCAGAGCGAACGGCGTTTCACCCTTAGCGACGATCCACGGCTGCTCGACCTGGCCGGCTGGCAGCAACGGGTCGGCCAGCGTGGCGCGCGCGACCTGGACAACGGTCAGGTCGCCCGCAGCCCGGACAGCTACGAGCTGACCAATGCGCTGGAGTTCGTCGCGGTCAACCTCGAGTACTTTCTGCTCGACCCCAACTATGCCTGCCGCCGCCCCTCGCTGGCGCGCTATTTCCGTCAGCACTTCGACTGGACACCGGCCGGCGAGCCCTGCGCCAGCGACCACCCCTACCTCAATGCCGGGCGTGATTTTGCCGTTCAGCCTCTGGGCCGGCTCGATCCCGAGCGCGTATATGAGGTTGATTACCTGCTCGCCGAGGCCAACGATGCCTGGATGAGCCGCTGGGGCCACAGCATGCTGCGCCTGGTGGTCTGCGCGCCGGGGCGGCCGCGCGGCCCGGACTGCCGGCTGGATCTCGACCACCACCTGGTGCTCTCATACCGCGCCTTCGTCGGCGACCTACAGCTATCGAGCTGGGATGGACTGACCGGCGTCTATCCGTCGCGCCTGTTCGTCCTGCCGCTGGAGCAGGTGATTGACGAATACACCAAAGTGGAGCTGCGCAGCCTTGCCTCGGTGCCGCTGCGCCTGACGCGCGATGAGCTTGAACAAATGGTGGTACGCGCCGCCGAACAGCACTGGAGCTATGACGGCGACTACTACTTCGTCTCCAACAACTGCGCGGTGGAAACCCTCAAGTTGCTGCGCAGCGGCACCGGCAATCCGCGCCTACACGCACTGGACAGCATCCTGCCCAACGGCCTGCTGGAGCTGATGGATGCTCGCGGCCTGGCCGACACCAGCGTGCTCGACGATCCGCGAGAAGCACTGCGTCTGGGCTATCGCTTCGACTCCTTCCGCGAACGCTACCAGGCGATGTTCCGCGTCCTGCGCGAGCGCCTGCCGATCACCCAGGACAGTGTCGAGACCTGGCTGGAGCAGCCTGCACAGGATCGCAGTCAGTGGTTCGCCAAGGCCGATCTGCGCGCCAGCGCAGCCCTCTTGCTGCTGGAACAGGCCGCGCTGCGCCGACAACTACTGCTGGCCCAGGACGAACTCAAGCGCCGCTACCTCACCGGCCGCGCCGCCGGCGACCCGAGCCTGAACAAGGCCGGCGCCGCGCTGGAGCAGATCCTTGCCAACAGCGGTTTTCTCAGCCGCCCTGCAGAGTTGCTCGAAGGGGGTTACGGCTTGCCGCAGCAGCAGGAATGGGAGCGCCTGGAAGCCAGCAGCCGTGACCGCCAGCAGCAGCTACGCCAACTCAGCGACGAGCTCGATGGCGAAGTGCGCAACCTGCTGCAGCCCGAGCGTCTGGCCGAGCTGGAAGCCAACGAGGCCAACCTAGTTGCGCTAGGCGAACACCTGCGTGCATTGCACAAGGCCAGTGGCGGCCTGGAGCTGCCCTAGCCTCTTGAATAGCCTGGATGAAAACCGGGAAATCAATCTGCCCAGTCCCCGGATTGCATCCGGGCTACGGTCGACACCCTACGGAATCAACTCCTGATCCTCTTCCGGCAACTGCGGATCGACCGTCAGCCAGAGCAGCCGACTGCTCACCCAGATATGGCGATCCGCCGGCGCCTGTTGCGGTTCGTCCAGGGTAGCGACGGTCACGTCCAGCGTATCCGGGCTGAGCGAGGTGAGCAGCGCCAGATGCGCGCCGCAGTCCGCGCAGAAATAACGCGTGCAGCTGGCCGATGAGGCGAACGCCTTCGGTGTACCGCGCAGCCAGCGAAACGCCTGGCGCGGTACCGTGACCCAAGTGGTGAGGATGCCGCCACTGCTGCGCCGGCAGATCGAGCAGTGGCAGTGAGCGATGTCCGTCAACGGCGCATCGATCCGATAACGCAGCGCGCCGCACTGGCAGCCGCCCTGATGTTCGACTTTCATCCCGCCTCCGCCTTGCATTGCCCCGCGCCGCTGACCAAGATAGGCGCTCACCACCACAGGGGATTGCCGTGATAGACCTGTTGCTGGCCTTGTGGCCGCTGTTCGCCATGATAGTCGCCGGCTACTGGCTGCGCCTGCGCGAGTTCCCCAGCGAGGCCTTCTGGCCGGGCGCCGAGCGCCTCAACTACTTCATCCTGTTCCCTGCGCTGCTGTTCTCCAGCCTGGCCCGTGCGCCGCTGAACAACCCGGCGCTGCCACGCCTGGCACTGGCGGTGCTGCTCGGCCTGGGCATCGCCTGGCTGGCGTTGCTGCTGGTACGTCGTCTGCGAGGCTGGCCGGCGGGGCGTTTTGGCGCCTTCACGCAAGGCATCCTGCGCTTCAACACCTACCTTGGCCTGGCTGCGGTCGGCAGTCTGTTCGGTCAGGAGGGCCTGACGCTCGCCGCCCTGATGCTGGCCCTGATGGTGCCGACGGTAAACGTGCTGTCGGTTTGGTCGCTGACCGCGGAGCGTGGCGTCAGCGCCCGCAGCCTGCTGCTGCCGATCATCAAGAATCCGCTGATCCTCGCCTGCCTCGGCGGCGCGCTGTTCAACCTTACGGGCATCGGCCTGCCGGGTGGCACCGACCGCCTGCTCAGCCTGCTCGCCGCGGCCAGCCTGCCTTTGGGCCTGCTCTGCGTTGGCGCGGCACTCAAGCCGGAACAGCTGGGCGGAGAAATCCCGGCGCTGACCTGGAACAGCGCCCTGCGCCTGCTGGCGATGCCGCTACTGGCCTGGGGTGTAGCTTGGGCGCTGGCGCTGCCGGCCATGGAAACCGCGGTGCTGGTGCTGTTCTTCGCCCTGCCCACCGCGCCCACCGCCTACGTGCTGACCCGCCAGCTCGGCGGCGACAGCCAGCTGATGGCCGGCATCATCACCTTGCAGACGCTACTGGCGGCGGGCAGCCTGGTGGCGATCATGATGGTGCTGGCCTGATTGGCCAGCTAGGCGCTACTCCACGTAGCGCTCGATCAGTCGCTGATAGTCACCGCGCGCCTTGAGCGCCGCGAATCCACGGTCGAAGCGCTCGATCAGTTCGGCCGCGCGCGGATGCTGACGTGAGACGATGAAGTGCAGCGTATTGTGCTGAAACGCGGCTTGCGAGCGATGGAACGCGCCTGCGTCGGCGCCGGTGGAGCGCAACGCACTTTCGCCCAGATGACGGTCAGCGATGAACAGGTCGTCACGCTGCAACAGCAGCAGCCGCGCGCACTCCTGTAGCCCGAGCGGCGAATGGCGGCGCAGCACGCCCTGCTCGATCAGCTGCTGGATCACCTCTGGCGCCTGCCAGCCCAACGGATAACAGAGCCGGCGACCCGCCATGGCCGGCAGATCAGCGAGTTCGATGGCGTCGCCCGCGCGACTGTAAAGGAACTGGTCGGCCTCATAAATCGGCGCCGAATAGAGGAAATCCGCCTCGCGTTCGGCAGAGGGCACATAGGGAAAGGTGGCGTCGTATTCGCCGCGCCTGGCCTTCAGGTAGCCGCGGTTCCACGGCAGCCAGTCGAGCGTGATCGCCATGCCCTGCTCGGCCAGTGCCGCGCGTACCACCTGGGTAAGCATGCCCTGCCCCACCAGTGCCTTGCCGGTGAACGGCGCATAATCATCCCCCGTGGCCAGATGCAGCACCTCGGCTCGCGCCGATTGCGCACACCAGCAGACTCAACAGAGTCGCCCGCCAGAATCCCACCATCAATCTCCAGTCATTGGCGTGCAATCGCCTCCCGCCTTGAACACGGACTCTTGCTTGCGCGAGCGCGGCTGTCCAGCAAAAGGACATAGGGCGACCATTCATGTCCTTATCTTGATACGCGACAACTGAATTGGCAGGACGCCAGCTATCCTTGCTGGACCACGAAGCAACTGCGACACGCCGATGAACGACACCAGCGCCAACGACCAGCTCGACGTTTTCCCCTATCTGCAGCTGATGCATCAACATGCCGGTTCGGACCTGTTCTTCAGCGTCGGCGCACCGCCGCACATGAAGGTAGAAGGGCATAGCCAGCCGGTTGGCCAGCGCATCATGAAGGCTGGTGAGGTGCAGCAACTGGCCTATCAGTTGATGACGCAAAAGCAGATCGCCGAGTTCGAACGCGACCTGGAGATGAACCTGGCCGTCAGCCTGCAAGGCGCCGGGCGCTATCGCGTCAATGTCTATTACCAGCGCGGCGAAGTGGCCATGGTGGTGCGCCTGATCAAGAGCGAGATACCTGGTTTCGAGGCGCTCGGTCTACCCAGGCTGCTGGAGAAACTGGCCATGCAGGAGCGCGGGCTGATCCTGGTCACCGGCGCCGCCGGCTCGGGCAAGTCCACCACCCTGGCGGCGATGCTGGATTTTCGCAACCGGCACAAGAGCGGGCATATCGTCTGCATCGAAGATCCCATCGAATTTCTCCACAACCATCAGCGCTCGATCATCGACCAACGTGAAGTCGGCCTCGATACCCACAGTTTCGACGACGCCCTGCGCAACGTGCTGCGCGAGGCACCGGACGTGATCATGCTCGGCGAGATCCGCGACGCCGCCACCATGCAGCACGCCCTGCACTACGCCGAAACCGGCCATTTGTGCGTCGCCACCCTGCATGCCACCAGCAGCAGCCACGCCATCGAACGCATCGCCCGCTTCTTCCCCGACGATGCCCGCAAGCAGGTGCTGGCCGACGTGGCGCACAACCTGCTCGCGGTGATCGGCCAGCGTCTGGTGCCGGGCATCGAACAGAAGCGTGTGGTGGCGGTGGAGCTGATGCTGGGCACGCCCTATATCCGCGACCTGATCCAGCGCGACGAACTGGACGAGCTGCGGGAGGCCATCGCCCGAGCCGCGGAGCAGGGCCTGCAGACCTTCGATCAGCATCTGTTCGCCCTGCTCGAGGCCGGCCGCATCAGCCTGGCCGAAGCGCTGAAGTTCGCCGACTCGCGCACCGATCTCAGCCTCAAGTTCAAACTCGAACGCGGTTTCTCCGCTGACGATGCCGAACTCAAGGTGCTGCGCGACGGTTGAAAGCCCGATTCGCGGACGAGTCCGCTCCCACAAGCAGCGATTTGCATACCCGCAAATGAATTTGGTCAGTGCAGTTGGCAGCTGTGGGCGGACTTGTCCGCGAATGACCCGAACTACGAGATACAGGAGCGCTGACACCGGGCGCATGACCACGGCGCGAACGCCTCGACAGGGCTGTTTTCCTCAATGACTGGCGCATCGGCGATTTTCGGCCGATGCTCATCTCTACAGGCCGAAACCACAACGTCTAATCGGCCGTCGTTCAGGGGGGGCCGATTTATGCTGACCCTGCTGCATTTACTGTCAGCCATTGCCTTGCTGGTCTGGGGCACCCACATCGTACGTACCGGCATCCTGCGCGTGTTCGGCTCGCAGCTGCGTAAGGTGCTCAGCCACAACATAGACCGCCGGCCGCTGGCGTTCGTCGCCGGCATCGGCGTCACGGCGCTGGTGCAGAGCAGCAACGCCACCGCGCTGCTGGTCACCTCCTTCGTCGCCCAGGGCCTGATGGCGCTGGCGCCCGGCCTGGCGATCATGCTCGGCGCCGACGTCGGCACCGCGCTGATGGCGCGCGTACTGACCCTGGACCTGAGCTGGCTGAGCCCGTTGCTGATCTTTCTCGGGGTGATCTTCTTTCTCTCGCGGCGGCAGACACGCGCCGGGCAACTCGGCCGCGTCGCCATCGGTCTCGGGTTGATGCTCCTGGCGTTGGAGTTGATCGTCGCCGCCGCCACGCCGATCACCGAGGCGCGTGGCATTCGCGTGCTGTTCGCATCGTTGACCGGCGACCTGCTGCTCGATGCCCTGGTCGGCGCGCTGTTCGCCCTGCTCACCTACTCCAGCCTGGCGGCAGTGCTGCTCACCGCGACCCTGGCCGGCGCCGGGCTGATCAGCCTGCCGGTGGCCATCGGCCTGGTGATCGGCGCCAACATCGGCAGCGGCCTGCTGGCCTTTCTCACCAGCAGCCTGCAGAACCCCGCCGGGCGCCGTGTGGCGCTGGGCAGCCTGATCTACAAGCTGATCGGGCTGCTGTTGGTGCTGCCCGTGCTGCAGCAGTTGGCCGAATGGTTGGACAGCCTGAACTGGCGCGCGGCGGAGCTGGTGATCTTTTTCCATCTGCTCTACAACAGCCTGCGCGCGATACTGATGTTGCCCAGCGTCGGACTGATGGCGCGCTTCTGCAACTGGTTGCTGCCGGACCGTGCCGACGACAGCGGCGTCGCTCGCCCGCGCCACCTCGACCCGACGGCGTTGGCCACGCCGAGTCTGGCGCTGGCCAATGCCGTGCGGGAAACCCTGCGCGTCGGTGACAAGATCGAAGCCATGCTCGGCCGCCTGCTACCGGTGCTGGAACAGAACCAGCCGGCACTCAACAAGGAGCTGCGCAGCCTCAATGATGATGTCGCCAGCCTGTGCCGCGCGGTCAAACTGTACCTGGCGCAGATCCCGCGCGAGGCGCTGAGCGAGCAGGAAAGCCGGCGCTGGGCGGAAATTCTCGAACTGGCGGTGAATCTGGAGCAGGCCGGCGACCTGATCGAGCGCATGCTCGGCAAGATTCAGAATCAGAAGACTGCGCAACGCCGGGCTTTCTCCGAGAAGGGGCTGGAGGAACTGACCAGCCTGCATGAACAGCTGACGGCCAACCTGCGCCTGGGGCTGAACGTGTTCCTCAGCGCCGATCACGCCAGCGCCAGCCAGCTGCTGCGCGAGAAGCGCCGCTTCCGCGCGCAGGAGCGGCGCCTGGCCCATGCGCATATCGGCCGGCTGCAACGTCAAGTCGTGCAGAGCCTCGAGACCAGCTCCCTGCACCTGGAGCTGATCGCCGACATGAAGCGGCTCAACTCGCTGTTCTGCACCAGCGCCTACGTGGTACTCGAGGGTCGCGAGACCGGCGCCCTCAAGCTCGAAGGCGGCGAGTGACTCAGTCGGCGCTGCTCACCCGCTCCGGCGCGGCTGGCTCGACGCCGCGCCAGGCGTACCAGGCGAAGAACAGCGCCATCAGCAGATAGCCGTGGACGAAGTCCGGCGCGGCGTACCACGCCAGCTTCGGCGCGTGCATCAGACCGACGAAAGCCATGACCGCCGCCACCAGGGCGAAGGCGGTGGCGCGGCGGAACTGGCGATCAATCACCGTCACGCACATCGCCCCGAGCAGGATGGCGCTGAACATCGCGCCCTGCCCCAGCGCGCCGATGGCGCTGGAAATGCCCTCGACCACTTCGGGGGCGCCACGGTTGAAGCGGGTCGCCAGGTAGTTGGCGAAATACGGCAGCATCGCCAGCGCCACCGCCGGGTAGTAACGGGCGTGGTTGCTGTTGAACGCCGTGGCGATCATCGACATGCCGACGAACACCAGGATCGGCGCCACCACCGACACCGGAATCAGCGCGGCGATGAAGGCGATCAGGCCGAACATGGTCGCCACGCCGTACACCGCGCCGTTGAGCAGGCTGTAACCGCGCCCCGCGCCCATCCACTTCGAGCCCACGGTGGCGATGTACACCGTGGTGGGGAACACCCCGCCGAACAGCGCACCGAGCGAGGTGCCGAGACCGTCCACGGCCTGGCACTCGCGCACGCTGTAGCTGTCGCCTGCCGCGCTCATGGCCTCGACGTTGTTCATGGTCTCGATGGCGTTGTACAGAGTGATCGGCAGGATCACCGTCATCAGCGCCAGCAGGCTGGTGAACAGCAGGCCCAGGCCTTCGTACCAGGCCAGGTTGGGCAGCAGCGGATAGAAACCCAGGTGGGTGAAGGCATCGCTGAACTTGCCACCGTCCGCCGCGCCGATCAGGTAGGCCAGCGCCGTACCGACGACAATGGCGAACAGCGAGGCAGGCAGGCGGAACGGCATGCTCACCCGCGCCACCAGGCCGACGATGGTGATGGCCAGTACCAGCAGGCCGATCACCGGAATCTCCAGGGTCTTGAACAGCATTTCCCCGGCGATGAAGGTCAGTGCCACCCCGGCCACCGCGCCGAGCATGGCGGCACGCGGCAGATGGCGCTGCACCCAGTTGCCGATCAGGCTGATTGCCGCCTCGATCAGACCGCTGATGAAACACGCGGCCACCGCCACCTTCCAGGCCAGCTCGGCATCGCCGGTCAGGTTCTTTGCCGGCAGCAGCACGCCGAACAGGAAGACGAACATCACCGGCGTACTGATGCCGTAGGACAGCGCGGTGACGTCGGCGCGGTTCTCCTTGCGAGCCAGGCGCGCGGCGCTCCAGGCGTAGTAGAAGTTGCCGGCCATCACCGCCACCGCTGCCCCGGGCAACACCTGGCCGAACACGATCTCGGCAGGGAAACCCATGCCCAGCATGCTGATGGCGATGATCACGAAGTTGGCGATGTTGTTCTGGAACAGGGCGAAGAAGGCGTCGGTGTCCTCCTTCTTGTACCAGGGGTAGTGCACGCGCGGCGTCGACATGACTGGCTGAGTCCTTGTTGTCTGAATGGTCAGGTCGGCGAGTCTAGCAACCCGCCGACACGGCATAAACGAACAAGGCAGCCAAAGCTGCCTTGTTTCAGTCTCAGCCGCGCTCTACGCGGGCTTGGCGACCATACGGCGGCGCTGCAGCAGCACCACCAGGCCGAACAGCAGGAAGCCCGGAATCCACATCAGCTCCTTGATCCAGCGGTCGGTCGGTGCCCGCACGTTGACGATCTGCTGGTCGAACTCCAGACCGGCATCGGCGGCCATGCTGCCGAAGGTGACGCTGTCCACCAGCACCTTGTCGCCTTCCTCGTAGAGGTTCAGGCCGAGCTTCTCCAGACGCTCCTGGCCCGAAGCACCATCGGGCACCGGCAGCAGCACGGTGAACTCGCGCGGATCACCCACGGCGTTCTCGCCGAGAATGCGCAAGCGCAGCGAGCTGCCGTCCTCCACCCCGTCGAGTGCCTGCGCCAGTTCGGCCGGCGGCACGTCCTGATAAGGGTCGTGCAGCATGTCCATCCAGAAGCCGGGACGGAACAGGGTGAAGGCCACCAGCAACAGCAGCACGCTCTCGTACAGGCGGCTGCGCACCAGGAAGAAACCCTGGGTGCCGGCGGCGAAGATCAGCATGGCGATGGTCGCCACGATGAAGATGATCACCCCGTGCCAGAAGTCGACGTCGATCAGCAGCAGGTCGGTATTGAAGATGAACAGGAACGGCAGCGCGGCGGTGCGCAGGCTGTAGAAGAACGCCACCAGGCCGGTCTTGATCGGATCGCCCTTGGACACAGCCGCCGCGGCGAACGAGGCCAGCCCCACCGGCGGCGTCACGTCGGCCATGATGCCGAAGTAGAAGACGAACAGATGCACCGCGATCAGCGGCACGATCAGGCCGTTCTGCTGCCCCAGCGCCACCACCACCGGCGCCAGCAGGCTGGACACCACGATGTAGTTGGCCGTGGTCGGCAGGCCCATGCCGAGGATCAGGCTGAACACCGCCACCAGAATCAACATCAGCAGCAGGTTGCCCATCGACAGCAGTTCGACCAGATCGGCCAGCACCAGGCCGACGCCGGTCTGCGATACCGCACCGACGATCACACCGGCCGCCGCAGTGGCGATACCAATGCCGATCATGTTGCGCGCACCGGCAATCAGGCCTTCGCGCAGATCGACCACGCCATCGATGAAGGTGCCATGCTCATGGCTACCGTCGCGGCGCATCCAGCTCAGCAACGGGCGCTGGGTGAGCAGGATGATGATCAGCATCACGCTGCCCCAGAAGGCCGACAGACCGGGGGACAGGCGCTCGATCATCAGGCACCAGACCAGCACCACCACCGGCAGCAGGAAGTGCAGGCCCGAGAGCAGTACCGCGCGGGTCTGCGGCAGCTCTTCCAGCGGCGCATTGGGGTCTTCCGGCGGCAGTACCGGCACGCTGGCGGCGACTTTCAGCAGCGCCAGGTACACCACCGCGAGCAGCACGCCGATCACCGGCAGTGCATATTCGCCGAGCGCCGGCTTGAGCCAGCCGAGGCCGTAGTAGACCGCCAGCGACAGACCGCTGATCAGCGCCGCGCCGAAGGCGAAGCCGGTCAGGCGACGCAGCCAGGGCTTGGGCTGATGACCACCGATAGGCTGCAGGCCGAGCTTGAGCGATTCCAGATGGACGATGTAAAGCAGCGCGATATAGGAGATCGCGGCAGGCAGGAAGGCATGCTTGATGATCTCGACATAGGACATGCCGATGTACTCGACCATCAGGAAGGCCGCAGCACCCATCACCGGCGGCATGATCTGGCCATTGACGGACGAGGCCACCTCGACCGCACCGGCCTTCTCCGAGGAGAAGCCGGTGCGCTTCATCATCGGTATGGTGAAGGTACCGGTGGTGACCACGTTGGCGATCGACGAGCCGGAGATCATGCCGGTCAGACCGGATGCCAGCACCGCGGCCTTGGCCGGGCCGCCACGGAAGTGGCCAAGCAGGCTGAACGCCAGCTGGATGAAGTAATGCCCGGCGCCGGCACGTTCGAGCAAAGCGCCGAACAATACGAAGAGGAACACGAAACTGGTCGACACGCCCAGGGCAATACCGAACACGCCTTCGGTGGTGATCCATTGGTGGTTGGCCAAGGCGGTGAAGCTGACCCCACGGTGTGCCAACAGACCCGGCATGTAGGGGCCGGCCACGCTGTAGATGAGAAACACCAGGGCAATGATCGCCAGGGGTGGGCCAAGCGCACGGCGCGTGGCTTCCAGCAGCAGGGGTATGCCAATGCAGGCGGTGACCAGGTCTGCCGTGGTCAGGCTGCCGGGGCGTAGGGCCAGCTGCTGATAGAAAATGAACAGGTAGGCGGCACTGGCTGCGGCGACCAGGCCAAGGGCGATATCCAGCAGCGGCACACGATTACGCGGCGACTTCTTGAACGCCGGGTAGGCGAGAAACGCCAGCAGCAAGGCGAATGCCAAGTGAATGGCGCGGGTCTGGGTATCGTTGAGCACGCCGAAGCCGAAAATGAACGGCAGCGGCGAAGCGATCCATAACTGGAACAGCGACCAGAGCAGGGCAAGGCCGGCGATCACCCGGGCCATCAGGCCTGCGGGCGAACGCGCGCCGACATCCTGGGCGATCAGTTCCTCGGTGGATAATTGTTTTTCGGCCATAGGGTCGTACACCTACGTTGTCATTCGGATAAAAACGGCGAGCCCCTCGCTGACGGAGGGGCCCGGTTTTTGAGCCTGTAACAGGGGCTCTGAGCGCGCAGTTTACCTATCCCAGCTCAACTGCGCCCGTTATCGAAGAGTTTAGAGCCCAGCCGGAGACTCTCCACCCCGGCTAGAGCCAGCCCTTTTCCTTGTAGAAACGTATTGCCCCGTCATGCATAGGGGCCGTCAGCCCCGCTTTTATCATGTCCTCGGCCTGCAGATCGGCAAAGGCCGGGTGCAGGCGCTTGAAGCGCTCCAGGTTATCAAACACCGACTTGACCAACTGGTAGACGACCTCGGGATCGGTCTTGGCCGAAGTGGCCAGCACCGCTTTACCGCCGATGGACGGAACGGGCTGATCCACGCCAGGATAGACACCCGCCGGGATATCCGCCCTGGTGAAGTAGCTGGCCTGCGCCAGAAGCTTGTCGATATCCGGCCCGCTGACCGGGATCAGGCGGGTTTGCACGGTCGCCATGGCCTCCTGGATGGCACCACTCGGATGACCGACCACATAGGTGATGGCATCCAGATTGTTGTCCCCCAGTGCGGCCGCCATCTCGGCAGGTTTGAGTTCAGCGGCGAGGGCGAAGTCGGACTTGCTCCAGCCGTTGGCCTGGATCACCTCATCGAAGGTATCGCGACTGCCAGAGCCCGGCACGCCGATATTCACCCGCTTGCCTTTAAGATCCGCGAAGGTCTCGATACCGCTGTCTGCACGGGCGACTACCGTGAGGATCTCGCTCTGCAGGGAGAAGACCACGCGCAGATCTTCGACCGCGCCATCCTGGCCGAAAGGCGGCTGGCCGGAGAGCGCCTTGTTCTGGTGATCGGATTGGATGAACCCGAAGTCGTAGTCGCCGCTCTTGATCGAGGCGATGTTGCTGACGCTGCCCGCGGAAGACGGCGCGTTGCATTTGATGCCGTGCTCGGTAGCACTGCGATTGAGGAACCGGCAGATCGACTGTCCGGCTGTGTAATAAACGCCCGTCTGTCCACCGGTGCCGATGGTCACGTAACGCTCCTGAGCGGCCAGGGGGCTGCTCAGCAAGGTACTGCCCATGACGCAGGCCAGAAAGCCCATGATTCGATGCTGCTGCATATCAACGTCCTCGTGTTGTTGTTTTTTCGAACGATGTAACCAATGCGGCGGTCAAGCCGCCTTACGCACTGCAATGACCATGATCTCGACCAGAACATCGGCAGAAGCAAGACGTGCCTCGACCGTAGCCCGGGCAGGCGCGCAGCCGGCTGGCAGCCAATCACTCCAGACCGCGTTCATGGCGGCAAAATCCTTCTCGATGTCTTTCAGCCAGATCTGCGCGCTGAGCATGTGACTTCGATCAGATCCCGCCTCGGCCAGCAGCGTGTCGATCTTTTCCAGCACCTGGGCGGTCTGCCCTGCTACATCCTGGCTGCGGTCACTCGGCACCTGGCCAGAGAGAAAAACCAGATCGGAGAAGAGCGTCGCGCCAGAAAGGCGGTCGTTGGTCTGAATACGTTGCACGGACATGGCAAACTCCTGCTGTTGTGAGCGTTCGGGTGTTCTCAGGACGCCAACTGCATACCATCGAGAGCGATCGCCGGTTGTTGCTGGCCTATCAGTTGCGTCAGCACCTCGGCGCTGCCGCACGCCAGGGTGAAGCCCAGGCTGCCATGGCCGACGTTCAGCCAGAGATTGCCGATACCGCTGGCTCCTAGCAGAGGCGTTCCCTCCGGTGTCGCCGGGCGCATTCCCGCCCAGGTCTCGGCAGCCGCGTAATCGCCCGCGCGAGGAAAGCTGGCCTGGGCCAGCTGTCTCAACTCGGCCAGCCGATCAGGGTCTGGCGTGGCATCCCAGCCGCCGATATCGACCATTGCGGCAACCCGCAAGCGCTCGCCCAGGCGGGCGTAGACCACCTTGTGGTCGTAATCGGTGACGTTGGTCTCCGGGCCCGCTGCACGGTCGGCCAGCGGCAGGGTGAGGCTGTAGCCCTTGAGCGGGTATATCGGCAGCCGCAAGCCCAGCGGGCGGAGCAAGGCCACGCTGCCGATACCGGCTGCGACCACCACATGATCGACCTCCAGCTCGCCATCATGCAGCGCCACGGCCCTCACCCTGCCGTTTTCCAAAGGTATTGCAGTGACCCGCTGCCCGGCATGCAGGCGGAACAAAGGATTGCTGCGCAGCTTGCGCAGCAGCTGCCGGCAAAACTGATGACAATCACCGACCTCGTCGCCAGCGGCGAAGACGCCGCCCTGAAATCGTCCGGCCAAGCCCTTCAGAGCCGGCTCCAGTTCAAGGCATTGATCGGCATCGAGCAGGCGTTGATGCGCCGATTCACCGACTGCGCTGCGCGCCTTGTTCCAGCTCGCAGCGTTGCGGTAGATCACCAGCTTGCCATTGGCGCGCCAGGAGAAATCATCCAGCGCCTCATGCTCACGCCAGCCCTGCAGTACCGACTGGCTGTACAACGCCAGGCGCAGCAGGTGCGCGCCATTGCGCTGGTTCACCGAGCGACGGCAAGCCAGCAGGAAACGCAGGCACCATTGCCACTGATGCGGGCTCAGGCTGGGGCGAAAACGCAGCGGGGCATTACCCTGCAGCATCCACGACAGCGCCTGCAGCGGCACACCGGCATCGGCCAAGGGTGAAACATAGCGATAACTGAGCTGACCGCCGTTGGCGAAGCTGGTCTCCAGCGCTACTTCCTCACGCTGCTCGATCAGATCCACCCGATACCCTTGACGCAGCAGCGCGTAGGCCGTGCTCAGCCCTATCACCCCACCGCCGATAACCGCGACCCGCATGATCCATCCCCCGCATCTGAATGAGCTCAGGGTATGAAGGGGCGAAACGGGCGGCCAATGAAAAGATGGCGGCAGCCCATAACCCTAGGTTATGTTCCCTCGACCACGCGGGACCACGGATTGCTCATGCGCCTACGCCACGTCGAACTGTTTCAGGCAGTCCTGCAGACCGGGAGTCTCACGGCAGCGGCAGAGCTGCTGCACATCTCCCAGCCGGCTGCCAGCAAGATCCTTCAACATGCCGAACAACAGCTGGGTTTTGCCCTGTTCAGCCGCGTGCGCGGCAAGCTGCTGCCGACTGCAGAAGCGCGAATACTGCAGCAACAGACCGAACGCCTCGCGGCCGAACTGCAGGATCTGCGGCGCCTGTCCGATAGCCTGCGCCGCGGCGAGGAACGGGCGCTGCGCCTGATCTGCACCCCCACTCTGGCGCAAACCCTGCTACCTGACGTGGTATGCGGCTGGCGCGCCGAGTTTCCGCACACCCGATGCGACCTCGCGACCCAGCACACCAGCGAAATCATCCAGGCCTTGTTGCTGCGCGAGGCCGATCTGGGCCTGACGCTGCAACGTGTGGAGCACCCAGGCCTGCACACTGAAGTGCTGACTCAGGGACGGATGATGGCCATCGCCCCACCGGGTTGGTGGAGTGACCAGGAATGCGCGACGCCCATGCGCCTGCAGAACATGGCGGGGCTCAGCCTGATCGGCCTGGACACACGCGACGCATTGGGCGGCCTGCTGCGCGGGCACATCCAGGAGCTGGACCCGCCTGCTCGTATCGACATTTCGGTACAGACCTACCAACTGGCCCGCATGCTGGTGGCCGCCGGGCAGGGGCTGGCCCTGGTCGACCCGTTCACCGCCCTGTCAGGCAATCTCGGAGAGGTTCAGGCCCGCCCGCTGGAGCCCGTGATCCCCGTGCCCTTGTACCTGTTGCGGCGCTTCGACGAGACGCCCTCTGCCGCTCAGCAAGCCCTGCTGAAACGTCTGCAGACACTGGCCATCGATCTGCTCGATGAGCAGGGCTAAGGCAAAACCGAGGCAAAAGAAAACCGCGGCCAGGGCCGCGGTTTCGTTATCGCCGGAACGCTGACTTACAGCCAGCCGCGCTCTTTGTAGTAACGCTCGGCGCCCTCGTGCAGCGGGGCAGTCAGACCGACCTTGATCATGTCCTCTTCCTTCAGGTCAGCGAAGGCCGGGTGCAGACGCTTGAAGCGATCGATGTTGTCGAATACCGACTTGACCAGTTGGTAGACCACTTCCGGGTCAGCCTTGGCGCTGGTGGACAGCACGGCCTTGCCGCCGATGGACGGGGTCGGCTGATCGTTACCCTTGTACAGACCACCCGGGATATCGGCCTTGGTGTAGTAGGACTTCTCGGCCAGCAGCTTGTCGATCTCGGCGCCGGTCACCGGTACCAGAACGGCGTCGGTGGTGGTGGTGGCTTCCTGGATCGCGCCGTTGGGATGACCGACGAAGTAGGTCATGGCGTCGATGTTGTTGTCGCCCAGGGCGCTGGCCTGTTCGGCCGGCTTCAGCTCGGCAGCCAGAGCGAAGGCGGAACGGTCCCAGCCTTTGACGGCGAGGATTTCTTCCAGGGTGTCGCGCTGACCGGAACCCGGGTTGCCGACGTTGACGCGCTTGCCCTTGAGGTCATCGAAGCCTTTGATGTTGGCATCACGACGGGCGAGGATGGTGAACACTTCGCTCTGCAGCGAGAACACCGCACGGATGTCGTTCATCGCACCTTCGGCTTCGAACGGCGCAGCGCCGTTGAGGGCCTTGAACTGGTGGTCGGACTGCATGATGCCGAAATTGAATTCGCCGCTGCGAATGCCGTTCACGTTGGCCACACCGCCACCGCTGGCCGGGGCGTTGCACTTGATACCGTGCTCGGCCGAGCCACGGTTGAGGAAGCGGCAGATGGACTGACCGGCCACGTAGTAGACGCCTGTCTGGCCGCCGGTGCCGATGGTGACGAACTTCTCTTCGGCCTGTGCCATGCCACTCAGGGCAGTGCCCGCGAGCGCGGCGGACAGGACCCATGCCAAGGATTTGCCTTTCATGGGAAATCTCCTTTTTTTCTGTTGTTTTTGAGCGAGCGCGCCTTGTGAGCGACGTCCGGGTGGGAAGTCTAACCGCTCACGGCGAATATGCACGCTTTGTTGCTCAATCGGTCGTAACCGCTTGTGAGACGCGCTCCCCGGAAAGCTTCCCGCACGATCCCTGCCACTGCGGCCAGAGCGAGCGGGCCATGCGTCGATTCACCGCGGCCCGGACTGATCCTGATCAATAAATCGCCAGCGGGCACATCCTAGTATTGCTAGCCAATTGCCACTTAGCGCGACCGTCATGCCTCAGACCCACCTGTTGCTCAGCCTGCCGGACACCGCGTCCAGCCAGCAGATTGCTCATCTGCTGCGTCGTCAGGCGCCTCACTGCCAGGTCATCGATAGCCTCGACAGCTGCCGGCAGCAGCCGCTGTGTCGCTGGCTGCAACGCTTGCCGGTGGGCAGCCTGGGCGATGTCCAAAGCAATCTCGACGACGCCATCGAGGTGCTCGAACGTACCCGGCACGCGTTCAAGTCGGGCCAGCTGGCCGAGCTGCGCAAGCGCCTGAGCCGGCTGCGTGAAGAGTTGTCCGCGCTGGGGCAATGCGGTAAAAGCTAGCCGCAGTAGGTTCCGCCCCGCGCGGAGACCGGCTTTGCCGGGCAGGACACAGGGCCTGCAAGACAGAGCGCCGCTGGCCGCCTTCCTTCGAGGAAGCGCGGCCAGCGGCGCTTTTTTTTGCGCTGAGGAAAAGCACGAGGCTGAGATGGGCAACGAACAAGAGTTTCTAGACCTGCTGCAACACATCGCTCCAGATCTGGATGAGCTGCGTCAGCGCCTGCGTTTTCTCGACTGGAGCCAGGTCGACAACGAGCGTCTGGCACGTTGTGCGCAGCGGGTCGAGCGCGCCAACCAGAACTTCGTCGATACCCTCTATCAGGAACTCGTCGATTATCCGGCGCCAACAGCGATTCTTGGCGACAGGACCGTCATCGAACGTCTCAAGCAACGCCAAGCCGACTACTACCGCGGCCTCTGGCAAAGCCCGCTGGATGAGGCCTACGTCCTGGAGCGGCTGCGCATCGGCTGGGTCCACCAGCGCGTAGGCGTCGACCTGAAGTGGTACCTCGGCGCCTATCGCCTGTACCTGGATCGCCTGCTCGGGGAACTGCTCGGCTCCTCGGTGGCCAGCGACTGTTTCTCCAGCCTGATCAAGAAGGTGTTCTTCGATATCGGCCTGGCCCTGGACAGCTACGGCGCCGCCCAGCGCAAGGCGCTGCAGGACAGCGAAGCGCGCTATGCCCGCGCCATGCGCGGCGCCAATGACGGACTGTGGGAATGGCAGCTGGAGCAGGACCAGCTGTACCTCTCCGAACGCTGGATTCGCATGCTCGATCTCGACCGCGACAGCCTCTCGCCCACCAGCCAGAGCTGGTTCAGCCGCGTTCACAGTGACGACCTGCCCGGCCTGCGCCAGGCCATCGACAATCACCTGCGCGGCCTGTCGCCCTTCCTCCATCACGAGTACCGCATCCGCCGCCGCGACGGCAGCTACCTCTGGGTGCTGGTGCGCGGCGTCGCCGATATCTGCAGCAGCGGCCTGCGGCGTATCGCCGGCTCGCAGAGCGACATCAGCCAACGCCGCGCCGCGGAAGAACGACTGCACCATGCCGCGCGCCACGATCCGCTCACTGGCCTGGCCAACCGCGCCCGCCTCAGCGAGCTGCTGCAACAGGCCGTGCAACGCCGGCAGCGCCCCGGCGCCCGCGAGGCCGCCCTGCTGTTCATTGACCTGGATCGCTTCAAGCTGATCAACGACAGCCTCGGCCACCAGACCGGCGACCGCGTGCTGGTGGAAGTCGCCGAACGCCTCAGCCACTGCCTGCGTCCGGGCGATCACCTGGCGCGCTTCGGCGGCGATGAGTTCGTCGCCCTGCTCGACGACCTGGCCTGCATGGGCGATGCCGAGCGGGTCGCCCAGCGCATGCTCGACAGCCTGCACGTGCCGCTACGGCTGCCGGAGCAGACCTTGTCGGTCAGCGCCAGCATCGGCATCGCTGCGCTGCAGGAAAGCGGCCAGCCACTCGACCCGCTGCAGGCGGCCGATCTGGCGCTGTACCGCGCCAAGAGCGCGGGCAAGGCCCAGTTCGCCCGCTACAGCAATGAACTGCAGCAGCAGGCGCAGCGCCAGCTGGAACTGCAAAGCGCGCTCGCCCAGGCCAATGCGCGCGGCGAGCTGCGCCTGGTGTACCAGCCGATCTGCCAGCTGGACGGCAACCAGCCACGTTTGATCGGGGTGGAAGCCCTGCTGCGCTGGCAACATCAAGGATGTGATATCTCGCCGCTGGAGTTCATCCCCTGCCTGGAAGAGTCCGGCGAGATTCTTGCGGTCGGTGACTGGGTGCTGCAGCAGGCATGCAGCCAGGTACGCGCCTGGCAGTTGGGCGGGCAGCCGCACTTGCGCTGCTCGGTCAACCTGTCCAGCCGCCAGCTGCAGCAGAGCGACTTCGCTGCACGCGTTGCCGATATCCTCCGGCACAGCGGGCTGCCGCCATCGAGCCTGGTGCTGGAAATCACCGAAAGCCAGCTGATGGAGGACAGCGCGCAGAACCTGGCCTGCCTGCGCGAACTGGCCAGCCTCGGCATCCAGCTGGCGCTCGACGATTTCGGCACCGGCTACTCCTCGCTCGGCTACCTCAAGCGCTTCCCGTTGCACATCATCAAGGTGGACAAGAGCTTTATCGCTGGCGCGCCGCAGGACAGCGAGTCGCTGGCCATCAGCCGGGCGATCATTGGTCTGGGCCACAGCCTGGGCCTGGCGGTGGTGGCCGAGGGCGTGGAAAAGCAGGCGCAGCTCGATTTTCTCTGCAGCGAAGGTTGTCACTACGCACAGGGTTACTGGTTCAGCCCGCCGCGAGCACCGCACGAGTTGCAGCGCCTGTTCAGCGGCGAGGACTGCTTCGATGGCCTGTGGTGTCAGTTGCACACAGAAGGCGTGCAGACATGAAGCGCAACCTGCCGGTGAGCGGCCGCCAGATTCCGGTACCGCCGCAGACCAACATCCTCTCCACGACCGATCTCAAGGGCGCGCTGACCTACGTCAACGCGGACTTCGTCGCCATCAGCGGCTTCAGCGAAGGCGAGCTGCTCGGCTACAACCACAATATCGTGCGCCACCCGGACATGCCGCCCGCCGCCTTCGCCCACCTGTGGCAGACGCTCAAGGCCGGTCGCTCGTGGATGGGCCTGGTGAAGAACCGCTGCAAGAATGGCGATCACTACTGGGTCAGCGCCTACGTCACGCCGATGCGCCGCGACGGGCAGGTGGTCGAGTACCAGTCCGTGCGTACCGCCGCCAGCGCAGCACAAGTCGCCGCCGCCGAGGCGCTGTATGCCGAACTGCTGGCAGGCCGTACGCCAAGTGCCTTACGCCGGCCGTTGCTGGGGCCGGACCGGCGCCTGGCGCTGCTCGGCCTGCTAATGCCGCCTGTGGGCGCGCTGCTCACCAGCCTGGCGCTGGGCCTGCCGCCGCTGCCGCAACTGGCCGCCGGTGCGTTGCTGGGGCTGGCGCTGGGAGGCGTCATCCAGCACACCCTGCGGCCGCTGCGGGGCCTGGCCGAGATGGCCCGACGGCATGCCGACAACCCGCTGAGCCAGGTCCTCTACAGCGGACGCCGTGATGACTTCGGCGCCATCGACTTCGCCCTGCAAAGCCTGCAAGCCGAAGCCGGTGCAGTGGTCGGGCGCATCGCCGACTCGGCCCGGCAGCTCAGCGGCGAGGCCGGGCAACTGGCCGGTGCGGTGGAGCATCACAACAGCGCCACCCTGCAACAGCGCCAGGAAACCGAACAGGTCGCCAGTGCCATGGGGCAAATGGCGGCGAGCGTCCAGGAAGTGGCGCGCAACGCCCAGCTCAGCGCCAGCGCGGCCAGTGCTGCGGATCAGGAAACCGGCGATGGTCGCCAACTGGTGGAGGATACCCGCAGACAGATCGCCACTCTCGCCGAGGCGCTGCAGGCCAGCCATGCCCAGGTACGCCAACTGGCCGACAGCAGCCGAGAGATCGGCACGGTGCTCACAGTGATCGGCGACATCGCCGAGCGCACCAACCTGCTTGCCCTCAATGCCGCCATCGAGGCGGCCCGTGCCGGCGACGCCGGTCGTGGTTTCGCCGTGGTCGCCGACGAAGTGCGCGCGCTGGCCCGGCGCACCCAGGCGGCCACCAGCGAGATCGATGCCATCATCGGCGGCCTGCAGAGCACCATCGACGGCAGCGTCGCCGCGATGACCGATAGCCAGCAGCACGCTCAGGGCATTGCCGGCCAGGCGCAACAAGCTGCCGAGGCGCTGAGCGGGATCAGCGAGCGGGTCAGCCAGATCAGCGACATGAACCTGCAGATCGCCAGTGCCGTGGAGCAGCAGAGCGCGGTTGGCGATGACATCCAGCGCAACCTGCATGGCATCCGCCAGGCGTGTCAGAGCACCGCCGAAGCCAGCGCCCGCAGCCACGGCAGTGCCGAACAGCTCGCCAGGCTCGCTGCGCGCCTGCAGTTGCTGGCCGAGCAGTTCTGGAGTCAGCGTCAGAGTCGCCCGAGTTGAAGCGCTGCACGCACCAGCCCATTATCCGCGTCGATGATGACTATGCCTGCGCCGGGCGTGCGAGCCACGACCCATGGGGTTAGAGTAGCCGGCCATGCAACGAGGAGACTCCCCATGAGCCGACTGGCCTCCATCAAGCTCTCCACCCTCGACCTGGCACCGATCCGCGATGACGGCGATGCCGCCCAGGCCCTGCACAATTCACTGGCACTGGCCCGACACGTCGAAAGCCTCGGCTTCGAGCGCTTCTGGGTTGCCGAACACCACAACATGGATGGTATCGCCAGCTCCGCCACATCCGTCTTGCTCGGCTACCTGGCCGCCGGCACCTCGAAGATCCGCCTCGGCGCCGGTGGCGTGATGCTGCCCAACCATGCGCCGCTGGTGATCGCCGAACAGTTCGGCACCCTCGCCACGCTCTACCCCGGGCGGATCGAACTGGGCCTGGGCCGCGCGCCCGGTGCCGACCAGTACACCGCCCATGCCCTGCGCCGCAGTCGCGACGGCAGCGCCGACGACTTTCCCAAGGACGTCGAGGAGCTGCAGGCCTACCTCGGCCCGCGCCAGGAAGGGCAACGGGTGATCGCCATGCCCGGCACCGGCACCAACGTGCCGATCTGGCTGCTCGGCTCCAGCCTGTTCAGCGCCCAGCTCGCCGGCATGAAGGGGCTGCCCTACGCCTTCGCCTCGCACTTCGCGCCGCGCTACATGCACGAGGCGATCCGCATCTACCGCAACCATTTCCGCCCGTCTGAAGTGCTCAACAAGCCCTACGTGATGCTCGGCGTGCCGCTGCTGGCCGCCGACAGCGACGAGCAGGCGCAGCATCTGGCCACCTCGGCGTTCCAGCGCATTCTCGCGCTGATCCGCGGCCAGAGCCTGGTGCAGCGCGCACCAGTGGCGAGTATGGAGAGCCTGTGGCTGCCGCATGAGCGCCAGGCCGTCAGCGAATTTTTCGGCCTGGCCGCCATCGGCGGGCCACAGACCGTGCGCCAACGCCTGGAACAATTGCTCGAGCAAACCGAGGCCGACGAACTGATCTTCACCTGCGATATGTACGACTTCGCCGACCGCCTGCACGCCTTCGACATTCTGGCCGAGCTGCAACGTCGCTAAGTGCGAACTTGTGCGCGTGACTGCCCTCTGAATCAGAACGGGCTGCCAGACCGGCAGCCCCTTTCATTCAACGGGAGACGCACATGAAGAAGACAGCTTCGGCCCACTGGCAGGGCGGCATCAAGGACGGCAAGGGCACCATCTCCACTCAGAGCGGCGTGCTCAAGGACTCCCCTTACGGCTTCAACACCCGTTTCGAGGACAAGCCCGGCACCAACCCCGAGGAGCTGATCGGCGCCGCCCACGCCGGCTGTTTTTCCATGGCCCTGTCCAAGGAGCTGGGCGAAGCCGGGATGACCGCCGAGAGCATCGACACCGAAGCACAAGTGACCCTGGACAAGGTCGATGGCGGCTTCGAGATCAGCACGGTGCATCTGTCGCTGCGCGCGAAGATTCCCGGCGCCGACCGCACCGCCTTCGAGAAGGCCGTGGAAACCGCCAAGACCGGCTGCCCGGTGTCCAAGGTGCTGAATGCGGCGATCACCCTGGAAGCCGTGCTGGAAAACTGAAGCGATGCCGCGCCGCAGCCGATGATCCGTCGGCTGCGGCGTGCGTTTCGTGTAGTTAGATCGCCGTCCCGCAGCGCAACACCTCGCCGCGTGCGAGCACGTTGCGCTGCTCGTCATAGAGCCAGGCCTGCGCCTTCATCAGCTGCTGGCGCGCCTCGATGCGATAACGCTGGCCCGCCGCGAACCCCTCATAACGCAGGCGAATCTCGCAGGTCATGCGCAGCGGTTCGCTCTGCATGCCAAGCCCACCGGTGCGCACCTCGAATTGAAAGCGCGTCTCCAGTTCGTGCTGGCCGGGCGTCACCTGAAAATAGCGACCATCCGGCCAGCGCTTGCCGTCCAGGCGGTCGGCCATCAGCAGGGTATCGGCAGTGGAATACAGCTCGACCCAGGCCTGCTGCGGGTCAGGCGTGGGCAGGGGTGAAGCGCAGGCCCCGAGCAGCATCAGGGCGGGAGCGAGAAGCAGGGCGCGCATGGCGACCTCCGATAAGGGTCCGGATACCAGCCTACACCGGGAGGCAGGCAAAACCGAGGCGAAAGGGGCTGGAGACAACTTGCGCGATCAGCTAGCGTGACGGCATGCCCAACGCCTGCCCTATCGACCTGCTGCGCCGCATCGCGGTTCCCCTGCTCGCTCTGCTGCTGGGCGGCTGCTCGACGCTCGACTATTACACCCATCTCGGCCAGGGTCAGTTGCAATTGCTGAGCGCGCGCCAACCGGTCGAACGCCTGCTCGAAGACCCTGCTACCGACCCCGACCTGGCCAGGCGCCTGAGGCTGAGCCAGCAGGCACGGGACTTCGCCAGCGCCAGTCTGCACCTGCCCGACAATCGCAGTTATCGCCTGTACGCCGACCTTAATCGCCCCTTCGTGGTGTGGAACCTGTTCGCCACGCCGGAATTTTCTCTCGAACCCGAGCTGCACTGCTTTCCCATCGCCGGCTGTGTCGCCTACCGCGGCTACTACCAACAGGGTCGGGCACGTGGCGCCGCCGCGCTGCTGCGCCAGGAGGGGCTGGATACCTACATCGGCGGCGTGGAGGCCTACTCGACGCTGGGCTGGTTCGACGATCCGCTGCTCAACACCATGCTGCGCTGGAGCGACGAGCGCTTCGTCGCGGTGATCTTTCACGAACTGGCGCACCAGCAGTACTACCTGCCGGGGGACACCGCCTTCAACGAGTCCTTCGCCACCTTCGTCGAGCGCGAAGGGCTGCGCCAGTGGCATGCCGCCCGCGGCGAGACACCGCCGGCCAGCGACGACCGCCAGCGCCAGCAGTTCATCGAGCTAGTGCTGGCCAGCCGCGAGCGCCTGCAGCAGCTCTATGCCAGCGACCTGCCGGAGCACGCCATGCGCGCCGCCAAGCAGGCCGAATTCGAGCGTCTGCGTCGCGACTACCGCGCCCTGCGCCAACGCCAATGGGGCGGGCAGGGCCGCTATGACGCCTGGATCGAAAGCCCGCTGAACAATGCCAAGCTGCTGCCCTTCGGCCTCTACGACCAATGGGTGCCGGCCTTCGCGGCCCTGTTCGAGCACGAGGCGCGAAGCTGGACGGCCTTCTACGCCGCCGTAGCCGAGCTTGGCCGGCTGCCGGAAGCAGATCGTCGGGCCCGATTGGAAAGCCTGCTGCAAAACGACTAGAACTGCTGGGCAGATTGCCAGTCCAACCTACTCAGGTTTCGCCCAACACTGGAGGTACAAGCGATGCAACGACTGATTCCCGCCCTGGCCCTGATGCTCCTGGCTGGCGGCGCGCTGGCCGCGCCCAAGCCCTGTGAAGAACTCAAGCAGGAAATTGAAACGAAGATCCAGGCCAACAACGTGCCCAGCTATACCCTGGAAATCGTGCCCAACGCCGACGTGCAGGACCAGAACATGGTCGTCGGCAGCTGCGATGGCGGCACCCAGAAGATCATCTATCAGCGCAACGACTGATCCCCGCGAAGGCGGCTTCCCGCAGCACAGCGGGAGGTCGTCTGCCGTTCCGCCCTTGAGTCTACTTCCGGCGATGATCTTTGCGCTAGGTGGAGGGCCGTTCGCGGACAAGTCCGCTCCCACAGATCAGCGACACACCTGTGGGAGCGGACTTGTCCGCGAATCTTTCGACCTGACCTACGACATTCGTTCAGTTATAAGCGGGACGGATCAGCGACTGAACGCCTGGTGCATCTCTGCCAGCGTCTCGAAATGAAAGGCCGGCGACTCGCCGAGCAACTCCTCACGACTACCGAAGCCATAGCCCACCGCCACCGCCTGCAGGCCATTGCTGCGCGCGCCGATCAGGTCGTGCTTGCGGTCGCCGATCATCAGCGCCGACTCGGGCGCCAGTTTCTCCGACTCCAGCAGATGCGCCAGCAGCTCCACCTTGTTAGTGCGAGTGCCATCCAGCTCGCTGCCATAGATGCGCTTGAAGTAGCGATCGAAACCGAAGTGCCGGGCGATCTCCTCGGCGAATACCGTCGGTTTGCTGGTGGCGATATATAGCGTACGCCCCTGCGCCACCAGTGCTTCGAGCAGCGTCTCGACACCCTCGAACACGCGATTCTCGTAGAGACCGGTGACCCGGAAGCGCTCGCGGTAATGATTGACCGCCTGCCAGCCGATGGCCTCGTCCAGCGCATAGGTCGCCATGAAGCACTGCAGTAAGGGCGGGCCGATGAAGTGCTCCAGCGCGGTCAGGTCCGGCTCATCGATCCCCAACTTGGCCAGGGCGTACTGCACCGAACGGGTGATGCCCTCACGCGGGTCGGTGAGGGTGCCGTCGAGGTCGAAGAGGATGGTGGAGTGATGCATGGGCGAGCGCCTATTCGCAACTGGAACGGTGGCGAAGGATACCTGCCTTTGCCCAGGCATTCACGCCTGAGCGGCTTGCGCACGATAGCCCCAGCGCAGCCCAAGGCGGGTGAATGGCCACAGCAGCGCCAGTTGCAGCAGGCTGAAGAACAGCATCAATACGAGGCTGTTTCCCAGTCCAAGCCAAAGCAGCGCCAGCAGCACAATGCCGCAAAGCAATGCACTGCCTATCCACAATGACAAGGTGATCGCCACCGCCGCCGCCAGCCGTCCGCCATTGAACCCTCGTACCTGCGCTGGCAGTGCTGCACGCGCAGTGAAGAACGCGACCAGCAGAAACAGCCCGGCATTCACCAGGTTGACCAGTCCTTCCCAGCCCTGCAGCTCGTACCCATAGGCCATCCCGCTCAGCAACTGGGTGGTCATCCCTGCCAGTTGCAGGGAAGCCACCACGACAGCCAGCGCGAAGCACCAGGTCAGTGTCGTGCCCGGCACCTGCAAATCGTCAGCGCCTACTTCCGCCTGCGGTCGGAACAGATGCAGCAGCAGCCAGAGCGGTAGCAGCGCCTCGAGGCAGAAGATCAGCAAACCGACGCCCCACCAGCCGAGACCAAACAGCAGACGCGCAACGCCGTAGACGTCCAGTTGCTGATACAGCCATGCGTAGAGTTGCCCAGAGGCAAAACCCAGCGCCCAGGACAGCAGCAGGTAGGCCAGGCCATAACCGATCAGCAACCCTGCCGGCTGCCGGTAACTCGCCAGGCGATGGCGCTCCATGTAGGTGTTGGCCAGCCAGTAGACGCACAGCCCGGCCATCAGCAGATGGGTTATCCAGTAGCTGGCGACGTAGCGCAGCCAGAACATGGCATCGGTGTCGACATCATTGATCAGCCACCCAACCAGCGTGACCGCGATACTGATCAGGCTCATCAGCAGCACCACGCCAACCAGATGCAGCGGCAACACCGGCAGTTGCCGTGAAGCCAATGTCGGCGCGCGCGGCTCCGGGGCGAAGGGATTGGCTTCGGTCATGGGGCGATCCTTGTCGTCGACACAGTCCGTTGGGAAGTAATCGCAGAATAACGACCCTGACGACAGAAGAAAGTGCGACAGCCCGTTTACGTGCTGCAGTCGATACAGGGCAAGGCTACTTATCCACCTGGCTGGCGCATGCTTCTCAGTCCAGCAACCTGCGATACATCACATAGCAATCCACCAACCCATGCCGGGCATGGCGGTAGGCCTTGGGCAGGGTGCCGACTATGTCGAAACCGTGCTTCTGCCACAGCGCCACGGCCACCGTGTTGGTGGCCACCACGCTGTTGAACTGCATGGCGCTGAAGCCCAGTTGGCGAGCTACGTCCAGCGAATGGGCGCAGAGCTTGCCGGCGATGCCATGACCGCGAGCGGCAGGAGCGGTCATATAGCCGCAGTTGCACACATGGTCGCCGGGACCTGCGGCATTGGCCTTGATGTAGTAGGTACCGAGAATCTGCCCATCCTGTTCCGCCACGAAGGTTGCGCGCGGCAGTTCCACCCAGAGTTTCCAGGCCGTTTCGCGATCCATCTGCGGATCGAAGGCGTAGGTTTCCTGCGCCTGCACCACGCCTTCGATGATTGGCCAGACCTGGTCGAAGTCGGCCGCCTCGATGGGGCGGATGATCAGTTCGCCACTCACTGGTCGTAACCCTCGGCCAGATGATGGTCCTTGAGCTTCACGTAATTGCCCGCTGTGTAACTGAAGAAGTTGCGCTCCTTGTCGGTCAGCGGACGTGCCTGTTTCACCGGGCTGCCGACGTACAGGTAGCCACTCTCCAGGCGCTTGCCCGGCGGCACCAGGGAGCCGGCGCCGATGATCACCTCGTCCTCGACCACCGCGCCATCCATGACGATGCTGCCCATGCCTACCAGGATGCGGCTACCCAGGGTGCAGCCGTGCAGAGTGACCTTGTGCCCGACGGTCACTTCGTCGCCGATGATCAGCGGATAGCCGTCCGGGTTGAACGGCCCGGCGTGAGTGATATGGAGCACGCTGCCGTCCTGCACGCTGGTGCGCGCACCGATGCGGATGCGGTGCATGTCGCCACGGATCACGGTCATCGGCCAGACCGAGCTGTCCTCGCCCAGCTCGACATCGCCGATGACCACGGCAGAAGCGTCGACGAAGACGCGCGCGCCCAGTTGCGGGAGGTGTTGCTGGTATTTGCGAATCGCCACGATAGAGGCTCCTGGGCTGCGGTAAAGCTTGATTGTAATTAAGATGAACCCCATATCGACTGCAATCGCCCTGGGATTTTCCCCGGCGCAGCCTCTCTTCATTCGCCACAGGTGCCTCGTCGTGACCGCGAACAATCCCCTGCTGCAAGACTTCGACCTGCCGCCCTACTCGCAGATCAAACCGGAACATGTCGAGCCTGCCGTCGACCAGATTCTGGCCGACAGTCGCGCGGCCATCGCCACGCTGCTCGAACAGCAACAGGCCAATCCGAGCTGGGACGGCCTGGTGCTGGCGCTGGACGAACTGGGCGCACGCCTGGGCTGCGCCTGGAGCCCGGTGAGCCATCTCAACTCGGTGTGCAACAGCCCCGAGCTGCGCGCCGCCTACGAGGCCTGTCTGCCCAAGCTGTCGGAATACTGGACCGAAATGGGCCAGAACAAACCGCTGTTCAACGCCTATGACGCGCTGGCCAAGAGCCCGGCCGCCGCCGACTTCGACGTGGCACAGAAGACCATCCTCGAACACGCCCTGCGCGATTTCCGCCTGTCCGGCATCGACCTGCCGATCGAGCAGCAGAAGCGCTATGGTGAGATCCAGATGCGCCTGTCCGAGCTGACCAGCAAATTCTCCAACCAGCTGCTCGACGCCACCCAGGCCTGGACCAAGCACATCACCGACGAAGCGCGCCTGAGCGGCCTGACCGACTCGGCCAAGGCGCAGATGAAGCAGGCTGCCGAGGCCAAGGGCCTGGACGGCTGGCTGATCACCCTGGAGTTCCCCAGCTACTACGCGGTGATGACCTACGCCGACGACCGCGCCCTGCGCGAGGAGGTCTACGCCGCCTACTGCACCCGCGCCTCCGACCAGGGGCCGAACGCCGGCCAGAACGACAACGGCCCGCTGATGGCCGAGATTCTCGACCTGCGCCAGGAAATGGCGCGCCTGCTCGGCTTCGCCAACTACAGCGAGCTGAGCCTGACCAGCAAGATGGCCGAGTCCACCGATCAGGTGCTGAGCTTCCTCCGCGACCTGGCGGTGCGCAGCAAACCCTTCGCCGAGCAGGACCTGGCCGAACTGAAAGCCTTCGCCGCCGAACAGGGCCTGAATGACCTGCAAAGCTGGGACGTCGGCTACTACAGCGAGAAGCTGCGCCAGCAGCGCTACAGCATCTCCCAGGAAGAAGTACGCGCCTGGTTCCCGGTGGACAAGGTGCTCAGCGGCCTGTTCACCATCGTGCAGAAGCTCTACGGCATTCAGATTCGCGAGCTGAAAGGCTTCGACACCTGGCATCCGGACGTGCGCCTGTTCGAGATCAGCGAGAACGGTCAGCACGTCGGCCGCTTCTTCTTCGACCTCTACGCCCGCGCCAACAAGCGTGGCGGCGCCTGGATGGACGGCGCCCGCGACAAGCGCCGCGATGCCCAGGACCAGCTGATCGCCCCGGTGGCCAACCTGGTGTGCAACTTCACCCCGCCGGTCGGCGGCAAGCCGGCGCTGCTGACCCACGACGAGGTCACCACCCTGTTCCACGAATTCGGCCATGGCCTGCATCACCTGCTGACCCGCGTCGAGCACGCCGGCGCCTCGGGCATCAACGGCGTGGCCTGGGATGCAGTCGAGCTGCCGAGCCAGTTCATGGAGAACTGGTGCTGGGAGCCCGAAGGCCTGGCGCTGATCTCCGGCCACCATGAAACCGGCGAGGCGCTGCCGCAGGCCATGCTGGACAAGATGCTGGCGGCGAAGAACTTCCAGTCCGGGCTGATGATGGTGCGTCAGCTGGAGTTCTCCCTGTTCGACTTCGAGCTGCATGCCAGCCACGGCGACGGCCGCAGCGTGCTGGACGTGCTCGAAGGCGTGCGCGCCGAGGTCTCGGTGCTGCGCCCGCCGGCCTACAACCGCTTCGCCAACGGCTTTGCGCACATTTTCGCCGGCGGCTATGCGGCCGGTTACTACAGCTACAAGTGGGCCGAAGTGCTCAGCGCCGATGCCTTCTCCAAGTTCGAGGAAGAAGGCGTGTTCAACGCCGATACCGGCCGCGCCTTCCGCGAAGCCATCCTGGCCCGTGGCGGTTCGCAGGAACCCATGGTGCTGTTCGTCGACTTCCGCGGCCGCGAGCCGAGCATCGATGCCCTGTTGCGTCACCTCGGCCTGAGCCAGGAGGCCGCATGAGCGATACTCCAGTGAACAGCACCCCGAAACGCTTTATCGCCGGCGCCGTGTGCCCGGCGTGCAGCGAAACCGACAGCATCAAGATGTGGAACGTCGACGGCGTACCGCACCGCGAATGCGTGAAGTGCGGCTATGCCGATACCCTCGATGCACGCGGCAACTCGGTACCCAAGGAGCTGCCGACCCGGGTCAACGTCAGCGGCCTGAAACCCAAGGCGGCCGATCCCAAAGTGCAGGCGGTGCAGTTCTTCCCCAATCCCAAGCTAAAAAAAGACAAGGACTGAGCCATGTGGCATCTGGTCTGCGGCGACAACGCGGTGGCCGGCGTTACGCGAGTGATCGGCCAGCAGGCCGCCGATGCCAGTCTGCGCGTGCTGCGTGACGACCTCGCCGTCGGCCCGCTGGGCGATGTGGACAACCCGCCGTGCAGCGCCCGCGCCACCTTCTGGAGCGCGCTGTGGCCCGCTGCGGTCACCCCGGTGCCGGAGTTTTCCACAGGCCTGGCTGAGGATGCTCGCTGGCTCGCCAGTCTGGCCGAGCAGGATCGGCCCGTCACCGTCTGGCATGGTGACAGCAGCAGCGAGCAGTTGCTGCTGGCGCGCGTCGCCAGCGCGTTGCAAGGCAGCAGCGTCGAACTCTGGGAAGTGCCCTGCGGCAGCGGCGACAGCCGTGTGCAGACGCGCAAGGCCGTGGCCATGCACAGCCCCGAGGCGCTGGCGCAGATCGCCGAGCCGCGTCTGGTTCAGGCCGAACGCAGGGCCGAGCTGGCAGCGCAATGGCAGCAGGTACTGGCTGATGACGCACTGATTCGCCCTTGGCAGGCGGGCGTCTTCTCCGGCGAAAGCTACCAGGCTATCGATGCCGCGCTGGTCACTGGCGCCAGCGCCCAGGCACAACCACTGGCGCGGCTGATGGCCGAGGTCATGGCGCGCAGCGATGGTTTCTTCGCCACCGATTTCTTTCTGTTCTGGCGCGTCCGTGAACTGGCGGCCGCCGGCCTGCTGGCGCTCAGTGGCGAGCCCGGTGAATACAGTTATCAGGGTTTGCAGGTGCGTCGCGCCTGATTCGGCTTGTTGTATGTCCAGGGAGGACAGGATGCGTTACTTACCCCTATTGATGCTCGCTACCGTGATGCCGGTGAGCGCCGAACTGCGTATCGACGATCTGCACGCCAAGCGCAGCGAGTGGGAAACCTACCGTTTCCCGCTGTTCAAGGGCGACAGCCCTACCATCCGGCGGATCAACACTTATCTGCACGCCATGGAACTGGAAGGATTGCCGGGGCGCTTCGAGCGTTCGCCTTTCGAGCGCATCTGGCCGAAGGAAGGTGAGATCTGGGGCACCAACAGCCTGGATTACCGGATCGACACGGAGCAACCCGGCTTTCTGTCCCTGACCATCAGCGGCGAGTACACCGGGGCCTATACCAGCATGGGCCATGTCACCTACGCGTTCGACTTGGCCAGCGGCCAGCCCATTGGCCTGAGCCAGCTCTTCACATCGGCTGGTCTGCAACGGCTGGGCGAACGCATCGGCAGAGAACGAAGCAAGCGCATCGAAGACTATCTGGCCGGTATTCCGGTACCCGGCGGACATACCGAAGAGTTGTTATCGCTCTCCCCTGACGACCACGACGAACGCAGCGACGAACAGCGGGATATGTATCGTCAGTGTTTGCCCAGTCGTAGCAAGGCCGACCTTCGCTACGACCGCCTGCAACTCGGCAAACAACGACTGACGCTGAGCGCCGAAAGCTGCGCGCCCCATGTGGCACGAGCCCTGGATGACCTCGGCGAGTTCGTCAACAGCGTGCCCTATGCCGGGCTTGACGCTGACCTCAGCGCCTACGGGCGCTGCCTGCTGCTGGAACGACGCAGCGACTGCCAGCATCCGGGCGACCTGAAGGCCGGCGGTGTGTACTGGGGCAAGATCGGCGGCCGCTATCCCATCACCCTGGTCGTCGGCACCAGCGAGAATAGCCGCCCGCAATCCAGCGCCTACTTCTACGACAAGTACGCCACGCGCATCGAGCTGGATGGTCGAGAGCTCCACGACGGGCGCCTGCACCTGCGGGAAGGCGGCGACACCCCGGCCAGCTTCGACCTGCACCTGCAACCGAATGGCTCGCTGATCGGCACCTGGCAGCAGGAAGGCGGCAAGGCGCTGCCGGTGGTTCTTGACTGAAACCGGCCGCGCATTTCGTCCTCACCGCTGGCTGCCCATAACTGGAAAGCTTCGCGGACAAGTCCGCTCCCACAGGGGGGCGGTGGCTGATCCGTGGGAGCGGACTTGTCCGCGATGCGCGCAGCGCCCGATTACCCTGAGAGCAGCGGCTACTCACGAAAGAACTCCCCCGGTGTCGCGCCGAACTGGCGACGAAAGGCGGCGATAAAGGCCGACAGCGAGTCATAACCGCAGGCCAAACCACATCTGTGACACCGATTCGATTGCCAGGATGGTTTTCAGACATTGTGACAAGCTGCTAACCCACCCCACAAATCTGAAAAGTTTCGCGGACAAGCCCGCCCCACAGGTGGCGGTGGCTGATCCGTGGGAGCGGACTTGTCCGCGAAGCGCGCAGTGCTCGATATCCCCGTAAACAAAGGCTACTCACGAAAGAACTCCCCCGGAGTTACGCCGAACTGCTGGCGAAAGGCAGCGATAAAGGCGGACAGCGAGTCGTAACCACAGGCCAGCGCCACATCGGTGACGCGCTCGCCCTGCTCCAGCGGGGTCAAGGCATCGAGCAGACGCTGACGCTGGCGCCAGGCGCGGAAACTCAGACCGGTTTCGCGCAGGAACAGTCGGCTCAGGGTCTTCTCCGAGACGCCCAGGCGCTCGGCCCATTCCCCCAGGCCAAGCTGGCGCAGGTTGGCATCTTCAAGCCCCTGGCAAACCTCGCGCAGCCGCGCGTCCTGCGGCAGCGGCAACACCAACGCCACTTCCGGCGCTGCCTGGAGTTCATCGAGCAACACCGACGCCAGCCTGCCCGGTGCGCCTTGCTCGTCGTACTCGGCCGGCAGGTCGCTGAAGCGGCGGATCAACTCGCGCAGCAGCGGGCTGACCGCCAGCACCCGACACGCATCCGGCCCCCAGGGCACGGCGTTGCCGTCGATGTACAGGCTACGCATTTCGGTGCGCGGCGAGCTGAACACGCGGTGCTCGACGCCGGCCGGCACCCATACCGCGCGTTGCGGCGGGGCGACGAAACGGGCGCCGGCGGTCTGCACTTCGAGCACCCCGGCGATGGCATAGGACAATTGCACCCAGGGGTGCGTATGGCGAAAGGTCAGCGCCCGGTTGGTCAGCGATTCGACTCGGCCGTAGAGCGGCCGCGGCAGGCTCGGCAGCTCGGGAAGGTTGCGATAGAAGGCGACTGGATGTCTGTTTGGCGACACTTGCTGGCTCATTGGCGTTAGCCGGAAATTTTCGATGACGATAATGTGGCGACCTTCCGTATCGCAAGCCCGAGATTCGCCATGTTCCTGCGCCGCCTGTTACCCGATGCATTCACCATGACCCTGCTTGCCGTAGTGCTCGCCGCCACGCTGCTGCCTGCCAGCGGCCAGATCGCGACGATCTTCGAGTGGATCACCAACCTGGCCATCGCCCTGCTGTTCTTCCTGCATGGCGCCAAGCTGTCGCGCCAGGCGATCATCGCCGGGGCCGGGCACTGGCGCCTGCACCTGCTGGTGTTCTCCTGCACCTTCATCCTCTTCCCGCTGCTCGGCCTGGCGCTCAAGCCGGCGCTGGAGCCGTTGCTGGGCAATGAGCTGTATCTGGGCATGCTCTACCTGTGTGCCTTGCCAGCCACGGTACAGTCAGCCATCGCCTTCACCTCCCTGGCGCGGGGCAATATCCCGGCAGCCATCTGCAGCGCGGCGGCCTCGAGCCTGCTCGGCATCTTCGTCACCCCGCTGCTGGTGGCGCTGCTGATGGGCGTGCAGGGCGACAGTGGCTCGACCCTCGACGCCATCGGCAAGATCAGCCTGCAACTGCTGCTGCCGTTCGTACTCGGGCAGATCGCCCAGCGCTGGATCGGCGCCTGGGTGACGGAGAACAAGAGCTGGCTGAAATACGTCGACCAGAGCTCGATCCTGCTGGTGGTCTACACCGCCTTCAGCGCTGCGGTGATCGGCGGCCTGTGGCAGGAGGTGCCGCTGCTCACCCTGCTGGCCGTGACCTTCGCCTGCTGCGTATTGCTGGCCCTGGCGCTGGTGCTGACCCATTTGCTCGGCAAATGGCTGGGCTTCAGCCTGGAAGATCGCATCACCATTCTTTTCTGCGGTTCGAAGAAGAGCCTGGCCACCGGCGTGCCCATGGCCCAGGTGCTATTCGCCGGCGGCGCCATTGGCGTGCTGATCCTGCCGCTGATGCTGTTCCACCAGATCCAGCTGATGGTCTGCGCGGTGCTGGCGCAGCGTTATGCCAAGCGTGAGGAGACGCCGCAGACCGCGGCAGCTTGATCGCCTCGCGACAGAAGGGACTTGCTCGAACGACAAATAACTGTATTTTTATACAGTATATTTTGGAGTCCGAGCATGTCCGCCAGCCAGCCGCCACGAGGCCGTGGCACCGCCAGTAATCCGCACAACCGCTTTGCCCCAACGCGCTCGGAGCATGAAGACGATGGCTGGTATCAGGAAGAGACGCCCCTGAGCCGCGCCACCGAAGTGCGCAAGGAAAAGGCCAAGACCGCGATCACCCACAACAACTCACCGGACGTCGGCTTCGACCGTTCGGTGAACCCCTATCGCGGCTGCGAACACGGTTGCATCTACTGCTTCGCCAGGCCGAGTCATGCCTACTGGGACCTGTCGCCGGGCATCGACTTCGAGACCCGGCTGATCGCCAAGACCAACCTGGCCGAGCGCCTCGAAGAACAGTTGCAGAAGCCTGGCTACGTGCCGCAGCCCATCGCACTGGGCATCAACACCGACGCCTACCAGCCGATCGAACGCGAACAGCGCCTGACCCGCCAGGCGCTGGAGATTCTGCTGCGTTACAAGCACCCGTTGCACATCATCACCAAGGGCTCGCTGATCCTGCGCGACCTCGATCTGCTCAGCGAGCTGGCCAGCCATAACCTGGTCAGCGTCGCCTTCAGCCTGACCACCCTGGACGACGAGCTGAAACGCATCATGGAGCCGCGCACTGCGGCGCCTGCCGCCCGCCTGCGCGCCATGCGCACGCTGCATGAGGCCGGCGTGCCGGTGAGCGTGATGTGCGCGCCGATGATTCCGATGATCAACGACATGGAGCTTGAGCACCTGCTCGAAGCCGCGCGCGATGCCGGCGCACGTTCGGCGGGTTACGTGCTGCTGCGCCTGCCGCTGGAGATCGCCGAACTGTTCGAACAGTGGCTGCAGGTGCATTTTCCCGACCGCGCCGAGCATGTGATGAGCCTGATTCGCCAGAGCCGCGGCGGCAAGAACTACGACAGCCGCTTCGGCAGCCGCATGCGTGGCGAGGGCCAGTTCGCCGACCTGCTGCAGCAGCGTTTTCGCCTGGCGCGGCGCAAGCTCGGCCTGGATCGTCGCGACAGTTTTACGCTGGACTGTTCGCAGTTCTGCCCGCCGGGTGCGCAATTGAGCCTGCTCTGACTTGGCCGCGCCGCTCGATATGTTAAAACGTGGTGACTCTAGGCATTGACCGACGAAGCCCATGACCCGTACAGCCCGCGTAGCCGACCCGTCCTACGAACTGATGGACGACCACGAAGGCCATTCGCTGATCTACCGCCAGCACGGCTTTCCCTCGCCGCTGGTGCGCTGGCACTTCCACAAGGAATACGAGCTGCACCTGATCGTCGCCAGCTCGGGCAAGGTATTCATCGGCGACTACATCGGCAACTTCTCGCCCTACACCCTCTTCCTCACCGGCCCCGGCCTGCCGCATAACTGGATCAGCCAGGTCGAGGACGGCGAAGTGGTCGAGACCCGCGACATGCTGGTCAATTTCACCGACGAAGTACTGGAAAGCGGCACCGCGGTGTTCGCCGAACTGAAAAGCCTGCAGCCATTGCTGGCCCGCGCGCAATTCGGCATCGAATTTCGCGACCCGCAGGTGATTCGCCAGGCCGCCGCTCTGCTCGGCAAGATCGCCAGCAGCCGCGGCATCAGCCGCCTGGGCCACTTCTTCATCCTCATGGAGCTGCTAGCCGGCAGTGAGAACTACCAGCTGCTCTCGGCCGTGACCTCCTCCGAGTTCGGCGACGAGCAGCATGTCGAGCGCATCAACCGCGCGGTGGACTACATCTTCCAGCACTACGCGCAGGGCATCAGCCAGGAAGAGGTCGCCGACTACCTGGGCATGACGCCCACCTACTTCTCGCGCTTCTTCAAACAGGCCACTGGCCGCGGCTTCGTCGAGTTCGTCAATCGCCTGCGCGTGAGCAAATCCTGCGAACTACTGAGCAAGAGCGACAAGCCGGTGACCGAGGTGTGCTTCGAGTCCGGCTTCAGCAACATTTCCAACTTCAATCGCCGCTTCCAGCAGCTCAAGGGCATGACGCCTACGGGCTATCGCAAGCTGGTGGTACAGCGCCTGACCGAGCAAAACCTGTACTGATTCAGCGGTGGCTTCTGCTGCCTGCATCGCGGCGACCGCTCTGCCAGGCAGTTTTCATCTTCGCTCGCGCTATGTTCCAGCGGATTCTCAAGTGCAAAAAAGTATTGATCACTGTGCGCTCTAGGATTTGTTCGCGCGAGTCTGCGGGGGTGTAATCGGGCCCGAGCGAAACAAAAACAATAACGTTCTTCCGTAGCCGCACCGGCGCGGGAGAGGAGTTCACAAGCATGAACAACGCGATCAAAGCCCTCGTTGCAGCCTCCTGCCTGTCCCTCACCGCGGTCGCCCAGAGCGCCGAAACCCTGACCATCGCCACGGTCAACAACAGCGACATGATCCGCATGCAGCGCCTGGCGAAAACCTTCGAAGAGCAGAACCCGGACATCAAGCTCAAGTGGGTGGTGCTCGAAGAGAACGTGCTGCGCCAGCGTCTGACCACCGACATCGCCACCCAGGGCGGCCAATTCGACGTGCTCACCATCGGCATGTATGAAGCGGCGCTGTGGGGCGAAAAGGGCTGGCTGGAGCCGATGACCGAGCTGCCGGCCGACTACGACCTCGACGACGTTTTCCCCTCGGTGCGCGAAGGCCTGTCGGCCAAGGGCACGCTGTATGCCCTGCCCTTCTATGCCGAAGCCTCGATCACCTACTACCGCACCGACCTGTTCGAACAGGCCGGCCTGACCATGCCCGAGCGGCCGACCTGGGATCAGCTCGCCGAGTTCGCCGGCAAGCTGCATCAGCCGGACAAGGGCGTCTATGGCCTGTGCCTGCGCGGCAAGGCCGGCTGGGGCGAGAACATGGCGCTGATCACCACCCTGGCCAACGCGCACGGAGCGCGCTGGTTCAACGAACAGTGGCAGCCGGAGTTCACCGGCAGCGAGTGGAAGAGCGCGCTGAACTTCTATGTCGACAACATGAAGAAGTACGGCCCGCCGGGCGCTTCGAGCAACGGTTTCAACGAGAACCTGGCGCTGTTCAACAGCGGCAAGTGCGCGCAGTGGGTCGATGCCAGCGTGGCCGGCTCGTTCGTCACCGATGAATCTCAGAGCAAGGTTGCCGACTCGGTCGGCTTCACCTTCGCGCCGACTCAGACCACCGAAAAGGGCGCGTCGTGGCTGTACTCCTGGGCGCTGGCGATCCCCACCAGCTCCAAGTCCAAGGAAGCGGCCAAGACCTTCAGCGCCTGGGCCACCTCCCAGGCCTACGCCAAGCTGGTGGCCGACACCGATGGCGTGGCCAACGTGCCGCCTGGCACCCGCGCCTCGACCTACAGCGATGCCTACATGCAGGCGGCGCCGTTCGCCAAGGTCACCCTGGACTCGCTGAAGCAGGCCGACCCGGCCAACCCCAGCGCCAAGCCGGTGCCCTACGTGGGCATTCAGTTGGTGACCATCCCCGAGTTCCAAGCCATCGGCACCAGTGTCGGCAAGCTGTTCGCCGCCGCGCTCACCGGTCAGATGCAACCTGACCAGGCGCTGCAAGCCGCGCAGCAGAGCACCGAGCGGGAAATGAAGCGCGCCGGGTATCCGAAGTAAGGAAGCCGCTTTCCCGTAGGGTGGGTTAGCGCCGCGTCCAATGGCAGCCCAGACGCCGCGATGACAGCGCGGCGCGTAACCCACCAGGCGATAGTCGGCGTTGCACCAATGGTGGGTTACGGCGCCATCTTGAGCGAGAGGCGCCAGAGTATCCCGACAAGACGCCTAACCCACCCTACGGACCGCGTCTGTCACCACGACACTGCCTTTCGGAGGCACCATGAACACCTCGGCCATCGACACCCCTGCTGCACAGGTCAGCACCCCAGGCGAGCGCAAGCCGCGGCGTCTGGCGCCGGGCTGGTTTCTGGTCAGCCCGTCGGTGCTCCTGCTGCTGATCTGGATGATCGTGCCGCTGGGCATGACCATTTATTTCTCGCTGATCCGCTACAACCTGCTCTACCCCGGCGAGAACGATTTCGTCGGTCTGGAAAACTTCGAATACTTCGTCACCGATGCCGCCTTCCTCTCCGGCGCCGGCAACACCGTGCTGCTGGTCGGCAGCGTGCTGCTGATAAGCGTGGTGTTCGGCGTGCTGATTTCCGCCTTGCTGGAGGCCAGCGAGTTCTTCGGCCGCGGCATCGTGCGGGTGCTGCTGATCTCGCCGTTCTTCATCATGCCCACGGTCAGCGCGCTGCTGTGGAAGAACCTGATCTTCCACCCGGTATCGGGGATTCTCGCCGCTGTCTGGCAGTTCTTCGGCGCCCAGCCGGTGGACTGGCTGGCGCACCACCCGCTGTTTTCGATCATCATGATCGTGTCCTGGCAGTGGCTGCCGTTCGCCATCCTGATCCTGATGACTGCCATGCAGTCGCTGGATCAGGAGCAGAAGGAGGCCGCGCGCCTCGATGGCGCCGGCCCCATCGCCATCTTCTGGCACCTGACCCTGCCGCACTTGGCGCGGCCGATCGCCGTGGTGGTGATGATCGAAACCATCTTCCTGCTCTCGGTATTCGCCGAGATCTACACCACCACCAGCGGCGGCCCGGGTTACGAATCGACCAACCTGGCCTACCTGATCTACACCCAGGCGCTGCTGCAGTTCGACGTCGGCATGGCCTCCGCCGGCGGGCTGATTGCCGTGGTGATCGCCAACATCGCCGCCATCGTGCTGATCCGCATGATCGGCAAGAACCTCACCGAGCGGCAGTAGGAGCGCAGCATGCTGACCCTGAAACAGTCCCGCCGCCTGCAGAGCCTGGTCATCGGCATCCTCGCCTGGGCCATCGCCGCGGTGATCTTCTTTCCGATTTTCTGGATGGTGCTGACCAGCCTGAAGACCGAGATCGACGCCTTCGCCACGCCGCCGCAGTTCATCTTCATGCCGACGCTGGAGAATTACCTGCACATCAACGAGCGCAGCGACTACTTCGCCTTCGCCTGGAACTCGGTGCTGATCTCCGTCTCGGCAACGCTGCTGGGCATGCTCCTGGCCGTGCCCGCCGCCTATTCCATGGCCTTCTTCGAGAGCAAACGCACCAAGGGCACGCTGCTGTGGATGCTGTCGACCAAAATGCTGCCGCCGGTGGGCGTGCTGGTGCCGATCTACCTGCTGGCCAAGCAGTTCGGCCTGCTCGATTCGCGCCTGGCGCTGATCATCATCTACACCCTGATCAACCTGCCGATCCTGGTGTGGATGGTTTACACCTACTTCAAGGACATCCCCGTGGACATCCTCGAAGCCGCGCGCCTCGATGGCGCCACCACCTGGCAGGAGATCGTCCGCGTACTGCTGCCGATCGCCCGCGGCGGGCTGGCCTCGACCATGCTGCTATCGCTGATCCTGTGCTGGAACGAGGCGTTCTGGTCACTCAACCTGACCAGCTCCGCCGCCGCCCCGCTGACCGCGCTGGTGGCCTCCTACTCCAGCCCCGAGGGGCTGTTCTGGGCCAAGCTTTCCGCCGTCTCGACCCTGGCCTGCGCGCCCATCCTGATCTTCGGCTGGATCAGCCAGAAGCAACTTGTCCGCGGCCTGTCCTTCGGCGCAGTGAAATAACGGGAGAACTCCGACATGGCTGATCTGAAGATCCGCAACCTGAAAAAAGGCTTCGACGGCACGGCGATCATCAAGGGTATCGACTTGGACATCCGCGACCGCGAGTTCGTGGTCTTCGTCGGCCCGTCCGGCTGCGGCAAATCCACCCTGCTACGGCTGATCGCCGGACTCGAAGAAGTATCCAGCGGCCATATCGAACTCGACGGCAAGGACATCACCGACGTCGCCCCGGCCAGGCGCGACCTGGCCATGGTGTTCCAGACCTACGCGCTGTACCCGCACATGACGGTGCGCAAGAACCTCTCCTTCGCCCTCGACCTGGCCCGCGTGGGCAAACAGGAAATCGAGGAAAAGGTGGCCAATGCGGCGCGCATCCTGCAGCTGGAAGCACTGCTGGAACGCAAGCCCAGGCAGCTCTCCGGGGGCCAGCGCCAGCGCGTGGCCATCGGCCGTGCCATCGTGCGCAACCCGAAGATCTTCCTGTTCGACGAGCCGCTGTCCAACCTCGACGCCGCCCTGCGCGTGCAAACGCGCCTGGAACTGGCGCGGCTGCACAAGGACCTGCAGGCGACCATGATCTACGTGACCCACGACCAGGTCGAAGCCATGACCCTGGCCGACAAGGTGGTGGTGCTCAATGGCGGGCGTGTCGAGCAGGTCGGCTCGCCGCTAGAGCTGTATCACCATCCGGCCAACCTGTTCGTCGCCGGCTTTCTCGGCACGCCGAAGATGGGCTTTCTGCGCGGCACGCTGCACAAGGCCGGTGCCGACAGCTGCGAGGTGCAGCTGGAGTGCGGCACGCCTCTGACGCTGCCGCTGTCCGCCGCCGGCCTCGGCGCCGGCAGCTCGGTGACCCTGGGCGTGCGCCCCGAGCACCTCAACGTCGTCGCCGCCGATACCGGTCGCCTGCAGGTAACCGCCGACGTCAGCGAACGCCTGGGCAGCGACACCTTCTGCCATGTGCGCTGCGCCTCGGGCGAGATGCTCACGGTGCGCGTGCGCGGCGACTTCGCGCCGCGTTATGGCGACGCCCTGGCGCTGGATTTCGATGCGGCGCACTGCCACCTCTTCGATGCCGATGGCCAGGCCATCGCCAAACCACTGCAGCAGGCCGCCTGACGCCGCGCTCCAACACGGGATTCTTCGGATGAAGCTCAATCGCCAGCAACTCTCCCAGCTGGGCGGCGCTATCGCGCTGCCCCGCTACACCCCGGACATGATCCGCACCGGCATTGCCCACATCGGCGTCGGCGGCTTTCACCGCGCGCATCAAGCCGTCTACACCGATGCCCTGATGAACCGGGGCCTGGCGCTGGACTGGGGCATCTGCGGCGTCGGCGTACGCAGTGAGGACCGCGCCATGCGCGATGCCCTGGCCGGCCAGGACCATCTCTACACCCTGGTCGAACTGGGCGACGAGCCGAACCTGCCGGTGCGAGTGATTGGCGCGATCACCGATATGCTGCTGGCCGAGGAATCGCCACAGGCGTTGATCGACAAACTGGCCGACCCGGCGATTCGCATCGTCTCGCTGACCATCACCGAGGGTGGTTATTGCATCGACGACAGCACCGGCGAATTTCTCGCCGACCTGCCAGCCATTCAGCACGACCTTCGCCACCCCGAATCGCCGCAAAGCGTCTTCGGTTTTCTCTGCGCGGCCCTGGCCAAACGCCGCGCGGCAGGCACGCCGGCCTTCACCCTGATGTCGTGCGATAACCTGCCGCACAACGGCGACGTCACGCGCAAGGCGCTGCTGGCATTCGCCCACCTGGCCGATCACGAGCTGGCCAGCTGGATCGACCATCACGTGAGTTTTCCCAACGCCATGGTCGACCGCATTACGCCGATGACCAGCGCCGCCCACCGCCAGCAACTGGCCGAACAGCATGGCGTCAACGACGCCTGGCCAGTGGTCTGCGAGCCCTTCGTGCAGTGGGTGTTGGAGGACAAGTTCGTCAGCGGCCGCCCAGCCTGGGAAGAGGTCGGCGTGCAGTTCACCGATGACGTCACGCCCTACGAGGAAATGAAGATCAAGCTGCTCAACGGCAGCCATCTGGCGCTGACCTACCTGGGTTTTCTCAAGGGCTATCGCTTCGTTCACGAGACCATGAACGATCCGCTGATACGCCGCTACGTGCGCACCTTCATGGACCTGGACGTGACCCCACAGCTGGCGCCAGTGCCGGGCATCGACCTGGACCACTACAAGGACACGCTGATCGAGCGCTTCTCCAACCAGGCCATCGCCGATCAGCTCGAGCGCGTCTGCTCGGACGGCTCGTCGAAGTTTCCCAAGTTCATCGTGCCGACCCTCAACCGCCTGATCGAGGATGGCCGGCCGCTGGAGCGCGCGGCCCTGGTGGTTGCGGCCTGGGCGCTGTATCTCAAGGGCGTCGACGAGAACGGCACGCGCTATCGCATCCCCGATCCGCGCGCCGAGTTCTGTCAGGCGCTGGTGGCCGATGACGACCAAGTGCGCGAGCGCGTGCTCGGCGTCGAGGCGATCTTCGGCACCGCCATCCCGCAGTCGGAAGCGTTCATCGCGGCCTTCGAGCTGTGTTACGACAGCCTGCGTAAGCTGGGCGTGACACGCACCCTGCAGACTCTGCTGGGCGACTGAGCCATGTACCTCGGCATCGACTGCGGCACCCAGGGCACCAAGGCGCTGATACTGGATGCCGATAATGGCCAGGTGCTCGGTGCAGGCAGCGCCAGCCACACGCTGCACAGCGGCGCCAATGGCCGTCGTGAACAGCAGCCGCAACAGTGGCTGGACGCTTTCGAGCAGGCGACGCGTCAGGCGCTGGCGGCTGCGGGCATCGGCGGCGAGCGGATTCTCGGTATCGGCGTTTCCGGCCAGCAGCATGGCCTGGTGCTGCTCGATGAACAGGGCGCGGTGCTACGCCCGGCCAAGCTCTGGTGCGACACCGAATCGACTCCGGAAAACCAGCGCCTGCTCGCTCATCTCGGCGGCGAGGCCGGCTCGTTGCAACGCCTGGGCGTGGCCATCGCCCCGGGCTATACGGTATCCAAGCTGCTCTGGACCAAAGAGCAGCACCCCGAGGTCTTCGCCCGCATCGCGCATATCCTGCTGCCGCACGACTACCTCAACCACTGGCTCACCGGCCGCGCCTGCAGCGAGTACGGCGACGCCTCCGGCACGGGCTACTTCGATGTGCGCACGCGCAGCTGGGATGTCGAGCTGCTGAATTTCATCGACCCCAGCGGGCGCCTGCAGCGCGCACTGCCGGAGCTGATCGGCCCGGATCAGCCGGTGGGCCGCATCCGCCCACAGATCGCCCGGCAATTGGGGCTGAACCCGGACGCCGTGGTGGCCAGCGGCGGCGGCGACAACATGATGGGCGCCATCGGCACCGGCAATATCCGCCCCGGTGCGATCACCATGAGCCTGGGCACCTCCGGCACGCTCTACGCCTACAGCGCCCAGCCGATGATCAGCCCACACGCGCAGGTCGCGACCTTCTGCTCATCGGGCGGCGGCTGGCTGCCGCTGATCTGCACCATGAACCTGACCAGCGCCAGCGGGCTGATCCAGCAATTGCTGGAGCTGGATGTCCACAGCTTCGCCGAGCTGGTCGAGCGCTCGCCTATCGGCGCCGAGGGCCTGTTGCTGCTGCCGTTCTTCAACGGTGAACGAGTGCCGGCGCTGCCGACCGCGCGCGCCAGCCTGCTGGGCATGGACAGCGACAACCTGACCCGCGCCAACCTGTGCCGCGCGGTGGTCGAGGGCACTGCCTTCGGCCTGCGCTACGGGCTCGACCTGCTGCGCGCCAGCGGTCTGCAGAGCGAAACCATTCACCTGATCGGCGGCGCAGCGAAAAGCCCGGTCTGGCGCCAGGTGATCGCCGATATCATGGGCACGCCGCTGGTCTGCCCGCAGCACACCGAAGCCGCCGCCCTGGGCGCAGCGATCCAGGCTGCCTGGTGCCTGACGCCTGGCGACGATCGCCAGGCGCAGCTGGCCGCACTGTGCGAGCGCTGCGTGCAGCTCGATGCCAGCACGCACACCCAACCGGATGCTGCAAGCACCGCGCAGTACGAGGCGGTCTATCAACGCTATCGCGAGCAGGTCAGCCGGCTTGCAGAGGGTAATTCGAAGTGAGAGCAGCGCTGACGGTGAAAGCCGGTTTGCAAAACAGCTTTTCGTAGGAGCCCCGCCCCGGAGCGTAATGCTGTTCACTTAAGGCTGTACGCGCCTGGCTCCCCTCTCCCATTTATGGGAGAGGGGCTGGGGGAGAGGGCTGTAAATGCCGCAAAACTGCCAGCTCCCCCCTCGCCGAACACGGCCCGCCCTAACCCTCTCCCCGAAGGGGCGAGGGGACTAATCGCGTCCGACCGCTTCTTATATGAACGGCATTACGCCCTAGGGCTAAGTTTTTCCAGTCCGCGCCGCCCTGGTTCGCAGCGGGGCGCCGCTCCTACAGCTCGGTGCATCGGGGCTTGAATGAAGCGGGTGGTTTTTAAATGTGCCCTTGAATCGATACGGAGATGAATATGTACCTGGTCTGTGGCGAAGCACTGTTCGACGTGTTTATCCAGAACGACGGCGGGCGTAGCAACGAGTTGGCCTTCAAGGCCATCGCCGGCGGCTCGCCGTTCAACGTGGCGCTGGGCTTGCGCCGCATGGGCGCCGACTCGGCGCTGTTCACCGGGATTTCCTCGGACAGCCTCGGCCAACACCTGCGCCAGGTGCTCAGTGATGAGGGCGTGAGCGATGCTTACCTGATTGCCAGCGATGCGCCGACCACCCTGGCGATGGTCGGCGTGGACGCCAGCGGCTCCCCGCGATACTCCTTCCGCGGCGAAGGCTGCGCCGACCGCCAGTTGCGCACCGAGCACCTGCCAACGCTCGATGATCAAGTGCGCGGCGTGCATGTCGGCTCCTTCTCGCTGGTGGTGGAGCCGGTGGCCAGCACGCTGCTGCAGCTGGTGCAGCGCGAGCACCCGCATCGCCTGATCAGCCTCGACCCCAACGTGCGTCTCGGCCCGGCGCCGGATGTCGCCCTTTGGCGAGAGCGCGTAGAGACCTTCGCCCGCCATGCACACCTGATCAAGGTCAGCGAAGAGGATCTGCAATTGCTGTATCCCGAGCGCGACCCGCAACAGGTCGCGGCAAGCTGGCTCAACGAACGCTGCCAGTTGGTGTTCCTCACTCAGGGCAGCGCAGGCGCCAGCGTCTACAGCCGCCACGGGCACAGCTCGGCGCCGGCCGTGGCCGTGCACACCCGCGATACCGTCGGCGCCGGCGATACCTTCCAGGCGGCGCTGCTCGCCTACCTGGCGCGGCACCAGCTGAACAGCGTCGAGGCGCTGGCAACGCTGAGCCGTGAGCAGATCGACGCCATGCTGAACCAAGCGATCGCAGCCGCCGCGCTGACCTGCTCGCGGGTCGGTCCCGACCTGCCCTACCTGCATGAACTGGAGCGGCAAAGCGCGCGTTGAGCGGGGCACAGGACGCCCTGTGCGGCACGCCATATCGGTAAACCGACACCGGGCACCAACTGCATGAACCTACCGGTTGTCGCGCCTGCGAGCGCGGGCGACACTTGCGTGTGACTCGCACCCCGCTGCGGCTGTCGTTTTAGCAGCGTATTTTCGATAACAAAGAGGTTCAGGGCATGCCTTACAAACATCAGGTGATTCCGCTTCAGGCCCATGAGGGCAACGAAACCGCCGATCAGGCGCTGCACAGCATCGTCGAGGGCTTCAAACGCTTTCGCAACGAGGTATTCCCGCAGCAGGAAGAGCTGTTCAAGAAGCTCGCCACCGCCCAGAACCCACGCGCCATGTTCATCACCTGCGCCGACTCGCGCGTGGTGCCGGAGCTGATCACCCAAAGCTCGCCGGGCGACCTGTTCGTCAACCGTAACGTTGGTAACGTCGTACCGGCCTACGGGCAGATGATGGGTGGCGTATCCACCGCCATCGAGTACGCGGTGATGGCTCTGGGTGTGCAGCACATTATCGTCTGCGGGCACTCCGACTGCGGCGCGATGAAGGCGGTACTCAACCCGGCGTCTCTGGAAAGCATGCCCACGGTAAAGGCCTGGCTGCGCCACGCCGAGGTCGCGCGCAGCGTGGTCGCCGAGAATTGCAACTGCAGCAACAACCAAGAAGCCCTGGAAGTGCTCACGGAAGAGAACGTGGTGGCGCAGCTCAATCACCTGTGCACGCACCCGTCGGTGGCAGCCAGGCTGGCGCGCGGTCAGCTGTTCATCCATGGCTGGGTGTATGACATCGAAACCAGCCAGATCAAGGCTTACGATGCCGAGCTGGGCAGCTTCCTGCCGCTCGATGGCGATAAGGTACCGATGGCCACGCCGCGCGCACGTTTTCCTCAGGAGTGAAACGCGCCGGCCGGAGCTCAGGCTCCGGCCGGCTGAAAGGAAAAGGCCATGCCCCGCGCAAGCGGTGCTGATCGCCCGCGCTGTGCTTGCGCACCTGGGGCATGACCAGAGAACTGCAGGAAAAAAAGGAGCCTTGCGGCTCCTGGGTCTCGAACCCTGGGCGTCCGGTCAGGGACGCCAACGAATAAAAAAGGAGCCCGGGTTATACGCCCCGTCAAACTTGCCCATCCAACAGGCCGGGCTCCATAGAGGTTAACCTTCGATTTCCACCAGCACTTCGCCCGGATTGACGCGGTCGCCCTTGGCCACGTGAACGGCCTTGACGGTACCGGCAATCGGCGCCTGCACCTCGGTTTCCATCTTCATTGCTTCGGTGATCAGTACGGCCTGACCGGCCTTGACCGTGTCACCTTCCTTGACCAGCACATCGACGATGTTGCCCGGCATGGTGGTGGACACGTCGCCCGGTGCCCCGGCCTGCTTGCGTTTGCCGCCGCTGCCAGCGACGAAATCGTTGAGCGGCTCGAACACCACCTCTTCCGGCATGCCGTCGATGGACAGGTAGAAGTGGCGCTTGCCGTCGCCCTTGACGCCGACGCCGGTGATGTCCACGCGGTAGCTTTCGCCATGCACGTCGACCACGAACTCGGTCGGCACGCCTTCACCACCGACCGGCGCCGCCTTGCCCTGGCCATTCGGCATGGGCAGCAGCTCTTCCGGTTTGAGGGTGCCGGCCGCGCGCTCTTCGAGGAACTTGCGCCCGATGTCAGGGAACATGGCGAAGGTCAGCACGTCCTCTTCGCACGATGCCAGGCTGCCGATCTCTTCACGCAGGCGCGCCAGCTCGGGTTTGAGCAGGTCGGCCGGGCGCACGTCGATCACTTCCTCGCTGCCGATGGCCTGCTTGCGCAGTTGCTCGTCGACCTTGCCCGGCGCCTTGCCGTAGCGGCCCTGCAGGTACAGCTTCACTTCGTTGGTGATGGTCTTGTAGCGCTCGCCAGCCAGCACGTTGAAGAACGCCTGGGTGCCGACGATCTGCGACGTCGGGGTCACCAGCGGCGGGAAGCCGAGGTCGGCACGCACACGCGGAATTTCTTCCAGCACTTCGTTCATGCGGTTCAGCGCACCCTGCTCCTTGAGCTGGTTGGCCAGGTTGGAAATCATCCCGCCCGGCACCTGGTTGACCTGCACGCGGGTATCCACGCCGGTGAACTCGCTCTCGAACTGGTGGTACTTCTTGCGCACAGCGTGGAAGTACATGCCGATTTCCTGGATCAGTTCCAGATCCAGGCCGGTGTCGAACTCGCTGCCCTTGAGCGCGGCGACCATCGACTCGGTGCCCGGATGGCTGGTGCCCCAGGCCAGGCTGGAGATGGCGGTGTCGATATGATCGGCACCGGCTTCGATGGCCTTGAGCTGACACATGGCGCCGAGACCGGCGGTGTCGTGGCTGTGGATAAATACCGGCAAATCGATCTCGGCCTTCAGCGCCTTGACCAATTCGAAGGTGGCATAGGGCGTAAGCAGGCCGGCCATGTCCTTGATCGCGATGGAGTCGATGCCCATCGCCTGCATGGCCTTGGCCTGGCCGACGAAGGCCTCGTTGGTGTGCACCGGGCTGGTGGTATAGGCGATGGTGCCCTGGGCGTGCTTGCCGGCAGCCTTGACCGCCTCGATGGCCACGCGCAGGTTACGCACGTCGTTCATCGCATCGAAGATGCGGAACACGTCGATGCCGTTGACCGCGGCCTTGGCCACGAAGGCGCGCACCACGTCATCGCTGTAGTGGCGGTAGCCGAGCAGGTTCTGCCCGCGCAGAAGCATCTGCAGGCGGGTGTTGGGCAGCGCGGCCTTGAGCTGGCGCAGGCGCTCCCACGGGTCTTCCTTGAGGAAGCGCACGCACGAATCGAAGGTGGCCCCACCCCAGACTTCCAGCGACCAGTAGCCGACGCGATCGAGCTTGTCGCAGATCGGCAGCATGTCCTCGGTGCGCATGCGGGTCGCCAGCAGCGACTGGTGGGCATCGCGCAGGACGGTATCGGTAACGGTGATCTTCTTGCTCATGATGTCCCCTACAGGCCCGCGTGGGCAGCGATGGCAGTGGCGATGGCGATGGCCAGGTGCGACGGGTTGCGCTTGATCGAGTACTGGGTCAGTTCCGGGTGGCTTTCGACGAAGCTGGTATTGAACTGGCCGCTACGGAATTCCGGGTTACGCAGGATTTCCTGGTAATAGGGCGCGGTGGTGCGCACGCCCTGCACGCGCATGTCGTCCAGTGCGCGCAGGCCACGATCCATCGCCTCTTCCCAGGTCAGCGCCCAGACGATCAGCTTCAAGCACATCGAGTCGTAATAGGGCGGAATGGTGTAGCCGGTGTAGATCGCCGTGTCGGTGCGCACACCGGGGCCGCCGGGGGCGTAGTAGCGGGTGATCTTGCCGAACGACGGCAGGAAGTTGTTCTTCGGGTCCTCGGCGTTGATACGGAACTGCAGGGCATAACCGCGGTGGATGATGTCTTCCTGCTTGACCGACAGCGGCAGGCCACTAGCGATGCGGATCTGCTCGCGAACGATGTCGATGCCGGTGATTTCCTCGGTGATGGTGTGCTCCACCTGCACCCGGGTGTTCATCTCCATGAAGTACACCTCGCCTTCGGCGAGCAGGAACTCCACGGTACCGGCGTTCTCGTAGCCCACGGCCTGCGCTGCACGCACGGCCAGGTCACCGATATAGGCGCGCTGCTCGGGGGTGAGCTGCGGGCTGGGGGCGATTTCGATCAGTTTTTGGTTACGCCGCTGGATCGAGCAATCTCGCTCGTACAGGTGCACGGTGTTGCCGAAGCTGTCGGCGAGGATCTGCGCCTCGATGTGCTTCGGGTTGACGATGCATTTTTCCAGGAAGACGGAGGCCGAACCGAAGGCCTTGGTCGCCTCGGAGATCACTCGCGGGTAGGCCTGCTCCAGCTCCTCGCGGCTGTTGCAGCGACGAATGCCGCGACCGCCACCACCGGAGGTCGCCTTGAGCATCACCGGGTAACCGATACGCTCGCCTTCTCGCAGGGCTTCGGCCAGGTCGGCGACGTTGCCTTCGGTGCCGGGAGTGCAGGGCACACCAGCAGCCATCATGCTGCGTCGGGCTTCGGTCTTGTCGCCCATGCGGCGGATGACTTCCGCGCTCGGACCTATGAATTTGATCCCACGTTCAGCGCAGATCTCTGCAAGTTCGGCGTTTTCAGAAAGGAAACCGTAGCCGGGGTGCAACGCATCGCAACCGGTTTCCACCGCCAGATTGACCAGCTTGCGCGGGTTCAGATAGCCGGCCAGCGGATCTTCGCCAATGCTGTGCGCCTCGTCGGCACGCTTGACGTGCAACGCATGACGGTCGGCGTCGGAATAGATCGCCACCGAGCGGATGCCCATTTCGGCGCAGGCCCGCACGATGCGGACGGCAATCTCACCACGGTTGGCGATCAATATTTTTCTTATCACGATCCAATCCTCAGCGCAGAGCTGCAAGGGACGCTGCAACAGTTGGTTGCAAAACGTGGTGAAACCCTATCCGGCTATACGAATTAACCAAAATGAATAATTATTTGATCGTGCATAAGTAATTACTTATGTACTGACCGAATGAGGACGAAAACGTGCGTAAAACCCTGCTGCGCATGACCCTGCGCCAACTTCAGGTATTCCGGGCCGTATGCGAACACGGCTCCTACAGCCGCGCCGCCGATGAAATGGCGCTGACCCAGCCGGCCGTGAGCCTGCAGATTCGTCAGTTGGAAGATCTGGTCGGCCAGCCGCTGTTCGAGTACGTCGGCAAGAAGCTCTACCTCACCGAAGCCGCCGAAGCGCTACGCCGTGCCAGCAGCGACATTTTCGGCCGCCTGGAGAGCCTGGATATGCAGTTGTCGGACTTGCAGGGCTCGCTGCAGGGGCAGCTTAATCTGTGCGTGGAATCCAGCGCCAAATACTTCATTCCCCACCTTTTCGGCGATTTTCGCCGCCAGTATCCGGAAGTCAGCCTCAACCTCACGGTAGTCAACCACGCTCTGGCTGTGCGTCGCCTGACCCTCAGCCGGGACGACCTGATGATCATGAGTCAGGTGCCGCAGGACCTGGCGCTGGACTTCATGCCCTTTCTCAACAACCCGATCATCGCCGTGGCGGCGCCGGATCACCCGCTGTGCGAGGCGGACAGTCTCCAGTTGCAGGATCTAACCGCTTATCCGCTGCTGATTCGCGAAAGCGGCTCCGGTACCCGCCGGGCCTGCGAGGAATACTGCCACCAGAAACGCGCGCATTTCCCGCATACGCTGGAGATCGGTTCGCTGGAATCGCAGCGCGAAGCGGTGCTGGCCGGGCTCGGCATCGCCTTGTTACCGCGCCATGCGGTCCGCCTGGAGATGCAGCACGGCCTGCTGCGCGAGCTGCCAGTGGCCGAGTTGCCGCTACAAAGAAGCTGGTGCGTAGTGAATATTCGTGGCCGCAGGTTGTCCCCTGTAGCACAGGCTTTCGTCGATTACATCCGCACCGAACGTGCTCGCATCGTCAAGCTGGCCGAGCGTTTCGAGGGTAGCCACGCAGGATCGGGCAAGAATCTCGCAGTATCGGCCTAACCTTTCCCAGCTGAGCTGAGCGACAGTGCCAGCCTGGAATCGCACCACCAACCCCGTCCGGGAGAACTCTATGCTGTCGGGAATCAGCGCCCTGCTCGAGGCCATGCGCGCGCTGGAACGCGACAATGGCCAGGCTGTGCTCGCCACCGTGGTCAAGGTCGAAGGCTCGGCCTACCGCCGCCCCGGCGCGCGCATGCTGATCCCGCTGTATGGCGGCACCGTCGGCACCATCAGCGGCGGCTGCCTGGAATCCGAAGTGGCGAAGAAGGCCTGGTGGCTGACCGATAGTGGCGAAGCAGTGATCCGCCGGTACAGCACGGCCACCGAGGAGGACGATGACGATCAGGACGCCGCACTGACTTTCGGCCTCGGCTGCAACGGCACCGTGCATGTGCTGCTCGAACGCCACAGCGCGGAAAGGCCGCTGGCGGTGCTCGATCTACTGCGTCAGGTGCGCGAAAGCGGTCAGGCTGGGGCAGTCGCCACGGTGATCGGCTGTTATCGCAACGCCCGCGTGCGCGTGGGTGATCGTCTTTGCCTGCATCCATCGCTCAGTGACAGTGGTCGCCTGCTGGATGCGGCACTCGACGCCGAGGTTCGCGCCGACCTGGAACGAACCCTGGTTGACGGCCGCTCCTCGCTGCGCAGCTACCGCGATGAGCGCGGCGAGATCGAGGTGTTCTGCGAATACCAGGCGCCGCAACGGCGCCTGGTGATCTTTGGCGCCGGGCATGACGCCCAGCCGCTGACACATATGGCCAAACTGCTGGACTGGCACGTTACCGTGGTCGACGGCCGCGCTCATTTCACCCGCGCCGAACGCTTTCCCGAGGCCGACGCCGTGCTGCAGGTCGATGCGCGACCGCCCTATGACCTGCACGCGCTCACCGATGGCGCCCTGGTGGCGATCATGAGCCACAGCTACAGCCAGGATCGTCATTGGCTGGGCAGCGTGCTGCAGGGTTCGCCCGCCTATATCGGCCAGTTGGGACCGCGTGACCGCACCGAACGGCTGCTGGACGAGATTCGCCAGCACAGCCCGCAGTTGCCGGCACTGGAGCGCCTGCACTACCCCATCGGCCTGGATATCGGCGGCGACACGCCGGAAAGCGTGGCCACGGCGATCCTCGCCGAGATGACCGCGGCCATCAACCAGCGCACAGGCGGCATGCTCAAGCATCGCCAGGCGGCGATCCATACACCGACACCGCTGGACTGCAGCGATATCGAAAGCGCGGCCAGACTGACTGCCTCCTGAGCGAAACCCCGGATTGCATCCGGGCTACGGCCTGACACGACACCTCTGTGGGAGCTGCACTCCGTTTCAGCCGCGATCAACCGCAAAAGCTCGCCGCTGAAGCGCCTCCCACACAGAGTGGCACCGTGCGCCCTCCGGTCTACCGTCCGACACAGCCCCCTGTAGGAGCGGCTTCAGCCGCGATCAATACTCAAAAAGCTCGCTGCAACGACTGCATGAATGCAGGAGGTAGAGCGAAGCAGGATGCCAGCGCCGAAAGCGGCTCCTACATAAGAACGCTCCCTGGAACACGGCGAATCTGCCCTTGTGAGAGGGACTTTAGCCGCGACCGGCTGAAACGAAAAAGCCCGGGCAATTGCCCGGGGGTAGTGTTTACAGCGAGCGACCTCAGGCCGTGATCTGCGCCGGGAACGGCAGCTTGCGCAAGCGCACGCCAGTAGCGGCGAACAGGGCGTTGGCCAGGGCCGGCGCCAGCGGCGGCACGCCCGGCTCACCGACACCGGTGGGGTTCTGCGCAGACGGCACGATATGCACCTCGACCTTGGGCATTTCGTTCATGCGCAGCACCTGGAAGTCGTGGAAGTTCGACTGCTCGACCCGCCCTTCCTTCAAGGTGATTGCACTGTGCCGGGCGGCAGCCAGGGCGAAGCCGATACCGCCTTCCATCTGCGCCTTGATCACGTCGGGGTTGATGGCGATACCGCAGTCCACCGCGCATACAACGCGATCCAGACGATAGCTGCCATCGGCCTTGACCGTAACCTCGGCGACTTGCGCGACGAACGAGCCGAACGACTCATGCACGGTGATGCCCCGCCCGCGCTTCTCACCCTCGCTGCCCGACGCCAGTGGCTTGTCCCAGCCAGCCTGCTTGGCGGCCAGCTCCAACACACCGCGATGACGCGGCTGGCTGTCCAGCAGCGCATGGCGGAACGCGTAGGGGTCCTGCCCAGCCGCCACCGCAGCCTCGTCGATCATGGTTTCGGCGACATAACCGGTGTGGGTATGACCGACCGAACGCCACCACAGCACCGGCACCTTGATATTGCTCGGCGTGCTCAGCTCCACCTGCAGGTTGGGCACCGCATAGGACAGGTTGGACAGCCCCTCGACCGAGGTATGGTCGACACCATCCTTGATCATGAAAGGCTCCATCGAAGTGCCGGTCATAATTGACTGGCCGACGATGCGGTTGTGCCAGGCCTGCAGCTTGCCGGCCTCGTCCAGACCAATACGCGCACGGTGCACGTACATCGGCCTGAAGAACCCGCCACGGGTGTCGTCCTCACGGGTCCAGACCATCTTCACCGGCGCATCGACGCCCTTGTCGCGCGCGGCCTTGGTGATCGCCACCGCCTCCAGCAGATAATCGGACAGTGAACTGGCGCGACGACCGAAACTGCCGCCTGCGTACAGCTGGGTCAGCGAGACCTGCTCGGGTTTGAAGCCCAGATAATTGCTAATGATGGCCTGGTCGACGGTCTGAAATTGCTCGCCGTTCCAGATCTCGCAGCGCTCGTCGGAGAGTTTGACCAGGCAATTCATCGGCTCCATCGCCGCATGGGCCAGATAAGGGAATTCGTAGTCGGCCTCGACCACCTTGGCGGCCTTGGCCAGCGCCGCATCGGCATCGCCCTTGCTCGTCGCCGGCAAACCGGGCTTGCCCGCGCTGTCGCGGTATTGCGCGAGAATTTCCTCGCTGCCGAGGGTGAAGGCCTGGCTCTCGTCCCAGTCGATTACCAGCGCATCACGACCCTGACGCGCCGCCCAAGTGTTCTTCGCCAGCACGGCGACCCCCGATCGGCCGTGGGGCAGATCGCGAAACTCCACCACCTCGACCACATCGCGCACGGCCTTGGCCTTGCTGACGTCGACCGAGCGCGGCACGCTGCCGAAACGCGGCGGATAGGCAACCATGGCCACCAGCATGCCGGGCAGCTTGAAGTCCTGGGTGAAGATGGCGCTGCCATCGGTCTTGCCCGGACTGTCCTTGCGGCGCAGTTCGCGCTTGCCGATCAGCTTGAAGTCCTTGGGGTTCTTGAGCTGCACCTGTTCGGGCACCGGCTGCGAGGCTGCCGCCTCGACCAGCTCGCCGAAGTCGGCACTGCGCCCGGAGCCGCCGTGACTGACCACGCCCTTGTCGACGCTGATTTCACTCGCCGGCACGCCCCAGCGCTGCGCAGCCGCTGCCACCAGCATGGCCTTGGCGGTCGCACCGGCGTTGCGCATCTGCTCCCAGGAGTTGGCCATGGCGGTGCTGCCGCCGGTACCCTGCATCGGGCCGAAGGCGAGGTTGTTGTAGCGCTTCACATCGGCCGGCGCACCCTCGACGCGCACCTTGTCCCAGTCCGCGTCCAGTTCTTCGGCCAACAGCGTGGCCAGGCCGGTGTAGCTGCCCTGGCCCATTTCCAGGTGTTTGGCCAGCACGGTCACCGTGCCATCCAGGTCGATGCGCACGAAGGCGTTCGGCTCCAGCGGGCCGCCTGCCGCCAGTACATCCATGCCGCGCAACAGCGGCGCGAAGAAGATGCCCAGAGCCAGGCCGCCGGCGCCCTTGAGCAGGCTGCGACGGCTGACATTGAGAATGCCGCGCGTGGCGCTATCGGGGGTTTCGATCTTGCCCATGATTCGACGCTCCTCAGGCCAGCTGACCAGCCGCTTCGTGGATGGCGGCGCGAATCCGCACATAGGTGGCGCAGCGGCAGATATTGCCGCTCATGGCCGCGTCGATATCGGCGTCGCTGGGCGCCTTGTTGCTGCTGAGCAGCGCCGTGGCGGCCATGATCTGCCCGGACTGGCAGTAGCCGCACTGCACCACGTCCAGCTCGCGCCAGGCCTGTTGCACCACCTTGCCCACGGCGTCTTCGCCGACCGCCTCGATGGTGCTGATGCGTTTGCCGGCTACCGCCGATACCGGCGTGACGCAGGAGCGGGTCGGCTGGCCATCGACATTCACCGTGCAGGCGCCGCACAGGGCCATGCCGCAGCCGTACTTGGTGCCGGTGAGATTGGCGACGTCGCGCAAAGCCCAGAGCAGCGGCATATCGCCTGCCACGTCCAGTTCATGCTCCTGGCCGTTGAGATTCAGGGTAATCATGGTCTGCCCACCTTTCTGATGGTGTCTAAGTCATTTCGCCAGGCCGCCCTGGCGATCACGGTCAGGCCCGCACGCAAGGGGCCGGAGCGTCACTTTAGTGGGCGCAAAAGCGGCTGTCGCCGCCTGCCGGTGAGATAGGCAGAACCGGGCAACAAGTTCGTAGAATCGGGCAAGCTCATTGCCCTGCCCGCAGGCAGGCAGGGCGACGAGAGGAGTCAGGCGGCGCGGCGCGAGGTGCGTTCGCTGCGCTGCGCGTAGCTGGCGGGCACCAGCTCGGGGAAATCGGCAAGCTCGCGTTGCAGCTGGCACTGCTCGGCATAATTTTCGATGGCCCGGCGGTAGGCCATGCGGCGCTGGTCTTGCAGTTTGCGTCGGGTCTTGGCGTCGGGTTGGTCGTGCAGTTGCGCGTCATCGAAGATACGAGGCATCTCGGTTCTCCCGGAACGAGGACTGGAGGCCTCAGCTTGCTCCGGGCAGATGACGCTTTTGCGGCGGGCAGATGAACAGGCGGTGAAACCGCGCGCTCAGTCCTCGCTGCTGCGCAGGGACTTTGGCGACAGGCGCAGGCTGCGCAGACTGCGCTTGACGCTCTTGAGGTGGTTGACCAGGCTCGGGCCCCGCGCCATGGCCACGCCCATGGCGAGTACGTCGATCACCACCAGGTGGGCGATGCGCGAGGTCAGCGGGGTGTAGATCTCGGTGTCTTCCTGCACGTCGATGGCCAGGTTCACGGTCGACAGCTCCGCCAGCGGAGTCTGGCTCGGGCACAGGGTGATCAGGCTGGCGCCGGATTCACGCACCAGATTGGCGGTGATCAGCAGGTCCTTGGAACGCCCGGACTGGGAAATGCACACTGCCACATCGCCCGGCTGCAGGGTCACCGCACTCATCGCCTGCATGTGCGGGTCGGAATAGGCCGCGGCGTTGAGCAGCAGGCGGAAAAATTTGTGCTGGGCATCGGCCGCCACGGCGCCGGAGGCACCGAAGCCGTAGAACTCCACGCGCTGCGCGTTGGAGCACGCGGCGATGGCGCGCTGCAGGGCCTCGGGGTCGAGCTTCTCGCGCACCTCCATCAGCGTATGCAGGGTGGTGTCGAAGATCTTCAGGCTGAAGTCGGCGACCGAGTCATCCTCGTGAATCGCGAACTGACCGAAGCTGGCACCCGCGGCCAGGCTCTGCGCCAGCTTCAGCTTGAGGTCCTGGAAACCACTGCAACCGATGGCGCGGCAGAAACGCACGATGGTCGGCTCGCTGATGCCGACACTGTGCGCCAGCTCGGCCATGGAGCTGTGCATCACCGATGCAGGATCGAGCAAGACGTGATCGGCCACCTTGAGCTCGGACTTGCGCAGCAGGTGGCGCGACTGGGCGATGTGTTGCAACAGATTCACGGAGATAGGCTCTATGCAGAAAAGGGTCTACCGCGGCGCTCGGCGAGTCTCGGCTCGGTTATGATCGGCGGTCGGCGGTTGTAGTGACCTTGTAGTTATACTACATAGCTCGGGCTCGCGCACAGCCAAGCGGCTGCCGAACAGCTGAATGAATGTTTCAAACATCGGGCACGCCGCAAAAACACAGGCATTCTTGGGGCGTTTGTCACTGCCTCCTTCCTGCAAACGCAGGTAGTTTGCAACGGTCCGCTAAACGAGTCGGAGTGTTTCCCTTGAGTATTCCCTGCGACATGCTGGTCTTCGGTGGCACGGGCGATCTGGCCCTGCACAAGCTGCTGCCGGCGCTCTATCACCTGCACCGCGAAGGGCGCCTACACGCCGATGTGCGCATCCTCGCCCTGGCTCGCAGCAGCCATACCCGCGAGGCCTACCAGGCCCTTGCCGAGCGCCACTGCCGCGCCCAGGTCGCCCGTGCCGATTTCACCAACGAGGCCTGGGCCAGCTTCGCCGCACGCCTCGACTACTTCTCCATGGACGCCGCGCAGAGCGCCGATTTCGGCCGCCTGGCCAAGCGCCTGGGGCGTGATGAACAGCGTGTGCGAGTCTACTACCTGGCCACCGCACCGAGTCTGTTCGAAGACATCGCCGCGCACCTGGCCAACGCCGGCCTGGCCGGCCCGGCGGCGCGTATCGTGCTGGAAAAACCCATCGGCCACTCGCTGGAGTCGGCCCGGGCGATCAATGCCGCCATCGGCGCCGTATTCGACGAAGCACGGGTGTTTCGTATCGATCACTACCTGGGCAAGGAAACTGTGCAGAACCTCATGGCGCTGCGCTTCGCCAATGCCCTGTTCGAACCGGTATGGCGCGCCGGTCACATCGACCACGTGCAGATCAGCGTGTGCGAAACCCTCGGCGTGGAAAACCGCGGCGGCTACTACGACAAGGCCGGCGCCATGCGCGACATGATCCAGAACCACCTGCTGCAACTGCTCTGCCTGGTGGCCATGGAGGCGCCGGTACGATTCGACGCCGAGGCAGTACGCAACGAGAAGGTGAAGATCCTCGAAGCACTCAAGCCTATCAGCGGCCTCGACGTGCAGGACAAGACCGTGCGCGGCCAGTACACCGCCGGCAAGATCGGCGGCCATGACGTGCCCGCCTACTACTTCGAGAAGAACGTCGACAACGACAGCGACACCGAAACCTTCGTCGCCGTGCAGGTGGAAATCGACAACTGGCGCTGGGCTGGCGTGCCGTTCTACCTACGCACCGGCAAACGTCTGGCGAAGAAGGCCTCGGAAATTCTTATCCAGTTCAAACCGGTGCCGCACCGCCTGTTCAATGGCGGCGAAGCCAACCAGCTGCTGATCCGCCTGCAGCCGGAAGAGCGCATCAGCCTGCAACTGATGGCCAAGAATCCCGGCAAGGGCATGCGCCTGAAGCCGGTGGAGCTGGACCTCAACCTGGCCAACGCCTTCAACCAGCAGCGCCGCTGGGACGCCTACGAGCGCCTGCTGCTCGACGTGATCGACGGCGACTCGACGTTGTTCATGCGCCGCGATGAAGTCGAGGCCGCCTGGCAGTGGGTCGACCCGATCCTGCAGGGCTGGCACCAGCATTATCAAAGCCCGCGCCCCTACCCGGCCGGCAGCGATGGGCCGGAGCAACTGCAGCACCTGCTGGAGCGGCACGGGAGGCACTGGGCCTGACGGCGCAAGGGGCTTTCTCGGCGCCGCCCCGGATTGCATCCGGGCTACAGGCTCGCGCCGGCGTCGCTCAGGCTGCTGATCGGCGCGCGTGCGCGAGCACCACAAGCAGCACCAGCATTCCCAACACCCCTGCCCCGACGAACAAACCCTCGTACCCCAACGCCTTGGCCAGCACTCCACTGCTGGCGCCGACGAAGCCGGACAGCAGCAACTGCGCCGAGGCCTGCAGGGTGAAGTCGGCGCCTTCGTGTTCGGGGCGGCACATGCGCATCATCGCGGCGAACAGGGCAACGGTGGACATGCCATCGGCTATCTGCTCGAACAGGGTCACGACGTAGACCAACCCAGTGTTGGCGCCCTGCCCCACCAGCAACGCCAGGGAGGCGATGCCGAGGGCCTGCAGCGCGCCGAACAGCATCAACGCCCGCAGCACGCCGATGCGCGCGTAGAGCAGACCGCCGAGCACGGCGCCGCCGATTCCGGCCAGGCTGCTGATCAGGGTTAGCTGGCCAAGCGCTCCGGTGCTCCAGCCCTGATCCACCAGCATCGGCTTGATCATCGGCGAGCCGAGCGAGTCGCCGAGCTTGAAGGTCAGCACCACCGCCAGCCACAGGAGCATGCCGGGCTGCGCCAGCAGGCCGCGGTAGTGATCGAGCAACAGGCGCGGGCCAAGGGCGCGCTCCGCCAGAGCAGGCTGAAAGGGCAGGACACGGCGCTCGGGGAACAACCAGATCGGCACAGTCATCAGCAGGATCAGGCCGGCCACCAGCCCCACCGACAGATTCCAGCCCAGCGGGTCGATCACCAGCAGCAGTCCGCTGCCGCTGACGATCATGCCGACCTTGTAGCCACCGACCTGCAGGCTGTTGCCCAGGCCGCGCCAGCGTTCGGGCAGCAGGCGTACGGTTAGGCCATCGGTGGCCACGTCCTGGGTCGAGGCCAGCAGGTTGATCAACAGCAGCAGGCCGAGCAAAAGCCAGAGGCCGGAGCCGAACAGCGTCTGCGGAGCGAGCAGCGCCAGTGCGGCGACACAGACGATCACGCCCGTCTGCAGCGGCAGAATCCAGCCACGGTGGTGGCCCAGTCGAGGCGAGGCCAGGCGGTCGATCCAGGGCGCCCAGCACACCTTGAGCAGCCAGGGCAGCGCCAGCAGCTTGAGCAAACCGATCAGTGCCAGGTCAACGTCGTGTTGGCGCAGCAGTACCGGTAGCGAGTGGGCGATCAGCCCGGACGGCAGGCCTTGCGCGCAATAGAGCGAGGCCAAAAGCACCAGCGTGGCGTTGGACGGACGAGGTGCGGTTGGCGACATGGCGGGCGCTCGCGGCAAAAGCGCAAGCCTAGTGGTTTGCGCCAGCCAGCGGCAATGTGAAGGTGGTTACAGTTCGTAGCTCGGTTCGTCGCGGCTGAAGCCCCTCCCACAACAGCCAACCCGTAGCCTGGATGCAATCCGGGGCACTTCAATCGCGAATGAATTCGCTCCTACACAGGGTCTGCCGCTGGACTCTCCAATGCGTCCCCTACAAGCTATTCAGGCACTCGCTCAGGCCACCGGCCAGGTTCTCCAGCAGGCGCTCGTAACCGCTGGCGTCGACCGGCAGGGTGCCGCCCAGAGCATCCAGCTCCGCCAGCTTGACCGGCAGGCCCGCGGTGAGGGTTTCCGCCAGGCGCGGGCGCAGCGGCGGTTCGCTGAAAACACAGCTCGGGCCGGTCTGCTGCAGGCGCTCGCGCATGGCAGCGACATGCCGCGCACCGGGCTGGACTTCGGTCAGCACGCTGAACACGCCGGCGTGTTTGAGGCCATAGGCAGCCTCGAAATAGTCGAAGGCCTCGTGGAAAACGAAGTACGGCTTGCCTTGAAGTTCGGCCAATTGCGGGCGGATACGGCCATCGAGGGCGTCCAGGCGCGCTTCGAAGGCTTGCAGATTGGTGGCGTAGCGCTCGGCATTGGCCGCATCCAGCTTGGCCAGGTCCGCGGCCATGCGCGCGGCGATCACCTTGGCGTTGTCCGCGGCCAGCCACAAATGAGCATCCAGACTGCCCGGACGATGGTCGTGATCGTGTCCCAGGTCGTCACCGGCATGGGCGTGCTCGTGATCATGATCGTCGTGTTGGTGGTCGTGGTCATGCTCGCCATGGCTGTCGCCAAAGTGACGCAGGGTCATGCCGGGCAGATCCTGCACGGCCACCTGCGGCTTGTCGCGGCTGCCGAGCACGCGGGGCAGGAAGGCTTCCATGTCCGGGCCGATCCAGTACAGCAAGTCGGCCTCCCGCACTCGCCGTACGTCGGACGGACGCAGCGCATAGTGGTGCGGCGAGGCGCCCGGCGGCAGCAGCACTTCGGGCTCGCCAACACCGTCCTGTACCGCCGCGGCGATCAATTGCAGCGGTTTGATACTGGTCAGGACACGCACCTCGGCCTGGGCGCTGGCGCCGAAAAGAAGGGTAAAGAGACAGAAAAGACGCAACACGGGGCATACTCGGATGGAATTGAATGGGTAATATAATAACGTCTCTTACCAGCGACGTCCTTGCCCATGACCGACACGCCTCTGGCTTCACGCCCACACGACCATTCCCGCTGCGTCAGCCATGCGCTGGCTGAAGCCGAAGCCATCTGCGCTCGCCAGGGCCTGCGCCTGACCGCCCTGCGCAAACGTGTGCTGGAGTTGGTCTGGGCCAGCCACAAACCGCTCGGCGCCTACGATATTCTCGGCGTACTGAGTGATGAAGATGGCCGCCGTGCGGCGCCGCCCACGGTCTACCGCGCGCTGGACTTTCTCCTGGAAAACGGCCTGGTGCACCGCATCGCCTCACTCAACGCCTTCGTCGGCTGCAGCCATCCGGAGCACGCGCATCAGGGCCAGTTCCTGATCTGCCGGGCCTGCCATGCGGCGACCGAACTGGAGCAGCCCGCCATCAGCCAGGCCATCGTCGACGGCGCAGCCGGCGTCGGTTTCGCCGTGGAAAGCCAGACCGTGGAAGTCGTCGGCCTGTGCGCAGGCTGCAAGGGCGCGGCATGAGCGAAGCGCTGATCCGCCTCGACGGCGTCGCTGTCAGCTTCAACGGCCAGCCAGTGCTGGACGACGTGCAGCTCAGCGTACAACCCGGCGAGATCGTCACCCTGATCGGCCCCAACGGCGCCGGCAAGACCACCCTGGTGCGGGTGGTGCTCGGCCTGCTGCAGCCTGAGCGTGGCAGCGTGCGCCGCACGCCGCGTCTGCGCATCGGCTACATGCCGCAGAAACTGCATGTCGACGCCACCCTGCCGCTGTCGGTGCTGCGCTTTTTGCGCCTGGTGCCAGGCGTGGATCGCAAGCGCGCGCTGGCGGCACTGGCCGAAGTCGGTGCCGAGCAGGTGATCGACAGCCCGCTGCAGAGCATTTCCGGGGGCGAGATGCAGCGCGTGCTGCTGGCCCGCGCCCTGCTGCGCGAGCCGCAACTGCTGGTGCTCGACGAGCCGGTGCAGGGCGTCGATGTCGCCGGCCAGGCCGAGTTGTACCGGCTGATCTCGCGGCTGCGCGAGCGTCATGGCTGCGGCGTGCTGATGGTCTCGCACGACCTGCACCTGGTGATGAGCGCCACTGATCAGGTGGTCTGCCTCAACCGCCACGTATGCTGTTCCGGCCACCCGGAGCAGGTCAGCTTCGATCCCGCCTTCATCGAGCTGTTCGGCCAGGACGCCAAGAGCCTGGCCGTCTATCACCACCACCACGACCATGCTCACGACCTGCATGGCGGCGTGGTCAAGCCCGGCCTGACCATTCACGGCCCGGCTCACGTTCACGGCCCGGACTGCAAACACTGATGCCCGACTTCCTTCTCAACGCCCTGCTCGCCGGCCTGGCGCTGGCCCTGGTGGCCGGCCCGCTTGGCTCCTTCGTGGTGTGGCGACGCATGGCCTATTTCGGCGACACCCTGTCCCACGCCGCCCTGCTCGGCGTGGCGCTGGGCCTGCTGCTCGACGTCAGCCCGACCCTCACTGTCACCGTCGGCTGCGTGCTGCTCGCCGTGCTGCTGGTGACCCTGCAACAGCGCCAGCCGCTGGCCTCCGACACCTTGCTGGGCATCCTCGCCCACAGCACCCTGTCGCTGGGCCTGGTGGCGCTGAGCTTCATGCATGACGTGCGCATCGACCTGATGAGCTATCTGTTCGGCGACCTGCTCGCCGTCAGCCCCACCGATCTGGCCTGGATCATCGGCGGTAGCACGCTGGTGCTGGCGCTGCTGGCCTGGCTGTGGCGACCGCTGCTGGCGATCACCGTGCACGAGGAACTGGCGCGGGTCGAAGGTCTGCCGGTGGCGGCGATCCGCCTGGCGCTGATGCTGCTGATCGCCGTGGTGATCGCCGTGGCGATGAAGATCGTCGGCGTACTGCTGATCACCTCCCTGCTGATCATCCCCGCGGCGGCCGCCCAGCGTCACGCGCGCACGCCGGAGCAGATGGCCGTGGGCGCCAGCCTGCTCGGGCTGCTGGCGGTGTGCTGCGGCCTGGCGCTGTCCTGGTATCAGGACACGCCGGCCGGGCCGTCCATCGTGGTCAGCGCCGCGGCGCTGTTCCTGGCCAGCTTCGCATTGCCCAGACGCAGCGCCTGATGGCGCGCTCTGCGTAGCCCGGATGCAATCCGGGAATGCTCCAGCACGTTTTCCCCGGATTGCATCCGGGCTACGGCGCTAGCGATCGAGGTGAAATCAGTGCCGCAAGCCTGTATGATTGCGCGTTTTTTGCACAATTCGAGACGCGTAGTCATGAAGTCGTTCGCTTTTCGCGGTCTTCCTCTTTTGCTGGTTCTGCTGCTGATCGGTTGCCAGAGCAGCCAGCAGCAGAGTCTCCCGCCGGTCGATGATCTGGTCCTCGCCTTCCGCCAGCTCGACCTGAGCCTGGCCGAGGAGCGTCTCGACGATGCGCGTAGCCAGCTCGGCGCGCTGCAGCAGCGCGCCAGCCGCGACACACGCCTGGAGCAATACCAGCGCCAGTTGGCGGAGGCCTATATGGAGCAAGGCCAGGAAGCGCTGCAGCAGGGCGATCTGGACCGCGCCGCACAAGCGCTGGGCCAGGCTCGCAGCCTGATGCCGCAGGCGCCGTCATTGAGTCACGACCTCAACCAGGCCATCGATAGCGCCCGCGCCGCACGCCAGGCTGCAGCCGAACAGCAGGCACGCGAAGCTGCCGCCAAACTCGACGCCGAGCGCCAGGAGCAACTGCGCCAGCAGCGCCTGGCCAGAGCATCCGTCGCAACGGCGCCTGCGAGCGAGCCGGCACCCGAGGCCGAGAGCACGCCTACCGCCCGACTGATCGATCCGAGCGCGGCCACCAGTTCGGTGGCGTTGCCTATGCTGGACAGCCAGGACAACCAGCAATTGCGCCGCCTGCTCGACAGCGTGGCAGCGGACGTCGTGACCTTTCGCTGCGCCGTGCGCATCGAAGTACGCGAGGCCAAGGACTATCCCTGGGTCGCGGCACTGCTCTCGGCTCGTATCAAGAAGCTCGACCCGAGCTTCCGTCCGCAGCTAAGCCAGAAGATCGCGCCGCAACAGGTACCGCGCCTGCTGTTGAGCCCGCAGCGTCAGTGAAACAGGCGTTGAGACCGCCGCTGATCGTTAATTCCGATTTGTAATAACCATAGGCCAACAAAGATTTTCTCGGCCTAAACACCGCCGGGTAGACTAGCGCCCTTTTGCGCCCACCCGGCGCCCGATGGCCGGCCCCTTCCACCTTGAGGCTCGCCCTTGAACACACCCAAAAGGTCGTTCGCGTGATCCAGTTTCAATCCGTCCACAAGGCCTACCGCGTCGCGGGCCGCGAGATTCCGGCGCTGCAGCCCACCACGCTGCAGATCGGCAGCGGCCAGGTGTTTGGCATCATCGGCCACTCCGGCGCCGGCAAGAGCACCCTGCTGCGCCTGATCAACCGCCTGGAAGAACCCTCCGGCGGGCGCATCGAGATCGACGGCGTCGACGTCACCGCCCTCGATGCCAATGGCCTGCGCCGCTTCCGCCAACAGGTCGGGATGATCTTCCAGCACTTCAACCTGCTGTCGTCGAAGACCGTCGCCGACAACATCGCCATGCCGCTGCGCCTGGCTGGCGAACTGAGCCGCGCCGAGATCGACGCCCGCGTCGACGAGCTGCTGGCCCGCGTCGGCCTGCAGGATCACGCCAACAAATACCCCGCGCAGCTCTCCGGCGGGCAGAAACAGCGTGTCGGCATCGCCCGTGCGCTGAGCACACGGCCGAAGATCCTGCTGTGCGACGAAGCCACCAGCGCCCTCGACCCGCAGACCACCACCGCCGTGCTGCAGCTGCTGGCCGAGATCAACCGCGAGCTGGGCCTGACCACCGTGCTGATCACCCACGAGATGGATGTGATCCGCCGCGTCTGCGACCGCGTGGCGGTGATGGACGCTGGCGTGATCGTCGAGGAAGGTCCGGTGGCCGAGGTGTTCCTGCACCCGCAGCACCCGACCACGCGGCGCTTCGTGCAGGAGTCCGAGCACGTCGATGAAGCTGAGCAACACGACGACTTCGCCCACGTTTCGGGACGCATCCTGCGCCTGACCTTCCAGGGCGAAGCCACCTATGCACCGCTGCTGGGCACTGTCGCCCGCGAGACCGGGGTGGACTACAGCATCCTTGCCGGGCGCATCGACCGCATCAAGGACACCCCCTACGGCCAGCTCACCCTGGCCCTCACCGGTGGCGACATCGACGCCGCGCTGGCGCGCTTCGAAGCCGCCGACGTGCATCTGGAGGTACTGCGCTGATGCTCGAACAACTGCTGCCCAACGTTTTCTGGCCGGAAATCTGGCAGGCCAGCCTCGATACGCTAAACATGCTGCTCGGCTCGATGTTGTTCACCGTGCTGCTCGGCCTGCCGCTCGGCGTGCTGCTGTTCCTCACCGGTCCGCGCCAGTTGTTCGAGCAGAAGGCCCTGTACGGTGCGCTGTCGCTGGTGGTGAACATCCTGCGCTCGGTGCCCTTCGTCATTCTCTTGATCCTGATGATCCCCTTCACCGAGCTGCTGGTCGGCACCTCGCTGGGCGTCGCGGGCGCCATTCCGCCGCTGGTGGTGGGCGCCACGCCATTCTTCGCGCGCCTGGTGGAAACCGCCCTGCGTGAAGTGGAGCGCGGCATCATCGAGGCGACCCAGGCGATGGGCGCCAGCACCTGGCAGATCATCACCCGCGCGCTGCTGCCCGAGGCACTGCCCGGTCTGCTCGCGGCCACTACCGTCACTGCGATTACCCTGGTCTCCTACACCGCCATGAGCGGCCTGATCGGCGGCGGCGGCCTCGGCGATCTGGCCGTACGCTATGGCTACCAACGCTACCAGCCGGACGTGATGGCCGTGACCGTGATTCTGCTGCTGATCCTGGTGCAGGTGCTGCAGATGGTCGGTGATCGGCTGGTCGTACATTTTTCCCGCAAATGATGAAAAGCGGCGACTCGCCACCCGCGAGACCCGCACCAACCTTCCCAAAAGGAACCTTGAAATGAAGAAGCTGCTGACTGCAATCGCCGCTTGCGCGGCCTTCTCGGCCCAGGCCGAAACCCTGAGCGTCGCCGCCACCCCGGTGCCGCACGCGGAGATCCTCGAGTTCGTCAAACCGGCCCTGGCCAAAGAAGGCGTGGAGCTGAAAGTGCGCGTGTTCACCGACTACGTGCAGCCCAACCTGCAGGTACAGCAGAAGAACCTCGACGCCAACTTCTTCCAGCACCAGCCGTACCTGGACGAGTTCAATGCCAGCCGCAAGACCGAGCTGGTCAACGTTGCCGGTGTGCATGTCGAGCCCTTCGGCGCCTACTCCAGCAAGATCAAGGATCTGAGCGAGCTGGCGCAAGGCGCCACCGTGGCCATCCCCAACGACGCCACCAACGGCGGCCGCGCCCTGCTGCTGCTGCAGAAGGCCGGCGTGATCACCCTCAAGCCGGAAGCCGGCATCCTCGCCACGCCGAAGGACATCGTCGAGAACCCGAAAGGCATCAAGGTGCGTGAACTGGAAGCGGCCACCCTGCCGCGCGTGCTGAGCCAGGTCGACGTTGCCCTGATCAACACCAACTATGCCCTGGAAGCCAAGCTGAACCCGACCCAGGACGCCCTGGCCATCGAAGGCAGCGACTCGCCGTACGTCAACATCCTGGTGACCCGCGCTGACAACAAGGACAGCGACGCCGTGCAGAAGCTGGTCAAGGCCCTGCACAGCGCCGAGACCAAGCAGTTCATCGAAGAGAAATACAAGGGCGCCGTCATACCGGCGTTCTGATCGCCGCACAGGTCCCAGCTGTAGCCAATGCCGCGCCGCTGCCAAGCCGCGCGGCATTTTTTATGGGCGGTACTTCGCGCACCCTACCTGGCTGCCAGCGCGGACAAGTCCGCTCCCACAAAAACGGTGCAAGCGCACGGCGGCTCGCCACTCATACCGTAGGAGCGGTCTTGACCGCGAAGCTTTTCCTGCTGCGCCATTCGCGGACAAGTCCGCTCCCACAATCCGCTCCCACAAAAATCGGCGCACGCCCAACCGGCCCTAAGCTTCTCTGGGCGAGTCCAGATGAACAGGCACAGGGCGACTACTGTTCCGGATTGCATGCAGGCTACGACCTCCCAAGGATTAGCCCCGCAGGCAATCCAGCAGACAGTCCAGCGCCGGCTGGCGCTGCGCACGCCGCAACAGCGCCACCAGTTCACGGTGGAAGGCCAGTTCGCCGAGCTCGATCACCCGCAGGCGGGTCGGCCGCTGCAGCCACAGGCCGGCACGCGGCACCAGCGACACACCCATGCCGTTCTCCACCAGACGCACGATGGCCTCCACCTCGTCCAGCTCCAGCGCCTCGCGCACCGCCAGCCGCTGCTCGCGCAGGAAGCGGCTGACCTGGCGGCCACCGAACGAGGCGCGGTCGTATCGCACGAATGGGTGCTCGGCGAGCAACTGCAGCGGATCGTCGCCGGCTGCGTCCAGCGGTGCGATGAGCACGAAGGGCTCGCGTGCCAGCGGCACCTCCAGCAGCTCCTTGGGCAACGGGAACGGCGGCTTGATCAGCAGGGCCAGGTCCAGCTCGCCGGCATCGAGCTGGGTGAACAGCTGCAGCGACACCCCCGGCACCAGCTTCAGTTCGACCCGCGGCGCCAGCTGGCGAAAGCGCGGCAGCGCCTCGGCCAGCAGCCCGGTCTGCAGCGTGGCGATGGCGCCGACTCGCAATTCGCCCTGCCACTGATCAGCGGCCTGCGGCAAGGCCATCTGCGCATACAGCGCCAGCATCTGCTCAGCCAATGGCAGAGCGTGGCGACCGGCGGCGTTGAGCACGGCGGCGCGGCCGCTGCGGTCGAACAGGCGCACGCCGAGGTGCTGTTCCAGTACGCGGATCTGCGCGCTGACCGCCGACTGGGTCAGGCCGACCTGCTGCCCGGCAGCGGCGAAGGTGCCCAGGCGGGCCACGGTGACGAAGGTTTTCAGCTCGCGCAGCATGAGCGTCTCGATTGATCAAAATTATTTGAGCTTGCTAGAAAGGATATTCGCTTTCAATCGATTTGGCTGTTGCTAGGCTAGCCCGACAGACAATAACCAGAGGTAATGCGTGATGGCCCTTGCTCCCTTTCACCTGGCGATTCCCGTTTTCGATCTCGCCGCAGCGCGGCATTTCTATGGCGAGGTATTCGGTTGCGCCGAAGGGCGCAGCAGCGATCACTGGGTCGATTTCGATTTCTTCGGCCATCAGCTGGTGATCCACGAGGCGCCGAAGATGGCCTACCAGGAAGCGGCCGTGAGCAACCCGGTGGATGGCCACGACGTGCCGGTGCCGCACTTCGGCGTGGTGCTCGGCTGGGCCGACTGGGAAGCCCTGGCCGAGCGCCTGCGCAGCCGCGAGACGCAATTCGTCATCGAGCCCTATGTGCGTTTCAAGGGCCAGGTCGGCGAGCAGGCGACCATGTTCCTCCTTGACCCCTGTGGCAACGCCCTGGAATTCAAGGCGTTCAAGGACATCGGCCAGCTGTTCGCCAAGTGAGCAACTGAGTCAGATCCGGCGACGGGGCGAGGTAGACGCCGCTCAGTCCAGCGGGTGGTCGATCTGCGCGCGCAGCAGTTCGGCGAAGGCGCTGGCCTCCACCGGGCGGCTGATCAAAAAGCCCTGGATCTCGTCGCAGTTCTGGCTCTTGAGAAAGTCCATCTGCGCCTGGGTTTCCACGCCCTCGGCGACCACTTTCAGCTCCAGGCTGTGGGCCATGGCGATGATCGCGCGAGTGATCGCCGCGTCCTCGCTGCCGGGCGAAAGATCGCGGATGAAGGTCTGGTCGATCTTCACGTAGTGCACCGGGAAGCGCTTGAGGTAGCTGAGCGAGCTGTAGCCGGTGCCGAAGTCGTCGATCGCCAGCTTCACGCCCAGCGCACGCAGTTGCTGGAAGGTGGCGATGACGCTTTCGACGTTGTCGAGCAGTTGGCTTTCGGTCAATTCAAGCTCCAGGTACTGCGGCGCCAGGCCGGTTTCCTCGAGCACCTGGCGGACCAGGCTGGTGAGATTGCCCTGGCGCAGCTGGTGCACCGACAGGTTGACCGACACGCGTATCTGCGCCAGCCCCTGGCGCTGCCACTCGCAGGCCTGCTGGCAGGCCTGGCGCAGGACGAACTCGCCGATCGGCGCGATCAACCCGGTCTCTTCGGCCAGGCCGATGAACTCGCCCGGCGCCACCATTCCCTGCTGCGGATGGCGCCAGCGCACCAGCGCTTCGGCAGCATTGAGCTGGTCGTCGGCGAGGTTCAGCTTGGGCTGGTAGAACACCTCCAGCTGACCTTCGTCGATCGCCTTGCGCAACTGGTTCTCCAGTTGCAGGCGCTCGAGGGTATAGGCCTGCAGGTTGTCGGTGAAGAACTGGAAGGTATTGCCGCCCAGGTGCTTGGCATGCTGCACGGCCATGTTGGCCTGGCTGATCAGCGCGCTGATCTCGCGTGCGTAGTCCGGCAGCAGGCTGATCCCCAGGGAGGCGCTGACCACCAGCTCGTGACCGCCGACGGTCATCGGCACACGCAGCTTGGCCAACAGCCGGCTGGCCACCCGCGCCAGGCTTGAGAGGCTGCCGTAGGCGTCGAGGATGACGGCGAACTCATCGCCCGACAGCCGCGCGATGCAGTCAGCCTCGGGCAGGTTATGGGTCAGGCGGCGGCTGATCTGACGCAGCAACTGGTCCGCCACTTCATGGCCGAGGCTGTCGTTGAGCAGCTTGAAGCGGTCCAGGTCGATATGCACCAGGGCGATGCTGCGACCACTCTGCCGCGCGCGCTGGCTGGCCTCGTGCAGGCGCTCCTTGAACAGGGCGCGGTTGGCCAGGCCGGTCAGCTCGTCGTAGTGCGACAGGTAGCGCAGGCGCTCCTCGGCCTCGCGCCGCGCGGTGAGATCGGCGAAGAAGCCGACGATATGGCTGGGTCGTCCACTGGCATCGCGCACCAGATTGAGCTGCAACCATTGCGGATAGAGCTCGCCACTCTTGCGCGTCTCGATCAGTTCGCCCTGCCAGGTGCCGCTGCTGTCCAGCTCCTGGCGGATCAACTGGTACTGCCTGTGCATCTCGCGGCTGCCGATCAGGCTAGTCACGGTGCGCCCGACCACTTCCTCGCTGCCGTAACCGGTCACCGAGCTGAAGGCGCGGTTGACCGCCAGCATGCGGTAGTCGGGGTCGAGAATGAAGATACCCTCGCTGGCCGCCTCGAACACCGTCGCCGCCAGGCGCTGTTGCTGCTCCTGCTGGCGTCGCGCGCTGACGTCGCGCCGCGTGCCGAGCATGCGCCGGACACGCCCGGCGGCATCGCGCTCGACCGCGCGGCCACGGTCTTCGACCCAGATCCAGTGGCCATCGACATGGCGCACGCGGTATTCGACCTGATAATCCTCGCTGCGCCCCTTGAGGTGCTGGACCAGCGCCCGGCGCAGCCGCGGCAAGTCATCCGGGTGCAGGCGTGGCGTCAGATCGCGCAGCATCACCTTGACCTGGCCCGGTTCCAGGCCGAACAGCTCGCGCAGGTGCGAGTGATGCACCTGATCGCTTTCCAGGTCCCAGTCCCACAAGCCCAGCTCGCTGGCCTCCAGCGCCAGGGCCAGGCGCGCCTGGCTCTTGCCCAGGGCGTGGGTCGCCTCGTCCAGCTCCAAGGTGCGCTCGGCCACACGCATTTCCAGCTCGCCGTGGGCACTGCGCAATTCGCGTTCGGCGCGGCGGCGTTGTTCCACCTCGCGCGCCAGTTCTTCGTTGAGTCCTTCTGCGCGCCGCTTGGCATGCTCAAGATTGCTGATCAGCGCCAGGTTATGAAAGCGCTGCAGCAGGCTGCGCTGCACCAGCCGATTGACCTGCCAGGCGACGATCAGCAGGGCGAGAAACAGGATCACGCTGAGCAGTCCCCAGCCGCGTTGCAGGCCGTTATCGGCCAGCAGCAGGTAGGCTGCCGAAGGCACCAGGCACGGCAAGGCGAAACTCAGAAAAGCAGGCAGGCTGACGGCATAGGCCACGCTGGCCGAAAGAATCGCCGCGCCGATCAGGCCATAGACCAGCGCCTGCTGATAGAACACGTCGGCCGGCACCAGCACGATCACGGCGAACGCCAGGGTCAGGCCGGATGCGGCGGCGCCGAAGAGGAAGATGCGCTGCCAGTAGGGTTCGGCCTGGCGGCTGGGCAGCGCCTCGTTGAAGGCATTCACCTGAGTCAGGCGCAGCAGCACCAGCAACACCACCCAGCCCAGCCAGGCCGCGAGCAACGGCGCGCTCTGCTGGCTCCACAGCAACAGACTGCAGGCCAGGCCGACCAGCAGCATGAGCAGGGTGGGCAGGCGCGAGCCCAGGAACAACAGGCGCGTGCGCTCGACGGTAATGTCCGTGGCGAACTGACGTGCAGCCTGCTGCGGGTCCAGCGTCACCTCTTGAACTACGGCGCTAGTCGTGGCGGTCATAGGCGATGTTCTTGTAATGGTTGCCTAAGGGTCTGCGGCGTATATATGGGCGCTCTCAGCCCTGACGTCGCCGGAGAATACCCGAGACAGACGCCGCGCCCAACATCGATCTGGGCGATTTCTTGGCCTGGCGCCCAGCTTCTGGCGGGTACCGCCGAGCCGTGCTGGCCCTTGGCCGCCTGTCCGCGCACGTCTGCGCTCTGACCTGCCGGTCGTCGGTTGCGCCCCGGGCCGCGCTTTTTCAAGCCGAGCGAGGCGCTTGCAGGGCACCGGCAACAGCTCCTAGGATGGGCGCCCCACCCCGCATGGACGAACGGCCCACATGGATGAACTGCAGGAAAAATGGCTCTTCGCGCTCTCCGCGCCAATGGTGGCGATGAATCCCGGAGCGCTCTACGACCTGCCGCGCTTCTACCCTGATCGGGACTTCATCGACCTCAAGGAATCCTGGGACATCGATGATCGCGCCAGCCTGCTGACGATGATCCAGCGCATGACCGACGACGGCCACGCCAGCGACCTCAGCGCCCTCTATTGGGATCACGCGCGCATGCTGCCCAGCGAATGGCAGGCCCGCCTCGACGGCCTCGAACAAGGCCAGCGGGTCGTCCACCAGTACGTCGCCGAGACCATCCTGACCTGCGGTGCAGGCGGCATCCGCGCCTGGGACCTGGGGCGCATGAGCTTTCTCGCCCGCATCGGCGAGCTCAACGGCTGGCTGAGCCCGCAGGAGAACCTCTGGCTGCACAACCGCCTGAGCCTGCGCGCGCGCTACTACTACCAGAGCTGGCACAGCTACCTGGCCGGCTTCCTGATCGGCCGGGCCTACTGGCGCTGCCTGGGCAGCGAGCCGGCGGAACAGGCGCTGTTGCTCAGTCGCCAGGGCAGTGACTCGAGCACTTTCGGCATGGTCCAGGAGCTGGCGCTCAATCCGGCGGCGCGGCTCGACCACCTGCCCTGGGAGCTCGAGCTGGACCTGCTGGAAAAACCCGACACACTCGAGGAGCTGGACTGGTCATGAGCTGCTGGGAACACCTTGGCATCGAGCCGACCGATGACCAGAACGCCATCCGCCACGCCTACCGCGCACGCCTGCCCGGCGTGCACCCGGAGCGTGATCCGGAAGGCTTCCAGGCCCTGCGTGGCGCCTACGAAGAAGCCCTCAACCAGGTCCGCGGCGAAACCCCGGTGGAACAGCCACAGGCCGCCCCGCTCGGTGCTGGCGAGCAGGCGGTGCAGCAGTTCAACGACCTGCTGGTCGATATCACGCGCCGCTTCCTGCCGCCGGCCTGGCAGGACTACTGCCGCATGCTCGACCAGTTGCCGCTGGACGTGCTGGACAGCATCGACGGCTCGCTGCGCCACCTGCTGCTGAGCAACGGCCCGTTGTCGCATCGCTGCGCGGCGATTCTCGCCGAGCGCATGGGCTGGGCCAACCGCCTGATGCAACTGCCCTTCGAGGAGGCCGAGGCGCTCGACCAGTTCCTGCAGCGCATCGCCGAACCCGACCCGTTCGACCTGGCGTACCTGTCCGCCTGGCCGATGGTCGCCCAGGTGGAAACCCTCTGGTACGTGCGCACCCTGAACCACCTGTTCAACTACCGGCCGCTGCAGGAAATGCGCGGTTGGTGCTCGCTGCACCTGTGCCTGCCGATGCCCACCGACCCGGCCTACTACCCAGGCCTGTATCGCCAGTGCACCCTGGCCGGCATCGCCCTGGGCGACGCCCTGGAGCACTATCAGGCGCGCCTGGCGCAAACGCCGGACGACCTCGACACCCTCTATATGCTGGCCCTGCAGATGCAGCACCATGGCCAGGACGCCGTCGACATCTGGTGCCGGCTGTGGCGCGAACAGCAGTTGCCCGAAGCCAGCGCCTGGCTGCTGGCCTGGGCCGCCCATCATGCGCCCGAGCGCCTGCCGCTGCTGATCCTCGCCTTCGACCGCAGCCAGAGCGACCTCGGCCTGCAACTGGGCCTGGACGATCCCGAGCTGATCAACGGTGAGCCGGCCATCAGCCCGCAGACCCTGTCGCGCTGGCAGCGCGCCGCCAGCACCGAACTGCCGCCGCTGGCCCGCACCTTCGTCGCCTGGCAACTGGGCGACAGCGAATGGCCCCTGCTCGGCGAACTGCTGAATACCCAGGACGAGGCGCTGCACGAGCTCTATCGCCACGCCTGGCTGCTGCAACGCGGTGACGTTGCCGACCTCGACGCGCTGCTCGCCCTGCCCATCTCCGGTGACCCGCTGCAAGTCGTGCTGCTGGAAGGCCTGCAGCACCAGGCGCGTCAGCAACGTCAATGGCTGTGCCAGGCGCCGGCCTGGCAGGCGCTGCAGCAGGCGCTGGCGCGCGCAGACGAACAACTGCCGGCCGCGCTGCTCGACAACACCGTGGCCCGCTCGCAGATGCTGCGTGGCTTCCGTCGCCTGCGCCATTACGACGACGCCACGCTGCAACGCCTGCGTACCCTCCTCGCGCCGATCGAGAACTGGCACAAGCCCGCCTGCTTCGAACTGCAACTGACGCTGCAGCAGGCTGGCCGCAGCCTGCCGCCAGTGCCTGACGAGCCGGCCGCGCGCTGGCGTTGGCAAGGTCAGACGCTGCTGCTGTTGGGCCTGATGGAGCAACCCGAAGACTGGCTGGAACGCCTGGGCGAGCGCCTGGCGACGCTGCCCACCGATCCCGCGCACCCGGCGCATGAGATCAAGGCGCAACTGCTGACCACCACGCCGCGACGCTGGCTGCTGGCACTCGACGAGCAGGACACCCTGCCCGGCCTGATCGCCGCCCGCCAGGTCAGCCCGGAGATTCTCCTGCAGGCCACGCGCCTGCCCAGCGCCACACGCATCGAGGCATGCGTGCAGCAGTACGGGCATGAACTCGCCGTCGACCCGTTCGGCCAGATGCTGCTCGACGCCCTGCTCTATCACGACCCGTCGTTGACCCGCGAGCAACGCGACGAGGCCCTGCAACGGCTGCAGGGCTTCACCTGCCCCGGCGACTGGTTCGAGCCTTTCCGCCAGGGCCTGATCAGCGGCAAGCCGCAGAGCCTGGCGCAGTCGGTGTGCAAGGACAACAACCTGGAGTTCACCATCATGCAGGCGATCTTCGAAGGCCTGCGCGAGTTGTCCGGGAGCAAGCCTGCGCAGCTGCCCGGCACCGACGTGCTGCGCAAGCTGCAGAAGGCCAAGGATTCGACCGCTACGCCGCTGGCGGTTCGCCTGGCCGTGACGCTGTTGCTGGCGCGCTATGAACAGTTGCTGCCAGCGCCCGAGCAGACATCTGGGCGGGCATCGCAATGGCAGATCTGGCGCCTGGGCGGCCGTCTGAACCGCCTCAATCTCATCTTGCAGACCCTGTGCCTGGCGGGCGTGGCGTTACCACTGACCATGGCCTCCGACAAGCTGAGCGGCGACCTGGCCCTGGGGATACTGGGCGTTGCCGTGCTGTTGCTGATCGGCAATCTGCTGCGCCGCCTGCACGACATGGGCCGCGGCATCGGCAGCCTGCTGGTGCTGCTGGCCGGCAGCTTCCTGCTGCCCTACATGCTGCTAGTGCTGTTCGTCTGGCCCGGCGACCCGCTGGCCAACCGCTACGGGCCAGCGAGCGGCCAGGCGCCCGTTGGCGCGCGCGGGCTGCAGGCCCAGCTGCGCCGCCTGAACGGCGTCAAGGAGTAGCGCGCGCACTCAGAAGCGCAGCGCTTCGAGCTGCTGCTCGAGGCGCTGACGCAGTGCGGTGATCGGCTGCTCGTGCTGGTCGCCGAGCACTGTCTGGAACTCGTCCAGCCATTGGCCGATCTGCTCGCGTTCGGTGCCCAGTGCCTGCATCCAGGCCCGCTCCAGGCGCGCCAGCAGGGTGCGGTTGGGCAGCGTGTCGCGCGGATGTATCTTCAACCCGGCCAGGCGCGCCTGACTGGCCGCCCGCGCCTCGGCATTCAATCCGGTTGGGCTGCGGTCGATCACATGGCCGTGGCGCTGACCGTTCTCCAGCGTCACGTCGACCTCCAGCAGGCCGTTGCTGTCATAGCTGAAGCGCACGTCCAGCGCCTGGGTCTGCCCGTTCGGCACCAGCTTGACCTCGAAGGCATCGACGAAAATGTTGTCGCGCACCCAGGGGCGTTCGCCCTGATAGACCTCGATACGAATCACCTCCTGCTGTGGATGCACGGTGTAATAGCGCTGCTCGCGCGACACCGGGATCACCGTGTTGCGCTCGATGATCGGTGAGAAGGCGCCAGGCTGTGCATCGCTGCGGCGCGAGGCGATGCCCAGGGTGTAGGGGCAGACATCGGTGAGGATCAGCTCTTCGATGGCCTGGTCGCGCGCCTTGCAGGCCGCCTGCGCGGCGGCACCGAGGGCCACCAGCGTATCGGGGTCCAGATGCCGGTAGGGCAGCCGGCCGAACAGCGTAGCGACCATCTGCTGCACGGCGTTCATCCGCGTAGCGCCACCGACCAGCACCAGGCTGTCGAGGTCGCGCGGGTTGAGCCTGGCATCGCGCAGCGCCTGCTCGATGGGCTGGCGCAGGCGGGCCAGCAACGGCGCCCAGATCTGCTGGGCGCGGGCCTCGTCGAGGTGCCATTGGCGACCGTTCCAGTCGAGCACCTGCGGACCTTCGCCAAGGCGGCGCTTGAGCTGCTCCAGCGCGTCCTGCAGGCTGGCCTGCGCCTGGCCGTCCAGCTCGCTGCGCGGCAGCTTCCAGTCGTCCAGGCAGGCCTTGAGCAGCGCCTCGGTGAAATCCTCGCCGCCGAGGAAGTTGTCACCGGCCGAGGCGTGCACCTCGATCAGCGGCAGGGCGTATTCCAGCACGGTAACGTCAAAGGTGCCGCCGCCCAGGTCGAAGATCAGCGAGCGCTGCAAGGGTTGCTCATGCAGCCCGTAGGCCATCGCCGCGGCAGTCGGCTCGTTGATCAGGCGCTCGACCCGCAGCCCCGCCAGCTCGGCGGCGAAGACCGTGCGCTTGCGCTGTTCGTCGCTGAAATAGGCCGGCACGGAGATCACCGCGCTGCTCACCGGCACGCCCAGGCAGGCCTCGGCGTCGCTCTTCAGGGAGCCGAGCACCAGGGCCGAGAGTTCTTCCGGAGTGAACTGCCGGTCGCCCAGGGTGAAACGCTTGTCACTCCCCATGAAGCGCTTGAAGGCGGCCACGCTGCGCAATGGATGGGTGGTCAGGCGCGCGCGGGCAGCTGCGCCGACGAGGATGCTGCCATCTTCGTCCAGGCTGACCGCCGAGGGCGTCAGCACTTCACCGAGGGCGTTGGGGATCAACTCGGCACGTCCATCGCGCCAGACGGCGATCAGGCTGTTGGTGGTGCCCAGGTCAATGCCCAGCAGCGGGCTATCACCAGTCGACATGGGTATCGCGACTCCCTCAGATCCATTGAAGGGCGCAGTCTACCGTGAGCCCTCATGGCGGCAAACCACCTCGTCGCTGGCGTTTGCCCTCCCCTGTCCGGCCCCCTAGAATGCCGCGATGCAAAATGACCCCGAACTCCTCCTCGCTTCGCTCAACGACGCCCAGGTCCAGGCCGTGGCCGCCCCGCTCGGCCGCCAGCTGGTGCTGGCCGGCGCCGGCTCCGGCAAGACCCGCGTGCTGGTGCACCGCATCGCCTTCCTGATCCAGGCGATGGGCGCTTCGCCTCATTCGATCCTGTCGGTGACCTTTACCAACAAGGCCGCCGCCGAGATGCGCCACCGCATCGAACAGATGCTCGGCCACAACCCGGCCGGCATGTGGGTCGGCACCTTCCACGGCCTGGCCCATCGCCTGTTGCGCGCGCACTGGCAGGAAGCCGGGCTGGCCGAGAATTTCCAGATTCTCGACTCCGACGATCAGCAACGCCTGATCAAACGAGTGATCCGTGACCTGGGCCTGGACGAACAACGCTGGCCGGCCAAGCAGGCGCAGTGGTTCATCAACGGCCAGAAGGACGAAGGCTTCCGCCCGCAGCATATCCAGGCCGGCGGCGACCTGTTCCTGGCCACCATGCGTGGTATCTACGAGGCCTACGAAGCGGCCTGCGCACGCACCGGGGTGATCGACTTTTCCGAGCTGCTGCTGCGCGCGCTCGACCTGTGGCGCGACAAGCCGGGGCTGCTCGAACATTACCAGCGGCGCTTCCGCCATATCCTGGTCGACGAGTTCCAGGACACCAACGCCGTGCAGTACGCCTGGCTGCGCCTGCTGGCCCAGGGCGGCGACACGTTGATGGTGGTCGGCGACGACGACCAGTCGATCTACGGCTGGCGCGGCGCGCGCATCGAGAACATCCAGCAGTTCTCCAGCGACTTCCCCGACACCCAGGTGATCCGCCTGGAGCAGAATTACCGCTCCACCGCCGGTATCCTCAAGGCGGCCAACGCCCTGATCGCCAACAACAACGGGCGCCTCGGCAAGGAGCTGTGGACCGATGGCAGCGACGGCGAGCCGCTGGCCCTGTACGCCGCCTTCAACGAGCATGACGAAGCGCGCTACGTGGTCGAGACCATCGAGGACGCGCTGCGCAAGGACGGGCTCAAGCGCAGCGAGATCGCCATTCTGTATCGCTCCAACGCCCAGTCGCGGGTGCTGGAAGAGGCGCTGCTGCGCGAGCGCATCCCCTACCGTATCTACGGCGGCCAGCGCTTCTTCGAGCGCGCCGAGATCAAGAACGCCATGGCCTACCTGCGTCTGCTCGACGGACGCGGCAACGATGCTGCGCTGGAGCGCATCATTAACGTGCCGGCACGCGGCATCGGCGAGAAAAGCATCGAGACCATCCGCGAGTACGCCCGCGCCCATGACGTGCACATGTGGGAAGCGATCCGCCTGATGCTTGCCAACAAGGCCCTGCCGGGCCGCGCTTCGAGCGCCCTGAGCGGCTTTATCGAGCTGATCGAAGGCTTGGCCGAGAAGGTCCTGGCCATGCCACTGCACCAGATGACCCAGGTGGTCATCGAGCAAAGCGGACTGCTCGCCTACCACGAGGCGGAAAAGGGTGAAAAAGGCCAGGCCCGGGTGGAGAACCTGGAGGAACTGGTCAGCGCAGCGCGCGCCTTCGAGAACGACGAAGACGACGAGCTGACTCCGCTGCAGGCCTTCCTCACCCACGCCTCGCTGGAGGCCGGGGACACCCAGGCCGCCGAAAACGAGGACAGCATTCAATTGATGACCCTGCACAGTGCCAAGGGCCTGGAATTCCCGCTGGTATTCCTGGTTGGCATGGAGGAGGGTCTGTTCCCACACAAGATGAGCCTGGAAGAACCGGGCCGACTGGAAGAAGAACGCCGCCTGGCCTACGTTGGCATTACCCGTGCCATGCAGAAGCTGGTGATCAGCTACGCCGAAACCCGGCGTCTCTACGGTAGCGAGACCTATAACAAGGTCTCGCGCTTCGTCCGCGAAATCCCCGCACCGCTGGTTCAGGAAGTACGCCTGAGCAATAGCGTCAGCCGCCCGGTAAGCACCAGCTCGATGAGCGGTAGCAGCCTGTTCGCCGGTAGCGCCGTGCCGCAGACGCCCTTCAATCTGGGCCAGCGGGTACGCCACAGCCTGTTCGGCGAGGGCACCATTCTCAACTTCGAGGGTGCCGGCGCACAGGCCAGGGTGCAGGTGAATTTTGAAAACGAAGGCAGTAAGTGGCTGATGCTGGCGTACGCCAAGCTCGAAGCCGTGTGAAGAGCCTATGCACGATCAGCTGCGCGTCGGCCCTACTGCGTTAAAAACAGGCTTGGAATGCTCATGTACAAAAGTACACTCCTCTTCCTCGCCTATTTTTGCCTTGTAGGACTCTAGCTCGCATGCTCGTGAATAGGCTCTGAGTACCTACCGTATCTGGAGATAATCGATGAATCGCCGCAATCTGTTCGGCGCCGCTCTGGCGCTGATCGCCGCCATCGGCCTGGTTGGCTGCAAAGAAGAAAAGGCTGCCAGTGAGCAAGCCGCTGCCAAACCGGCAGAAACCTTCCACTGGAAGATGGTCACTTCCTGGCCGAAGAACTTCCCCGGTCTGGGCACCTCTGCCGAGCGCCTGGCTGAACGTATAAACGCCATGAGCGCCGGGCGCCTGACCGTCAAGGTCTACGCCGCCGGCGAGCTGGTACCTGCACTGGAAGTGTTCGACGCGGTATCGCGCGGCACCGCCGAGATGGGCCATGGCACCCCGTACTACTGGAAGGGCAAGGTACCGGCTGCGCAGTTCTTCAGCAGCGTGCCTTTCGGCCTCTCCACCCTGGAAATGAACGCCTGGCTGAGCAAGGGCGGCGGCCAGGCGCTGTGGGACGAAACCTATGCACCCTACGGTGTGAAACCGCTGTCGGCGGGCAATACCACCATGCAGATGGGCGGCTGGTTCAACAAGGAAATCAACAGCCTGGATGACATCAAGGGCCTGAAGATCCGCATGCCGGGCCTCGGTGGCGAAGTCTGGAGCAAGCTCGGCGCGATCACCGTCAACCTGCCCGGCGGCGAAATCTTCACCTCCCTGCAGACCGGTGCCATCGATGCCACCGACTGGGTCGGCCCGTACAACGACCTGGCCTTCGGTCTGCACAAGGCCACCAAGTACTACTACTTCCCGGGCTGGCAGGAGCCGCAGGCCGTGGTCGAATCCATGGTCAACCAGAAGGCCTTCGACGCGCTGCCGGCCGACCTGCAGGCTATCGTCGTCGAAGCCGCGCGTGCCGCAACCCTGGACATGATGGACGACTACGTGTTCAACAACGCCAAGGCGCTGCAAAGCCTGAAGAGTGAAGGCGTGCAGTTCAAGCGCCTGCCCGATGAAGTGCTGCAGGCCATGCGCGAACAATCCGACGTGGTGCTCGAAACCCTGGCTGCCGAGAACGATCTCAATGGCCGCATCTGGGCCTCGCAGAAAGCCTTCCTCGAAGAGGCCAGCGCCATGCAGGCACTGACCGAGAAAGAGCTGTACGACTGGCGTTAAGCTGCTGCCGTTCCCACAAGGCTTTTTGCCCTTGTGGGAGCGAATTCATTCGCGATGGGGTTGGCGCCGTACCAGCAGGATCGCGAATGAATTCGCTCCTACAAAAATATCTGGAAGCCACCCCATGCGCTTTTCCGCCCTGCTTCTCCTGCCCCTGCTCGCCGTTGGCCTGATCGGCTGCAAGGACGACTCCAAGCCGGCCGAGCAGGCCGCAGCCCCCGCTCAGACCTTCCACTGGAAGATGGTCACCACTTGGCCGAAGAACGCCCCCGGCACCGGCACTGCTGCCGAACGCCTGGCCGAGCGCGTCAACGCCATGAGCGCCGGGCGCCTGACCATCAAGGTCTATGCCGCTGGCGAACTGGTGCCGGCGCTGGAAGTGTTCGATGCGGTGTCGCGCGGTACCGCCGAACTGGGCCACGGCACGCCCTACTACTGGAAGGGCAAGGTACCGGCCGCGCAATTCTTCGGCGCGGTGCCCTTCGGCTTGTCCACCCAGGAAATGAACGCCTGGCTGAGCAAGGGCGGTGGCCAGGCGCTATGGGACGAAGCTTACGCGCCGTTCGGCCTCAAGCCGCTGACCGCAGGCAACAGCACCATGCAGATGGGCGGCTGGTTCAACAAGGAAATCCACAGCCTGGCTGACATCAAGGGCCTGAAGATTCGCATGCCGGGCCTCGGCGGTGAGGTCTGGAGCCGCCTCGGTGCGACCACCGTGGTGCTGCCCGGCGGCGAGATATTCACCGCGCTGCAGACCGGCGCCATCGACGCCACCGACTGGGTCAGCCCCTACAACGACCTGGCCTTCGGCCTGCAGAAGGCGGCCAAGTATTACTACTACCCGGGCTGGCAGGAGCCGCAGTCGGTGCTCGAACTGCTGATTAACCAGAAGGCATTCGATGCGCTGCCGGCCGACCTGCAGGCCATCGTCACCGAAGCGGCCCGCGCCGCGACTCAGGACATGATGGACGACTACGTCTACCACAACGCCCTGGCGCTGGACGAGCTGAAGAAGAGCGGCACCCTGCTCAAGCGCTTCCCCGACGAGGTGCTTGAGGCCATGCAGCGCGAGACCGAACAGGTGCTCGGCGACCTGGCGGCGCAGAGCGAACTCAATGGTCGCATCTGGGCCTCGATGCAGGCCTTCCAGGCGCTGGCGACCTCGATGCATGCGCTGTCGGAAAAGGAGCTGTACGACTGGCGCTGAGCCGGTCGGCCACACTTGTAGGAGCGGATTTATCCGCGAAAGGCGGCAGGCACCGAGACGTCGATGATCGCGAATAAATGCGCTCCTACAAATTCCACATCCTTTTTTCTCCGTTTGTCGTTCGAGAAGTCGCTACCCACCATAGCGGCCATACTCGAAGCATGAACAATAACTCGACCGACCCCGCCCTCATCCTCGATACCGCTCTGCAACTGGCCGACGTCTGCGGCTGGGAACGCCTGCATCTGTTCGAAGTGGCCGCCGCGCTGGATATCGGCCTGGACGATATCGCCCGTCACTACCGCGACAAGGATGACCTGGTGGAAGCCTGGTTCGACCGCGCCGACCAGGCCATGCTCGGCCACGCCAGAAGTCCCGATCTGGCAGGCCTGAACGCCGAACAGCGTCTGGAAAGTTGCCTGCTGGCCTGGCTCGAAAGTCTCGCCGCCCATCGTGCCGTCACCGCACAGATGCTGCTGTACAAACTGGAGCCTGGCCATATTCACCTGCAGGTGCTCGGCCTGATGCGCATCAGCCGCACCGTGCAGTGGTGGCGCGAGGCCGCCGGGCGGCAAAGCCTGCATTTGCGCCGCATCGCCGAAGAAACCCTGCTCACCAACGCCTACCTGCTCAGCTTCGTGCACTGGCTGCGCCATCCGGCAGAAGACGCCGCCACCTTCCGCGCCTTCCTGCGCGGCCAGCTGCGCGCCGGACCACTGCCGCTGCTGTTGCAGCGCCCGTAGCCCGGATGAAAACCGGAGCCATGGTTGCGGGGCCTCCCGGATTGCATCCGGGCTACTCGGACAAATCGCAGAGTGCTCACCCTACAGGCAAAAGCCGGAAACATTCTGTCACTGGTCATCGCCAGCGGCGGCGGGCAAGATGCCGAACAAGCTTTTCCACCAGAGAGAAAACCGTGATGCAGCGTTTCCTCAGTATCGCCATGGTTCTGTGCCTGGCACTGACCTTCAGCTTCGAAGCCCACGCCAAGCGTTTTGGCGGTGGCAAATCCTTCGGCTCCGCCCCCAGCCATCAGACCCGTCAGGCCACGCCGCAGTCGCAACCCGCGGCCCAGGCTCCGGGTCGTCAGCAACCTGCCGCCGCTGCCAGCGGTGCCTCGCGCTGGCTCGGCCCGCTGGCCGGCCTGGCCGCCGGTGGCCTGCTGGCCTCGATGTTCATGGGTGACGGCTTCGAAGGTCTGCAGATCATGGACTTTCTGATCTTCGGCCTGATCGCCTTCCTGATCTTCCGCTTCCTCGCCGCCCGTCGTGCTCGCCAACAGCCGCAAATGGCAACTGCCGGTGCGCCCTACCAGCGCGAGATGCCGCACGCCGAAAACGCTCCGGCCGCTGGCAGCAATATCTTCGGCGGTCGCCTGGCCTCGGCTGCACCGGTAATCAACGCTCCGGCCTGGTTCAACGAGCAGAGCTTCATCGCCGCCGGTCGTGAGCACTTCATGAACCTGCAGCAGCACTGGGACGCCGACGAGATGGACAAGATCTCCGAGTTCGTCACCCCGCAGCTGCTGGACTTCCTCAAGCGCGAGCGCGCCGAATTGGGTGACGGCTTCCAGTCCACCTACATCGACGACCTTCAGGTCCAGCTCGACGGCGTCGACGATAACGCCGAGAAGACCACCGCCACCCTGACCTTCAGCGGCGTGTCGAAGACCTCGCGCTTCGACCAGGGTGAGCCGTTCAGCGAAAGCTGGCGCCTGGAGCGCGCCCAGGGCGACAACCAGCCCTGGCTGATCGCCGGCATTCGCCAGAACTGATCGCTACGACGCACAAAAACCCGGGCTTGCCCGGGTTTTTTCATTTCGGCATTGGCTCGCTATCGCGGCTGAAGCCGCTCCTACACAAGCGCCTTACGGCCCTCATGGCCATGTCGGCGCAGAAAGCAGCACCCGTAGGAGCGGACTTGTCCGCGAATCGCGTCGCCAGCCGCGCCTGCACAAGCCGGAGTCACGTCATCGCGGCTCGGCGCATGCCAATATGCGGGATGTCGTCTTCCAGATAGACCTCGGTCACCGGCTCGAAGCCATAACGTCCGTAGTAACCCTGCAGATGCGCCTGCGCCGACAGGTAGACCGGCACGCCCGGCCAACGCTGGCTGCACTCGGCCAGCGCCTGCTCCATCAGCCTATGGCCAAGGCCGGTGCCACGCGCCGCCTCGGCTATCACCACGCGACCAATCACCACCTCGCCATTCATGCGCTGCGGGTCGAGCAGGCGCAGATAGCCCACCAGCACGTCGCCATCGCGCGCCAGCAGGTGGCAGGTATCGCCGAGCAGGTCCTGGCCATCGGTTTCCAGGTAGGGGCAGTTCTGCTCCACCACGAACACCTGGGTGCGCAGCGCCAGCAGCGCATAGAGCGTGAAGGTATCGAGTTCACTGTGATGCAGGCAGCGCCAGGTGACAGACGACATGAGAGAGCTCCGTAAAATTGCCAGTATGCAATGCAGGCCGCAGGTTTTCATTCCGTGGGCCAGCTACTGTATAAAGCCGACCCTACCCAATTAGGAGCCGACGCCGTGGAAGAAGTCATCGAACAGCTGCGCGAACTCAACGAGCCCGTCCCGGTGCCGCTGGAGCTGCCCGAGGAAGAAACCCTGGTGGAGATTCAGGAGCAGATCCTCATCCACCTGCCCTTCGAACTGCGCGAGTTCCTGCTCAAGGTCAGCGACGTGGTCTACGGCCGCCTGGAGCCGGTGACCGCCAGCGACCCGCACTCGCACACCTATCTGCCGGAAGTCGCCTCGGTGGCTTGGGACCTCGGCCTGCCGCGCGATCTGGTGCCGCTGTGCCAGGACGGCCGCGACTACTACGCGGTCGACGTCGAAGGCCAGGTGTGGCTGTGGGACGGCGACGAGGGCGAGCTGACCGACGAAAGCTGGGACTCGGTCTGGCACTGGTGCCGCGACGTCTGGCTGGAGAGCTGAGCCTCGCGGTCACGGCGGCTGTGCTGTAGCCGGGTGCGTTACCCTTCGCGGCCAAGACCGCTCCCACGGCATCATGCCGGCATCGTGGGAGCGGACTTGTCCGCGAATGCGCCGTTGATCCCACGCCTCCACAAGGTACAAGCTCCCATCCGCGAGAAGCAGGCTTCTCGCCGTCCCGCCTCAGGTGTCGCCCTGCTCCAGCGCCAGCAGGTTGAGCAAAAACCGCGCGAAATACAGCAGATCCTGCTCCATGGCCTGGCGCGCGCCCTTGGCATCGCCGGCTTCGATGGCGGCAAAGGCGTCTTCATGAAAGTCATTGAGCCGCAGTGACAGATCGGCGCCAGTGAACAGGCGATTGAAGAAGGGGCCGATCTGCAGCCACAGCGACTCGATCGAACGCAGCAACACCGGGTTGCCGCAGGCACCGTAAAGATGCAGGTGGAACTGGCTGTTGGCGCTGAGGTAGTCCTGCACCTGGCGCAGCTCGATGGCCACGTCCATGCGCTGCACGCAGTCACGCAGCCAGGCCAGGTCGTCGCGGCTCAGGCGCGGCGTAGCCAGCTCCACCGCGAGGCCTTCCAGCGCCAGGCGTACCTGGAAGATGTTCTCGTAACGTTCGCGGGTCATCGACGGCACGCGCACCGAGCGCTGCTGCTCGCCCTCCAGCGCGCCCTCGGCCACCAGCCGTTGCAGGGCCGCGCGAACCGGCATCGGGCTGGTGCCCCATTCGGCCGCCAGATCGCGAATCTTCAGCCGTTGTCCTGGCTGGAAGCGCCCGGCCAACAGGCCGGAGCGGATGTTCTGATACAACTGTTCCTGCAGGTTGTCAGCCATGCTGCACCACCTCCATCGGTGGCGCCGGCAGTTGGGCAAGGGTCAGGCTACAGTCACGCATGAAAGACTCCGGTCAAGAAAGCATGGGCTGGGTCAACGCCGATTTTGTCTGAGAAAACCTGTCGTTGAAATATTCTGTGATCACGAATATCGATTTATTTGGCCATATAGGGGGGGATATAAAGACCATTTACTATTTTGTGATCACAAAATATCATGCCGGCAGCATCTGAACGAGGTATGCCCCATGACCACCGCCAGTGGCATCAGCCAAGCCGCCGTAGACCGCTTCGTCGCCGCCGAGCGCGAGCTGTTCCTGTCCCGCAATCCGAAGTCCGCGGCCCTGGCCGAACGCGCCCGCCACTCGCTGTATGGCGGCGTGCCGATGCACTGGATGGCCGACTGGTCGACGCCGGTGCCGCTGTTCGTCGAGCGCGCCCCGGGGGCGCGCGTGTTAGTCGGGGGCGGGGATGAGTATTTGGG
>NZ_JADTQG010000020.1 GCF_016008875.1 Ectopseudomonas mendocina
ATGGCAGGAATTGAAGACACCACATGTGCTTATCCGAGCATTTGCCGCCAAAGCCTTAACCGCGATAAATACAACTCTGACTGGTCAGGATTTGGCCGACCTACTGAATACAAACATATCCCCTCTTCCTGAGCGGGTTACCACCAACTATCACAGCGATATTGAAACAGAGCCAGCCCCGTGTGGCGAAGCCACCGACGACTACGAATGCTCCTTCGGTATCGACATCGGTCCCTATTGGTTTGCACCGCTTGGGCGCTGCTTTAGTCTGTCGCAAGTCGCCATTGAGCGTAGAGCTCGTAATGCTATAGCTAGACATGTCTTCGCTGGAGAGATCGGCTGGAGCGGGGATGCGCGGTACGACAGAGGCGTTTTCGGCAGGTACGAAAATGGGACTGACCATCGCCATAGTGAAAGGCCTCGAGTCGACAATCTTCAGGCCTATTGTTCTTATCACGCTATGATGCTGGTAGCTGCAGACCTACTCGTGACGCACCCGACGACCCGAGATGAGGGAGAGAAAGAAAGCCGATTTGAAGAGTGGATGACGAGCCAAACACTAACGCGTGGAAACGGAATGTGGCTGACCGATTTCCGAGACCCTCAGATCACGAACGAATCGTCTCTACCAAGTGGTTATCCGACCGCAGATTGGTACTGGAACGTGACCAAAGCTTACCTTGACAGCCAATTACTAACCGACGATAACCAGCTAGTTGTCTGGGGAGGCTGGGGCTTTGGCGACAAGGGCGATGACGAAGATGTTTCCGTTCAGAGCGCTTTAACCGAAACGACTCTCGCGCCTGCGTTAATAGCAGCGTTACAAACGACCCATACTAATCGTTTCTATCTGCCAGCAGCCGATGATCGTAGGTTCGATGAAGACAACATACTTCCTCTCGTGGGCTGGATAAATCACGATTCAGCAGAATCACGGCTCGACGAGTGGGATCCTTGGGCTCAAGGTATGTCCTACCCTGCTTATGGCCCAGGCGCCGAAATCTGCCGTAACCTTCACCTCACCAGATCTGACGATGAACGCAGATGGACGACCGCCAATGGCGGCGTGATCAGATCAGAAATCTGGACGCGTGTTGTGGGCTACGGTCGAGAGCAAAGCGCAATCTGCGGGCGCCGAGTTAGTGTCAACGACTCGTTCCTAAAAGAATTGCTCGCCTCAAAACCAGGCCAATGCCTCGTTCTCTGTGTTCAGATCCGCCGACGACTGGACCGTTACTTAGCTGAACGAGAGGGTTTCGAGCAATATCCCTGGCCTTACAAGCGTTATTACATAGTGGATAGTGATGGAATTACTCGCACGCTCTAAATCTGTCATCGCGCTAGGCAAGCGAATTGTCGCTTCCCTATCACAAGATGAAGACCTTACATCTGAATGGATAGGGCATCTCATTGCGGAACGTATCGACGCCGTCGAGAAGGCACAACCAGAGGACAGGGCGGAGGCTGAAGAGGCCTGCGTACAAGAAATCCTTCGTCTCTGGGAACATCGATATAAAGCTCCTGCTCGTTTTAATCCGCTAAGGGAGATAGAGCCTATTGCCCGATCCCTGGCGGCGCTTGACCCAGAAAGAGAAGAGTTTCGCTACTACTCTGAAGCACTCGGACTCGCGCGTGAAGAAGACTGCAAGAACCCAAGTGACTGGCTGAAGCTGGCCCTTCAGATCAACCACACCTCCAAAGACCTTATTCGCTTTTCTCTACAGCAGGGGGGGCGAGAAGCCTTTGCCACTCCGGAGTTCAAAGGTGCTCTCGACGAGGCCATCGGTGCCAATGTCGACCTGGATGTGGAGATTCGCCTGGCTCGCTTTATTGCAGAAAACGATGATCTCGAGGAGCTACTTGCTCAGGCTGCAGAGAAAAGCACTCGCGAGAAGATTGCGCAGCTTGAGCGATTCGCAGCCTTATCCATGCAGATGGCAGAAAAGCTGAAACAAAGCCTGCCTTAGCCTAGTGAAAAAGCCCGGAGGTCGACCTCCCTTATCGCTCAATCTGCCTCAAAAGCGTTTCGGCATCTCCGACAAATGTTCCCTGAAGGGCCGGTACTGACGCGAACTGCATCGGCACTAATCCTCCGACAACCAGACACGATTTAATCGTCGGTGCCTCAATCCTTGTATGGCGCCCAAGCTCAGGCAAGCCCTGTCTTAGGCGATCTACACGATTGAGATGTCGAAGTAGCTTGTCCGGTTTCCCATTCTTGCGCTCGCCTTGGTAGTCAGAGAGTAGAGCTGCGATCTCGGAATAATTGCGGCGAAAGGTGAGGTCCTTACATTCGATAACTAACACCTCGTCACTTCCGTCCCGCCACGCGAGCACATCGACATCGCCGTAGTCGCGCTCTAGCTTGCGTTTCAAGATTGCCGACATCTCTATGTTCTCTTCTGTATGCCACCCTGCAGCTCGCAGCTTTTCCGCAACCTCTGCATTGAATGTGTGCCCTTCGTTCGCTTTACCCCACCAGGCGTCGCGCATTTCGGGGGAAGCGAAGAACTCCTGGTCAAGCGTACCTGAGTGCGCTCCTCGTAAGACATAGAAGAAGCCGGTGCGAAGTAGAGAGGGCGTTATCACGAATATTGGATCGTCAGCCAAGTCGATTTGGAGTATGGGACGGGTTACCACCGACAGCCTGCGACCAAATCGCCAGGGGAGAATGTCTCTGCCCTTGAAACCGCTGGGTGGGGTGTCCCACCTAGGGCGCGGGGCCAAGCTGAAGCGCTCGAGGAATCGATCTACCTTATTCGCATCGCATACGCTGGTGAGGAGCCCTACTAATTGGCTACGTGTGAGCGACATAACAGGCGCGTGCCTTTCAATGCCCTCATCCTCCAGTAGGTCGATCATCTGACGGGCATCGTCGACAGTGAACCCCATCTCAGCGTCCCAAGCTTTTGCAAACTCTGGCTCGAGCAGGTGGGCAACTGAGCCGGCTATCGTCGGCGCAGAGTAATAACGCTTTTGACGAGGTGCAGAGCGTACGTACCTATCCCCTATGGCTGTGCTGAGCATCGGCTCGACAACGCTATTCGAAAATTTGTCAGTGAGCAGGATGTCGCCCAGCGATGAGACTCTTAACTGCGGTTCGAGTACACCGTAGTAAATCCCATCGGACCAACTCCCTAAGCGAATCAGAAGCGCGATTTCAGCGAGTAACGCCTCAATGTCAAGATTCGCCGCCACCTGGCCTCCTGAGACTGGGGCCGCACAGAGTGCCATTTCGATAAGTACCCGACTGCTGATCTGAGCTGCAGCCGATTTGGACAATTGCTCTACCACCGTCCTACGAGTTGCTGGAGTGTCGCCATGAAGCCCCAACACCGCACCCGATGTGCGCTTCCAAAGCTGTTCGGTCACCTCACCGACCACGTGATTGATGAGCAGCCGCTCTATGAGGTTTCCGCGGTCGAGCTTGTTTAATTGAGCAATCACGTGTTCGACGCGCTTATCGACCAAGCTATTTAGAAGTGTGCGGCACTCCTTGGCGCCTGCAACATTGTTATCGCCATCGTGAACCGACCAGCCCAATCCTAGGCGCAGTCTTGCGCTGTCGATGTCATCGACCTCCAGCGCTTTGGGGGGCAGGGCAGAGCTGATGTAGTCAGTGAACGCATGAGCATGCATGAGGTGGAACTGCCTGCCACGATCATTAGGTACGACCTTCACCAATGCTTCAGTAGCCAGTCTCGAAGGAAGTGCGCCATCTGATAGAACGTGAATGGCCTGCAGGGTTACCTTAACAATTGCACGCTCGGCGATGTTCGATGGTGTTCGGAAGGCATGTGCAAAACCCGCCTCAAGATAAATAGTCGCGGACTGTTCGGAAGTGATTTCGAAGCGAACCAGATCATCTGGAGCAACCGTTGCTGGGGCCTCTAGACGATCAAACTCCTCCTCTGTGTCCTCGAAACGAAACACAAGCGCATAGGTACTCTGCAGCGTCCCAGCCTCCTCCAAGGTGTCAACGATGTGCGCAACCCGCATTCCTAGCATCTCCCAAAGACGGTAGATGAGATCGCGAGAGTCGATATGAGGTGCCTCGAGGTGTACCCAGATGGTCGGTGCCCCTTCACATACAGCAACCAGCTTACGCTCCTCCAAACAGTCCAGCGAGACGTAGATTCGAGACTCAGCCTGATTGGGAAATAAAGGGTTCTTATGGAAGCGCTCTAAACGGTGCGGCGTTCCGTGAGTGTCTGCGCCAATATGGAAATCTCTTGCTTGATCGGCTTTAGCGCGAACGTCTCGTAAGAGGTTTAGAGGTGGTGATATCACGAGAGGATTCTCCGGCGAAAATCTCCCGTCTTCTAGGTCAGCGTGAGGGACAAGATGTCCATCATTAAGCTCTACCCAGCCGATCAAGTTCATCACGCCGTTGACGTTCTCAATTTCAACCCCAGCTTCTCGCAGCCCGTGCAGGGCTGTTTCTAGGCGCCAGAATCGAGAAATTTCCATCGAACTAATTTCGCTTAGCCGGATGAGGTCGGCTATCGAGATATATTCCTTGCTCCAATGGGCATGGGGGATGTGAGGGAGAGAGATGCCCATCCCTTTACCCCAGCCGCACAAGACTATGAGGTGTAAGCCTTCACGAAAACCTTCGATGGATTCGAGCTGGGCAATAGTCGAGTTTACAGCCCGTTCAAGCGATTTATCTAACTCTTCACGTGGCGGAGTTATGTGTTTGAAGCGGCCACCCCGATGAGTTTCTATGGACGGCAGGGCAAAGTGCAGAGCAACAAAGTGACCTTCGTCAAACGAGATTAATGCGCTCGTAAATTGGTCGGGACCGGAAGGAAACCAGTGCACAGGGCACCCAGGTTCGGAGCCGAAAAGTCGGGTTTCTGAGATCTTGCGACTCAGTAGGAGTCCGAAATTGATGTTGAAGCTCTCTACCAGCCTCGTCGCCATGACGTACTCAATGACGTGATCGCGAATAGCAGTCGATATGACCGTCGGTAGCGAGACAGTGATCTCGCCATCCGCTGAAAGAAGAAGAGGACGTCTATCAAGGGTGCTCAGACATGGCTCTTGATCCAGCAGCGTTTCTCGATCAGACAGGGCAGAAAGGAACGGATCTAAATGTTCCGGGGTTACACCACGTTTCGCTAGCAGCTCAAAGGATAAGGTGACTCTTCTTTGCAGAGTTTGGGCACTTGGAAGAGCATCAAGGTCAAGTTGAGATACTACGTGATCCGAGCCTAGCTGGTAGCGCGAAAGCCCAGCTTGCTGACAGATCAGGTCGGAAACAACCAAAAGAGCTCGTACTTCGTTGCGAAGCCTATTGAAGTTGATGGCATCAGGCATCCCCGCCAAGAGATCTAGCATGCACTGTGTATAGAAGCCTGCACTCTCCCACCGCCCCTCCAGCATTAGAAAATTCTCGCGAGAATCCGTCACTAGCGTGACGAATACATCCTCTGCTGGATCCTCTCCACATGACGCATGCGACTCCCCAATGATTTCAAACCAGCGTGCAGCATCCTCTAGGCCCGGTTGGTCTTCACCTCGCGCATAAACGAAAGCTAAAAAGATCAGCAACTCCAGCCGTAAAACGGTCGACTGGTAATCCGGCTCGGTGAGAAGTCCTGAAAGCAACGAAACACTTGAAGAGACCTCAAAGCGAGACAGGTCTTCGACAAGCTCTGGTACAGCTTGAGCCACATCACGAAGTGGCAACTGGAGGGACGCCCAGCGCATTTGCTCAGCGAAAAAATCTTCGAGATCGTTTGCATCGAGCTCAGGTGACGTATCTTGTTCGATCATCTGCGAGTCCTTTGCAGCGCGTTTTTCGTCCGATTGTGAACCAGACAAAGCTCAAATATAACTCTCAGATAGTGATGCCCGCTCGCTTACTAGGGATCAATCACGGAAAACACACCAACTGACGAAACCAACGATCCTGGCTCCGTGTGCGCAGCCATACATGAATGCCAGCACTGTCTGGCTTTAAAGGTTCGGCATCAAATGCCACCAAAGCGAAACCTGCATTAATGCCCTTCCCCATAACCAATCCGTGCTTGATCGGGAGAACGCCACCCTCCCCAATTAACGCGTAGCAACCATCAAGGGTAGACACAAGCCACTGCAGCTGAAAACGAACAATGCCCAACGGCTCTCCGGGAACTTGAGCTATGGTCGTTACCGCATCATCGCTTACAGAGATAACCGAACCTCCGGCCGCTATGGCCCATAGTTCTCCGGCAGGGCCTTCAACGCCAGCGATCAGATTGACGAATGCTGAAGACTCTTCGGGCCAAGGCCCTTTCAGTGTCCGCCACATACCTTCCTGCTGCCTTCGCCACAGAGTGCCGCCATAGCCCAGAGCATAGATGCCATGCTGGGTCATCACGATGTTGTTGATGCCTCCAAGGGCTCCGGGAACATGGCCATCGAACTCAAGCAGCGCCATGCCGCCAGACTCCCATTGATAAAGGCGGCGCTGGAATGTGCCGATTAGCAAAGCGCCATTAACCCATGCCAGGCATTCCGCAAGCTCGGGCTGGGCCTGCCCATTGAGCACAAACGTCAGGCGCCGCGCATACCAGGTATCCGGAACCACCAACTGAGGATGCGCAACCTGGGGCTCCCAGCCCTCAGCATCACCGGGTAGGTGATTGGTAAACAGCAGATCCTCATCGGTGATTGCCCAGATGTGGCCATACTCATCGGCCACCATTGCTTGAACAGTCCCACTGAAGCATGCCTCCAGGTGAAACATGAATCGCTCCTCCTGGAAAGTGCCGCTGATGATCCAGGAAAAGGTCTCTCCACTGGCATCCCGGGCATGTACAGCGAACCACGGATGATCACCAGCCATCGTCAAATCGGCTAGCTGATAGCGCCCCCCATTTGTCATACCGAGCCCCCCAAGTTCGGGACAGGGGCCTGGGTGGCACTCACCGAGAGGCCTTGAAACAGAGGCAACTCCGCCTCCATTTGCAATCCGGCTGCGGTGTAAAACTCCCGCGCCTCAATCATCAGTGCCGTAGCAACCGCCCGGCCGACCTCCTGGCGCTCGCGCCAGGTCATAAATCCCGCCTGCGCAAGCGCGAAGCCCTTTACGCTGAAGTTATTGAAGTCATCTCGACTGGATAACCACGAAGATTTGACAGCGATGTCCACCCCGAGGTCAGCGGTTACGTATACCTGTTCCATCCATTTGAAAGCGCGCTCTAGATAAGCCCCCATCGTGGGATTCTGGGCAGGCTGAGAACGGTCGCCACGCAAGACCTTGACCGCAGTTCGCTGCGCATCGGTCACGAACCGATGCTGAGAGCCACGGTTCTGCGAGTCCTGCATAAAGTGCGCGAAGCTTTGCTCCAGGGTGGCAGAGTTGTCCCTGCTCAAAGCGCCTCGCAACACCTTATCCGGGATTAGGTGGTCGGCATCGAAGCCTCGCATGGGGTTCAGTTCATTGGCCCTGGCCTGCTCCTTGGCGTGCTTAAGGTCTTGATAACGGCCCGCCAGGGTCGGCATGCGCAGTAGGTCACGAATGGCTTGGCGACGCTCGGCATCAAGAGTCTCGCTTCGCCAGTTTAACTGATTGATACCTTCAGCCAGCCGTACCGCGGCTTCCACTTCCTGGCGTAACACTTCTTCCGCCAACGGGTAGGCTGCCTCAACGACGGAAGGCCGCAGATCCAGTGCTGAGTAGCCGCTGGCCAGTAATCGAGAGATGGCTGCGCGCGCCTCTTGCTCGCTCAGCTTGTGCCCATCAGTGCGTGGGTAGGACACGCCACCGACCTCGAAGGCTTCCACATAGGTCGCCTGATTAGTATTGTGCGCCTCGATGAAGGCCGCCATGGCGCCGGCATCCCCGGCATTGCTCAACATGACCTGGTAGACGCTGCGTACCTGCGCCATTGCCTGGAAGCCGCTAGTCATTTCCCTCTCCCCCTGTTTTTTCGCGTCTCGTGCTGCGCAGCAAACCTTCCACATGAGTGGCAAACGTGGAAGGCCGGCCATGCCCTCGCGTTTCCATCCAGGTCAATAATCGATCCACAGTGGGCTCTGGCAACGAACTCGTACGCAAGGCATCGTCAGCCATAGGCTGTAGGCTCAGGACGGCTCTACCTGCCAGCAGTCGTTCGGTGTCCTCATCGCCCCACAGGGCCGTATAGCGGGACAGACCTTCTGGATCCAGATCGAACCAGCCACGGTAGTGGCCCGGTCTGACGGTTGTAACCTCGATGCCTATCTCGACCTGCCGATGCGTTTCCATCTGAGGCCATGCCAACGGATAGACGCGCCGTGTAACCTGGGCCTCACCATCACGCAGCGCCGACGCCAGGGTGAGCTTCGACATCAGGTCGTATAGCTGGCGCTGGTGGGCGGAAAATGCCTGCATTGCCGGGCTATCGGCTCCTATCGCAATATTCAGCGGAACCAAAGCGCCATGAGCGCCAGTACGTGCGCCCGCCGCGATCGGCACAGGCTCTTCGTCTGCGCCCTTTCCCGATGCACAGCTCGGCGGCGCAGCGCTTACCGGCTCCCAGTCCCCTATGGGCACTTCCGGCTGGCCGCTAAACAGCGCCAAGGCATTCCCCTCGGCATCAAGCGTGACGCTATCCGGCAAGGCTATGGGCGGAGAAGTATCAGCCTCCTTGCGATCATCGAAGCGCCTTGCCCAAGTGCCGAGAAAGTCAGCGTAATCCTGCTCGCTAGCGTTCGTTTTTTCGGCAAAGCGGTTCAACGCCTGGTCGAAGTCATACAGCAGGGCATTCGAACTGATTCCTTCCAGCCAGGGATTTTCCAACAACGACTTGGCCCTAGCTCGCCCCAATGCGGTTAGACGCAACCGCCCACCGGCATCCTCGCAGGCCCAACCTTCGCCAAAGGGAGATAGTGGACTCTCTTCGTCATCAACAGAACGCAATTCATACAGCCCCTGCAGCGCCTTCATGGTCTTCGAAGGCAACCAGCCCAGGCGCCTGAATGCCTCTTGCAGTACCAGGCCGGTTCCCAGCACTTCCGGCGCCGGCAGCAGGCGCTCCTCAACCTCCAGTAGACAGGGTTCGGATGCAATCACAGCCTCCGGCAAGTGCTCCAGCAAGCGGTGGGCATCCTCCAGACGATCACTGCCCCAAGGCAACCACCCCGTCTTACCTCGTCGCACCATCAACCGCGCGGGGACGGTTCGCTCATCGACCTTGAGCTCGATGGCCAGAGTGTGGCGCTTGCTCGGCAGGCCAGGAGAGTCACCATACCCGGCCAAGGCACGCAACAGGGGCCCCTTCACCCTACCGCCCCCCACCACACCATGGTGCAAGTAGACCGAGCCGATCAGGTTGTCCAACACCCGGGTAGCAATGGCGCCATAGGCCAGCCCCATGTTTAATGCACGCAGGGCGCTGGCGGCGCGTTGCTGCGCCGTCTCGCCAACGAGCGGAACCGATACGCCGGCGTGAAACGCCCGCTCTAGTGCGGGCTGTGTCAGCGCGTGGAAACGTATCCGCCTGATTCGTTTGACATGCAGGAACCAGGGCGCATCCTGAAGCACCTGCAGAATGTGCCAAGCGATAGCCTCGCCCTGAGCGTCGTCATCGGTACCTAGAACCAGTTCATCACACTGCAGCAGGCGGGTGGCAGCGTTGCACAGTGCGCTCTGCAGATCGCTACCCTCGCGCTGGCTGAGTTGCCAGCGGGGTCGCAGGCCATCGCACCAGCGAATCGTCCCTGCCCCCGGCAGTTCCCGGATATGCCCACCACAACCGAATACCTGCACGTATGCCGGCATAAACTCCTGGATGATTCCTGCCTTATGCGCGGACTCGACGACCATCAGTGCCCTGGGCCCGAGCTTGTGGGCCGGGCGGCGCACCACACCGGTCAGTTGCGCACGTTGTGGCTCATCAACCCCCGCCAGACAACGTCCAACGATCGCTGACGGCAGATCGTTCCCAACGTTCATCACCTGCTGCGAAAAGAACAACTCGGAATGGCCGAACAGAATGAAGCTTTTCTGCGCACGACTGATCGCGACATTAAGTAAGCGCCCGTCATCACGATCGATGAATACCCGCTGACGATGGTTGTCTTCCAGCCGGCGGGTAGCACGACTGTCCTTGTTCACCGCACTGAACAGCACCACTGGTTTCTCAGCGCCTTGTAGCGTGTGCACGGTGCCGATTGTCAATCGGTCGCTGAGCCCCTCGCAGTGTGGATCCAGCTGCTCGCCAATAGCCCGGCGAATAGCCTTGGCCTGGCCTCGAAACGGAGTCACGATGGCCACCAGTTTTTCCAGCGGCACCTGCTCTCCCGCCCGCCCCTCGGCACGCGCAGCCCAGCGTGCTAGCGGCAAGCCGGTTTCCTTCAACCAGCGCACAATCGCCTGAACTTCGCCAGGATTGGACCAGGAGTCGCCCTTCACTGGCCCGTCATTCGGCCCGCCAGTCTGGTAGAAGCCCAAAGGCGGTAACGGAAAGGAACCTTTCATGCGTGCCAGCAGCGCCTGCTCCTTATCCGTATCCAGCGTAGGCAGATCACCATCGCCCAGAAACCCTGGGCGCGGATCATCGACCATCGGCACCAACTCCCGATTAAGCACCATGCCTTGGGCATCCCGGTCATGGTCGTGATACACCAGATCAATGCATAACTGGATGATCGAGCGGGCACAGCGATAGTGTTCGCGCAGCAACAGGCCATCGCGCAACGTCCCATCAGGCCGCGCCTCCGCATACGACGCTCCGGTCGCCGCCAGTTTCATGATCGAGCCGGTCGCCGCATCGGCGCCACGCACACACAGGGTATCTAGGGTCGCTTCATCCCCCCAGCGATCAAGCACCTGCCGCAGCTCGAGTTCCGGTGTCAGCGATGACACTGGCGAAAGTTGTTTGAGATCCCCCACCACCACCGCTTGGCGTGCCAGGCTCAGAATAGGCACGCCCAACTCCGGCGCGGCTTGCCCAGCTTCATCAATGATCAGCAGGTTGGCAAAGCCGAACAGCGGCTGCTGCCCCTCACTCAACAGCCGCGGAGCACTGTGCAGTGTGGCAACCATGCAGGGCAGCAACATGGCGGCGCGGCGCAAGGCCTCCCGGCGAGAGATGGGAGCCCCTTTTTCCATCGCGCTGATAAGCCAACGCACCTCCCAGTAGCGTGCCGCCAATTGGAAGATTACAGGGCGCCACAGCACATCCAGCAGTTCTTCCCTGATAGCCAGACGAAACGGCGCATCCTGTGCCTCACACCATCTCTTCGATACGGAATCCGCGCGCTCCGCTGACCACCCCTCGCTTGGCAACAGACTCTGTAACTGCTCCAGCGACATGGAAATATCCACACGTGCTTGGAGGTCGACAGCCTTACGCACTCCTTGCCCGAGGATCTCGACCAGTACTCCGAGCAGATCGAGGATGTCTCGCCGCAAAGAGACGTCATCCTCGGCGGTATCGCCAGCAGCCTCCTCTACTTTTCTCAACCGCGCCAGTTGGCGCGTGCAGTCGCTTACGCGGGTTTTATGCTCTGCTGTGAACAGCACGCCGAATAGGGTTTCGAGTGAAGAGAACGCGCCTTCGAAGCACCTAGCCATCTCCAGAGCGGCCTTTGCACGTTCATTCCCCTTGATGTAAGTGCAGCTCGCACCAACACCTTGTATCGGCAAAGCAGCCTCGGAAGCCTCGAGGACAGTGAACTTGTCACGATGCTTCTCGAGCTTGCTCTTCGAAGGGGCGCTTGCCGTAAAACCCAGCAAGCGCTTTCCCTTGGAAACGAGCCAACGCCGTGCCAACGGATGCCGATCCCCCACAGCACCATCAAAGGTTCCCATGACGTTCTCGACGCTCTGGTTGGTAGCGCCGCACACTACGGTTACAGGACAATGTTCGGCCTGATCGTAGGCAGCCAGCACCCACTGGTTAGCAATCATCGCCCGCAACATAGCGGTCTTGCCGGTACCGGGAGGGCCGCTCACCGCAATCACACCCTCGTTCTTACCCAGGCCTACAAGCGCGTGCAGCGCACGGCGTTGGGAGCTGTTCAATGGGTCGGCGGAACGTGCTTCATCCGGCGTTTCTGGCTTAGCCGCCTTGTCCACCATCGCCAGATGACGGAAAAGGACATCTGCCGATGCCGAGGCATCCACCCGTAGCGGAAGCCGTAGACGCCCAGGTGAGATCAACTGCTCCAATGCACCGATGCTATTCGCCCGTGGCAGCGCCCGGTAGACCCTCGACAAGGCCCGCGTCGCGTAGCTTGGAGTCCTCGGCACCGTAACCCAGTGCCCCGCAAGATCGGATGAAGGGTAATCCTCCCCGTCGGCCTGAACCCGAGCAAAGAGGTTGAAACAGCCCTCCACATAGCGTTCCAGATCAGATGTACGGCCCTGCTCTGAGAAAAAGGCCTTCAAAGCCTGGCGATAGGTTTCGAAATAGCCGATCACAGCGGGCATGTCCTGATGCGCGATCAAGGGCTGGGGATCAAGCCATTGGCGAACGATACGCGGATAACAATCGCGCTCATCCCGAGGAAGGCAGATCTCTTTATCTGCGTTCAAATCAAACGGAAACCAGAAAACGATATTTAGGCGGGGAGTTTTCTCGTCTGCAGATTTATCTTCAGCTCCTTTTCCTTCCTCATCCCTCGGCTGAGGCCAGATAACCCGCATCTTGGCTTTTTCCGTAACGTGGAACACCAGCGCCATCGGAATCCTCCGCTCATCTGGTTCCGAAGGTAGCGGACAAGCGGACGGCGGCTCAGTCAAATCGGCGGTTGCTACCTCGCTAGCCAGTGCGTTTTCGCTAGACTCCTCCTCGACACTTTTTCGCCGCTCCTGCTCGTCTCGCTCGACGATGAAATCCAGAGCCTGTCTACGGTACTTTCCAAATCCCAGATCAAATCCAGGACGTGCCAACTGCTCGGGGTTGCTGAGAGGAATACGTACGTCAGCCGATTGCAAACCGTCGAGGTCATCCTTAATCAATACCTCGTGCCAATAATCAAGAATACCGGACGGTAGAGGAGATACCCCCTCCACGGATTGCAAGTTCTCGGTCTCCGAAAACACTGGCTCACTTTTAAGGGTTGGCTGTACCTGCTTTTCACTCAGCCGCGCCCTCAACCACTCAAACATCCCTTCCCCCTCATAAATCCTTTAAGCAGTGGAGATCAACAGAATCAAGGACGATTCACTTGTCCCATCCCAATCCTCGCGGCACAACCACCTCCCAGCGCTCACACTTATTCAAATCCCTATACTGCTCCTCGCTATCCTCGGTAAACCGCACCATGACGGCTGCGACTTCGCATTGATCGAAGCCGATCTGTGGCTGGAATGACTTGGCGGTTCGCCCTACCACGTTCCCTTGCCTGTCGAGCAGTTGATAGCGGCCAGCCTCTTCCTTCAGCGTCAGCGGATCGCCCTCGCTAAGTGCCTCAACCGCCTTGTGTATCCGGGCATGCGGTGATTGACGACCAGCAAAACCAATGTCGATCTCCTTCAGCGTGAGTTGCTGAAAGCGCACCTCCAACTCAGGAAGAGGTTGCCCCTGAAACTCATGCTGCTGAACATCCCTTATCAGGCTGCGACTGAATGGATTGCCGTCAGCGAACTCGCACAACGTCAGGGTCTGTTCGGCTCGCGTCATCCCCACGTAGTACAAACGTCGCTCATCGGCCAGGGTATCGACCTGAGCACTCCAACCGCCATCCAGTAGGACGACATGGCGGAATTCCAGACCTTTGGCCGAGTGCACTGTGCCAAGATAGAGGCCTTCCTTCGGCTGTTGGCGCAATTCACGGGCGTAGTCGTACAGCCAGTCGATCAAGGCACCACTGCCAAGTTGGCAGTCGCCCAACTCTCCTCGCATTTGTTCAAAGGCCGTCTGAAAAAAACTCGTCCACTCGGCTTCCACCATTTGATTGCTACCCGACAAACGCTGCCATGCGTCAGCCGCGCACAAAGCGCCTTCGATTTCTCGCAGATAGTCGATTGCAGCCACAAAACTGCGCTGCCGAGTAATGGGTAACGCCGTTTCCTTGTCTGCTGCCATGAAATAAGGAATATCTTGCTGCTCGCACCAGGCCTGGATTGGCCACAGATAGCGGTGCGTTCGCGCCAGAACCGCACAGCCGTTCCAGCTGCCCTGCTCGAGCGCCAGCAACCTCCCCAACTCCGCCATGGCCGCCTGAGCCTGCAGGTTGCCGCGCTCGCGGTCGCTCGGGTCGATCCGCAGTCGCAGTACCCGGCCTTGCCGCTTCTCATCCTGCTCTTCCCATAGCCCGCCGGCAGGCAGCTCCTGCCGAGTCCTGTCGATCCGGATGGGATTGGCCTCTTTCAGTCGAGCCAAATTCTGGCCAATGAGTTGGTTGGCCGCCTCAATGATGCGCAGGGAAGAACGGTAGTTATCGACCAGGAAACTGGTCGAGGCCTCATAGTCCTCGCGGAAGCGCTCGATATAACGATTGTTGGTATCGCGCCAGGCATAGATGTTCTGGTCATCGTCGCCTACCGCCATGATGCACAACCGACCATCTTCCTCCGCATGCCTCCCAGCCAGAGCACTGACCAGACGGTATTGCAGGTCGTCGATGTCCTGGTATTCATCAACCAGGATGTAACGGTAGCCGCGCAGTAGCTGCTCGCGCAGGTCGTCCTCGCCCTCGACATTGCGCTTACCCTCCAGCAACTCGACGGCATCGCTCAATACCTGCTTGAGGGCTCGCTCGTCGACCGTCGCGCCTCGCTCGAAACGGGTGCCGGTCAAGCGCATGGCCATGCTGTGATAGGTCAGGACGCTGACACCGTAGGCATCGGCCCCGACCAAGGCCAGCAGCCGTTTGCGGATCTCGTTCGCCGCATGGCGGTTGAAGGTCAGCGCCACGATGCTGGTCGCAGGCACTCGCCGAACCCGAAGCAGGTAAGCGATGCGATGCACGATCACACGTGTCTTGCCGGAGCCCGGCCCAGCCAGCACCAGCCGGTTGATGTCGTCATCATCGGCGACTATCAGTTTCTGAGTAGTGCTCAGCGACTCGATAATCGACTTCCATGACTCCTCGCTGGTCGCCAGCTTGAGCACGTCCTCCCGACCATTAAAATGCCGCTTGATAAACGCCTGCTTGGAGTCGGTGAAGTAATCCAGCACTAGGCGCAACGCCTCAGCCATCTCCTTCAGCGCCACTTCCGCGTATTCACGCATCACATGAACCTGGATGCGCTTCTCGCGGTAGTGCTCATCGAGTCGCAAGTAGTCCTCCTTGAGGAAGGTCTTGCGCTTGTCTTCCTTCTTGACCTCGATAGTCATGGCTCGTCGCATGACCGTCATGCCGTGGTTGAGGGTCAAAATGTCCTGCCGATGCAAATAGAGCAGGACATGCTCAATCACCTTACGGCGCCTGTTCGGCGGAATCAGATGCGGCAGCTCGAGGTCACTTTCGATAACCTGGAGCAATTCGCCAAAACTCGTTTCGACCAGCAGATCCGCTCCACGCAATCCTGGCGGTAGCTTACCGACCAGCAGCTCCAGGAACTTGCTAGCCAATACACGCCGCACGTCACCAAAGCCAACGATCTTCGCCCAGGAATGACCACCCTTGATGCGCAGTTTGAGGTAGTCACGATTGAGTTGCCTGAGTTCAAAGCTACTGCGTTGCTGATCATCGGCATCATGATCCTGGGCCAAGCTGCGCAACAGCCGCAGCACATGCAGCGGGAGCAGCTCCTCCTGCCCTGCCGTTGCCTTAAGTTCAGCGGTCAGTGCCGGCAGATTCAGATCCTGCCAACCACCCTGCTCGGCATCCGGCGCCTGCTCTGGCAAGCACTGCAGCAATGCCTTTTCCAGCTCCAGGGTGTTTTGCAGGCGCTGACTGGAAGCCCCCGTCACACCATGGCGCACATACAGCGTTATCTGCGAGTCGTTGACCAGCAGCCCCATCTCCTCCAATTGCTTGAGTGCGCTGGCAACCTCTTCCGATTCCAGACTGGTCAACTGCATCAACTGGTCGGTGTTCACCCGTTCATCAGCATCGGCGCCGTAGAGAAAGCGCAGAATAGCCCTGAACTCCTCCAATCGACGTTGCGGCAACTCGGCCTTCAGCAAACGTTTCTCGGCCTCTTCCTCGCTCACATCCAGCCGTGCCGGGAAAATCTGTGTATGGTTTTCCTCACGTTTGAGGTAATCACCACGCTCCAGCCAGGCAACCGCCGTAACGACCTTGGTTTCAGCATCACGCTCATCTGCGGAGAAGGTGGTTTCAACGTCATCGTCCAAGAGGATTTCACCCGCTGTGATGACCAGCTTGCCGCCCTTTCGCCGATTGCTCTCGTTACGCAACTTGCGCAGGATCTGCTGGATGTCGCGGATGCTGAGCTTCGAGCGCTCGCTCATGCCGAACTGGGTTTCGATGTCCTGCGGGTCGTACAAAAGCACACAGCGTGCATCGCCCTGATCACGCCCAGCCCTGCCCGCCTCCTGCAGATAGTTCTCCAGCGAACCTGGTATGTCGGCATGCACGACGAGACGGATATCAGCCTTGTCCACGCCCATTCCGAAGGCGTTGGTAGCTACGATGATTCTCAGTTGCCCAGCCTTGAAATCGTCCTGAATATCCGTTTTGGTGTTGGGCTCAAGACCGGCATGAAAGTGCTTGCAAGGCCACCCTTGGCCAATCAGAAAATCGGACAGCTCCTCGGCACTCTTGCGACTGGAAACGAAGACGACTGCACCGCCCTCCTGAGCGTCCAGGTGCTCTCGCAATAATCCATCCGTACGCGACCACTTCTCTGCCTTGGTGCAGGGCAGCACATCAAAATGCAGATTGGTTCGCTCGTGCCCTCCGGGGAACACCTTGAATTCAATGCCCAGGCTTTCCCTGAAATGGCTCTGGATATCCGCGAGCACATCGGGCTTGGCTGTCGCGGTAAAACAGCCAATCTGCGCCAGCGGTTGGTCAGCGGTGTACTCGCGGATGAAGCGGGACACATAAAGGTAGTCTGGCCGAAAGTCGCTGCCCCATTTCGATAGGCAGTGCGCCTCATCAAAAATCCACGCACCGACCTGACGCTGGCGGATCGCTCTCCGGAAAGCCTTGCTGCGGAACTGCTCGGGGGACACCAGCAAAATGCCGACGTCGCCCATCTGAATCTTCTCCAGCACCTCGGCGCGCTCCGGCATGGTCAGCAGGCCATTCAGAGCTGCGGCGCACTGGACATTGCGCTCCAGCAGCCCGTCGACCTGGTCCTTCATCAGCGACTGCAACGGCGAAACGATGACGGTAAGGCTGCCGTTACGATGGAAGCGATTCAGCGCCGGCAACTGGTAGCACAGCGACTTGCCCCCGCCAGTAGCCAGGATGGCCAGTACATGCTGGCCACGCATGCCGGCCAGCACGATATCGTGCTGAAGACTCTTCCCTGGCTGCTCATAGCGAAAATCAGGGAAGCCGAAGTAGCGCTTGAGCTCGTGGCGTGGGTCATGAGTCGTCTGACAGTACTGACAATCCTCGCGCTCACACGGCACATCACGCAGCTCGGAGATTAGCCGCCCAACCTCTGGAAACTGATGCCGCACCCAAGGTGCCAGCACCGAGTTGCCGCCAGACACCCGAAGCCAAGCCAGCGCATAGGCCAACGACCAATGCAATTCTTCCCGTTGAAGACCATCGTCCAGTAGTCGCTCCAGCCGAGCTCGACACACCTTTATGTCCCGCTGAAGCGCCGGATCCATCTCTTGCAGCAATTGCGGAATCAGTGCTCTGAGCTCGGATACAGACCTTGGAGACTGCCCAGTCAAGGATGCGAAGAATGCTCCCAAATCGCCCTTCATACTTGGCGCCAGCAACGTCTGGTAGCAGAGAAGCTCCGCTTGGCTGGTCTCGTTCAACTGTGTGAAAGCCTGGCGTTGATCCTGAAAAAGAACCAGCGTCGAGCGGCAATCAGACAAGGGCGAGTTGAGGCTGTCGCGGATAAGCTTGTAATCCTTGACCAGCCGGTGATACGGGTTTTGTGGAAACGCCAGCGGCGACAGACGCAGGGTGTCGATGACCGGCAGAGTATGCAAAGCCATGCCGGGCGAGTGCTCGCGCAAGATAGGCAGATCATGGTCGACGACATTGTGCCCGAGTACGAAGCTCGCCCCATCGGACAGTGCATCCAACTGCTGCAACGCTGAGGATGGATTTCCAGAGACCTTCAGCTCCAGCTCTGCCCCCGAGTCAGGCCGAAGGGCACCGACCATCATGATCCGGGCAGGTTGATTGTTCTTGGGCGGCACCACCTCAAGATCGAATATCAGGCCTTTGGGTTGAGGAAGTGGCGACATCAAACGGGCATTCCCTGCTCAACTATTGCGGCAATCATCATTCAACGCATGAACGATGGAAGTGATGGACATCATCATGCCATCAATCAAGCACCGAGAAGAGATATCTAGGCTCTACACAGGCCTTTTAAGGCTTACTTCGAAAGCCCAGTTCGCCGGTACTTCTGTGCCGGACTGCGCGGCGACGCGGGGTCGGTCATCTCGATCAAACTGGCAGCTAGGGCAGGCTTGAGGTAGTTGTTGCTGAAGGTCGGACGATGCGCCAACCCCAAACGCTGCATCAATTCGCTGGTTTTGAGGGCCTCACCTGGCGGTAGCGCTTGCAGCAGGCGTGCTACTTGATCGCTTACTTGGTCGCTTACTTGATCGCCTGCAACACCTTCAAGCAATGCCTGGCGCAGGGCAGCCAGCATGAATTCGACAAAAGGCGTCGCCTCTGCTGCCTTGTCAGAAACAGCCAATGCCTCGTAATAAGCATCCTGCTGCTCGCGAATCACACTCTCGACGGGCAAATATGCAAGAACCGCTCGCCATTGGCTGAGTATCAAGGTTTGCCATAAGCGCCCCATTCGCCCATTGCCATCTGCGAAGGGATGGATGAACTCGAACTCGTAATGGAACACGCAACTGGCAATCAATGGATGCAGCTCGCAACGGCTCAGCCATGCCAGCAAATCATCCATCAACTGCGGAACCCGGTTAGCCGGTGGCGCCATGTGCAGCAAACGTTCTCCTCGATAGATGCCTACACCACCGCGCCGATAGCTACCGGCATCATCGATCAGCCCATGCATCAGCAGCGCGTGGGCGGCCAACAAATCATCACGCAAACTCGGTTGCCACTCAGACATCGCCTCGTAGGCTGAAAAGGCATTGCGCACCTCCTGAATCTCACGCGGTAAACCAAGCACGCGCTTACCATCCAACACAGCAGTGACCTGCTCGACGCTTAGCGTGTTGTTCTCTATAGCGAGCGACGCCTGGATAGTGCGGATGCGGTTACCCCGACGCAGTTGCGGCGTCAGCGCCCCGTTATGCAGAGCGGACAACTGCCCAACCCGCTCGCCGATCTCGGCCGCCAGCGCCAACATACGCGGTGTCAAAGTCAACGGTGGCTGATATTGGCTCATTTCTCGGTGGGTCATAGTCTGGATGTTTCTATATTAAGCTGAACGAGACACTCATCGGCCCACTACCGCTATGGCCGCGGTACCTCACCTTCCCGTAATAGGTAAACGCTGCAGCCTTGCCATTTTCGACTTTATTCTCCCGCACGAACAGGTGAATGCCGATACCGAGCTTTTCGTGCTCAATGATTTCTTTTCCTCGCTTGCTGCTCGATGTGGTTGCGTTTTGGCTCTGCCAGTGAAAGTTCTGCTCATTGAGCCAATGATCTAGGTAGCGATGTTCCTCGATCCTACCTTGTTTATTCAGGGTCACCAGCAGCACATGGGCACGCTGCTCGGTCAACACGACGTGGCCGACGTTCCAGTTACCGGGGTTGAACTCGACGCCAAATAGCGCCGGAATCTCCTCACGCTGGAAACGCTCGCCGATTGTCATTTCCAGCGGATCCAACACCGCCTTGAGACGGGCGAAGGTGTGTAACTGCTCGCGTAGCTCTTCGGTAACGGCAATATCAGCGTAGTCAGGATTGTTAGCACGCAGGAGGTAGCTGCCATCCGCCACCTTGAGAACCATCCGTAACAGGTACTGGTTATCGCCAGTGGCGTCCTGACGTTCAATAGCCATGGTGGTGCCGGTGATCGAGCCCGCGCTTTTGGGGTTGATCTGTTCGAGCAACAGGTAGTCACCATCGCGGATCGGCTGTTTGCCGCCATTCATGGAGTTACCGGAGGCCCGAGCAATAAAGTGTCGTGAGCTATCGAGGCGACCATAGCCCGCCCCAACCAGGCGGTACTTCACACTGTCGACCGTGCCGGTCTTAAAATGGCCGCAGGCGATTTTCAGGTTGGGGAAGAAGGGCAATTCGGTACCACCGCGTACGGTGACAGGTAGGGTGACCACCGGGGCTGTCGTAATCGCCTTACGTGCTTCGTAGGAGGCCAATCGAAAGTCCACCAACTCCTGCACTAATTCCGAAAAGCTCTCCAGCTCTGCTTCAGATACCTGAAAGCGTGGGACAAAACACCCTTGCTCCACAGCGAAGAAGCACTTGCCACTGTTCTTCTGGTTGCCACCGATCCAAGCATTGATCGGATTACTCTGCCAGTAGTGCAACCAGGCCGGCGAGCTGCCGTCGACCAATCGCGCCTGTTCCTCTGGCAGATCGGCAAGCAGCGGTCTACGCCGTTGCAAAAGCTGCCAGGAACGCTTGGCCAAGACAGCTTCACTGGGCGCCGTACGCCAGCCATCCAGCTCCTGGAAGGCTTCCAGCAGAATCATCTTGAAGCTCTTGGTCATAGCCGTGGTTTCCAGCTCGCGCAGGAAGGGCCGATGTGTTTTGACCAGGTCACGTTGCGCTTCAGACAAATCGCCCATTTGCTCCAGCAGAGAGAACCAGCCGCCGAATTGCCTACGCATCTGTTGCAAGCTGGCACCGGAGCGGTAAAACTCGCTCAGTGTTGGCCGCCGACTCAGCCCCTCGCACAATGCCCTGTAGTGGCTCTGCACGCCGTCGCTATCAAGCGATTTGAGGAAGTCGAGCAGCTGCAGGTCGTAGTTGACGAAGCATCCCTCAGGCAATTCCAAGCGCTGTTCTGCAGCGGCGTGAGCAAACGCGGCCAGTTGCCTATGGTTCATGCTATTGCCCATCAACGCCTGCGGCTTATGTAGGAAGCTCTGGTGGTTGCCAATAAAATCGAGCACCACCAGTTTGTCCTTGCCCTTAGCCTTGCGCAGGCCCCGGCCCAATTGCTGTAGGAAGAGAATCTTCGACTCTGTCGGCCGTAGCATCATCACCGTATCGATAGCAGGTAGATCGACACCCTCACTGAACAGGTCGACCGAGAAGATCAACGGCAGTCGACCATCGCTCAGTTGTTCCAGCGCTTCGCCCCGCGATAGGGTCGAACCGGCATACACGGCGGCGGCTTCGACGCCTTGCTTGCGGAAGAATTCAGCCATGAATTCGGCATGGCGGATCGAAACGCAGAACGCCAGCGTCCGGCTTTGGGCGTGCGCTCGCCAGGTCTTCAACACATGGCGTGCCCGCCCCAGAGTAGCGAGTTTGTTAGCTAGTTGCTCAGGGTCGAAACGGCCATTGCGCCAAGGAATCGACTGGTAATCCACGCTGTCGTCGAAGATGCCGTAGTAGTGGAACGGCGCCAGCAGTTTGCTTTCGATACCGCGGAATAGGTTGGTCTCGAACACCAGATTGTCGTCGCACAGCGAGAGAATGTTGGAGCAGTCGGTGCGATCCGGCGTCGCCGTCAGGCCTAGCAGGAACGACGGCAGAAAGTAATTAAGCAGGCGATGATAAGTGGGTGCGGCGGCGTGGTGGAATTCATCAATGACGATGTAATCGAAGTGCTTTGGCGAAAAACGCTCCAGATGCTCGACACGTCCGAGCGTCTGTACCGAAGCGCAGAGCACATCGACCTGACTGTCACGCTGCTGCCCCATATAGAAGCCGACCCGCAGCCCTGTCCGAATACGCACAAAGGTCTCGGCTGCCTGGTGCAGAATTTCCTCTCGGTGAGCCACGAACAAAATCCGCCGAGCACCAACCTGCTTGGCATCGAATGCAGCTAACCAGGTCTTACCGAGTCCAGTCGCCAACACTACCAAGCCGCGCCGATAGCGCTCTCGCGGCTCAGAGTCAGAGCTCGCAACGCCTCCCTCTGAATACTCGTCGGCGTCGGTGGAGGCGCCCGGTCAACCACATCAGCTCGACGTTGCGCTGGGTCTCTCGCTCAAGGCGGCGACTGGACTGGATGCGATTGAGATAGCCGTAGATGTAGATCTTCAGCAGGACGGCAGGATGGTAAGCAGGCCTACCAGTTTCTGCGGGGACAACGCCCTCGAAACCGAGTTGACCAAGATCGAGTTCATCGACGAACACATCGACCACACGCATCGGGTTGGTATCCGCCACGTAGTCATCCAGGCTCTCGGGAAGCAACACACTTTGGCCTCGATGCTCTCCCTGGATAAAACGCTTCATCGGCATCCCCCACTGATTTGAATCCATCAAATCACAGCAAGGTCGATGCCAGCGTTTTTACACAGCCTGGGCCAGAAGCAGCCACGCAGCACGATAAATAAATCGGTCCCTTTATCCCACCCAAAGCTGTTCGTGTAAGAACTCTGGCAGCCGAAAACTTGGTCATTGAGTCCCGCGGTGGAGCGCTTCTGCTCACTGAACCCTCGGGCGCTCAAACAGTGATTGGAAGCGCCCCTCCACGGACCTCTGTACAAATCGGGGTAAAAACAAGGTCTGATTGAAATCAGACCTACCCCGCCCATAGCCTGCTCGAATTCGCTGACCATTCGCGAGCGGCGATCAAGATGCTGCTCGATTCGCGCACGGGGCCAGCGTACAGATCATTCACTCGAAACCATCAGTTTAGTTTCTGCGTCCAGGATCATCTTTCTGATCAGCTTCACATCCATCCCAACGTTCCCATAGGTAAAGCTCGACTCGACGATCTTCTTCTTGGACTTTCTCAGGTCAGGATGGAGATGGTCTGGACCGTAGGGCACCTTATGATGGTTAGCCGAGTCGACTCGCGACAAATTCGTTCCGTCGGGCGCTTGAACGTTGTAAGCGTAATTCATGGGGGATACGTACCTGACGATAATGGCCACCCCGGAAGGCCTTCTGGCCGTGATGGCTTGGCCTTGCACTTTCTCAACGGTGCAGTCGAGCTCCGTTTTGAGGGCCTCGCACGCCAGTTCCAGTGCCTCACTCGCGCTTACTTGCTGGAAGTTGTCGAACATCACCATCCCCCCCAGATGCTTGGCGACATAGTTCAGCAACGTTGACTGCTCTTGCGCCTCTGCTTCATGTATCGAGCAAAGTTGCAATCCAATTAACAGACCTGAGCCTCCCTGTACCGTGGTCGTTGACACCCGATCTGTTTCTACTCCGCACACCAAACACTTGCCATTGGATGAAAGCCAAATCGCTCCGTCCACCGCCGTATTTTTACGACGGCCATTAAAAAGTCCTTCAAATGAGCGGGTCTCACTGTCGCGCACCTGGCGCCAGGTGCTGAAGCGCTGAGGATAGTCACTATCGTCGATAAGCTTGGAGAGACCAGAGTCGTTGATCGGCTTGAGGGTTAATCCGTTTCTCTCAAGAAATACGCCAACGCTGCCGACGTCTAGCAAGTTTTCGGTCTTTAGGTAATAGATCCTTGCCGCAGGAAACCTGTCGGCAGGTTTGTAAAGGGCGTTGAAATGAAACACTCCCGAGGCCACGTAAATATGAACGTCGTCTGCCCCTTGCATCATCCACAGCAGCGTTTCCTTGTCCCGAACCTCAATCGGCAATATCGTTTTTTGCTCGGAAAGGAAATTGCCGCCGAAGACTTGTATCGCGCCATCAGTCGCGCGACCATTGAGCTTGAGGGTTATACAGTCTTTAATTACATCGTTTAGCTTCAACGTTAGATCCCACGCCTGTGATTGTCTTGCACTCAAGATGGGGGCAGCCAGGCGACTTTACAAACCGTCTGAATCGCCTCTGATTTTCTATCCTTTTTCTAAGGTCTGCTCCTGGCCGGTTAGCGATCATTGCTATTGCTGGTCCACCCTTGTCCTCCCTCACATGGAGGACAAGCCATGAACAGCATTGCCACCTTCAGTCACCAGCCTTAGAACAAGGGGAAGCTAGTCGGGCAGAAAGCCCCGCTCCGGCTCAGCGATATATGGACCATCCGGTTAAGGCTCCAGATTGCGGAGAGAACCCGGGATCTTGCTCTTTTCGACTTGGCCATCGACAGCAAGCTACGAGCCTGCGACTTAACCAAACTTCGTGTACGGGACATAACCCATGGAGAACACGTGTCGCCGCGAGCTATCGTGATGCAGCAGAAAACTCAGCGACCAGTGCAGTTTAAGATCACAGAGCAAACCCGGGCGGCTTTGGCGGTCTGGATACATCAGGCCCAGCTCCGCAGCGAGGATTGCCTGTTTCCGAGCCGGCTGCGAGTCTCAGATCATCTCTCCACCAGGCAATACGCTCGAATCGTCAAAGCCTGGGTGACCGCCATTGGCCTTGATCCGGCCATGTACGGCACCCACACGCTGCGGCGTACGAAGGCATCCCTGATCTACCGCAGGACGAAGAACCTGAGGGCAGTCCAACTCCTGCTCGGCCATACGAAGCTTGAAAGCACCGTCCGATACCTGGGGATTGAGGTCGATGACGCCTTGGAAATGGCGGAACAGACCGAGGTCTGACCATGGACAGCGACGGTCGAGGCCAGACCGTCGCTGTCCAGCCAGAAGCGGTCATAGCAGGGACTTTGTCCCAAGCGTGTGTTTCCTGGCCCTCGTTGATCACAACACGTAGCACCTGTCGCAGCTATCCCCCGGAATCGACCACTCAGGCTGGCGTAGCGCCAATCTAGCCCCTCCTTTCCAAGAACGCCCTTCAGGGCGCAGCGAAATGAACGTCGTGTAAGGCCCTTGTGAGGCTTTCTAAGTGTGTGAGCTGTTGCTATCTGCTGGGAATGCTTCAGACGGTAACCGTCTGCTTTTCCAGCTATGGAAAGTTTTAATTGGGCGACGAACGGTATACTGGTGAAAAACACAGTATTGGCAGGGCATCGCGAAACTTACCCCAAATTAGCCCACAGTTTTATCCACAGGCAGACAAGATTTATAGGCTTGCGCTTGTGCAGACACCGCACTATCTTGTGCCTTAAGCGCTGAGGACGCCTATATGTTGGGTTTCTCAGCGTGGCTACTGCCTCGAAAGAGGGCTGGGCGGAAGGTAAAGTCTGCGAATGAGTACGTAGAAGTTTGGCGACCGAAACGTACCCATTCGCACCACCAGAGGCCAGACGGTAGTGACCGTGCTAGATCCTGATAAGGGTTCACATTGAGCCAACAAGTGGCGGAAGCGTCAACTGCTCAACTGCTGAACGGTTCTCCTTCTTAGGGTTTGGTTCTACTGAAACCGGCAACATAGGAGAGCCTATCATGCCAAACCCCAAGCAAACGTCCTCGGGCGTTGCCAAGCAGGCGGCGGAAACGCTGCGTAACCCGAATGCCTCGGCCATCGCCAAGAGTCTCGCTGGGTCTGTCCTTTCTCAGTCCACTTCGTCAAAAGAAACTGGAAAGGCTATGGAGGCGAAAGCGTCTAAGGTGCTCCAGTCCGAGAAGTACAACGAGACTACCAAGGCTCTCGCTGCCTCAGCCCTCTCTCAGTCCAACAAGAAACGCTGAGGAGAAGTCATGGCTGTATATCTCATCACCTATGACCTCAATAATCCCGGGCAGCGGCATAGCCAGATTCTGAAGGCTGTTAAGGAATACCCTTGGGCCCAGCTCTCAGAATCTTCATATGCCATCGAAAGCACAGCCTCACCTCAACAGGTTTTCAACTCGCTATCCAGTTATCTGGATAAGAACGACACCCTGTACGTGATCAGTCTGTCTTGTCCTTACTACGGACAAGGTCCTCAAGACGTTAACGATTGGCTATCTAAGAAGCTCCGCTAGTAAGGCGGACGATGGAGGTGATCTATGGCAGTTAGTCAGGCTGAATTGCTGCGTCGCATGCGTGAAGCGCAACGCAAAGCACAGCAGCAGTTCAATCGTGAGGTTGATCGGATAAATCGTGAGAACAAGCGCCAACTTGAAGCTCACAATCGTCAGATTGCTGCACACAACCGAAAGGTTCAGGCGCAGATAAACACCCATAACCACAAGGTTGAAGTGCACAATCGCCGTGCTGTACAGCACAATGCAAAGCTCATTGCTGACCTCAACCGCAGCTTACGTTCGTCCACGAGCTCACTCCAATACACCGACTCGGAGAGGTGGTTAGCGGATCGGGTACATCAGGCGGTTGCGCTCGCCGACCCGAAGGAATACGACTCGTTCTTGAGCTATGCCCGAATTGATGGTGCCCAGGTAGCGGGTGAACTGCGGGCTTATTTGGAAGAGCTTGGGGTCGCTGTTTGGTTTGATGAGGTAGCCATTGTTCCAGGCCGGAGCCAGTCACTTCAGATGGATGCAGGCTTGAGGAAAGCTAGAACCGGTATAGCGCTGTTGACCCCGGCATATCTTACCGGGAGGTTCTGGACCGAGCGGGAGCTGGGGGCTCTGCTGAACAAGTCTACTCTTATTCCTGTGCTTCACGGCGTTACGTTTGAAGACGTCAAGCAGTACAGCGGGATACTGCCTGACCTCGCTGGCTTTACGACTACCCATGATTCTGTTGCTGATATTGCCGAAAAAATTGCAGCGGCTGTTCTTCCTATTGAGGAATAGAGCGGTTGCATATCTTTGTAAGGGGGTGGCTACCGTTAGCCCCCCCGCAAAATACGGTTGCCCGCAGTGAAAACCTTCCACTTGCAGACAACTTCGGCGATCAACTAGCAAAGGTATCTATAGGCTGAATCACCCCTGACTTCGCAAACACCCTTGATGGTTCGCTCCTGGCCGGTAGCAGCCCTGGGCGAAGGGCTGCCTTTGGCCGATTCAGTTGAAAACAGTCGGCCTCTGGGAGAGCTGCTTTTTAGCAGTTCAAAAAACGCTCAATTCTGGCGTTGCTATGTAAAAACCAAGACAGCTCCGTCTTCTGCCTTCTGAGCAAGCCAGATTTCAACGTCGCCCCCCTTTCGTGACCCAAATCGTGGAGGGACTTTTTTCAACAGAATCAGTCGAAAGCAGCCGTCATTTGGCTAAAAAAGCACACCCTGAATCACTGAACCGGTACAGGAAAGCATTTCCACGAAACTCCTGCAGGCTTTCAGTACGAAGAGACGTTGATAAGGCACCACTTTGACGTACAATACTTCACATCTACCCTGGAGTGGAGACCTTCGCCATGAACACAGCCACAGACACCAAGCAGGAACGGATCAACCTCCGCCTGCAAGACAGCGCCAAGAAAACCCTGGAACGCGCCGCGAGCTTCGAGGGCAAGACCGTCAGCCAGTTCATCCTGAACAGCGCACTGGCACATGCCGAGAAGACCATTCACGAGCATGAGGTGATGAGCCTGAAGGCGAGCGATGCAGAAGCGTTCTTCGATGCGCTGAGCAAGCCGGTCATGTTCAACAAGAAGTTGGCTGCCGTCCTTGAGAGTCACGAACAGCGTATCACCAGCCGATGAGCGAGCGAGTCGATCTGCTCATCACGCCATTGGCCACCAACCATCACCGAGCCGGCTTCCAATGCGGCGTAAACGCACTGGACGACTACCTACACAAGCAAGCCGGCCAAGACGTGAAGCGCCGCGTTAGCCGGGTATTCGTCGCCACCACGTTGGAGCAGCCAGACGTCATCACGGGTTACTACACCCTTTCCAGCCTGTCGATCGAGTTCGACCAGCTTCCCGAAAAGCTAGCTCGCAGACTGCCCCGCCACCCACTCCCCGCCGCCTTGCTCGGCCGCCTCGCCATCAGCCAGGATGCTCAGGGTCGTGGCATAGGCGGATTGCTGCTAGCCGATGCCATCAAGCGTACGCTGGCCATCAGCAATCAGATCGCAATCTACGCCCTGGTCGTCGACGTCATCGACGACCAGGTTCGGGGATTCTACGAGCAATACGGGTTCTTGCCGCTTGGCTCGGATAGCCGCCGCTTATTCCTGCCACTGCAATCCTTTTAGTCACTCGCCAGGCAGGAGCCCCCCTGCCGGCTCAGCTCACACAAAGTCCCACCGATCCCTCCTCGCGGGTAGTGACCAACGCAAAAATCACCGGTGGGGCAAAAAGTGGGGCAAAATTCGGAGGCGCTCAAAAACCACCAGACATAAAAAAATCCAGTCACCTCTAAGTGACTGGATTTCTTGAGGTTTTTTGGTCGGGACGGAGTGATTCGAACACTCGACCCCTTGCACCCCATACAGGTAAAACCCTGTTCAAGCAGATGCAAAGCTTTCCGATACAAACCCCGAAGCGTATTGATTTTACTGGCCTGCAGCTGATTTACCGTCCAAAATGGCTCTATTCATTCCGAAGAAAGCCGATCTCAATTGGCAACGAATTGGCAACCAGCCGATCTCAATTGGCAACCAATTGGCAACGGGGAATCTGACTATATGGCCAAGATTACAGACCGCCAGATGACTGGCAAACCAGGGACAAGTGACAAGTGGTTAAGCGAAGTTGCCATTTGGGGCCATGGCAGCCTGGTGGCCCGAATCACACCCAGTGGTGAGCGGCTTTTCTATTTCCGCTACACGAACAGTCGCAGCGAGCGAGTGACCTACCCTATCGGTACGTACAGCAGGGACGGTAGCGAAGGCACCATGACGCTCGCAGAAGCAGGCCAACGCGCGAAAGAGCTGGCCGGACTGCACAAGGCGGGCACCAAGGATATAAAGGAACATCTTGAAGCCGAGGAAGCAGCTCGAATTGCTGCTCGCGACGCCGAGCTTGCAAGGATTGCCGTAGAAAAAGCAGCTATCGAAGCAGCTAACGCTCGTCTTGCAGCCAGGAAGACAGTCAACGATTTATTCGATCACTGGGCAAAGGTAGACCTTATTAATCTCAAGGATGGCGGTGATGAGGTTCGCCGGATGTTCAATAAGGATGTACTACCATTCCTGGGTGAACTCCCACTTGAGGACGTACAGAAAGGCCACATCACAGAAGTGACGGATGCGCTGCTTGCTCGAGGCGTTAACCGGATGGCCAAAATGATATTCAGCCTTATGCGCCAGATGTTCAGGTTCGCAGTGGACCGTGATCTGCTTGAACACGACCCGACTGCAAGCATCCGCAAGGCTAAAATCGGCGGCAAAGACACTGAGCGGGACCGGGTTCTTAGTGATGACGAGATCCAGACACTCGCCAAGCTCATACCACAAGCCGGCCTGCTACCAACTACAGAGGCAGCAATCTGGATTGCCCTTTCGACTTGCTGCCGTATAGGGGAACTGATGAATGCTCGTTGGGAGAATGTCGACCTGAAAACAGGCGTCTGGCTTATTCCAAGCGAAGACAGCAAAAATGGCAAAGCTCACACAGTAATGCTGTCTAAGTTCTCTATCCAGCAGTTCGAGCGCGTCAAGGCCATTAGCGGTAAAAGCGAATGGTGTTACCCCAACACTAAAGGCACTGGGCCGGTTTGCTCCAAGACTGTTACAAAACAGCTTGGTGACCGCCAACGCAAACCAGACCAAGGAACCATGAGCAATCGCAGCGCCAAAGCCCAAGCTCTTTTATTGAAAGGTGGAAAGTGGACACCGCATGACCTAAGGAGGACCGGTGCAACTATCATGACTGCACTTGGCGTTCTGCCGGAGGTGGCTGAACGCTGCCTTAACCATACCGAAGAAAACAAGGTTAAGAGGACTTACCAACGGCATAGCTATTCACGGGAAATGTCAGATGCCTGGCATAAGTTGGGAGCACAGCTGGAAAGTCTAGTATCAAACAAAGCAAGAGACTAGCTATATGATTGAAATGCCCAGCAAAACGCCTTTCAAGACCATACCGGAGAATGTCAGTTCAATTGGCAATACCCTAAGGAAACTTCTTGAGAATTACTGGCCAGACGAGCTCTTCTCAGAGTTTTGCAATCATACAGAAACAGTCTCCGCAGCCGCCCTTGTATCTGCTGATGATATTTTTAATATCTGGCGACAGAAGAAGCTTGGAGTGCAAGCCGAAAACGTAAAAATCTCTTTTGCGCTATCCGTCTCTTACTACCTTCGCGCAAAAACTGCAGCAGAACTACAAGACAAAGAACTAGCATCACTAATGGCATCACATGCAAGTTATCACCTTGGCTATACTGAAGGGTATTTCAGCTATGTCGAAATCGCCGAGATTGATGCCAAGAAAAGAGTGTCTTCAGGACAGGCAATACAAGATATTAACAGGCACATTGAATCAGAACTAATCCGCCTAATTAATCATCACCCAGCGGAAAGCATAAACTCGCATACCAAGGCCATAAAAAAACTCCAGGACGAACTTGATTCCTTTATATTAAGTAATCATTACGGGCGTGTGTCTGCCCATGCAGAAAACTTTATATCAAAACATCTTAAACTGAAAAATGGCGAAGCTAGAAATCAGTGGCTATCAAAAATAGGGAAACCTCAAGACGATGGGTACAAACCACGACCTCCGAAAAGCGAGGAGCATTCACAAGTCAGGCTAAGAGAAGCTTTAAATTCCAATGAATTTTGGCATCAACTCCCGAAAAGCGATCAACCAGTAAACTTCAGAATCCCCATACAAGAAGATTTACAAGCCAACCCTGAAACAGAGAAAATATACGACCTTTTGTTTAAAAAAATCCAAGAATGATGAAACCCACACCATTCAGAAAAGCAATGATCAACATGCAACACGTGATCATCAAATAGTTACAGAGCCCCTGACAAGTCACGCGAAACCTAGATAATCTTAAAAATTCTCGGGTAGTTTTATGGACGCAGGGGCTGCCACCGCCGATCATAAAACCTACAGCCACCCATAAACCCAACCCTGCCAGATCGGGTTTATGGAGTGGTTAAAATCCACCTCGTCATCACCCAGAAGAACAAACCTCAACATAATTAACTTTATTTTCCTCATAAACCTTCACGAGCCCTTGCCGTTGCAGCAAATCTAAAGCCCGACCGACAACTTCGGAAGACCTAACACCGTGAGGGCCATAATAGTAAATATCAGTCCGAGCATACGGAAATAAATGAGCTTTCTTCTTCATCAAGAACCTAAACAGCTTTTCAGCATTTATCTCATCTTTATTGTCTGCTGAGTAGTATTTTGCATAAAACGGCGAACACCACATGCATATACTTTCTGCAAACTCTAAGCAATCCTCGTCCACTTCAAAACTATTTCTTTCGAAAAACGACACTAGAGCGGCTACTCTAGAGATATTCTCTGCAAGCTTAGATGCATGATCACGACACCTTTCGAGCGATCCACCTTCGGCAGCAGAAGACTCTATAGCATTAAAAATTTCGATAAACTTATCTTTGGCACCATCAGTAAACTCGAGCAAAGCTCTGCTTGAGTCCTCTGCTAGAAATTTATTATAGGCCACTTCCAACAATTCAGTTAATCGCGACTCGAACTGCGTCAAGTCAAGATCACTATGCTCGAAGCTTTCAAGCTGCCTTTGACCTATCAAGGAAATTGGCTTAGCTATTAGAGCTCTAGCCCATAGCCCCGCCCCCTTCGACTCCTCCCCTTGGCGACTGATATATTTCTTAAGAACATCCTCCTGAACCAGGATTAACATCATTATTCGAGGATTAACAATGACCCTTCTCCCATGCTTCACAGTATCACTTCGAATGACTTGCGCACCCCATCCATCGTTAATCGTTGCGTAATCGCGAACCGCAGCGCCATTAAGTATCTCACCCCCCTCGCCACTTATCAGACCAACTGAACTACACCCTTCACTCATAGAACCAATCAATGCCTCAATTGACCCTTTATTAAACATCATATTAAAAGATTTTGGCTTTACCGGTTCAGCCTGATCAAGATCACATAACTCATCAGATAGCTCATGATATTCAAGAGACTCAGGCTTTACTTTTGCCAAAGCTCTCTTTAGTGCCTTTAATCTCATCTGATAAATATCATCAGCCACCCTCCAAAATTTCATCGACTGTAAGTATTCATTTTCAACCCTAACCTGATACTCTTGAATCACACGCGCCAGCTTATTAATAATAGTTGTTTTCCTTTCACCCGACCCCATAATTATTTTAATTATCAACGAAACAGGACATCGTCCAGCAGGCGTCTTAACATCTATCAAACCCTGACATACTAGTGACACCACCCCCAAATAAACTAAAACGGCTACCCCAACTGGGACTTTTAGCTCTTTTGATATTTGCCTAACAACGTTCCTCATCATTGGAAAGGCTTTCAGGTTATCTAGGTCAAAGTCTACTTCTACACTTGGATCCTGATAGTTCCTTAAAATAGGTCTTTCCCATTTAGGCTGCCCACAACTCATTTCCTCACACCTCGGTACAGCATTCGCAATTTTTGAGCCAAACGAGCACTTCAGACTCCAACCAAAAAACTGCACCATGCTTGGTTGATTTATTTAACCTTCTTGACTTAGGAAAGTTCGGGTCATACCTTTTAGACTTTGGATTTGTCCAGTCGTACAACGTGCTTCTTGATATGGATAGCATCTGAGTAACTTGCTTTGCTCGTATGTACCTTATTTCGGAATTCACCAACGCAGGATTAATAGCCCCACTCTTGTGCGAGGCTCTCACGGCATCAGGATCTCCTGATGTGACACTGGATACTCCAGCTATTTCCGCCTGTAGCGTTTTGTCCTGTCTTTGCTCAAGCCCTCTATTCATTTGATCAGCCCTCTTGATGCGTCCCGAAAGACATTTGGTATGAGCGGATCGTATGCCTGGGCCTAAATTAAAATTAGTGGTACCCCTAGCACCTCAACCATTTTTGCTAGCCATACCACTTGGCAAAACTTATTTTTTGTGAATGGGATTTCTAATGACTGCTAGGGAATTGGAGATGGACCACATGCATCAGGGCACAACGACGCTGTCGTTCATGGACACCATGTCGCTAGCTGGAGGAGCTCGGAAGATTTGTTGACTTGAAGCTGGAGTCCTTCGGTGGACCAAGCCGTCACGTCCTGCAAGCCTTTCTGTAGTAACTGTGGGCATCCCCCCCTGCTACACCTGCTAGAAGCACTTGGGGTAGCAGGTGTAGCAGGGGGGGCTGAGTTAAATCGAATTTTTCTCAGCAACACATTACTGCCATGACATCAGCACCAAGGAGGATCTTCCCATGTCATTGCAGTGCCCCCGCTGTCACTCCCCCAAAGTCGCTTCTTTCCATCACGCCATGAAAGCTGGCGCGGCCATCGGCGCAGTCGGTGGCCTCGCACGTGGCGTCAGCGCTGCCTTGGCTGGCGGCAAGGCCGGCGCAGCGCTCGGCGTAATCGCCGGCCCGGTCGGCATCACCCTCGGCTCGGTATCGGGTGCCATTCTCGGCGGCCTGGCCGGCAGCGTCGGTGGCTGTGCGATCGGTGCCCAGCTCGGTGAATCGCTCGACCGTCATGTCCTGGCTCACAACCTCTGCCTGCTCTGCGGTCACCGTTTCAATCTGCCGGCCTGATCCGGTCACAGCTCTCCTCTTCCTTATCTCTCATTGATTGCCGGTGCTGCGCTCTGCGCGGCGCTTTATGCCGGCCTGCACCCAAAGGAAATTCGTCATGGCTCATCAAATCGAACAAATGGCCTACGTTGGCGCTACTCCGTGGCACGGCTTGGGCAACAACCTGCCGCAGAAACAGCCCATCGAAGTCTGGCAACGCGAAGCCGGTATGGACTGGCAGATCATGGAAAGCCCAGTGCACTTCAAGTCGGACGCCATCGGCCATCTGGGCGCGATCCACTCATTCCCCGAGCAGAAGGTGCTCTACCGTTCGGACACCAAGGCACCGCTGTCAGTGGTCTCCCAGCGCTATCACACCGTGCAGCCTCGGGAAGTGCTCGAATTTTATCGTGACCTGACCGAGGTCTCCGGCTACGAGCTGGAAACTGCTGGCGTGCTCAAGGGCGGCCGCAAGTTCTGGGCACTGGCACGCACCGGCCAGGGCGCCGCGATCAAGGGCAACGACCAGGTGAATGGCTACCTGCTGCTGGCCACGTCCTGCGACGGCACCCTGGCCACCACGGCAACCCCCACCACCATTCGCGTGGTCTGCAACAACACACTCACCATCGCTCTAGGCGGCACCAGCCGTGCAATCAAGGTGCCGCACAGCACCCGCTTCGACGGCGATCTGGTCAAGAAGCAGCTCGGTATCGCCGTCTCGCAATGGGATGAGTTTATGTACCGCATGCGCCACCTGGCTGAACGCAAAGTGCAGTGGCATGAGGCACTGGGCTTCTTTATGAACGTGATGTGCGAGACCAGCCCGACCGGAGCCCTACCGGAGCAGCTGCCGAACGAGCGCGCTCTGCGCAAAGTGCAGGAGCTGTACGAAGGTCGTGGCCGTGGCAGCCAGCTGGACTCAGCACGCGGTACTGCCTGGGGCTTGCTCAATGCGGTAACTGAGTACGTCGATCACGAGCGCCGGGCACGCAGCACTGAGTATCGCCTCGACTCCGCCTGGTTCGGCCAGGGCGCCCAGATCAAGCAACGCGCCTTGGATACAGCCCTGCAACTGGTCGCCTGACCTTTTACAAGCCCCATAACGCCCGCCCCGCTTCGTTGCAGGTCGGGCGTTTCTATTTCTGCAAGGTGAACGCCATGAAAGCTACTTCATTGAATCGCAGCACCAGCAAACCCCGCCCTGCCCTACGTCTGATCAGCACCAAGGAACTGCCACGCGAGGACTGGCTGCAGATCCGCAAGCAAGGCATCGGCAGTTCGGACGCTGCGGCTGCGGTCGGTCTGAACCCCTACAAGTCGCAGCTGGAGCTGTGGATGGAAAAGACCGGGCGTGATGCTGGCATGCCCAAGGCCGACCCACAGGATGAGGAAAGCCCGATGTACTGGGGCAACGTGCTGGAGCCCATCGTGGCCTGGCATTACAGCAAGCGCACGAAGAACAAGGTCCGCCGCATCAATGCCGTGCTCCAACATCCGGATCCGGAGCTGCCCTGGATGCTGGCCAACATCGACCGCGAGGTGGTCGGGGCAGACGATGTGCAAATCCTCGAATGCAAGACGGCCGGCATAAACGGAGCACGCCTCTGGAAAGAGGGCGTGCCGGAGTATGTGCAGCTGCAGGTAATGCATCAGCTCGCCGTCACCGGCAAGCAGGCTGCTGATGTGGCCGTGCTGCTCGGCGGTCAAACGCTGGAGATCCATCGCATCGAACGAGACGAGCAGATGATTGCTCGCCTGATCGAGCTGGAGCGCCAGTTCTGGCAGTACGTGGAAACCGACACTCCACCGCCGGCCGATGGCACGGTTTCCGCTGAGTTGGCCCTGCGCTGCCTCTATCCGGAGGACAACGGCCTGACCGTCGACTTCAGCAGCCATGCCGGACTGGCCGCTGCTTTCATCGAGCTCAAGGCCGTTCGCCAGTCGATTGCCGACAAGGAAAAGCGCGAGGCTGAACTCAAGCAGATGCTGCAGCAGGCCATGGGTGATGCCAGTCGGGCGGAGTTTTCCAGCGGCTATGTCAGCTGGCGCAAAGCGAAGGACAGCATCGGCCTCGATGTCGCTCAGTTGCTCCAGGACAAGCCCTACCTAAAGGCCAAGTACCAACTGCTGAAACCGGGTGCACGGCGCTTCCTGGTCGGCTGAAACCCAGCTTTTTCAACCATTCCCTCCCCTTGGCCAGTCCATGCAGTTCGCGCTGCGTGGCTGGCCTTTTTTCATTTCCAGGAGACTCACCATGCTCAAAGGTCTGGCTATCACTCCACCGGTACTCGGGCGGATTTCCATCGGTAAGGTCATCGAGAAGAACGGCAAGAGACTGCCGGAGAAGGATGACCAGTTCACCATCACCTCCCAGGTGCAGGGTAAGGACGGCTGGCTACTGCACCCGCTCAATGACGAGCTACGTCAGGGCAAGGAAGACAAGCTGCGCAGCATTCCGGTACGCCTGCTGTTCAACGAACCGGAGCTGAACTTCCGGGCCGACTACACGCTGTTCGACCGGCAATCGGGGCGCCCGGTTTGCGTCGGCAATGGCGAGACCTGCAAGCGGTTCACTCAAGACGGCATGCAGTCGTTGCCTTGTCCGTCACCTGATGCTTGTCCCCTGGCAAAAGGCGGCGCCTGCAAGCCCTACGGCCGACTGAACGTGGTCATTGGCGATGAGGATCCGCTGGGCAGCTTCGTGTTCCGCACCACCGGCTTCAACAGCATCCGCACCCTCGCCGCTCGCCTGCATTACTTCCAGGCCATCTCGGGCAACCGCCTGGCCTGCCTGCCACTGGAACTACGTCTACGTGGTAAGTCGACTCGCCAGAGCCATGGCACGCCGATCTTCTACGCCGATCTGACGGTACGTGGTGGCATGGACATGTCTGAAGCACTGGTGTCCGCCAGTGAACTCGATTCGCGGCGGCAAGCTGCCGGCTTCAATCAAGCAGCGTTGGATGAGGCTGCACGACGCGGCTTCGGCAACGGAGCCTTCGAGGACAGCGAGGAGGATGCCAGCGCCATCGTGGAAGAGTTCTACCCCGAGGGTGAAGCTCCTGCTGCAGCAACAATTTCCCAACTCAACCCCACCAAACCCAGCCTGGCTGAAAAGCTTGAGGCACAAGCTGCGCGTCAAAACTCGCCAACTGATCAAGACCAAGGAGGCCGTCATGCGCCTGCACAAGCTGAAAGCCAGTGACACGACCGGCACCTATCTGGTCGAGTCACCGGTTACGGAAACCGACATCATGCTGATGGCCAGGCAACTGGCCAGCCTGCGTCTGCGCAAGGGACGTGCCCTGACGTCGCCTAAGGAGGTGTTCAGTCACCTAGGCCAGGAGGATTGTGTGTCGTTGGCTGAGCGCGGCTACCTGTAAGGAGATGCCAATGAAACTGCTGTTATGGACTGTTGCCTCGGCATTCATGTTTGCCGGGATCTTGGCCGGTTGTCTGGCGATATTGCTGCTGGTGATTCTGATGGTGCGCTTTCCACCATTGCTGATTGCCGTGGTGTTGGCGTGCTGGATCTACCGGAAGCAGAAAGTAAGAATGAACCCTTGAACGGTGAGCCAGCGTAGGTAGTCGAAAGACTGCCTGCAATGGCTCTCACTTTTTCTTTTGCCCTGGTAGCTAACGCTTACCTGCTGCCTTGTAAGCTGCACTTCGTTCACGCTTGCCCACTGCGACCACCATCACAACCACACGATCATCTTCGACCCGATAGACCAATCGATAGCCTGCTGTTCGGAGCTTGATCTTGTAGTGCCCAGGCAGATCCCTGAGGGCATCAGCCTGTACCTTTGGTGCTTCCAGCCGCTCACGCAGTTTTTTCTTTGCCTGCTCACGCACTGTATGACCCAGCTTCTCCCATTCCTTCAGCGCTGAGGGCAGGAACTCGAGCTTATAGGTCATCCAGGTTCACCGGCACACCCTTCTCACCGGAGCGTGCATTAACGACATCAATCAGATCCAGATCGTCCAGACGGTCCAGCATCTGCTCGTACAGCTCGGCTGGCACCATGTACCCCATCACGCGGTTATGATTGAGAACGGCGACCGGCATGCCACCAGCACCAGCCATAACACCGGTGGGGTTTTTCTTCAGCTCAGAAACGCTCACTGCAACGTCAGCCAAAACACTCTGCATACCATAGCTCCTTTTTTAGGTCTTTATTTTGGTCTTAAGGTGCATAGCATAGCAAGGCATCCCCATGGGCAATCTTCCAAATGGCACGAGGCGTCCAATTTTGAACCGCCGCCATCTTGGAGAACTGATTGCCCTGAAGCCTCCCATTCAGCTGTGAGCCCATGCGGCTTGCGCGGACTGCTCCCTACCCCCGACTGGTCTCGAAACTCCGCTGGCGATCCCCGTAGTGCTTGGTCGCTTTCTTACACAGGTAACTGGCTCGGCAGAACAGCTCAGGCAGTTCATCGAACTCGTCTCGACGAATTTCTCGATTGATAAAGTACTCAGGATTCTTTGGCCTATGGACCAGCCCCCTAACCTGATCAGCTGATAATCCAAGTACACTGGCCCAAGACTCTTCAATCCGTCTGAACATGTTAATCCGTTCAGAACCTATCCGGCCTAGCCTGTAATAGGCATCACGGTTCAAAAGAATCAGTAGGTGGTAATGGCGACGACCTCTCTGACCGATCTCTTTCGACCAGACGTATCGTACTTTGCAACCACGCGAGTAACCACGCTCAGCCACGCGCTCCTGGTGGTACTGGATCTTCTTCGTAAACGATTCGAAGAACTTGCTTATGACCTTGTTCGTATAGGCGTACTCGGGTAGCTCGATACCATTAGGCACATAAAGATCTACTCTGAAGGCAAGTACTCTAGGGTACTCAGCCATGGCTAAGTCGATGGTATGTTTGAGTTCATAAAGGTATTCCAGAGCAAAGGGGCCTACTTCTGCCTGGATAGGAAAACCTTCAAAGGTCTCCCCGTAGTGCAAATGAAGATTGGTATTATCGGGATGACGTAGTGGGGAGTGCTGGGTTGTAGCGATATCGTTGACCATGGTTATGACTCCAGTTAATTTGACTCATAACACATATGCCATTATTAAATATTTAATACACCCTCCACCCTAACACCCGCACCATGCTAGATAAGTTTAATAGTTATCAATAAAATAATAATACTCCCGCCGCAAAATAAATAAGCAGAAAGCCCAGCAAACACGAAGGGCGCTATAGATAAAACAAAGCAATTACAGAGCCTTTAACAATCAATACAATTTCGGAATTAAATTATCCAAATTATCCAAATTATCCAAAAATAATACGCTGATCCATGTAGTTAATTATAGAGTGATTATAGAATCCTCTTTGGCCTGAACTCTATCGCTTGCTCGATTGAAATCTCACCCGCTACAAAATCAGCTCGCCCTGTGAGACTAGACACTCTATTTGATCCAAATCAACGAAGTGCTGTTATCGTCAAAAGGAGCATTCATGGCTCGGGGGCAATCTGCTATCGTCGGCCTATTGCCCCGCCTGGTGAATTGCTGTGCGTCGGATTGGATTGATCCTGCTAATGATTGCTAGCCTCGTGCTGCCGACCTTCGGCGGTGTGGCTTTCAGCATGCCGGCACAACCTTGCCCGATGCAGAGCGCCGATCATCAGGGCCATGCAATGGTCGATGCTCCGTGCTGCGAGCAAATGGACACGTCTGATGGGGTGGCCAATAAGTCCCCCTGCAAATCCGGCCAGGAATGCAAGACCGGAGGACTTCTCCAGACCACCGTGATCAAGAGCATATCCCCTCTCCCCTCACGCCCCGAGATATTGCTGACCCAGTCGGTGATTAAGCGAGAGCCCGCAGGACTCTGGCGCCCTCCTCGTTTCGTCTAATGCCGTGATCATCCCGCGCCTTACAGTCAGGCGCATCGTCGCGACCACGTTTCGTAGCTGCGACCTCGATCAATCGCATTGGAGGCGAAAGCATGTCCGCTTTCCTTTTTCCACGCCGTGGCTATCTCGGCGTGTTGGCTGCCGCATTCTGGGCAGCTCCCTGGCTTGCCGCGCAGGCACAGCCCCTAACCTTCGAACGAGCCCAAGCTCTGGCCGAACAGAGTGCCCCTGAGAACCTCGCGCGCCAGGCGCAGGTGGCATCGGCACAGCAGGCTGTAGGGCCCGCAGACGCCTTGCCCGATCCCAAGCTGATTCTAGGCATCGACAACCTGCCGATCGAAGGCCCTGACCGTTACACACTTAATCGTGACTCCATGACCATGCGCCGCATTGGACTCATGCAGGAGGTACCAAACGGCGACAAGCGTCTGGCCCGTCGCCAACTGGCCGAAGCCTCCATGACGCGGGCCGAGGCCGAGCAGCGTGCCATGCAGTTGGAAATCAAGCGCCAGACGGCAGTGAGCTGGCTGGACGTGTACTACGCCGAACGCAGTGTTGGCCTCTTCGATCAACTGGACCGTCAGATCGAGATGCTCCGCTCGACCGTGCAATCGCTAATTGCCGGCGGTAGTGCTCAGCCTGGCGAGCTGTTGCAGGCCGACCAGGAAGCTTTGGCGTTACAAGATCGGCGAGATGAACTGAATCGCGATGTGGCAGTAGCTCGTGCCAAGCTGCGCCGCTGGATAGGCAACGAGGCTGACCAGCCTTTGCAAGGAGGTGTTCCCAATCTGAACCTGGTGGCACCGCACCTGCAGCAACGCATTGCCTCACACCCTGAGTTGCGCGCTGCCTCCGCCCGAGTCGGCGAGGCTAGCGCCGAGCTGAACGAGGCCATCGCCGAGAAGACCCCCGACTGGGGTGTTGAGTTTGCCTACAACAATCGCGACAACCAGTTCGGCGATATGGTGATGGTGCAATTCACGTTCGACCTGCCGTTGTTCGTAGGCACACGTCAGGGGCCCAAGATCAACGCCAGACAACAAAGCGTGTCGCAGATGGAAGCCGAGCAGGAAGCATTACTGCGCGCCCATCAGGCTGAGCTGGAAGGCGGTATTGCCGAGCTTGAGCAACTGCGCAGGACCTTGTCACGCACCGAGAAAACCTTGATCCCGCTTGCAAGCAAACGTGCCGATCTCGAACTGGCCGCCTACCAAGCCGGTAACAGCCAGCTCACATCCGTTATTACTGCCCAGCGCGACCTGATTGAGGCGCAGCTGCGGCAGATTGAACAGCAGCGCAAGTTGAGCCAGCTCTCCGCAAGCCTGTACTACGCCTATGTGGAGGGCCTGAAATGAAGATATCGACATTTGGTTTTGCGGTCGCCGTGCTGACCGTGGGCATTGGCGCGGCGGGCGGTGGCTACTGGCTGGCCCAGCGGCAAGCCAAACACGAGCTACTGCCTAGCTCCGCACCGACGGACGAGCGCAAGGTGCTCTATTGGTACGACCCTATGCAGCCTGAGCAGCGCTTCGATAAACCGGGCAAGTCACCTTTCATGGATATGGAACTTGTCCCTAAATACGCAGGATCCGAGCAGGATCCGTCTGTCCTGAGCATCCCCGCTCAAGCCGTGCAGAACCTCGGAATGCGAACCTCGATGGTGATCCGAGGTGTACTGCCCTCGGATATCGAGGCGGTGGGTTCCCTGGCCTATAACCAGCGAGAAGTGGCGAACCTCCAGGCCCGCGCCGGCGGATTCGTCGAGCGGGTTTACGGTCGCGCCCCGGGCGATGTGCTGCCTGCCGGAGCCCCCCTGGTCGACCTGCTGATTCCCGAATGGTCCGCCGCGCAGTTGGAGTTCCTGGCGGTACTGCGTACCGCTGACACTCGCTTGATAAGTGCGGCCCAAGAGCGCCTGCGCCTGCTTGGCATGCCTCAAACGTTGATCGAGCAGGTCCGCCGCAGCGGCAAACCACGGGCGGTGCAAACCCTCACCACACCTATCAGCGGCGAGCTCCAAGCCTTGCAGGTACGCGCCGGGATGACCGTCGAAGCCGGGCAGGATCTGGCGTTGATTAACGGGCTATCCAGTGTCTGGCTCGATGCGGCGATACCCGAGGCCATGGCCGGAAGTATCCAGGTCGGGGACGAGATCCGCGCCACCCTGACCGCCTTCCCCGGGCAACCGCTGCAGGGCCGCGTCATCGCTTTGTTGCCGAGTGCCGACCCGCAAACGCGCACGCTCACGGTACGCAGCGAGCTACCCAACCCTGCCGGTAAGTTGCGCCCCGGCATGTTCGCCGCCGTACGCCTGAACAGTACCGTCGAACAACCCGCGCTTCTTGTGCCGAGTGAAGCCGTGATTCGCACCGGCAAGCGTGCATTGGTGATGCTGGCCGAAGGCGACGGACGCTACCGTCCCCAGGAAATCAGTCTGGGCCGCGAGGCCGATGGGCGCCTCGAAGTGCTGTCCGGCCTAGAGGAAGGTCAGGCGGTCGTCACCTCCGGCCAGTTCCTCATCGATTCGGAAGCCAGCCTGCAGGGCATCATGGCCAGCCATGCCGCGCAGGACAATGAGAAGGAACTACATGAGTCCCATGGTGTGATTCGCGCTCTGGACGCTGAGGAAGTCACCCTGGAGCACGGGCCATTCGAGAGCCTGAATATGCCCGGTATGACCATGGCATTTCCACTGGCCAGCCCCGAAGTAGCGGCTGGGCTTAAGCCCGGGGATCACGTGCGTATCGGCGTCCGCCAGACGGATTCCGGCCTGCGGGTCGAGCGGCTCGTCAATCAAGGAGAGCGGCCATGATCGCGCGCCTGATCCACTGGTCTATCGGCAATCGCTTCCTGGTGCTGCTGGCGACCCTGTTCATCACCGCCCTGGGCGTCTGGTCGCTGCGCAACACGCCGTTGGATGCACTGCCGGACCTGTCCGATACCCAGGTCATCATCAGAACCAGCTTTCCCGGACAGGCGCCGCAGATCGTCGAGAACCAGGTGACCTACCCACTGGCGACCACCATGCTCTCGGTACCGGGGGCGAAGACGGTGCGCGGCTACTCGTTCTTTGGTGACTCATTCGTTTATGTGCTGTTCGAGGACGATACCGACCTCTACTGGGCACGCTCGCGGGTGCTGGAGTACCTCAACCAGGCGCAGGAGCGCCTGCCCGAGGGTGTTACCACCACCCTCGGGCCGGATGCCACGGGCGTGGGTTGGATCTACCAGTACGCCCTGGTCGACCGCAGCGGCCAACATGATCTTGCGCAGCTACGGGCGCTGCAGGACTGGTTCCTCAAGTACGAGCTCAAGAGCCTACCCAACGTGGCCGAAGTGGCTACCCTCGGGGGCATGGTCAAGCAGTATCAGGTGCTGCTCGATCCGCAAAAGCTGGTGGCTTATGGGGTAACTCAGCAGGAGGTCGAAGCGGCGCTGAAGAGCGCCAATCAGGAAACCGGCGGCGCCATCCTGGAGCTGGCGGAGCGCGAGTACATGGTGCGGGCTTCAGGCTATCTAGAGAGCCTGGAGGATTTCCGCAATGTGCCGCTGCGGGCTTCGGCCAGCGGAGTTCCGGTGCTGCTGGGTCAGGTGGCCACCATTCAGTTGGGGCCAGAGATGCGTCGTGGCATTGCCGAGCTGGATGGCCAGGGTGAAGTTGTAGGTGGCGTGGTCATCTTGCGCTCCGGAAAGAATGCCCGCGATACCATCGCCGCGGTGAAGACCAAGCTGGACAGCCTGAAGGGCAGCTTGCCGGCCGGCGTCGAGGTGGTCACCACCTATGACCGTTCGCAATTGATCGACCGCGCCATCGATAACCTCAGCTACAAGCTGCTGGAAGAGTTCGCGGTGGTTGCCCTGGTTTGCCTGATCTTCCTCTGGCACCTGCGCTCGTCGCTGGTCGCGATCATCACCCTGCCCCTGGGCATCCTGATGGCCTTCATCGTCATGCGCTACCAGGGCGTTAATGCCAACATCATGTCGCTCGGCGGGATCGCAATCGCCATCGGCGCCATGGTCGATGCCGCCGTGGTGATGATCGAGAACGCGCACAAGCACATCGAGGCCTGGAAGGCTCGACACCCCGGTGAACCGCTTCAGGGCGAGGCGCACTGGCGGGTGATCGGCGAAGCTGCGGCCGAGGTCGGGCCGGCGCTGTTCTTCAGCCTTTTGATCATCACCCTGTCTTTCCTCCCGGTCTTCACCCTGGAGGCCCAGGAGGGTCGCCTGTTTGGCCCGCTGGCATTCACCAAGACCTATGCCATGGCTGCCGCTGCTGGCCTCTCGATCACCTTGGTACCGGTGATGATGGGCTATTGGATTCGTGGGCATATCCCCAGCGAACAACAGAACCCCTTGAATCGTTGGCTGATCGGTGCATACCGGCCGGTGCTGGAGTGGGTGCTGGCTTGGCCTAAGGTGACCCTAGCGCTGGCCTTGCTAGTGTTTTTGTCCAGTCTCTGGCCCCTCAGCAGACTCGGAGGAGAGTTTCTACCGCCGATGGACGAGGGCGACCTGTTGTACATGCCATCAGCCCTGCCCGGCTTGCCGGCGAGCAAGGCAACCCAGCTGCTGCAGCAAACCAACCGGATGATCCTCACGGTGCCCGAAGTGGCACGGGTATTCGGCAAGGCCGGGCGAGCAGAGACCGCAACCGATCCAGCACCGCTGGAAATGTTCGAGACCACGGTGCAGTTCAAACCACGCGATCAATGGCGCGCGGGGATGACACCCGAAAAGCTGATCGAGGAACTGGATCGCGCGGTAAAAGTTCCGGGGCTGTCCAATATCTGGGTGCCGCCCATCCGCAACCGCATCGACATGCTGGCGACGGGGATCAAGAGCCCCATTGGGGTGAAAGTGTCCGGAACCTCCTTGGTCGACATCGAGCGCATAACGCGCGATATCGAGGCCGTGGCCAAAGAGGTGCCTGGGGTGAGTTCGGCCTTGGCAGAACGCCTTACTGGCGGCCGTTACGTGGACATCCAGATCGATCGACTGGCCGCGGCGCGCTATGGCCTGAGCATCGCCGATGTGCAGGCGGTGGTATCGGGCGCCATCGGCGGCAGCAATATTGGTGAGACGGTTGAAGGACTGGCCCGCTTCCCGATCAACCTGCGCTATCCCAAGGAGTGGCGAGACAGTCCGCAGGCACTACGGCGTATGCCGATCCTCACCCCAGCCGGCCAGCAGATCACCTTGGGCACCGTCGCCCAGGTTAGTCTGACCGAAGGGCCGCCGATGCTGCGCAGCGAGAACGGGCGTCTGTCCGGCTGGGTCTATGTCGATGTCCGCGGTCGCGACTTGGCGTCGACCGTGCGCGAGTTGCAGCAGCGCGTCGCCGAGCGTGTTCAACTGGATGCTGGCATGACCGTCTCCTACTCCGGGCAGTTTGAGTTCCTGGAGCGCGCCAATGCCCGGCTGACCTGGGTGGTGCCGGCGACCCTACTGATCATCTTCGTGCTGCTCTACCTGACCTTCAGCCGTTTCAGCGAGGCCTTGTTGATCATGGCCACCCTGCCCTTCGCCCTGTCGGGCGGTATCTGGCTACTCTACTGGTTCGGCTTCAACCTGTCGGTCGCCACAGGAGTCGGCTTCATCGCCCTGGCCGGCGTCTCGGCCGAGTTCGGGGTGATCATGCTGCTGTACCTGAAGAATGCCTGGCATGCGCGTATGGATGCCGGGCGCAGCGGTGATCCGGCCCTACTGGAGGCAATTCGTGAAGGCGCAGTGCTGCGCGTGAGGCCTAAGGTGATGACGGTGGCCGTGATCATCGCCGGCCTGCTGCCGATCCTCTGGGGCGGCGGTGCCGGTTCCGAAGTGATGAAGCGCATCGCCGCGCCCATGGTCGGCGGCATGATTACCGCGCCGCTGATGTCCATGCTGGTTTTGCCGGCCGCCTACTGGCTGATGCGAAGGCAGCGTACACAGAAGGTTCGCGCACCACAGGAGATATAGCTTTACAAACCCGGGCAAGCCACGCGCCAAGCTGACTCGCCCGGGTAACGCGGCAGGAAGCATTACGGCGATGTAACTTTGACTTCATTTTTATGACAGGTTGAGCGGATATATTTTAATCACCACCTTGAAGGAGTGATTAAATATGAAAAGCCTCAAAGTTATTGCAGCCCTTGCCGTTATGGTTGTTTCCTCTGCCGCTCTGGCAGAAGGCGGCGCTGATCGTGTTTATGGTCGGATGATTCAGGCCAATGAGCAGGCCATGCAAGAGTATGCTGCCGCTAACGGAAAGAATCCGCCTGAAGTTATTCATTACCGCTACGGCATGAAGCTCGATATCGCCAGGGTCGTGGCCACTACCTCAACGGACTCTAGCTGCAATGTGATGCCAGCCCAGATGACCTACGAGGACTCCAACGGCGATCTGAATATTCTTGAATACCGTGCAGCCGGAACAGGTTGCCGGAACCAAAACTAATAAATGACATCGCGCTGACTGAAAAGTAATTTTCAAGTCACCCTGACGTTATTTGGCATGTGGAAATATGGCCAAGGCGCGCCTGGTTATGCCCGGCGCGCTTGGCACATATATGCGACCACACAATGACAACTGCCAATAACATCAGGAGCATTTATGAATATTAACCTGGCAAATAAATAGGGCATATCTGATGATCTGTCTCCATGAAAACAGATGCCCGCAAACTCAGCCCCCAAGAACAGCGTGAAAAGCGCGCCACGGCCCTGCGCATGCGTGAGCAGGGTTACACCTACAAGGCTATTGGCGAAGCGGTTGGTGTTCACCCCCGCACCATCGCTCACTGGGCGCAGGTCGCAGAACACAAAGGCGAAAAGGCTGCCATTGCCGGCGGCCAGCGCGGCGTGCGCCAGGGTGATCGCCGCAGTTTGAGCCCCAGCCAGGAAGTGCTGGTGCGCACCTTGATGACCGATAAGATGCCCGACCAACTCAAGCTCGGCTTTGCACTCTGGACGCGTGATGCCGTGCGAGAACTGATCCGCCAGCGCTGTGGTTTTCTCATGCCGGTTCGAACGGTTGGTGAATACCTCAAGCGTTGGGGCTACACCCCGCAGCGACCACTGCATCGGGCTTATCAGCAGAAACCTGAAGTGGTTCAGCGCTGGCTGGATAATGAATATCCACGCATCGCACAGCGGGCCAAGGCCGAGAATGGTGAGATTCAGTGGGGCGACGAAACCGGTATGCGCAGTGACAGCCAGGCTGGCCGCAGCTACGCCCCTATTGGCGAAACGCCAGTGCGCCAGGTCAGCGGCAGTCGCTTTTCCACCAACATGATTTCCACTGTGACCAATCGGGGCAAACTGCGCTTCATGCTGTATCGGGAAACGCTGACAGCCCCAGTGCTGATTCGCTTCCTGGGTCGCCTGATTCGCGATGCGCAGGGCCGCAAAGTGTTCTTGATTCTCGACAACCTGCGCGTACACCACAGCAAAAAGGTGAGCGCCTGGGTCGCCGACCGCAAAGAGCAAATCGAACTGTTCTTCTTGCCGGCATACGCCCCGGAGTTGAATCCTGACGAGTATTTGAATTGTGATTTGAAACATCAGGTCCGTACGGGCTTGCCAGCGCGTAATCAGGACGAACTGGAAGGGCGTGTTCGCTCGGTCATGAGACGATTGCAATTACACCCCCAAAGAATCCGTTCTTATTTCCGGCATCCACGTATCGCCTACGCGGCATGATTTGGTGTATTTGATTGCCGGGTTAATAACAGAACCCTGTTAGGACTTTCTCTACTCGCTCTGAGCATCAGTACCGGGCAAGCTGCAATGGCCGCCGACGAGAAAGGCGAGGGATTTATCGAAGGCAGCAGCCTGACCATCCTCAATCGAAATCTCTACTTCAACCGTGACTTCCGCAAAGGCCAGTCCAGCAGCTCGGGTAATGGCTATTCGGAAGAGTGGGCGCATGGCGTGATAGGCCGATTCGAGTCTGGCTTCACAGAGGGCACCATAGGCTTCGGTGTCGATGCCTTTGCCATGCTAGGACTCAAACTTGACACCGGCGACGGCCGTTCAGGAGCCGGTGGCTCAGTCGATGTGCTGCCTTACAACAGCCTCGGGCAGGCTGAGGATAACTACTCCAAACTGGGTGGCGCGGTGAAAGCTCGGTTCATGGATACCGAGATCAAGGCAGGCGACGTCTTTCCCGTCAGCCCGGTCGTCCAATACGGTGATGCACGGCTTTTACCGGAGAGTTTTCGAGGTGTCACCGTGGTCAACAGCAGCGTGGAAGGACTGTCGCTTCAGGGCGGTCGCCTCCACTCGATGAGCCAACCCAATACCAGCAGCATGCGCGACGGCTTCGCTACCTTCTACGCGGGCGAAGTGGACTCGCCATGGATCGCCTATTTCGGTGGTGATTACACGCTTAATGACAACGTCGGCTTTAGTCTCTACACCAGCCGCCTCAAGGATGCCTGGAATCAATATTACGCGGGCACCACGCTGAGCTACCCGCTTGCGGACGATGTCGCCTTGATCGGCGGGCTGAACTACTACAAGGCGGTCGATGAAGGGAAGCAGCTCCTCGGGAGCTTCGATAACAACATCTGGAGCGGCAATGTCGGCATCCAATTCGGCGCTCACACAGTGCTGGTGGGTCTCCAGCGCAACAATGGCGATGATGACTTCGACTACTTGCGCCAATCGGACTCCATCTACCTCGACAACTCCATCCAGTACAGCGACTTCAACTCGCCGAAGGAGAAGTCATGGCAAGTGCGCTATGACCTGGATATGGAGCCTTTCGGTGTGCCTGGATTGAGCTTCATGACTCGATATGCCCAGGGCTGGGATGCCGACTACAGCAACGCCAACGAAGTCTATATGCGCCGTGATGACAACGGCGATCCGTTGACCAACCAGAAGCGCTGGGAGCGGGACATCGAGGCCAAGTACGTTGTGCAGTCTGGGTCGTTGAAGGACATGTCCTTTCGCATTCGACAAGCCACGACTCGCGCCACCGACTTCGAGTCGGATCTGGATGAGTTCCGCCTGATTGTCGAGTACCCGCTGGAAGTTCTCTAACCCTGGCAAGCGAGCGGGTTGATTGCCCGCTCGCTCCTTGGTCCTGCTGTCCCCTCGTAGTGCTCCTTTGGTTTGGAGACAGCCCTTGGCGCCCTAGGGCGCCTTTTTTACTTAGGTTAAAGGACGTATGAAAATGAGTCGGCCACTACACACAAGCGGCCGTGCTGGCAGGCAGTACTACTGGGCGGGATATTCTGCAACGACCTGATCAGAACCCGTCTTGGTCAAGCCAATGACCTGGTAGGCATGCTGTACACCATCGACTTCCATGCCGGGGGAGCCCGCCGGCATCCCAGGAACAGCGATGCCCACGAGATCATCGCGCTTGGTGAGCTCGATGACCTGAGCCGCCGGCACATGACCTTCGACGAACTTGCCGTCAATCACCGCGGTGTGACAAGACGCCAACCGCGGCGCAACGCCCAGACTTTGCTTCACTGCCGTCATGTTGCTTTCGACATGGTCGACGACTTTGAAGCCATTCGCTTCGAGGTGTGAGATCCACTTCTTGCAACATCCGCAATTAACATCACGATGGACATCAATCGTCAGGGCATCAGCTGCTTGAACCGCAGACGTGACGGAGAGAGCGGCCAGTAAGGCCAGATATTTAGCTTTCATGTGCGTGCTCTTTGCCATCGGCGTGGGTGTGGGTCTTGGGCGAGGCGTTCGGAGCCTGCTCGGCGTGATGATCACCTCCGTTGGACGACGCCTCATCCCCAGCATGGTGGTCATCGCCACTCATATCCGAATGGTGACCTGCCTCAGGTGCGGAGCCACCCTCGCTATCAGTAGCCGCGGCATCGTGATGGCCAGGCTCTCCGGCATCACCTGTTCCATGATGGTCTTCGCCACCGCCGCTATTGCCATGATGGCCAGGCTTGTTGTCGCCGTGCTGACCTTCATGATTGTGCATTTGCGTTTCCCCACCACCATGCTGATGGCCGCCACTGGATGCGACGAGTGCTTGGTATTGCTTGGCATCCATCGCCGGCAATTGGTCAAGGAAGGCAACCATGCCCCAGATGTACTCATCGCCCATGCTCTTGCCCCACGCAGGCATACCCGTTGCCTTGATGCCATGCTTGATCACCCAGAACGCTGCTGACGGATTGCCATCGACACCGATCTTGGCGAGGTTGGGGGGCGCAGGATAAAGCGATTGGCTCAGCTCGGTCTCCGCCACACCTGGCGCCAAATGACAGCCGATACACATGGAGTTGTAGTTGCCCGCACCGGCGCGAATAAGAGCTTGATCATCCAAGTTGGGAACCTCGATGTTCCGCGAACGGACTTCGATAGAGCGGTCACGGGCCATCGTGAGAAACGCATGCACTGCAGGAAAATGGGGATCGTCGGCCCCCACGTTGACCACGCCAAAGTAGGCACCGGCCAGGACAGCTGTGCTACCGACCACGCCGGCCGCCACCAAAGTTTTAATTGTTCTTTTCATGTCAGGTTCTCAAAACCACATCCGGATACCGGCGACAAAACGCGCCTCGTCTACATCACCGCCCTCGTCGCGCACCATGTCTGCCGTGTTGCCATAGGAGCGGCTCCAAGAAACCCCGATATAGGGGGCAAACTGCCGGACAATCTCGTAACGCAGACGTAAACCGAGCTCGGTATTGGCCAACCCGGACCCCACACCTCGCTCAGGATCGTTCTTGCCGTAGAAGTTCATTTCGGCAGTTGGCTGGAGAATCAGCCGGTTGGTCAGCAGAATGTCGTACTCGCCCTCCAGTCGGGCAGCAGTTTGGCCATTCTCGCCGACGAAGGCCGTGGCTTCGGCCTCAAAGGCGTAAAGCGCCATGCCCTGGATACCGAAGGCGGCCCAAGTCTGCGGCGACTCCGGTTTGAAGTCCTGGCGGACGCCCGCGACGACATCCCACCAAGGGCCGATCGAGCGGCCGTACAGCAGCTGTAATTCAGCGTCCTCGGTAACGCCGTTGGTACGCTCGCCTTCGGAGCGGAACCAGACCCGGTTGATATCACCGCCTACCCAACCCGACGCATCCCAGGCCAGGGTGCTGCCCTCATCTGCGTCTTGGTATTCGAGCTGATCGAGCAGGAAAAAGCTGTTGATGGCGCTGTCATGCACCTTGTGGCCAGGCAGTGGCGGGAAAGCCGCTTGGCGATCAGCATCCGTCAGAACGGGAATCGGCGTACGACTGGTAGTTCTCGGGGCTTCAGCGGAGCCATGGTTCATCTTCGAATGATCCATGCCCTCCATCTGTCCCTGCATGGTGCCGTGTCCCATCTTGCTGTGGTCCATGGCTGGGGCCTTCTCTTGGCTCTGGCTGTGGCCCATCTGGCTATGGTCCATGCTGCCCGATTCGCTCTGCATGGCACCATGATCCATCTTGCTGTGATCCATGCCCTCCATCGGCGCTTTGGCGGAACCGTGGCCCATCTGGCTGTGGTCCATCGACATGGAGCCGTGCCCCATTGCCGAATGATCCATTTCTTCCGCAGCCTGGGTAACGCCGCCGCTGAGTGCACTCAGCGACACGACCAGCGCTATGAGGGACGGGCGTGAAAACCTAGTGGTCATGGTTCGAACCTGCTTCGGCTTCGGTGCCGCCATGCTTATCCATCATCTTCTCGTGCCCCATATCGTCATGGTTCATGCCCTCATGATCCATGGTGCCATGATCCATCTGCTGGCCAGCGGCCTTGCCTTTCGATTGATCTGCAGGCTTGTCACTCATGGCCTCGGGCGCAGCCGACTCGGCAGCATGTTGTTCGTGCTCGCTGTGCCCCTCACCTGCCAATGACGTCGGCGCGTACAAAGCAGCCAAAAAACTGAACATCGCTGCGCTGCCAAACAGGGCATTACGCTTCATAAAAGTACTCATCAGAAATCTCCTTTACTCATCCACACGGACTTCACGGAACATGCCCATTTCCATGTGGAGCAACAGGTGGCAGTGGTAGGCCCAACGCCCCAACGCATCGGCGGTCACCCGATAGCTGCGCTTGGAACCTGGCGGCATGTCGATGGTGTGTTTACGCACCAGGAAATTGCCGTTCGCATCCTCCAGATCACTCCACATGCCATGAAGATGGATCGGGTGAGTCATCATGGTGTCGTTGACCAGCGTGATGCGAACACGCTCGCCGTACTTGAGGCGTAGAGGCTCGGCGTCAGAGAACTTGATTCCATCGAAGGACCAGGAGAATTTCTCCATATGCCCGGTGAGGTGCAGCTCGATGGTGCGACTTGGCTCACGCCCGTCCGGATCAGGGAAGGTGCTGCGCAGGTCAGAGTACGTCAGCACGCGCCGGCCGTTATCACGCAGGCCGATACCTGGGTCGTCCAGCTTGTGCGTCGGCGTCATGGTCTGCATGTCGACCAAAGGATTGTTGGTCTCTGAGGCCGGGTGTGCCTGCATGTTGCCAGCCATGCCAGCCATGTTTGAATGATCCATTCCGGCCATCTGGCTGTGATCCATACCAGCCATGCCACCCTGCATGCTGCCATGATCCATTCCCGCCATATTGCCCTGATCCATCCCGGCCATGTTCCCGTGATCCATACCGCCCATGCTGCCGTGATCCATACCCATGTCGCCCATGGCAATCAGCGGACGCGGGTCGGGGCTGGGTACTGGTGCACTCAACCCCTCCTGTACAGCAAGGGTGCCGCGCGCATAGCCAGTGCGATCCATGGATTGTGCAAACACGGTATACGCCTGTTCGCTGTCTGGTTCGACGATCACGTCGTAGGTCTCGGCCACGGCGATACGGAACTCGTCGACGCTGACCGGTTTGACGTGCAGACCATCGGCCGCAACCACAGTCATCTTCAGGCCCGGGATGCGCACATCGAAATAGGTCATCGCCGAGGCGTTGATGAAGCGCAGGCGGATCTTTTCGCCTGGTTTGAATATGCCGGTCCAGTTGCCATTGGGTGCCTGGCCATTCATCAGGTAGGTGTAGGTGTAGCCACTGACGTCAGCGAGATCCGTCGGGCTCATCTTCATCTCGGCCCACATCTTGCGATCGGCTACGGCGGCGGACCAACCCATCTCGCTTACGTCATCGATGAAGTCACCAACGGTGCGTTTGTGCTGGTTGTAGTAGTCCGACTGTTTCTTGAGCTTGGCCAGTACCCGCGTTGGATTTTCATCCGTCCAGTCGCTCAGCAACACGACGTAATCACGGTCGTAACTGAAGGGCTCGGGCTCCTTGGCATCGATGACCAGCGCGCCGTATACGCCGACCTGCTCCTGCAGCCCCGAGTGACTGTGATACCAGTAGGTACCGTTCTGGTTGACCTTGAACTTGTACTCATACATGCCGTCAGGGGCGATGCCATGGAAGCTCAGGCCAGGAACACCATCCATGTTCGCCGGCAGGATGATGCCGTGCCAATGGATGGAGGTGTCCTCCTTGAGGCGGTTGCGCACGCGCAATGTGACGGTATCGCCTTCGCGCCAACGAAGAATCGGCCCAGGGAGCGAGCCGTTGATGGTCATGGCCGTGCGCGCTGCGCCGGTGATGTTCACCGGGGTTTCACCGATGAATAGGTCGAATTCGTTACCAGTCAGTACGTTGGGCTGGCCGGGGCTGTTCACCGCCCAGACCGGCGTGCGCCACAGGCCAAGTCCGCCGATAATACCGGTGGCTGCCAGGCCTTTGACGAAGGTGCGCCTTGTGGTTTTGCTTTGCATGCCGTTTTGTCCAATCCGTCAAATGAGCCGGTGATGGTGTGCCCGGTCTCGGGTTCATGGCTGCTTCAATGTCGGGGATTTACCCCTCAACTTTCCACGTCGGTGCATTGCACAAGCCTTACCGACGATGAGCAGAATGAAACTGCCATATCCCAACCATCCGGGTGATTACATTTCTGTAAGGTAGATGACTTCAGCAGTTGGTGTGCTCTGCTTGCTCGGTTGGACTGCTGGCTACAGGAGCCTCAACTTTCTGCTGCTGGGCCACCCGGTAGGCCTCCAGAGACGTCTGGCGTGCCTGCTCCATGCGCGCGAAGGTTCGGTCAGCACCACCTTCAGCCATTGCCAAGCTGGAGATGCTCAGAGCAGTAACTACAAGCAGAGCTTTGATCGATTTCATTTTGGGTATTCCTCGTAAGTTAAGTGGTCCCTGCAACTGCAGAGGCCGAGCTTTAGGCTCGATGTCACGTTAACTAAGAGGGCCTGTCAGCAACCTGAGCCGAACATTACAGTTCTGTCAGTTTGCTATTTCTTTCTTGTAGGCCCTCCTTAAGGCTCGGTACTGTCTTCCTGCCCGCGCAGCCTTGCGGATTCCATGGGCCTGATCGGTAGCAATGCCTGAGCTAACTCGTTCATTCGCACCGACGGATCGCGACCATCAAACAATCAAGAGAGATAGCCACTATGTCGAACAAATCCAACGTAGCTACCGGTGCCGCCTTGGCTCTGGTGGCCGCCAGCCTGTTCTCCACCCTGCCCGTCCAGGCTGCTCAGGAAACCAAAGCAGCAGAAGTGAAGTGCTTCGGGATCAATGGTTGCAAAGGGCAGAACGACTGCATGACCGCGAAAAACGACTGCAAAGGCCAAGGCGAATGCAAAGGCCAAGGGTTCAAGTTGATGACCCAGACCAAATGTGACGAAGCCGGTGGCAAAACCAGCGAATAAGGCGGTTCAGGGGAGTGCATGCCACTCCCCTGCTGGAGTCTCGAATGAGTAAGCGCAAAACTCTGGGTTTCGGTCTTGGCCTTCGTAACGAGTATTACCGGCAGATCCTGGAGGAACGGCCTGCGGTCGACTGGTTCGAGATCATTTCCGAGAATTACCTGGTGGAGGGCGGCAAGGCTCTCTACTTCCTTGATGCGATCGGCGAGCACTACCCCCTGGTGATGCACGGAGTATCTCTTTCGATTGGCGGCTCACATGCCTTGGACATAGACTACCTACGACAGCTCAAGCAGCTGGCGGATCGGGTGCAGCCTCAGTGGGTGTCTGATCACCTGTGCTGGAGTCGAGGCAACGCCCATCAACTTCACGATCTGCTACCGCTGCCGTTTACCCAGGAGAGCCTGCTGCATGTCGCGGCCCGGGTGCGCTTGGTGCAGGATGTTTTGGAACGTCCCATCGTGCTGGAGAACGTTTCCTCCTACGTGCAGTGGACAACATCCAGCATGAGCGAGTCTCAGTTCCTCTCGGAGCTCAGTTACCTGACCGGGTGCGAGCTGCTTCTCGACGTGAACAACGTCTACGTCAGTTCGCGCAACCAGGGTTTCGACTCTTGGCAGTTCATCATGGAATTGCCGCACGAGCGGATTCGGCAAATTCACCTGGCCGGGCACAGCGATTACGGGCAGTACCTCATCGACACCCATGACCAGCCCATCGCTGATCCGGTTTGGTCTCTCTACAGCAAGACTTTGAGCTACTTGGGCCCGACATCGACCTTGATCGAGCGGGATGACCAGTTTCCGCCGCTGGAAGAGCTGTTGTCCGAATTAGCACATGCCCGTGCTATCGCCAAATCTGTGATATCGGGGGCCACCCCTTGAGCCTGATCGCCCTACAGACTGCATTTGAAACTTACCTGACAGGTGACAGTGCCCTGCCCTCCAACGAGCTTTTGGAGCAGATCCGAGGTAGCACAGCGCTGAGTGCTCTCGAAGGCCTGCAGATCTACCACAACGCTTACCGTTCGCGCCTGCTTGCGGTCTTGCGAGAAGACTTCCCTGCCCTGCTTCACTGGATCGGCAACGAATCATTCGAGCAGCTCGCACTGGCCTACTTGGCCGCCTGGCCACCACGACATTTCAGCATTCGCTGGCTGGGCGAGAAGCTGCCCGAGTTCATTAGCAGCTACGTCGAAGAACCCCAACTATCGCCGATGCGCGAACTCGCGGAACTGGAATGGGCCTTTACACTGGCCTTCGACGCTCAGGATGTCGAAGCGCTTTCACTGCAGGCCATCAGTGATTTTTCGGCTGAAGACTGGATTTCACTCAGGGTTTCCCTGATTCCATCTGCCAGATGGCTGCACCTGCAGTACAACACCCTGGCGCTGTGGAAGGCTGCCAAGTCTGGGGATCTGCTTCCCGTTGCCACCCAACCAGCCGGGAATAGAGACTGTCTCGTCTGGCGTCATGACCTCGTATGCCAATACCGAAGCCTGGAGCCAGCGGAGGCTTCGGCATTGCAGTTTCTCATCGAGGGCGGATCGTTCGCTGAACTCTGCGAGTCGTTGAGCGCCACGCATGGCGAGCAAGCTCCCTTGCAAGCCGCGACCTGGTTGAAGTTGTGGGTCAACGACGGTTTGCTAAAGCGCGGCCAGCTAGTACACGAATGACCCGGAACCTTTAGGCTAGCGCTCTCTCTTTGGCCACTCCGAGCGCTTCTATGACTCACCGCATCATTCATTTCAAACAGTAAGCCTTGCTTGACCCGGAGACCTATCAGGCAATGCTGGCCGACGGCGTTGGTCACTGGGAGCGGCTTGCAGGAGAAGTCGTCGGCATAGAAGACGAAAAAGCCACGAGTTCGCTGCATTGAAAAGCCTGTTCAAGCGCAAGCGGTACTCCTATGACACGCTGGAAATGCGCGAGCCAGGCGATCACTCAAACTGGCTTCGCGGCCGAGATGGTTCAGAAGGTATGACCAACGAGGTCACCAGTATCCCAGGGCTAAAAGAGCTCTCAGAACTGGAGATTTAGTGAGATAGCAGGTCAGCGCTCAAGCGCTGACCTGGGCCGAATAGCCAAGCTCCTGGATGAGTTCGCGGATCGATTCGGCACTTTCTGTGCTCTCAACGGTGACCTTGCCGGCCGCTCGATCCACTTCTACTCGTGCATCCTGATCCAGAGCTTGAATGGCCTTCGTGATTTTGCTCACGCAACTGCCACAGCCCATCCCCGCAACACTCAGACTAAACATGTCTTTCACCTCATTTCGTCCGCGGCTCAAGTTACCGCACGGACAGCATCGACCTTGACACGATGGCAAGGTCAAGCCCGTAAGCGCTACAAAAGGATCAGCCGTTTACCACGGGCGTAAGGATGGGGGTTGGTGAACACACCACGACATGCCTTGCGCCCCTCGTCAGTGCGACGTATAGATTCTGGGGGGTCATAAGCTCAGGATGCAGGACAACCGAGACATCCGCCTCCAGCCCCTTGAGAAGTAATGTGCTGCCTACAGAGCGTCTTGCGATCGGTCGGGCAAGGTGTCTATTGCGCTCTCGCGCTTGAATGGCTGCACTCAGAAAGTCGGCAGCACCTCACACCACCGCTTGCATTGCAGACCGGCAGCAGTACAGAACCTCCGGTCGGTATACACGTGCCCCGTGCTGCTCAGCGAGCGTATCGATCACACGGAGCGCTTGCCCCAATGTTGGCGCTGCTACGAAATCGATCGCCGCAGCCTCGGCCGCGGTCGGAGGCGTTCGGGCCCTTCCTGCACGCAGCGACTCCACGCGCGTTCGCAGGTTTGCTGCACCTACCCCCGTCATTACGCTGGAAGCAAACTCCACAAGTTGTGCCAGAGCATTGGCACCCTGCAAGTCAAAGTTCCTGGCGAAGTTGACGAGATCTCTCAGGTCGACGGCTTCTACGGCCATGGCACCGGGTGTCTGGCTCGTGAGCTGATGGCGACCTTGCACGTTGATGGAGTCCCCGATGATGAGGACGCTATCTCAAGGATGTGCTAACGCGACTGCCGACGCAGAAGGCCAGCGCTCTGGCCGAGCTGCTGCCGCACAGCTGGGTATCCGTCGGCAAGGTGTAATGCCCGTTCGCTTACGGTCCAACGGCTGTCCCTGCTGATCCTTGTAATGGGCGATGCGCTCAAGAGGCGATTGCTCTGGTGTAGGGAGAGCAGCACGAGTGGGTTCAATGAGCTCTGCCGCCCACTGTTCCAATCGGCGACGCGCCCGTCGTGCCTGCCAGTGCTGGAGACCGATCGCGCCGGCGTGCTCATAAAGTGCTGCAAGATCTTGAGTCCATTGCTGAACATCTCTTTCAGCGAGTGGAGTACCGGCCCATTCGCACACGGTGCGGCACAAAATTTCGCGAGCAATATCGTAGAGGACGATTGACTCACCGGGACGCCAAGTTTGCGCATACTCTCGCCAACGAACCTCGCTCAACTCAGCTAATTTCTGCACGCTACCGGCTGTGAGCACTCCCATGAAGAGGGCCTTTCGGTGACGATGCGCATCACCGTCCAAACCTTGAACTCCGCCTTGACCGAATAAGGTCTTTTGCAGTCGCTTGGGCGCAGCGTTCTGGCGAACAAATCGGTCAGGATCGCAGATCAAACGAGCCGCTTTGGCACCTGTTAGGCACAGAGTTTTCTGTAACATCAAGCGAGTTTGAAACACAGGCGATTGATGAAACTGACTGCGCGCGGAGATAAATCGATAGGGATCTCGCAAGAATGCACAAGTACTATCCAATCCGGTGTCACGCGGTATATTTGGCATCGCTTTCTCCGTTGAGATTCCACCCGTTCTAGCTACGTGTTGCGCTTTCATCCTGCTGTGAAGATTTGTGACCGGCCGGGTAAGCAGATGTTGGATGAACAGGATCAATAAATTGCCCGAAATAATTTCTGGGGTAGTCCTTTTCATGCAATCCAACCTCAGCCTCGCCCAGCTTCCCGGCGCTGTCGTAGAAGGTTCCAAACATCCGATCCCACAGGGTTGAAAACTCACCGAAGTTGACCTGAGCGTCTTCGAAGTCGCGCTTATGGTGCCAACGATGGACCTCAGCAACCCCTAGCACATGCCGCAGCCAACCCACGCTGTAGTCCAGGTTCGAATGCTGAAAGGCCAGATGGACGGTTAGGATCCCAAACCACGTTGCGACTACGGCAGACGGAGCTCCAGATATGAGCAAAACCACCAGCCCCGGCCCGGCCATCAACGCCGCATGCAGAGGATGTCGACGTTCTCCGTTCATCCAGTAGAGCCGCTCAGCGCTGTGATGGATCATGTGAAAGCGCCACAGCCAATGCACCCGGTGGCTGATGCGGTGCATCACATACAGGCTCAAGTCGAGCACGGCGGCGACTAGTAGCAATTGCAGCCACAATGGGCTCTCGATCGGAAAGAGCCGAACCGAAGCCGGTACCGCATCGCCTAACTTAGCCAGGAATTCTGCAGTAAATTGAATGACAGACAGGTTCACCAGCATGTGCAGCAGATCCGTCAGGGTGTCCTGATGATCTTCCAGCCAGGCTCGCCGAAAAGGCTGGATGCGCTCCAAGCCAGCAATGAGTAGCAGCCCCGCCGCGGCGACTATGGGTGTGGTGGGCCAATACGGTATACCTGCATACAGCGCCCAAATCATGAAGGAGGCACAGCCGCCAAACACAAGTGGATAGCTCAGCCACCGTATGGCGAATCGCAAGGGAATAGACATCGCTCAGCTCCTGAGTAGGGAGCCATGACTGTATGTGGGAAGGTCCGCTTTCGGCTTGAACGAAAGAGCTACGACCCCTGAAGATCGACTTCAGCCAGGGCGGAGGAAGGATCGATGCCCAGCAGTGCCCGGAATGTCCGGGACAAATGTGCCGAGTCAGAAAAGCCCGCCTCATGGGCCGCTTCAGTGAGTAGACCCCCTTTGGCTAGGTGCTGTAGGGCTTGTGTGAGACGTAACCATTTCGCATAGCTGCGCAGCGGCAAGCCTGTCTGTTCCACGAACCAATGGGAAAACCGTGTAGGGGATAAATGCACCAACGCGGCCATTTCTTCGCGCCTCATTTGGCCTCTATGCAGCGCTTCAATCACCTTTGTCAAGCGAGGATCTGGAATCGGTGGATCGGGTAGCCGCAGTGCCTGGCGCACCCCCGTCCTAACCTGGAGAGCGGTATGTCCTGTCTCGCGCAGCATATCGATAATCGCTACTACGTCCGCCGGGGCGATCACGACTACCCTTGCTTCTTCGGTACCCCGCATAGTTGGGGCTTCATCGGATAGTGCATCCAGATAGATCGACAGCACTCGACCAGCACTGATCCGGTGTTTCAGGCCCGCGGCGATGAAGATGGCAGCCCCTGTTTGAATGCCCAACGGGGTTTCAACCGATACAGGTGAATCGAGGCCCACTGAAATCTGATGCGCCTGATGGTGGTGCCACTCCTGGTGGCCGGCACGGCCATGAAAGATGCCGATGCCGGGCCCTATCCAGGCCTGGCCTGCCCAGCGTACGGTATCCGTTGAGAGCGAGCCTTTCATTCGTTGACTCGGCCGGCTTCCGCATTTGGGCTTAGCAAACTGCTCAGGATCAACATGGCGGCGCCACCGACGATAGCAATATCCGCCAGGTTAAACGCAGGCCAATGCCAGGACAGCCAGTAAAAATCCAGGTAGTCGATTACATGGCCTCGAAATGCGCGATCAATCAGATTCCCAACTGCCCCGCCCAAGATAAGGCTATAGCCTAGGGCTTCGCTTTTGGCTCTGCGTTTACGCAATATCAGAGCCAGCACGATCGAAACGACCAAAGCTATGACAATGAAGAAGTAACGCTGCCAACCACCCGCGTCAGCCAGGAAGCTGAACGCTGCACCGGTATTCCAGAAGTGAACCAGGTTGAAGAACGGGGTGAGAGGAATCACGGTGCCGACCGGGAGCGAACCCGTAATTGCGCTTTTCAACGCTAGGTCGGCCGAGGCAATGGCTAGCGATAGCATCCACCAGAACCCAGGAGCAACAAGAGGTGATCTAGGAGACGACCTCATTGCATTTCTCCTTGAAGAAGTCGCTGCAGCTCCGGTGAAATAGGCATCGGCGCAAAAGCACTGACCCTGGCGCGCCCGCTGTTTCCGAGCGGCACCCAGATCTTCGAGAACAGCAGGGCCGCCATGATTCGCGGTACTTGGCTGAGCACCTTTCGTAAGTCGCGCAACTGCCAGCCGGCCCTCAGCATCAGCCAATGGCTCTGAGCATGAAGAATAGGCATTCGCTGGCTCAATATGTGGGCTCGCTCCAGCCAGGAGAAAGCCTCGGTTGGCGCCTCTTCATTAAGTGCTTTCCTAGCCTGGAAGAAGGCCTCATCAATGGCAATGCTGAGAGCGGTATTCATCTGGATCTCACTTACGCAGTAGATGCCCGAGTGAACACCCTATAGCTGCTATAGGGTCAAGCGCTATGGGCGATTCAAGACGACGCAAAAATGACTTTATGTCGGAATTACGAAAGAGGTTTGTCGCCCCCCAGCAGGCCCGAAAGTATCCCGCAGTCCAGACTTTGTCGTTCGTTATCGCAGCAACCTCGCAACGTCACCAGCTGGTTTTCGAGAGCATGTAAGGATGCGATCTGAGCCCTTACCTGTGCGATATGTCTATCAAGGAGCTCATTGACCGCAACGCAGGGTTGCTGCGGCTGTTCCTGATAGCTCTGCAAAACACCAATTTCTTCCAGTGACATGCCAAAAGAGCGGCATCGGCGAATGAACAGCAGTTTGTCCGCATGGTCTGCTTTATAGGTTCGATAGCCATTGTCCTCGCGATTAGGCGGTGGAAGCAGTCCCTGACGTTCATAAAAACGAATCGTCTGAGTGTCCACTCCTGTCCGCTGTGCAAGTTGACCGATGCGCATGGTCTGTCCCTTGGTAAAAAAGCCAGTATATCCAGGCTTGACCCTATAGCCACTACATGGTTTTTAATCGGTAGAATCAAGTCCTATAGGAGAGGCGAGTCATGACTTCTTGTGATAAATCCTGTGGCTGTGGCCCTGAGCCGGTAAGCACTGAAGCGGCAGCCGCGCCTTCGAATGAAGGGACTTGGGTCAGCAGTTTTTCTGTGCCCAAGATGGATTGCCCGTCAGAAGAGCGAATGATTCGGCTCGCGCTCAATGGCTTTTCTGAACTCAATTCGCTGTCCTTTGATCTGAGCAGCAGACAGGTACGCGCTTTCCATGACGGTCCGGTTGACCAGATCGCAACCAAGCTGGAATCACTTGGTTTGGGGGCAACATTGCTCGGTACTCAACCGGCCAGCCAGGAAGCAGCTTCGGCCAATAGCGCCAGTGAAGAGCTGACTGCTTCCAAGGAGGCTGGCTCGCTCAAAATCCTGCTCGGTATCAATGCCACGATGTTTGTCATCGAGTTGGGCGTAGGCTTGATTGCTCAGTCGACGGGTCTGATCGCCGACTCGCTGGACATGTTTGCTGATGCTGCCGTCTATGGTCTGGCTCTCTTTGCGGTCGGTCGGGCTGCGCAGCTGCAGGTTCGCGCTGCGCACCTGGCGGGTTTTATCCAGATCGTGTTGGCTCTGGGGGTACTCGTGGAGGTGGTTAGGCGCTTCATCTATGGCAGCGAACCTGAGTCGATGCTGATGATGGGGATTGGCTTAGTTGCACTCGTCGCGAACGTCAGCTGTCTCTTATTGATCTACGGCCATCGTGAAGGCGGTGCACACATGAAAGCGAGTTGGATTTTTTCGGCCAACGATGTGATCGCGAATATTGGTGTTATCGCCGCTGGAGCTCTGGTTGCGTGGACAGGCTCTTCCTATCCAGATTTGGTGATTGGTACGGTAGTTGGCCTCATCGTACTCAACGGTGCGCGCCGAATCCTGGCATTGAAAGCCTGACCAACCGGATCGACAGCACCCCCATTTTCCAAACAGAGACGCGTAGCTTGTGAGTGACGTTGAGACGGCTGAGATAGAACAGCTGATGGCTGGATTGGACGGCAAAATTGCCGAAGGGCATGCCGCCCAGAGTCGCGATGCTGCTTATGCCGTCTATGTGAAGCTCGCGTCGCTTCGTGAACAGCTCCCAGCCCAGCCTGATGTCAGTAAAATCCTCACAGAAGTCGGGGTGGAGAAGGCCTTGGAGCAAGCCAGCCAGAAGGCTTGGCGACTGTATGAGGCCTTTCACCTTGAAGTGCAGTATGACTTAGAATGGGCGAGCGGCTGCACTACGAGGACGCTTAGAAATTCTTGAAAAAGATGAGAAGGCGCCGCATGGGCCACGGGTGAGGCCCCGCCGAAACGAAGCCATTGTGCCATTAAGAATGGCCGCTATGCAGCATCGAACGGTCAGATGGATGCCTGTCGTTTTTCGCTTTGGCGATGGCAGCTTGCTTCGCTACGATCAACGCTCCACAGGTACTCGGCTGGGTGGTGAAAGACCCAATGCTACCAGCGATTCGTAGTAGTCTAGCGCCGATCTGCCACAAGATCAGAGCTAGGCATGGGTGCGTGCTGAACGACATAAGAAGCAAAATCAGTTCGCGAGGCGAATCCAGGCTGCCCAGTTATTCCGTTCCGCTGTAAATGATAGCCTTGCATGCTTTGGGAAATTGGCCCCAAGGCGTCGGCCTCCAGCGTATCCCCAATCATCGCGATAGCGGAAGCGTCGCAGCCAAGCCGCTCTACGACTTGATGGTAGATAGCAGGCTCCGGCTTTATCGCTTCGATCTCGAAGCTCGTACACGTCGAACGTGGGCAGCAGTAGCTTGGCTGGGATCGCATAAGGCGCCGCCAGGTTGGAACACAGCGCGAGTTCAGGCCGGGTTCCTTAAGCTGAGTTAGCGTTCCAGGGGGTCGAAAAGGCGAACACGTACCAGTTCGATGAAAAGGTCCTTTCAAGGCTAGCCAACTCAGAGCGGCTCAACTGCGCGCTGAAATAAGCGGCGGCTCCAGCCAGGCCCAAATTTCGAGGCATCAGAGTTCGGGGTCATCCGGCCTTGGTGTTTTGCCGTGCAGCCGCAGGTGCTGCATCAGTTGGCGGAAGGGATGGCGACGCCCACCTAACTGAAGAAGCGTGCCAAACACATCGAAAACTACTGACTGTATCATGCCGTTACCTCTACCGTTAGAGGCCGCGCGCCTAGAGACCTGTGAGGTCTCGATTGGAGAGGTGCAGGTATTTCTAAAGGGCACTGCTGCACCGGTACCGCTTCAAGATACCGCTCACTCGCCGCATATTCTTCGTAAGGAAAAATCATGCCTGTCAAAGCAGTTATCTTCGATGCATTCGGGACCCTGCTGAGGATCCAGGATGGAAGACATCCTTACCGGCAATTGTTGACTATTGGTAGAGCGAATGGGCGCCGGCCCAGGCCTGATGATGCGAGCGTTCTGATGGAGAGTCGGATGACATTGACTCAAGCCGCAGCGCACCTCGAAATTCCAGCGAGTCCAGAAGAGCTTGCGTTTTTAGAGCGGGTATTGGTGCAGGAGATTGCTGGGATAGAGCCTTATCCCGATGGGCCTCCGGCTGTTAAGCTGCTTCAGCGCATGGATGTTCGCGTTGGCGTTTGCTCAAACTTGGCGTATCCATACCGAGAAGCCGTTTTACGCTGTTATCCCGACTTGGATGCCTATGCGTTCAGCTGCGATCTTGGCGTAATGAAGCCGGATCCAGCAATTTATCGTTGGTCATGCAACCAGCTAGGTGCTGAGCCGGGCGCGACATGGATGCTTCAGCGAGCCCCGCGGTCGAAGGCTTGTCGGCATCTACAAAAACCATCACGCGGTAACCCAAGTTCAGAAGTGCTGTTCCCCGGATAAGACTGTTATCGGGGCTTCCCCCGCCGGCGTCCACATACGCGCCGCCATGGGCCAGGAATGAGGTAGCGCCAAGACTGACCCACCATTGGTCAAGGCCACGCGCGAAGCCAACCTCGCTGGCCCCCTCGCAAACGATGATGGATTTGGCGAGGAATGCTTCGGGGTCCTTCCGAAGGGTACTTTGTACCTCGTCGGCTTCCCCAGCTGGCATAACACTGTGGCGCTGAGGTGCTGACCGAACAACGAATAACTGGCTGCCGGACAGCTCGCGCAGCGCGACCGGCGAGTGCGTCGTCATGAACACTTGCAACGGAGCGGCAGCGTCCTTTGCACCCAGCGAGTCCAGGAATCGCATGAGCCGATGAGGTTCAAGCCCGTATTCCACCTCATCAACCAGGGCAATTGGCGCGGCGCTGGCCGCAGCCCTTTGAAGCCCTGCCACTAGCAAGCGTGACGAGCCCGTGCCAAGGGAGCGCAGCGGAATACCTGTTTCACTGTGCAGCGCGATCGCCCCCTCGCCAATCGACACAGAATGTGCGTCAAGGAGCGCCTGAGGCATAGCCCCGACCGAAACGCCAAGATGCTGTGCTGTGCGTTGCACGACCTCAAGCGTCTGGGTCAGATGTTCGGCTGCTTTATTGCCAAAGTTCGCTCTTGCTTGCCTAGCGGCGCGCGCCAGTTCAGCACCAAGCTCGGCGCGCTCATCGGTAAGTCGATTGAGCACTGAGCCACGACTCCACGACAGGTTCGAGCTCGCAAAGCTGCCGATACGGGCGGGCGCTAGTGCCGCTCGTTCTTTCCAGGGAAGAGTGCGTTCAAGTTGCTGCTGCTCCGCGCGCTCGGAGAAAAGTGTCCAAACAGGCTCCAAATCGGCACCAACTTGCAGACGCAAGGTGATGACGGTCTCCAGCCCCGCTCGCGGTTCGTCTTCGACTTCCCCCGTACCGGGATGGAATCCACGCAAGAACTCGCCGTAGACATCGATATCCATCAGCGATAACGGCAGATCGCCAAGCGCCACGCTGATGGTGATGGGGACATCGACGTTTAATGCGAAGAAGTCCATGTCGCCGAACGTGCCGCCTCGGCGGGCGCCGACGCAAAGGTCAATCGCGTCCAGGATGCTGGACTTCCCACTGTCACCCGGACCAATGAGGCAGTTAATTCCGGGGGCCGGCACCCAGTCGAGCGCCTGGATAGACCGGAAGTTGCTAATTTGCAGTCGGCGAATGCGGGCCACGGAGAATCCTCATGGGGTAACGACTGTCAGTCTCCTACTCGCAGCGGGAACGATCCATAGAACGTCCCCTCGTCATCAGGTGATGCGACTGATAGGTCAAGTTGCAAGCTACCGTACGGTATTTTCCGGTCAGATGCGCATTTTAAAAATCGCCCTGCAGGTAGGCACATCGTCTTGTCTAGCAGACTAGCCAACGTCCGTTGCTTTCAACCTAAGCGCATTGAAAACCACCGAGGCTGAACTGACGCTCATTGCCAGAGCAGCGATCAAGGGCGACAGAAGATGTCCTGTCAGCGGATACAGCAGCCCGGCCGCTAGCGGGATTCCCATCGCGTTGTAGAGGAATGCAAAGGCAAGGTTCTGCCTCATGTTCTTCACCGTGGCCACCGACAAGGTGCGCGCCCGCAGGATGCCCATCAGGTCTCCCTTGACCAGGGTCACCTGGGCGCTGTTCATCGCCACGTCGGTGCCCGTGCCCATAGCGATGCCTACGTCGGCCCTGGCCAAGGCCGGCGCATCGTTGATGCCGTCGCCCGCCATGGCAACACGCCGGCCATAGCTCTGCAGTTCGGCGACTAATTTCTCCTTGTCCTGCGGTTTCACCTCGCCATGCACCTCCTCGATGCCTAACTGCTTCGCCACGGCTCTTGCTGTGGTGAGGCCATCGCCAGTGGCCATGATGACCTTCACGTCAGCGTTCTGGAGTTGAGCAACAGCCTGTTGGGAGGTCGGTTTGATTGGATCGGAAACGGCCAGGAGACCCGCCAGGCGACCATCGACGGCCAGATAGATGATGCTGATGCCCTCCAGGCGCAGTTGCTCTGCACGGTTACGCAGCGGAGTAATATCGACGCCCGCCTCCTCCATCAACGCTGTGTTCCCAAGCTGCAGTTGATGGCCATCGACCTGTCCGCGTACACCAATACCTGAGCCAGATTCGAAGGTCTCCGGTTTCACCAGGGCAAGACCCTGTTCACGCGCATGATCGACAATGGCATGCGCCAGCGGATGCTCGCTGCCCTGGTCGAGGCTTGCGGCCAAGCGCAGAACCTCGACCGAGTCGAACGGCCCGGTTCCCTCTGCACTATGAAAGGCCGGCCGCCCCTGCGTCAGTGTCCCGGTCTTGTCGACGATCAAGGTGTCGATTTTGCAGAGGTTCTCGATAGCGCTGGCATCGCGGAACAACACACCGCTGCTGGCGGCCTTGCCGGTCGCGACCATGACCGACATCGGCGTTGCCAAGCCCAGGGCGCATGGGCAGGCAATGATCAGTACGGCCACAGCGTTGATCAGGCCAAATACCCAACCTGATTCCGGCCCGAACACCCCCCAGCCAAAAAATGTCAGGATCGCGATCAGGATCACCCCCACCACGAAATACCCTGCCACGGCATCGGCCATACGCTGCATGGGCGCCTTGGAACGCTGGGCCTTAGCCACCATCTGGACGATCTGCGACAACATGGTTTCGGCGCCCACCTTCTGCGCTTCCATCACCAGGCTGCCGTGGGTGTTCAGGGTGGCACCGATGAGGGTATCCCCTGCCCGCTTGGTGACGGGCACCGGCTCGCCGGTGAGCATCGACTCGTCGACAGCGCTCTCGCCCTCCAGCACGGTGCCATCCACCGGGACTTTTTCGCCCGGCCGGACACGCAAGTGGTCACCCTGATGGACGTGGGTCAGCGGAATATCTTCTTCCTGGCCGTCAGGCCTGATGCGCCGGGCAGTCTTGGGGGCCAATCCCAGCAGTGACTTAATGGCGGCAGAGGTCTGCGAGCGGGCTTTGAGTTCGAGCATCTGGCCCAACAGCGTGAGCGAGATGATCACCGCGGCGGCCTCGAAGTAGACGCCGATGCGTCCATCCTGAACGAAGGCCGCCGGGAACCACTGCGGCACCAGGGTGGCTGCCACGCTGTAGAGGTAGGCGGCTGCAGTTCCTAATCCGATCAGGGTCCACATATTAGGGCTGCGTTGCCGGATGGAGTCTATTCCGCGAGTGAAAAATACCCAGCCACCCCAAAGCGTCACGGGCGTTGCCAGTACCAGCTCAACCCAGTTCTGGGATGTTCCATGGAACAGCTGCAAGGAATGACCAGCCATCGCCAGCACGGTCACGATGACGGTCAATGGCAGGGTCCACCAGAACCGTCGCGAAAAGTCTTTCAGCTCCGGATTTTCTTCGTCCTCCAGCTCTGGAATGACGGGTTCGAGCGTCATCCCACAGATCGGGCAGTTGCCAGGGCTCGGTTGGCGAATCTCGGGATGCATCGGGCAGGTGTATTCAGCCCCCAGTCCTGCCTGAGTTGAGTACTCTGGCCGAGCGGCATGCTGGTGGTGCCCGGCATGCGATTGATGGCTCAAGTACTGATGAGGGGCTGCCTGGAACTTCTCCTGGCATTTTGTACTGCAGAACCGATAGGCCCTTCCCTCAAAGTTCTCCTGGTAAGGACTATCAGATTTGACCTCCATGCCACACACCGGATCGCGTGGGCTCTCTGGATGGCCGTGCGAGTGATGTGCATGGCCCTGGTCATGATGGCAGGAGGTCTTTTGCATTCGAGTTACTTCCTATTCTCGTCCTTGGAAACTGCGGCTCCGCTGGAGTGGGAGTGCCCGCCATGATTGTGGCCAAACAGATGCATCAGCGGGCATAGCAGCAGGATGAGGTATGGCAAAGCCTGCGAAAGATGACCGTAATGCTCGCGCGCGACATAGAAGATGCCGATTACGGCCAGCATGATCAGTGCGATGCCAATCTTGCTCTTCCAAAAAGGTGGTTCCGTAGTGCCAGTGTGGTGCGTGTGATCCATGACAATAGCCTCGGTTCAATGACCATAGAATCAGCATAGGTTGCTCTGGCCAAGCAGAGTTGACGCGTATCAATGGAGTTCAGCGTACGGTCACCTTACCGACCATTCCCGACTGATAATGTCCAGGAACATTGCAGGCGAACTCCAGATCAGTAGCGTCGGAGAAGGTCCAGATCAGCTCTTCGCGTGCACCTGGCTCGACCAGAACGCTGTTGGGATCGTCGTGCTCCATGCCGACCATCTTCATGCCGCCTATGGCGTGGTCCATTTTGCTCATGTCATGCGCTGCAGTCGGGGACAGCGTGCCGTTCTGAAACATCGCAGCCATCTCTTTCTGATGCGCAGCATGGGATGCCGCTTTGCCAAGGTTGAACTCGTGCAGCAGGGCTCCCTCGTTCAGCAGTACGAAGCGAACCGTCTCGCCCGCCTTGATTTCCATTGCCTTGGGTTCAAAGAAGATGTCCCCCATCCGTACCTCGATGGTGCGATCTACTGCCTGACTATCTCCCGACTGGCCGATGCTGTCTTTGTTGTGGCCCGGGCTGGCCATCGCGTTGGCTGCGCTGAATAGCAAACCCACCGTGGTGATCAAAGAAAGGGATTTGAGGGGTAGGCGTTTCATGGTTAGACCTCGCAGGGATGCTGGAAATCTCATGCTATTACTCGCTTGCTGCCAGGCCGCTGACCCCAGAACTACAATTGCGTCAGCTGGGAAAAAGCACGGCGCCACAAAGGCGCCGCTAGGCCAAAGGAGCAATCACGAAAGGCCTGGAAGATGGGGGAAATCTTTACTGATGGCATTCCTTGTCGGCCATCATCAGCTTGTGCTCTCGAATCATTTGACCCAGCACGTCGTCTACCAGCTTGTCATGCTTCTCCATCCAGGCCAGATGCTCTTCGGCAGACATGTCTGGCGCGGGATGTTCATTGTGCAGCTGGCTCATGATGTCTTCGAGCATGTTCATATGCTCCTTCATGTGCACATGCCGCTCGCCGACCGGGGCCTTCTCCGCCTGGATCAGCACGGCTTCTGCTTTGTCGCGCATCTGCTGGATGCGCTCGAATACACGGTCGCTGCCCCCTTCGGCCCAAGCCATAGAAGACAGCAGTAGCGAACCAACCAGGAGCAAAGGTTTCAGCGATTTCATGGGGCAGTCTCCATCAGTGCAAACTATGGCCGGCACCTCTGCTTTTGGTCTGTCGAGGGCCGAGAGCACAACCTAGTACTCATGCTTGCACCCTAGACAAGCCACCCTGTCAGTGAGCTGAAGTCAGAATTACATTTTCGTAAGCTTCTGGTTGGGGCCGCGGTTTGCCTGCAAACTCAGGCCACCCGACTTTTGGAGTCTGCACACATGAAACTACTGGTAGCTGAAGACGAACCCAAAACCGGTACGTACCTCCAGCAAGGTCTCACCGAGGCTGGGTTCAATGTCGACCGGGTTATGACCGGTACAGATGCCCTTCAGCATGCACTTAGCGAAGCCTATGACCTGCTAATTCTGGATGTAATGATGCCTGGGCTGGACGGTTGGGAAGTGCTGCGCATGTTGCGCGCAGCAGGAAAAGACGTCCCCGTACTGTTCTTGACGGCACGCGATGGTGTGGAAGACCGCGTTAAAGGGTTGGAGCTGGGTGCGGACGACTACCTGATCAAGCCATTTGCTTTCTCAGAGCTTCTGGCCAGGGTCAGAACGCTGTTGCGCAGAGGTAATGGTTCGCCGACGCAGACCACCATGAAAATTGCCGATCTGGAAGTCGATCTGATGAAGCGGCGTGCGATCCGTGGCGGGAAAAGAATTGACCTGACCGCGAAGGAGTTTTCACTGCTGGAACTGCTACTGCGCCGGCGCGGCGAGGTGCTCCCGAAGTCGCTGATTGCCTCTCAGGTTTGGGACATGAATTTCGACAGCGACACCAATGTCATTGAGGTTGCGGTACGCCGGCTACGCGCAAAAATCGATGACGATTTCGATCTCAAGCTGATTCATACCGCCCGCGGCATGGGATACATGATGGATGCTCCGGAGTGAATATGAAGCACCTTTCGCTGACCGCACGCATGAGCCTGATGTTCATGTCCGCGGCAATTGCAGTCCTGACGGTAGCAGGGCTGAGTTTCAATATGCTCAGCCAGCACCACTTCAAGATGCTGGATCGGCAGGCCCTGGTGGAGAAACTCGAATCCGCCAAACATATCCTCAACAATGCTCGCGGTGAAGCGAGCCTTTCGGAAGAATCACCGCAGTTGCGGGCCTTGCTGGGAGCCCATCAGGATCTGGCCGCCACTATCCTGGCCAGTGACGGTTCTGTACTGTTTTCCGACCCCAGAGCAGTCGAAGTACCTGAGCGTTTCAGACGTGCAAATGAGCAGAGCATGTGGGAGTGGCAGAACGGCCAACACATGTACCGTGGCATGACGGAGCAAATCTCGGTAGCCGATCAGGCTGAGCCGCTCACTGCGTTGCTGATTCTTGACGTCACCAATCACACACACTTTTTCGACACGCTGCAACGATGGTTTTGGATTGGATTGGTCATCAGCGCCCTGTTCAGTGCCGCACTCGGCTGGGTGGTTGCTCGCAGTGGCCTCAAGCCTCTGCGGCAAGTCACTCGCGTGGCCTCCGGGATGTCCGCCCGATCATTGCAGGAGCGAATTCCTCTCGAACCAGTACCGCAAGAACTTCAGCAGTTAATTCTGTCCTTCAACGCGATGCTGGCTCGACTTGAAGAGGCCTTCATTCGACTCTCCAACTTCTCGGCGGACATCGCACACGAACTACGAACGCCCGTCAGCAACCTCATGACCCATACTGAGGTGGTCTTGAGCCATAAGCGCGACATCACCGCATACGAGGAGAACCTCTACTCCAACTTGGAAGAATTGAAGCGCATGTCTCGAATGATTGATGACATGCTGTTCTTGGCCAAGGCTGATAATGGCTTAATCATCCCAGAGCAGGCCAGGATCGAACTGGCTGACGTAGTCTACAAGCTGTTTGACTACTACCACCTTCTGGCCGAAGAGCGCGGCATTGAGCTATCGCTCACAGGCAAAGGCCAAGTGCTGGGAGATCGGCTGATGCTTGATCGCGCGCTATCCAACTTGCTGTCCAATGCGCTGCGCTACACGCCGGCGGGACAGACAATTTCGGTTCTGATCCGCGAGACAGAGGACTCCACTACCTTCAGTATCGAGAACCCAGGGGACACAATCAGCTCAGAGCATCTAGAGAAGCTCTTCGACCGCTTTTACCGGGTTGACCCCGCTCGGCGGGAGGGCAGCCCGAGCAACGCCGGGCTCGGGCTTGCAATCACCCGATCCATCATTGAGGCTCACAAAGGCCGCATCTGGTGCACCTCAGCGGCTAGCCTCACGGGCTTTCACATCGAATTGCCCCATCCCAGATAATGCCGGTCTGGCGGTAAGTAGGCTACAGCTAACCGCTAGCCCAACTTGACAGGGTGGGTGCAGGTGCAACTCGACTGAGCGCAGATTGCATTCGCCATCCAGATAGGTAACGAGCGGTGAGCTGACACAAGAGCACCCCATTCGCTCTCGGGTAGCAGCTCATGAAGTTTGGAAACTGCATCCCCCGCGCTTGCCTCGCCAAGCCAAACCAATGCTCGGATGGCGTCCCCCGCTCCAGTAGCGCCAAGCACGTCAGGTTGCCGGAAGCCCTCACAGCCTAGCCAATCTCAATTGGCAACCAATTGGCAACCAGAAAGATAAAAATAGCACTAGCATCAAAAACCTACAGGCATAAAAAAATCCAGTCACCGTTAAGTGGCTGGATTTTCTAGGGTTTTTTGGTCGGGACGGAGTGATTCGAACACTCGACCCCTTGCACCCCATGCAAGTGCGCTACCGGGCTGCGCTACGCCCCGACGATGCTTCCGGATGACCGGAAACGGGAGGAACTATACATTAAGCTTTTGAAATAAGGCAACTTTTTCTTCGCCTTACTTCCTCAGTACGTGCAGCACATCTTCGAGCTCGGCGATCATCTGCTTGATCAGCTGACGATACTGGGTGGTGTCGTCCTTGGCCTCGTCACCGGAAAGACGCTGACGCGCCCCGCCGATGGTAAAGCCCTGGTCGTACAGCAACGCCCGAATCTGCCGGATCATCAGCACGTCCTGGCGCTGGTAGTAGCGGCGGTTGCCCCGCCGCTTGACCGGGTTGAGCTGCGGGAACTCCTGCTCCCAATATCGCAACACGTGTGGTTTGACCGCGCAGAGTTCACTAACCTCACCAATGGTGAAGTAGCGTTTGCCGGGAATTGCCGGTAATTCGTCGTTATGACTTGGTTCCAGCATAGGCCTCGACCCTGGCTTTCAATTTTTGCCCTGGACGAAAAGTGACCACACGGCGAGCCGTGATTGGAATCTCTTCCCCTGTTTTCGGGTTACGGCCCGGTCGCTGGCGCTTGTCGCGCAAGTCGAAGTTACCGAACCCGGAAAGCTTGACCTGTTCGTTCAGCTCAAGAGCCTGGCGGATCTCTTCAAAAAACAGCTCCACCAGTTCCTTGGCTTCCCGTTTGTTCAGGCCGAGCTCTTCATACAGACGTTCCGCCATTTCAGCTTTCGTCAGAGCCCCCATACGCTACTTCCTTAACGTGGCGTTGAACCTTTGTTCGAGGCAGGTGAGGATATTTTGCGTAGTAGTACTCACCTCATCGTCATTAAGAGTGCGCGATGGATGTTGCCAGGTCAAGCCGACCGCAAGGCTTTTTCTAAGCGGATCAATGCCTTTACCGTGATAGACGTCAAATAGCTTGAGGTCCGTCAGCCATTCGCCCGCCGTTTCTCGGATAGCCGACAGCACGGACTCGGCCGGTTGCTCGCGATCGACCAGCAACGCCAGATCGCGACGCACCTCGGGGAAGCGCGACAGCTCGCTGAATGCCGGCATGCGACCGGCGGCAACCTCCGCCAGCACCAGCTCAAACAGGAACACTGGTTGATCCAGCCCGAGGGTCTTGGCAAGCTCCGGGTGCAAGGCACCGATGAAGCCGACCAGGCGCCCTTCCCGCTCGATGCGAGCAGTCTGGCCTGGGTGCAGAGCAGGATGCTCGCCCGGCACGAAGCTGAAGGCATCAGCTGCGCCGGCATAACCCAGCAGCGCTTCTACATCGGTCTTGAGGTCGTAGAAGTCGACGCTCTCGCGACTGTTGGCCCAGCCTTCCGGGAGACGACTGCCACTGATCACGCCAGCGAGCATGGCTTCCTGCTGCAGGCCTTCCAGCTGACCGACAAAACGCAGACCGCTTTCGAACAGGCGCACGCGCGACTGCTGACGATTGAGGTTGTGCTGCAGCGCCTTGACCAGACCCGGCCACAGCGAGGACCGCATGGCAGCCATGTCGGCCGAGATCGGGTTGGCCAGTTGCAGCGGCTCGACGCCCGGCGTGAACAGTTCGAACAGCTTGGGATCAATGAAGCTGTAGGTGATCGCTTCCTGATAGCCACGGGCAACTAGCAGGCGACGCAACGCGGGCAGCTCGGCACGCGCTTCAGCCTTGGCCTGCGGCGCGAGACGCGCCTGCGGGTAGCGCACCGGTAGGCGGTTGTAACCGTACAAGCGGCCCAGCTCTTCGATCAGATCCACTTCCAGGCTGATGTCGAAGCGATGACTTGGCACGCTGACCTGCCACTGGCCAGTGCCCTGAGCGCTGACACTCAGACCCAGGGCAGTGAGCAGGCGCTCGACTTCAGCGCCGTCCATGTCCATGCCCAACATCTGGCTAATGCGCTCGGCACGCAGGGTGATCGGCGCCACGCTCGGCAGATCGGCCTCGCTGCTGACTTCGATGATCGGACCGGCTTCGCCGCCGACGATCTCCAGCAACAGCGCAGTCGCACGCTCCATCGCCTGACGCGCCAATTGCGAATCCACACCACGCTCGAAGCGGTGCGAGGAATCGGTGTGCAGGCCATAGGAACGGGCCTTGCCGGCGACAGCGATATTGTCGAAGAAGGCGCTTTCCAGGAACAGGTCGCGCGTCTTGTCGCTCACACCACTGTGCTCGCCGCCCATTACGCCCGCGATGGCCAGAGCACGACCATGGTCGGCGATGACCAGGGTGTCGGCGCGCAGGCTGACTTCCTGGCCGTCGAGCAGCACCAGCTTCTCACCCTCTTCAGCCATACGCACGCGGATGCCGCCATTGATCTCGGCAAGGTCGAAAGCATGCATCGGCTGACCGAGTTCGAGCATCACGTAGTTGGTGATGTCCACCGCTGCATCGATACTGCGGATATCGGAGCGACGCAGACGCTCGACCATCCACAGCGGAGTCGGGCGAGACAGGTCGACGTTGCGCACAACGCGACCGAGATAACGCGGGCAAGCCTTGGGCGCCAGCACCTCGACCGGACGCACGTCGTCATGCGCAGGCGCAACGGCCTCGATGGCCACCGGCGAAACTGCGGCGCTGTACATGGCGCCGACTTCGCGGGCCAGGCCGGCGAGCGACAGGCAGTCACCGCGGTTAGGGGTCAGGCCGATCTCGATGCTGGCGTCGTCCAATTGCAGATAGGCGCGAATGTCACTGCCTACCGGCGCATCGGCCGCCAGTTCCATCAGGCCGCTGTTGTCTTCGCTGATCTGCAACTCGGAAGCCGAGCACAGCATGCCCTGAGACTCCACGCCGCGCAGCTTGGCCTTCTTGATCTTGAAGTCGCCCGGCAACTCGGCGCCAATCATGGCGAATGGAATCTTGATGCCGGCACGGGCATTGGGCGCGCCGCAAACGACCTGGAAGGTCTCGGTGCCATTGCTCACCTGGCACACACGCAGCTTGTCCGCGTCCGGGTGTTGCTCGGCACTTAGGATCTCACCGACCACCACGCCACTGAAGGCACCGGCAACCGGCTGCACGGCATCGACCTCAAGGCCGACCATGGACAGGCGCGCGACCAGATCGTCACGGGATACGTCGGGATTCACCCAACTGCGCAGCCACTGTTCACTGAATTTCATGTTGTCTGTTCTCCTTAAACGAATTCGATCACGAGGGTCGGCTGCTAGCGAAATTGCGCCAGGAACCGCAGGTCGTTATCGAAGAACAGGCGCAAGTCATTGACGCCATAACGCAGCATGGCCAGGCGTTCGACGCCCATACCGAAGGCGAAGCCGGAGTATTTCTCCGGGTCGATGCCACTCATGCGCAGCACATTCGGATGCACCATGCCGCAGCCCATCACTTCCAGCCAGCCGGTCTGCTTGCACACGCGGCAACCCTTGCCGGAGCACATCACGCACTGCATGTCGACTTCAGCCGACGGTTCGGTGAAGGGGAAGAAGGACGGGCGGAAACGCACGCCCAGCGGCTTCTCGAAGAACACGCGAAGGAACTCTTCGATGGTGCCCTTGAGGTCAGCGAAGCTGATGTCCTCATCGACCAGCAGGCCTTCGACCTGGTGGAACATCGGCGAGTGAGTGATATCGGAGTCGCAGCGATAGACGCGGCCAGGGCAGACGATGCGGATCGGCGGCTGCTGCGATTCCATGGTGCGCACCTGCACCGGCGAGGTGTGAGTGCGCAGCAGCATGTTCGCGTTGAAATAGAAGGTATCGTGCATCGCCCGCGCCGGGTGGTGGCCGGGGATGTTGAGCGCTTCGAAGTTGTGGTAATCGTCTTCGACTTCCGGCCCCTCGGCAACGCTGTAACCGATGTGGGTGAAGAACTGCTCGACACGTTCGAGCGTGCGGGTGACCGGGTGCAAGCCGCCGGAGGTCTGGCCGCGGCCCGGCAGGGTCACGTCGATCCGCTCGGATGCCAGCTTCTCGGCGAGCAAAGCCTGCTCAAGCACGGATTTGCGGGCATTCAGGGCGTCTTGCACTTGGTTCTTGGCGGTGTTGATCAGGGCACCGGCTTTCGGCCGCTCTTCAGCCGACAGCTTGCCCAGAGTCTGCATCAGGGCGGTCAGTTCGCCTTTCTTGCCAAGGTATTGAACCCGGAGCTGTTCCAGGGCATTGACATCTTCGCTTTGTTGCACGGCCTCGAGCGCTTGGGAGACCAATGCATCCAGATTTTCCATTTACAGACTCCAGATACGAAATAGGGGAAGAGCTGTTAAGGCTCTTCCCCTATCTTTGACGTTGCCACCGGGCGAACCCGGTGATTGTCGGGGGACTTAAGCCAGAACGGCCTTAGCTTTCTCGACAATCGCAGCAAACGCCGCTTTTTCGTTCACTGCCAGATCAGCCAGAACCTTGCGGTCGATTTCGATCGACGCTTTCTTCAGGCCAGCGATCAGACGGCTGTAGGACAAACCGTTGACGCGAGCACCAGCGTTGATACGAGCGATCCACAGTGCACGGAACTGACGCTTGCGCTGACGACGGTCACGGTAGGCGTATTGGCCTGCCTTGATCACCGCCTGCTTGGCGACGCGGAACACGCGCGAACGCGCACCGTAGTAGCCCTTGGCGAGCTTCAGGATTTTTTTGTGACGAGCACGAGCGATAACGCCACGCTTAACACGAGCCATGAGTAATTACCTCTAAGTATCTTGACCGATTAACGAACGCGCAGCATGCGCTCGACTTTAGCTTTGTCCGACGGGCCGATCAGCGAGCTGCCACGCAGCTGGCGCTTACGCTTGGTGGACATTTTGGTCAGGATGTGGCTCTTGAAAGCGTGCTTGTGCTTGAAGCCTGTAGCAGTCTTCAGGAAGCGCTTTGCAGCACCGCTCTTGGTTTTCATTTTTGGCATGTTTAGTACTCCGCATTCATTAACAACTGATAACCATCAGGCCTGCCAGTGCCCGGGAGGTTATTTACGCTTCTTGGGAGCGATGACCATCATCAGCTGGCGTCCTTCCAGCTTAGGATGCTGTTCGACGGTGCCGAGCTCGATCAGGTCTTGTTCGACCCGCTTGAGCAGCTCCATCCCCAGCTCCTGGTGGGCCATCTCACGACCGCGGAATCGAAGCGATACCTTGGCCTTGTCCCCATCTTCAAGGAAACGTACCAGGTTGCGTAGTTTTACCTGGTAATCCCCTTCTTCCGTCCCTGGACGAAACTTGATCTCTTTGATCTGCTGCTGGTGCTGGTTCTTCTTGGCAATAGCAGCCTGCTTTTTCTTTTCGAACAGGTGCTTGCCGTAGTCCATGATGCGGCAAACCGGTGGCACCGCGTCAGCGGAGATTTCCACCAGATCCAGCTTGGCATCCTCGGCAGCGCTCAACGCTTCTTCGATGGAAACCACACCAATCTGCTGGCCGTCCGCGCCAATCAGACGAACTTCACGCGCAGTGATGTTCTCGTTGATCGGCGCCTTAGGGGCGGCCCGCTTGTCCTGTCTCATATCACGCTTAATAGTTCTTACTCCAAATCTTGGCGACCACGCCGGGAAACCGCTTGCTGCAACTGCGCGGCGAACTGCTCGATAGGCATTGACCCCAGGTCGACGCCTTCGCGGGTGCGCACAGCAACGGATCGTGTCTCGACTTCCCGATCTCCGATAACCAAGAGATAGGGAACCTTGAGCAAGGTATGCTCACGGATTTTAAAGCCGATCTTTTCGTTTCTCAAGTCAACCTTGGCACGAAAACCGCTTTGATTGAGAGTTTTCTCTACTTCACGGGCAAAATCGGCCTGTTTATCAGTGATATTCATGATCACGGCCTGGGTCGGCGCGAGCCAGGCCGGGAAAGAGCCGGCGTAGTGCTCGATCAACATACCGATGAAGCGCTCGAACGAACCGAGGATCGCACGGTGCAACATGACCGGGCGCTTACGGTTGTTGTCTTCAGCGATATAGCTGGCATCCAGGCGCTCCGGGAGGTTCGGATCGTACTGCAGCGTGCCGCACTGCCAGTTACGACCCAGACAGTCGCGCAACGTGAACTCGATCTTCGGACCGTAGAAGGCTCCCTCACCCGGCTGGTATTCCCACTCCAGGCCAGATTCGTTGAGCGCATCAGCCAGCGCACCTTCGGCGCGATCCCACAACTCTTCGGAACCCACGCGCTTGGCCGGGCGAGTCGACAGCTTCATGGCGATATCGGTGAAGCCGAAGTCCTTGTAGACATCCAGCGTCAGCTTGATGAAGTCGGCCGCTTCCTTCTTCACCTGTTCTTCGGTACAGAAGATGTGCGCATCATCCTGCACGAAGCCGCGCACGCGCATGATGCCGTGCAGCGCGCCGGACGGCTCGTTACGGTGACAGGCACCGAACTCGGCCAGACGCAGCGGCAGGTCGCGGTAGGACTTCAGCCCCTGATTGAACACCTGCACGTGGCACGGGCAGTTCATCGGCTTGACCGCGTAGTCGCGATTTTCCGAGGCCGTGGTGAACATGTTCTCGGCGTAGTTGGACCAGTGACCGGAACGCTCCCAGAGAATACGATCGACCACCTGCGGCGTCTTGATCTCCTGGTAACCATTCTCGCGCTGCACCTGGCGCATGTACTGCTCAAGTACCTGGTAGACGGTCCAGCCATTGGCATGCCAGAACACCATGCCAGGCGCTTCTTCCTGCAGGTGGAACAGATCCAGCTGCTTGCCGATACGACGGTGATCGCGCTTCTCGGCCTCTTCGATGCGCTGGATATAGGCAGCCAACTGCTTCTTGTCCGCCCAAGCGGTGCCATAGACGCGCTGCAGCTGCTCGTTCTTCGAGTCGCCGCGCCAGTAGGCACCGGAAATCCGGGTCAGCTTGAAGGCCTTAAGGAAGCGCGTGTTCGGCACGTGCGGGCCACGGCACATGTCGACGTATTCTTCATGAAAGTAAAGGCCCATGGCCTTTTCGTCCGGCATGTCGTCGATCAGACGCAGCTTGTATTCCTCGCCGCGCGACTTGAACAGCTCGATGACCTCGGCACGCGGCGTCATTTTCTTGATGACGTCGTAGTCCTTGTCGATCAGCTCGGCCATGCGCTTCTCGATGGCCGCCATGTCTTCCGGCGTGAAGGGACGGTCGATGGCGATGTCGTAATAGAAGCCCTCATCGATGACCGGACCGATCACCATCTTGGCATTCGGGTATAGCTGCTTGACCGCATGCCCAACCAGGTGAGCACAGGAGTGGCGGATGATCTCCAGCCCCTCTTCGTCCTTCGGCGTGATGATCTGCAGGGTGGCATCGGTATCGATCACGTCGCAGGCATCGACCTGCCTGCCGTTTACCTTGCCAGCCAGGGTGGCCTTGGCCAGACCCGCACCAATGGATTGAGCGACCTCCAGCACGGATACCGGATGATCGAACGAACGTTGACTGCCGTCGGGAAGAGTAATGATGGGCATGGCGCCTCCTCTCCTAGTGGTGACCCCTACCAAAGGTCACGTGGGTTGGGATGAGCCAGGAAGCGATTCAGCGGTATACCCACCTAACGATGGCAGGAGCCCGAAGGCCAACCAGACCGAACCAGAGTCACTGGAAGTAAAGAGCGGGGATACTTTCAGAAAGCCTGAGCCCTGACAAGCTGCCGCTTGAAACAAACTCGCAAAGCCTGCTCGAAAAATTCGAGCAATAAAAAAGGGGTCGCTTAGCGACCCCTTTTTATCGATTTGGTAGGCACAATTGGACTCGAACCAACGACCCCCACCATGTCAAGGTGGTGCTCTAACCAACTGAGCTATGTGCCTTCGATGGGTGCGCATTCTACGCAGATCTTTTTGGCCGTCAACAGTTTTTTTCGCTAACTCACTGAAATAGGCCAATTTTTTTATCAAAGCAGGAACGTTGAATATTTTGCACGGGCACTAGCCGGGCATTTTCAACTCAGGTAGCATCGATTCATTCGTAAAAAATAAAGAACAGAGGTTCAAGATGGCGCACACGGCCTATCCACAATCCTATTACGCCGCCTCAGCCAACGCCGTTCCGCAACGCCCTGCCCTGCAAGGCGAGGTGGAAACCGATGTGTGCATCATCGGTGCGGGCTATACAGGCCTGTCCACTGCACTGTTCCTGCTGGAGAACGGCTTCAAGGTCAGCATCGTCGAGGCGGCCAAGGTCGGCTTTGGTGCGTCGGGTCGCAACGGCGGGCAGATCGTCAATAGCTACAGCCGCGACATCGACGTGATCGAACGCACGGTCGGCCCCAAGCAGGCGCAACTGCTCGGGCAGATGGCCTTCGAAGGCGGTCGCATCATCCGTGAACGCATCGCCAAGTACGACATCCATTGCGACCTGAAGGATGGCGGTGTGTTCGCCGCGCTTACAGCCAAGCAGATGGGGCACCTGGAAGCGCAGAAGAAACTGTGGGAACGCTATGGCCACACCCAACTGGAATTGATGGACGCCAAACGCATCCGCGAGGTGGTGGCTACCGAAAGCTACGTTGGCGGCATGCTGGATATGAGCGGTGGCCATATCCACCCGCTGAACCTGGCACTGGGTGAAGCCGCTGCAGTGGAATCGCTGGGCGGCGTGATCTATGAGCAATCCCCAGCTACCCGCATCGAGCGTGGCGCCAATCCGGTGGTACATACGCCGCAAGGCCACATCAAGGCCAAGTTCGTCGTGGTTGCCGGTAACGCCTATTTGGGCAATCTGGTGCCGGAGCTCGCCTCCAAGTCGATGCCGTGCGGCACCCAGGTGATCACCACCGAGCCGCTGTCCGACGAAGTCGCTGCCAGCCTGTTGCCGCAGGATTACTGCGTCGAGGACTGCAACTACCTGCTCGACTACTACCGTCTCACTGGCGACAAGCGTCTGATCTACGGTGGCGGCGTGGTCTACGGTGCGCGCGATCCGGCCAACATCGAGGCGATCATTCGCCCGAAGATGCTCAAGACCTTCCCGCAACTGAAGAACGTGAAGATCGATTTCGCCTGGACCGGCAACTTCCTGCTGACCCTGTCGCGCCTGCCTCAGGTCGGCCGTATCGGCGACAACATCTACTACTCGCAGGGTTGCAGCGGCCACGGCGTGACCTACACGCACCTGGCCGGCAAGGTACTGGCCGAGGCGCTGCGCGGCCAGGCCGAGCGCTTCGACGCCTTCGCCGGTCTGCCGCACTACCCCTTCCCGGGTGGCCGTATGTTCCAGGTGCCGTTCAGCGCCATCGGCGCTTGGTACTACACGCTGCGTGACAAGCTGGGCGTCTGAACTTCAAGCATGCGTAGGAGCGAATTTATTCGCGATGGGGTTTGGCTTCTTGCCTGCCCTTGATCGCGAAGAAATTCGCTTTTACAGGATGTGCATTGGCCCGCCGTTGGTTTCAGGGGCAGGCCGGCAAGACTTGGCACTGTCCGCCAGAAGCACTGGAATTTGGTGATGCGGCGAATCGCGAATCCTCCGGCGCCAGGCGTTGCGCACAGGCCTGAGCCTGCTGCGCCTCGCGCGCGCAACCCTGCTCACCCAGCACCTGGGACAGGTTGAACCAACCCGCTGCAAAATCCGGCTCACGCTTGAGACTCTCACGCAGCGCATGCTCGGCACCCTTGCGGTCGCCATCGGCGTAGCGACTGTTGCTCAGGGCGAACCAGGGCAACGCCTGCTCCGGCCAGGCCTCGGCGGCGCGGCGATAGGCACGCCGTGCCGGCTGGGCATTGCCGGTTTGCTCCAGATCGTTGGCAGCCTTCATCCAGGCGTGCATATCGGCCTGCGCCGGCAGGCGCTCCGGTGGCAGAGTCACTACCGCCCAACGACCACCGCGCGCCCAGGTTCTATCGAAGCTGGCGAAGCTGTCTTCGAGCCGGCGCGTGGTGGCCGAACGCAGAATCAGCGTGCGCTCTCGACGGTCATAGCCGACCACCACCGCGAAGTGCCACTGCGGGTAGAAGTCGAACGCCAGGTTCTGCAGCACCAGCACCGGGTTACCGGCCGCCACTTCGGCAAGCACCGCGTCCAGACGCGGTTGCAACGGATACACCAGCATTTCGTGACTGCGCGCGGCGGCGACCATCTCGACCTGCAGGCTGCCTTCACGGCTGGGGATGTAGACCTTGTTCTTGAGAGCACCCGGCGTCGTCAGCACACCGCGCTGGTTGAGCATGGTGGCCAGAGCTGCTGGTCCGCACTGGTAGGCGTCCTGGGGAAAGAAGGGAACATCGGTGAGTTCCACCCGCTCAGGCAGGCGCTCGGCCTCCGGTGATAACACCGGAGACCGTGCGCAGGCTGTAAGTAGAACGATCGAAGCGATGCAGCAGAGGCGAATCAGCGATTTATGCATTTGACGAAATTGAAGATGTTGGTGGCGCACAGCATATCAGTGATGATGAAGATCACCAGAAACAACACGATGATGCCGACCACACCCGCACCGGCAGGCGCCTGATCCAGCTGCTGGTTGAACTGCGCCAGCTCGGCCGGGGTCAGGCTGGCGATACGCGACTCGACCTGATCACGGTCGACGCCCATCGACACCAGTTTCTCCTTCACCTGCTCGTCATCGAGCATGGCCATCAACTGCTCCTGATCCACCTTGTGCTGCTGCTCGGCGATCACCTCGTGAGTGCCGACCATCGCCGCGTTGGCAGCGGGAATCTGCACCACCAGCAACAGGTGAAACAGCGCGGTGATAGCTGCCAGACGGCGCATAACGGGGTTCATGGAAATTGTCATTGTGGTTATCTCCTGAGGGACGAGGTAGCCAATAGACAGCATCGAAATCATTCAGGTTCACTTGGCCAGATGCACTCGTTCAGGTTTCCGTCAGCAGCTGGCTGAGTACCGCACGCAACTTGCCCGGCTTGACCGGCTTGTTCAGCAAAGGCGCACCCAGTGCCTGCAACTCGCGACGGCAGTCATCACTGCGATCGGCACTGATGATCAGCGCCGGAATCGGCCTGGAAAACTCATCACGCAGCTGCTGAATCACTTGGCAACCGAGCACACCGTGATCGAGGTGATAATCCGCCAGGATCACCTCTGGTGCCCTGCCCTGCAGACGCTCCAGGGCCTCGTTCAGATCGACCGCCGTGACCACCTCGCACCCCCACTGTCCGAGCAGCGCCTGCATGCTGTGCAGGATGTCGACTTCGTTATCGATCACCAGCAGGCGCCGCCCCGGCAGGGGGTTGCCGAGGATCGGCTGCGCCACGGATGGCGCCTGGCGCCGCGGAGCCTCCTGCGCCAGCGGCACGCGGATGCTGAACACCGAGCCGCGCCCCGGCTGCGAGTGCACCTGCACCGGATAACCAAGCATGCGCGCGATGCGCTCGACGATCGCCAGGCCCAGGCCGACGCCCTTGCGCTCGGCCGCACGCCCGACCTCCAGCTGGCTGAACTCGAGGAAGATCTTGTCCAGCTGATCAGCCGCTATGCCGCGCCCGCTGTCCCACACCTGCAACTCGACGAACGAGCCGCGCCGACGCGCCCCGAGCAGCACACCGCCACGTTCGGTATACCGGCAGGCATTGCTGAGGAAGTTACGCAAAATGCGCGTCAGCAAGCGGAAATCGGTGTGCACGGCATAACTGGCAATTCGCGCGCGCAGACGCAAACCACTGGCCGAGGCCACGCTTTCGAACTCGGACGCCAGCGGCGTGAGCAGTTCTTCAAGGCGATAGACATCGATATCAGGCTTGATCGCCGCCTGATCCAGCTTGGAAATATCCAGCAGATCCGCCAGCAGATCCTCGGCGCCTTCCAGGGCCAGGTGGCTGCGCTCTACCAGGTTCTGTTCGGCAATTGGCAGCTCACGCTCGCGTAGCGTGGAAATCAGCAGGCGCGCAGCATTGAGCGGCTGCAACAGGTCGTGACTGGCCGCAGCCAAGTACTTGTCCTTGCTGCGATTGGCCGCTTCGGCGGCGTCGCGCGCCTCGCGCAGGGCCAGCTCGATACGTTCGCGCTCCTCGATCTGCCGCTGCAGGTTGCGGTTGGATTCGAGCAGTTCGAAGGTACGCGCAGCGACACGTTGCTCCAGTTCGTCGTTGAGTGACTGCAGGCGCTGCTGCGCCTGCTTGCGCTCGGTGATATCGGCAACGAACCCTTCGAAAACCCCATCGCCCTCGGGCTTGAGCAACAGGTTCATCAGCACGTCGATGGTACTGCCATCGCGACGACGCAAACGCGTTTCGTAGCCCAGCAGGGCCTGGCCCTGGCTCAAACGCTCGCGAATCAGGGCCAGCTCATCGAAACCGCCAACGAACAGGTGCCGGGCCAAATCGCCCGGCGCCCAGAGCACCTGCTGCGGATCGTCATAGCCCAGCATGTGCGCCATCGCCGGATTGGCCGCGAGCACGCCGTCCTGCAGGCTGGCCTGGATGATGCCGTGCACCGCGTGCTCGAACAGCCATTTATAGCGATTGCGCTCGGTTTCCAGTTCTTCCAGGCGCGCCAGCAGCTCGGGATAGTGACTCTTGCGCGCCGACTGGCTACCGAGACCGAGCAGCCCGGCCAGCGCTTCGTCAGAGCGCCTCGCCATACACCACCTCGACGTCGCGCTGGGTCGATTCGCGCGGGTTGGTGAGAATGCACGGGTCGTCCATCGCATGGCTGGACAAGAACGGAATGTCCGAGGTGCTGACGCCGTGCAGGCCAAGCGTCTCGCGGAAGCCCATGGCGTGCTTGAAGGCGATCAGGTGCTCGACCAGGCGCTGGCGAATCTGTGCGTGGTTGAGCCCTCGGCAGTCGATGCCGAGGGTTTCGGCGATGACCTTGAAACGCTCCGGCGCCGCGCTGTAGTTGAACGCCACCACGTGCTCGATCAATACCGCGTTGCACAGGCCATGTGGCAAATCGAGAAAGCCCCCCAGGCTGTGACTCATGGCATGCACTGCGCCGAGGATCGCATTGGAGAAGGCCAGGCCGGCCTGCATGCTGCCGAGCATGATCTTCTCGCGCAGGGCGATATCGCCCGGATTGGCGATCATCTGCACCAGGTTGCCGTTAATCAGGCGCATGGCCTCCAGCGCATGTGGGTCGGTCAGCGGGCCGTGGCCGGTGGAGACGAATGCCTCGATGGCGTGCACCATGGCGTCGATGCCGGTACAGGCCGACAGGAAGGGGTCCATGCTCAGCGTGGTTTCCGGATCGATCAGCGACACGTCCGGCACCACTGCCTTGCTGACGATGGAGAACTTCATTCGCTCCTGCTGGTTGGAGATGATCACGAACTGCGACACGTCGGCCGAGGTGCCGGCGGTGGTCGGGATCAGGATCAGCGGCGGGCTGGGCACGCGAATGGTGTCCACACCTTCGAATTCGAGAATGCTGCGACCATGGGCAACGACGATGCCGATACCCTTGGCGCAGTCCATCGGGCTACCGCCACCGACCGCGACGATGACGTTGCAGCCCTCGCTGCGATACAGCTCGGCGCCCTCCATCACCTCTTCCACGCGCGGGTTGGGCGACACCCTGGTGTACAGGCAGTAGGTGATGCCCTGAGCCTGCAGGCTGGCCTCGACATCGCCGGCCCAGCCAGCAGCGACCACACCGGGATCGGAGACGATCAGCACCTTGCGCGCGCCGAAGGTCTTGGCGTAATTGCCGACGTTATGCCGGGAGCCGGCGCCGAAGATGATCTCGGGGGAAACGAACTTACGCAGCTGATTCAATTCGCGGCTCATACAACGGCCTGAAATTTCTTGTTATGGAATGGCGATCAGCCTACTGCATTGCTCGGTTTATGCAATGCGACCTGCGTTCAGCTCAACTGTCGATAGAAGGCGTGTTCGGCGCGCAGCGCCTCGGCCAGATTGGCGGCCTGACGGAAACCATGGCGTTCTTCGGCGAACAGGTGATACTCGACCGGTAAACCGCGCTGACGCAGCGCCTCGACCATGCTTTCGGTCTGGCTCGGCACCACCACCGCATCCAGCGCGCCCTGGAAGAAAATCATCGGAACGTCGATCCTGTTGGCCTGCAACAGCGGCGTGCGGCTGCGATAACGCTCGGCATCGCGCTCCGGATCGCCGATCAGCCAGTCGAGATAATCCGCCTCGAACTTGTGCGTCAGCCGGCGCAGCGCCAGCGGGTCGCTGACGCCGTACAGGCTGGCACCGCCACGCAGCTGCGGAAGTTCGGCCAGCGCTCGCAGCGCGCTAAAGCCGCCAGCACTACCACCGCGCACGAACACACGTTGCGCATCGATACGGCCATCACCGGCCAGTGCTTCGATGGCGGCTCGAATGTCCTCGACTTCCAGCTCGCCCCACCCGCCCGCCAGACGCAGGCGATAGGCACGACCATAACCGCTGCTGCCACGGTAGTTGAGGTCGAGCACGGCGAAGCCGCGCAGCGTCCAGAAAGCGATACGCGGGTCGAACACCGGGTAGCTGGCCGAGGTCGGCCCACCGTGCAGGAAAATCACCAGCGGCGGGCGTTCCCCGGTTGATGCAGGCGAGTAGAAAAAGCCGTGACTGCGTTCGCCCTCACCTACCCCACAGCTGAATGGTTGGGGGCGTGATAGCTGCTCTTCAGCCAATGGCTGCTCGCCACCGGCCAGTAACCGCACTGCGCCATCGCTTCGGCGAATGGCAAGCACAGCGGGCAGGCGATCCGGGGCGCCAGCGATGCAGTAGAAGTGCTCGGCATCGGCGGCCAGGGAGCGAAAACGGGTGAAATCTTCGGCCAACCGCCGCTCTGCGTAGCGCGCATCAGATACAAAGGACTCGGTGCGTGCGGTCTGGCCGGCCCCGTCACACACGAGCAAAACGCCTGTGCCTTGCTCGAAACGGGTCAGCACAAACTCGCCGTTCTCCAGCGGCAGATAGGTTCGGCCGCCCAACTGCCAGGGCGCCGGTGCGTGATCGAAGGGCGCAGCCTGCCACTTCGTGTCGGCATCGATGCATTCGGGCTGCCACCAGCCGGCCTGGTCGCTCAGCACCCATAGCCGCCCCTGTGCATCGAAACGCGGCTGCTGCAGGGACCGATCCCCCGCCTCGCCCATCAACACGCAGGTACGCTCACCGGACTCGCGCTGGCAAAGACGCGTGGCGACCCAGGGCTGGTAGGGGCGATCCCATTCGATCCAGGCAAGGCGCTGGCCAGTGGAGTCAGCCACCGGCGCGGCATAGAAGTCCGCGCCCTCGATCAGCACCTGGCGATGACCGGTGAGACCGATACGCACCAGGCGATGCACGACCGCGCCCGCCTCGTGGCTTTCCTCCACCGCCAGCAATGCCTGCCAGGCGGGGACGAAGGATAAATCGCCGTAGCGGCAATTGACGCGATCAGTGAGCGCCTGTGGCTCAATATTTGTAGGAGCGGCTGGGCGGCATTCCGCTTCAGCCGCGATTTCTCTTGAGTCAGCAAGATTCGCGGCTGAAGCCGCTCCTACGGCCCCCGCCAAAGGCAGGTAGTAGATCTGCTGATCACGCTCATTGACGAAAGCTGCGCCCTGCTCCGTGGCGCAGCAGGCGCCGCCGCCGTACTCATACACACGGCTACGCACGGAAAACCCTGGCGGCGTCAGCTCGCGCACCACGCCGTCGCGATAAAAGAACAGCCCGCACCGCGCCAGCCCGGGATCGAATGCCACCCACAGCACGCCGCCATGGGCAGCGTGCAGCTCGGCGAAATCGGCACTGGCGGCCGCGGCCTGTTCGGCGCTCCAGATCGAGTCCGGGTCGTTCACGCCTTGCATATGATTCGCGAGGCCTTGTCGTTGCGGTACTGCAGCTCGCCCAGCCCCAACGGCGCCTCATCGGCCTGGCGGCGCGCGGCGAGAATCACCTCATGGTGCGCCGACTTGCTGCACACCGGGTCGGCGTTGCTGGCATCGCCGGTGAGCATGAAGGCCTGGCAGCGACAGCCGCCGAAATCCTTGTGCTTCTCGTCACACGAACGACACGGCTCGGGCATCCAGTCGTCGCCGCGGAAGCGGTTGAAGCCGAAGGAATGCCGCCAGATATGTTCGAGGCTGTGCTCGCGCACGTTCGGGAACTGCACCGGCAGCTGCCGCGCGCTGTGACAGGGCAGCGCGGTGCCGTCCGGGGTGATGTCGAGAAACAGGTTGCCCCACCCATTCATGCAGGCCTTGGGGCGCTCTTCGTAGTAGTCCGGGGTGACGAAGATCAGCTTGCACGGGTGATTTTCGGCCGCCAGTTTGTCGCGCCACTGATTGGTGATGCGCTCGGCGCGCTCCAGTTGCGCACGGGTCGGCAGAAGACCGGCCCGGTTCAACTCGGCCCAACCGTAGAACTGGCAGGTGGCGAGCTCGACGAAATCCGCCTCCAGCTCCAGGCACAGCTCGATGATGCGCTCGATATTGTCGATGTTGTGCCGGTGGGTGACGAAGTTGAGCACCATCGGGTAGCCGTGGGCCTTGACCGCGCGGGCCATCGCCAGTTTCTGCGCGAAGGCTTTTTTCGAGCCGGCCAGCAGGTTGTTCACCTCCTCGTCGGCGGCCTGAAAGCTGATCTGGATATGGTCCAGCCCGGCATCGGCGAACTCGGCGATGCGTGCTTCGGTCAGGCCGATGCCGGAGGTGATCAGGTTGGTGTAGTAGCCCAGGCCGCGCGCCGCTGCGATCAGCTCGGCCAGATCCTGACGCACCAGCGGCTCGCCGCCAGAAAAGCCCAGCTGCGCCGCGCCCAGCTCACGGGCCTGGCGGAAGACCTCGATCCACTCGGCGGTGCTGAGTTCGGCGCCCTGCTTGGCGAAGTCCAGCGGATTGGAGCAGTACGGGCACTGCAGCGGGCAACGATAAGTCAGCTCGGCCAGGAGCCAAAGCGGCGGCCCTGGTTCATGACCTGCTTTAGCGAAGCTCGATCCAGAACTGTGCATGGGCCACCTCGATAAAGGCCAGGATGTCTTCGTCGATGCCGGGCACATCGGGGAAGCGCTGGTGCAGGTTGTCGATGATCTCGGCCACCGAACGCTTGCCATCGACCTGCTGGAGAATCTCACCGGCACTGTCGTTGAGCTTGATCATGCCTTCCGGATAGAGCAGCACATGACAGCCCTGCGCCGGTTCGAACTGCAGGCGAAAGCCTCGGCGAATCATCGGCACATGATCCGAAGTCAGGGTGGTCATGTCGGGCGCTCCATTCAATCCGCTCACAGATCGATCCCTCGGTGCCAGACGCGCTCGTTGGTCACCGTGTGATACGGCGGGCGTTCCAGCTCGTAGGCCAAGCTCATGGCGTCGAGCATGCTCCACAGCACATCCAGCTTGAATTGCAGGATGTTCAGCATGCGTTCCTGCGCCTCACGGGTGCGGTAGTGCTCCAGGGTGATGCGCAGGCCATGCTCGACGTCGCGCCGCGCCTGGCTCAGACGATTGCGGAAGTAGTCGTAACCGGCAGCATCGATCCACGGGTAGTGCTGCGGCCAGGCCTCCAAGCGCGACTGGTGGATGGTCGGCGCGAACAGCTCAGTCAGCGAGCTGCTGGCCGCCTCCTGCCAACTGGCGCGGCGAGCAAAGTTGACGTAGGCATCGACGGCGAAGCGCACACCGGGCAGCACCAGCTCCTGCGACAGCACCTGATCGCGGTCGAGGCCGACGGACTCGGCCAGGCGCAGCCAGGCCTCGATACCGCCCGCCTCTCCGGGTGCACCGTCGTGATCGAGGATGCGCTGGATCCACTCGCGCCGCGTTTCGCGATCCGGACAGTTGGCGAGGATCGCCGCATCCTTGAGCGGAATATTGACCTGATAGTAGAAGCGGTTGGCCACCCAGCCCTGAATCTGCTCGCGGGTGGCGCGCCCTTCGTACATGGCGCGGTGGAACGGGTGATGGATGTGATACAGCGCGCCCTTGGCGCGCAGCGCCTGCTCGAACTCGGCAGGTGTCATGGCAGCTTGGCTCATCAGAACTCCCCGGTGCGCACAGCCTACAAAACGATGCTCATGCCATCGAACGCGACCTCGATGCCGTGGGCGTCCAGTTCGGCGCGCTCGGGCGAATCCAGGTCGAGGATCGGGTTGGTGTTGTTGATATGGATAAGAATCTTGCGTGCGGTCGGCAGGCCGTCGAGCAACTCGATCATCCCGCCGGGACCGCTCTGGCACAGGTGTCCCATCTCGCTGCCGAGCTTGTCGCCCACCTCACACACGCGCATCTCGTCGTCGCGCCACAGCGTGCCGTCCACCAGCAGGCAGTCGGCGCGGCGCATCCAGCCCAGCAGCTGCTCGTCCACCTGGCCCAGGCCGGGAGCGTAAAACAGGCTACGGCCACTGCGCGTATCCTCGATGAACAGGCCGATGTTGTCCCCCGGATGCGGATTGCCGCGATGCGGCGAATAAGGCGGCGCGCTACTGCGCAGGGCGATGGCGGTGATGCTCAGCGCCGGGCAGGCGGGAATGGCGAAGGGCTTGGCGTCCAGCTCGATCAGCCGGTGCAGCAGGCCGCCGTTCCAGTGGCTGAGCATGTTGAACAGCGGAAAGCCGGTGGTCAGGTCCTGATGGACCATCTCGGTACACCAGACCTGATGCGGGCAGCCTTCACGCAGAGTCAGCAGACCGGTGCAATGGTCGATCTGGCTGTCGAGCAGGACAATGCCGGCAATGGCAGTGTCACGAGGCTTGCGCGCTGGCTGCAGCGCCGGGAAGGCTTCGATCTGCGCGCGAATGTCCGGCGAGGCGTTGCACAGGATCCACTGCTCGCCGTCATCGGAGATGGCGATGGATGATTGCGTACGCGGCTGCGCCCGCAGGGTACCGGCCCGCACGCCATGGCAATTGCGGCAGTTGCAGTTCCACTGGGGAAAGCCGCCGCCGGCGGCGGAGCCGAGAATCTGGATATGCATGGAGGTCACCAGCGGGGGATGCCCCGGACGAACCGGGGCCAGGAGCGATCAGCGGTTGGCGAAGTACATGGTCACTTCGAAGCCAATGCGCAGGTCGGTGTAGGCGGGTTTAGTCCACATGGTGCGGTCCTCTTGTTATGGCGCCGGGGCATTCCGGCACCCTCATTAAGCCCCCGCCAGGCAAGAGGCCAAATGGTACTTTGGGATGAATCGGCACTGGCATTGGTAGGTGACGCTATCAGTAGGCACGACTCGCACCCGAAGGTTCCTGTCATCGCCGCGCTTGAAACATGCGTCAATAAAAACGCAAGGCTGAATACAGGTGGGCGGAAATCAGCGCATTTGTTCTCGATCTCGGTGGGCGCGGTGCCAGTCTCCATCGCGGATAAATCCGCTCCTACCGGCCAGGCGCGCGCCGCACCGGCGTGCTGCCTTTATGGAGCAGCGAATCACTCGCGATCATGCTCACCATTGCCAATAAAAAACGCGGCCGAAGCCGCGTCGCGATAAGGATCTGCTGCCGTTCAGGCCCATGGCTGCCTGCAGATCCACCCGGGTAGGGTTCTTCGCCTGGCAAGAGGAGGCGCGCCGGAGCGAGCGCGCCACCTTTGGGATGCATCAGGACTCAGAAAAAGCCCAGCGGATTAATGTCATAGCTCACCAGCAGGTTCTTGGTCTGCTGGTAGTGGTCGAGCATCATCTTGTGGGTTTCACGGCCGACACCGGACTTCTTGTAGCCACCGAAAGCAGCATGCGCCGGGTACAGGTGGTAGCAGTTGGTCCATACGCGACCGGCCTTGATCGCGCGGCCCATACGGTAGGCGACATTGATGTCGCGGCTCCACACGCCGGCACCCAGGCCGAACTCGGTATCGTTGGCGATGGCCAGGGCTTCGGCTTCATCCTTGAAGGTGGTCACACCGATCACCGGGCCGAAGATCTCTTCCTGGAACACGCGCATCTTGTTGGTGCCCTTGAGCAGGGTCGGCTGGATGTAGTAACCGCTGGCCAGGTCGCCATCCAGGCGCTCGGCGGCGCCACCGGTGAGCACCTGAGCGCCTTCCTGCTGGGCGATCTCCAGGTAGGACAGTATCTTGTCGAACTGCTGCTGCGAGGCCTGGGCGCCGACCATGGTCTCGGTGTCCAGCGGGTTGCCGCGCTTGATCTGCTTGATCTTCTTCATCACCTCGACCATGAAGGCGTCGTAGATCGACTCCTGCACCAGCGCACGCGACGGGCAGGTGCACACTTCGCCCTGGTTGAAGAAGCCCAGCACCAGGCCTTCGGCGGCCTTCTCGATGAAGGCCGGCTCGGCGTTCATGATGTCGGCGAAGAAGATGTTCGGCGATTTGCCGCCCAGTTCGACGGTGGACGGAATGATGTTCTCGGCCGCGCATTTCATGATGTGGGAGCCGACCGGGGTGGAACCGGTGAAGGCGATCTTGGCGATGCGCTTGCTGGTGGCCAGCGCTTCACCGGCCTCACGGCCGAAGCCCTGAACGATGTTGAGTACGCCTGGCGGCAGTAGGTCGCCGATGATTTCCACCAGCAGGGTGATCGACAGCGGGGTCTGCTCGGCGGGCTTGAGCACGATGCAGTTGCCGGCGGCCAGAGCCGGGGCGAGTTTCCAGGCGGCCATCAGCAGCGGGAAGTTCCACGGAATGATCTGCCCGACCACGCCCAGCGGCTCGTGGAAGTGGTAGGCCACGGTGCCGTCGTTGATCTCGGCGGTGCTGCCTTCCTGGGCGCGGATGCATCCGGCGAAGTAGCGGAAGTGGTCGGCAGCCAGCGGCACGTCGGCATTCAGCGTTTCACGCACAGCCTTGCCGTTGTCCCAGGTCTCGGCGACGGCCAGCAGCTCGAGGTTGGCTTCGATGCGGTCGGCGATCTTCAGCAGGATGTGCGAACGCTCCTGCACGCTGGTGCGGCCCCAGGCATCGGCGGCGGCATGTGCGGCGTCCAGCGCCTTGTCGACATCGGCGGCGTTGGAGCGAGGAAATTCGCCAATCACCGAGCCATCGACCGGGCTGGTGTTGCTGAAGTACTGGCCGCTGAGCGGGGCGACGAACTCACCGCCGATGTAGTTGCCGTAGCGTGGTTTGAGGGTGACGACAGCGCCTGCGGTACCCGGTTTCGCGTAAATCATGATGCTGACCTCTCTTGTTGTCGGAGCCCGCTGCCAATCGGGGAAGCGAGTCATGGTTCGATCTTAGGAAGCCTCTGAAAACCTCGGTATGCGCCCATGGCACAGATCGCCTAGTCATTTGGTAGTAGAGCGGCAAGCGGTCTGGGCCGGGCCTTTGGCAGCGAGGTACGGGCCATGAAAGCTAAAGGCTAGACCCGTTCGCCTGGTCTTGCGTTCCAGACCACGAAAAACTCGTCCGTGGCATTTCGAAGCAGCCAGTAGCCCGCTGACAGGCCCAGAAACGACGATGGCCGGGCAGTGTCCGGCCATCGTCTAGCGCTTCGACCAATCAGTGTTTGGCCACCAGCTCCTTCGGCAGCTTGAAGGTCCACAGCATGCCACCCTGGTTAAGGTGCTTGACGCGCTTGGCCACCTCGCCGCCCCACAGCGGCACCGCACCACCCCAGCCGGACAGCACCGAGACGTACTGCTCGCCGTCCATCTCCCAGGTCACGGGCGAGCCGATCACGCCCGAGCCGGTCTGGAATTCCCAGACCTTCTCGCCGGTCTTGGCATTGAACGCCTGCAGGTAGCCTTCCGGGTTGCCGGTGAACACCAGGTTGCCCTTGGTGGTCAGCACTCCGCCCCAGAGCGGCGCGTAGTTCTTGTGGCGCCAGACTTCCTTGCCGGTCTTCGGATCGATGGCGCGCAATACACCGATGTAGTCCTCGTTCAGCGGCTTGATGGTGAAGCCGGCGCCCAGGTAGGCCGCGCCCTTCTTGTAGGCGATGTCCTCGTTCCAGATGTCCATGCCCCACTCGTTGGACGGCACATAGAACAGGCCGGTGTCCTGGCTGTAGGCCATGGGCATCCAGTTCTTCGCACCGAGGAAGGCCGGCGCGGCGAACACGCTCTTGCCCTTCTCTGCCGCGCTCGGCGAACCCGGGCGGTTGCTGTCATCAAAGATCGGCCGGCCATTCTTGTCCAGGCCCTTGGCCCAGGTGATCTTGTCGACGAAGGGGAAGCCACGGATGAACTTGCCGTTGGTACGGTCAAGCACGTAGAAGAAGCCGTTACGGTCAGCGGTGGCCGCCGCCTTGATGGTCTTGCCGCCTTCCTGGTAGTCGAAGGAGACCAACTCGTTGACGCCGTCGAAGTCCCAGCCGTCGTGCGGGGTGGTCTGGAAGTGCCACTTGATGCTGCCATCGTCCGGGTTCAGGGCCAGGCGCGAGGACGAGTAGAGGTTGTCGCCAGGACGCAGGTGCGAGTTCCACGGCGCCGGGTTGCCGGTGCCGAAGAACAGCAGGTTGGTGTCGGCGTCGTAGTAGCCGCCCAGCCAGGGCGCGGCGCCGCCGGTCTTCCACAGGTCGCCCGGCCAGGTCTTGCCGGCCTCGCCGCCGCTGATACCGTTCTCGACGGCCTTGCCGTCCTTGTAGACGTAGCCCATGTGGCCTTCGACGGTCGGACGGCTCCACAGCAGCTCGCCGTTCTTCGGATCGTAGGCTTCGATCTTGCCGACCACGCCGAATTCGCCACCGGAAACGCCGGTGATCAGTTTGCCATTGACCACCAACGGCGCCGCGGTGATGGAGTAACCCGCCTTGTGATCGGCGACGTTCTTGCGCCATACCACCTTGCCGGTGTCCTTGTTCAGCGCCACCAGCTTGGCGTCGAGGGTGCCGAAGATCACCAGATCGTCATACAGGGCGACACCCCGGTTGATCACGTCGCAGCAGGGGCGGATATCGTCCGGCAGGCGCGCTTCGTACTGCCACAGTTCGCGCCCGGTGCGCGCATCGACGGCGAATACCCGCGAATAGGAGGCGGTGACGTACATCACGCCGTCCTTGATCAGCGGCTGCGCCTGCTGGCCGCGCTGCTTCTCACCGCCGAAGGACATGGTCCAGACCGGGCGCAGCTCCTTGACGTTCTGCTCGTTGAGGATGTTCAGCGGGCTGTAGCGCTGGCCCTGCAAGCCGAGGCCGTTGGTGACGATCTCGTCGGTGGTGGTGGCATCCTTGAGAATCTCGGCGTCGGTGACCGCCAGCGCGGCGGCGGACGGCAACAGCATGGCGGCACAGAGTGCGGTGAGGAGGAAAGGCTGGCGAAGACCGGCGTGTTTCATTGCGGCTACCTCTGCGGGTTCATTGTTATTGCCGGGAATTTTTCCCGGTCTGCCGCAAATTCTTGGCTCGCACAGGCCACCCAACAATTGCACCCCCAGCCGATTTTCCTCGTTCCTTGGTAGCAATACCTGCTCCACAGCCTGTGATCATTACGATTGCGGCGGCCACGCCTTTGCCGGACACTTGGCCGCCCGCACATTCTGACCGGAGACACCCGTGCCCCAACCTCGCCAGGAAATTCTCAACCATCCCGATGCACTGGACTGCACGGTCTATCGTCCCGACGAGCAGGACCCGGATGCCGAAGAGCAGGACCTGGGCGACGGCAAGGTGCTGATCACCGGCGCCTTCGAGCCGCCGCAGGATTGGGATGCGCACCAACGCGAGGACTACTACGGCGAAGAAGATCCCACCCACTTCGTCACGGCCCATATCGAATGCCTGGCCAAGCCGGCGACTCGGGATTTCTTCATGCCCGAGAGCGGTGACTACGTGGCCGTGCAGTCTAGCCTGGGCGAAGTGGTGATGTATTACGTCTATGACCACGAAGAAACCGAGCACGGCCGTCATTACGTGCTGATTCGTGACGACGAAGAGCTTTAGGCCCAGACCTATTGTGGGAGGCGCTTCAGCGGCGACGCCCTTATACGCAAGTCGCGGCTAAAGCCCCTCCCACAAGAGCAGCCTGTAGCCCGGATGAAATCCGGGGATAGCGCGCATATTTCTCCCGGATTTCATCCGGACTACGAAGCCGGCATAAGAGTGGGGGCGCTTCAGCGGCGATGTCTTCCTGCACAGGTCGCGGCTGAAGCCCCTCCCACAGCGCAATTCCCGCCCACAGCACCGCACGCCGCTAATCCTGACGATCCACCCGCGCCATGGCGTTGCGCTCGTAGCGCGGGTAGAGATGGCTGACGCTGCGGATCAGCTCATAGCGCGACAGATTCACCTGGGCGAAGCGCGCGGGGATGGGCGCGCGGATCAATTCGTTCATCTCCGCGCCCTGCTCCGCTCCCTGACGCAGCAAGCCATCGAGCCAGCCTAGGTAATCACGCATCTGAACGAACGGCGCCGCGTCCGTGGTCACCGGGCCATGGCCGGGCACGATCTGCTTCCACGGCAAGGCCTCAAGTCGATCCAGATCGGCCTGCCACACATCCAGCCCGGGGCTGTTCGGCGTGGTCAGCGCGCGCTGGTAGAACAGGATATCGCCGGCGAACAAGACGCCCGTACGCTCGTCGAGAATAGCCAGGTCGGCGCCGGTGTGGCCGCGCAGCGCCAGGAGTTGCAGGCGCCGGCCGCCGATTTCCAGCGTGCCTTCCTGCAGCTGTTCGGTGGGCAATACCACCTCGGTGCCGCGCATCCAGTCGCCGACCAGGCGGTACATGTTCTCCGCCATGGCATCGCCCTGTTCGGCCAGCAACCGAGTGGTCTCGGGCAATGCCGCGATGGGCACCCCGGCGAAGGCCTGGTTGCCCAGCACATGATCGGGGTGATGGTGAGTCAGCAGTACGCGCACCACCTGTTTGCCGGTGGCCTTCTCGATGCTCTGGCGCAGCGCCTCGCCGTAGCGCCGCGACGGCCCGGTGTCGATCACCACCACACCGTCCGCGGTTTCGATGAAGCCGACGTTGACGATATTGCCGCCATTTTCCGCCGCGAAATTGTCGGTGCTGCCTTCCAGCAGCCAGACGCCGTCAGCGATCTGCCGGGGTTGCAGCTGGTAATCGAGTGCTTGGGCAAACCCGGTACCGAGAGCCAGCAGAAACAATATCCAGCGCATGCCTTTCTCCTCGAAATCTGCCTGAACCGCGTGCTTCGCCCCGAGGCGGGGCTTCTACAGACTGGGCGAGCATCGCTGCTTCTTGTAGGAGCCGCGCCCCGCGGCGAATGGAACCGTCGTCAGAACGCGGCCTGGAATTCGTTGCCGTTGTTGTCGCGCAGCCAGACTTCGGCCTGCTGATCGCCACGCAGGTCGAAGGTCAGCGTCGGGTTCTCGCTGACCGCCGGGAACAACTCGATGCGCCCCAACACCTGGCCATCGGCATCGCGCAACTCGGCCTGCTCGATGTAGAACTCGGGAATGCCGCCGACCAGGCCGTTGTCCATCGGGTGCGACACCTGCAGGCGCAGGCGGCTGTCCTCACCGCGTACGAAGCGCTTGCCGAGGACCTGGCCCAGACGCTCCTCCCAGCCGGCCTCGGCGCGCACCACGCTGGGCGCAGTACAGCCACCACCCGCTGCTTCGACGCGGGCCGAGCCGATATGCCAGACCCCATCGTCGGTGAGCACTGCCGCGCGAATCGGCGTGGCCTGCTCGACACGGATACGGATGGCCAGACTCGGCTCAAGCTCGGCGCCGGGTGTGAAATCGAGAATACGCGGGATGGGATTGAGCTCGGCCCAGGCGAGAATACGCTTGACCTTGCCGCGGTAGGCGCTGGCGTCGATCTGGATCGGCACCTGGCGCGCATCCTCGGCGAATGGCGGCACCTCGAGGCGAACCTTGTCGTCGAAGACGAAGGCTTCGCCGTTCAGCAGACGCTGGTGGTAGTAGTCCCACATCACCGAGGTGACCGGATCGGGCGCAGCGGCCCGCGCTTCCCAGGCCCAGGCAAACAGGGCCAGCAACATCAGGCTACGCCAATCCATCGCCCACCTCCGGCTCGACTCTTATTGGTATTGTTCAGGCTTCTCGTAGCGCAGCCCGTAGCGCGCGTACAGGCGCTCGAGTGAGCCGTCGAGGATCATGTTTTCCAGCTGTTCTTCCAGGGCGTAGGCCAGTTGCCGATTGGTTTCGTGCACCGCCATGCCGATTTCCCAGATCTGCCGGCCCATGTCCGGGTAGGCGTTTTCCGCCAGCGACAGTTGCGGGTCATTGGCCTCGTGCACCAGCCAGTCCACCTCGCCACGCAGCGCCATCACCGCATCCACCTCACCACCCTGCATGGCGGCAAATGCCTGCTTCGGCGTCGGGTAATGGCGGGTTTCCTGACTGAGCATGCCGCCCTGCACCGAACTCAGGTAGAACGAGGGCACGCTCTCGACCTCCACCCCGACCGGGTGCTGACGCAAGGCATGGATGCTCGGCACCTCGGGCATGCGCCGACGATCGAAGGCCAGCTGCCAGCGCTCGCGCTGATAGGGGCCGAACATCACCACGCGCTCGTTGACCAGTTCGCCCAACTCGTTGCGCAACTGCGCATAGTCACGGTCGTAAGGCACGCGCAGCATCACATCGGCCAGGTGGCCCTGCGCAGTCACCCGGCCACGCCAGATGTAGTCGCGCAGGTCGTCGTCTAGCTTCTCACCCGGCGGCGCCCACATCAGTTCCAGCTTGAGGCCAAGCCCTTCTGCCAGTGCCTTGGCCAGCTCGTAGTCGACACCGCGCGGCTGACCGTCCTCCTCGTAACTGTAGGGCGGGAAGTCCTGGTACAGCGCCACACGCAGAGTGCCCGACTCGGTGATGCGGTCGAAGTCGCGCACCTGCGCCTGGGCCGTCCCCAGGCAAAGCAGCAGGCCACACAGGAGGATCAGCCGGCGCATGACGCGAGCGCTTATGAAGAAATCGTCGCGAGCGATGGCAGGTCGCGCTTCGCAGGAGCGCAGCAAGCGGAATGTATTGAAATACATGAGCATTGCGAGCACCGCCGAAACGCCAGATGCCGAGCGCAGCAGATTTATCATCAAGCGCTTACTCCTCGACGTGCACGCTCTCCAGGTAGGTACGCACCGCCCACAGGGCTTCCTGGCTCAGGTAGTCGGCCATCTTCGGCATGTACACACGCCCGTCGCGCACCGCACCGTTGATCACCCGCTCCTTGAACCATTCATCACCGCTGGCACCCAGTTCCAGCAGGCGCAGGTCCGGAGCGATACCGCCGGACTTGGCTTCCAGGCCATGGCAGGCGGCGCAGTTCTGGTTGTAGGCAGAGGAGCCGATCTCGATGGCGCGCGGGTTGTCGCGATAGGGGTTCTCTTCCAGCCATTCCTCACCCAGTGGCTCCAGGCCGTCGGTGTTCACTGCCTGCGGTACCACATCGCCATGCGCCCAGAGGTTGGTCGACGCGGCGAGCAGCAGCAGCGCCAGGGTGGATTGGATCTTCTTGTTCATGGCTAGGACCTCATCTAATGCACGCAAGACAGCCCGTTCAGAGCTTGTGGCGATCATCTTAGAAAGGCCGCGCAACGCGCCGAATGCTGCTTTGGTGGTCGCGTTCTAGTCCCTTGGTAGTAGGGCTTGGGTCGGGGTGTTGGCGATGCCTTGGCAGCAAGTCCAAGTCATGCCCCGACCGGGAAATCCTCCCGGTGAAGGCGGGAGTTTTTCCGTAGGCGCAAAGGTGGCCGGGTACCACCATCGACTTGCCACTGCGGCGATCACTTTCTTCAACGGGAAGCACAACCATGACAACAAGAAACCTACCCAGCACCCCGCGCCCCCTGGCGCTCGCCCTGATGCTGGCCGGCGGCCTGGCGCTGAGCCAGGCCGCGCTCGCCAAACCGGTCACCTGGGAAGACATTGCCAACGACCACACCACCACCAGCAACGTGCTGCAGTACGGCATGGGCACCAACGCCCAGCGCTGGAGCCCGCTGGCCCAAGTGAACGCCGACAACGTGTTCAAGCTGACCCCGGCCTGGAGCTACTCCTTCGGTGACGAGAAGCAGCGCGGCCAGGAGTCCCAGGCGATCATCCACGACGGCGTGGTCTACGTGACCGGCTCCTACTCGCGCGTGTTCGCCCTCGACGCCAAGACCGGCAAGCGCCTGTGGACCTACAGCCATCGCCTGCCCGACGACATCCGCCCGTGCTGCGACGTGGTCAACCGCGGCGCCGCCATCTATGGCGACAAGATCTACTTCGGCACCCTCGACGCCCGCGTCGTGGCGCTGAACAAGGACACCGGCAAGGTGGTCTGGAACAAGAAATTCGGCGATCACTCCGCCGGCTACACCATGACCGGCGCGCCGACCATCGTCAAAGACGGCAAGAGCGGCAAGGTGCTGCTGATCCATGGCAGCTCCGGCGACGAGTTCGGCGTGGTCGGCCGCCTGTTCGCCCGCGACCCGGATACCGGCGAAGAAGTCTGGATGCGCCCCTTCGTCGAAGGCCACATGGGTCGCCTGAACGGCAAGGACAGCACCCCGACCGGCGACATCAAGGCGCCGAGCTGGCCGGACGATCCCAACCACCCGACCGGCAAGAAGGAAGCCTGGAGCCAGGGCGGCGGCGCGCCGTGGCAGAGCGCCAGTTTCGATGCCGAAACCAACACCATCATCATCGGCGCCGGCAACCCGGCCCCGTGGAATGGCTGGGCGCGCACCAGCGACGGCGGCAATCCCAAGGACTACGACAGCCTGTACACCTCCGGCCAGGTCGGCGTCGACCCGACCACCGGCGAAGTGAAGTGGTTCTACCAGCACACCCCGAACGATGCCTGGGACTTCTCCGGCAACAACGAGCTGGTGCTGTTCGACCACAAGGACAAGGACGGCAAGATCACCAAGGCTACCGCCCACGCCGACCGCAACGGCTTCTTCTACGTGGTCGACCGCGCCAACGGCAAACTGAAGAACGCCTTCCCCTTCGTCGACAAGATCACCTGGGCCAGCCATATCGATCTGGAAACCGGTCGCCCGGTCGAGAACGAAGGCCAGCGCCCGCCGAAGCCCAAGGCCGGCGAAACCAAGGGTGAAGTGGTCGAGGTCTCCCCACCCTTCCTCGGTGGCAAGAACTGGAACCCCATGGCCTACAGCCAGGACACCGGCCTGTTCTATGTGCCGGCCAACCACTGGAAGGAGGACTACTGGGCCGAGGAAGCGCACTACAAGAAAGGCTCCGCCTACCTGGGCATGGGCTTCCGTATCAAGCGCCTGTACGACGACCACGTCGGCATCCTGCGCGCCATGAACCCGACCACCGGCAAGGTCGCCTGGGAACACAAGGAGCGCCTGCCGCTGTGGGCCGGCGTACTCGCCACCAAGGGCAACCTGGTGTTCACCGGCACCGGCGACGGCTACTTCAAGGCCTTCGATGCCAAGAACGGCAAGGAGCTTTGGAAGTTCCAGGTCGGCACCGGAATCATCTCCCCGCCCGTCACCTGGGAGCAGGACGGTGAGCAGTACATCGGCGTGACCGCCGGCTACGGCGGCGCCGTACCGCTATGGGGTGGTGACATGGCCGACCTGACCAAGCCGGTGGCCCAGGGCGGCTCCTTCTGGGTGTTCAAGCTGCCGAGCTGGGACAAGGCCAGCGCCAAGCGCTAAAGGCTGAACGCATGGCGCACCTGGGTGCGCCATGCACGCTACCTGTGGGAGGGGCTTTAGCCGCGACTGCCTCACCCATCATCCCATCCGAGGACTCACCATGAACTACCTGCCCCTGCTTATTCCTGTCCTGCTGCTGGTAATCGGTAGTCACGCTATCGGCGCCGAGACCGAGAACGACGGCGTGCCGCAGATCAACGGCTGCCGCATCGAACCCGACAGCCAATGCCCCAACGCCAACCTGCGCGGTGCCGACCTGCGCAACCTCGACATGCGCCGCATGGACCTGTCCGGTGCCGATCTGTCAGGCGCCGACCTGCGCCACGTCAACCTCGACCTGGCCAACCTGGAGAAAGCCAGGCTGCGCGGCGCCAACCTGACCCGCGCCAGCCTGCAACAGAGCAACCTGCGCCTGGCCGACCTATCCGGCGCCAGCCTGGTGGCCATCGACGGCTGGGCCCTGTTCGCCCAAGCGGCGCAATTCGAAGGCGCCGACATGCGCGCCGCCAACCTGGAATTCGCCCGCCTCTCTGGCGCCAAGCTGCACAACGTCCAGCTGCAGGCAGCCAATCTGGAAATGACCTGGCTGAGCAAGGCCGACCTCAAGGGCGCGCATCTGGAGGATGCCAACCTGCAAGAAGTGAAGCTCGGCGGCTCCAACCTGGAAAATGCCAACCTCACCGGCGCTCGCACCCGCTTCGGCAACTTCCAGGACGCCAACATGCCCGGCTGCGTGCAATGCCCCAAGGGCTGGGACTGAGCGTCACCACCGCAGCAACACCTCGACTCTGTAGGAGCGGCTTCAGCCGCGATGCTCACTAGCGGCTCGCGGATAAATCCGCTCCTACAGATCATCCAGGCGCCGGGCTAGACGCATCACTGTCTGAGCTGCTGTCAAAAACAACTGAACCATGCCGGCACAAGGCAATCCCTTTTTAGGAACAGTCGGATCGAGGCCACTGCGAGTGAGCCGCCATCAGTCATCGACCCAAGAGGGATCTGCCGTGACCACCACCACTGCAACTCCATACGCCTACCCCAACATTCTCAGCCCCCTGCACGCCACCCTGCTGTGCGGCCAGGTGCCACTTTTTCTCGGCGCCCTGATTGCCGACATCGCCTACTACCGCAGCTATCAGATCCAATGGAGCAATTTCGCCTCCTGGCTGATCGCCGGCGCCCTGGTCTTTACCGGTCTGGCGATGCTGTTCGCCCTGGTCGGGCTGTTCCGCAGGCGTAACCCGCGCCCCCTCACCTACTTCCTGCTGCTACTGGTCACCTGGGTGCTGGGTTTCATCAACGCACTTGAACACGCCAAGGATGCCTGGGCACTCATGCCCCAGGGCCTGGCCCTGTCGGTGATCGTCACCCTGCTGGCCATTGCCGCCACCTGGGTCGGCATGGCCCAGCCACGCACAGGAGATGCCCGATGAAAACTGCCATCGCACTGACCGCCCTGCCCCTCGCCCTGCTACTGGCCGCCTGCGGCGAGGAGCCCGGCAGCAACCAGCAGTTCTACGGCGCCAAGCCGGACCTGCCCGAACCCGAACGCGGCCTCCTGCCGAGCATGACCATCGCCGAGCCGACGCCCTGGGGCGATCAACGACCGACTGTGCCCGAAGGCTTCAGCGTCAGCGCCATCGCCACTGACCTGAAGATCCCCCGGCAAACCCTGGTGCTGCCCAATGGCGACATCCTCGTTGCCGAAGGCCGTGGCGGCAACGCAGCCAAGCTCAAGCCCAAGGACGTGATCGCCGGCGTGATCAAGGCACGCGGCAACACCTCGGTGGAGAGCGGCAACCGCCTGACTCTGCTGCGCGACGCCGATGGTGATGGCACCTATGAGCTGCAGACGGTGTTCGCCGAAGACCTCAACGCGCCCTACGGCCTGGCGCTGCACGAAGGCAACCTGTACGTGGCCAACCAGGACGAGCTGGTGCGCTTCGACTACGAAGAAGGCCAGACCAAGGCCAGCGGCCCGCCGAGCAAGGTCGCCGACCTGCCATCGGAGATCAACCACCACTGGACCAAGGCGCTGACCATCAGCGAGGACGGCCGCTACCTGTACGTCGGCATCGGCTCAAACAGCAACATCACCGAACGTGGCATGGAGGCCGAAATCGACCGCGCCATGGTCTGGCAGGTGGACGCCGAAACCGGTGCTTACAAGCCCTACGCCACCGGCCTGCGCAACCCCACCGCGCTGGCCATCCAACCTGGCACCGGCACCTTGTGGGCGGTGGTCAACGAGCGTGACGAACTGGGCGAGGACCTGGTGCCCGACTACCTCACCTCGGTGCAGGAAGGCGGCTTCTACGGCTGGCCCTACAGCTACTTCGGTCAGCACGTCGACCCACGGGTGAAACCACAGGATGAGGACAAGGTCGCCAGCGCCATCGTCCCGGACTACGCCCTCGGCGCCCACGTCGCCGCGCTGGGCCTGGACTTCTCCAGCGAAGTGATGGGTGAGCAATATGCCGACGGCGTATTCGTCGGCGAGCACGGCAGCTGGAACCGCAAGAACCCGGTGGGCTACAAGGTGATCTTCGTGCCCTTCGAAAACGGCCGCCCTTCAGGCGACCCCATCGACTTCGTCACCGGCTTTCGCACTGAAGACGGCAAGACCCGCGGCCGCCCGGTGGGCGTCACGGTCGATCCGAGCGGCGCGCTGATCGTGGCGGATGATCTGGCCAATACGATTTGGCGGGTGGTGCGGGAAGGCAGCGAGTGAGGCTAAGGGAAACGACATATGGCTCCCACGCTCCGCGTGGGGGCTAGCCCGCGATGCTCTGCGTCGCCGGCCGATGCATATGCGCCACGATCTAAGCAAACGATTTGAATGCTGTTAAGGCGCAGGCTTGTGAAGTTGCGTTGGCCAAGCGCCCTGGCCATTGCCACCTTTGAAGAATACCCGACCGTTTGGCTGGATTAGGAGACAATGAATTCTTGCTCGAAAGATCGTAGCTCCCCGGCATGCTCGAATTGAGTAGTACGGATCACGCGATCACCGGGCCGTAGGTTCAAGGACTCAATTGCACCCCGGTTCTTGGCAAGAAGAGCCTCACCAATCTTAGCGCTTGCGACACGCTTTGAATCGGACTCCACATCTTGACCGAGCGACTCCGCAAAAGCTCGTTGCCGCTCGCTGGAGCTGTCGGCAGGCTCGTAGCCGATAGCCACAGCAACAAGGTCAAGTAAGCGAGCTGCTGCCACGTCAAATGTATCGGCGGAAATATCAAGGCCGAGTATGTTGGCCAAGTGCAGTTGGTCTTGCGAAGGTTGAGATGCGGTCATGCTGCTCCTACGCCTTAACACTGATTAGATTGCCGTCCATGCTAATCCAATAGCACAGAGGGTGACATAACACCGCACAATTTCCGCCACGAAAAATAAACAACCAAAAAACAATAGGTTGTAAGCCAGCCCAAGCAGGCGAATGTATTCGCTTGACCTCCTCTTTACACTAATGCATTGCGGTGCAACACAAAGAATCAGGCCGAAAGGCGGGATGCAAATACCGCTGCGCAAACGCAAGTCCCCGCGTGTGAGGGAAAATAAGGGCAGCCAGAATAGGATTGGCCTTCCCGCATTCATGCACGGGGTCAAAAGGCATCGCCCTGCTCAGGCGCTTTCCAACCCCACCCGCACCACCCCACTATCAATCGCCAAATGCACCAACTCCGCCTGCGAGGCGATCTGCAATTTGTTCTTTACCAGGGTCTGGTAGTTGGACAGGGTCTTGGCGCTGATGCACAGCTTCTCGGCGATCTGCCGGGGCGGCAGGCCGCGAGCGAGCATGACGAAGATTTCGAATTCGCGCTGGGTCAGTTCGCGCAGGCGCGGGTCGAGGCCGTCGCTGCTGGCGGGGTTGCAGGCCAGTTGGGTGGCCAGTTGCTGTTCGATATAGGCGTGGCCGGCGGCAGTGCGCTTGACTGCTTCCACCAGCACTTCCGGCGACGAGTTCTTGGTCAGGTAGCCGATGGCACCGGCGTCCAGCGCTTGGCGAACCAAGGGCAGTTCGTCGTGCATGCTGAAGAACAGCACGCGCAGTTGCGGCAGGCGCTGGCGCAGACGGCGAGTGGTTTCCAGGCCGCTGATACCGGGCAGGCCGATATCCATGATCACCAGGTTTGGTATCTCTTCCTGCACCCGCTGCAACGCTTGCTCACCATCACTAGCCTCGCGCAATTGCACCTCCGGCAACAGCGCACGCAGCAGGCTCGCGTAGCCCTGGCGCACCACTGCGTGGTCATCTACCAGCAGAATCTTCATGACGTTGCCTCCAGGGGAATGTTCAGGCACAGCGCCCAGCCCGCTTGCGGGCGACTGTGCAGGCGCAGTTCGCCGCCCAGGCTGCGGCTGCGTTCGCGCATCGAGCGCAGGCCGATGCCGGGCCGTAGCGGCAATGCGGTGCCCTGGCCGTTGTCACGCACCAACAGGCGCAGGCCCTGGCCACGGCGTTGCAGGCGAATGCGCACTTCACTGGCATCGGCATGACGGGCGACATTGGTCAGCGCCTCCTGCACTAGGCGATAGAGATGGGCCTTGCTCGCCAGCGGCAGGCTTGGCAGTTGTTCGCTCAGTTGCAGGCGGCAGCGAATGCCTTGCGCCTGCTGCCAGTCGGCGGCCAGTTGCTGCAGCGCCGGGCCGAGTTCCAGGCGCTCCAGCACCACCGGGTAAAGGTCACGGATCAGGCTGCGAAAGCCCTGCTGCAGGCGCTCGCAGTTGTCGTCGAGCAGGCGCGCGGTGTCCTGCACCTGCTGCGGCCGGTCGGCAACTACCTTGAGCAGGCAGGCCTGGGCGCGAATGCCGCTGAGGTATTGGCCCAGATCGTCATGCAGGGTCTGACCGAGGCGCGCGCGCTCGCGCTCCTGAAGTTCCAGCAGGGACTGGGTCAGCTCGGCGTTGTCCGCCTGCACCTGTTGCAGGGTGATGGCCATCTCGTTGAAATGCCCGGCCAGGTGCTTGGCCTCGGCCAGGCCGTGGTCATGCAAGCGCGTATCGAAGTGACCGGCACCGACTTCGCGCAGACCGGCGAGCAGTTCGTCCAGCACACGCCGAGCCCGCTGCACGGCAAAGCGGATGGTCAGCAGGCTGAGGATCAGGGCGAAGGCGCTGAGGAGCAGCAGTTGCAGCAGCGAGTCCTGGATTTCCTCGATTTCATCATAGGGATCGAGGGCGATACGCAACTCGCGGCCATCCTCCAGCGGCCAGGCATCGGCCACCAGTGAGGCCGGGCCCAGCAGGCGCTCGGCAATCCAGCGCTCGATGACGCTTTCGGTCTGCTGCTCGGGCTCTACGCCCGGGCGCAGCCAGCTGACGCGGATATGTCGCAGGTTCTCAGTCAGTTCCGGGCGCAGGCTGCCCGGATTGCTGCGCGCCACTTCGCCGAGGTGTTCCACCACCGCTTCGGCGGCCTGTAGCTCGCGCTGCACATCATGGCTGGCCTGGCGCAACAGCAGCGCCAGCCCGGCCAGGGTCACCAGCCCGAACAGCAGGCTGACGCCGAGATTGATACGGCCCAGGGCAGTCATCTACTTGACCACGCTACTTAACCACGAAGTACCCGAGCATGCCCTTGCCTTCCAGACCCTTGACGTAGAAGCGGTATTTGCCCGGTTTGACCGGCAGGAAGAAGATCTCCGCCTCGCCGGCATCTTCGAATTCCAGTTCGGTGAGGGTGACTGCCTTGATCTCCACGCCGCCGGCCTCGACCTTGCGCAAGTAGATGGAAGTGGCGAACTCCGGCGCCTGGAAGGCGTATTCCTTCTGGCCGCTGGCGATGATCTTGAGCTGGTAGGCCTGGCCGGTTTCCAGCTGGTACTCAGTCTGCGACATGAAGTAGTCGCTGTCATCGTTACCCAGCACCAAGTCGGGCAGTGCCACCGGGCGGCGGGTCATATCTCCGGCGGCGTGAAGTTGATCGACGCCGAGCAGGCTGATGATCAGCAGCAAGGGCAGCAGCAGGGCCTTGAGAATACGCATGGCGTTCACCCGTTCTTGTTATTGGACGTTGCCTGCCATGCTAGAAAGTAACGGCCTGCGCCGGGTTACTACCTTGGTACTGACGCGCTGGTACTTTGGGCAGGTTTGGCGCGCCAATTGGCGTGACGGACTACGACCTTCGTACGTGTCCGGCGCTACCTTGGGCATATTTCCCGAGCCGTAAGCACTTCCTATGCTGGCGACACCCTTTGCAGGAGTCGCCCCATGCACCGGATCAGTTGCCGCCTGTTGTTCTGCCTCGCCGCCGCATTTGGCTTGGTGGCCGAAGCCAGCGCGAACGAGCTGCAGGTGCGCATCGGCTACCTGGCGCATCTGCCGCCGCGCGGGCCGCTGCTGTCCAACGTCATTCCCGAGCCGAGCGACGCCGGCCGCCGAGGCGCCGAGCTGGCGATCATCGACAGCAACAGCACCGGGCGCTTTCTCAAGCAGCAATTCGAGTTGCAGAGCGCCGAAAGCGACCAGGCTGACGAGCTGCTCGCCGCCTCCGAGCGCCAGCACCAGGCCGGCATCCGCCTGTTCGTGGTCAACGCCCCGGCCGATACCCTGCGCCAGCTCAGCGCGCGCCTGCCGGACAGCCTACTGTTCAATGCCGGCAGCGCCGACGACGGCCTACGCCGCGAGCAATGCCTGGGCAACGTGCTGCACACCCTGCCCAGCCGCGCGATGCTGGCCGACGCCCTGGCGCAGTTCCTCGCCGTGCGTAAATGGACACGCTGGCTGCTGGTGACCGGCAACACCGAAGATGACATTGCCTACGCCGACGCGCTCAAGCGCGCTGCCAAGCGCTTCGGCCACAAGATCGTTGCCGAAAAGCCGTGGAGCTTCGACAACGACCAGCGTCGCAGCGCCCAGGCGGAGATGCCGCTGTTCACTCAGGCCAGTGAGTATGACGTGGTGCTGGTGGCTGACGAGCGTGGCGACTTCGGCGAATACCTGCCTTACAACACCTGGTATCCACGCCCCGTGGCCGGCACCCAGGGCCTGACCCCTACCGCCTGGCACAAGACGGTGGAAACCTTCGGCGCCGCGCAGTTGCAGAAGCGCTTCGAAGAGCTGGCCGGGCGCTGGATGAACGACCGCGACTTCGCCGCCTGGATGGCCGTGCGCAGCTTGGCCACGGCCATCACCAAGCAGCGCACCGCCGAGCCGCAGGGCATTCGTCATCTGCTGCTGAACGAACAACTGCCGCTGGACGGTTTCAAGGGTCGCAAGCTGAGCTTCCGTCCGTGGAACGGCGAGCTGCGCCAACCGATTCCACTGGTACACCCGCGCGCCCTGGTCAGCACCTCGCCGCAGGATGGTTTTCTGCATCCCAGTAACGAAATGGACAGCCTCGGCTACGACCGGCCTGAGGTGAGCTGTGATGTGGTGGGTATGCCCCTGTAGGAGGGGCTTTAGCCGCGACAGTCGCCGCTGAAGCGCCTCCCACAAAAGCAACGGCTACCAACAACTACAACAAGAGGATCAACCCCATGCGCCTGACCCGTCTCGCCTGTGCCGTCGCCTTCGGCCTGGCCTGCCATTCGGCCCTGGCCGCCACTGCCTACGTGTCCAACGAGAAGGATGACAGCATCAGCGTCATCGACCTCGATAGCCTGGAAGTCACCGCCACTCTCGATGTCGGCATGCGCCCGCGCGGGTTGCTGCTGTCCTCCGACAACAAGCTCTTGTACATCTGCGCCAGCGACTCGGACCGCGTACAGGTGATGGACCTGGCCACGCGCAAGATCATCAAGGAGCTGCCCTCGGGCGCCGACCCCGAGCAATTCGCCCTGCACCCCAACGACCGCTGGCTGTACATCTCCAACGAGGACGATGCGCTGGTCACGGTGGTCGACACCCAGAGCGACGAGGTACTCGCGCAGATCGAGGTGGGCGTCGAGCCCGAAGGCATGGCGGTGAGCCCGGACGGCAAGTGGGCGGTCAACACCAGCGAAACCACCAACATGCTGCACTGGATCGACACCAGCACCCAGCAACTGGTGGACAACACTCTGGTCGACCAGCGCCCGCGTCACGTCGAGTTCGACAAGGACGGCAAGCGCCTGTGGGCCTCGGCCGAGATCGGCGGCACGGTGACGGTGCTGGACGTCGACTCGCGCCAAGTACTCAAGGTGCTCAACTTCGCCATCAAGGGCGTGCACCCGGACAAGGTGCAGCCGGTGGGGGTCAAGCTGACCGACGACGGCAAGTACGCCTTCGTCGCTCTTGGCCCGGCCAACCATGTGGCGGTGGTGGATGCAAAGACCTTCGAGATTCTCGACTACCTGCTGGTGGGCCGGCGCGTCTGGCACCTGGCGTTCACCCCGGATCAGAAGCGCCTGCTGACCACCAACGGTGTCAGCGGCGACGTGTCGGTGATTGACGTCGATACGCTCAAGGTGACCAAGTCGATCAAGGTCGGTCGCTACCCCTGGGGCGTGGTGGTGACGCCATGAATGCGCTTCAGGTGAGCGGCGTCGGTTTCGCCTATGGCGCCCGCCAGGCACTCAACGACCTGGCCTTCGAGCTGGCGCCGGGGCGCTTCGGCGCCCTGCTCGGCCCCAACGGCGCCGGCAAGTCCACGCTGATCGCCCTGCTTACCCGCCTGTACGACCTGCAGCAAGGCGACATTCGCATCTTCGGCCACAGCCTGCGCGAGCAGCCGCGCCAGGCACTGCGCCAGATGGGTGTGGTGTTCCAGCAGAGCACGCTGGATCTCGACCTCTCGGTGCAGCAGAACCTCGCCTATCATGCCGCGCTGCATGGCATGTCACGTCGCGAGGCGCAGGCGCGTATCGACGAGGAACTATTGCGCCAGGATCTCGCCGAACGTCGTCACGACAAGGTGCGCACGCTCAACGGCGGCCATCGTCGCCGCGTGGAGATCGCCCGCGCCCTGCTCCACCAACCGCGCCTGCTGCTGCTCGACGAAGCCAGCGCCGGGCTCGACCCAGCCAGCCGCCTGGCACTGGGCCGACATGTGCGCAACCTGTGCCGCGAGCAGGGTCTGTGCGTGCTGTGGACCACCCACCTGCTGGATGAGATCGAGTCCAGCGACGACCTGCTGATTCTGCACCGTGGCGAGCGCGTGGCCTGGGGCAAGGCCGGCCAGCTCGGCGACGACCTGGCCATCAGTTTCGCCCGCCTGACCGGCGACGAGGCGCTGGGCCGTGGCCATGTGCGCGAGGCGCTGCGGCCCAGTGGTGGGAGGGGCTTTAGCCGCGAGATTTCCAATATCGAGGGTATCGCGGCTAAAGCCCCTCCCACTCAGTCCACACCACCCACAGATGCCGCAAAGGAGCCGCAACCATGACCGCCTACTGGGAGTGCCTGCGCGGCATCGTCCTGCGCGAATGGCTGCGCTTCGTCCTGCAGCGCTCGCGCTTTCTCAGCGCCCTGGTGCGTCCGCTGCTGTGGCTGCTGGTGTTCGCCGCCGGCTTTCGCGCCGCCCTGGGCATCGCCATCATCGAGCCGTACGACACCTACATCACCTACGACACCTATATCGTGCCGGGCCTGGCTTGCATGATCCTGCTGTTCAACGGTATGCAGGGCTCGCTGTCGATGGTCTACGACCGCGAGATGGGCAGCATGCGCGTGCTGCTCACCAGCCCGCTGCCGCGCGCCTTCCTGCTGGTGGCCAAGCTGCTGGCCACAGCGCTGATCTCGCTGCTGCAGGTCTATGCCTTCCTCGCCATCGCCTGGGTCTACGGGGTGCAACCGCCGGCATGGGGCCTGCTCGCCGCACTGCCGGCGCTGCTACTGGTGGCGCTGCTGCTCAGCGCCCTGGGCCTGTTGCTGTCCAACGGCATACGGCAACTGGAGAACTTCGCCGGGGTGATGAATTTCGTCATCTTCCCCATGTTCTTCCTCTCGTCGGCGCTGTACCCGCTGTGGAAGATGCGTGAGTCCAGCGAGTGGCTGTACTGGCTGTGCGCGGTCAACCCTTTCACCCATGCCGTGGAGCTGGTGCGCAACGCGCTGTACCTGCGCCTGCATATGGAAGCGCTGCTGATCTGCGCCGGCCTGACGCTGCTGCTCACCATGCTCGCCGTGGCCACCTTCAACCCGCAGCACGCGGCGCTGCGCAAGGTGGGATAGGCAACGAAACAAATGCAACTAATCGAATCACCATGACTGCAGTACGCTGCCTGACCGGTAGGAGCGGATTTATCCGCGAAAGGGGCCGGCACCTTGCGAGCCAGGATCGCGAATGAATTCGCCCCTACAAAACACCGGTAAGCCCCATGACAGGTTCAGCCAAAATCCCTCTACTACTTTGGTACTGGTTTTCCTCTCCAACGTAGAATTCCCAAGCCTGCGACCATGGCCTGTAATACCACTACAACAATAAATAGAGACCTTGCCATGAAGTACCGTCTGCCCGTGCAAGCGGGCCTGATGCTTGCCTGCGTATTACTGACCTGCCTTGTGCAGGCCGAAGAGCTTTTCGACGCCGATGGCTATCGCAGCAGCCAGTACCGCAGCCCGACGCCGTCCAGTCTGGAAGGCGTACAGATCGTCGATACTCCCGCCCTGCAGAAGCTCCTTGCCGAGCGCCCGGACACCCGCCTGATCGACGTCTACCGCCGCCCTTTCGTGCAGGACCGCTTCGTCGAGGACGCCCCCCACGCCAACCTGCCCGGCAGTCTGTGGCTGGCCAACGCCGGTGACGGCAACCTGGCCCCACAATGGCAGCGCTACTTCACCCACTACCTGCACCAGCAGAGCCGTGGCGACGTGCGCCAACCCTTCGTCTTCTACTGCCGCTCCGACTGCTGGCTGAGCTGGAACGCCGCGCGTCGCGCCCATGCCATGGGCTATCGCCAGCTCTACTGGTACCGTGACGGCGTCGATGCCTGGGAACAGGCCGGCCTGCCCCTGGTGCCCGCTCAACCCGCCGAACTGCCTGCTGCTTTCCTCACGCGCACTGCCAACCCATAATCACAACAACGAGGTGCAAGGCCATGTACAAGATTCTGATTGCCGACGACCATCCGCTGTTTCGTGAAGCCATCCATAACGTCATCGCCGACGGTTTTCCCGGCAGCGAGATCATGGAAACCGCCGACCTGGACAGCGCCCTGGAGCTGACCCAGAGCCACGACGACCTGGATCTGATCCTGCTCGATCTGAATATGCCCGGCATGCATGGCCTGGGCGGGCTGATGAACCTGCGCAACGAGGCGCCGACCATCCCGGTGGTGATCGTCTCCGCCGAGCAGGACAAGCAGATCGTGCTGCAGGCCATCACCTATGGCGCAGTGGGCTTCATCACCAAGTCCTCGCCACGCGCGCAGATGACCGACGCCATTGCGCAGATTCTCGACGGCAACGTCTACCTGCCGCCAGACATCATCCGTTCGCAGAAGAGCGGCAGCTCGCGCCAGCACCACGACAACCCCAGCATCGCCCCGGAACTGCTGCAAGCCCTGACGCGCAAGCAACTGCTGGTGCTCGAGCGCATGACCAAGGGAGAGTCGAACAAGCAGATCGCCTACAGCCTGGATATCGCCGAAACCACGGTCAAAGCCCATGTCTCGGCCATCCTGCGCAAGCTGGGCGTGCATAACCGCGTGCAGGCGATCCTCTCGGCCGGCGATATAGACTTCGCCTCCTATCTGCGGCGCTAGCGTCCGGTTCATCGGCCTGTGCTAAAACGGCGGCCTCACCGATTGGAGCCCACAATGCACATCCGCCCCTTCCGGCTCGCTGACGAAGCCGCTGTCGTCGATCTCTGGCAACGTTGCGACCTGACCCGCCCGTGGAATGACCCGCACAAGGACATCCAGCGCAAGCTGACGGTACAGCCCGAGCTGTTTCTGGTGGGTGAGATCGACGGCAAGCTGGTGGCCTCGGCCATGGCCGGCTACGAGGGGCATCGCGGCTGGGTCAACTACCTGGCGGTGTGCCCGGAGCAACGGCAGCAGGGCCTGGCCCGTCAGTTGATGGCGTATATCGAAGAACAGTTGCTGGCCCTGGGCTGCCCCAAGCTCAGCCTGCAGGTGCGCGACACTAACGCGGCGGCACTGGCCTTCTACGAGCGGCTTGGCTACAAGATCGATGCCTCGGTGAGCCTGGGTAAGCGGCTGATTGCGGATGATTGACCGCACGCCCGTGTCGTAGATACCGT
>NZ_JADTQG010000021.1 GCF_016008875.1 Ectopseudomonas mendocina
GAATGGCTCCTGAGTAGGGGTGGTGCGAATAAAGCCGCATTGAGCATCAATGGTCACTACCGATTCTTCCGGACAGTTGATACCAACTGGGGCGCTATACCTTCTTACGAGCAGCTCCTACGGCATTTCGGTGCTGCTGGGCTGCGCAAGGCAGAAAACCCAATGCGCTTTCTGACAGAAACAGGCGTGGTCACGGTCAGTGCGCAGCTTCGTGATCGGCACACGGAGCTGCGTCGAATTGCGGAGATTCTGTTGGAGCCTACCGACAGTTGGTCGGCTCAGCTACTGAGCGAGTACGTTGATGTTTTGAAGGCGAGAATAGAGCAAGGTGATACGAACTTGCGGTCAGCCAGGTTGGCAGCTCGTGCAGCGGCGAATCTCCTCAAAAGTGCCCAGCTGAAATTAGGAGCGTTACCTACACAAAAAACACTTGAGTCATTCTGGCGAGGATCGCCTGGCCAGGTGGCAGCAGTTACTGGTTTCATCGGCTACATGAACAAGTGTCACGGACTTGAGTTGCAGATCAAGCCAGACGTGCGCTGGTTGTTCCAAGCCAGGAGGCAGAAGGCTGAGCGTGAGCTGGTGGCGATGTTGAGCGAAATAGCCGATGACGACTTCGAGAGACGCTGGATCGTGAAGGGGCTCGCCTACTTCCACGATGTGGCGAGGGCGAGCCGTCGCAAGCTGGTTTTCCAGTCGCAGGAATATCGGGGTGTTGCGGGGTACAGTGTCACGTACGAAGAGAAGATTCTCTGGGTGCCGTCAGCGAGCAGCTATCAGTACGGAGATCATTCCAGTCGAGTTATTTCAACTTTACGTCGAAATCCTTGAAGGCGTTGATCAATCGGCTCCGGTAGAGCACCTTTGCATCTTTTTGGTGATGCCTGAAAATCTTTGCGCTGGGTGGGAAAAATGACTCCATGTTCTTGAACCTTCCGATAACACGGCATATCTGCGAGCAGATCTTCTGAACGAAACTATCGAACTCCTCCAGGGTTCCGACGTGGGATTTCATGAACACACCGGAGTATTCAGATTTGTTAGGTTTGACTGGCTGGATCTCGAAGCAAAAGTAGTTTTCTCCGTCTACCTCGATGCGCAGTACCATCAAGCCTCGGCACTTACCGGTTTTCTTATCTAGGTAGACCCATCCTAGGTCTGACTTGTTCTTGGGGATCCAGTCGATTATCGGTCGCAGCGTAATTAGTTGCGGCGGGCCTTCGTCTCGGAACTTGGGGGGCGTGTACCAATTCACTTTGGTTACCCGATCTGGGTTATCCGCCATGATGGACCTGAACGCATTCCAGATGTCATAGAGGAAACCCTGTGTCTCGATTTCGGCATCGGCGACATGCTCGAGCTTTCCGATGTTCTTACCGGCACCGCTACCTTCACCAGAGGAATGGGAGGTTGCCTCATTTGGATGTGGGCCGAGCCGGCCACGATCAGTCTGAATTACTTCCTTCTTTTTCTTGATTGAGCGCTTTGAGCCTAGGATCTTGAAGGGTGCCGGTTTGGCAATGGTAATTTCCGAGTGGCTGTCCGGTGCCGCGTGGGAGTGTTCGTTAAGAAACTCGTCGGCTTCCGCTGTTCGGACAGGCCTTGGCAGCACCAAGCGTCCCCCATCCTTACCCTCGCTATTGTCAAACTTCTTTCTCTGCCATTCGATCTCTTCCCCGTCCGGTTGACTCGAACCGATCAGGTTCAGGCACAAGAATGTATTGCCACCATTGATCCATCTACCGCGACATTCAAGTTGTCCTTTACCGCGGAACCAGGGCGTGGCTTCCATGAATATTTGGGCGGAGGGATCTCGCGAAATGAATTGGGCGTTGATGTGCCTGATGCGGCGGGCTGCATAGTCGTCGTATAGGAGATGAGCGAGGAAGACAGCATCGTAGTCGCGCATCTTCGGAGATGGTTTGACCAACCAGCGGTACTCGTCGCGACGAGGGTCATCAAAAAATACCGACATCACGTCCGACCAGCGCAATGTGGCTAGGGCCCGGCACACCTCCATGTTCCTAGCGTAAGCGCGAACAAAGTACTCGGTGCAGGGCACGAGCAAATTTCTGGTTCCGTCATCCAGCTTGAAGTCGAGCAATTGGGTTCGATCATGGTGATACTGCAATGGGTATTCGTGGTGATGGAAAATATGGGCATCACCCTGTCTGATTAGGTCAGCTCTGGAGGTGAGTGACCAGCCATGTTCGCTGAAGTCGACATCGAAGATTTGGGGCGGCGATGCCAGATCTGTATCGGAGATACATATACCGTCTCGCCAAATGGCGCCTACACGATAATGGGGCAAACTGCTCAGGGGCACGATGGCTGAGGTGCGTGAACCAGGCTCATCGTTGAATAGCTGTCTGAAGTACACCTTTACCAATGGTATAGAGCGAGGCCTCGTATTTTGCCGTATGGGGCCATACCACCAGACGAGCTGATCCCCTCGTAGCAGCTTGACCTGACTATCGGTGTGCTTAAGGTTGGGACGGTAGTACGAGAGGTCGACGCGTTGAACCCGTGCAGCCAAGCCTAGACTCCCATCATGTTAAATCGCCATCCATCGGAGTCTAACCATTTGCTTTGGCTCGCGCGACGCAAAAATGGCGTCTATTTAGTGGCGCCCCGAGCTGTATTGGATGCTTTACTCCGAACGATAAGGGAGAAACCGCACCCTGCGGAGGAAAAAACGACAAGTGAGAGGGCTTTCTGAGAGCTAATCATCCGGGTATCCGTGAGTTGAAGAAGTAAGTACACAACGCTTAATACCTACGTGACATGAGTGGGTAAGTCTCCCAATGCCACAGGGTTCATCCAGTCCAGGTTGGATAGGCATGCGCCACAGATCGGATCACCACCACCCTCCTGATTGATCGGCTGAAAGACCCGTTGGATCAAGCCACACTGAACGCACTCACCTCGCTCTGCCCGAACCAGCACAACCAATGCTGGTTCTCCCGGTTCACGTGGAGGCATAGACCAGTGAGTGGCTCCCCAACTCGATGCATCCTTTACCGTAGTAGTCACTAATTGAAATGACTGTGCCAACCGAAGTGGTTGCCCCTTGGCTAAAAGATCGCGCTCTGTGGCAAACCGCAGAAGGGTCTCCAATCGCTCTCGTGTCGGCTCCTCGAAATTCCAGCCTTTCTCCTTCGCTTGTTCCAACACGTTGAGTGCGATTGATACCCGTCTGCTGCTAACGACCTCGTCGCAGAGACGGCTAGCCTTATCGGCTTTCTCTGCAAGTTTTTGCAGTTGTATCTGTATAAGAAGTGAAGGTTCGAATTGGAGTGATGACTTTTTCCGATTGCATGAGTCGCACGCTGGCAACCAATTTCTGAACGAGTTTAAATCGAACGAAGCTGGTAGGCCGAGCGCCGACTTAGCAGCATTAAATAGTGAGGGATTATTGAGAAGATGCTCGGGCAAGACATGATCGACGACCATTGCGGCGAGGTCGAGTGGAAGGCTGCACAGATAGCACTTCATGCCATGTGTCAAGAATATTGCGTACCGTTGCGCGTTTGAGAATTTATACGTCGACATAATGTGATCTTTCCTCACCTCTCCGTAATTGCGGTAGCATCTACCAAGATTCGACTCTAGCGCTTCCTTGATCAATGCTTAAATTTGTGTTTGACGGGCAGAGGTTGTCAGAAAGCTGTCTATGCCCCAAGACCAGCTTATAGCTGGTTCCTACCGCTAATCTGTAGCATTATGCAGGTGAGGTCGAATGCAATCGATGTTCGCTTCATGGTGATTGAACTACATCATACCTATTCGGTTGTGCGCAAGTACTTGAACCAATGCGCTGGCCTTTTGTATTGGCAGGTATGTGAGCGCGTTCAGGCAGGCGTAAGGCTCATGCCCGTTAAGGTGAGCTGACTGGATTAATTTCACCCAGTTTGTGATTTTCAAGATTATATTTTTGATGAAACTAATATATTCTCTCTTATTCCTAACCCTGATCTTCACCGCAAGCTCATTTGCAGGCGGGCCTATAACATTCGTCGAGGCAAAGATCATCGCGAAGCGTGATGTTTTTTTCGACCATGCCGAAAGTGATCAAGGGGAGTTGTACTGCGGCTGTAAGTGGCAATGGGTTGGAAAAACTGGTGGGCGTATCGACCACAGCTCCTGCGGATATGAAGTAAGAAAACAGGAAAATCGGGCTGCGCGGATAGAGTGGGAGCACATTGTTCCAGCATGGACCTTCGGGCACCAACGACAATGCTGGCAGAACGGTGGTCGAAAGAACTGTGTAGCTACAGATTCTGTCTTTCGAGCTATGGAGGCTGACCTGTTTAACCTGTACCCGGCTGTAGGAGAGGTGAATGGTGATAGGGCCAATTACAACTACGGGATCGTCAGTGGTGCATCTACTCAGTACGGACGATGTGATACCAGAATCGATTTCGGCACTAGGACAGCTGAGCCAAGAAATGAAGTGAAGGGCCTTGTGGCACGGACTACGTTCTACATGTTTGATCGGTACAATCTGAACATGTCACGTCAGCAGCAGAGACTGCTGATGGCTTGGAATAATCAATACCCAACTACCGCATGGGAGCGCGAGCGCAACGAACGCATCGCGCGAGTGGTAGGCTTCTCAAACCCTTTTGTAACGGGCGAGCGAGCCTGGTTCCTTGGCTATAAGCCGGTTGGAGAAGGAGTGGCATCACTGGCGTCAAATGCTCCTGCGCAACAGATGGTCGCGGTAAAACGACCTCTTCAGGAGGTCGGAATGTTGATCATCGGTAACCGAAGAAGCGGGGTTTACCACCTGCCTGCAGGATGTCCGAGCTATGGCCAGGTCTCAGCGAAAAACCAGATCTCGTTTGACTCAGAAGCGGAGGCATTGAAAGCTGGTTTCCGAAAAGCGGGCAATTGCAGGTGAGCAATCGAGAAACCTAACCCGCGACAGGCCGCGCCTCTTCCACGCCTGGCTGTGCTTCGGCTAGACCGCCGCTACACCGCTTCCAGGGCATGTCCATTAACCTTGCGGATCAGATAGGAAGGCCATGTTCAATTGCATGAATGGCCTGCTGTACTGCATGGCCGCCCGCTTCTGTCGCCAGCAGATCAACGGGGCGCTCCTTGGCTAGCACTTTATTCGGCGTGGTCAGCCAGGAGATCGCGCCTTCTAGATTGCTTTCATAAAGGTCCCCAAGGCTATCCAGTGCACGGACAAGCCGGCAAAAGGTCTCGCTAGAGGATATAGGCATCGCTGAGTCGAGTGAGATGGAGCGCGCACCGATCCATTCCGCTATTTGAGCAGTCGGCTGTCCGAGCTCCACAGCCAGATCGGAAATCAAAGAAGCTGGCAGCCCAGCCAGAATGGCTTGATGCAGGTGGTAGTGGCCTTTCGGCAGATCCAGCTTGTCGTGAAGTTTGTCCATGCTGACTGACCCAAGAATGATTTCATAAAGTCGAGGGAAAAGAGTTCCTGAGTTTAGTGGTCGCTCTTGAGATCATCAGATCCGAGCAGGCCGAATTTCTCTCTTTCGATATCAGGAAACTCGTCGAACATGGTGTTGACCATGCGTTCGCGGCTCAAAGCGCTAAGGGTACGGAAGAAGCAAGGTTCACAGAGGCGAACCTCGTAGCGTTTGCCATCATGCATAGAGCCCAAACCCCACTGGGCCTGCAGGATTCCAAACTGGGGGCCGTAGCCTTCCACGCAGGTGCTTTGTCCGCAGACATCGCAAGCGACATCTAGGCTCGTTTCAGCTGGTTGATCGGTGCATTTCACGATCACTACCTCCACGGCAGATTTCATCGTTCCCCTTATAGTATCTGCGTGAATGGGCCAGATTGCCTGCAAACGCAGGCATGAAGCGCTCCACCGATAGGCGGTCTCATGCGCAGCCTCTTCATCTGCGCGATAGACCGGCCACAATGGCTGTGCTGAGGGCACTTGGAGGGGGTATGTTGAAAGCTGTCGTCTTTGACGTGTATGGAACCCTCCTGCAGATCGGCGAGCGGCGGCGACCTTTTCGCAAGCTAATGCAGCAGTTGCGGCTTCAAGGGCGAAGGCCAAAGCCAGACGATGCACGGACGCTCATGACTCAAAGTCTAGGCCTGGCAGGAGCAGCGGCCTATTTCGGTGGACAAATTAGTCTCTCTGCTCTTGCCAACATGGAGGCTGACCTCTTCGCCGAGCTAGCAAGCATTCGCCTTTTCGATGACACCCTTGACGCGTTGGATCAGCTCAGGAGGGCGGGTTTTAAGCTCGCACTGTGCTCCAACCTCGCTGCCCCCTATGCCATCCCTGCCAAGTTGCTATTACCGGCGTTCGACGTTTACGTCTGGAGCTTCGAGGTCGGTGCAATCAAGCCAGAGCCCGAGATCTATCGACAGGTGGCGGAGCAGCTTGGCTATGAGGCTTCGGCTATTGCAATGCTCGGAGATACAGCCAGTGCCGACATGCATGGCCCGATCGCGTATGGCATGCAGGGCTACCACCTGCAGCGTTATGGGCAGCTTGACGATTCAGGGTTCTGTTCGTTGGCTGATTTCACTGAGCACGTCTTGCAGCTCCTGGCTAGAGCTGATGACTGACCTTCAGTAGACCCGCTTCTTCTTTGGCCAGGCTATCAAGCGATCAGTAGCTGGTCTTGCAGGCATGCCGGTTATGGACTAAATTCTAACCATTAATGTACGATTTTCTTACGGATGGTTCAGGAATATGAAAAGCGAAATTGAGAAGCATCTTGGCCAGTTCTGGGACAAACGTGCTCTTGAAATCGTGGAAGACCCTCTTTCTACTGATCAGTTGGGAGCCCCCCTGGAATCGGTCATGGCTGTCGACGCGCTTGTAGAAATTGGCAAGATGCTTCAAATCAAAATCCCTGTAGAGGTTGTGATTCGTAACGGGGGCTACGAAACCAAGGAGCAGTTCGTAAGCTTGGTTACATCAGGCATCCTCAAACATGTGAAGGAGCTGGGCAATGAGTAGCTCCTCAATGGACGAACAAGACAGGCTCCGTCTGGCTGAGCGGCTTCGAGACGCGCGTGAATATGTTGGACTCTCTCAAGATGAGGTTGCACAGGCGTTGGGGCTTTCTCGGCCTGCTGTAACCAACATAGAATCGGGAAATCGTAAGGTTGAGGCCGTGGAGCTTAGCAAGCTGGCCAAGCTCTATCGAAAGTCGATTGAATACCTTATGACCGGACGAGATCCTTTGCCTTCCGGCCCTACTCAGCTTGCGTTTCTGGCGAGAGCCGTGCATGGGCTGTCACAGCAAGATATTGATGAGGTAGCTCGGTTCGCCGAGTTTCTCAAACACAAGGGATAGTGAATGAGCTACCGCGATATTGTTTTGCGAGCGACGCAACGCGCGGCCGAAGTTACGGATGCGACTGGTGCAATGGCGCGCATCGAGCAAGATGGATATACGCGGATTGACCCTTTCCAGGTTGCTGCTGATTCTGGGGTTCTGGTCATGCTACGTCCCATGGAAAAGCTGCTCGGGGCTTTTCTGGGCGATGAGACGCCAGGGATCTTGGTTAATGTTGAGCGCCCGGCCGGCCTGGTGCATATGACGTGCGCCCATGAGTTGGGGCATTTCTTCATGGGACACGGTAGTTCGGCTGACGAGAGAATCTACTACGGCTCTAAAGGCGCACTTATTGAGCAAGAAGCGGATCAGTTCGGCTACAACCTTCTGGTTCCACGGAAGTTGATTGTCAAAATAATGCAGCGCAAGCGGTGGAAGAAGGAGGAGTTGTTCCAGCCAGTTATTCTGTACCAGTTGGCATTGCGTATGGGGGTCAGTTACGAGGCTGCCGCATGGTCACTCAACCGTCACAACGTAATGAGTGTCGATGAGGTGTATCAAATGTTGCGGACTACCCCCGCGATGATTAAGAAATCCTTGCTTGGTGAACGTCTACTTGATGTGAGGAAGGAGGTTTGGTTACTCGACAGTGATGATAGAACCTCGATCTTGGAGCCTCGTCCGGATGACCAATTGGTGGTGAGACTGCCAAGCCACGCATCTTCAGGGTACCTTTGGGAGGCTGCGTCTCTTGAAACGTTGGTAACGGATGGTTTCCATCTAGAACCTATAACTGTACCTTCGGTTTCATCCGCAGAAAGCTCTTTGACTTTCGGCGGCTCTGAAACTATGGACTACTTACTCAATGGGGGGCGTGCCGATGGTAGTCTGCCGGTTGATGTGTATCTCACCGAGAAAACTCCCTGGGATACTTCCGCTCCAGCGATAAACACGTATAGATCACGAGCTCAATTTGAAGCATTAAATAATGGACTGACGCCCTATTCACGTAAGCAACTTCTTGAAGATGGGGCATCTTGATGCTTCTGAAGGTAATGCTTGAGGGCTATAGTTCACCGGCAAGGGCACAGGGGCGTCGCCCGACTTGTCTGGCATTTGCATTATCAGACCTTAATCGACCAGGGGCACCTGCTGACTTAAGTCCTGAATTCCTATATCGGGCCGCCGCAATTTTATCTCCAGACTGGTCGCCTGGTCGTGGAATTACTTTCGACGCTATGCGCAATGCTTCGCGCGCAGGACAACCTGAAGAGGCCGCTTTCCCCTATTGTTCCGAGGAGCCTACGCTCCCGATCCCTGATCTCCCTTCGGGGCTTCAGCACTACGGCCAGCTATTGCAGTATGTATCAGCCGACCCTACCGACATCGATTGTTTCATCACGGCTGGTCGGCCAATTGGCTTGGGATTGAGAGTAACGCCTGAGTTTTTTAGTCCTGTAGGGGAAGTGGTAGGTTTCGGTGAGCAGGTTCTGCCGGGTCTTTTGCATGCAGTAGTCGCTATAGGTGTGGGGCATGAAAAAGGCTGCAATGCGCCATGGTTCTACGTGCGCAATAGTTGGGGGCCTCAGTGGGGCGTAAACGGGCATGCCTGGATCTCAGGCGCCTACATTAGCGCGCATGCAGAATGTGCTTTTGGAGTCGAGAATGGCCAAGCTGATCGTCTGTGAAAGTTTAGGGCAGGCATGGGTGGCAGCGGCACGCCATTTGGCAGGTTGCCCCGAGAGGAAAGAGCGAAACTTGGTTTTAGAAATCACCGCTCCTCAAAAGCTTTCCAAAGACGACCTGACTGTCATTAGAGCGGTTGACAGTGTGCTGCGCAAAAGTCGGACGGATTTGAGTATCGAAACTGTTGCTACCACTATTTTTCCAAATGGTTTGTCTAGGCGATTTGCTCGCCCTGAGCTTTATAAGAATTACTTGTCTTTGTTGGCCAAAGGCAAGAAGCAGAGTTCATGGGGTACCTATGCCCAGCGTATGATGAGTCGCCCAAGCCGAAGTGGAACGGGAACTATAAATCCATTAGATGACCTGATTGAGCGTCTACTGAAGACTCATGACGGCACTAAGTATCAATCTGCTTACGAATTGGGGGTCAGTGACCCTGATATCGATTTGGCTCCTCCTTTGGATGGGCATGGATATGAGCTTCCAGTTTTCGATCCGGCTAGGGATGCCAAACCTCTTAATGTGCCTTGCTTGAGCCATCTAAGCTTCAAGCTCACGGATGGTAAGCTTGATTTGACCGCTATCTATCGATCCCAGTGGTATTGCCAGCGCGCCTTGGGCAATTTGGTGGGCTTGAGCCAGCTTCACGCTTTCGTAGGCAAAGAATCCAAGTATGAGTGCGGAACGCTAACCTGCATTGCGACGCATGCATACTTGGATAGGGAAACTTTCGGTAAGGTGGGTGTCACAAGAGACCTTCTAGCATCGATGCCTCGCTGGGAGCCATCATCATAATAGTGAGGGCTGGCGGTTCGCTTGAGACGCTTGAGCGCGAAGGTTGTAGAGCCTCCCCATACCTGCTCGAAAGTCACGAACCCCTCCGTAGCTAGGATGGCGGATGGTTTCTACTGGTAGGCCGAAGCGTGAAGCATAGTGAGCAGCATCTTGGCCGATTGCGACGATCTTTGTGATTCTCAGCCATTTGAAAAGCTCATTGTTCAGTTCATCTACCGTGGCAAGTTCCTTCGCGCTGAATTTTCGGTTGGTGAACGGATTGCCGGGCTCATGGGGGTGGAAGGGAAAGACGTTCCATAGTAGTGGAGGAACATCTACATCCTTCAAAATCGCCCAAATCTCAGCAGCAGTCCGTTCGGCAACTGCAGGGCCTCGGGTAGCTTGTTGTGATTCGCATCCTGGATACACGCGGGACATCTCTGGCAAATGGTATTCGTCAGTCAGAGCAAGACCGGTGCGCCGTCCACCTCGGTAGCCCAGATCCCGGCCCATCCAAATGGTGTCGGCTCCCAGATCGTAAACAGCCTGCAGATAGCTTTTTAGGTTTTTGCGACGTGACGCGGACGCTCCAGCGCGATCGTGCACAGGGCAAGTGTCTGCGTATGGGTTGAAAACGTTATCCAGGCTGAATTCGGCCAAGGATTTTACAAAGGACGTAGGCGTCATTTCGTTTCGATCTCTTTAGGGGGCTTATGAAAGGTCAGCGTCCCTTCGGTGATGTTGACTACTACGGAGCCTCCGCGATGTGTCCGTAGCTCGCGGAACACCTTGAAGCCTTCGAGAATGGCTAGCTCCCACTGCCAAAGCTTGCATTGCTCTACTTCATAGCCTCGAACCATGCCCTGAATCTGCTTGAGGAGGCCGTAATCGAGGCGACCTGGTTGAATCCCTTCGTAGTAATCACGTTTTTTTGCATGGTCGAAAATCCAGGTGGCAATGCCCTCCTCGATGATTGCAGCTCGTGCACCATCATCGTTCTCATCCTTGGTAGGGCTGGATTTTCGCTTGCGCTTGAGCAGGGCTCTTAACACAGGTGACCACCCTAGATGAGCCGCGTAAGCCAAGTGGAAGACATCGTGGAAGCGATAGTCGTCAGGCTCGTTGCTGTTGTCTGTGAGTCGGTCACCGATGTACACGCCGTTCAGTCGCTGGACCACATGCTTGTTAGATCCTTCGCCACGTTCAATGAATTCGATAGTGAATTCACGCTCAAACCGTTCATGCTCCGGAAAGCCTTCATCGAATAGCGGAAATTCGCGGCTCTGTGTGCTTGGCCAGCGGCTAGCGGTCTTTTCCAAATTCCCAAGTGCCACGTCTTCAAGGGTCAGATTGAAGCTGGAGCAGGTTTTGGCAAGTTCCGATAAAAGCTGACCGAAATATTCCTCACGCTTAGGTATTGGCATGGCTTCTAGGCCGGTGTGAGACATCTCGGCCAATACGCCGGCACTGAGCGCTAGCTTGCCCAGCTGAACTGGGCGGGGGATTGTATCCTCATCCCGCTGCGTTTCGATAAGACCGTCTATCTGGCGGAATGTGATCGGTGGAGCGGGCGCCTTTTGGCTTTCACCGAATTCAGCGCGCAAGACGAGAATGCACTGCTCTCCTAGGGCGTCGGGTGTAATGCCAAGAAGGTGAGCTGCGATAGTTAGATACCACAAGGCGTCACCTAATTCTTCTGCTGCCAGATCGTTTTGTGCGGCTTGCAGTCGATCTCGTCCAGCCTTCTTCACGGAAGAGAGAAGGCCTCCGATTTCGCCGAAATATCCAAAACGGATGTACTGAAGGCGATCAGGGTCGTCTTCAAACCGCATGCTCTCCCGAGCTTTGAGCATGTATTTGGCCACGCTGAGCGCAACTGGGCGTGGTTGAGGTGCTGGTGCCATAAATCCTCCTTGATCTTTCTGACGGCTCAGGCTGTCGCTAGCAGCTGTTGACGTAGCTCCACTCTCAGCTGCTTACAGCGATCAACTATGGTTTCGCGGTCGGCGTCGATTGCGCCCATTCTCAAAGCTCGGGCACGTACAGAAACAGTCACATCGTAGTGCGGGTAGCCCTTGGATTGGAACCAGCTTCTACGAAGGCCCAGTTTGCTAGCGAATGAGTGAAGCTCATCTAGGGTGTCTGCCGCCAGGTGGCACCAGAGCTTTCCGCGCCAAAGGATTTCTTCCGCATCGACATACACTGCCATTCGCATCGCCTTTTCTGAAAAAATGTGCGAATATTATGCACATTATGGGAAAGAATATCTACTCAAAAAAAGAAGCTATTGCGCTTGGCGATAAGATTCGCAATGCTCGCATAGAAAAAGATATGACGTTGAAAAGTCTAGGGAAAATTATAGGTGTAGATCATTCTCAAATCTCTCGTTACGAGCGGGGGCAGGTGGTTCGTATTAGTAAAAATTTGCAAAAAATATGCACATTTTTGCAGATTGATGATGACCTCGACCGATTCTCTGTGGGCGGCGTAAGCTTAGGAAGGAGAGTGGATGAGCTTCTTCTCCTGGTTCCGGAGGGTGGGCCGGCGGTAGCGAAGCTTGTCGAGGCTCTGGAGGAGCTTTTAACTGCGGCAAATTTGGCGGGAAGTGATCGCGGCGTAAAACGCCCCGCAAAGTAGGCGTTCTTTGCGCGGTTACCTATGGGTAGGTAAGTGGGACTTTGGCTGGTTGTGAGTTTCGATAGATAATTTAAATATAAATGGGGTTAGAAGTTTAAAGAGGTGATGAGTGTTAAGTGCTCAAGATGCTATTGCAAGTCGCATGAGGCTTATTAGTACTGCCCTTTATGAAGACGATATCGCAGAGGCGGTCTGTGATGTTCAGGGATACATTAGTGCGTTACGTGACTTTGGTCATATTAGTGAAGCAGAATCTGGTCAATTAGACTGCGCTGCAAAAAATCTTGGCGATGAAGTGAGAAAAAAGCTAAGGCGGAAGAATCTAGATAGGCGCTGAATATTAACGGGTTAAGGTGGGTTATGGCAGATTTTTTTTTTCCAGGTCGAAAATATAGGTTTTTTCTTTCTGGTGGTGGGATTATCGTACTGCGCTTTGACGGCTTTGGAGCGCATATGAGGCCGGTGTGGATTGATCCTGTTTCCGGATCTGAAGTTAGTCTTCCTCCTTATGTTAAGTATGAAGCTGTGTGTTGATAAGGTGGGTTTCAATGAGCGTGTCGTTTGATAAAAGCATTGCCAATATTTTCCCCAAAATAGATTTTCCACGAAAAATGTCTACTGCTTGGTGCTCTATTGCTTTTGAGGAGTTGGCTAGTGCTATCGACTTCATTGAGCTCGGTGTGGAGCAAATGAACCCAGATCAGAAAATGGTATGGAGTCGTTACAAGGCTATGACCGCTCAATTTGCCGACGACATGTTACTTGCCGAGGGAGATCGAATGGCCATTCGGCGACGGCTTGGGCTTGGAGTTGATGTGTAAGGAAGTGGAGAGTTAAATGGACGCCATCACTTCTTACCTGCAGCCAGGCCGATTGGCAGATGTATTGGCGCTCATTCAGGTTCTAGCGTACGACCGGAACTCATATCGATCTGAGGAAGGGCTCAACGAAGAACTTCAAAGAGGGCCCTCCGTCGACGTTAGTTGGACTCTTCTTGCCAAGCAGCACCCAGAGTTTTTCCGTGTGCGTGATGATCAAGGCCGAATGCCACGAGTTGCACTCTTGGCGCGCTACGTCCTTGATCAGCAGGAGTTACCCGGCATTGGAGAAAAGCGCCCTCCACTTGATGTGTCAGTCGTAAACAAACTGATGGAGTTGGCAATCCAGCTGCACGACAAACAGCTTGAGCGAAAGAACCATTGGAAAACGGTGATTTTACCGATGGCAGTAGCAGTAATTGCTGCAGGAGCCTCGATTACTGCAGCGATCATCAGTTCATCCACGCCGGCTATGCCTGTTGTACTCCAACAAGTTGCTCCTGTTGACCACTTAGCAAATATACCTTCTAAATCAAAAGTTGCTGACCAATGAAGGGTTTTTAGCCACTCCCTTAACCTTAAGGCTATGGTTCCGTCTGGTGTGTCCCTGAACTGGTGTACTGGCGGTTAAGAGCTACTGTTCGCATCTCGCCGCTCAAACTCCATCGGATTGAGATGGCCCACATAGTTCCTATGTAGGGTGCAAGGACATATAATCTAACTGCATCTCGCTCGCCATTTTAGCAGAGTGAGATGTTGCATGGCCCACCCAGCCCGCACACTTCGCGTTGTCATCGACTAGTCATTTCTGGCTGGCGCGTACCTTAGTTGACCCGGTCCCTTGGCTGTTAATTGCTTTCTCGCTGTCAAGATTGATCTTCCCCTGCGTATCTGTAGAGACGACGTACCCCGTGGTAATCACGAAACCATCTGGGCTCTTGACCGTATAAATAAGCTCCCCGGATGAAAGGCCATAGATTCGTTTACCTAAGAAGTAATTATCCTTCACTATTTGCGCGTCCTGGGTGGTTAGCGAAATAAGTAGTCGAGGGGAGCTAGCAAGGTCTTCTTGTGAGAAAGCGTACCATGTTACTGCGTCAAGAAACTCTTGAGGCTTACTGGATATTGCCTGCCCAATAGACTTTATTCTCAATACTAATGGAGACAGCATTGACACCTTTGAAAGAGCTGCTTCTTTTATGTAGATTTGCTCTTTGAGGGATTCAATGTCAGCTAGATTTGGTTTTTCAGTGTCCTTCGTGTCCCCCAGTCGCTGTTTGAGTATCGCAATTTCAGAGGTAAGAGCTGCAGTTAAGGCGTCAACTCTGTCGGAAAACAATATTAGTTCGTTGATCTGCTCTAAGGTATCATCGATTTTCCCAACTCTCACCGATTTTTCTATCTCAGCTATTGGTAGCTGTTCAGGGCAAATCGCAGATGTAAAATCGATTAGCAACCTCTCTCTATCGGTGCTTGAGAGCCCAGCGGAAATGTCAGTTCTGAGTAATCTTAGTAACTGTACCGCAGCATCGAGGCCATAGCGTGCTATGGTAAGCCCTGCAACTATCTCCATACCTGTAATTTGTGCAGTAAGTTCGCCTTCAATAAACTCTCTTTCTGCATCAACCTGTCTGCTCAAAAGTTTTATTTCATTAATATATAGTTGGCTTGCCTGGATCTTTAGTTCTAGTCCGTCAGGAGCTATGAATGCTTTTACAACTCCTGCCTGCTCTAGTCGCGAGCATAGGTCTCTAGCTAATTTTTCAGTGACTTTAAGGCTGCCGCTTTTAATCTGTAATAACTGACCGGTCGTCGTGTCGCTGATCTGTATATCCCCGGTTTTCCCTACATTTGGAGCATCTCCAAATACTTCTTTATAGTTGATGTACTTCTCTGCCTCTAAACTAGCCTTTGCCTTGGCTAAGGCTAAATCTGATGCTATGTCTTCCGCTTCAATCACTTGGTCCAAGCGTGCGCGTTCGGACTTGGCCTTGGCTAGCGCACCGGCGGCAGCTATGGCTTCCGCCTCTGCTTTATCACGTGCAGTCTGAGCGTTGAATTTATTAGTTTCGTCTTGTAATGAATTTGTTATGTCTTCAGCATAAGTAGAGGTTGTGCTGTAGGCACAGGTAAAAGCGATAAGCATCCAAAACTTTTTGCAGCGCTTCATAATATTTGCCTCGCCTGTTTATTGTTTTGCAATGGTTTAACAGTTACGGATACTCTTCTAATAATTTTATTGGAGGAATGAAATATCGCGGGGCGCCTTCTTTTTCGAGACTCTGCAGTCTCATTAGTTTTGATTTTTGGCGGGTACTCCACGCATTACGTTCTTCCTCGTTAGCAGGTGGTGTCCCGTCGACAGCCTCTCTAGCAGCGACAAACCAAGCTAGGCGTGGTGTTGAAAAGCTTGTTCCGCATACTTTTTCATTTACTCGTCCAGGGAAGCCAAAGCCAAATACGGGGATGTCTTTTAGCGCGGTAAATGTATTGGATGAACATAGATATGTTGAGTTCGCGCTGTTTTGAACAGCTACAATATCCCCAGGTGACATACTTCTAGCGGCGTACTGAATTAGATTTGCATGAATGTTTTGGCCGGAGTCGTTACCAGCGGCAGCCATAACAAGACCATAGCTATTCGGTCGAAAGTACGTTGGATATTTAAAGTTTGGGATGGTCCAAGATAGCGATGCAAAAAATGGCCTGTTGCTAGCCCATGCATACAGAGAAATGAAATCTATTGTGCTCTCAAGGATTGCTTTGTCGGTTCTGATTGTGAGCTTCTGACCGCTCGCTTCCTTCAGCGGTGCTGCAAGATCAGCACGCCTCACTATACGATCAGACTCAGCTATTGCTAAGTTATGTGAGGTCTCGCTGGCGGGAGTCGTGTTGTTTTTGCTAAGTGCAGGGCCGATAGAGCGAGCCAGAAGAGAGGTGTATATTATCTCGCGCAGGGCAAATTGAGAGCCACTTTGCGCGGTATTTATGGGTAAATATATCACATCCACATGTCGGCTTAGATCGAGCGATGTCATTTCATGAATTGATCTTTTTATCATCCCTGAGTGCAATCGTAGCTCTGGATACTCACAGCCATCGCAGAATGTCGTGGATGTAATTTTCTCTAAAAGATTAATGTCTGTTAGGCGATCATGCTTTGGGTTTGCGATAGTTAATTCAGATCGAATTTTTTTGGCCGCCATAGCCACGAAGCGCATTGCGCGAATAGCTTCATTATTGTCTGGCCAGCTGTCGTCAAGTACTAATAATATTGGTTTTGTAACTGCGAGGCGACTTAGGTGTGCTGAGAGTAAATTTCGCTCGGGCTCCTCTAGGAATAAACCTTTAAATGAATCTTCTGTTTCACTCCCAAGGTGGACTTCGACAGGCATGCTTAAAACTTGGTACTCGCTACTATTTTCGAGCTCCTCTCCAGAGCTCATTGAGTCTGCAATACTTATATTTCCGAGTTCAGATAGAGGGATTTGCCTGATCTGTATTTCCGAGCGGGCAGCAGTTCTGTTGTAATTATCTATTATTGGTTTCCCATCAAACGCTCCGAGCGTTGTGTTCCAAATCATACCCTCTTTGCCAACAGATAACTGTGGTTGTGGGTAGTGGCTATTATTTTCTCCGGGATACTTTTTTGATGTATATGGAATGTCAGGAAGTAATATTTCCCCAATAGGCAGCATGCTTGGGGCTTCTATGGAATTTTTTTCTTGTACGGCCTGGAGTACCTTGTTATAGACAGCAGGTGTCCACGCTTGGCTGATGTTGTACTCCCGCTTCAGTATCTCTGATAGAGTTTCACCTTTCTCTACTGTAACAACTCTATTTGGCGAGTAGTTTATTAAGTCCTCAAGGCGATCTTGATCAAAATTTTTGTCATGAAAGGTTGTCGGAGCTACTCGCCATATAGTAATCATTTGGCTGTCATTAGCCGTGCTAGCTTCTGGTGCGACCAGCATAGGTAGCAATGCAAAACCAAGTGCTATTTTTATGCTGGCACTGGCCGACTTTAATCTATGAAGAGCTGTCTGGGGGGCCACATTCAAAGTCCTTTTTGCAGAGTGCGGAAATCTACTTTAGGTAAATGCTCAAGGCTATTGAGCTTAGAGTAGATCAAAATTCAAACCGCGTAGTGGCCATTTGATGCGTGGTCAGTTGGCCGAAGGGCAGGCCGGGCTTAAAAGGCACACCGTGCTATCAGGCGTGCTCTAAGCTTGGAGTGCTACTCAAGAGCGTCTCTCTGAGGGCGTCTTCGCTGACCCGTCACTGAGAATCGTGCTCCCAGGTAACCAAGCGCCTTGGGTTCTACCCGAGACTAGTGAGCAGCCCGCCGTTTGGCAGTGTCTCATGCTGAAGGTGCTGGGTTTATCCAAAGAGCTGCGCGTAGGATAGATAAGCAAGCCCAGGGCAGACCAAGCCTAGCACTCGAACTATAGGTGGTATTTCGATGGGGCTGGCTCAGCATGGCCCCCCAGGTGATGGTGCAACACAATGCTGCGCTTGGAAGAGCTTTTTGAGTCTGGGAATCTGCAGATTGCTATATGAAAAACAGCGGGCAAGTGCCCGCCGTTTTTCTCCTTCCGCCATTCGGGCTATTGGCACGTTGGGCAGCTTTCCTGTCCTGAGCCGTTACACTGCTCGCAGTCACTGTCGTCGTCTTCTTGGTCCAATGCCCCAGAGCCATTACAGTGTCGACATGTTATTTCTTCCAATCCGCCACAAGTCAGGCAGTCGTCCTCATGCAGCCAGCCTGTTCCATCGCAGGGGCTGCAAAGAGTAGTTCCCTGGCCTCCACACCAGTCACAGCAGTCTGCGTCGACCGTTCCCTCACCTTCACATCGGTTGCACTCGCGCAGCTTCTCGGCGTCGGGGTCGTACCAGTAGCCGTTACCGCTACAGTCAGAACAGGTAACCAGTGCGCGACCTCCTCGGCAGGCTGGGCAGTTTGTACGGCCGTCATCACAATGGGGGCAATCGATCAGGTTCGACATATCAATTCTCCCCTTCGCTGCGTTGCTGAGCATCGCGACGGCGAGCGGCCTCAGTTGCAAGGCGGCCGGCCGTAACTGAGCCGAAGTGGATCGCGTTCTGGTAGTACAGGCGAGCCTGTTCATACCTCCCGGTCGTCATTCCAATATCGCCGAGAGCAAGATAGGCACGTTTACGAACCTCCGTGTTTTCCCGGTTATTTGCGGCTAGCCGATACCAATGAGTCGCAAGCTCCAGATCCTTGTGCGTTGAGAACGCATCCTGGTGTCTGCTGTCATAAATGTTGCCCATCTTTAGTTGCGCGAGCGCGAGCCCCAGGTCGGCAGCCTGTTTGTAAAGAGCTATCGATTCGTTGAGGTCGGCTCGTACGTGTAGGCCATTCTCAAACATGTCTGCGAGCCAGAACATTGCCATGGGAAGGCCGTCTTCTATCGCTTCCCGAAGCAGATCTACCGGTGAGCCCTGCAGTTGGAAAGTCACAGGATCCGTTAGAAACAGCTCGACCATCTCTACCGTAGCTTCAGGGTAGCCGCGCATGGATGCTTGGCTGTAAAGCTTGAAGGCCTTTTGCAGATTTTGCTTAATGCTTCCCGCGCCCTGATGATACATCTGGGCCAGCCTGAAGGCGCATCGAGCGCACTTTTGTCGGTCGCCTTTGCGCAGGTAGGACGCTGCTTTATCCCAGTGACCTCTTCGTAGGTAGTAGTTGCCCAGCTCAGACGGCGCGTCTGAATGCTTGCTATTAAAGGCCTTCTGCAGCCAGACCAAGCCTTCTTCTTCCGAGTGACCGAAGTGTTCGCCCATTGAGCAGTAGAGAAGTCCCAGCTGCATTTTGGCGTCGGCATAGTCCTGTTGGGCATAGGTGAGAAGATCTTGCTCGATGCTCAGGAGATGATCCTTGTGAATAAGTGCTGGTTCGCCAAGCTTAATGGCGTAAAACACTCTACCCAGGAGTTCCACGGCATTGTCAGTGCCGCTCTCAAAGGTGCGCCGGGCGGATTCCACCAAGTCGTCTAGGCTGGATTCGAACTGCTCTAGGCAGTAGGTTTCGACATCTGTTCCCGCAAGCCGGAGATCTCTTACCCGTTGCCCGTTAGGAAGCAGAAGGAACTCCCGATCGAACAAACGATTCTGTGAGTGCTGCGCTGTGCTTTCCTGAAGCCAGCGAGCCGTACGTGAGGATGATGTTTTGGTCATGATTGCACTCTAATTTCAGACAATAGGAAGCACAGGCCCTACCGCAGGGGCGGTGCTTAATCGCTAATTGTCTGGCCAGTGCATCATTTGCAGGACGGGGGCGGCGAAGATCCCGTGTCGCGCGGCCCACGCGACAGCCATAGCATAAGCAACTTTATATCAGTGTCAATAAGAGGCGCGATGCTTTGTGGTGCTCACATTGTCCCGCTAGGGCGATATGCGTGCGCTATCTACGAAGAAGACAGGGTGTTTTTTTGTCGCGCTTATTTCCATTTTTTCGCGCTTATTTAGAAAACCTACAGCCGCCGCCGACCAGTGCCGGCCCGGAAGCGCTGTGGTGCGGGGTGCGAAAGGGCCTCTGCGGCCAGTGCTGCAGCGGCGTATGACTGGCCACCGAATGGATCGCCGCGACCTGCAGCGCTTCGCGTTCGTCGAGCGGTGGCAGCAGGCCGGGCAGGCGGCTAGCCAGCAGCGTCTTGCCGGTGCCGGGCGGACCGCTGAGCAGCAGGTTATGCGAGCCCGCAGCGGCCACCAGCAGGGCGCGTTTGGCGGCCAGCTGACCCTGAACTTCGGCCAGGTCCGGGTACGGCAGGCTCTGTCTGAGCAGACCCTGTGCGGCATAGGGTTCGAGTGGTGCGCTGCCGTTGAGGTGCGCAGCGATCTGCAGCAGGTGCTCGACAGCGATCACCTTGAGCCCGGAGGCGAGGCTGGCCTCCTCGGCATTGGCCTGTGGCACCAACAGGGTGCGTCCGGCTTCACGCGCAGCCAGTGCGGCCGGCAGAACGCCCTGCACCGGACGTACCGCGCCGGATAGCGCCAGCTCACCCAGGCATTCGTATTCATCGAGCGACTGAGCCGGCACCTGACCGCTGGCGGCAAGAACGCCCAAGGCGATGGCGAGATCGAAACGGCCGCCGTCTTTCGGCAGATCGGCCGGCGCCAGATTCAGGGTGATGCGCTTGCTAGGGAATTCGAAGGCGGCATTGAGGATGGCGCTGCGCACGCGGTCCTTGCTTTCCTTGACCGCGGTCTCGGGCAGGCCCACCAGCGTCAGCGAGGGCAGGCCGTTGGCCAGGTGCGCCTCGACGGTGACGGCCGGTGCTTCGACGCCGACCTGGGCGCGGCTGTGGACGATGGCCAGGGACATGATCTCTCCTTGATCAAGTAGGGTGCAGCGCCTGTAGGAACGGCTTCAGCCATGAAGCCTGTTCGCGGCTGAAGCCGCTCCTACAACATAACCTTAGTCTGCGGCGGTGAGCTTGGCTTCCAGTTCGGCGACCTTGGCTTCCAGCGCTTCCAGGCGGGCGCGGGTACGGGCCAATACCACCATCTGGCTGTCGAACTCTTCGCGGCTGACCAGCTCCAGCTTGCTGAAACCGCTTTGCAGCAGGGCTTTGAACTGGGCTTCCAGTTCGGCGCGCGGCAGCGGGCTGTCGCCGCTGAACAGGCGCGAGGCGTGGCTACTGAGGGTGTCGAGCAGGGCTTTCGGCGGCAGCATGATCAGGTTCCGTAAACAGACGGTCGGCAGTGTAGCACGCGACCTGAGGCGGGACGCCCCAAGCCATGTTGCACGATTTTTGAGCATGACCCGATGCGCTGCTGCACCAATCTTGTGCGGTTAGAGTGTGGTAATCGCCATGCGATATCGCTGGGCATCGGTAAGAGCCTGATAGGCAGTGCTTTTCCGGGAGATGGCAAGCTTTCTGCTTAGACCCCAGCGACGCCTGCACCGATGCAGTACCGGTGCGGCAGACGAAGCGGGGAAGTGTTTCGTCGAGGGCGGTTGGTGGGTATCGACCAGGCCAGGCTGGAACGGTCGGTGCATTACAAAAGCCAGACACTGCGCTTAGACTTGGGCCGGGTTCGTAATTCCTGGGGCAAGTCCACCTTACACGGGAGAAAGTTTCATGAAGCTAGTCACTGCCATCATCAAGCCGTTCAAGCTCGACGACGTGCGCGAGTCGCTGTCGGAGATCGGCGTGCAGGGCATTACCGTCACCGAGGTCAAGGGCTTCGGCCGCCAGAAAGGCCATACCGAGCTGTATCGCGGTGCCGAGTACGTGGTCGACTTCCTGCCCAAGGTGAAGATCGACGTGGCCATCGCTGACGACCAGCTGGACCGCGTGATCGAGGCCATCACCAAGGCTGCCAACACCGGCAAGATCGGCGACGGCAAGATTTTCGTAGTCAACCTGGAACAGGCAATTCGTATCCGTACCGGCGAAACCGATACCGACGCGATCTAAGCAGCCTCCGAACCCCACGCCCCAGGAGTAAACCCCATGACTCTGCGAACTTTCGCAGGGCTAGGAGCCCTTTTGCCCTCGAATTCTGGCCATGCGCTGTATTCGAGGGCGAATGCCGGAGCTGGCGAGTCCTTCGCCGCTCTGCTGTGCCAGACCCTCTTCAGGTCTAGCGCTCGGCCTAGTGATGGGAATGCCTGGTCGCCTTACGGCGCAGGGGTTCCGGTGATCCAGAGCGAGCGTGGCAACGACCTGTAAAGCATGCGGAACGCGCCCAGAGCCAACCTGGACGTTTCAACCGAACAGCGCAAAAACGAAAGCGCCGGCAAGAGGTGAAAAATGGATAACACAGCATTGACTGCATTGCAGTACGGCTTCGATACCTTCTACTTTCTGATCTGTGGTGCCCTGGTGATGTGGATGGCAGCGGGCTTCGCCATGCTCGAATCCGGCCTGGTGCGCGCCAAGAACACCACCGAGATCCTGACCAAGAACATCGCCCTGTATGCCATCGCCAGCGTGATGTACCTGGTGATCGGCTACCACATCATGTACTCCAGCCCCGAGGGCGGCATCCTGCCGAGCCTGGGCTTCCTGATCGGCGACGAGAACAGCGTCGATGCGGTGCTCGCTGGCGGTGACGATGCGCCCTATTACTCGGCGCGCTCGGACTTCTTCTTCCAGATCGTCTTTGCTGCGACCTGCATGTCGGTGGTTTCCGGTGCGGTGGCCGAGCGCATGAAGCTGTGGGCCTTCCTCGCTTTCGCCGTGGTCATGACCGGCTTCATCTACCCGGTTCAGGGCTTCTGGAAATGGGGCTCGGGCTTCCTCAACGAAGCGGGCTTCCTCGATTTCGCCGGTTCCGGCGTGGTGCACATGGCCGGTGCTGCCGCTGCTCTGGCTGGCGTACTGCTGCTGGGCGCGCGCAAGGGCAAGTACGGCGCCAATGGTCAGGTCAATGCCATTCCGGGCGCCAACCTGCCACTGGCAACGCTCGGTACCTTCATCCTGTGGATGGGCTGGTTCGGTTTCAACGGCGGCTCGCAACTGAAGATGAGCACCATCGAGGATGCCAACGCCGTCGCCCAGGTGTTCGTCAATACCAACATGGCTGCCGCCGGTGGCCTGATCGTCGCGCTGGTGACCGCGCGTATCCTGTTCGGCAAGGCTGACCTGACCATGGCGCTCAACGGCGCGCTGGCCGGCCTGGTCGCCATCACTGCCGAACCGCTGACCCCGAGCGCCCTGCAGGCGACCCTGATCGGTGGCGTGGGCGGTGTGCTGGTGGTCTTCGCAATCCTCGGCCTGGACAAGATCAAGATCGACGACCCGGTCGGCGCCATCTCCGTGCACGGCGTGGTCGGTATCTGGGGCCTGCTGGCCGTGTGCCTGACCAATGGCGATGCCTCGCTGGGCGCCCAGCTGCTGGGTATCGTCTGCATCTTCGCCTGGGTGTTCATCGCCAGCCTGATCGTCTGGAGCATCATCAAGGCGGTGATCGGTCTACGCGTCAGCGAAGAAGAGGAATACGAGGGTGTGGATATCGCCGAGTGCGGTATGGAAGCCTACCCGGAGTTCACCGGCAAGAAGTAAGCTTCGCCGGAATGACAAGGGCGCCTTTTGGCGCCCTTTGTTTTTTCTGACAGCACGCTAGAATGCGCGCGCTGGAGCCATCGAGAGTGAGAAGCGGCATGTGGCAGCAACGCATCATCAGCTTGCGTCCGCGTGAGCGAGGTTTTCATCTGGTGACCGAAGAGGTGCTGGCGAAATTGCCGGAACTGGCGCAGATGCGCGTCGGTCTGTTGCATCTGTGGCTGCAGCACACCTCGGCATCGTTGACGGTGAACGAGAACGCCGACCCCGCGGTGCGCCGCGATTTCGAGCGTTTCTTCAACCGCCTGGTGCCGCAGGGTGAAGCGGGATACGAACATGATTACGAAGGGCCGGACGATTTGCCGGCGCACTTCAAGGGCAGTTTGCTGGGCTTTCAGCTACAGCTGCCGATACAGCAGGGACGGCTGGCGCTGGGGACCTGGCAGGGCATCTATCTGGGCGAGCACCGCGATCATGGCGGCGCTCGGCAAGTGGTGGCGACCCTGCACGGCGAAACAATATGAATTTTTCCGGACGTGCGGTTGCACTTCGTACGGCTGGGCTATAACTAACCTGCTTTTCGCAAGTCATGAGGTTGAACATGAGCGACGAAGACCTGGAACAAGATGATCTGGAAGGGGCCGACGAGGACGATGGCGAGGAGCTGGCTGCCGCCGATGACGGTGACAGCAGCGATGACGAAGGCGGTGGCGAAGCCGTAACCAGCGGCAAGAAGAGCAAGGCCAAAGCCGTTGAAGTCGACGAGATGCCCAGCGTCGAAGCCAAGCAGAAAGAGCGCGATGCGCTGGCCAAGGCCATGGAAGAGTTCCTCTCCCGTGGCGGCAAGGTGCAGGAGGTGGAACCCAACGTGGTCGCCGACCCACCCAAGAAGCCCGACAGCAAATACGGCAGCCGCCCCATCTGAGGACGGCTCGCTGCAAGGAACCCGCCCCAGTGGCGGGTTTTTTGTTGCCCGCCATCTCCGGCGGCGATGCGTACGTGCCGTCCGAGGTCTTCCGGCGGCGACGAGGCGGCCTGGCTGTTCAGTTAAGGTCGTGCGCTTCGCTTTGCTCTCCTCTCCCATTTATTGGGGGCACGCCTAGTGGAGAGGGGCTGGGGGAGAGGGTCGAACACCGCGCCAATCTGCCGGCTATCCGATCACTGAACAGCGAGTTGTGTCCTGAGTATCGATGCTTTGCGCGGCTTGTACTCAGACCACTCTGCGAGTCAGCGTGCCCAGCTGCCCAGCAATGCCGGCAGCTCGGCCAGGCTGGCGATCTGCGCGTCCGGCGTGGTTTCGCCCTCCCAGGGACGCCCTTGCGGATTGAACCAGATCGCCCGCATGCCGGCCGCCTGCGCGCCGGCGATATCGTCGCTGGGGTGATCGCCAATATGCACGGCGCGCTCGGCGGCAATGCCACCGGCGCGGCTGAGCGCCTCGCGGAAGGGCTTCGGGTCAGGCTTGCCAACCCCAAGTTCTTCGGCACACAGGGCGAAGCGAAAATACTCGGACAGACCGAGACGGCGTACATCGGCATTGCCATTGGTGATCACGCCGAGCATGAAGCGCTCAGCCAGTGCCTCCAGCGTCGGGTGCACCTCGGTGAAAAGCGCCACCTGATGGCGGGCACCGAGAAATACCTGGAATCCGGCCTCGGCCAGCGTCTGCGCCTCGCCGTGCGGGTAGCCGGCGTCTTCCAGAGCGTGGAACAGAATGCGCCGGCGCAGCTCGCTGAGGCGGTGCTTGAGCATCGGTTCGGCTTCGAGCAGGCGGCTGCGCACAGCCCACAGGTGTTCCACCGGCACCGCGCCCAGGCGCGGCGCGTGCAGGGCCAGCCAGTTGCGCAGCGCCGCCTCGGCGTCCTGCATCACCGGCGTGACGTCCCACAGCGTGTCGTCGAGGTCGAAGGTGATCAGTTCAATGCTCATTCGGAACCGCCTTTGCGTTTGGCCCTGGGGTGGGCCTGGTCATAGACATTGGCCAGGTGCTGGAAATCCAGGTGGGTGTAGATCTGCGTGGTGGCGATGTCGGCGTGGCCGAGCAACTCCTGCACGGCGCGCAGGTCCTGCGAGGACTCCAGCATATGGCTGGCGAAGCTGTGGCGCAGCATGTGCGGATGCAAATGCTGGCCCAGCTCGCGTACACCGGCCTGGCGCACGCGCAGCTGTACCGCACGCGGCCCGAGGCGGCGGCCCTGCTGGCTGATGAACACGGCGCCGTCGCCGGGGTTGGCCAGCTTGCGCAGGGGCAGCCACTGCTCCAGCGCCTGGCGCGCCAGGCTGCCGACCGGCAACTCGCGCACCTTGTTGCCCTTGCCGCGTACGCGCACCAGGCCGGCAGGCAGGTCCAGGCCATCGAGATCCAGCCCGACCAGCTCCGACAGGCGCAGCCCGGAGGAATAGAACAGCTCGAGCATGGCCTGATCGCGGCGGGCGATGAAGTCATCCTCGACCGCGCCGTCGAGCAGCTGCGCGCTGCGATCGGCGTCCAGCGTGCGCGGCAGGCGGCGTTCGCGTTTCGGCGGGCTGAGGCCGGTGGCCGGGTCGTGGCGGCACAGGCCTTCACGCAACAGATATTGATAGAGGCCGCGGGTGGCCGAGAGCAGGCGTGCCAGGCTGCGGCTGGACAGGCCCTGCTGATGCAGGCGGGCGACCAGGCGGCGCAGGTTGCGCGTGTCCAGCTCGGCCCAGTCACTCAGGCCTTCGGCTTCGCAGAATGCCTGTAGCTTGCCGAGATCACGGCGATAGCCGTCGAGGGTATGCACCGACACCTGGCGCTCGCGGCGCAGGTGTTCGAGGTAAGCATCGAGTCGATCGTGCATTGATGCTCCCAAAGGTCATGTAGGAGCGAATTCATTCGCGATCATGGCTGGCTCGGCGTCCACCCTATCGCGAATGAATTCGCTCCTACAAGGTCTGCCAGCCCATGAGCCCGCGTTCGATGGGGCAAGCGCTGCGTCAGCGTACCGACCGCAGCGGCGTGGCGAAGCTGGGCAGCACACGCGCCAGGACTTCGGCGATATAGCCGAGGAACAGCGTACCGAGCGAGCTCTTGTAGTGCTGCGGATCGGCGCTGCCGATGGCGAGAATGCCATGCAGGCCCTGATGGGTGAGGCTGACGACGGCCGCGGAACCGACTTGCGCCGCGTCCTCCTTGCCGAAGAGAAACTCCAGCTCGTGTGGGCGCAGCACGCCGCAGACGGTTTTGCCGCCGCTGAGCAGGCCGCCGACCTGTTGATGCGCTTCGGCGGAGCTGACCGAGCGACCGACCGGCAGCTTGTTGTCGCTGAACAGGATCAGGCCGACGAAGGGCACCTGGAACTCGTGGCGTAGGCTGTCTTCGACCACGCCGACCACTTCCTCGAGGCTGCCGGCATCGAGCAGATCGAGCACCAGGCGGCGGGTCTTGTCGAACAGGCGGTCGTTGTCGCGGGCTACGTCCATCAACTGGCCGAGGCGGTGGCGCATCTCGATGTTGCGCTCGCGCAGCAGCTTGACCTGACGTTCGACCAGCGACACGGCATTGCCGGGCTGGTGCGGAATGCGCAGTTCGGGGATCAGTTCTTCATGGTCGATGAAGAACTCCGGGTGCAGGCGCAGATAGGCTGCGACCGTTTCCGAATCGAGCGGTTTGGGCGAATCCTGCTGGTCGGTCATAGGCGAACCTGTCCTTCGTATACGCGGGCAGCGGGCCCGGTCATCATAACCGGCTGACCTTCGCCTGCCCATTCGATGGACAGTTTGCCGCCCGGCAGCTCCAGTTGCACGGGCGAATCCATCCAGCCCTGGCGAATCGCCGCGACGGCCGCGGCGCAGGCGCCGGTGCCGCAGGCCTGGGTTTCCCCGGCGCCGCGCTCCCACACGCGCAGGCGTGCATGCTTGCGGTCGAGCACCTGGAGGAAGCCGACATTGACCCGCTGCGGGAAACGCGGGTGATGTTCCAGCTTCGGCCCGAGCGTATGCACCGGGGCGTTGTCGACGCTGTCGACGCGCAGCACGGCGTGCGGGTTGCCCATCGACAGCGCGGCCAGCTCGACGCTCTGGCCGTCGACGTCGACGCGATAGTTCAGCGCGGCCTGTTCGGCCTGGAACGGTACCTGTTCCGGCTGCAGGCGCGGGGCGCCCATGTCGACGCAGACCTGCCCGTCGCTTTGCACGCGCAGCTCGATGATGCCGCTCTTGGTCTCAACGCGAATGATCTTCTTGGTGGTCAGGCGCTTGTCCAGCACGAAGCGGGCGAAGCAGCGCGCACCGTTGCCGCATTGCTCCACTTCCGAACCGTCGGAATTGAAAATGCGGTAGCGGAAGTCGATATCCGGGTGGTTCGGTGGCTCGACGATCAAAAGCTGATCGAAACCGACGCCAGTGTGGCGATCGCCCCACTGCTTGGCGTGCTTGGGCTGCACGTGGGCATGCTGACTGATCAGGTCGAGGACCATGAAGTCATTGCCCAGGCCGTGCATCTTGGTAAAGCGCAATAGCATGACGTCGCCCTCAGGCCGGCAGCAGGCTTTCGCCGGCATAGAGCTCTTGGACGGTTTCGCGCCGACGCACCTCGAAGGCCTGCTCGCCGTCCACCAGCACCTCGGCGGCGCGGCCGCGGGTGTTGTAGTTGGAGCTCATGACGAAACCGTAGGCACCGGCCGAGCGCACGGCCAGCAGGTCGCCTTCTTCCAGCGCCAGTTGGCGATCCTTGGCCAGGAAGTCGCCGGTCTCGCAGATCGGCCCGACCAGGTCGTAATTGCGCGCCTGGCCGTCACGCGGCTGCACCGGCGACACGTCCATCCAGGCCTGGTACAGCGCCGGGCGGATCAGGTCGTTCATCGCCGCATCGACGATGGCGAAGTCCTTGTGCTCGGTGTGCTTGAGGTATTCCACCTGGGTCAGCAGTACGCCGGCGTTGGCGACGATGAAGCGGCCCGGCTCGAACACCAGCGACAGGTCGCGGCCTTGCAGGCGCTTGCGTACGGCGGCGATGTAATCGCCGGCCAGCGGGGGTTGCTCGTCGCGGTATTGCACGCCGAGGCCGCCGCCCAGATCCAGATGCTTGATGACGATGCCGCGCGCGGCCAGCTTGTCGACCAGCAGCAGCAGGCGATCAAGCGCATCGAGGAAGGGTTCGAGGGTAGTCAGCTGCGAGCCGATATGGCAATCGACGCCGATCACGTCCAGGTTCGGCAGCTCGGCGGCGCGGGCGTAGACCGCCTCGGCCTGCTCGATGTCGATGCCGAACTTGTTTTCCTTGAGACCGGTGGAAATGTACGGATGGGTGCCAGCGTCCACGTCCGGGTTGACCCGCAGCGACACGGGCGCCTTGACGCCCAGTTCGGCGGCGACCTTCTGCAGGCGCTCCAGCTCGACGCTGGACTCGACGTTGAAGCAGTGCACGCCGACTTCCAGCGCGCGGCGCATGTCATCGCGGCTCTTGCCGACGCCGGAGAAGACGATACGGCTCGGCTCGCCACCGGCGGCCAGCACGCGCTCCAGCTCACCGCTGGAAACGATATCGAAGCCGGCACCGAGACGCGCCAGCACGTTGAGCACGCCGAGGTTGGAGTTGGCCTTGACCGCGAAGCAGACCAGGTGCGGCATGCCCGCCAGGGCGTCGGCATAGGCGCGGTACTGCCCTTCGATATGGGCGCGCGAATAGACGTAGGTGGGCGTGCCGAAGCGCTGGGCCAGCGCAGACAAGGCAACGCCTTCCGCGAACAGCTCGCCGTCGCGGTAGTTGAAGGCTTCCATGGGGCAGCTCCTGTCAGAGTTCGAAACGGTCTCGGCTGTTGCCAGCGTTTTCGTCGCCCGGCAGGTACAGCGGGCCTTTCTGACCGCAGCCGGCCAGCAGGCATACGGCGGCGAGGAGCGCGAGGGTCAGTCGCTTCATGGGACGGTCCTTGAAAATAAGCATGATTGCGCCGGAGTATACCGACCCCCCGCCACCTTGCCTATGCGCCCGGCGCCCGCCTGGCGGGGCGCCGGCTCGATTTGCGTCTGCATCTGGCGCGTGCGCCGAAGGCATTCGCGCCGGCTTGGGTTAGCATGCGCTGAGCAACGAGGAGCCAAGATGGACAATCCCGCGATTCTGGCCGGCTCGGTCTCGGTCGCCTACCTGCAAGGCCTGATCGAACACCTGCAACGACAAGGGGTGGCCACCGAGGCGCTGCTCGCCCATGTCCAGCTCGGCCCTGAAGCCTTGAGCCAGCGCGATCAACGCATCGCTGCCAGTGCCTATCTGACCTTGCTGGGTGAGGGTGTGCGCCTGACCGGCGATCAATATCTGGGCCTGCACCTGGGCGAGTCGGTGCGCCCGGGCTATTACGGCGTGCTCGGCTCCCTGATCATGAGCTGCGCCACCCTGGCCGACGCCCTGCACCGCCAGGCGCGCTACGCTTCGCTGGTCGGCAGTCTGGGGCGGGTCATACTCGATGACGAGCCCGTACGGGCTGGCTGCGAGCCGCTGGTCGCCCATCGCTGGGAGCCGTTGCTGGCGCAGCAGCAGCGTCAACTGAGCGAGGAAACCCTGGCCGGCTGGGTGAGCTTCGGGCGCTGGATCAGCGGCCTGGATATCTCCCCAACCGAGGTGCGCTTCCAGCATTCGGCACCCGCCGATACCTCGGAGCACGCGCGTATATTCCGTTGCCCGGTGCTCTTCGATCAGCCCGACAATGCCCTGATCTTTCCCAGGCGTCTGCTGAGCGTGCCGCTGAACCAGGCGGATGCGCAGGTGCGCGGGATGCTCGATGCCTACGCCGATCGCCTGCTCGCCGAACTCAACCAGGGCAGCAGCGTGCTCGACCGCGCTCGCCTGGAACTGGCGCGTCAGCTGCCAGAGCAGGGGCCGGATCTGGAGTCCATCGCTGCCGCCTTGGCCTTGAGCCCGCGGACCTTGCAACGGCGTCTGCGTGAGGGCGGGCTGTCGTTCAGCCAACTGGTCGACGAGACGCGCCAGCAACTGGTGCTGCACTACCTGCGCGACCCTGCGCTGGAACTGGCGGAGATCGCCTTTCTGGTCGGCTTCAGCGAGCCGGGCTCGCTGGCACGTGCATTTCGTCGCTGGACGGGAACGAGTCCGGGCGAGTACCGTCGCCACCTTTGTGCCCAGGCCGGTTAACCTGGCCTGGCATCTACCGCTAATTTCCATGCAGTCGCTGCATCTAGTGAGGACACCCCGATGAGCCTGAGCGAAGCCCGCTTTCACGACCTGGTCGATGCCACCCAGCAGGCGGTGGAGGACATCTTCGACGACAGCGGTCTGGACGTTGACCTGGAGAACAGCGCCGGTGTGCTGACGGTGCGTTTCGACAACGGCAGCCAGCTGATCTTCAGTCGCCAGGAGCCGATTCGTCAGCTGTGGCTGGCGGCCCGTTCCGGTGGCTTCCACTTCGATTACGACGAAGCCGAGGGTCGCTGGATCTGTGACACCAGCGACGAGCAGTTGGGCGAGATGCTGGTGCGCATCACCCTCGAGCAGTGCGGCACCGAGCTGGAGTTCGATGAGCTCTGAGCCGAGCGAGGCGCCGCTGGCCTCGCCGTGCCGGCGCCAGTGCTGCCTGGACGAGCGCGACCAGTGTATGGGCTGCGGTCGCACCCTGCAGGAGATTCTCGACTGGGGCGCGGCCGATAATGCGCGGCGCCGCTCGATCTGCCAGGCCGCGCAGCAGCGTTTGCAACTGCGCCAGCAAGGCCATTGACCCGCCAGTCTTGTTTATTTGTCCGGCTGTGTTAGGGTCGGTAAGACATTCAGTCCAACCCTGCCTTCGGGCGGGGTTTTGCTTTTTTATGGCTTACGCGAGGAGACCGCCCGGCATCATGAACAGCGCACCTACCATCACCATTACCCGCCTCGATCTGCAGCGTCTGGAGCGCCTGCTCGACAGCCTGGACGAGTTCGGGCCGGGCGCCGAGGCGCTGCAGGCCGAGCTGGATCGTGCCGAAGTGGTGGGGCACGACGAGGTGCCGGCAGGAGTGGTGACCATGAATTCGCGCGTGCACTGCCGCGAAGAGAGCAGCGGCAAGGATTACCACCTGACCCTGGTCTACCCGCAGGACGCCGGCGGCGATGGCAAGGTCAGCATCCTCGCGCCGGTCGGCAGCGCCCTGCTCGGCCTGTCCGTTGGTCAGCACATCGATTGGCCGGTTCCGGGCGGCAAGCAACTCAAGCTGACCCTGCTCGAAGTCGAATACCAGCCGGAAGCGGCCGGCGAGTACGACCGCTAAAAACGCCATTCAGGCCGGCAGCGGTTCAGTTTTTGCCGGCCGGCATGCCGCCCCGCATTCCTGCAGATCGATGCTGCGCTCGAACAGGCGCTGCACCGCCGGTTGGTGGCTGACCGCGATTAGTGTGCAGTTCGGCAGGCGTTGGCGCAGCCGTTCGAGCAGTTGGCAGGCGGCCTTGTCATCGAGCTGGTTGGTGGCCTCGTCGAGGTAAAGCGTATCGGGCCGGTAGAGCAGGGCGCGGGCCAGCGCCAGGCGCTGCTGTTCGCCACCGGAGAGCTCCCGGCCCCATTCGGCTTCCCTGTCGAGCTTGTCGATCAGATGCTCGAGACCCACATCCTTCAACACGCCGATCAGCTCGAGGCTGTTCGGGACCTGCGCTGCCGGATAGGCCAGCGCCTCGTCCAGACGGCCACTAGCCAGGTACGGCTTCTGCGGCAGCAACAGGCTGCGCCCTCCCGGTAACTGCCAGGTGCCACGGTGATGAGGCCAAAGGCCCATCAAAGTGCGAAGCAGCGTGGATTTGCCCAGCCCGCTGGCGCCGGCCAGGCGCAGCCATTCGCCGGGTTGCGCGTGCAGCGTCAGGCCGCACAGCAGCGCTTCGCCATTGGGGCGTAGGACGTCCAGGCCGCAGGTGTTGAGCGTGTCGCCACGGCTGAGTTCGATGGGTTCGAGCCGCTCCATGGCCTGCTGGAACTGGCCAAGGCGCTCCACCGTGGCGCTCCATTCCATCAGCGTGCGGTAGGAGAAGATGAACCAGCTCAGCGATTCGTATACCGCGCCGAAAGCCGTGCGGATCTGCATCAGCCCACCAAGGGTGATGGTCTTGGCGAGAAAGGCCGGCAGCGCGATGAACACCGGAACGATCAATCTGACGCGTTCGTAGCCGACGGTGAATGTGCCGAGCTTCAGCTCCCGTTGCATCAGGCTCCGCCAGTTGTTGGCAATAGCGGAGAAACGCAGCCGCAGACCTTGCCGCTCGGCTTCCTCACCGCCATACAGGGCGATCTGTTCGGCATGGTCGCGCTTTCGCAGCAGATCGGTACGGAAGGCGGCTTCGCTGCGCTGTCGTTCATAGTTGAGACCATGCAGCGGATGGCCCAGCCAGTGCGTGACCAGGGTGCCAATCAGGGTGTAGATCACCACGGCCCAGACCAGGTAGCCATCGAGGGTCACGCTGTAATCGCCAAGCGTGAAGGTCTGCGTGCCGGAAAGCTGCCAGAGAACGCTGACGAAAGCGCCGATCTGCATGGTGTTGATGAACAGCGAGACGACCAGGCCGACAGTCTTGTCCGACAGCAGATACGCGTCTTCGGCGATGCGCTGATCGGGGTGGTCCGGTTCGCCGCTGAGGCCCAGACGGTAGTAGCGGCGCTCACCGAGCCAGCGCTCGAGCAGGTAGTCGTTGAGGTGCTGACGCCAGCGCAGGATGAGCGCTTTGGTGAGCCAGTTCTTCGAAACGATGACGGCGATCAGCGCCGCGATGGCCAGTGAATAGTCACCCATCAGGGTGAGCAAAGCGCCGCCATCGAAGGTCGCCAGGGTGTCGTAGAAACGCTTGCTCCAGGCGTTGATATAGACGTTGACCTGGACGATACCGATGCCCATGGCGGACACCAGGCCAAGCAGCGCCCAGCCCGGCCAGCCGGCGCGGCTGCCCCAGAATGGCCTGGCCAGCATGAAGAACATCCGCAGGGTTTTCACGAGTCGGCATCCTTGGGCAGCACCTGCATGCGCACTTCATTGGCCCGCGGGAACAGCTGGCGCGCCAGACGCTGCATGGGTTCGGGCTCCAGCGCGGCAGGCAATTGCCCTTGCTCGCTGAGGTAGCGCGGATCGCCCCAGGCGCGTTCGCTGAGAATCAGGCGGTGCAACTGGGTGGCGGGGTCTTTGCGGCGTTCGGCTTCCTTGCGCGCCAGGTCGTTGCGCAGGCCGGCAACGCGTTGCGCGGTTACCGCCTCCGGCAATGTGGCCAGGGTTTCCTGCGCCAGTTGCCAGAGTTCATCGGCTCGTTGTGGCGAGCTGCTGAAGTGCAGTTCGCTGTCGATGCGCTGATGATCGGCGCTCAATTCGGCCTCGAAGCGCAGGCGATAAATGCCGGTAGCGTCGCCGCGCAGGCGCTGCTTGAGCTGGGCATTGGCGATTTCACGCAGGGCTTTGATGCGCGCGGCATCGGCCGGGTTCCAGGCGTGGGGCTGGAAGCTGCTGGCATAGAGGGCCGCACGCGGCTCCATCGCGATGGCCAGCGTGGCCTGGCGCCGGCCCGGCTGGCGGGGAAGACTGGCATCGGGCAGCGGTTCGCCGCGCGGAATCGCGGCCAGGTACTGGCTGACCAGGGCGGTTAGTTCGGCTTCGCTCAGTTCGCCCATCAGGTAGTAGGTGACCGGGGCTGCAGCCTGACGCTGCCAGTCCGCTTCCACCTGCTCGCGTTTGAGCGTGGCCAGGGCCTGCGCGGTTGGCTGCTGCCAGTCGTTCTCACCTTGCTTGAGACGACGCCAGGTGGCGTCCTGCTCGCTGCGCACATGGTCGCGCTGGCGTGACAGTTGGTCCCGCAGCGCCTCGATGCTTTCGCCATAGGCCTGGTCATCCAGGCTGCTGCGAACCTGACGTGCCTGATACAGCGCCAGCAGGCTGCGCACGTTTTTCACCTCGGCGCTGCCCTGGGCTTCAAGGCGGCTGGCGCCTTGCGCGAACGACAGTTGCACGCCCTCGCGTTTTTGCCAGGCGCTGAACTGTTCGTCGCTCCAGCCGTGCGGCGGGGTCTGCAACGCCAGCTGGTTGGCGATCTGCGCACGCCAGGGCACGGCGCCCTCGTGCAGGAAGCCGGCAGTGGAGTCGACCCGCAGTTGTACCTTGCCGTCGGCGCCTGGGCGGCGCAACCACACCAGGCGGTCACCGTTGCTCAACTGCCAGTGCTCCACCTGCTCGGCGGCGAAGCTGCGCCGCTGCAGCACACGGCCGGCTGGCAGATCGCTGGACAGCTGCGGAATTTCCACCTCGGCCTGAGCGACAGGCGGCAGCGGTGCAGCCAGCTCCGCGCTCGCCATGGCCTGCCATCGCTGCAGCACAGTATCGGCGGTGGGCAGGTTCAGCTCCGTACCGCCAGGCGCACTGAGCTGCAACACCCGGTCCGGGCTGGCCAGCCAGCTGCGGATGCGCTGCTGCAGATCGTTCGCGCTGATGCTGTCCAGGCTGTCCAGGGCATTGCGGGCGATCACCGCGGGGTCCTGCAACACCCGTTCGGCAATGGTTGCATCGTTGAGTTGGCGTACCCAGCCATCGAAATCACGCGGGGCGGGATCATTCAGCATGCGTTCGGCGATCTGGCGAACGTCGTCTTTAGCCGTCTGCACATCTTGCTCATGCAGGGCGTGACGGTTGATCCGCTGCAGTTCACGCAGCAGGGTTTCCAGCGCTTGCGGGTGATGCTGGCCCTTGACCGAGGCGGCCACGGCCAGCACGCCGGTGCGCCGGCCGATCTGGGTTTTCACGGCGGTGAGGCTGCTGGCGGTATTCTCGTCCAGCGGCTGGCGGCGCAACTGGCGCGACAGCACGCTGAGGGCCAGGCGGTCGATCAGGCGTTCACGGCCGCCGGCCACGGTCTGCTCGCGGCTGTCGAGTTGCTGGAAGCGAAACAGCAGGGCCACCTGGTTGCTGCCGCTCTGACTGTCCTGCACGCGAAACACCTTGAGCTTGTCGTCCAGCGGCAGTTCCAGATACTCGCGGCTCGGTACCTGGCCGCGCTGAAACTTGGCGAAAGCCTGTTCGATCTGCGCGATCATCTGCTGCGGCTCGAAGTCGCCGACGATATTCAGCACCATGTTGTTGGGCAGGTACCAGCGTTGCTGGAAAGCCTGCAACGCGCTCAGCTGCGCCTGCTCGATGGCCTGGCGGTTGCCGATGGTGCGGTGTGCCGGGTAACGCGAGCCGGTGCGTTGGGCCGCGGTGCGCTTGGCGTTCATACGCTGCGCCACGCCGAGGCCGCCGCGCCATTCCTCGATGACGATGGGGCGCTCGCGCTGCAGATCATCCGCTGTGAAGTCGCCGGCGAAAGCCATGGTCGCCAGGGTCTGCAGTGCCAGCTCCGTACTCTTGACGCCATTGGGCGGGCTGAGCAGGTACTGGGTTCGCTCGTAACTGGTCACCGCATTGAAGTGTCGGCCTTGCTGCCAACCCGCCTTCAACAGGCGCTGGCGCGCGTCCAGCGTGTCGCCGCCATGGCTGTAGAACGCCAGGTGTTCGAGCATGTGGGCGACGCCGACCTGGTCGTCGGCCTCGTCCACCGAGCCGGCATGTACCGTCAGGCGCACATCCAGACGGCCCTTTTGTTCATCGAGGCGTATCAGGTTGTAGCGCAGGCCGTTGGGCAGCTCGCCGCGCGTGACGATGGGATGCCACTGCAGCGGCGCGTCGCCGTCAGGCAGGGAGGTGCAGGCACCGAGCAGCAGCGCTGCCAGTGCCGTGATCAGGATTTTCACGGGATGCATGGGCGCGCGCCTTATTAGAATTGATAGCCGACTTCGAGCCAGTACTGGCGGCCGGTCTCGTAGCTGATGGTGCCGGCTCTGTCGCTGACGATGGTGTTGATCTTGTCGGTGACGTTGGTGATGTCCACCGCGACATAGGTCGACTGGGTGCCGCCAAGCGGCAGTGTCCACTTGATTCTGGTATCCCAGGTTGGCGCGGCGGGTACTTCACGTACCTCGTAATTTTCGTATATGGCGCCGTCGATGACGATGTTATCCGGGCGGCCACGGAAAATCTGGTCGTAAGGGCCGCGATAGCGCAGGAAGTTGGTCCAGGTCAGGTTCAGCGCCGGGATGCTGGTCACCGTATTCAGGCGCACGGTCCACGGGCGGTTGAAGTTATCCGCCGGCAGTTCGCTATAAGGCATGAGGCTGCCGTCGAAATAGACGTCGTCGTCCGCCAGGCGGCTTTCGTTGAGAGTGTTCTCGTAGCTGTTCTGCGCGCTGCGTGTGCGGTTCCAGTCCAGGCCCAACAGAAAGCTGGTCTGGGTGCCTGCGAACCTCAGGTTTTGCAGCGGGTTGACCGTCAGAGTGACAGTCTCGTTGCGGCTTTTCCCTGCGTTGGTGTAGGTGTAGTAGTTGGCGATACTGTCTGTGCCATCGCCCGCTTCCAGGCCAAGATAACTGGCACGGCTGCGCACTACCTGATCCTTGCCGTCGCGGTGCACGTACTTGAGTTCGAACTGCATGCCCAGCGCTTGCTGGGCGAAGCCGATCATCCATTCGTCGTCGTAGGGAATGTCGATCTTGCGGAAGCTGCTCTCATCGACGCCAAAGTTGGTCCAGGGGCCGAAGTCGCGGATGGTGTCGGTATTGGAGTTCAGGCGCGTGGCCCGCCAGCGCAGAGACTCACGGCCATCGGCGAGGCGGTATTTGAACAGGTTGCGCCCGTAGTAACGATTGGCGCCGACGGTCAGCACGCTGCGCTCGTCGCCGAAGAAGTCGTAGCTGGCCGCGAAGCGCGGCGCGATGGTCTTCTTGTCCATGTAGTTATCGGCGTCGAAGCGTACGCCAGGGCGCAGTTTGAGATTGCCGATCTGGATGTCGTCCTGCAGGTAGAGCGCATAGTCGATCTGTTCGGCTTCCACCTTTCCCGCTCTGACGTTGTTCAGCAGGCCAAAGTACTGGCGCTCGGGCTTGCCGGTGGCATCGACACTGACCGAGCAGTACTCCGTATCGAGCGTGCCACTGGCGGTGACGCAGCTGGTGCCAGCGGTCGCCGTGGTGCGCCTGAGCACCGAAGCGCCAAAGGCGTCTTCCATCACTTCATAAGAGGCCTTCTGCCTGCGCACCTCCAGGCCAAACCCCAGCGTATGGGTCGCGGCCGCGAAGTTGAACGGGTTGGCCACTATGTCCAGGTTGTACTCGAAGCCGGTTTGCCGCTGTTCGAGATCGCCCATGCCGCCTTCGATACTCGTGGAGCCAGCACCGCGCACGGGGTTGCCCCAGTTCTTGTCCTGCGACCAGCGCCACTGCTTGTGTACGTTGCTGTCGGTGTCGCGCGAGCTTTGCACCATCTTGTAGGCGAGCTGATGGGTGTAGGTGAAGGTGTCGCCCGTCCAGATGGTTTTGAGGGCAGCGGTCTGGCCCCCCTGGTCGATACGGAAGCCGGAGTTTTTCTGGTTGCTCTTGAAGAAGGTGTTTTCCGCCGGCGCATCGACCAGGGTCAACGTCATGTCCAGACGGTCATGGGGCGTCCAGAATGCCTTGATCATCTTGTTGTCGATGTTGCGCTTCTGGTCCTTCTTGACCTGGTCGCCCGCGCTCTCAAAGCCACCATCGTAGGTATACAGAGGAATCTCGGAATTCTTGCGCACGAAGCTGCCGAGCAGCCCGAAGTTATCGGTGACATGGCCTTCGAGAAGAACCCGGGTGGTGAGCTTCTTGAATTCCGGCTGGTTGGAGTAAGTGCTGGACTTGGCGAATTCCTCTTCGCTCATCTCGTCATGGTTGATGTGGTATTCGGTCCAGTCGGACTTGGTCATCTGCGCGGAAATCTTGCCATGGAAGTCGTGCGTCGGTCGGCGGGTGATCGCGTCGATGACGCCGCCGTTGAAGCGCCCGTACTTGGCCGAGACGTTGGAGTCGAAGACCCGCACCTCTTCAAGCAGGTCGGCGTCCAGAGCAATGCCGAAGGCGTTGCTGGGCAGGCCATAAGCGTTGTTTATGTCGTTACGCGAGCCACTGCTTGCCCCTGGGTCGAGGTCATTGTTGATGCTGACGCCATCGACCATGAAGTTGTTCTGATAGAACTTGGCGCCGTTGATGCTGATGTCCGCCGGGTTGATTTCGCCGGGTGTATTGGAGCTTTGCTGGGTGGTGTCGAAGCGCACGCTGGGGTGCATCTTGAGCATGGTGGTCATGTCGCCATTGGCACCGGCGAAGTTCTCGATGGCGCGGCGGTCGATGACGGCTTCGCCCTGGTAGGCACTGTCCGATCTGCCCATCACCACCGAGTTGCTCAGTTCCAGCACATCGCTTTGTCTGTCGAGCTGATAGAAGGTCAGCAGCCCTTGCTCAAAGCTCCAGCCGATGTTGCTGCCGGTAAGCATTCGTTGCAGGGCCTGCTCAGCGCTCATCTGCCCTTTGACCTGGTTGCCATGCCGGCGTGCGAGCAGGTAAGGGTCGGCGCTGATCTGAATGCCACTTTGCTGGGCGAAGGCGATCAGCGCGTCGCCCAGGGGTTGGGCGGAAATGTCGAAGACATGCTGTTGCTGCAGTTGGGCGCTCACGCTGTCATTGGCCAGCGCATGGCTGGTCGCCATAGGCAGGGCGCCACACTGGACCAGAATGCCCAGGCTGATGGCCTGAACTAGTTTCTGACGATGGATGGCGGGAGTTCCTTGCCGCTGCAACTGCTTGTCCATGTTTTCCCCGAACGGGCCAGAGGCCCAAATGAAAGCTAATGCGAATCTGTATCGATTCGAGTTCGAGGCAATGACGTTCCGGCGCGATAAATTTTCAGAAATTTTTTAATTTTTTTCGTATGAACGAAAAAGACGCCGCACAGAGCGGCTCAGGGCTGGCCTTCGACGATGCGCAACCAGCCGGTCCAGGTGCTGACCCGGCCCTGATAGGGTTGCACCACGGCGCGCAGGGCCGCGTCCGGATCGTTCAGGTCGTAGACGCCGGTAATGCGTTTCTCGCCGAGGGTTTCGTTGCGCAGAACCAGCTTGCCGGGTAGGTGAGGGCGCAGTTCGTCGAGCACGTCGGCAATCCGTGCATCGCGCGCTACCAGCTTGCCGTGCTGCCAGGCGGCGATCTGGCTGACCGGGAGCTTGTCGAGGCTCACCTCGTCATCGCTGCGCCAGCGTAACCGCTGCCCCGACTGCAGCGATTCCGCTATCAGGCTATCGCCCTGCGCGACGCGCACCGAACCGTGCTGCACCGCCACGGCCAACTTACCGGGACGGATGGCGACGTTGAAGGCGGTGCCGGTGACGGTGATCTGCAACTGATCGGCATCGACGGTGAAGGGGCGGCTCTTGTCCGGCGCCACTTCGAAGAACGCCTGGCCACTGAGCAGGCGGACTTCACGTCGATTGCCGTCGAACTCGACGGCAATCGCCGATTGGCTGTCCAGTTGTATGCGGCTGCCGTCGTCCAGCTCGATGCTGCGCTGCTCGCCGAGACCGGTGCGGTAGTCGCTGTGGTAACTCAGGTAGGCGTCCGGCGCGATGAATACCACCATGCAAGCAGCCAGCGAACCTGCGAGCAGGGCGGGCCAGCGGCGGCGACGGGATCGCAGCGGGCGTGCTGCCAGCGGGATTGCCGTCACTGGCGGCGCGACATCGGCAGGCACTTCGGTAGCTGCAGACTGGGCCATGCCGGTCAGCCGCCAGACCCGTTCGGCCTTGCGGTAGGCCTCGACATGGTTGGCATCGCTGGCCAGCCAGGCGGCCAGCTCGCTGCGCAACGCGGCATCCTCGGGGCGCTGCTGGATGCGCAGCAGCCAGTCCAGAGCGATGTGTCTGAGGTTGCCGGTCATGGTCGTTCCGGGGTGTCCTGAAAAGTGGGCAAGGGTCGCACAGTGGCGGCCATACGATCAAAAGACGGATCAGCGCAGCGGATTTTCAGATCAGCCATTGGCCTGCTCCAGGCGGTCGGCGCAATGACACAGCGCCTGGTGCACCAACTGATGCGCCAGGCCCACGGAAATGTTCAGTGTCGCGGCGATGTGCTGCAAGGTGTGGCCTTCCAGGCGGTGCATTTCGAAGGCGCGCCGCACGCGTTCCGGCAGTTCGGCCAGGGCCGCATTGACGATGCGCAGCTCGTCGCTGCTGGCAGCCTGCTGCTCCGGCCCGGGCGTGTGGTCTGACAGTTCTTCGAGCAGGCGTTCGCCATCGGCCTGCTGGCGCTCGCTGGACACCCGGCGGATCAGGTCGAAGGCGAGATTGCGAACGATGCGATAGAGATAGCCGACCGGCTGGTTGATCGTTGCTTCTGCGTCGGCGCGGCCGTTGAAGCGCAGCCAGGCTTCCTGAACGACATCTTCGGCCTGGGCGCGGCAGCCCAGTATGGGGGCGGCGTAGTCTACCAATGCATTGCGATGGGCGAGGTAGAGGTCGAGTTTCGAGTTGGGTGATGAGGACACGATACGGGCTGCCGGCGGCTGCGGACATCGGGAGCGTCACAGCGAGCCGGCATCATATCTATAATGAGAATCTTTATCAATAATGCGTCTAAAGGGTTCGCAGCGCCTGGTTCAGAGCTTCTTCCAGGCTGGTCTTGAAGCGTAGGTAGTTCACCACCGAGGGGTGGCGGTCGCCTTGTACAGCGGACAGATCGAGGTCGGTGATGTAGCACGGGTAGCGCTCTTCGTCGCGGCGCTGGGCGAGGATATGGCGTGCCACGCTGGCGAACAGCGAGTCGCCGTATTCCAGTTCGGAAAACTCGCGATGGTTGCAGTACAGCGTGACATGGCGCTGGCGGCCGTCGCCCGGCTCGACGATGGCCTGCACATCGTAGAACGGATGGCTGACCTGGGACTCGGGCGCCGGCCTGCGCTCGAGGCGCTGGGCGCGCAACGGCGCAGCCGGTAGCAACTGATAGTAGAGGATTTCCAGTGCCGGCTGGTTGTCGCTGCCATCGAGCGGCAGCATGGCGTTGCGCCGATACAACAGTGACTGCAGAAAGCGCTGCAGCGGCGTGAGCAGGCTTTGCTCGTCACGAAACGGCAGGCGTCGGCGCCACAGGGCGTTGTGCTCGTCGAGCAGGGTCAGCTCGGCTTCGCCGCTGGTTTCGTGCAGGCGGTAGAACACCTGGATGCACTGTGGCCGCCCCATGGGCAGGATCAGCGCCAGGTCGTCGCCATCGAGTGCATGGCGGTCCAGGCGCAGCGGGCTGTAGAGGTCCTGTTCGGCGCCGAGGTGATCGAGCAGTGCGGGCAGATCGCCCAGCGCGGCATGGCTGACCTGGCCGGGCTTCAGTTGCAGCACGTGGTAATGCTGGCGCACCTGCACCAGGTAGCGCGACTGGCGACCTTCGGCGTAGCTTTCGAGCAGATCGCGCAGCAGCTCTTCGACCCGCTCGGCGATGGCCTGGGCACGATTGCGGCAATAGCAGCGCACGACCACCTTGGGTTGCGGGCCGCCCACCGGCAGGCTGTTGAGCAGGTCGCGCAGGCAGTCGAGCAGCGCATCCTGGCCGTCGTAGCGGCTGACCTGCAACTCGTTCCAGCTGTTGAGCACGGTCTGGTCGAGGGTCAGCACCAGGTTCTCGCGGACTCCGGAGTACCCCAGCGCGTCGGTGCGCCCGGTGGTCATGTGCACGTTCATCTGGCTGTGCTGTTTAAGCGGATCGACGCCGACATTGACCAGCAACAGCACTTCGCCAGGCACGCTGGCGCGCAGCAGGGCCGCCTCCTCCACGCTGGGCAGGGGCAACGGGAAGCTCTGCTGCAGGCTGCCGATCAGGTTGGACAGCTCGTACTCGGTGAGGTCGCTGGTGCCCGGGTGCAGCGACAGGCGCGTGCTGCTGTCGATCACGCCGTTGCGATGGCACCAGGCAAGCAGCTCGATCAGTTCGCGCGAGCGCTTCAGCGGCGCGAAGTCCGCCCATTCCTGAGCGCCAAGGCTGCCGTTGAACAGCGCCCAGAGGTTTTCGTTCGGCGCCTCGGGGCTGGGGTACTGGACCAGGGTCAGGGTGTCTTCGGCCAGGTCCGGGGCGATGCCGGGGTTGATGAACTCCACCTTGCCGGCCTTGCGCTCGAATGCGGCGTACAGACGTCTGCCCAGTACATTCAGGTCGCGGTTGTTCAGCGAGCTGCCGGCCTGGGCGCTGCGGGCGAACTGCGAGAGGAAGCGGTAGCTGTAGGTCAGCTCGTTGACCAGTACACGCCGTTCGGCGGCGACCTGGCGCACCTTCCACTGGCTGCGGCTGTCGAGCACGCTGAGCTGGCGAGTCTGCCAGCCCCACTCGCCGGTCAGGCGTTCCAGTAACAGGCGCTGCCAACTCTTGGTACGACCGCGGGTCGGTGGGCGGCTGATCTTCTTGTTCACCTTGAGGTACAGGCAGCGGCGGATCAGCTCGAGCCTTTCCCGGTCGCCCCGTGCGCTGAGGTATTCCTCCAGGCGGCGGTAGACGACGATGTAGGGGTCGAGTTCGTCGAGGTCCAGGCGGCCTTCGAACACCGCCTGCTTGAAGCGCAGCGCCAGGCATTCGACCTTAGGGTGTTCGCTGGCGTAGACCTCGGTGAGCAGCAGCTTGAGCGCGGACTTGTAGGGCGACTCGATGCCCTTGTACAGCTGCCACATGCCCGCGCCGATGAATTCTTCCGGCGGGATGTGCGCCAGATGGCCGAGGTCGAGTACGTCTTCGGCGCGCACGAAACGCTTGCTCAGCAGAGTGCGGCAGTAGTCGTGATAGCGCGCCTCCTCGTAAACCGGCACCAGCCACCAGATCGGCGTGCGTCCGCCGAGCCAGATCGCGGTGCGGTAGAACTCGTCGAGCAACAGATAATGCTGGGTGGTGCCGCAGTCATCCGAGGTCAGTTGCGCCTCGCGTGCGCCCTGGGTGAAGCGTTGCGGGTCGACCAGAAAGACATGCACTTCGGCGCCTTGAGTGGCCGCCCAGCTTTCCAGCTGGTCGCATTTTTTGCGCAGGTCCTGAAGCTCCTGCGCGGTGAGATTGGGCGAGTGGCACAGCCACAGGTCCATGTCACTCTGCTCGGCTTGGGCCACGGTGCCCAGGCTGCCCATCAGGAACAATCCATGCAGCGGCGCAGCACCCTGGCCGCGACGCGGTTTGTAGACGAAGGAGCGGGTCAGGCGCTGCACTTCGGCCAGGCTCTCGTCGTCCGGCTCGAAACCGCTGAGGCCGGCCGGTGTGCTGGCCGAAACATAGCCGGGCAGCAGCGGATGGTTGACGTGCAACAGCAGCGGCAACAGCTTGAGGACCAGCTGCTGACGCGTGGACAGCGCTTCCATGGCCCGTTGCAGACGGCCCTGGTTGATCTGCAGAAAGCGCGCACGCAACTGTGCCAGCACCTTGCGGTCGATGCCGTCATCGATATCGGGGCGTATTTCCTGCGTGCGCGTCATGCTCGAACTCTACTGCGGGTGCGGCAAGCCTATCAGCGGCGTGCTCGCCAGTGCAGTGCCTTGACGCTATATCGCCCGCCGCGCCTTCCCCTTGAGGGCGGCCGGCGGGCAACCGAAATTAAGCGGGGGTGGTCTTGCGGGCCGAGAGAATGGTCAGCAGTGCCTGTGCATGTTCGGCAGCGTCGATGCCCAGGCTGGTCAGGTAGCCGCCGTCGGCCTGGCTCACCAGGCCTTTTTCGTAGAGGCGAGTAATGGCGCCCTGTGCCTTGAATGAGGCGTTGTTGTGCACCTTGAGCCCTTCCTGATGGTTGTCCAGGTTGTACAGGGCGAGGATTTCCAGCTCGTCGATCAGGTCAGCGTCGAATGACTTCATGGTGACTCCGTCTTGTCGTTATGGCGCTCTTGCAGTGTAGAACCCTGTAGCGCGCTCTGCCTATCGGCGAGTTGCCTGGTTCAGCTTTCTTCCGGCAGCTCCGGTAGAGCGCGCAGGGCCTGTTCATACCAGGCGCCATCGAAGGGGCGATCCTCGCTCAGCATGGCGTCGACTTCATGAGCCAGCACCAGCGCCATCAGCTCGAGAATCTCCTCGCGCTGGTAACCGACCAGCGTCAGCTTGTTGTACACCGCCTTGGCGGCAGCCGGCTCGCCACTTTCCAGCTGGTTCTCGATCGCCTGGATCAGGGTGGCTTCGGCGAAGTCTTCGTCTTCCTGGTCGTGGTTCTGGCTCATGGTTCCTCTCTGTGGATGTTCAGTCGCAGGGTGTGCCGACACTCTTGAGGCTGAGTTTGAAGAACTGCAGGCGAAAACCGGAGCTGGCCGCGCGCTTGCAAAGGTCTTTGTTGAAGGCGCGATATTCGGCGATGAAGATCGGTTTGCCCTGGCTGCGCATGAGACTGTACCCGGCGCATTCGTTGTAGCGATAGCAGCTCTCGTTGACCGCGAAGTCGAAATGGTTGCCGAGATCGGGCAGCAGCTCCACGGCATTCTTCAGGCCAACGCTCAGATCACGCTTGTGCGCCTCGCTGGCCAGCCAACGGTTGAAGTCTATTTGCTGGGCTTTGGTCAGGCCCAGGCCATTGTCGTTGCTGTAGCCGTCCACGTTGTCGGGGTCGACACCGTCGCAGCCTTTGGCGACGGCCAGGTCCAGGCGCTTGGCGAGCAGCTTGCGTACATCGTCGCGGCGATAATCGAGCCAGTGTTCTCCGGGCCAGTCAGGCAAGGCTTTGCCGCGCGCCGCCTTGGAATAGGCCTGTGCGTCGCTGCGCCAGTCTTCCCAGGTGCCGGCACTGAAATAGCAGATGACGATCCGGCCACCCGCCTTGAGGTTGGTGATGGTCTGCTTGGGTGTGTCGTACAGATCTATGTCGTAGACCAGGCGATTGGGCGTTTGCAGCGCGCCATCGAGCTGCAAATGCCAGGACGCATTTGCGGGAATGGTGACCGGCGTTGCCGCCGTCAGTGCCGGGGCGAAGAAGCTGAACAGTGCGAGTAGTTTGCGCATGATGGTCCGAGGCGCTGGGTAGATGTAACTACCTTAGGTCAGGGTTGTCGCCGTAGCCAGGTGTCCGCTCCTCAGCCAGCGGCGAAGTCCAGCAAGGCTTGGCCGGTGAGGCGATAGGTGGTCCATTCGCTTTGCGGGCGGGCGCCAAAGGATTCGTAAAAGTCGATGGCGGGCGTATTCCAGTCCAGCACCGACCATTCGAAACGGCCACAATCGCGTGCCACCGCCAGTTGCGCCAGGTGGCGCAGCAGCGCTTTGCCAGCGCCTAGACCACGCGCTTCGGGGCTGACGTAGAGGTCTTCCAGATACAGGCCATGCTTGCCCAGCCAGGTGGAGTAATTGAAGAAGTACACCGCGTAGCCGATCGGCTGGCCGTCGTGCTCGCAGATCAGACCGTGAGCGGTGCTGCCGTCGGCGAACAGACTGTCGCGGATGCCGACAGTGTCGGTTTTCACCTCGTGCTCGGCCTTTTCATAGATGGCCAGATCGGTGATGAAGCGCAGGATCAGCTCGGCGTCGTCAGGGGTGGCGGGGCGGATGTCTATAGGCATGGAGAGTCTCGTGGCAGCGTTTAGCTGTAAGTGACGGTCAGCCACGTCAAGGGCAGGCCAGCCAGGCAGAGAAAACCGAACGCGGCGACCCAGGCGCTGCGCGAACCCGAAGGGTCGGTCACGCGCAGCGGCAGATTCGGGTAGCGGCCCAGCGTCAAAGGTCGTAGTGCCAGCCAGCCGCTGGTGTAGAAGACGTAGCCGATTATGATTTCAAGCATGATCTCGGCGAGTAGCGCCAAGCCGCGCAACAATAATTCAGGCATGGGAACTCCTTTTCCCGTTTCTCGCCGAGCCGTGCTTAGCGGCTGGCCAGCAGTTCCCGGCCGCGTACCACCGCCGCACGCACCTGAGCCGGTGCGGTGCCGCCGGTATGGTTGCGGGCATTCACCGAGCCTTCCAGAGTCAGCACGGCGAACACGTCCTGCCCGATTTGGTCGCTGAACTGGCGCAGCTCGTCGAGGCTCATTTCGGCCAGATCCTTGCCGCTATCGACGCCGTACTTCACCGCATGGCCGACGATCTCGTGGCAGTCGCGGAACGGCAGGCCCTTGCGCACCAGGTAGTCGGCCAGGTCGGTGGCGGTGGAGAAACCGCGCAGCGCCGCTTCGCGCATGATGGCGTGCTTGGGCTTGATCGCCGGGATCATGTCGGCGAAGGCGCGCAGCGAATCACGCAAGGTGTCGGCGGCGTCGAACAGCGGTTCCTTGTCTTCCTGGTTGTCCTTGTTGTAGGCCAGCGGCTGGCCTTTCATCAGGGTCAGCAGGCCGGTCAGGGCGCCGAACACACGGCCGGTCTTGCCGCGCACCAGCTCGGGCACGTCGGGGTTCTTCTTCTGCGGCATGATCGAGGAGCCGGTGCAGAAACGATCCGGCAGATCAATGAACTGGAACTGGGCGCTTGTCCACAGCACCAGCTCTTCGGAGAAGCGCGACAGGTGCATCATCGCCAGCGCCGCGGCGGCGCAGAATTCGATGGCGAAGTCGCGATCCGACACGCCGTCCAAGGAGTTGCCGCCCACGGCGTCGAAGCCCAGCAGCTCGGCGGTGATCTCGCGCTGGATCGGGTAGGTGGTACCCGCCAGTGCAGCGCTGCCCAGGGGCATGCGGTTGGTGCGCTTGCGGCAGTCGACCAGGCGCTCGTAGTCGCGCGAAAGCATTTCGAACCAGGCCAGCAGATGGTGGCCGAAGGTCACCGGCTGGGCGGTCTGCAGGTGGGTGAAGCCGGGCATGATGGTCTCGGCTTCGCGCTCGGCCTGTTCCAGCAGGCCCTGCTGCAGGCGGGTGATTTCGGCCAGGATCAGGTCGATCTCGTCACGCAGCCACAGGCGGATGTCGGTGGCCACCTGATCGTTGCGCGAGCGGCCGGTGTGCAGCTTCTTGCCGGTCACGCCGATGCGGTCGGTCAGGCGCGCCTCGATGTTCATGTGCACGTCTTCCAGGTCGACGCGCCAGTCGAAGCTGCCCGCTTCGATCTCGCCCTGAATCTGCTTCAGGCCATCGATGATCGCATCGCGCTCGGCGTCGCTGAGCACGCCGACCTTGGCCAGCATGGTGGCGTGGGCGATGGAGCCCATGATGTCGTGGCGGTACAGGCGCTTGTCGAATTCGACCGAGGCGGTGAAGCGGGCGACGAAGGCGTCGACGGGCTCGCTGAAGCGGCCGCCCCAGGATTGGTTGGTTTTTTCGCTGCTCATGGTTCGGGCTCTGGATCGGGCTGACCTAATTGCTGGTCAGCATGGCGGACAAAGTGGGTCGATAATAGCAGGGTCGGCGCACGTTTCGCCGGGCCGCGTTCGCCGTCGGGCGGTCGCTGGCGTTGTCGGTTGCTTCACAATTTTGCGCTGAAGGCGGCATTTCGGTGCTTTATTTTGTCCGGCTGGAGCCGTCTCGCTTGCCGGCCCGCAAGGCGACACGGAAACTGCGTCGATGCACACACAATCGCTTGCCAAGAATAAATCCAACACCGCCATCGACGACTTCTTCGTCCCGGAACTATGCCAGCCGGAAGCCCTGCTGAGCATGGTGCTGCTGGCCGAGCTGCTGGTACTGGTGCTGGTGCTCGCCGAGCCGATGACGCCAGGCTTCGACTGGGTACGCCTGGCCCTGACCTCGCTGTTCGTGCAATGGATCGTGCTGCTCTCGGCGGCCGTGCTGTGTCGCCTGCGGCCGCCGCTGGCGCGTCTGCGTCCGGCGCTGGCGGGCGGCCTGTGCTGCGCCCTGGTGGTGCTGCTGACCCTGGGTTGCACGGCGGTGGCCGACTATTACGAACTCGGCGGGCCGCTGCCGCGCGCCGGCGAGGTGAATCTTTACCTGCGCCATGCGCTGATCAGCCTGATCATGTCCGCACTGCTGCTACGCTATTTTTATCTGCAGAGCCAATGGCGGCGGCAGGAGCAGGCCGAACTGCGCGCGCGCATCGAATCGTTGCAGGCGCGGATTCGTCCGCATTTCCTGTTCAACAGCCTCAACAGCATCGCCAGCCTGGTCACGCTCGACCCGTACAAGGCCGAGCAGGCGGTGCTGGATTTGTCCGATCTGTTTCGCGCCAGCCTGGCCAAGCCCGGCACGCTGGTTGCGTGGAAGGAGGAACTGGAACTGGCGAAACGTTATCTATCTATCGAGCACTATCGGCTCGGTGAGCGACTACAGTTGCAGTGGGAGGTCGAGGGTGTGCCGGAGGATCTGCCGATTCCCCAGCTGACCCTGCAGCCTCTTTTGGAGAATGCGCTGATCTATGGCATCGCGCCACGTATCGAAGGTGGCCTGGTGCGGGTCGAAGCGCATTACCAGGATGGTGTGTTCAGCTTGTGTGTCAGCAATCCGTATGAAGAGCGGGGCGAGCAGCACCCGTCGCGGGGAACGCAGCAAGCGCTGAGTAATATCGATGCGCGTCTGGCGGCACTTTTTGGCCCCCGCGCGAGTCTCAGCGTGGAGCGCCGTGACGGCCGTCATTACAGCTGTCTACGCTATCCTTGTGCGAGACTCACGCAGGAAGCCAGAGCAATATGAATGTCCTGATCGTCGATGACGAACCCCTTGCCCGTGAGCGCCTGAGCCGCATGGTCGGTGAGCTCGAGGGCTACCGGGTCCTGGAGCCCGCCGCCAGCAATGGCGAGGAAGCCCTGACCCTGATCGATAGCCTCAAGCCGGATGTGGTCCTGCTGGATATCCGCATGCCCGGGCTCGACGGCCTGCAGGTTGCCGCGAAACTCTGCGAGCGCGAAGCGCCGCCTGCGGTGATCTTCTGCACGGCGCACGACGAGTTCGCCCTGGAGGCCTTCCAGGTCAGCGCCGTTGGCTATCTGGTCAAACCGGTGCGGCCCGAGAGCCTCAACGAGGCCTTGAAAAAGGCCGAGCGGCCCAATCGCGTGCAACTGGCCGCCTTGACCCGCCCAGCCGCCGAGACCGGCGGTGGCCCGCGCACCCATATCAGCGCCCGCACCCGCAAGGGCATCGAGCTGATTCCGCTGGATCACGTGGTCTATTTCATCGCCGATCACAAGTACGTGACCCTGCGCCACGAGGGCGGCGAAGTGCTGCTGGACGAACCACTCAAGGCGCTGGAAGACGAGTTCGGTGACCGTTTCGTGCGCATCCATCGCAATGCGCTGGTGGCGCGCGAGCGTATCGAACGCCTGCAGCGCACCCCGCTCGGGCATTTCCAGCTGTTCCTCAAGGGGCTGGAGGGCGATTCGCTGGTGGTCAGCCGCCGCCATGTGGCCGGCGTACGCAAGTTGATGCAGGCACTCTGACACTCTGAGCTGCGCGCCAGGGCGTCATCGTCTTCGCAGTGACCGACAAACCTGCGGCCTATGGCCGCCTGGCAGCGCCCGTAATGGGCGAGCCTGTTATGATTCGCGGCAATCCGTTTTCTGGAATTGCCCCATGTCCCGCGAAATCCGCATCGCCACCCGTAAGAGCGCCCTGGCCCTGTGGCAGGCCGAGTATGTTAAAGCCCGATTGGAGCAGGCCCACCCTGGCCTGAAGGTCAGCCTGGTGCCCATGGTCAGCCGCGGCGACAAGTTGCTCGACGCGCCGCTGGCGAAAATCGGTGGCAAGGGGCTGTTCGTCAAGGAACTGGAAACCGCGTTGCTGGAAAACGAGGCCGACATCGCCGTGCACTCGATGAAAGACGTGCCGATGGATTTCCCCGAGGGGCTGGGCCTGTACTGCATCTGCGAGCGTGAAGACCCGCGTGACGCCTTCGTCTCCAATACCTTCGACAGCCTCGACGCGCTGCCGCCCGGCAGCGTGGTCGGCACCTCCAGCCTGCGCCGCCAGGCCCAGCTGCTGGCGCGCCGGCCCGACCTGAAAATCCAGTTCCTTCGCGGCAACGTCAACACCCGTCTGGCCAAGCTCGATGCCGGCGAATACGACGCTATCATCCTCGCCGCTGCCGGTCTGATCCGCCTGGGTTTCGAAGATCGCATCCGCAGCTCGATCAGCGCCGAAGACAGCCTGCCGGCCGGCGGCCAGGGCGCCGTGGGCATTGAGTGCCGCAGCGCCGACAGCGACGTGCACGCCCTGCTGGCGCCTCTGCATCACCGTGAGACTGCATTGCGCGTCACCGCCGAACGGGCGCTGAACAAACACCTCAATGGCGGCTGCCAGGTGCCTATCGCCTGCTATGCCCTGCTCGAGAACGACCAGCTGTGGCTGCGCGGCCTGGTTGGCCAACCCGACGGAGGTTTGTTGCTGCGGGCCGAAGAGCGCGCCGCCAGCAGCGATGCCGAAGCGCTGGGCGTACGCGTGGCTGAGGCGCTCCTGGCGCAGGGTGCCGAGGCCATTCTCAAGGCCGTTTACGGTGAGGCCGGTCACCCTTGAGCGCCTGGCGCCTGTTGCTGACGCGTCCTGCCGAGGACTGTGCGGCGCTGGCGCAGACCCTGGCCGCGCAGGGAGTCGCCAGTCACTGCATGCCGCTGCTGGCCATCGAGGCGTTGGCCGAAACCGCTGAGCAGCGCAGCACCTTTGCCGAGCTGCAGCGCTATTGCGCGGTGATCGTGGTCAGCAAACCGGCCGCCAGGATTGGTCTGCAGCTATTGGCGCGACATGCAGCAGCAGTCGACCTGCCCTGGTTCAGTGTCGGCGCCGCCACTGCCGCGGTGCTCGCCGAGCAGGGCTTGCGTGTGTATTTTCCCGACTCTGGCGATGACAGCGAAGCGCTGCTCGCACTGCCTGCGCTGCACCAGGCTATCGCCACGACAGCTGCGCCGCGCGTATTGATCCTGCGTGGCGAAGGTGGCCGAGAATTTCTCGCCGAACGCTTGCGCGGCCAAGGCGTGGCGGTCGACTATCTGCCACTGTATCGCCGTGTGCTGCCGCAGTACGCGCCGGGCGAGCTCGGCCTGTGCGTGCGAGCGGAACGCCTGAACGGCCTGGTTGTCAGCAGTGGACAGGGTTTCGAACATCTGCTGCAGCTGGCCGGCGATGACTGGCCAGCGTTGGCTCGGTTACCCTTGTTCGTACCCAGCCCGCGCGTTGCCGAGCAGGCGCGCCATGCGGGTGCGGAAATCGTTGTGGACTGTCGCGGCGCCAGTGCCGCGGCCTTGCAGGCAGCGCTGGAGCAGTTTCCGGCTGCCGCCCTCTAAAAGGACGGATACGTGAGCGAAGCATCCACCCCGAAGACGCCAGAAGAAAAACCGACCAGCGAAGCCGTGACAAGCACGCCAACAGCTCAACCTGCTCAGGCATCCCGCAGTGGCGGGGGCAGCGGTGTTGCCGCCTTGGCCTTGCTGATCGGCCTGGCAGGCGCCGGTGCTGGTGGCTGGAGCCTCTGGCAACTGCACGAAATGCAGGGCAGGGACCAGCAGCAGGCCGATGCTCTGCAGAGTACCCGCGACGACACTACGAAGAATTTGAAGGATCTGGGCCAGCGCCTGGATTCGCGTTTGGCTGACCTGCCCAGTGCAACCGAACTGGAGGAGCGCCGTCGCTTGCTGGCCAACCTGCAGAGCGACCAGCAGCGTTTGAGCCAGCGCCTGGAAAGCGTGCTCGATGGCAGCCGCCAGGATTGGCGCCTGGATGAGGCCGAGCACCTGCTGCGTCTGGCGACCTTGCGCTTGTCGGCGTTGCAGGATGTGGCCAGTGCCGAGGCGCTGGTGCTGGCGGCTGACGAAATCCTCCGCGATCAGGACGATCCCGCCGCCTTCGCTGCCCGCGAGCAGCTCAGCCGCAGTCTGGAAGCGCTGCGCACCACGGAGCGACCGGATCGCGTCGGCCTGTTCCTGCAACTGGGCGCCCTGCGTGAGCAGGTCGCCACGCTCAACCCGCTGGCGCCGACCCTCGAAGGGCAGGGCGACGTGCTCTCCGAGCTGGCGGCCGAGGGCGATGGCAGCGCCTGGTGGAGCGAGTGGGCGAAGAAGCTTTCCGACTACTTCCGTATCGAATTCGATGCCGATCGCAACGTACGGCCGCTGCTCTCCGGGCAAAGCCTGTCGCAGGTTCGCCTGAGCCTGTCGCTGGCCCTGGAGCAGGCGCAGTGGGCCGCGCTGCACGGTCAGACCGGTGTGTACAAGCAGTCGCTGAAGCAGGCCGAGGACATCCTCGACGCCCACTTCAATCTGGATAATCCGGACAGTCGCGCCCTACGCCAGCGCTTCAGCGAGCTGGCCGATGCCAGTATCGAGGTCAAGGTGCCGGATCTGAGCGAGTCGCTCGATGCACTGCAGGCCTACCTGCAACGCAAGCAGGCGCAACGTCGGCAGGGGGCCGCCGCGGCCGGGGAGGCGCAATGAAACGCCTGATCTGGCTTCTGTTATTGCTGGCCGTCGCTGTCGGACTCTACCTGCTCAGCCTGGCCATCGAGGCTGACCGCGGTTATGTGCTGTTCGCCTACAAGGGCTTCCGCTACCAATCCGGCCTGTGGGCATTCCTGGGCCTACTGGTGGTCGTGGTGGTGCTCTACTACCTGATCAAGTGGACGTTGCGTCTGTTGCTCAGCTCGACGCGGATGGCCAACCCCTGGTCGCGCCTGCACCGCACTCGCCGTGTGCGCCAGGCCTCCGAGCAGGGCATGCTGGATCTCGCCGAAGGCCGCTGGGCACGTGCCCAACGCCAACTGACCCGCGCCGCCGAAGCCGACAGCCAGCCGCTGATGTACTACCTCGGTGCTGCCCGGGCAGCCGGCAAGCTTGGTGAGCACGAACAGAGCGACGCACTGCTCGAGCGGGCGCTGAACAAGCAGCCGCAGGCCGAGCTGGCCATTGCCCTGACCCACGCCGAGCTGCAGTGCAAGCGCGGCGACAGCGACGCGGCGCTGGAAACCCTGCAGGCCATGCGTGAGCGCCATCCGGGCCATCACCTGGTGCTGCGCCAGTTGCAGCGTCTGTATCTACAGCGCCAGGACTGGTCGGCACTGCTCGGCCTGCTGCCGGAGCTGCGTAAGGAAAAGGCGCTACCCGCCGCAGAGCTGGACGAACTGGAGCGCGAAACCTGGCGTGGTCGCCTGGCCGAAGTCGGCGAGCTTGGCTTGGCGCAGGGAGAAACTGCCCTGCAGCCCCTGAGCAAGGCCTGGAGCCAACTGTCGGCCAGCCTGCGCAACGAGCCTGAGCTGATCGCCACCTATGTCGAGCAACTGCGTCGTCTGGGCGCGCAGGAAGAAGCTGAGGCGGTGCTGCGTGACGCGCTCAAACGAGGCTATGACAGCCGCCTGGCGCGTTTCTATGGCGTGCTGCGTGGCGCCGATCCGGCGCGTCAGCTGCAGACAGCCGAACTCTGGCTCAAGCAGCATCCGCAGGACCCGGCCCTGCTGCTGACCCTGGGCCGCCTGTGTCTGCAGAACCAGCTGTGGGGCAAGGCGCGCGACTACTTCGAGACCAGCCTCAAGCTCGAGCGTCACCCGGAAACCTGCGCCGAACTGGCGCGCCTGCTGGCGCAGTTGGGTGAACTGGAACGCAGCAACCAGCTGCTGCTGGAAAGTCTCGGCCTGTTGCACCAGGGCCTGCCGTCGCTGCCGCAACCGCAGGGTGCCTCGGTCTGAATGGATGCGGCCGATTGCCGCGCTTGGCCATCCGTGCGGACGGAGGGGCGTTCCGGCATGATGAACAGCCTGTTATGAGCCGTGGGGCGCCTTGAAAGGCGCCCTCGCTTTCCTCTACCGTACGCCCTCGATTTCCCTTACGGAGCCACCATGCAATTGGCCAGTCCGCGTCCCCTGTTTTTCCTGGCATTCATCGGCTGCGTACTGCTGATGGCGGCTGCGCTGTACCTGGAGCATGTCGTCGGCCTGGAACCCTGCCCGATGTGCGTACTGCAGCGCATATGCGTGATCCTGTTCGGCGTGGTCTGTCTGATCGCGGCGATCCATGGCCCAGGGCGTCTCGGTCGACGCATCTATGCCGTGGTGGCCTTGCTGTTCGCTGGTGCCGGGGCCGCCACCGCAGGTCGGCAGATCTGGCTGCAGAGCGTGCCGGCCGATCAGCTCGAAGCCTGTCTGCCGAGCCTCGAGTTCATGATGGAAGCCCTGCCCATGCAGGACATCGTGCGCCTAGTGTTCCAGGGCAGCGCAGACTGCGCCGAAGTGAAGTGGACACTGTTCGGCATGAGCATTCCCGAGTGGAGCCTGCTCGGCTTCATCGGCATGCTGCTGTTCTGCCTGTTCCAGCTATTGCGCCGCAATTGAGCGTGTGAATCGCATGAAGCCACGGAGTTCGTGGCTTCTCGATTAAACGCCCGTATGAAAGTTTCTCGCGCCTATGCCTTGATGGTGTCTGCCAGCGGGCATAATCTGGCTCGCACGCACCGTCGGAAAAACGCCATTTTGCGGTTGCCTTTCCAAGAGCAAGCTTCGATTGACGGAAAATCGTCAGGAATGACTTTTAGCGTCGCGCAGCGAATGGTTCGAGGGATGGTCGCCAGGGATGGGGCCCTTAAAGAAAACGTCTCGGGAACGGGCGTATAACAGGCATTATCGATAAGGGAAACGAGGTTCATCATGCTCGAGAGTTGTCGGAACGCACAGGAACGTTGGGGCGGGGTTCACCAACTGATTGATCGCTGGCTGGGTGAGCGCCGCGAACTGGTGCTGGCCTATACCGCTCTGAATAAGGCGCCGCAGGCTCCAGCCATCAATTGCGAGTCGTTGCAGGGCTTCTGCGAGCTGCTGGTGGACTACGTCTCGGCCGGCCACTTCGAGGTCTATGAGCAGTTGACCAGCGAGGCCAAGGCCTTCAATGACCAGCGCGGCCTGGAACTGGCCAAGCAGATCTACCCACGCATCGAAGCCATCACCGAGGTCGCGCTGGCCTTCAACGACCGCTGTGACAACGGCGACAGTCGTGACAACGCCTCGCTGGTGGTCGAGCTCAACCGCCTGGGACAGCTGTTGCACGAACGTTTCGAGCTGGAAGATTGCCTGATCGAGGTGCTGCATAACGCCCATCAGGAACAGGCTGCCGAAGCGATCTGACCGCTCGATGTCAAAAAAGCCCGGTCTGAGTCCGTAATGCTGTTCAATCAAGGTTGCACACGATTGGCTCCCCTCCCCCATTTATGGGAGAGGGGCTGGGGGAGAGGGCAGAAGACTCCGCAAAACTGCCAGTTTCCCCCTCTCCCTAACCCTCTCCCCGGAGGGGCGAGGGGACTGATCGAGCTAGACCGTTTCTTAGGTGAACAGCATTCCGGATCTGAGTCCGGGCTTTTCATTGTGGATCAGTGTGACGCTCAATCGGCCACGTCCAGCAGGCGCAGATCGAACACCAGCGGTGCATGGGGCGGTATCAGATCGCCTGCGCCGTCTTCCCCATACGCCTGAGCCGACGGAATCACCAGACGCCAGTGAGCGCCCTTCGGCATCTGCAGCAGTGCGCTGCGCCAGCCGGCGATCAGGCTGTCCAGGCGAAACCACTGCGGTTTGCTGCTCTCGTCGAAGACGCTGCCATCGGCCAGCTCGCCGCGATAACTCACCTGCACTCGGCTGCGGGCAGTGGGCTTGGCTCCGCTGCCAGGTTTCAATTCGGTCACCAGCACGCCGTTGGCCAGCGCCCTTACGTTGGCGCGGCGACTCTCCTCGGCGAGAAAACGCTGCTCGGCTTCGATGGCCTTGGCATGGCGTTGTGGCGAGGCTTCGATACGGGCTTCATGCTCATCGAGCAGTTGCTCAATACGGCTGGCTTCGAGCCGCAGCGGCTTACCCTCGTAGGCCTGGCGCAAGCCTTCGAGCAGTTCGCTCAGCGGCAGGTCGGGCACCTCTTCATGCAGGCGTTCGCCGAGGCGCACACCGAGGCTGTAAGCCAGGTCCTGCTGGTGCTGGTCGGCCTGCACACCCAGGCTGCAGCACAGCGCGAGTGTGGCGAGTACGGCGCGGCTCATGACGATCTCTCCCGATGAATGTGCCAGCGATTATGCCAGGCGCGCGATGCCCGCGCTGCGATCGCCAAAAGGCCTATGGCGGGGCGTCTCGCCTGCGTCTAGTATGGGCGCATCCACATCCGCCTGGAGGCGCGCCATGTCGGCCAAGAAGAAGTCCGTGACCACCCCGCTGCACCTGCTGCACCAACTGTCTGCCAGTCTGCTCGAACATCTGGAAAATGCCTGCTCGCAAGCGCTGATCGACGCCGAGAAACTGCTCGCCAAACTGGAGAAGCAGCGCGGCAAGGCTCAGGAGAAACTGCACAAGGCGCGCAGCAAGCTGCAGGACGCCGCCGTTGCCGGCAAGGCCAAGGCGCAAGCCAAGGCCAAGAATGCCGTCGCCGAGCTGGAGGAGCTGCTCGATGGGCTCAAGGCCAGCCAGAGCGAAACCCGTACCTACATCGCCCAGCTCAAGCGCGATGCTCAGGAAAGCCTGAAGCTGGCGCAGGGCGTTGGCAAAGTGAAGGAAGCCGCCGGCAAGGCGCTGGACGCACGTGAAGCCAAGGCCGCAGCGCCGGCAGCCAAGCCTGCCAGCAAGCCGGCCGTTGCAAAGAAACCCGCTGTCGCAAAAGCACCGGTGAACAAGGCCCCGGCCAAACCCGCTACTGCCAAACCGGCCAGCAAACCAGCCGCCAAGCCGGTAGCGGCCAGCAAGTCGGCTACCAAACCCGCGGTCGCCAGCAAGCCAGCGGCTAAACCTGCTGCCAGCAAGCCTGCAGCGGCTAAACCGGCCGTGCCCAAGGCTGCCGCCAAACCTGCTGCCGCCAAGCCGGCGGCCAAACCTGCCGCAAAGCCAGCCGCCGCGAAAACGCCGGCGAAGCCAGCAGCGGCCAGTAAGCCAGCAGCCAAGCCAGCTACCACCAAACCCGTAGCGGCCAAACCTGCTGCGAAGCCCGCCGCCAAAGCCACGCCTGCCAAGCCTGCTGCTGCGAAGAAACCGGCTGCAGCGAAGAAGGCTCCGGCCAAGCCTGTAGCAGCCAAGCCAACTGCCGCGCCGGCAGCGCCAGCAGCTCCGGCTGCCCCGGCGACGCCCGCTGCGCCTACCGTAAGCAGCGGCAGCAGCACCCCGAGCGCCTCCTAAGGCGAATTGACGGCGCCGCGCAGCACCTGCAGCGCGGCGCTGTCGTTTTCGGCCAGGCGAATCAGCCAGTCGTCTCTACCTGCCTCGCCAGGCCAGCTCTCGGCCACCGTCTGCAGCCGTTCGAGCAATACCCGCTCGGCCTGCAATTCCAGTTTCTTGATCTGTTCGCGCAAGGCCGCCAGCTCGGCATCTTCGCCTGCTGCCCTGCGCCAGTGGCGGCGTGTCTGGCGCAAGGGCGAGATCACCTCGCGCTGCCAGGGCGCGGCCACTTCCGTCAGGGCGCGCAGGCGTTCCTCCAGGCAGCGCACGCCGCGTTGCTGCAGCCAGGCGCCAGTCAGCAGCAGGCAAACGTCGCTGCCCGCTTTCTGCAGTTCCAGGCAGGCCTGTTCCACACCTGGTCTGGCATAGAGTTCGAGGGCGAAATTCCACAGATCCTGCACGCGGCCTCCGGGGCGATTTGATAGACTCCGCGGCCATTATGATCCGACTCCAGAACCTCACTCTACAGCGTGGTCCGCAACGCCTGCTCGAAGGCGCCGAGCTGACCCTGCACGCCGGTCACAAGGCCGGTCTGATCGGTGCCAACGGCGCCGGTAAATCCAGCCTGTTCGCCCTGTTGCGTGGTGAGCTGACACCGGATGCCGGCGATTGCCTGCTGCCCGGCGACTGGCGTATCGCCCATATGCGCCAGGAGGTCGACAACCTCGAGCGGCTGGCCGTTGACTACGTGCTCGACGGCGATCACAACCTGCGCCGCGTGCAGGCCGAGTTGGCCGCAGCCGAGCAGAGCCACGACGGCGCCGCCATCGCCCGCCTGCACAGTGAACTGGACAGCGCCGACGGTTATACCGCCGATGCCCGCGCGCGCAAGCTGCTGGCTGGCCTGGGCTTCGAGAACGCGCAGATGGATCGCCGCGTCGGCGACTTCTCCGGTGGCTGGCGTATGCGCCTGAACCTGGCCCAGGCGCTGATGTGCCCGTCCGATCTGTTGCTGCTCGACGAGCCGACCAACCACCTGGATCTGGACGCGATTCTCTGGCTCGAAGGCTGGCTGCAGAGCTACCCAGGCACCCTGCTGCTGATTTCCCACGACCGCGACTTTCTCGACGCCGTGGTCGACCACGTTGCCCATGTCGAGCAGCGCAAGCTGAACCTGTATCGCGGCGGCTACACGGCCTTCGAGCGCACTCGCGCCGAACGCCTGGCCCAGCAGCAACAGGCCTACGAGAAGCAGCAGGCGCAGCGCGCGCATATGGAAAAGTACATCGCCCGCTTCAAGGCTCAGGCGACCAAGGCCCGCCAGGCGCAGAGCCGGATCAAGGCGCTGGAGCGCATGGAAGAGCTGAGTGCGGCGCACGTCGACTCGCCCTTCGACTTCGTCTTCCGCGAGGCCGACAAGATCTCCACACCGCTGCTCAGCCTCAGCGAAGGCCGCCTGGGCTACGGCGACAAGACCATCCTGCAGCAGGTCAAGCTGAGCCTGGTGCCGGGTGCGCGCATCGGCCTGCTCGGCCCCAACGGTGCGGGCAAGTCGACGCTGATCAAGAACCTCTCCGCCGAGCTGCAGCCACTGAGCGGCAGCCTGACCCGCGGCGAGAACCTGGTGATTGGCTACTTCGCCCAGCATCAGCTCGACGCCCTGGATGACAAGGCCAGCCCGCTGCTGCACCTGCAGCGCATCGCACCGAGCGAGCGCGAGCAGACGCTGCGCGATTTCCTCGGCGGTTTCGATTTCCGTGGCGCGCGCTGCGACGAGCCGGTGGTGAATTTCTCCGGTGGCGAGAAAGCGCGCCTGGCTCTGGCATTGATCGCCTGGGGCAAACCCAACCTGCTGCTGCTCGATGAACCGACCAACCACCTCGACCTGGAAATGCGCCTGGCGCTGACCATGGCTCTGCAGGAGTTCGCCGGTGCCGTGGTGGTGGTCTCGCACGACCGCCATCTGCTCAAGAGTACTACCGACGAGTTCCTGCTGGTCGCCGATGGCCGCGTGGCGCCGTTCGACGGTGATCTCGATGATTACGCCCGTTGGCTGGTCGACTACCGTCAGCGCCAGGCACCGCCCAGCGCAGCGGCCGAAGGCGCTGCAGACAAGACCGACAAGCGTGCCCAGCGCCAGGCTGCCGCTGCGCTGCGTCAGCAACTGGCGCCGCACAAGAAACAGGCCGAGAAGCTCGAGCAGGAACTGGGCAAGGTGCAGGAAAAGCTCGCCGCGGTGGAAACCCAGTTGGGCGACAGCAGTCTGTACGAAGCCGCGCGCAAGGACGAACTGCGCCAGCGCCTGGCCGAACAGGCGCAGCTCAAGGCGCGTGAATCCGAGTTGGAAGAGGCCTGGCTGCTGGCGCTGGAAACCCTGGAGGCGTTGCAGCAGCAACTGGAGGAAGCCGAGTAATGGAACAGCTGGAACTGCTGATGGCCTGGCGCGAGCCGCTGATTCGTGCTGGCCAGGTACTGCTGATCATCCTGCTGGCATGGATCGCTCAGCGCATTCTCACCCGCGCCATCAGCCGCCTTGGCGCGCGCTACAGCCTGTTGCCGGCAGAAGTGTTGCAGCCGCTGCGCGGCCTGGTGCGCTGGCTGATCATGGGCAGCGCACTGCTCATGGTGCTGGAGCGCCTGGGCGTATCGGCGAACGTGCTGTGGACGGCGCTGACCGGGTTCACCGCTGTCGCTGCGGTGGCGTTCTTCGCCATCTGGAGCGTGCTGTCGAACATGTTCTGTGCGCTGCTGATCTTCACCATGGGCCCGTTTCGCCTGGGCGATACCGTCGAGGTCATCGACAGCGCCGACAAACCCGGGGTGAAAGGGCGGGTGATCGCCATCAACCTGTTCTACACCACCCTGCAGGACCTCGACGAAAACGCCGCCGGCGCATTGTTGCAGGTGCCCAACAGCCTGTTCTTCCAGAAGTCGGTACGCCGCTGGCGCTGAATGCGGGGGCAGGAGTAGGCTGTAGCGCTCTCTCCCTGATTTCCGCTTTTCGAGGTACGCATCATGGCATTGGAAACCTGGCTCGCTTTCTTCGTCGCCTGCTGGGTGATCAGCCTGTCGCCAGGTGCCGGTGCCGTGGCCTCGATGTCAGCCGGCATGCAGTACGGCTTCTGGCGCGGCTACTGGAACGCGCTCGGCCTGCAGCTCGGTCTGGCCCTGCAGATCGCCATCGTCGCTGCGGGTGTGGGCGCGATCCTGGCCGCCTCGGCTCTGGCCTTCAGCCTGATCAAATGGTTCGGCGTGGCCTACCTGATGTTCCTCGCCTACAAACAGTGGGTCGCTCTGCCCAGCGATCTGGATACCGGCGCGGCCGAGCGCCCCATTGGCCGGCCACTGACCCTGGTGCTGCGTGGTTTCCTGGTCAATTTCAGCAACCCCAAGGCGATCGTCTTCATGCTTGCGGTGCTGCCGCAGTTCATCAACCCGCATGCGCCGCTGGTGGGGCAGTACCTGGTGATGGGCGTGACCATGATCGCCGTGGATCTGATCGTCATGGCCGGCTATACCGGCCTCGCCTCACGCGTACTGCGCCTGCTGCGCACGCCGCGCCAGCAGCGGGTGATGAATCGCAGTTTCGCTGCGCTGTTCGCCGCCGCTGCCGGCCTGCTGGCCACGGTCAAGCGCGCCGCCGTCTGACACCCTCGCGCTCAATCCTGTAGGCGCGAACGGGCGGTGTTCCGCTTTATTCGCGATCCGAGCCGGGCATGGAGCCGGGCCCGATCGCGAATAAATTCGCTCCTACCAAGGCGATGGCCTGGCCTGAGCGAAGGTGGTTTAGTCAGTTTGTTACCAAATATTTCATATTTTCCTTGTCTGTGCGGGCTCGTCCGGCAACAATTTAATGCCACCCATTCTCGTTTGGGATGCATTAATGATCCGCTTCCGTTCCCCCCTTTCCTGGCTGATGCTGCCGTTGCTGGCCTGCCTCAGCTTTCTCGCCGTCGGCGAGCCTTTGGATGGCGCCTCCCAGGCGCTGCACCTGATTGGTTATATCGGCGCTGATTACCCTGCCACCGTCGCGGGCGGCCAGGTCGTCGATGCTGGCGAATACCAGGAGCAATTGGAGTTTCTCGATGTGCTGCAGGGCTTGATCGTCGCCCTGCCGGCTCAGGCCGGACGTGCCGAGCTGGAGCAGGGCGTGGCCGATCTGCGCCAGGCCGTTACCCTGCGCAGGCCCGGCGAAGAGGTTTCCAGCTCGGCACGCCAACTCGGCGCACGCCTGGCCGATCTTTATCAGGTGTCACTGACGCCGGTACTGACGCCGGACCCGGAGCGTGGTGCGCCGCTCTACGCCCAGCACTGCTCGGTTTGCCATGGCGATACCGGGTTGGGCGACGGGCCGGCCGGCATTGGCCTGGAGCCGCCACCGGCCAATCTGCGCGACGCCGCGCGCCTAGACCGGCTGAGCCTTTACGATCTCTACAACACCCTAAGCCTGGGCATCGAAGGCACCGACATGCCGGCCTTCGCCGACCAGCTCGACGACCGTCAGCGCTGGGATCTGGCTGTCTATATCGCTGGCTTCACCGCTGTGCCGGCGCAGGGCAAGGCACGTTTCGCCATGAGCGAGCTGGCCGGCCGCACGCCTGCCGAAATCGCCGCTGCTGGTGGCGATGTCGCCGCGTTCCGCGCCCAACGCGCGCATCCGGTGCTGGAGCAGCGTGGCCCGCAACAGTTGATCGGCTACACCCGCGAAACCCTGGAGCGCAGCCTGCAGGCCTACCGCGATGGTGACCGCGAGCAGGCCTACGACCTTTCCGTCGGCGCCTACCTGGAAGGTTTCGAGTTGGTCGAAAGCGCCCTCGACAACCTCGATGCGGTGCAGCGCAAGACCACCGAGCGAGCCCTGATGGCCTACCGGCAGGCGCTGCAGGATAGCGCCGGCGTCGCGCAGGCGGCTCAGGCGCTTGAGCTGGCCAAGGTCGAACTGGACAAGTCCGCCGCGCTGCTCGCCGATGGTGCCATGGACGGCAGCCTGAGCTTCTTCGCCAGCCTGCTGATTCTGCTGCGGGAGGGCCTGGAAGCCATCCTGGTGCTGGCGGCGATTCTCGCCTTCCTGCGTAACACCGGGCAGCAGCAGGCGGTGCGCAGCGTGCACATCGGCTGGGGGCTGGCGCTGCTCGCCGGGGTCGGCACCTGGGCGGTGGCAGCGTACGTGATCGACGTCAGCGGCGCCCAGCGCGAACTGCTCGAAGGGATCACCGCGCTGTTCGCGAGCGTGGTGCTATTGTGGGTCGGCGTGTGGATGCACGACCGCCGCCATGCTGCGGCCTGGCAGGACTACATCAAGAGCAGCCTGGTCGGCGGCGGTGGCCGATTCGGCTTTGCCGTGCTGGCGTTCTTCTCGGTCTATCGCGAGCTGTTCGAAGTCATCCTGTTCTATGAAACCCTCTGGCTGCAGGCCGGGCCTGACGGGCACGGCGCGGTGCTGGCCGGCGCTGCCGCCGCGCTGGTGCTGCTGATCGGCCTGGCCTGGGTGATCCTGCGTGGCTCGCGCAAGCTGCCGCTGGCCACCTTCTTCGGCATCAATGCGGTGTTGCTGTGCGTGTTGTCCGTGGTCTTCGCCGGCCATGGCGTGGCCGCGCTGCAGGAAGCCGGCGTGCTCGGCACGCGCCCGGTGGCGTTCTTCGAGTTCGACTGGCTGGGCATCCACGCCGACGCCTGGAGCCTGTCCGCTCAGGGCCTGGCGCTGGCCGGCATCGCGCTGCTGTATGGGCGCAGCCTGTTGGGCGAGCGTCGGCGTCTGGCCGAACAGGACTGAAAGGGTGATTCGAGGGCGGTTTCGCCGCCCTCGTTGCCTCATAGCGTGAACCGCTGCCACGACAGCGAGTCTCAGTGCACCTAGGCTGGTTCCAATTTCTTTGCCGAGTGCACGCATGTCTTCCTCGATCCATTCCACTCATTACGCCGACAGCCCTGATCTGGCGTTGGCTGCTCTGCGTCATCCCTCTCTGGAGCAAGCGCTTTCGGCAGCCTGCGCTCAACTGGCCGTGCGCGAAGCTTTTCTGGCTGCGTTGCGTGATCCGGCCATCGGCCCGCAGCCAAGGTTGCTGCTGGCGGTTTCCGGTGCCGACCTGCAAGGTCAGCGGCGTTTGGCTGCGTTGGTCGCCGAGCTGCTGCCGGACGAGGTGGAGCTGGATCTGATCGAGCTGGCCGACGACAACCTGTCGCGTGCCGTACGCGAGCGCTGCGAGCCGTTCTATAAGTCCTGAGGCGTCCGCCTGCTGGCATACTGCGCGCTGGTTTCTCTGCGGAAGTTGCTGCATGCGCGTATGGATCGACGCCGATGCCTGCCCTCGGGCGGCGCGGGATCAGGTGGTCAAGTTCGCCCTCAAGCGGGGTTTCGAGGTGGTGCTGGTGGCTGGACAGGCCGTGGCCCGGCCGAATTTCGCCTGCGTGAAACTGATCGTGGTGCCCAGCGGGCCGGATGCGGCGGACGATCATCTGGTCGAGCATGCCGTGCCCGGTGAACTGGTGATCTGCAGTGACGTGCCGCTGGCCGACCGTCTGGTGAAGAAGGGTGTTGCCGCGCTCGACCCGCGTGGCCGCGAGTTCGACGAGCGCAACATGGGCGAGCGCCTGGCGGTACGCAACCTGTTCACCGACCTGCGCGAGCAGGGCCAGGTGGGCGGCGGCCAGGCGCCCTATTCCGAGAAGGATCGCCAGGCCTTCGCCAATGCGCTGGACCGGATTCTCACACGCTTGAGTCGCTAGCCAGGCTGCGCACCGCTTATGTGGGAGGCGCTTTAGCAGCGATCAAGGTGGCGCCAGTCGCGGCTGAAGCCCCTCCCACAATGTGCGTTGCCCACTACCCACACAGATAGGTGCCGGTGCCCACGGCCACCAGCACGTTTTCATCGTTATGCAGCTCCATGCGGATCACCGCCACCTTGTTGCCGGCGCGCAGCGGCATGGCCGTGGCGGTAAAGCGCTGGCCGCGTCCGGGGCGCAGGTAGTCGATGCGCAGGTCGATGGTGCCGAGCTTGGACAGCTTACTCATGCGCTCGGCTGCCGGCAGGTGCTGGTGGTTGGCGAACGCACCGATCAGCGCCATGGCGCCGCCGCATACATCGAGCAGGGAAGAGATCACGCCGCCGTGCAGGATGCCGTGGACGAAGTTGCCGATCAGCTCGGGTTTCATCGGCAGCTGCATGGTCACCTGCGCCTCGCTCAGTTCAACGATCTCGATGCCGAGCAATTGGTTGAACGGGATGCGCTGGAAGAAGGCAGTCACGGCCTGTTGCAGGTCGGTTTCCAGAGTGAAGGGGGCTGACATGCGTGGTGGCTCCGTCGATCGGTACCTGACACGCTGACGCAGCGTACAAGCTTTGGCCAGAGGCAATGCCGGACTGCCTTGAGCAATGTCCGGATCGGCCTGTCACGTCGCTTTTGTAGGAGCGAATTCATTCGCGATTTGCCTGGCATGACGCCTGCGACCTTCGCGGATGAATCCGCTCCTACCTCCCGCCTCGACTCAGTGGTGCGTCAGCTCCAGCACGCGGTCGATCATCTTGTTGATGCCCGATGCCGCCTCGGCGATGGATTTGGCGAGCATGTAGGCGGGCGTGGTCACCAGCTTGCGCTCGCTGTCTTCGATGATCTCGCTGACCTCGCACTCATGGTGCTCGGCGCCCATCTGGGTCAGGGCGGCGGCGGTGTCGTGATCGCTGCCGATGGTGCATACCACCCCGGCGCCGAAGATCTTCGCCGCCAGTGCCGGCGCGATGCACATCAGGCCGACCGGCTTGCCGGCGTCGACGAAGGCCTTGCAGGCGGCCAGCACGTCGGGTTGCACGGTGCAGCCGGCGCCATTGGTGGCAAAGTCGGAGAGGTTCTTCGCCACGCCGAAGCCGCCGGGCATGATCAGTGCGTCGAACTCGGCGACGTGCAGTTGCTTGACGTCCTTGATCTCGCCACGGGCGATACGGGCCGACTCCACCAGGACGTTACGCGACTCGTTCATCTCGTCGCCGCTGTAGTGGTCGACCACGTGCAGCTGCGGCACGTTGGGAGCGAAGCACTGCACCTGGGCGCCACGCTGGTCGAGGCGCAGCAGGGTGATCACGCTTTCATGGATCTCGGCGCCATCGTAGACGCCACAGCCGGACAGAATCACTGCCACTTTCTTGCTCATGCTCGACTCCTGGTGAGGAAAGGCGCGACCGTGAAACGGGCGCGGATGTTACTCGTTATTAGATTGTCGCCAAATGCCACTCGGGCTGTCATTTGCAGCCGTGAAGCCTGGCGAAGCTGCGCATAGGATGGATAACAGCCCATTCCCGACACAAGTACAACGATATGGCGCAGTCATGAATTACGTTCTCTACGCAGTGCCCTTCTTCTTCCTGCTGATCGCCCTGGAACTGCTCGCAGACCGCTGGCGCGGCATGCGCACCTATCGCCTGGCCGATGCGCTCAATAGCCTCAGTGCAGGCGTGCTGTCGCAGGCCACCGGGATTCTCACCAAGGTGGTCGGCCTGCTCACCTACGCCTTCGCCTGGGAGCAGCTGGCGCTGTTCGAACTGTCCGAAAATAGCCTCTGGGTGTGGATCTTCGCCTTCGTCTTCTATGACTTCTGCTACTACTGGAACCACCGCCTGGGCCACGAGCGCAACGTGCTGTGGGCCGCGCATGCCGTGCATCACCAGAGCGAGGACTACAACCTCTCCACCGCGTTACGGCAAACCAGCACCGGTTTCATCTTCGGTTGGATCTTCTACCTGCCGATGGCCGTGGTCGGTGTACCGCCACTGGTCTTCCTCACGGTCGCAGCGCTGAACCTGCTCTATCAGTTCTGGGTGCATACCCGCCACATCCCCAAGCTGGGCTGGTTCGAGTGGCTGTTCATCACCCCGTCCAATCACCGGGTTCATCATGCGCAGAATCCTATCTACATGGATCGCAATTATGGCGGCGTGTTCATTGTCTGGGATCGAATTTTCGGCACTTTCCAGGAGGAGCTCGACGAGCATCCGGTGATCTTCGGCGTAACCGTGCCGCTGGCTAGCTGGAATCCGCTGTGGGCCAACCTGCAGGTCTACGCCGGGCTGTGGAGCGATGCCAGGCGCGCCAGCTCCTGGTGGGACCGCCTGCGTATCTGGTTCATGCCCACCGGCTGGCGCCCAGCCGACGTGGCTGCGCGCTATCCACAGGCCAAGGCGGACCTGAGCGCCTTCCGCAAGTTCGAGGTGCCGCTGGGGCGTGGCGCGCAGCTCTACGCGCTGCTGCAATTCGTCTGCTATCTGCTGGCCGGCGTATGGTTGCTGGCACAAGGCGATGCGCTGGCCCTCGGTGCGGTGCTGCTGGCCTGCCTGTGGATGGCGCTGGGCCTTTGCAGCATCGGCCTGTGGCTGGAGAATCGCAGCTATGCCTGGCGGCTGGAGTGCCTGCGCCTGGCGAGCAACCTGCCGGCATTCTGGCTGGCCGACGGGCTGGGCATGTTAAGGATGGACGTTACGGCCTGGACTTGGCTGATCGCCTACAGCCTGGTCAGCCTGCTGGGCATCTGGCTGGCTCGCGACTCAGCCGCGCCGGCGCTGACGCCACCGGTATAGCCAGGCGAGGGCAAGTAGCAGCACCACCGCGGCGAGCAGGATGACCTGATAGTTGCGCAATTCTTCCAGCAAACCGCCCATGGCATTGCCCAGGCTGTAGGCGAGCAGGCTGATGCCGCCGGCCCAGACACCGGCGCCGATGGCGTCGAGCAGCAGATAGCGGCGCCAGGAGTAGCCGGACAGGCCGATGGTCAGCGGCATCACCGTGCGCAGGCCGTAGAGGAAGCGGAAACACAGCACCCACAGGTCCGGGTAGCGTCTGATCAGTGCGCTGGCGCGTTCGCCCAGCGGTTGCCAGCGTGGTTTGCGTGCCAGTAGCGCGCGGCCATGGCGACGGCCCAGGTAGTACCAGAGTTGATCGCTGGCGAAGGTGCCGAGGAAGGCGCACAGCGCCACCCATTCGATCTCCAGCACGTTGCGCACGGCCATGTAGGCGGCCAGCAGCAGCGATACCTCGCCCTCGAGAAAGGTGCCGAGTACCAGTGCCGGATAGCCGAACTGGCGGATCAGATCTTGGAGCATGCCGTGCGCTCGATGTGGGGGTGCTGAAGACTACTCTGACCGCGAGGAACCCGGAAGGTGGCGCGTCATGCCACAATGGCCTGGTTTCGTGGCATTGCCGCCGCCAGGCTGCGACCCGCAGTCGCATTGCGTAATGTGGCTGTCATCATTTGGTCATAATGCCCGCTTATAACCGTCACACTGGCCCGCGCCTGCGGGCTCTGGAGTCTGCCGTGAGCGTTACCCCCGCCAATCGCCTGTTCCCTGCCACCCGCCTGCGCCGCAATCGCCGCGATGATTTTTCCCGACGTCTGGTGCGCGAGCATCGCCTGAGCGTCGATGATCTGATCCTGCCGGTGTTCGTCCTTGACGGTGACAATCGCCGCGAAGCCGTGCCGTCGATGCCGGGTGTCGAGCGCCTTTCCATCGACCTGCTGCTGCAGGAGGCCGAACACTGGGTCGAACTGGGCATTCCGGCGCTGGCGCTGTTCCCGGTGACCCCGCTGGAGAAGAAATCCCTCGACGGCAGCGAAGCCTGGAACCCGGACGGCATCGCCCAGCGCGCGATCCGCGCCCTGCGGGCGAAATTCCCCGAGCTGGGGGTGATCAGCGACGTCGCCCTCGATCCCTTCACCACTCACGGTCAGGACGGCATCCTCGACGAGTCCGGCTATGTGCAGAACGACATTACCGTCGATGCGCTGGTCAAGCAGGCGCTGTCGCATGCCGAGGCCGGTGCCCAGGTGGTGGCGCCGTCGGACATGATGGACGGCCGCGTGCAGGCAATCCGCGAGGCGCTGGAGCTGGCCGAGCACGTCAACGTGCGCATCATGGCTTACTCGGCCAAGTACGCCAGCGCCTACTACGGCCCGTTCCGCGATGCGGTGGGCTCGGCCGCCAACCTCGGCAAGGGCAACAAGCTCGGCTACCAGATGGACCCGGCCAACGGCAACGAGGCGCTGCACGAAGTGGCCGCCGACCTGGCCGAAGGCGCCGACATGGTCATGGTCAAACCGGGCATGCCTTACCTGGATATCCTCTGGCGCGTGAAGGATACCTACAAGGTGCCGACATTCATCTATCAGGTTAGCGGCGAGTACGCCATGCACATGGCCGCGATCGAGAACGGCTGGCTCGGCGAGGCGGTAATACTGGAATCGCTCACCGCCTTCAAACGTGCCGGTGCCGATGGCATCCTCACCTATTTCGCCGTACGGGCGGCAGAACTGCTAAAACAAGGGCGATGACGCCCTCAGGAACCCAGCGATGAACAGCGAAGGACTCAACAGCGAAGTGCTCGACAACAACCCGCCTCAGGCCGAGGTGGTCGCCGAGACGCCAGTGGTGGAAACCCCGCCGCCGGCCCCGATTCCCAGCCTGGATGACAGCAGCCTGTACATCCACCGTGAACTGTCGCAGTTGCAGTTCAATATCCGGGTGCTGGAGCAGGCGCTGGACGAGTCCTATCCGCTGCTCGAACGTTTGAAGTTCCTGCTGATCTTCTCCAGCAACCTCGACGAGTTCTTCGAGATCCGTGTCGCCGGCCTGAAGAAGCAGATCAATTTCGCCCGCGAACAGGCCGGCGCCGACGGCCTGCAGCCGCACCAGGCGCTGGCGCGCATCAGTGAGCTGGTGCACGAGCAGGTCGAGCGGCAGTACGCCATTCTCAACGACACCCTGTTCCCGGCGCTGGCCAAGCACAACATCAACTTCATCCGCCGGCGGTTCTGGACCACCAAGCTCAAGACCTGGGTGCGCCGCTATTTCCGTGACGAAATCGCGCCGATCATCACCCCCATCGGTCTCGACCCGACGCACCCCTTCCCGCTGCTGGTGAACAAGAGCCTGAACTTCATCGTCGAGCTCGAGGGCATCGATGCCTTCGGCCGCGATTCCGGTCTCGCCATCATCCCGGCGCCGCGCCTGCTGCCGCGCATCATCCGCGTGCCCGAGGACGTCGGCGGCCCCGGCGACAACTACGTGTTCCTCTCGTCGATGATCCACGCCCACGCCGACGACCTGTTCCAGGGCATGAAGGTCAAGGGCTGCTACCAGTTCCGCCTGACCCGTAACGCCGACCTGTCGGTGGACACCGAGGACGTCGAGGACCTGGCGCGTGCCCTGCGCGGCGAGCTGTTCAGCCGTCGCTACGGCGATGCGGTGCGCCTGGAAGTGGTCGACACCTGTCCGAAACACCTGCGCGACTACCTGCTCAAGCAGTTCGGCCTGACCGAGAGCGAGCTGTACCAGGTCAATGGCCCGGTCAACCTGACCCGCCTGTTCAGCATCACCGGCTTGGATAACCACCCGGACCTGCAGTACGCGCCGTTCACCCCGGTGATCCCCAAACTGCTGCAGAACGCTGAGAACATCTTCAACGTGGTCAGCAAGCAGGACATCCTCCTGCTGCACCCCTTCGAGTCCTTCACCCCGGTGGTCGACCTGTTGCGCCAGGCGGCGAAAGACCCGCACGTGCTGGCGATCAAGCAGACCCTGTATCGCTCCGGGGCCAACTCGGAGATCGTCGACGCGCTGGTGGAAGCCGCGCGAAACGGCAAGGAAGTCACCGCGGTGATCGAACTGCGCGCGCGCTTCGACGAAGAGTCCAACCTGCAACTGGCCAGCCGTCTGCAGGCCGCCGGTGCGGTGGTGATTTATGGCGTGGTCGGTTTCAAGACCCACGCCAAGATGATGCTGATCCTGCGTCGCGAGAACGGCGAGATCGTCCGCTACGCCCACCTCGGCACCGGCAACTACCACGCCGGCAACGCCAGGTTGTACACCGACTACAGCCTGCTTACCGCCGACGTCGCCCTCGGTGAGGACGTGGCCAAGCTGTTCAGCCAACTGATCGGCATGGGCAAGACCCTACGCATGAAGAAGCTGCTGCATGCGCCCTTTACCCTGAAGAAGACGCTGCTCGATCTGATCGCCAAGGAAACCGCCGCGGCGGCCGAAGGCAAGCCGGCGCAGATCATCGCCAAGTTCAACTCGCTGACTGACGCCAAGGTGATCCGCGCGCTGTACAAGGCCAGCCAGACCGGGGTGAAGATCGACCTCGTGGTGCGCGGCATGTGCTGCCTGCGTCCGGGCATCGCCGGGGTATCGCACAATATCCAGGTGCGTTCGATCATCGGCCGCTTCCTCGAGCACACGCGGGTGTTCTACTTCCTCAATGGCGGTGACGAGAAAATCTACCTGTCCAGCGCCGACTGGATGGAGCGCAACCTCGACAAGCGCGTGGAGACCTGCTTCCCGGTGGAGGGCAAGAAGCTCATCACCCGGGTGAAGAAGGAGCTGGAAAGCTACCTGACCGACAACACCCAGGCCTGGGTACTGCAGCCGGACGGCCGCTACCTGCGTCAGCAGCCCACCGGCAACCAGAACCCGCGCAGCGCACAGTCCGGCTTGCTGGAAAAGCTCACCGCCCCGGTCGTCGTTGCTCGTTAAAAGCGGCCGCTTGCGGCCTTCTGATGACCCTCTCCCGCTTGCGGGAGAGGGTGGCCGAAGGCCGGGAGAGGGTTGAGGCCGCGTGTTGAAGCTTTTGAAGACACTGCTTCCTGCGCCGATGAACGCCTGATCACTGGCGATCGGGCCGGGGCGCGGAGCGGGTGCCCGAAGGCCGGAAGAGGGCTGGGAAGGCCGCGGGCGATAGTTTGGATAACTGCCCCCTGCGCCGTTGAGGGCTTGATCGCTAGCCCTCTCCCCCGGCCCCTCTCCCGCAAGCGGGAGAGGGGAGAAAGCAGCCCGGCCGGATGTACCGCCTCAGTCCCTTACCTCTCCGGGCACAGGGGAAACCGGCAGCTTTACGGCGTTCTCAGCCCTCTCCCGTGAATGGGAGAGGAGCAAGACCAGAGCCTTGCCTTCCGCCTTTTCCCGGATTGCATCCGGGCTACGCTATCCCTACAACCTTGCCCGCACCTGCTTCGGGCTGATGCCGAACGCACGCTTGAACGCCGTGGAGAAGTTGGCGGCGCTGCTGTAGCCGGCGATCCAGGCGGCCTGGCCGACACTCACGCCCTGACGCTCCAGCGCCTCGCGTGCCTGTTGCAGCTTGCGCTGGCGCTGATACTCGAACAGCGAGGTGCCCTTGGCCGCCTGGAACTGACGCTGCAGGGTGCTGGCGCAGCAGCCGACCTCGTGGGCGATATCTTCCAGTGACCAGCCATCGGCCTCGCCGCTGTGCAGCAGTTCCAGGGTGCGGCGGATGCGCTGGTGCTCGTGCGGGCGCAGATTCGGCACTGCCTGAGTCGGCTGCCGGGTCATCAGGCTCAGCGCTTCGCCGGCGATCTCCAGAGCACGGCTTTCCAGGTAAAGATTTTCCAGCAGGCGATTGCCGCAGCCGGGATGCAGTACCTGTTCGGCCAGCGTCAGCAGGCGTGGCGACGGTTGCCAGCGCAGTACATTGAGTGGCCGGTAATTGCCCTGCAGCAACGCCTTCAGCTGCGCCTGGCCATCGAAGCCGCTGGATTCGAACCACTCCGGCGCCAGGCTCACCGAGACCTTGCGGATACGTTGGCCGCGGCGCGCGCGACGGGCAAACAGCATCGGCTCGTTGAGCGCGATGGTCACTCCCTCGCCGGCAGCGCCGGATGCTCCGAAGGTGAAGGGCCGACCGTCGTAGCTGACCTCGCTGCGCCCCTGCAGGAAGAGGATGAAATTCAGGTGCGGGCGCGCTTCGGTCTGGGTGGCGAAGTCCTGCAGCTCCTGGCAGTCCGAGCAATGCAGCGACAGGCCGCTGCGCAGCCTGCGCCAGCTCAGGTGACCCTGGAACAGACGGTCACGCGTGCGCTCGCCGTCCACCAGGCGAATGCGTTCATCGGCCAGGTTGGCCAGTTCTGCGGCGCGGACGATGGGAGCGTGGCTGGTCATCGATGACACCTCTGCATGCCTCTGGCGCAAAGAACAAATCCCCGCGCACAAACCTCTTGTTACAAACAGGGTGGCAGACTACGCCTCGCTATTTATTGATGCAAATCATTCGCATTGAATGTTGTGCCGGCGCATCATGCCGTGCACATCGGGGAGGGGGCATGTACCTGCAAACGCGTCATCATTCACTCAAACCCTTGGCCATCGCCATGCTGCTGGTTGTGCCGGCATTGGCGGCGGCTGCCGAGGAGCCGTTGCAACTGCAGGCCACCGAGGTGCTTGGCACCGCGCAGGAGGAGCTCAAGCAGGCGCTCGGCGTATCGGTGATCACCGCCGAGGACATCCAGAAAGCACCACCGGCGAACGACATCGCCGAGATCATCCGCAAGCAGCCGGGCGTCAACCTGACCGGCAACAGCGGTTCAGGCGCGCGTGGCAACAACCGCCAGATCGATATCCGTGGCATGGGCCCGGAGAACACCCTGATCCTGATCGATGGTAAGCCGGTGAGTTCACGCAATGCCGTGCGCTATGGCTGGCGCGGTGACCGCGACACCCGCGGCGACACCAACTGGGTGCCGGCCGAGCAGATCGAGCGTATCGAAGTGCTGCGCGGCCCGGCCGCTGCGCGCTATGGCAGCGGCGCTGCGGGTGGTGTGGTCAACATCATCACCAAGCAGGCCGGCCTGGAGCATCACGGCAACCTCAGCCTGTACGCCAACATGCCGCAGCACAGCGAGGAAGGCGCCACCCGGCGTTTCAACTTCGGCCTCAGCGGCCCGCTGGCGGAGAACATTTCCTATCGCGTCTACGGCAACCTGAACAAGACCGACTCGGACGACGCGGACATCAACGAAGGCCGCGCCGTCAGCACCAGCAACGCCGCGCTGGCGGGCCGCGAAGGTGTGCGCAACCGCGATGTCGACGGCACTTTGAGCTGGCGCCTGGACGAATCGCAGACCCTCGACCTGCAGGCCGGCTTCAGTCGCCAGGGCAACATCTACACCGGCGACAGCATGAACAACCTGAGCAGCAACGCGGGGATCAACAGCGCGCGCGCCGATTGGATCGGCCGTGAAACCAATCGCATGCTGCGCAACACCTACGCCATCACCCATCACGGCGACTGGGACTTCGGTAGCACGCTGAACTACCTGCAATACGAGCGCACGCGCAACAACCGCCTCAAGGAAGGCCTGGCCGGCGGTCCCGAAGGTGCTATCAATGGTAACGAGTTCGGCACCATCGAACTGCAAAGTCTGACCGCGCACAGTGAAGTCAGCCTGCCGCTGACAGCCCTGTTCGAGCAGGTGTTGACCCTCGGCGCCGAGTGGAACGAGCAACGCATGGAGGATGGCGTGTCCGATCTCGCTGCGATCCAGAGCATCGGCTATCCGACTCGTTTCGCCGGCAACATCGCCATGCGCACCGCATCGCTGTTCGTCGAGGACAATATCGAACTGCGCCCGGGCACCATGCTCACGCCAGGGCTGCGCTACGACCACAACAGCATCAGCGGCAGCAACTGGAGCCCATCGCTCAACCTGTCGCATCGCCTGGACGATAACTTCACCCTCAAGGCCGGTATCGCCCGCGCCTACAAGGTACCCAACCTGTATCAGAGCAACCCGTCCTATGCGCTCTACAGTAACGGCATCGGTTGCTGGGATTTCGTCGCCGGAGGCCCGGGCTGCTTCCTGGTGGGCAACGAGAATCTTGAGGCGGAAACCAGCGTCAACAAGGAGCTTGGTCTGGAGTTCGAGTCTGGTGAATATCAGGCCAGCCTGACCTGGTTCCGCAACGATTACCGCGACAAGGTCGAGGCCGGCCGCGTTCCGGTCGGTACGGTGGACTTCACGCAGGGCAGCGCTACCCGAGTGCCCAACGTGTTCCAGTGGAGCAACATTCCGCGTGCGGTGGTCGAGGGCTTCGAGGGCAACCTGAAGATGCCGCTGGCAAGCAGTCTGAGCTGGAACACCAACTTCACCTGGATGCTGCAATCGAAGAACAAGGAGACCGGCGAGCCGCTGTCGATCATCCCCGAGTTCACCGTCAACTCGACGCTGGACTGGCAGGTCAGCGACCCGCTGTCGTTGCAGACCACAGTGACCTGGTATGGCCGGCAGACGCCGGGCAAGTACGACTATCAGGGCAACTTGCTGACGGGCGACGCGCGCCGCGAAATTTCGCCCTACGCCCTGGTCGGCATCGGTGGCAACTATGCCATCGACAAGAACTGGAGCCTCGGTGCCGGCATCAGCAACCTGTTCGACAAGCGCCTGTACCGCGAGGGCAATAGCCGCGAGGCCGGCGCCTACACCTACAACGAACCGGGGCGCACCTTTTACGCCAGCATCAGCACCAGCTTCTGAGCGGACGAGGGAGTGGTTCAAGCCACTCCCTCGCCCTTGCGACAACCACGACAAAAGCGGGCCCACCCGCCACCACCTGATGAGCCTTACTGCATGATTCGATTTCAAGGTAGCGCGAGCACCGCTTCGGCCTCGCTGTACATGACCAAGCTGTGCAAGCACTTTCGCCACAAGATCGCCGTGGAGTTCGACGAGCGCAGTGCCGATGCGCAATTTCCCTTTGGCCGCTGCCTGATGCACGCCGAAGCCGATGCGCTGCATTTCGACTGTCAGGCCGACGATGCCGAGGCTGCCGCGCGCATCCGTTTCGTCCTCGACGATCATCTGGTGCGTTTCGCCCGCAAGGAGGGCCTGGCGATCATATGGAGAGAAGAGGCCGACGATGAAAGCTAGCGTTGCCCTGTTCGTCCTGGCGCTGTGCGCGTCGCTCGGCGTAGCCGCCGAAAGCTGGCAGCCGGCGACGCTGGTGCAGGCCGAGATGCGCGAGCTGCAGTCGCGGCACACCGGGCGCAGCTATCGACTGTATCTGTCGAAACCACAAGGTGAGGCGCCGGCGCAGGGTTACCCGGTGGTCTATGTGCTCGATGCCGAGCTGTTCTTCCCGCTGCTGGCGCAGCAGGCGCTGATGTATACGCCGCACGCGGCGCGTGACGGGCGCGAGGCGGTGCTGGTGGTTGGCATCGGCTATCCGGGGGATGCGCCTTTCGACATTCCGGCGCGGGCCGAGGACTACACGCCGCCAGCGCCGAACCTCGGCGATAGCCATGCCCGCGAGGGCGGCGCCGAACGGTTTCTGGACTTCATCGAGGGTGAGGTCAAACCCCTGGTGGCGTCACACTACAAGATCGATACACGGCGCCAGACCCTGTTCGGCCACTCCTATGGCGGCCTGTTCACGCTCTACACCTTGCTGTCACGGCCACAGGCGTTCCAGCGCTACGTTGCTGCCAGCCCGTCGTTGTGGTGGCACCGGCGCTACGCCTTCGATCTGCTGGAGACCTTCGCCAGTCAGGAGCCGCGTCCAAACGTTCGCCTGATGCTCAGCGTCGGTGCGGCCGAGCAGCCGGCGGCCGATGCGCCGCTGCTTGATGCGCGACAAAAACACCTGGCCGAGCGGCGCATGGTCGATAACACTCGGGAATTTCAGCAGCGCCTCGGCGCGCTGGGCGTGAACGCGCAATTGCTGCTGACGCCTGGCGAGGATCACGCCGGCAACGCCTTCGTCAGCAGCCTGCAGGTGCTGGATTTCGCGCTGCAGCGCTAGGGCGGGTGATGGTCGGTTTCACCCGCCCTACGGTACTCCCGATCAACGCACGCTCAATGTCAGCCGGTAGGGTGCGCCGTGCGCACCGCCTGATCAGCGCACGCTCAGTGTCAGGTCGATGCGCTTGAGCCACTCGGCCTCGGCTTCGAAATCCGCCTGGGTCAGCGGGTTGGCCGCCAGCCAGCCTTCGGGGAAGACGATCTCCAGACTGTCGTCGCCGGCCTTGAACTGCACCTGTGGCATGTCCTGCGTACCGCGGATGTGATGGAACAGGATGGCGAAGCGCAGCAGCACGCACAGGCGCATCAGCTTGATGCCTTCCTCGCCGAAGTCGGCGAACTTGTCCTTGGGAATGTTGCGCCGGTGGCCGCGCACCAGCAGGGCGAGCATCTGCTGATCCTGGCGCGAGAAGCCGGCTAGGTCGGAGTGCTCGATCAGGTAGGCACCGTGCTTGTGGTACTGGTAGTGAGCGATATCCAGGCCCACCTCGTGCACCTTGGCGCCCCAGCTCAGCAGTTCGCGGTGCCAGATGTCGGTCAGCCCCCAGTCGCTGGCGACCTTGTCCAGTGCCGACAGCGCCTTGGCCTCGACCCGGGCGGCCTGGTCGGTATCGACGTGGTAGCGCTCCATGAACGCGGCGAGGGTGCGCTCGCGCACGTCCTCGTGCTGGTGACGGCCGAGCAGGTCGTATAGCACGCCTTCGCGTAGCGCGCCTTCGGAGTGGCTCATGCGCTGGATGTCGCAGGCATCGAAGATGGCTTCGAGAATCGCCAGGCCGGCGGGGAAGATGCTGCGACGGTCCGGCTTGATACCGTCGAGGTCGAGCTTGTCCACCTCGCCGAGCTTGAACAGCTTGCGCTTGAGCCAGGCCAGGCCCTCGACCGTGACCTCGCCATTGCCCAGGCCGGCGGCCTTGGTCGCCAGACCGATGGCCTTGATGGTGCCGGAGGCGCCGACGGCGTCCTCCCAGCCGAGACGGCGCAGGCCCTGTTCGATGCCCATCAGTTCCAGGCGGGCGGCGGTATAGGCCTGGGCATAACGCGCCGGGGTGATCTTGCCGTCCTTGAAGTAACGCTGGGTGAAACTGACGCAGCCCATCTGCAGGCTCTCGCGCAGCAGCGGCTCGAAGCGTTGGCCGATGATGAACTCGGTGCTGCCGCCGCCAATGTCGGCAACCAGGCGCTTGCCGGGGGTGTCAGCGATGCTGTGGGAGACGCCCAAGTAGATAAGGCGTGCTTCCTCGCGGCCGGAGATCACCTCGACCTGGTGGCCGAGAATCTCCTCGGCACGGCGGATGAACACCGCGCGATTGCGCGCTTCGCGCAGGGCGTTGGTGCCGACGATGCGCACAGCGCCTTCCGGCAGGCTGTTGCTGAACTGGGCGAAGCGGCGCAGACAGTCCAGGCCGCGTTGCATCGCTTCCTCGCTGAGCTGGCGCTCGTCATCCAGGCCTGCCGCCAGCTGGACCTTGTCGCCGATGCGCTCGAGAATGCGGATCTCGTGATTGTCGGCCTTGGCCAGCACCATATGGAAACTGTTCGAGCCCAGGTCGATGGCGGCGATCAGGGGAAAACTCTCGGCAGGGGCTTGGGGCATGATTGCGGCATCTCGTTCGATTTCCGCGCATCCTGCCACGACTGAGCGCATGAGCCAACGCATTCGGATGTCGCATGAAACTGGTCTAGACCTGTGGTTATCGCAGGTTCAGCACGCTCAGCGGCTGTTTCAGAGGCTGTTCGTCGCAGTTGTGACCCTCGCCGCCGCGGTCCACCACCAGGAAGCGTCCTGGGTGTTGCAGGCACAGCAGCGGGTGGTGCCAGGTGCCGCGGGCGTAGTTCACGCCCTGGTCTGGCGCACTGATGAACGCACGTATTTTCGACTCGTCCAGCTCACCGGGCGAAGCGACGACGATCAGCATGCGCCCGCCGTCCACCGGATAGAACGCCTGGCTTCCCAGCGGGTGGCGTTCGAGCATGCGGATGGCGATGGGCGCGTGCCAGGCCTTGCCCTCGAACAGGTTGACCAGGGTGCGCGGCGCCTCGCCGGCCAACTCCACCTGCGCCAGGTCGTGGTAGCGCGTGGTGGTCCCGGCGTTGATCGCGAAGGCTTCGGCGCCGGCCGTTTCGATTACCTCACCGAAGGGCGCGAAGGCCTCGCGGGTCAGCGGCTCGACCTGCAGCGGCAGCGGGGCTGGCGCGTTCACTGGTTCACCGAGCCGATGAAGTTGCGCAGCTCTTCGGTCTGCGGGGCAGCGAACAGGGCCTTCGGATCGCCGATCTCGTGCACCTTGCCCTGGTGCATGAACACCAGCTTGTCGCCGACTTCGCGGGCGAAGCGCATCTCGTGGGTGACCATGATCAGGGTCATGCCCTCGCTGGCCAGTTGCTTGACTACCGCCAGCACCTCGTTGACCAATTCCGGGTCGAGCGCCGAGGTGATCTCGTCGCACAGCAGCACCCTGGGCGACATGGCCAGGGCGCGGGCGATGGCCACGCGTTGCTGCTGGCCGCCGGACAGGCGCTCGGGGTAGGCGTCGAACTTCTCCGCCAGGCCGACGCGCTCGAGCATCTGCCGGGCGATCCGCTCGGCCTCGGCACGCGGGGTCTTCTTCACTACCTGCGGCGCGAGCATGACGTTCTCGCCGACGGTCAGGTGCGGGAACAGGTTGAACTGCTGGAACACCATGCCGACCTTCTGCCGCAGGCTGCGCAGGTCGGCGCGGGCGGCGTCGATGTACTCGCCGTCGACTTCGATCACGCCGTCGTTGATCGACTCCAGTCCGTTCAGGGTGCGCAGGAAGGTGCTCTTGCCCGAGCCGCTGCGGCCGATGATGGCGACCACTTCGCCTTCCTCGACCTTGAGGTCGATGCCCTTGAGCACATGGTTGTCGCCGTAATACTTGTGCAGGGCGGTGACGTTAAGCAGTGACATTCAGCCTCCTTTCCAGGCGGTATGCAGCGAGCGAGAGCGGGTAGCAGAGCAGGAAGTAACCGAGGGCGACGAAGCCGTAGACCATGAACGGCTCGAAGGTGGCGTTGGCCAGCATGCTGCCGGTCTTGGTCAGCTCGGTGAAACCGATGATCGAGGTCACTGCGGTGCCCTTGACCACCTGCACCGAGAAGCCGACGGTGGGCGCCACGGCGATGCGCAGCGCCTGTGGCAGCACCACATGGCGCAGGGTTTCCAGGCGGCTCATGGCCAGGCTCTCGGATGCCTCCCACTGGCCACGGCTGATCGACTCGACACAACCACGCCAGATTTCGGCGAGAAAGGCGCTGGTGAACAGCGTCAGCGCAGTGGCCGCAGCCAGCCAGGGCGACACGTCCACCCCGAGCAGGGCGATGCCGAAGAAAACCAGGAACAGCTGCATCAATAGCGGCGTGCCCTGGAACAGTTCGATATAGCCGCGGGCGAGCATGCGCGGCGCCGACAGTTGCGACAGTCGCGCCAGCAACACCAGCAAGCCGGTGATGCCGCCACAGACGAAGGCCACCAGCGACAGCAGCAGCGTCCACTGCAGGCCGGTGAGCAGATTGCGCAGGATGTCCCAGAGGGTGAAGTCCATCAGCGAGCCCCCATGATGAAGCGGCGGCCAATCCAGGCCAGCAGTTGGCGAACCAGGATGGCCATGAGCAGATACAGCGCCGTGGTCAGCAGGTAGGTCTCGAAGGCGCGGAAATTGCGCGACTGGATGAAGTTGGCGGCGAACGACAGCTCCTCGGTGGAGATCTGCGAGCACACTGCCGAACCCAGCATGACGATGATGATCTGGCTCGACAGCGCCGGCCACACCTTGCCCAGTGCCGGGCGCAGCACCACGTGGCGGAAGGTCTCGAAGCGGCTCATGGCCAGTGCGCTGGCGGCTTCGAGCTGGCCGTGCGGGATGGCCTGGATGCCGGCGCGGATGATCTCCGTGGAGTAGGCGCCGAGGTTGATCACCATGGCCAGCACCGCCGCTTCCCACTCGCTCAGGCGTACGCCGAGCGAGGGCAGGCCGAAGAAGATGAAGAACAGCTGAACGATGAACGGTGTGTTGCGGATCAGCTCCACATAGACGCCAAAAATCCGGTCGAACGGGCGGATGCGCCAGGCGCGCAGTATCGCCCCGACGATGCCGAGACCGACCCCCAGCAGGGTGCCGATCGCCGTCAGCGCGAGGGTGAAGGCCGCGCCCTGCAGCAGCAGGTCGCTGTGCTGCAGGACTGCGGCGAAATCGAACTGGTATGCCATGGCTCAGTTCCCCGCGCGGCTCAGAGGTCGGCCGGCAGCGGTTGCTTCAGCCACTTCTGGCTCAGTGCCTCGAGGCTGCCATCGGCCTTGGCGTCGGTAATGATGGCGTTGACCTTGTCCCGCAGCGCGGCCTGGTTCTTGTTCACGCCAACGTAAACCGGCGAATCCTTGAGCTTGATCTTCATGTTCGGCACACGCTTGGGGTTCTTCTCGGCGATGGCCACCATCACCACGTTGCCGCTGGCGATCAATTCGACCTGGCCGGAGAGGTAGGCGGCGATGGTCGAGTTGTTGTCCTCGAAGCGCTTGATGGTGGCGCCTTTCGGCGCGACGTTGCTCAGTTCGATGTCTTCGATGGAGCCGCGGGTGACGCTGATCGTCTTGCCGGCGAGGTCGTCGAGGCTGGCGATGGCGGCGTCTTCCGGGCCGAACACGCCGAGGTAGAAGGGCGCGTAGGCCGCGGCGAAATCAATCACCGCCTCACGCTCGGGGTTCTTGCCGAGGCTGGAGATCACCAGATCGACCTTGCCGGTGGTGAGGAAGGGGATGCGGTTGGTGCTGTTGACCGGGGTCAGCTCCAGTTTCACCGCCAGCTTGTCGGCCAGCAGCTGCGCAGTATCGATATCCAGGCCGCGCGGTTTCATGTCCGGGCCGACCGAGCCGAACGGCGGGAAATCCTGCGGTACGGCAACTTTCAGTACGCCGGCCTTGCCGATGTCCTCCAGTGCATCGGCGTGAACGGTGCTGGCGCCGAAGGCCAGGGCGGCGAAGAGGGTACCTAGCAAGGTGCGGTGAAAGGTGCGCATGTCGAACTCCCGATCGATGAAGGAAAACTCAAGTGTTTTGCTTGGCTCATGCACTGCATCGCCTGTGCCAGGTTCAGGGAATTCAGGGCTCTCATCGCTACAGGCGAGTGACGATAAGGTCTTACTGGTCTGAACAGTTGGCATTGCTGACCAAATGGTCAGAAGCGCTCCTGTGCCATCTCGGTGCGTTCTCTGGTGAGCTGTGCCACAAGGGGGCGTCGCTTGCCTGGAGCGCTATTCAGGCCTTACAAAGGCGGCTTCACTGGACTGACCGGCCCGAACAGCCATGAATGCTTCTGCTCCCCGCGCGGTACCCGAGTACGCCCTGCAGGCGATCCGCCGTCTGATCGAGGAGGAAGGCTATCGTCCTGGCGATGCGCTGCCCTCGCAGCGCGATCTGTCCGAGCGCCTGGGTGTCAGCCGTGCCTCGCTGCGCGAGGCGCTGTCATCGCTTAGCGCGCTGGGCCTGGTCAGCGTGCAGGCCGGCAAGGGCGTATTCGTCCAGCAGGCGCCGAAAGTGGAGGGGGCCGGCGGTTTCGTCTGGCCGTTCGCCGCGCAGGTGTCGGCCGCCGATACCTTTCAGTTGCGCTTCGCTCTGGAGGGATTCGCCTGTGGCCTGGCTGCCGGGGTGATGACCGCCGAGGAGCTGGACATTCTCGAAGACAACGTCGAGCAGATGCGCCGTGAGCTGCGCGCTGGCGATTTCGCCCAGGCGACGCGCCTGGACTTCGAGTTCCACCAGCGCATCCTAGCTGCCAGCGGCAACCAGGCGATGTTCGCCCTGGTGACCTCCAGTGCGGACATCTTCCTGGAAAGCCAGAAGCTGCCGTTCATCCGACCGGAGCGGGCGATGGAAACCTGGCAGGAGCACCGCAAGATTCTCAAAGCCCTGGCCCGGCACGCCGCCGGCCCGGCGCAGAAGGCCATGCAGCAGCATATCCGCGCCGCTGCGCTGCGCACCGGCATCGCATTCGCCACACTTGGCGATTGAGGCGTACATTAGCGGCTATTGAAAGGCTCAATCGTCAGCGCCTTTCGGTGTCACTCAAGCCGGGCTATGATGGCGCCACTTTTTTTGCTTCCGAATATACGGAGACTCCTCATGAGCGAATTCATCACCAACGTCAGCGACGCCAGCTTCGACCAGGACGTCATCCAGGCTGAGGGTCCGGTTCTGGTCGACTACTGGGCTGAATGGTGCGGCCCGTGCAAGATGATTGCACCGGTGCTCGACGAGATCGCCAAGGAATACCAAGGCAAACTCAAGGTGTGCAAACTCAACATCGACGAGAATCAGGAAACCCCGCCGAAGTACGGCGTACGCGGTATCCCGACCCTGATGCTGTTCAAGAACGGCAATGTCGAAGCGACCAAGGTCGGCGCACTGTCCAAGTCGCAGCTGGCTGCATTCCTCGACAGCAACATCTGAGTCGAGTCGCACTGGAGAAGCCCCGCTAAATTGCGGGGTTTTTTCATTTTCGGGGCTAGACGCTGTTTTTTCACGGTGTTAAATTCGGCCTCGCTGCATCCTCCATGCAGCTCTCTGCATGCCGTCGCCGATTCATTCCTATACGAACTCGTTCGCGATCCTGTCGCCTTCTCTGCGGCGCGGCTTCTCAAGCTAACAGCTTTCTTCTCCTCTCGATGATCACGTCATTCCTATGAATCTGACCGAACTCAAGCAAAAGCCGATTGCCGAACTGCTGGACATGGCCGAACAGATGGGCCTGGAAAACATGGCCCGTTCGCGCAAGCAGGACATCATCTTCGCCCTGCTGAAAAAGCATGCCAAAAGCGGCGAGGAAATTTCCGGTGACGGCGTGCTGGAGATCCTCCAGGACGGTTTCGGCTTCCTGCGTAGCGCCGACTCCTCCTACCTGGCGGGCCCTGATGACATTTACGTCTCGCCCAGCCAGATCCGCCGTTTCAACCTGCGTACCGGTGACACCATCGTCGGCAAGATCCGTCCGCCGAAGGAAGGCGAGCGTTACTTCGCCCTGCTCAAGGTCGACAGCATCAACTTCGACCGCCCGGAAAACGCCAAGAACAAGATCCTGTTCGAGAACCTCACGCCGCTGTTCCCGAATCAGCGCCTGACCATGGAGGCCGGCAACGGCTCCACCGAGGACATCACCGGCCGTGTGATCGACCTCTGCGCGCCGATCGGCAAGGGCCAGCGCGGCCTGATCGTCGCCCCGCCGAAAGCGGGCAAGACCATCATGCTGCAGAACATCGCCTCGAACATCACGCGTAACAACCCGGAAGTGCACCTGATCGTTCTGCTGATCGACGAGCGCCCGGAAGAAGTGACCGAGATGCAGCGCACCGTGCGCGGCGAAGTGGTCGCCTCCACCTTCGACGAGCCGCCGACCCGCCACGTGCAGGTCGCCGAAATGGTGATCGAGAAGGCCAAGCGCCTGGTCGAGCACAAGAAGGATGTGGTCATTCTGCTCGACTCCATCACCCGTCTGGCGCGCGCCTACAACACCGTGATCCCGAGCTCCGGCAAGGTGCTCACCGGTGGTGTCGACGCCCACGCCCTGGAGAAGCCCAAGCGCTTCTTCGGCGCCGCGCGTAACATCGAGGAAGGCGGCAGCCTGACCATCCTCGCCACCGCGCTGATCGAAACCGGCTCGAAGATGGACGAGGTGATCTACGAGGAATTCAAGGGCACCGGCAACATGGAGCTGATCCTGGATCGCCGCGTGGCCGAGAAGCGCACCTTCCCAGCGATCAACATCAACAAGTCCGGCACCCGCCGCGAAGAGTTGCTGACCGGTGAGGAAGAGCTGTCGCGCATGTGGATTCTGCGCAAGCTGCTGCACCCGATGGATGAAATCGCGGCCATCGAGTTCCTGATCGATAAGCTGAAAGCGACCAAGACTAACGATGAGTTCTTCCTGTCGATGAAGCGCAAGTAAGACGTTGCGCTGTGCCACAAGGCCGGGGACACCCGTAGTGCTGTTCACTTGAGGTTGTACGCGTTTGGCTCCCCTCTCCCATTTATGGGAGAGGGGTTGGGGGAGAGGGCTGAAAACACCGCATAACGGCCAGTTTTCCCCTCTCCCTAACCCTCTCCCCAAAGGGGCGAGGGGACTGATCGCACTTGACCGTTCTAACGTGAACAGCATTCCGGGGAAACCCGGCCTTGTCGTTTCTGCGGCTTTCAAGCCTTCTGAAAGCCCGACTTCGGCGCTAAACTTTGCGGCCGACTCCTGCCTGTCCGACACGAGGCTCCTGCATGCAGTATCGCGACCTGCGCGACTTCATCCGTGAACTGGAAAAGCGCGGCGAACTCAAGCGCATCCAGACCCCGGTATCGCCCGTTCTGGAAATGACCGAAATCTGCGACCGCACCCTGCGCAAGGGCGGCCCGGCGCTGCTGTTCGAAAAACCAAGCGGCTTCGATGTGCCGGTACTCGGCAACCTGTTCGGCACGCCCAAGCGCGTGGCGCTGGGTATGGGCGCCGAGGATGTGTCCGAGCTGCGCGAGATCGGCAAGCTGCTGGCCTTTCTCAAGGAGCCGGAGCCGCCGAAGGGCCTCAAGGACGCCTGGAGCAAGCTGCCGATCTTCAAGAAGGTCATCTCCATGGCGCCCAAGGTGGTCAAGGACGCGCCCTGCCATGAAGTGATCGAGGAGGGCGATGATGTCGACCTGACCAAGCTGCCGATCCAGCATTGCTGGCCGGGCGACGTGGCGCCGCTGATCACCTGGGGCCTGACCATCACCAAGGGCCCTAACAAGGAGCGGCAGAACCTTGGCATCTATCGCCAGCAGGTGATCGGCCGCAACAAGGTGATCATGCGCTGGCTCAGCCATCGCGGCGGCGCGCTGGATTACCGCGAGTGGTGCCAGAAGCATCCGGACAAGCCTTACCCGGTGTGCGTCGCGCTGGGTGCCGACCCAGCGACCATTCTCGGCGCTGTGACGCCAGTGCCCGATACCCTCTCCGAATATGCCTTTGCCGGCCTGCTGCGTGGTCATCGCACCGAGCTGATCAAGGCTCGCGGCAGCGACCTGCAGGTGCCGGCCAGTGCCGAGATCGTCCTCGAGGGCGTGATCCATCCGGGCGAGACCGCGCCGGAAGGCCCCTACGGCGACCACACCGGCTACTACAACGAGGTCGACACCTTCCCGGTGTTCACCGTCGAGCGCATCACCCGGCGCCGCGATCCGATCTATCACAGCACCTACACCGGCCGCCCGCCGGATGAGCCGGCGATCCTCGGCGTGGCGCTGAACGAAGTGTTCGTGCCGATCCTGCAGAAGCAATTCCCCGAGATCACCGACTTCTATCTGCCGCCGGAAGGCTGCTCCTACCGCATGGCGGTGGTGACCATGAAGAAACAGTACCCGGGCCACGCCAAGCGCGTAATGCTCGGTGTCTGGTCGTTCCTGCGACAGTTCATGTACACCAAGTTCGTTATCGTCACCGACGACGATATCAACGCACGGGATTGGAATGACGTGATCTGGGCGATTACCACGCGCATGGACCCCAAGCGCGACACGGTGATGATCGACAACACACCGATCGACTACCTCGACTTCGCCTCGCCGATTTCCGGCCTGGGCTCGAAGATGGGCCTGGACGCCACCCACAAGTGGCCCGGCGAGACCACGCGCGAGTGGGGCCGCGCCATCGAGAAGGATCCGGCCGTGGTGGCGCGTGTCGACGAGCTGTGGAGCGAGCTGGGAATCGATTGATGAATGTCACCCTGCAACCCTCCGGCATCACTCTCGCTTTGCAACCCGGCGAACGTATCCTCGATGGCGCCCGCCGTCTGGGCTACGACTGCCCGCAAAGCTGCCGCAATGGCAACTGCCATATCTGCGCCGCCTTGCTGGTAGAGGGACGGGTGCGGCAGAACGAGGTGGAACTGGATCATGGCGAGCTGTTCACCTGCCTCGCCGAGCCGCTGGAGGATTGCGTGCTGCACTGGGATGGCGTGCTGGCTCCGGGCGAGCTGCCGGTGCGCGAACTGAGCTGCCAGGTGATCGAATGCCTGGAGGTAGGTGGCGACGTATTCCGCGTGCGCCTGCGTACGCCTGCGGGCAAGGCGCCTCGCTACCATGCCGGGCAATACCTGCTGCTGCAGCGCCCCGATGGCGAGATGGCGGCCTTTTCCCTGGCCTCGGCGCCGCATGCCGGGCGTGAGCTGGAGCTGCATATCCTCGCCCGCGAGGACAGCAGCATCGCCCTGCTGGAGCAACTGCGCAGCACAGGCATCGCCCGGGTGCAAATGCCTTACGGGGACACCCACCTCGCCGACCTACCCAATGGCCCGCTGGTTCTGATCGCCGCCGGTACCGGCATGGGCCAGATGCACAGCCTGATCGAGCACTGCCGCGCTGCCGGTTTCGCCCACCCGGTACACCTGTACTGGGGCGCGCGTCGTCCTGAAGACTTCTATGAACTGCCGCATTGGGCCGAGTGGCAGCAGCTGGACAACCTGCACCTGCACCAGGTGGTCAGCGACCAGTGTGGCTGGCAGGGCCGTTGCGGCCTGCTGCACGAAGCGGTGCACGAAGACTTCCCCAACCTCAAGTCCCTGCACGTCTATACCAGTGGTTCACCGGCCATGGTCTACGCCACGCTCGATGCGCTGGTCGAAGCCGGGATGGACGCCCACCAGATGCGCGCCGACGTATTCGCCTACGCGCCGCGAGGCTGAATGAAAAAGCCGCCCTCGGGCGGCTTTTTCATATCGATCCGACGCTTATCCCGTGTCGGCTTCGGTCAGCTGCCCGGCAAAGGCTTGCAGCGCTGGTAGCCCCTGCACATCGGCCGCGAGCAGCGGAAGCTGCTGCACCGGCAGATGGCCCAGGGCCTGGCGCAACTCGTCCAGGTAGCGTTCCTCCTGCTCACGGCGCTCGGCCAGAAAGGCACCGGCATCGGCTGGCGAGCGCTTGTTGATCACCAGGCCTGCGACGTTCACCCCACTGCGCTGCAACTGACCATGCAGTTCGATGCTCTCCAGCACCGGCAGGCGCTCGGCTGCCAGCACGATGACGAAGGCGCAGCGTTCGGCATCGCCAAGCACTTCGCGCAACTGGCTGAAACGATGCCGACGGCGATCCAGCAGTCGGCGTACCTGGCTGTCGCGATCATCCGGCGAATCGCCTGGCTCGCGGCCCAGCAGCGACTCGCCAAAGCCGCGGTCGTCGCCACCCAGGTTGCGCAACACTGCGCCAAAGCCGGCACTGCGCTCACGGCGACGCATCAGGCCTTCGGTCCAGGCTGACATCATCTCCGGCAGTGCCATCAGGCGTGCGGTATGCCCCGAAGGGGCGGTGTCGAAAACCACCAGGTCATAGTCGTGCAGGCCGCTGTCGACCGTTTCGGCGATGCGCTCCAGCAATGCGGCCTCGTGCATGCCCGGCGCGTCGCGCGACAGGCTCATGTGCCTGTCCACTTCTCCAGCTAGGTGCGCGGGCATCAGCTTGCGTAGCGCGGCGCCCACCTCGTTCAGGTGCTGCTCGACACTGGCCTGCGGGTCGAGCTCCATGCCATCGAGACCGTCGGCCAGCGTTACCGGGCGCGGGCCGACTGATTGGCCCCAGAGGTGACCCAGGTTGTGCGCCGGGTCGGTGGACACCAGCAGCACGCGGCGTCCGCTACGCGCCTGGGCCAGTGCGGTCGCCGCCGATACAGTGGTCTTGCCGACGCCGCCTTTGCCGCCGATGAACAGCACGCGGCGTTTTTCAGCCAGTTCTAGCAGCATCCGATGTGTTCCAGTGGTGAGCGCTCCATGCCCATGCGTCGATGCCATTCGTGAAAGCGCTCGTACAGCACCGGCATCAGCTCCAGGGTGTAATAGGCCGCCGGATTGGGCACGCCGAGGGTTTCGCTGAACACCAGCAGCATGAACAGATCGTCCTCGTCGCGCCGGGCGCGGGCGAAGGTTCGCCGGTACGGCGCGACGTAGAATTCGCGCAGCCCGGCGGATACCCGTTGTAGCAATGGCGCCTGGCGCTCGCTCACTCGCGTGCCTCGCCCTGCGCGTCAGCCTCGACTGGGTCGCGACCCTGGCGCATGGCGATGAACGATTCCAGGGTCACCCACAGCGCGGCGATCAGGATCACCACGTCCATGCCCAGCAGCAGCCAGTTTTCGGCGCGGTAGAACTGGCCCATCTGCACCAGCAGGGCGAAGATCGACATCGCCAGCAGGAAGACCAGCGGCACCAGGGTGTAGATCGCCGGGCGGCCCTTCTTGATCAGGATCACGGTGATGATTGCCAGGGTCAGGCCGGCCAGCAGCTGGTTGGTGGTGCCGAACAGCGGCCAGATGATCATGCCACCGCTGCCATCGGCGCCGGCGCCGAAGGCCAGCACCATGCACACGCCCACGGCCAGCGCGGTGCCGACCAGGGTGTTGACCTTGAACCCGGCCAGCTCGCCGGCTTCCTGGATGACGAAGCGCTGCAGGCGCAGGCCGGTATCCATGGTGGTGCCGGCGAACAGGATGGCCATCACCGCCAGGATGGTCGCGCCGAGATCCGCCGGCAGGCCCAGGCCGTTGGCCAGTAGGCTACCGCCGCCGGCCACGAAGGCGTTGACGCCGCCGGTGCCGAATGCGGTGTACACCGCCTGCCAGTCCACCAGGGTGGCGAAGCCGGCGGTGCAGCAGATGATCGCTGCCAGCGACAGCATGCCTTCGCCTACTGCACCGAAGTAGCCGACGAAGCGCGCGTCGGTTTCCTTGTCCAGCTGCTTGGAGGTGGTACCCGAGGCGACCAGACCGTGGAAGCCGGAAATGGCGCCACAGGCGATGGTCACGAACAGCAGCGGTACGATGCTCGGGGTGTTGGCCGGCAGTGCATCGTTGAACGCAGGGGCGACGATTTCCGGTGCGCCGAACAGCACCGCCGTGTACAGCAGGCCGAGGCCGACGAACAGCTGCAGGCCGTTGATGTAGTCGCGCGGCTGCAGCAGCACCCATACCGGCAGCAGCGAGGCGATGGCCGCGTAGGCGAACAGCAGCAGGATCCACACCGACTTGGCCGACAGGCCCAGCACGGTTTCCGGCAGCACCACCGGCACCGCGTTACCCAGCAGGATCAGCGCATAGAGCACTGCCACGCCAATGATCGACGGCCACAGCAGACCGACCTTGTAGCGATAGATCGCCTGGCCGATGAGCAGTGCCACGATGATCGCGCCCCATACCGGGATCACCGAGGTCGGCGTCGACACCAGCAGGTTGGAGATGACCGCAGCGAAGGCGCCATTGACCATCAGCAGCACCAGGAAGATCACCACCAGGAACAGGCTGCGGCCGCGCGCGCCGATCAGCTTCCCGCTGAGCATGCCGATCGACTGGCCGCGATTGCGCGCGCTGGCCCACAGGGCGCCGAAGTCATGCACGCCGGCGAAGAAGATGGTGCCCAAGGTGACCCACAGGAAGGCCGGCACCCAGCCCCAGATCACGGCGATCGCCGGCCCGACGATGGGCGCAGCGCCCGCCACCGAGGTGAAGTGGTGGCCCCACAGCACGAAGCGATTGGTCGGCACGTAGTCGACCCCATCGCCCATGGTGTGGGCTGGCGTGCGGTAGTTGGGGTCGAGGCGGTAGATCCGCTCGGCGATGAACTTCGAGTAGAACAGATAGCCCAGCGACATAGCGCTCAGACCGACCAGCATCAGCAGGATAGAACTCATCGTTGCGTTCCTTCGACTGCGCCCCGCTTCCTCGGGCATGCGCGCATGCCAGCCGCGGAATCTGGCCCGCGCGTCAGAGCAGGCAGGGCGTCATTTTTTATCAAGCGGCCCCAGGCCGCACGCACGCTCAACGGCGCAGCCCGAACTTACCGGCACAAGCCGCTGGGGTAAACCCTGAATTGCCCGCCAGGGCGCTGACGGCGCAGCGAAGGACGCTAATGGCATGACCATACCCAAGCGTTTCGTGAACGGTATCGGCTGATGGCAGCTTGGCTCATGGCGCTGCGCATATCCATCGTGCGCCGTTGCAAAGCAGGCCCGCCCGGCGCTCGCTGATGCAAAAGTTGGCACTTTCCGCTGCGCTGCCTGGTCGTAAAAAGTGAGGGAAGGGCAATGTGCCGAAGGCACCGCCAGACGCCAGCTTCACCGCAGCGTCATGCCCTGCATCTGAACGGCCGTCTGAGTCAGATGGCCGCTTCCAGGCGCCCCACGCCAAGTGGGCCGCCATCGACATGCGAGGAGATCGTCATGGGCTTGGGAACCATACTGCTGATCATTCTGATCCTGTTGCTGATCGGTGCCATTCCGGCGTGGCCGCATAGCCGCAGCTGGGGCTACGGGCCTACCGGAGGTCTGGGGCTGGTGCTGGTGATCGTACTGGTACTGCTACTGCTGGGTTACATATAAGCCTGCGTCGGCGACGCGGGCGCTGAACCGTCAGCGATCCGTGGTCACTGACGGTGAACGTCGGGGCGGCAGTTTTGCAGTTCGTTGTGCCAGCCGCCCCACGTGCCTCAACGAACCTGCACCACCACCTTGCCCACGGCCTTGCGTTGGCCAAGGGCATCGATCGCCTCGCCACCACGCTCCAGCGGGAAGGTCTGCGATACCAGAGGCTTGAGCTTGCCTTCTGCATGCCAGGCGAACAGTTGCTGGAAGTTGTCGGCATTGTCCTGAGGTTGGCGCTGGGTGAACGAGCCCCAGAATACGCCGATCAGGGAGGCGCCCTTGAGCAGCGGCAGGTTGGCCGGTAGGGCCGGGATTCCGCTGCCGGCAGCGAACCCCACCACCAGGAAGCGACCATTCCAGGCGATGCTGCGGAAGGCTTCTTCGAACAGCGCGCCACCGACCGGATCGTAAATCACGTCTACGCCCTGACCACCGGTAAGCTTCTTCACTTCGTCCTTAAGGCTCTGCTCGCTGTAGTTGATCAGCTCGTCGGCGCCGGCATTACGCGCGACTTCCAGCTTCTCGGCGCTGCTCGCCGCGGCGATCACCTTCGCGCCCATGGCCTTGCCGATCTCTACCGCGGCCAGGCCCACACCACCGGAGGCGCCGAGCACCAGCAGGGTTTCACCCAGTTGCAGATTAGCGCGCTGTTTTAGGGCGTGCATCGAGGTGCCGTAGGTCATGCCAAAGGCCGCCGCCGTGGTCAGGTCCATGCTCTTGGGCACCGGCAGCACATTGTAGGCCGGCGCCGCGACCTCTTCGGCGAAGCCGCCCCAGCCGGTCAGTGCCATGACCCGGTCGCCGGCGCGCAGGTGGCTGACCTTCTCGCCGACGGCCTTGACCACGCCCGCTACCTCACCACCCGGCGAGAAAGGGAAGGGCGGTTTGAACTGGTACTTGCCTTCGATGATCAGCGTGTCGGGGAAGTTGACCCCGGCAGCCTGCACTTCTATCAGCACCTCGTTCTTTTTCAGTTCGGGGCTTGGCAGGTCTTCCAGTACCAGAGTGTCGGCGGGGCCGAAGGCTTTGCACAGCAGGGCTTTCATGCAGATCATTCCTCTTGCAGGGTGCCTTGCAGTGTAGAAAGCGCCCGCCGAGGGTCAACGAGCATGCCGCAGCCTGATAGGCCGGCATAAGCGCCGGGCTTGGGTGCAGGCCTGTGGATGGCTATGCTAGGCACATCCCCGATGGAGTGCCGAACGTGAAACTGTTGACCGCCCTGCTGCTGAGCCTGTCGATCTGTCTGCCTGCCCTGGCCTCTTCGGAGAAGAAGGAAGAGGCGCCGACGACGCTCTACTACAACCTGACGCCAGCCTTGATCGGCAATCTGGCCGACCAGGGCAACCGCCTCAAGTTTTTCAAGGCCGATGTGTCGCTGCGCGTGACCGGTACCGAGGCCGAGGAGAAGCTCAAGCAGCATGAGCCGCTTATCCGTCATCAGATGGTGATGCTGTTCTCGGCGCAGACCAGCGAGACCATCAACGCGCCCGATGGCCGCGAGACCCTGCGTCAGCAGGCACTCAAGCAGGTGCAGGATGCGATCAACGGCGAAGAAGGCAAGCCCATCGTCGAGGATCTGCTGTTCAACAACCTGATCATTCAGTAGCCAGGCGCGGGTTCAGGCCAGGGGCACCAGGCGCTTCGGCACCGATCCGGTGCCGGCAGTCGGCGCAAGCAGCATGTCCCGCATCGCTGTTCAACGCATGGCGAGAATCGCCTTCCATTCGGCTTCGCCAACCGGCATCACCGACAGGCGACTGCCGCGTTGCACCAGGGCCAGGTCGGCCAGCAGCGGGTTGTTCTTCAGGTGCTGCAGCGCCAGCACCTCGTCAAAGGCTTCGACGAACTCCACGTCCAGGGCGCTCCAGGGATTCTTCTCGGCACTGGCCTTGGGGTCGTGATAGTGGCTTTGCGGGTCCAGCGCGGTTGGGTCCGGATAGACCTCGCCGGCAATGCGCGCGATGCCGGCAATGCCCGGTTGCGGGCAACTGGAGTGGTAGAAGAAGAACAGATCGCCCGGTTTCATCGCGCGCATGAAGTTGCGCGCCTGGTAATTGCGCACGCCGTCCCAGCGGGTTTTGCCCAGGCGTTGCAGGTCGAGAATGGACAATTCATCGGGTTCGGACTTCATCAGCCAATGAGGCATGAACTTTGCTCCTGCAGGTCTGTCCGTAAGCGGACGCTCGTTTGAGAGGAAGTCTCCGACGGCCGGTTGGCGTCGGAAATTGCACCGCGACTTGCGCTGGCGGAAAATGCCCGGCTAAACGCCTGGCGCCGTCATGTTGCACACAACAATAACGCGCGACCAACGCGCGCATTGCCTTGAAGGGGGAGGCAATAAATGAAACGCAAGCCAGATCTTTTGTGGGTTCTCGTCGTACTGTTCAGCCTGGGCGTGGTTACCACGGGTTACACCCAGAGCCTGTGGGAGCGCCAGAGCGAAGCTTCCATCAATGTAACGCAGCAGCCCTGATTCGCGGACTGCCAGCGTAAGCGCCGCAGGGAATGCGGCGCCGCATCGCTCGGATCAATACCACGCCCTGTCCGTCACCGTTGCCTGCAAGGGCACGTCCCAACTGGCCATCGCCAGTTCGTCCACCCGCTGACATTCATGCGCCAGGCCCAATAGCGTCGGCATGTGCCAATTTTTGCGCCTGTGCAGGTAGGCCAGACTGCGGTCGTAGAAGCCGCCGCCCATGCCGAGGCGCCCGCCGCGGTCATCGAAGCCCACCAGTGGCAGCAGCACCAGATCCAGCGCCCAGACCTTGCGCTGGCGTTTTGCTTGCGGGCGCGGTTCGAGGATACGGAAGCGGTTGCCCGACAGTTTTTCGTGCCGGGTCACGTGCTGGAACACCATCTTGGTGCGCGGCCAGGCGCTGAGTACCGGCAGGTAGGTGCGTTTGCCGCGTTTTTGCGCGGCAGCCAGCAGCGGCCTGGGATCGATTTCGCCGTCATTGGGCAGATACAGGGCGATATGCCGGGCGCGGCGAAATTGCGGGCTCTGCACCAATTGGCGATACAGGTTGCGTGCGGCAGTGCGTTGCTGGCTGCGGCTGAGTGCGCGACGGCGCTGGCGCAGCACGCGACGTAGTTGCGGGCGGCTGAGTGGCGCGGACATGGTCATGGGGTAAGGATGGAGCGAGACAGGTAGCTGCAGCTACCGGGGGAAATGATGACTTCCCAGCGTGCCGCTGTCGGTTTAGCCCTTGAACCCGAAAGTTCAAGGTGGAGGTTGCAGGAGGCGTTAAGGCTTTCCGTCAGGCGGACATGCACACCGGCCCCAACGTGCAACCCCCGTGGTTGTGCGTATCGGCTCAGGGACATCACCGACTGGCGCACACCCCAGGAAGTTGCGCCCAGTATACCCGAATAGACGGCTTGCGGGGCGGCCTGCGACGAACAGGCGGACATGCCGGAGTCAGGACGCCGAGTCGTCGGTGAGCGCCTGGTCGACGCGGTCAAGCAGGTCGCGCACCTGCTGGCGGGTGGAACTGGCGTCCTGATCCAGGCGCTGCTGTTTGTGCAGCAGGTCGTGGGTGATGTTCAGCGCGGCCATCACGGCCACGCGGTCGGCACCGATCACCTTGCCGCTGGTGCGGATCTCGCGCATCTTGCCGTCCAGGTAGCGGGCGGCGCTTTCCAGGTTGGCGCGTTCATCCTGCGGGCAGGCGATGCAATATTCTTTGTCCAGAATATGGACGGTTACGGTGTTCGACTGGGTCATGAGTCCTGCTCCAGGGCTTTGAGGCGCGAAATCATCGATTCGACCTTGTGCCGGGCCATTTCGTTCTTTTCGATCAGATGGGCGCGTTCCTCGCGCCAGGCCTGTTCATTCGCCAGCAGGAGTCGGTTGTGAGCCTTCAGCTGCTCGACACGCTGGATCAGCAACTCCAGCTTGGCGGTCAATGCGTGCAGTTCGGCGTCTTCCATGGGCTCTCGCTATGAGGAGGAATGGCTGGACTATATAGGCCTGTCCCGGTTTCGGGTCAAACCCGGCTGGCAGTGGTGTGATGCAGATGACGGCATCACCCCGGCGGCCTCGGATGGTCTTGGCGCGCCTGCCGGTGCTAGGATACGAGGCCTCCATTCTAGAGATTGCGCCGTCTGGCGCCTAGCTATCTATGTCGATTCCAAGCTCTCCCTACGCCGCCTTCGCCGCTTTGTTGAACAGCGCCGGGCATTCCGTTTCCCCAGCCGAACTGCACGGCCTGCTGCTCGGCCGCAGTTGCGCGGGTGCCGGCTTCGACGCCGACGCCTGGCTGGTCGACGCCACTGAGCTGCTCGGCGGCGAGCCGCAGGACAACGTGCGCCAGGCGCTGATCGGTCTGCAGGAAATGGTCAAGGGTGAGCTGTGCAGCGAGGACGTCACCGTGGTCCTGCTGTTGCCGGATGACGAAACCCCGCTGGCGCAGCGCGCAGCCGCTCTGGGGCAGTGGTGTCAGGGCTTTCTCGGCGGCTTCGGCCTGACGGCCCGCGATGGCGCACTGAGCGCCGAGGCCATGGAAGTGTTGCAGGATCTCTCCGCCATCGCCCAGGTGCAGAGCGCCCTGGAAGAATCCGAAGATGGCGAGAGCGATTACATGGAGGTGATGGAGTACCTGCGTGTGGCACCGCTGCTGCTGTTCGCCGAATGCGCCAAGCCCGAGGCGCCTGCCGCCAAACCCTCCCTGCACTGATTTTCCGCCGGAGCCTGCCTTGATCAGCATCCCCAAGTCCGAATATGCCCGTCGGCGCAAGGCGCTGATGGCGCAGATGGAACCCAACAGCATCGCCATCCTGCCAGCGGCGCCGATGTACATCCGCAACCGCGACGTGGAGCACGTCTACCGCCAGGACAGCGACTTCCAGTACCTCACCGGCTTCCCCGAGCCGGAGGCGGTGATGGCGCTGATCCCGGGGCGTGAGCATGGCGAGTACGTGCTGTTCTGCCGCGAGCGTGATCCCGAGCGCGAGCTGTGGGACGGCTTGCGCGCCGGCCAGGACGGTGCGATCAGCAAGTTCGGCGCCGACGATGCGTTCCCCATTGGCGATATCGACGACATTCTCCCCGGGCTGATCGAAGGCCGCGAACGCGTCTACTACGCCATCGGCTTCAATCAGGAGTTCGACCATCGGCTGATGGAGTGGGTCAAGCACATCCGCGCCAAGGCGCGTCAGGGCGCTACGCCGCCGAACGAGTTCGTCGCCCTCGATCATCTGCTGCACGACATGCGCCTGTACAAGTCGGCCGCCGAGGTGAAGGTGATGAAGGAGGCCGCCGAGATCAGTGCGCGCGCCCATGTGCGGGCCATGCAGGCAAGCCGTGCCGGTCTGTACGAATACCATCTGGAAGCCGAGCTGGATTACGAATTCCGCAAGGGCGGTGCGAAGATGCCGGCCTACGGCAGCATCGTAGCCGCTGGCAGGAACGCCTGCATCCTGCACTACCGCGAGAACGATGCGCCGCTCAAGGACGGCGATCTGGTACTGATCGACGCCGGCTGCGAGATCGACTGCTACGCCAGCGACATCACCCGCACCTTCCCCGTCAGCGGCAAGTTCTCCCTCGAGCAGAAGGCGATCTACGAGCTGGTGCTGGCCTCGCAGGAGGCGGCCTTCAAGAAGATCGCTCCGGGCAAACACTGGAACGAAGCCCACGAGGCCACCGTGCGCGTGATCACCGCCGGGCTGGTGGAGCTGGGGCTGCTAAGCGGCGATGTCGATGAGCTGATCGCCAGTGAGGCCTACAAACCTTTCTACATGCACCGCGCCGGCCACTGGCTGGGCATGGACGTGCACGATGTCGGCGACTACAAGGTCGGTGGCGAATGGCGCGTGCTGGAAGTCGGCATGGCGATGACCGTCGAGCCGGGCATCTATATCGCCGCCGACAACGACAAGGTCGCCAAGAAATGGCGCGGCATCGGCGTGCGCATCGAGGATGACGTGGTGGTGACCAAAAAGGGCTGCGAGATTCTCACCGGAGGCGTGCCCAAGACCGTCGCCGAGATCGAGGCACTGATGGCTGCCGCGCGCACCGAGGCGGCCTGAGCCCATGTCCCGTGTGAACCTGGCGATCATCGGTGGTGGTCTGGTAGGCGCCAGCCTGGCGCTGGCCCTGCAGGACACTGCGCGTCAGCGCGGCTGGCGCATCGCCCTGATCGAGCCCTTCGCCCCGGGCAGCAAATACCAGCCCAGCTATGACGCCCGCTCCACCGCGCTCTCCTACGGCAGCCGGCTGATCTACGAGCGCCTCGGCCTGTGGCAGAGCATCGCTCAGCGGGCCGAGCCGATTCAGCAGATTCATGTATCCGACCGCGGCCGCTTCGGCGCCACGCGTCTGCAGGCCATCGAGGAAGGCGTCCCGGCGCTCGGCTACGTGGTGGAGAATGCCTGGATCGGCCATTGCCTGTGGCAGGCGCTGGATCAGGATGTGATCGAATGGCGTTGCCCGGCCGAAGTGGTCGGCATGCAGCGTCTCGATGACGGTTACCGCCTGACCCTGAACGATGAAACCTGCCTTGACTGCGATCTGGCGATTCTTGCCGATGGCGGGCGTTCCGGCTTGCGTGAGCAGCTCGGTATCGGCGTTAGCATCAAGCCCTACGGGCAGAGTGCGCTGGTTGCCAACGTCAGCCCGCTGGAGGCGCATCGCGGTCAGGCTTTCGAGCGCTTCACCGATGACGGCCCGATGGCCATGCTGCCGTTGGAAGGCAATCGTTGCGCATTGGTCTGGACGCGTACCAACGCCGATGCCGAGCGCTTGCTGCGGGTCAGCGAAACGGACTTTCTCGGGGAATTGCAGCAGGCCTTCGGCTACCGCCTGGGCGCCTTGCAGCAGGTCGGCGCGCGGCATCTTTATCCGCTCAATCTGGTCGAGGCGCAGGAGCAGGTGCGGGCGCATCTGGTGGTGCTGGGCAATGCCGCGCACAGCCTGCACCCCATCGCCGGCCAGGGTTACAACCTGTCGCTGCGCGATACGCTGGCGCTGGCTGAAGTGCTGATCGGCAGCGAAGCGCCACTGGGTGATTTCGCCACGCTGCAGCGCTACCGGCAGCGCCAGCAGCTCGATCAGCAAATGACCGTCGGCTTTTCCGACCAGGTGACGCGTCTGTTCAGCAACGCGCAACCACTGCTGACCGCAGGTCGCAACCTCGGCTTGCTGGGCCTAGACCTGCTGCCGCCGGCCAAGCGCTGGTTCGCTCGCCAGGCCATGGGCATGGGAACCCGCAGCTTGTGACAGCCAGGTGGCAATGGTTCGTGAGCATGGTCGCCCTTATCGAGAACAAGGCAACCGACTGATTTAAGTGGTGAACCAATTACTGTGGGAGCGGACTTGTCCGCGAGTTTTTATCTGGAAACGTTCGCGGACAAGTCCGCTCCCACGTATGTTTGCGAACAGGCAGCGCGTCGTCTGGACTGCGGGGCCGCTCCTACAGCGAAACACTAAGGAATGGATATGCGAGCGGATCTGATCATCGTCGGTGCCGGTATGGTCGGCAGCACCCTGGCGCTGGCGCTCGAGCACAGCGGCCTGGACATCCTGATCGTCGATGGCAGCCCACTCAGCGTTTCGCCGTTCGCTGCGCAGGCGCCGTTCGAGCCGCGCGTCAGTGCGCTGTCAATGGCCAGCCAGCGCATTCTCGAACGCCTGGGCGCCTGGCCAGGCATCGCCGCACGGCGTGCCTGCCCCTATGGCGAGATGCGCGTGTGGGACGGCTCCGGTACCGGCAGCATCCACTTCTCTGCCGCCAGCGTGCATGCCGAGACGCTCGGGCATATCGTCGAGAATCGGGTGGTGCAGGACGCTCTGCTCGAACGCCTGCATGACAGTCAGATCGGCCTGCTGCCCGGCGCACGGCTGGAGCAGTTGCGCCGCAGTGGTGACGACTGGCTGCTGACCCTCACCGATGGTCGCCAGCTGCGCGCGCCATTGCTGGTGGCCGCAGATGGTGCCAACTCCGCAGTGCGCCGCCTGGCCGGCTGCGCCACCCGTGAATGGGATTATCTGCATCACGCCATCGTCACCAGCGTGCGTTGCGAGCGCCCGCACCAGGCTACCGCCTGGCAGCGCTTCACCGACGATGGCCCGCTGGCCTTCCTGCCGCTGGCGGGGCCGGCTGGCGAGCACTGGAGCTCGATCGTCTGGTCCACCGTGCCGGACGAGGCCGAGCGCCTGATGGCGCTGGAAGATGAAACCTTCTGCGCCGAGCTGAGCAAGGCCTTCGAGCATCGCCTCGGCAAGGTGCTGCATGCCGACCGCCGGCTGTGCATCCCGCTGCGCCAGCGTCATGCCAAACGATATGTGGAACCGGGGCTGGCGCTGATCGGCGATGCCGCGCACACCATCCATCCGCTGGCGGGGCAGGGGGTAAACCTCGGTTTCCTCGATGCCGCGGTGCTCGCCGAGGTGTTGCTGCACGCTGCCGAGCGCGGCGAGAGCCTGAGCGAGGAGCGAGTGCTGAGCCGTTTCGAGCGTCGGCGCATGCCGCACAACCTGGCGATGATGGCGGCGATGGAAGGCTTCCAGCGTCTGTTCCAGGCCGACCCGTTACCGTTGCGCCTGCTGCGCAACGTTGGCCTCGATCTGGTCGACGGCCAGGCCGAAGCCAAGGCGCTGTTCGTGCGCCAGGCGCTGGGTTTGTCTGGCGACCTGCCGGAGTTGGCGCGGGCCTGAGGCGTTAGCGGGAATGGGGCGCTGCTGGCCATGGCTCCATTTGGCCAGCGAGATGACTGCCCGAATTTCCCGCCATGGCCATTCGCGGAAAAGTCCGCTCCCACGGTTCAGCGTTGCCTAGTCGCAGAGCGCTCCGTGTGGGAGCGGACTTGTCCGCGATCTTTTTGCTGTCGATACCTGCAACGCACGGCAAGCTGAGCGTCCCTACTCCACGATCGATTTTCTAGCTATGACCCCATCCTGGCTCGGCAGTATGAACGGGAGCGCAAGCAAGCACTGATTGCAGAGCGGTCCGTATCGTCACTTGCACAGATTGTTATGTCTGTAGAGAATGAGACAAATTATCATTTGCCTCGTTCGGCCTACGACATGACCGCTCCGGATTCTCGCGCCCTGCATCTTCTCTACACCGAGCACAACAGCTGGTTGCAGGGCTGGTTGCGCAGCAGGCTCAGTAACTCCAGCGATGCTGCTGACCTGGCGCAGGACACCTTCATGCGCGTATTGGTGGCGCGCAACGTGGCAGCCATTAGAGAACCGCGCTCCTACCTCAGCTCCATCGCCCGGGCGCTGCTGATCGACCGCTTCCGTCGCCGCGCGGTTGAGGATGCCTATCTCGCTGCACTGGCAGCGCGTCCCGAGCCGCTGGATATTTCCCCGGAAACTCGCCTGAGCATCCTCGAAACACTGACCGCCATCGACAGTATGCTCGATGGGCTGGGCGAGCGTACTCGGCATATTTTCCTCGCCGTGCAGCTGGAGGGCCTGAGCTATGTTGCGGTCAGTGAGCGCCTGGGGGTTTCGGTGACGACAGTGAAGAATCACCTGATACGCGCCATGACCCACTGCCTGCTGTTGGTCGAAGATTGAGTGTGCTCGACCGCCAGGTGCTAGAAGCCGCTGCCACCTGGTATGTACAGCTTAACGGCGCCTCACCCAGTGAGGCCGAATGTCAGGCCTGGCGCGCCTGGGTCGAGCAGCATCCCGCACACGCCGTGGCATGGGCACGGGTAGAGAAACTGCAGCAGCAACTGGGCAGCGTGCCGCAGGACGTTGCCCTGCCGACTCTGGCCGGCGTGCGTGCCCGCCGCCGCGCTGTGCTCAAGACACTTACGATACTGCTTGCTGCTGGCGGCCTGGGAGTCGCCGCTCGCGAGCCTGCGCAAGGTTGGATGGCCGAGCACCGTACCGCAAAAGGGGAGCGCCGGACATTACGCCTGGTCGATGGCAGTCGACTGGACCTGAACACCGACAGCGCGGTGGATCTGGCCTTTGGCAGCGAGCTGCGCGAAGTGCTGCTGCGCCACGGTGAAATCCTCGTCGAAACGGCGCCTGACCCGGCTCGGCGGCCGTTCATTGTCCATCTGCCGCAAGGCAGCGTGCGTGCGCTGGGTACACGCTTCAGCGTGCGCAGTGACGATGGCCGGGCGCGGGTAGCGGTGTTCGAACATGCGGTGGAGGTGCGCCCGCAGCACTGGCAGGGCGTGCCGCAGCGCTTGGAAGCCGGACAGACGCTGAGCTTTGACGCGCAAGACATGGGCGCGCCGCAGCTGTTGGCAGCGGGTGAGGGCGCCTGGCGTCAGGGCATGCTCAGTGTGGTCAATGAGCGTCTGGCGGATGTCGTCGCCGAGCTGGCGCGCTATCGCCCCGGCTATCTGCAGTGCGCGCCAGAGGCGGCCGAACTGCGCCTGTCCGGCGCATTCTCCGTCGACGATACCGGGCTGGCGCTGGAGAACCTCAGCGCCTCGCTGCCAGTGCGCGTGCGTTACCTGACTCGTTACTGGGCACGTGTTGAACCCGTTTGACTGTTCATATCCTGTGGGAGGGGCTTTAGCCGCGACTGGCGAGTAACAGCTCGCCGCTAAAGCGCCTTCTACAAAACGCGACGAACGATAAAATTTTCACTTATGGGTTGCCGATTTTCATTCTCATCCGGCCAAGCAGGTGAAGTGGCGTTTCCAGCCGCATGTCTGCCCCGCCAACGATAAGGAAAACCGCATGCCCCGATTCACTCCCGCCGCCCGGCCGCTGCTGCGCGCCGTGCAACTGGCCCTGTTCGGTCTGCCCCTGGCGCCGCTCGTTCTGCTGCCCGCTCCGGCTTATGCGCAGGAGCAGGGTGCTTTCGAATACAACATCGCTGCCGGCCCGCTCGATGCTGCACTGAGCCAGTTCGCTACGGCAGCCGGGGTGACGCTGTCGTTCGCCAGCACGCAGGTCAGCGGCTTGCAATCGCCGGGCTTGCAGGGGCGTTATGGTGTCGAGGAGGGATTGGTCTATCTGCTCGCCGGTAGTGGCTTGCAGGCGCAGCGCCAGGCCAATGGTGGCTATGTGCTGGTGAGTGCGGTGCCTGCCGGAGCTGTGGAGCTGACGCTGATGACCATTTCCGGCAAGGCGCCTGGCTCGACTACCGAGGGCACCGGCTCCTATACCACCGAGTCCTCCAGCAGCTCGACGCGCCTCAATCTGTCGCTCAAGGAGACGCCGCAATCCGTCACCGTGCTGACTCGCCAGCGCATGGAAGATCAGAAACTCGACAACATCACCGATGCGCTGGACGCTACCACGGGAATCACGGTGATCCGGGAAAGCCTGGGGGCTGACAGCACCGTTTATCTGTCGCGCGGTTTTCCGGTCAACAACTTCGAGATCGATGGCGTACCGACCTCGTCGCGTATGGATAACTACACCCAGAATACGGCGATGTACGACCGCGTAGAGATCGTGCGCGGCGCCACTGGCCTGATCAGTGGCCTGGGCAATCCTTCGGCGACCATCAATCTGATTCGCAAGCGACCTTCCATCGAGCCTCGGGTACAGCTTTCGACCGAGGCTGGCAGTTGGGGGCGTTACGGTCTGGGCGTAGACGTTGGTGGTGCGCTGAATGAAAACGGCACGGTACGGGCGCGTTTGGTGCTCGACCACAAGGACCAGCATGCCTGGCTGGATCGCTTCAGCCAGGAGGTGACCACTGGCTATGGGATAAGCGAGTTCGACCTGGCGGATGCGACGCTGCTGACGCTGGGCTTCAGCCACCAGGTCACTCATAGCACGGCGCCGATGCGTACCGGTTTTCCGTTGTTCACCACCGACGGTGGGCTTACGGACATCAAGCGCTCTTTTAATACGGCACCAGATTGGAGCTACTACGACCGCCAGCAGAGCACGCTCTTCACGTCGATCGAGCAACACTTCGGCGACAACTGGAGCGGCAAGCTGGAATACAGCTTCATGCGTAACGACTACGACACTGTGGTCACCTACATGGACGGTGAGATCGATGCAGCGACCGGTGAAGGCGCTTACATCATGCCGACGCGCTGGCAGGCAAAGCCCGAGCAGCACAACCTCGACGGTTATCTGACCGGTTCCTTCTCGCTATTCGGGCGCGAGCACGAGCTGATCAGCGGCGTCACGCTGTCGCGTCTCGAGGAGCGCGGCACGCCGAACTACGGCGGCTGGCAGACCTCCTGGGCAGGCTTCAGTGGCGATATCGACAATATCTACGCCTGGGACGGCAATATCCCCAAGCCGACTTTCACCAAGCGCGGCGATAGCGACCTGACCGAAACCCAGAACGCGGCTTACCTGGCGTCCCGCTGGCGATTGAGCGATCGCGCCAGCCTGATTCTCGGCTCTCGTGTGGTGGATTGGCAGCGTGACAGCGAGAGTCGGATCTACGGCGGGGCGACTACCAAAACCCGTCGTACCGAGACTGGCATCGTCATTCCCTACGCCGGCTTCGTCTATGACCTCAACGACGTATGGACGGCATATGCCAGCTATACGCAGATCTTCAACCCGCAATCGGCCTCGGTGCGTGATGTCAACGGCTCGCCGCTCGATCCGCTGGAAGGCACCGGCTATGAACTGGGTTTGAAGGCCGGTTTCTACGACGGGCGCCTCAATACCAGCCTGGCGCTATTCAAGGTCGAGCAGGACAACCTGGCAGTTGCCGACGGTAACCGACTGCAGCCCAATGGTTTCCAGGCCTACCGGCTGGAAAGCGGCACCACCAGCGAAGGTGTGGAACTGGAAATCAATGGTGAAGTCAGCGAGGGCTGGCAGCTCACCGGAGGCTATTCCTACAGCGTCAGCCGCAACTCCGATGATCGCCGCATCGTTACCGAGATTCCGCGTAACAGCGTGAAGATCTTCACCACCTATCGTCTGTCCGGGGCTCTGGACAAGCTCACTGTCGGTGGTGGGGTGAACTGGCAGAGCCAGGTCGGTTACGACCTCAGTTATGCCACCACGCAAAGCAGTTATGCACTGGTTGGCTTGATGGCGCGCTATCAGCTCACGCCCGAGCTATCGGCCGCGGTGAACGTCAACAACCTATTCGACAAGGAGTACTACACCACCACAGCGGCAGGGCTGTACGGTGCTCCGCGCAATTTCATGACCTCTCTTAAATACAGCTTCTGAAGCGTGTCGTGAGTTGGCGCCTTTCACCGGGCGCTGGCTCGTGGCGAAAGTTTAAGCTTCTGAAATAACTGCTGACTTTTATGGCTGCTTTTACATTGAGAAGGCAAATAGCATTCACTACTATTCAGCCACTTTGCTTATCCACAAGAGGCTGGTCCCATGAAGGCTCGCAACGCGCTGCTCGCTGCATTCACCCTCAGTACCCTGGCAACTGCCGTCCAGGCCGCCGACGAGGTGGTGGTTTACTCGTCGCGCATCGATGAACTGATCAAGCCGGTGTTCGATGCCTACACCGCCAAGACCGGGGTGCAGGTCAAGTTCATCACCGACAAGGAAGCGCCGCTGATGCAGCGGATCAAGGCCGAGGGCGAGAACGCCGTAGCCGACATGCTGATCACCGTCGATGCCGGCAACCTCTGGCAGGCCGAGCAGATGGGCATCCTGCAGCCGACCCAGTCCGATGTGATCAAGGCCAACATCCCCGCCCAGTATCGCTCCAGCACCGACAGCTGGACCGGCCTGTCGCTGCGTGCGCGGACCATCTTCTACTCCACCGAGCGCGTCAAGCCGGAAGAACTGTCCACCTACGAGGCGCTGGCCGACAAGAACTGGGAAGGCCGTCTGTGCCTGCGCACCAGCAAGAAGGTCTACAACCAGTCGCTGACCGCCACCCTGATCGAAACCCACGGCGCCGAGAAGACCGAGGAACTCATCAAGGGCTGGGTCAACAACCTGGCCACCGACGTGTTCCCGGACGACACCGCGCTGCTGCAGGCCATTGATGCCGGACAGTGCGACGTGGGCATCACCAACACCTACTACTACGGCCGCCTGCACAAGGAGCAGCCGGACCTGAAGGTCAAGCCCTTCTGGCCGAACCAGAACGACCGTGGCGTGCACGTCAACCTGGCCGGTGCCGGTGTGACCAAGCATGCACCGCATGCCGAGCAGGCCAAGAAACTGTTGGAGTGGATGACCACCCCGGAAGCGCAGAGCATCTTCGCTGGCGTCAACCAGGAGTTCCCGGCCAACCCGGCCGTGGCGCCGTCTGAAGAAGTGGCCGCCTGGGGCACTTTCAAGGCCGACTCCATCGCCACCGAAGTGGCGGGCAAGCGCCAGGCCGAAGCGACCATGCTGATGGATCGCGCCGGCTGGCAGTAAGACCGTAACGATCAAGCTCGCGAGATCGTACCTTCGGTGGTTCACGCCGCTGCCGTTATACTGCGACGCCCCGCCTAGCCGGGGCGTTGTCTTTTCCGGAATCGAGGAATCCGCGTGCCGCATCCTGTCCAGCGTCGCTGGTATCCCATCGTTCTTGCCATCGCCGCCCTGGTGTTGATGCCGCTGTCGGTATTGCTGCTGAGCTGGCATGAGGTCGACCAGCAGATCTGGACGCACTTGTGGCAGACGCAGATGGCGCGGCTGATCGGCAACACGCTGACCCTGGTGCTTGGTGTTGGTGTGGGCGTGACGCTGCTGGGCGTCAGCCTGGCCTGGCTAACCAGTCTCTGCGAATTCCCCGGTCGGCGCTGGCTGGACTGGGCATTGATGCTGCCTTTCGCCATTCCCGCCTACGTGCTGGCGTTCGTCTTCGTCGGCCTGCTGGATTTCGCCGGTCCGGTGCAGACGCTGCTGCGTGAGTGGTTCGGCAGCGGCCTGCGTCTGCCGCGGGTACGCTCCACTGGCGGGGTGATCATCGTGCTGGTGCTGGTGTTCTACCCCTACGTCTACCTGCTCGCCCGTGGCGCCTTCCTGGCTCAGGGCAAGGGCCTGATGGAGGCGGCGCGGGTGCTCGGGCAGAGCCCCTGGCAAGCCTTCTGGCGCGTGGCGTTGCCGATGGCGCGCCCGGCCATCGGTGCCGGTTTGGCGCTGGCGGTCATGGAAACCCTGGCCGACTTCGGCGCGGTATCGGTGTTCAACTTCGATACCTTCACCACGGCGATTTACAAGACCTGGTACAGCTTCTACAGCCTGACCAGCGCGACCCAGCTGGCCAGCCTGCTGCTGCTGGCCGTGGCTCTGGTGCTCTACGGCGAGCGTCGCGCGCGCGGTGCAGCGCGGCCGGCCAACGAACGCCCGCGCGGCAAGGCGCTGTATCACCTGCAGGGCTGGAAGGCCTTCGCTGCAAGCGCCTGGTGCGGTTTGGTGTTCGCCTGTGCCTTCGTCATTCCGCTGCTGCAGTTGCTGGTCTGGTTCTGGCAGCGCGGTCGCTTCGATCTCGACGAGCGCTACGCCGGGCTGATCCTGCACACCCTGTACCTGGGCGGTATGGCTGCGCTGATCACGGTCAGCGTGGCGATGCTGCTGGCCTTTGCCCGTCGCCAGGCGCCGACTCGCGGCGTGCGCGTCGGTGTGGCGCTGGGCAATCTGGGCTATGCCTTGCCGGGTTCGGTGCTGGCGGTGGCGATCATGCTGGCGTTCAGCTTTCTCGATCGCGAGTTGGTGATTCCGCTGTCCAGTGCATTGGGCGGCGCCGGCAAGCCGCTGCTGTTGGGCAGCCTGTCGGCGCTGCTGGTGGCCTATCTGATCCGCTTCATGGCGGTGGCCTACGGGCCGTTGGAAACCAGCCTGGCGCGCATCCGCCCGTCGCTGCCGGAGGCCTCGCGCAGTCTTGGTGTTGGCGGCTTCGGCCTGTTCTTCAAGGTCTACCTGCCGCTGCTGCTGCCGGGCACCCTGTCGGCCGCGCTGCTGGTGTTCGTCGATGTGCTCAAGGAGATGCCTGCGACCCTGCTGATGCGTCCGTTCGGCTGGGACACCCTGTCGGTGCGCGTATTCGAAATGACCAGCGAAGGCGAATGGGCACGCGCTGCGTTGCCGGCCCTGACCCTGGTGCTGGTCGGTCTGCTGCCGGTGATCCTGCTGATCCGCCGCTCGGCTCGCAGTTTCGGTTGAAAGCCTATGGTTCCGGGTCTGGTCTGACACAGATCAAGGCTAGGAGCACTGCGCGACCTTTGGTCAGATGACCCCCGCAGACCTTGCGGCTACAATGCGCGCCATTCGCGAGTCGGGGTAACCCGACAGGCGTGCCGAGAAGCGTCGCCGAGGCAGCCAGTGCAAGGCGCGGGCAGGTGAGAAAGCGCAGTGTGCTTCTGCACATGAGCATTTCGAGCCGGCCTGCAACGCAGCAATGGCAACGCAGGTAGCTTCTCGGGGTCTGAATCGCTTCGCCAAGCCCGGAAGGAGACAACCCATGGGACAGCGCACCCCCCTCTATGATCTGCACGTGGCGCTGGGGGCCAAGATGGTGGACTTCGGCGGCTGGGACATGCCGCTGCACTACGGTTCGCAAGTGGAGGAGCATCATCAGGTGCGCCGCGACTGCGGCGTGTTCGACGTCTCGCACATGTGCGTGGTGGACCTGAGCGGCAGCCAGGCGCAAGCCTACCTGCAGCGTCTGCTGGCCAACGACGTGGCTCGTCTGCAAAGCCCGGGCAAGGCGCTGTACAGCGCCATGCTCAACGAGCAGGGCGGGGTGATCGACGACCTGATCGTCTACCTCACCGGCTCTTCTTCCCAGGAGCAGGGCTACCGCCTGGTGGTCAACGCCGGTACCCGTGACAAGGACCTGGCGTGGATGCACGCCCAAGCTGGCGACTTCGATGTACAGCTGCGCGAGCGTCGCGATCTGGCCATGCTCGCCATTCAGGGGCCGAAGGCCCGGGCGCGGGTCTCCGAGCTGCTGACCCAGGCGCGTGCGGCGCTTATCCACGAACTCAAGCCGTTCCAGGGCCTGCCCGAGGGCGACTGGTTCATCGCCCGTACCGGTTATACCGGCGAAGATGGCCTGGAGATCGTGCTGCCGGTGGCCGAGGCGGTGTCCTTCCTCAACGAGCTGGTCGGGGCGGGTATTTCGCCTATCGGCCTAGGCGCCCGCGACACCCTGCGCCTTGAGGCGGGCATGAATCTCTACGGCCAGGACATGGACGAGCAGGTCAGCCCGCTGGCGGCCAACATGGCCTGGACCATCGCCTGGGAGCCAGCCGCGCGTGACTTCATCGGCCGCCCGGCGCTGGAGGCGCAACGCGCCGCCGGTTGCCCGAGCAAACTGGTGGGCCTGGTGCTGGAAGAGCGTGGCGTGCTGCGCGCGCATCAGGTCGTGCGCGTCGAAGGCCTCGGCGAGGGTGAGATCACCAGTGGCAGCTTCTCGCCGACGCTGAACAAATCCATCGCGCTGGCACGGGTGCCGGCGGCGACCGGGGATCGGGCCGAGGTGGAGATTCGCGGCAAGTGGTACCCGGTACGGGTGGTCAAGCCGAGCTTCGTGCGCCACGGCAAAACGCTAATTTGAATGATCGGGCCGCGGCGCTGGCTTTCCCTTCTGCCGCGGCCTGCTAAATTGTCCTGACGGCCCGCTTGCCGTCATCGCTTACGAGGAAAGACACATGAGCAATATCCCCGCCGATCTGCGTTATGCCGCCAGCCATGAGTGGGCTCGTCTGGAAGCTGACGGTAGCGTGACCGTGGGCATTTCCGACCACGCCCAGGAAGCCCTTGGCGACGTGGTGTTCATCGAGCTGCCGGAAGTCGGCAAGCAACTGAACGCTGGCCAGGAAGCTGGTGTGGTGGAGTCGGTCAAGGCTGCCTCCGACATCTACGCGCCGGTTGGCGGCGAGGTGATCGCAATCAACGAAGCGCTGGCCGACAGCCCGGAAAGCGTCAACAGTGACCCCTACGGCAGCTGGTTCTTCAAGCTCAAACCGAGCGATGCCGGCGAGCTGGACAAGCTGCTGGACGCCGCGGCTTATGAGGCTGCCGCTGACGCCGACGCCTGATCGGCGCGATGTTGAAAGAACCCGCTGCGGCGGGTTTTTTCGTTCTTGTGGCAAGGCTAGATCCGCCGGCTGCAGGCTCCGCGAGCGCAGCGGTGCGCCGAAACGCGCCTTGCCAGGCAGACCTGCTAAATGAAATGAAACAAATCGAATAAGCCGGAAGCATGGGCGACTTGATGCAGATCAAGCCGCACCGGGTTGGCGCTGGGCATGGTCGAGGCATAACCAGATCAGCCAATACCTGAGGAGATACCCACATGCGCACTCTGAGCCTGATGGCCGGATTGTGCCTGGGCGCCAGCGCCTGGGCCACCGTACCGGCCGACGAACCCGTCCAGCCCATCGCCCCCGCCGAGATCACCGACCCCGCGAAAGTAGAGCTGGGCAAACAGCTATTCTTCGACCCGCGCCTGTCGCGCTCGGGATTCATTTCCTGCAACTCCTGCCACAACCTGTCGATGGGCGGCAGCGACAACCTGCCCAGCTCCATCGGCCATGCCTGGCAGCAGGGACCGATCAACTCGCCCACGGTGCTCAACTCCAGCCTCAACCTGGCGCAGTTCTGGGATGGCCGCGCCGCCGACCTCAAGGAGCAGGCCGCCGGGCCCATCGCCAACCCGATGGAGATGGCCTTCACCCACATTCTCGCCCTCGACGTGCTGCGCTCGATCCCGCAGTACCGGGAGTCGTTCAAGGCCGTGTACAAGCACGACGAGATCACCCTCGATGAGGTGACCGATGCCATCGCCGAGTTCGAAAAGACCCTGGTCACGCCCAACTCGCGTTTCGACCTGTGGCTCAAGGGCGACAAGCAAGCCATTACCAAGGTCGAGTTGGAGGGCTACGAGCTGTTCAAGTCCATCGGTTGCGTGGCCTGCCACAACGGCCCGGCGCTGGGCGGCAACTCGTTCCAGAAGATGGGGCTGGTCGAGCCCTATGAAACCAGCAACCCGGCCGAAGGCGTGGCCGGCCTGACCGGCAAGGATGCCGACCGCTTCAAGTTCAAGGTGCCGACCCTGCGCAACGTCGAGCTGACCTATCCCTACTTCCACGACGGTGCCTACTGGAAGCTGGAGGAGTCGGTGGACATCATGGCGCGCCTGCAGCTCGGGCGTAAGCTCAGCGAAGGCGAGATCGGCAAGATCACCGCCTTCCTCAAGACCCTGACGGGCGAGCAGCCGAGCTTTGCCCTGCCGATCCTGCCGCCGTCGAACAACGATACGCCGCGGCCACAGCCGTTCGACTGATCAGTTGTCTTCCAGCGCCTCGGCGAACTGGCGCACGGCATCGACCACCTGCCGTGCGCCCCTCTGGATCTGCTCGATGACATCGCCGGCCTGGTTGACCAGGCCCACACCCTGATCGACCTTGTGCTGGCTCGATTGCATGTTGTTCACCGCGTCTTGCGCCAGGTCGTGGTTGCGCTTGACCACCTCGACGATTTCCACCGTCGCCTGCGCGGTACGCGCTGCCAGGCTGCGCACTTCATCGGCGACCACGGCAAAGCCGCGGCCCTGTTCGCCTGCCCGCGCCGCTTCGATGGCCGCGTTGAGAGCGAGCAGGTTGGTTTGTTCGGCGATGCCGCGGATGGTCTGCACGATGCTGCTGATCGTCTCCGACTGCTGGCTGACTGCGCTGATGCCCTCGGCGGCCCGGGACAATTCGTCGGCAATGCCGCGCACCACCGCGACCGTCTCGCTGATCACCTGGGCGCCATGCCGGGCACTGTCGTCGGTGCGCTGGGATACCTCGTAGGCGAGCTTGGCGGCATCGGACTCGGTTTGTTGCTGATGGACCTGGGCGGTGATGTCACGCGCGAACTTCACCACTTTGTAGAGGTTGCCGCTGGCATCGAAGACCGGGTTGTAAGTCGCACTGAGCCAGACGATATCGCCGTGGCGGTTGATTCGCTGGTAACGACCCGAGAAGAACTCGCCACTGTTGAGGCGCTCCCAGAAGCTCCGATAAGCCGCTGACTCCGCCTCCTCGCGCGTACAGAACATGCGGTGATGCTTGCCACGAATCTCATCGAGGCGATAACCCATTGTCTGCTCGAAGTTCTCGTTGGCTTCCAGCACCTCACCCTTGAGGTTGAAGGCAATGACCGCCATGGAACGGCTGATGGCCTGCACCATGCTGTTCTGTTCCTGCTCACGAGTGACCTGGGCGGTAATGTCGGTGGCCAGCTTGAGCACGCCTTCGACACGACCGTCTGCGCCCCGGATCGGGTTGTAGCTGGCTTCCAGCCAGACTTCCCGACCCTGTTTGTTGCGGCGGCGGAAGCGTTCGCGGATGTACTCGCCCGCGGCCAGGCGTTGCCAGAAGCGACGGTACTCGGCGCTGGCCTGGTACTCGGGAAAGCAGAACATACTGTGGTGTTTGCCGATGATCTCTTCCAGCCGATAGCCCATGGTGGCCAGAAGATTGTCGTTGGCACTGACGATGGTGCCGTCAGGTTTGAACTCGATCATGGCCGTCGAACGATCGACGGCAGCCAACCTCGCGAGGGAGGACTGCAACTGCTGATGAGAGGCTTCCAGGTCGCGTTTGAGGGCTTTATTGAACATGGCATGCTCTTCGAGGTAACGGGCTGCTCCCAACCAAGCCTATCGGCTTGGTCAGGATCAACTTGAAGCCCTCTCAGAACAATTTTCAGCCGTTTTGCGGCGCCGGTTGTTGCTGAGTGATGCAATGGATATTGCCGCCACCGAGGAGAATCTCGCGGCCGGGCACCATCACCACACGATGCTCGGGGAAGACGCGCTGCAGGATGGCGCGGGCTTCCTCGTCCTTCGGATCATCGAAGCTCGGCGCGACGATGCCGCCGTTGACGATCAGGAAGTTGACGTAGGAACCGGCCAGGCGCACCTCGGGGCTGCGCTCCTGGCTGCCATCGACGATGTCGACGCCGGCGCATTCTTCGACAGTGGCGTGAAGCGGGCCGGGGATCGGCATCTTGTGCACGATCAGCTGACGGCCCTTGGCATCGCGAGCGCTCTCCAGCACGCGCATGGCGGCCTGGCAACGCGGATAGTTGGGATCGTTCGCATCCTCGGTCCAGGCCAGCAGCACTTCGCCGGGGCGCACGTAGCAGCAGAAGTTGTCGACGTGGCCGTCGGTCTCGTCGTTGTACAGGCCGTCCGGCAGCCAGATCACCGTATCGATGGCCAGGTGCTCATGCAGCACCTTCTCGATTTCCTCGCGCGACAGGTGCGGGTTGCGGTTCTTGTTCAGCAGGCACTCTTCGGTGGTGATCAGGGTGCCTTCACCGTCGACATGGATCGAGCCGCCTTCGAGGACGAAACCCTCGGTGCGGTAGCGCTTGCAGCCTTCGATCTCGAGAATCTTGCGCGCCACCTGGTCGTCACGCAGCCAGGGCGAGTACAGGCCGCCATCGAAGCCGCCCCAGGCGTTGAAGGCCCAGTCCACGCCGCGCACTTCGCCGCTGGCGTTGGTGACGAAGGTCGGCCCGGTATCGCGCACCCAGGCGTCATCGGTGGTGATTTCCACCAGGCGAATGTTGTCGTCGTCCAGACGCGCGCGGGCGTTTTCGTATTGCGCGGCGGAGACGCAGACGGTCACCGGCTCGAACTGGGCGATGGCCTTGGCCACGGCGGTGAAGGCGGCCTGCGCCGGCTTGCCGCCGTTACGCCAGTTGTCCGGGCGCTCGGGCCAGACCATCCAGGTCTGACTGTGCGGTGCCCACTCGGCGGGCATATGGAAACCATCGGCGCGTGGTGTGGTGTTGAGGGTGGTCATGTTTCACCTGTAGCCCGGATGCAATCCGGGGAGTCGTGAGAAAAAGCCCCGGATTGCATCCGGGCTACGTTCATTCGGATGGGGTTTCGCCATCGAGCGTGGAAAGTGGCCAGTATAGGTTCGGCCGGCGGTCGCGGAACACACCCCAGGCGGTACGCACCTTTTCCAGCGCGTCCAGGTCGAAGGCGTGCACCAGGATGCCCTCTTCGGTCTGGTTCAGCTCCTTGACCTTGGCGCCATATTGGTCAGCGATAAACGAGCTGCCATAGAAGGTGATGGCGTAGCCGTCCTGTTCCTCGTGGCCGATGCGGTTGCTGGCCACCAGCGGCATCAGGTTGGCCCCAGCATGGCCCTGCTGCACGCGCTGCCAGTGTTCGCGCGAGCTGATGCTGGCGTCGTGAGGCTCACTGCCGATGGCGGTGGGGTAGAAGAGAATTTCCGCACCCGTCAGCGCCATGCTGCGCGCGCACTCCGGGAACCATTGATCCCAGCAGATGCCCACGCCGATGCGCGCATAGGCGGTGTCCCAGACCTTGAAGCCGGTATCGCCGGGGTTGAAATAGTACTTCTCGTGATAACCAGGGCCGTCGGGGATGTGGCTTTTTCGATAAATCCCCAGATTGCTGCCGTCGGCATCGATGATGGCGATGCTGTTGAATCGGGCACGGCCGGCACGCTCGAAGAAGCTGATCGGCAGCACTACCTTCAGCTCTGCAGCGACTTTGCGAAAATGCGCGATGGCCGGGTTTTCCTCGACCGTGGTGGCCAGCTGGGTGTAATCGGCGTTGGGCTTCTGGCAGAAATAGGGGGTCTCGAACAGCTCCTGGATCAGGATGATCTGCGCGCCCTGCGCGGCTACCTGGCGCACCAGCTGTTCGGCGTTGGCCATGTTCGCGGCGGTATCCCAGGAGCAGGCCATCTGAGTCGCGGCAACGGTAACGATACGGGACATAAGGCACCTCGTAGCAGGAGTGCGGTCAGCCGAACCCGGTACTGACCTGTGGTGGCCCGCGGGTCAAATCATCAGGGCCTTTTTTCGATTTATATCCGATAAATATCGGTATTAGAAGATGCGATTGGTCGGTTCTCGATAAAATTGCAGATTTTTATCGATTCTGATCGGGTGTGTGCTTGTGGGAGCGGGCTTGTCGGCGCAAGGGGGGGGTGGT
>NZ_JADTQG010000022.1 GCF_016008875.1 Ectopseudomonas mendocina
CAACACTGCGGGCACTGCACGGGATGCGGTCACAGCGGTACGTGGCTTCGCACCTTGGATTGAGCTGACAGGCTTCGCGAGCAGAGCTTGCTCCTACAGGTTCAGGTTGGACTAATAAAAAGGCCACCTCGAAGGTGGCCTTGGTATTTCTGTTGGTTGATCAGTCACCGCGGTATTCGCAGCCGCTGGTGCAGGTTTCGTGGATGCGCACGCGTGACAGCTCCGGCAGCAATGGTTTGACCTGCTGCCAGATCCACTTGGCCAGCACTTCGCTGGTGGGGTTTTCCAGGCCGGGGATGTCGTTCAGGTAGTTGTGGTCGAGCTGCTCATAGATCGGCTTGAAGATCGCCTTGATCTCGGAGAAGTCGCGAATCCAGCCGGTATAAGGGTCGACTTCACCTTCGATATAGATGGCGACTCGGAAGGAGTGGCCATGCAGGCGGCCGCATTTATGGCCTTGCGGTACGTGTGGCAGGCGGTGGGCCGCCTCGAAGATGAACTCTTTGAACAATTCCACTGAACAGCGCTCGTGTAGAGGATTGCGCCTGATTGGCGTGAGCGGCGCAGTTTATCAGGTCTGGTCCCGATAGCCGCCTTGTCATATCCGCTCTACAGGTTGAGTGCGTTCATCAAAGCGGTTGCAGACGCTCTGCCAGGCGGCCGTTTTCGACCAGTTCGAGAAATTCGTCACCGAGCCGTGCGCTCTCGGCCATAGCCTGGCGCCAGTAACGCTCGCGTCCATCGTCATTGCCCAGGTAGCGCTTGAAGTCGGTACGATCCGGCAGTTTTCCATGTGGCAGGCGCGCCAGGTACTCCCGTGAAGGAGCAACCAGCAGTGCATTCTGCAGGCGCGTACGGTCGCCACGGCGCCAGGGCATGCTCTTGTCGAACCAGCCCGGTATCACGCGATCAGTGAAGTGCGGGTAGAGGACTATATCGTTGCCGTCGTAGGGCAGGTCGAGGTGGTAGTCGAGTAGGCCGCCATCGCGATAGGCGCCTGGCTCCAGCCCCGGTATTTCGCGAATCGCTTCCATCACCATGGGAATAGAGCCTGATGCCAGCAGGGCGTGACGCAGGTTCTCCGCGGTCAACGCGTGGAAGTGCGAACGGAAGTCGTTGAGTTGCGCCAAGGGTGGCGCCTGCCGCGCATCATGCAGGATCACCCGATCGAAATGTCGACCCAGGCGTTGGCGGGCCAGCAAGTTGTTGCCTATCACCGATGACAGGCCGAGGCTCAGTTTGCCGCGATGATCGTGCTGCAGCAGGCCGTGGCTCTTCACCACCACGATATGCAGGCGATAGTGCGGGTTGGCGATGATGGCTGCGTCTTGGCCTGCGAGCAGCTCGTTGAGCATCTGCCGACAACTGCCCGATACGTCTGCCATGCTCACGCCTTTGGCGAAGCGCTGAGAGGTATATAGCTCGCCGAGCCGTCGAATGCCCGCGGCCGGATCGGGCAGACAGGCGCTGGCGAAGCGCCAGGAACCAATCGAGGCACCGATCAGGGCGCGCTCGCGTGGCGCCCGGGGCAGCCAGTCAGCGAACAGTGCGAGATCCAGTCCCTGAATACCGATTCCCTTGGGGCCGCCTGCCGCGCCAGGCAGGATGCCAACGTCTGCCGGGCTCAGGCCATCCTGGCGAATTCTTGCCATGGCTCTGGGGCCGGCCTTGAGTGTCAGGGCAGGGGATTTGATATGGATCGCGCTCATCGATGCCTCCTTTCGAACAGGCGATTATAGAGCGCTGATTGAGCAGGCCAAGCCACTTCACGCGTGAATGACGCAAGTGAATTCAGCTTGAATTAAGTGCCTGGGCCTAGAGTGGGAGTCACTGATTCACTGCTGGAGAACCCCATGAAACGATTGCTCAGCCTTGCGGCACTTGCCACCCTTGTCAGCGCCGCTACCATTGCCCAGGCGCGTGATCTCGGCCCGGACGAAGCTATGCGTCTGCGCGATGCCGGTACCATCAAGTCCTTCGAACAGCTCAATGAAGCCGCCGTCGCTCAGCACCCAGGCGCGCGCATCGAGGAAACCGAGCTGGAAGATGAATATGGCCGCTATGTCTATCAAATGGAACTGCGCGACGCTCAAGGCGTGAAATGGGACCTGGAGCTGGACGCCAGCACCGGGGAAATTCTCAAGAACCACCAGGACGATTGATGAAGTTTCAACGTACCACCGCGCTGTTACTGGTGCTGGCCTGTGGTTTTGCCAGCGTCCCAGGCATTGCGCGTGACCTCGACCAGGATGAGGCCCTGCGCTTGCGCCGTGAGGGCATCATCATGCCGTTCGAGCAATTAATGCAGCACATCGGCAAGGCATATCCCGGCTCCACGCTGCTCGAGGCGGAGCTGGAGGAGGAAGACGGCGTGCTGGTCTATGAAGTCGAGATTCTGACCACCTCGGGCGTGGTGCGCGAGCTGGAACTGGATGCCCGCAACGGCAATATTCTGAAGGATGAGGAAGACGACTGATGCGCCTGTTGCTGGTGGAAGATCATGTACCCCTGGCCGACGAACTGACCGCCAGCCTGACTCGCCAGGGTTACGCCGTGGATTGGCTGGCCGATGGGCGTGACGCAGCCTATCAGGGCGCGAGCGAGCCTTATGACCTGATCATTCTCGACCTCGGTCTACCGGGCAAGCCGGGACTGGAGGTGCTGCAGGAGTGGCGCGCCGGCGGCCTGGCGACACCGGTGCTGGTGCTCACCGCGCGCGGCTCCTGGGCCGAGCGCATCGAGGGGCTGAAGGCCGGTGCCGACGACTACCTGACCAAACCCTTTCATCCCGAGGAGCTGGCTCTGCGCATTCAGGCGCTGTTGCGCCGCGCTCATGGCTTGGCCAACCAGCCGCAACTGGAAGCTGCCGGTCTGCAACTGGACGAGAGCCGCCAGTGCGTGACTTCGGGTGGCGAGGCCGTCGACCTGACCGCTGCCGAGTTTCGTCTCCTGCGCTATTTCATGCTGCATCCCGGCCAAATCCTCTCCAAAAGTCATCTTGCCGACCACCTGTATGACGGCGAGACCGAGCGAGACTCCAATGTCATCGAAGTGCACGTCAATCGCCTGCGCGGCAAACTCGGACGCAATGTGATCGAGACGCGGCGCGGGCAGGGCTATCGCTTTACTGGAGAACAGGGTTGAAGTCCATTCAGCGTCGGCTCGGCATTGGCCTGGCGGCGACGCTGTTGCTGGTTGGATTGGTTCTGGCGCAGGCTAGCCTCTGGGTGTTCGACCGCGGCCTGCGTGCCTATCTGGAAGAAGATCTGCGCGATGAAGCACAGGGACTGCTGGCAGCGCTGGTGCGCGGGCCTTCAGGTCTGCAACTGGATGAGCGACGCCTCGATCCCTCGTTCCAGCGGCAATTCTCCGGGCATTACTTTCGTATCGATTTTTCCGACCGCAGCTGGCGGTCGCGCTCGCTGTGGGATCGTGAGTTGCTCAAACCCAATGGCGCCGGCATGCAGGCCGAGCTGGGCGACGGGCCGCAAGGTCAACTGCTGTTGATCTACCGCGCCGATTACCGCCGCTATGGCGAAAATCTGTCGATCAGCGTGGCACAGGACTACCAACCGATTCTGCAGAGCTTTCGCCGTATGCAGTGGGTTGGTCTTGGACTGGGAGGTGCCGCATTGCTGCTGATCCTGGTGGCGCAGCGTTATACCGTGCACCGGGCGTTGCGCCCGCTGGAGCAAGTGCGTCAGCAGATCGTGCAATTGCAGCAGGGCAGGCGTACCGAGCTGGATGCCGAAGTGCCCGAGGAGCTGGAATCGCTGGTAGCGCAGATTAACCACCTGTTGGCGCATACCGAAGACACGCTCAAGCGCTCGCGTAATGCACTGGGCAACCTCGGCCATGCGCTGAAAACCCCGTTGGCGGTGCTGATCAGCCTGGCCGGCCGCGAGGAGATGGCCGCCCATCCGGCGTTGCGTGCGAGCATGCGCGAGCAACTGGAGCAGATCGAGCAACGTCTGAGCCGCGAGCTTGGGCGTGCGCGTCTGGCCGGCGAGGTGCTGCCGGGGGCGCGTTTCGATTGCGCGCAGGAGTTGCCGGGACTATTCGCTACCTTGTCGATGATTCATGACCGTGGCCTGAGTCTGGATTGGCAGGCGCCGGCGGGGTTGGTTCTGCCGCGTGACCGTGAGGACTTGCTGGAGCTGCTCGGCAACCTGCTGGACAACGCCTGCAAATGGGCCGATCAGCGCGTGCAACTGACGGTGGAGGAGAGCGCCGAGGGCTATCGACTATATGTCGATGACGACGGCCCCGGCATCGATGCCGAACGCCGCGAGGCCGTGCTTGGCCGCGGCACTCGCCTGGACGAACAGGTGGCGGGGCATGGCCTGGGGCTGGGTATCGTGCGCGATATCATCGAGGCCTGGAACGGCCGTGTCGAGTTGCAGAACAGCCCCTTGGGTGGGCTGCGGGTGATGGTCAGCTTGCCCCGGCGTTGAGCTGAGGCCGAGTTCATGGCCTTGCGCCGGGCGAGTCATCGCTGGTGGGTTACGCGGCGCGATAAGTTCGCTGGCGTCTGCAAACGCAGTGTTCAGCGCCGCTAACCCACCCTACGGGACGTGCAAGACGATCCCTTACATGCCGTTGGTGAAGGCCGGATTGTCGAAGCTGATCGCTGCGCGCACCGGCTGCAAGGCATGGCCGTAACGCACCAGTACGTCGAGCGCATAGTCGATGCGCGCGCGGATTCGCTCATCGGCGTCATCAACCGGTTGCGGACCGTTCAGAACCTTCTCGACCTGGCGCACGATCAGGTGCTCCGGCAGATAGCACAGGCGGCAGTTCTTGTAGCTGGAGGCGCGCAGTTCACCGATGGGATAGGCGCCGCCAATGCCGGAGGAAACGCCAACCAGCAGGCCGGGTTTATGCGCAAGCTCGGCCTTGCTGGCGTAGATGAAGAAGTTCTTGATCGCCGGACAGGCCATGCCGTTCCACTCCGGCGCGATGATCACTACCGCATCGGCGGCAGCCAGTTGCTGCTGATACATGGCCCAGGGGCCGGCATCTTCCGCCGGCCAGAGCGGCAGTGGGGCTAGGCCCAGATCGATGATGGTGCTGGTGTCCTGAGTAGTTTGGCCCATCTCGATCATGCGCTGACGTAGTACGCGAGCGACCTTTCCCGATTGGCTGTTGTTACGGCTAGAGCCGGCGACCAAGGCGATATTGAGCATGCTGCTTCCCCAAAAAAGAACGCAGGCTAGGCGATTGCCTGCCTGCGCGGCAAGGGACGCGCTGCCAGATCAGGGATGATTTGGCGTCAAACACGGAACTGGTCCATCAGGCTCTGCTGGTGATTGGCCAGCCGGTTAAGGTTCTGGCTCACCTGTGCCGATTCATCTGCTTGTGCGGTGATGGCTTCGGTGACGTCGCGGATCGATGCAACGTTGCGGTTGATCTCCTCGGCCACCGAGCTCTGTTCCTCAGCGGCGCTGGCGATCTGCAGATTCATGTCGGTAATGGTGCTGACCGCCTGGCTGATGCGCTGCAGCGCGGCTACGGCCTGCTGCACCTGCTCGACGCTGCCCTGGGCCTGGCGATGACTGCTGTGCATGGTGCTGACAACCTCGCGGGTGCCGCTCTGCAGGCCTTCGATCACCTGGCGAATTTCCCCGACCGAATCCTGGGTGCGTTTGGCCAGGTTGCGCACTTCGTCGGCGACCACGGCAAAACCACGGCCGGCTTCACCGGCGCGTGCGGCCTCGATGGCGGCGTTGAGAGCGAGAAGGTTGGTCTGCTCGGCAATCGAGCGAATCACTTCGAGCACCGAGCCGATCTGCTCGCTGCTGCTGGCCAGGCCTTCGACTTCCTGCATGGCCACGTTCATTTCATTGGCCAGCAGGTCGATGGTGCTGGTGGTGCGGTCGATCACCTGTTGGCCTTCGCGGCTGGCCTGGTCGGCGTTGCGCGCCGCTTCTGCAGCTTGTGCGGCGTTGTGCGCGACATCCTGCGCAGTGGCGCTCATCTCCTGGAAGGCGGTCGCCACCTGGTCGACTTCACGGTACTGCTGCTGCATGCCGGCGCTGGTCTGGCTGGCGATAGCCGCGGACTTGTCGGCGGTACCACGGGCATCGATCACGCTGCGCTTCACGTCGGCGATGATCGGCTGCAGTTTGTCGAGGAAGCGGTTGAACCAGCCGGCCAGTTCGCCCAGTTCATCCTGCCTGGCGTACTGCAGGCGGCGGGTCAGGTCGCCTTCGCCGCTGGCGATGTCCTTGAGCATGGCGGCTACGCCGAGAATCGGCCGTGTCACGCCGCGTGCGGTCAGCCACATCAGGACGAGCCCGGCCAGCCCGGCGACAAGGCCTATCAGCAGCGCTGCGAGGCTGTCGCTGGCGCGGTTCGCATCCAGTTGAGCGCCCAGTTTGGTCGCGCGCTCGAGCAGGACGCTCTGAGGAACTTCAAGCAGAACTGTCCAGGGTTTGGACTCGGGAATCGGCTTGAAAGGGCTCAGTTCGCGGAGCATATCGCCATGCTTCAATTCGGCAGCGCTGCCGCTTTGAATCAGGCCGCGCAGTTCGTTGGCCTGATCCGGGAACGCGCGATCAACGGGCTGACTGAGCAGGCCCGCGTCACGGCTGTGCCCGGCAAGCAGCGCGCCGGGGCTGAAGATGCTGACGTGGCCTTGCCCGCTATACAGGTCACTGTTGGCCTCCTGACTGATTTGCTGCAGGCTGGCCAGGCTGATATCCACGCCCATCACGCCGATGATCTTGCCTTCGAGCTCCAGCGGGAAAGCGATGCTGGTCATCAACGTCCTTTGTCCGTCGACCTCGTCATAATATGGTTCCAGTACGCAGGGCTGGCGCGTTTCGCGCGGGCAGGTATACCAGGCGTTGTAGGCAATGCCGTTGTCACCGGGCGTGGTGTCGCCGAGCAATTCTTCGTTCATCGCCTCGGCTTCCAGCTGGCCGACGGTGGGCTGCGCCCAGTACAGGGCGAAGCGTCCGCGTTCATTGCTGCCGAGATCGGCTTGGTCGGCGAACAGCTCATCCTTGCCATCCAGAGCGTTGGGCTCGAACACCAAGTACAGGCCAAGCAGGGCAGGGTTGGCTTCCAGGCTGCTGCGTACCTGACGAGTCAGGTCCTCGCGCAGGTCGAACGCGTCAAGGAAGCGTTTCTCAGCCTGTTCGCGCAGGAACAGAATCTGCCGGGAAAATCCCTTGCCGTACTGATAGGCGTCCATGAAGTAGCGCTGAATGCGGATGGCCTGTAATTCGCTGCGCGCCTTCAGGCGCAGCTTGGCGCTTTCCTCGAGCATGCTGGAGCTGGCGTCGCGCACCAGGCTAGCGCTGCGGCTGGACTGATACTGCGAGGCGCCCACCAACAGGGTGACGATGGCGAGAAGACAGAGGCCGGCGAGCAGGGTGATCTTCCATTGGATCGAAAGACGACTGAACAGCATGGTGCGTTCCTTTCTACATGGACCAGTACGGTTATCGGTATGCGTCGGGCATTCTTGATCGATTAGTGTGCGCTCGGGATTGTGCACGCTTCGCTTTGAATTCTGAACGATCGTCGATTTTGACAGGATAGTCCGCATGCGGCACAGTACGCGGCTTTTTGCGTTATGCAGGTGGAATGCTCTATGAACGCTGTAATCGCCGCGGTCGGCGTCATGCTGGTCCTCAGTCTCTGTCGCGTACACGTGGTCGTGGCACTGATCATCGGCGCACTGGCCGGCGGCCTGCTGGGCGGGCTGGGTATCGAAGGCACGCTGAAGGCGTTCAATCAGGGGCTGGGTGGCGGGGCTACGGTTGCACTGTCCTACGCACTGCTCGGTGCTTTCGCTGTTGCCATCGCCAAATCCGGCCTGGCGCATGCGCTAGCGGATCGCGCGCTGGCGCTGGTCGACAAGCAGCAGGACGGTAGGGGCGGGGCGTTGAAATGGCTGCTGATCGCGTTGCTGCTGGCGGTCGCGATCTCCTCGCAGAACCTGCTGCCGATCCACATCGCCTTCATTCCGTTGCTGGTACCGCCGCTGCTCTACGTGTTGAGCAAGTTGCAGCTCGACCGTCGTCTGATCGCCTGTGTGCTGACCTTCGGCCTGATCACGCCGTACATGTTTCTGCCGGTTGGCTTTGGCGGCATCTTCCTCAACGAGATCCTATTGGCCAACGTGGCCAAGTCAGGTGTCGATGTCACCGGTATCAGCATCACTCAGGCCATGGCCATTCCGGCGCTGGGCATGCTCTTCGGCCTGCTCGTGGCGGTGCTGTTCAGTTATCGCGGCAAGCGCGTGTATGACCTGGAAAAGGTTGCACAGAGCGAGCGCGTGGATGCCCAGTACAATCCGCTGAGCCTGCTGGTTGCGGGGCTGGCCATCGCCGCGGCTTTCGTCGTGCAGCTGTGGCTGGACTCGATGATCATCGGCGCGCTGGTCGGCTTCGTGATCTTCTCGGTATCCGGCGTGGTGCGCTGGAAAGAGGCGGATGGCCTGTTCACCGAAGGCATGAAGATGATGGCCATGATCGGCTTCATCATGATCGCCGCGGCCGGCTTCGCCGAGGTGATGAAGACCACCGGCGAGGTGCAGACACTGGTCGACAGCTCGGCAGCCTTGATCGGCCACGACAAGGCGGTCGGCGCGCTGCTGATGCTGCTGGTCGGGTTGCTGGTGACCATGGGCATCGGCTCTTCCTTTTCCACCATCCCGATCATTGCGGCGATCTTCGTGCCGCTTGGTGTGCAGCTGGGTTTCAGCCCGCTGGCCATCGTCTCCATCGTCGGGACTGCCGGCGCGCTGGGCGATGCCGGCTCACCGGCATCGGACTCCACCCTCGGGCCAACCTCGGGGCTCAACGCCGATGGCCAGCACAACCACATCTGGGATAGCGTGGTGCCCACCTTCCTGCACTACAACCTGCCGCTGCTGGCGTTCGGCTGGGCGGCCGCTATGCTCCTGTAAAGGCGTGAATGCGCCGGATTAAGTTCTCGGCGCCTTGGGTCGCTTAATTCTTCCACGGGGCTGCCGATATACCGGTAGCCCCGTTTTTTGTTCCGCATAAAAGGACAACAAGAATGCGCCTCACACTGAAAACCAAGGTGATACTGCTTGCGCTGGTTCCCGTCATCCTCTTTGCGCTGGTGCTCAGTGGCACGGCGGCCAAGGTATTGCAGAGCCTGGCGGCCGACGAGGTGGCAGAGACGCGCGAGCGCCTGCTGCAGGAAAAGCGCAGCGAGCTCGAGCACTACATGCAGATCGCCCTTGGCTCGGTGAAGGGGCTTTACGATGGGGCAGCACAAGGCGACATGGCCAGTCGCGAACAGGCCATCGCCATCCTCTCCAAGATCAAATATGGCGCCGATGGCTATTTCTTCGGCCACGATTCCAACGTGGTGCGCCTGTTCCGCGGCGACAGCCCCGTGGACGTCGGCAAGAGCCTGGCCGACCGCCGCGACCCGAACGGGGTGTATATCAACCGTGAACTGGTCAACGTGGCGAAGAACAACAGCTTCTTCGTCAACTATTCCTCGCCGCTGCCGGGCAACGAGTCGGTGATGGTGCCTAAGCTCGCCTACAGCTACTACCTGCCAAAATGGGACATGGCCGTCGGTACGGCGCTCAACCTCGACGGCGTCGAAGCTGGGATCAGGGAGGTCGAAGACGATATCGATGAGCGCATCGGCACCATCATCACCAGCATCGTGGTGGTGGCGGCGATTCTGCTGGTGGTGTTCGGTGTGATTGGCGTATGGCTGGGCAATGCGTTCCTGCGGCCGCTGCAGCAGATCAAGGCCAATCTCGACGATATTGCCGCAGGCGAGGGTGACCTGACCCGGCGCTTGCCGGTCACCAATCAGGACGAACTGGGCGAGTTGGCCGGCTCCTTCAATCGCTTTGTCGAGAAGATCCATGACCTGGTGCGGCAGATCGTGGAGATGACCGGGCAACTTACCGGCCTGGTGAGTCAGGTGGCGGAGCAGGCGCAGCGTTCGGAGCAGGCGATGGGGCAGCAGCGCCACGAAACCGATCAGGTGGCTACGGCGATCAACGAGATGTCGGCCGCCGCTCACGAAGTGGCCAAGAGCGCGCAGAACGCCGCCGAGGCTGCGCAGCAGACTGACCGCGAAGGTCAGGCGGCCAAAAGCGTGGTCGATGGCAGCATTCAGCGCATTCACTCACTGGTCGAGGACATCCGCAGCAGTGGCGTGTCGCTCGACAGCCTGCAGCAGGATGTGCAATCGATCGTCAGCGTGCTCGACGTGATCCGTTCCATCGCCGAGCAGACCAACCTGCTGGCGCTCAACGCCGCTATCGAAGCGGCGCGTGCCGGCGAGGCCGGGCGTGGTTTCGCCGTGGTCGCCGATGAGGTGCGGGCGCTGGCTAGCCGTACCCAGCAGAGCACCCAGGAAATTCAGGGCATGATCGACCGCCTGCAGCAGGGCACGCTTGAGTCGGTGACCTCGATGCGCCGTTCCAGCGATGCCGGCGAGCTGACCAGCGAACAGGCCAACAAGGCCGGCGAGTCGCTCGACGCCATTGCTCAGCTGATCGCCACCATCAACGCCATGAACGCACAGATTGCCAGTGCCGCCGAGGAGCAGACGGCGGTGGCCGAGGAGATCAACCGCAGCGTGCATCAGATCGCGGTGGCCGTGGACAGCGTCGCCGATGAAACCGAGCGTGGTGCGCAGACGGCACGCAGTCTGGCTGGCCTGGGCGACCGCCTCGGGACACTGGTGCGTCAGTTCCGCATCTAAGTCAGAGCGGGAACCTCCAGCGGCTGAACCCGTCGCTGAGCTGCTCGATCCAGGCGCGGACCGCCGGCGACATGCCGCGGCGGTGGGTATAGGCCAACTGAATATGGCCCTGCGGCACTGTCCACTGCGGCAGCAGGGCAACTAGACGGCCATCGGCCAACTCCTCGTGGCAATGCGTGGTCGGCAGAAGGGTGATGCCAACGCCGGCCAGCGCCGCAGCCTTGCGCATTGGGAAGTCATCGACCGCCAGGCGCGCCTCCAGGGCAATTTCCCGAAACTCCTGAGACGCGGCATGGCAGAAGCGCAGATGGATGCGTCGATCTGCGCCAATCGCACCCAGGGCCGGTAACTGCTGCAGATCTTCCGGTTGTTCCAGGCGCAGCCCGGCGACCAGATCCGGGCGTGCCACGATATGGGCACGTGCAGGCAGCAGGCGGCGGGTGATCAGCCCCGGTTCCTCATCATCGACGTTACGCACGCGCAAGGCGACGTCCACTGCTTCGTTGAGCAGATCGATGCGCCGGCTGGTCTGCAGCACCTCCAGCTGGACCCTGGGATAGCGGCTCAGAAACTCATTGATCAGGTCCGGCAGTATTGCCACGCCAGGGGGTGTTGAGAAACGGATTCGGCCACGCGGCTCGCTGGTCAGGTTTGTGACAGTTTCCTCGGCCTGTTCCGCTTCCAGCAACATCGCCTGACAATGGCGCAAGTAGCGCTCGCCGATATCGGTCAGCGCCAATTTGCGCGTAGAGCGCTGCAACAGACGTGCGCCCAGGCGTTCTTCCAGTTCGGCGATGCGCCGTGACAGGCGTGACTTGGGTATGTCCAGCAGCCGCCCGGCTGCGGCAAAACCACCGGCTTCCACCACCTTGGCGAAGTAGAACAGGTCGTTGAGGTCTTGCATTTAACTGTCCTATGAGTGGGACGAAGCATCGCAATTTCGCCATCTTATCGCTTATTGGGCTCGTGGGTAGTATCACTCCATTGTGCCGCCACACTCCGGAGATAAGCCATGAAACTACTGCACCTTGATTCCAGCATCCTTGGCGATGCATCCGCTTCCCGTCAGCTCAGCCGCGCCGTGGTCGAGGCCTGGCGCGCTGCCGCTCCCGATGCTCAGGTGACCTACCGCGACCTGGCCAGCGATGCGCTGAGCCACCTTTCCGCCGCCAGTCTGATCGCCGCCGGTACACCGGCCGAACTGCGTGACGCCGCGCAGAGGCATGAAACCGAATTGGCCGAGCGCACCCTGGAAGAGTTCTTGGCTGCCGATGCCATCGTGATCGGTGCGCCGATGTACAACTTCGCCATTCCCAGCCAGCTCAAGGTCTGGATTGACCGTATTGCGGTGGCCGGCAAGACTTTCAGCTACAGCGAAAATGGTCCGGTAGGGCTGGCGGGTGGCAAGACCGTAGTGATCGCATCCAGCGCTGGTGGCATTCATGCCGGCCAGCCTTCCGGTCAGGCCCATGAGGACTATCTGGTTCGCGTACTGAACTTCCTGGGCATCGACGACATCGAGATCGTCCGCGCCGAAGGCCTGGCCTATGGCGAACAGCCGCGCGCCGAAGCCATGCAGGGCGCAGCGCAGCGCATCTCCGACCTGTTCGCCACTGCCTGAGCGGAACGCTGAAACAACAAAGCCCGCGAAAGCGGGCTTTGTCATTTTTCAGCAGACCTCAGACGATGATGCCTTGGCTGCGCAGATAATCATCGTAGGTGCCGCTGAAGTCGGTCACGCCGTTGTCCGACAGCTCGATGATGCGCGTGGCCAGGGAGCTGACGAACTCGCGGTCGTGGCTGACGAAGATCAGCGTGCCCGGGTAGTTCTCCAGCGCCAGGTTGAGCGCCTCGATCGACTCCATGTCCAGGTGGTTGGTCGGTTCGTCCATCACCAGCACGTTGGGCTTCTGGCAGGCCAGCTTGCCGAACAGCATGCGGCCCTGTTCACCACCGGAGAGCACCTTGACCGACTTCTGGATCTCGTCGGAGGAGAACAGCATGCGGCCCAGGGCGGCGCGGATGTTCTGCTCGCCGCTGGTCCACTGGCCCATCCACTCGAACAGGGTTTCGTCGGCCTCGAAATCGTGGGCGTGATCCTGGGCGTAGTAACCCACCTCGGCGCTGTCGGTCCACTTCACGCTGCCGGCGTCCGGCTGCATTTCGCCGACCAGGGTGCGCAGCAGGGTGGTCTTGCCGATGCCGTTGGGGCCGATGATGGCCACGCGCTCGCCGGCTTCGACCTGGAAACCGAAGTTCTTGAACAGCACCTTGTTATCGAAGGCCTTGGACAGCTTCTCGATGGTCACCGCCTGGCGATGCAGCTTCTTGTTCTGGTCGAAGCGGATGAACGGGCTGACGCGGCTCGACGGCTTGACCTCGGCGAGCTGGATCTTGTCGATCTGCTTGGCACGGCTGGTGGCCTGCTTGGCCTTGGAGGCGTTGGCCGAGAAGCGGCTGACGAATGTCTGCAGCTCGGCGATCTGCGCCTTCTTCTTGGCGTTGTCGGCCAGCAGTTGCTCGCGGGCCTGGGTCGACGCGGTCATGTACTCGTCGTAGTTGCCTGGGAACAGACGCAGCTCGCCGTAGTCGAGGTCGGCCATGTGGGTGCAGACCGCGTTGAGGAAGTGACGATCGTGGGAAATGATAATCATGGTGCTGTTACGCGCCGTGAGGATCGCTTCCAGCCAGCGGATGGTGTTGATATCCAGGTGGTTGGTCGGCTCGTCGAGCAGCAGCACGTCCGGGTCGGCGAACAGCGCCTGGGCCAGCAATACGCGCAGCTTCCAGCCGGGCGCCACTTCGCTCATCGGACCGAAATGCTGTTCCAGCGGAATGCCCAGACCGAGCAGCAGCTCGCCGGCGCGGGACTCGGCGGTGTAGCCGTCCATCTCGGCGAACTCGCCTTCGAGCTCGCCGACCTTCATGCCGTCTTCTTCGCTCATTTCCGGCAGCGAGTAGATGCGGTCGCGCTCGGCCTTGACCTTCCACAGCTCCTGATGGCCCATGATCACGGTGTCGATCACGTTGAATTCTTCGTAGGCGAACTGATCCTGGCGCAGTTTGCCCAGGCGCACGTTCGGCTCGAGCATCACCTGGCCGGCCGACGGCTCCAGATCACCGCCGAGGATCTTCATGAAGGTCGACTTGCCGCAGCCGTTGGCGCCGATCAGGCCGTAGCGGTTGCCGTTGTTGAACTTGACGGAAACGTTCTCGAACAGCGGCTTGGCGCCAAACTGCATGGTGATGTTAGCGGTGGAAATCAAAGGGCTTACCTATCAATAACTTGGAGACGCTGGGTTGGGCCGATACCGATTTCGAGCTTGTCTAGCTCGCCCCAATCCGAAGTGGAGTTGATCCAGCGCGCATACGTTGAGAGCAGCCTCTGCACGAAATGGCCAAGCTGCTGAGCAATAAAGGCGGGGTTCAGGCCTGATATCACGCAGATTGTCTCATACGTGTGGCTGCAGTTGTATGGCCTCCTATAGCGGATGCTCGGCTCAGGGACGTCTGCGTCTCTCAGATGCCTGCCAGAACCGTCCCGATCGTCAAAAGATTGAGACCAGTGAGTACCAGGGCGGTGCTCAAGATTATCGCGCACCTCGCTCTGCCTCGCTCGTCGAGCAACATGGCGAGACTTTGAAGATAGCGCTGCCGTTGGCCACTCCAGAGGGTCAGGGCCATGGCCAGTGCCAGCACCATTGGCGCTGGATGTACCCCACGTAGCATCAGGCAGGCGATCACCAACAGTGACAGCTGTGTTCGTCGCCATGCCAACTCGGTGCGTTCGGCCTGCAGGCCCGGATCAACCATGGCCGTGCAGCCAGAAAAGGGTCAACAGCAGCAGCGCTACGAGGCAGCCACTGATCGTCAGGGTGGGGACCAATGCCGGAAGGGGAAGGGCGCGGCGATGACGCAGGGCGCGCTCCACGGTCAGCCAGCGCAGGCATGCGCCAACGCTGAGCAGCAAGCTGAGCGACAGCAGGCTGAGAGTGATGCACAGACGCAGCCAGGGTTCGAAGGCATGGCTGGCGAAGGTCTCCACGGCTATGCCGCCGCCGAGCAAGGCCAGCGCGGTACGCGCCCAGGCCAGGAAGGTGCGCTCGTTGGCCAGGGTGAAGCGTGGGTCGGGCTCTTCACCGCCGAGCAGTGTCTGTGCGAGAGGCTTGCGAAAGGAAACTGGAATCATGGAGCACCGGAAGGTGGGATGGTTACCTGGCAACGGGGGCGGCCGCAGAAGCATGTTCTTTGCGATCTTCATACCCGACGAGATTGGCCCGTCCGTGCCGATTAAACGGTCTGGGAGCTTGGCCCTGATGGTCAGTCGTTCACTTCGTCGATCGCATGGAAGCCGATGCTAGTCAGATAATCTTTTGAGCACCTAATACAAGAGTCCTATGCGCACCATAAAACTATGGAATAGGTCGAAGCCGGCGAGTTTCGTTGGAAGGGCGATGGTATGGGTCGCAGTCGTCACGGCTCACTGACCTATTCAAAAAAGGCATGCCCTGCATCGCACAGTTCTATTAGTTCTTGTTGAAAACGCTTGGATAGCATCGTCCGGGAGTTCTTTCGGGATCACTCCGTCATTGGGACAACAATAATGAGACCAAGCGTAGCTCTACCCCAGCCCCAGTTCGCCTCGCTTCTGCGAGGTCTGCTCAAGGGCCTGCCCTTTTCCCTCCTGGGTGCCTTGCCTCCAGCTTTGGCGGCGAGTCCTGCTGACGGCGATGTGATGCAAGGGTTTCCGCCAGCCGTGGAGATGCGTGTGAACAAAGCCAATGCCTTCCTGCCCCCTTACCTGCGCTGGTCCATGCGTCATGCGCGCGAGGTTTCGCCGACACGCAACATCCCCCGTGCGCAAACGCCGCTGGCCTTGGCCGCCGGTTCCGCCCTGGCGCTCGATGGTCTGCAGTTCGCGGCCGGCGACGAGACGCTCACACTCGATGGCTACCTGCGCGAAACCGTCACCGACGGTCTGATCGTGCTGCACCGCGGCGCGATCGTGTTCGAGCGCTACGACGACGGCTTCGAGGCCCGCCAACCGCATATCTGGGCCTCCATGACCAAGTCGGTGACCGGCTTGCTGGCGGCGCAGTTCATCGCCGAAGGCCTGCTCGATCCCAATGCCAAACTCGCCCAGTACGTGCCGGAGCTGGCGGGTACGCCCTTCGGCGAGGCCACGGTGCAGCAGAACCTCGATATGCAGGTGGCGGTGACCTACCCGGAGCATGTGCCGCCGGACCTCGGGCTGTTCGCCGCGACCGGTCTGATCCCGCGCAAGCCGCAGATGCCGGCCGATATCTATTCCTTCCTGCGCGTGGCCAAGGTGGCGCAAGCGGCCTCGCCACAGCCTCTGTTCTTCTACCAGAACGGTTCTCCGGAGGCCTTGGCCTGGGCGCTGCGGCGCATCTCGGGACAAAACTGGAGTCAATTGGTGGAGGCGCGAATCTGGTCGCGCTTTGCTCAGGAAGATGCCTACGTTCAGGTGGACGAGCTGGGTACGGAGATGGCCAGCGGCGGCATCAGTAGCAATCTGCGCGACACCGCACGTTTCGCCGAGCTGGTGCGTCGCGAGCTGGCGCGCAACGCGCCGGGCGACAGCTTCAATCAGAGTGTGCGCAGCCTGCTGCAGGCGGGCGACCAGGAGCTGTTCGCCAGCGGCAATCTGGCGCCTGGTCGTCCCGGCTACGCCTACCGCAACTACTGGCTGCAGAAGAACGATGGCGACGGCTCGCTGGAGGCCAGCGGGCGTTTCGGCCAGAAGATCTACCTCAACCCCCGGCGCGAGGTGGTCATCGTCAAGCTGTCGGCAACGCCTGATCAGGCACGCCGTGCAACCAGCGCGGACGGACCCGCCAAGGTGGCGTCGCGAGCCATCGACTCGCCTGTCACCTTCAACAACATGGTCAGCGCGGTGCTCGACGCCTTGCCGCACTGACCGACACGCCGCACCCACCCGCAAACGAACCGCGCAGGCCACTGCGCATCGGCGGGCCATTGCCCGCAGAACGGACCCGACAAAAACAACGAGAGGGTTTACATGAACCACTTCATCGCGTGTCCCCGACATCGCTTCGCCCCTGCCGCCCTGGCCACAGGTATCGCCCTGGCCGGCCACGCATCGCTGCTGCAGGCCGCCACCTGGCAGCTCGACGAGGATTGGAGTCTGACGACCCACAGTAGCCTGTCGCTGGGCACCAGCTGGTCGCTGCAAAATGCCGACAAGCACCTGCTCAACAAGGCCGATGCCGCCAGCATCGGCAAGGTGGGCGTAGGCACCAACTACAACGGAGACGACGGCAAGCTCAATTTCGACAAGGGCGACACTATCTCCACGCTGTTCAAGGGCCTGACCGAGTTCGACCTCAATGACGGCAGCCAGGGAGCCTTCATCCGCTTCAAATACTGGTATGACCATGCCATGGCCACCGGCGATGGTGACTTTCGGCGTTTCGATGATTCCGGCTGGCAGCGCCTGGCGCGCTTTCAGGGCTTCGAGGTACTCGACGCTTACCTGTGGAAGGACTTCGAGCTTGCCGACCGTCCGCTCAGTGTAAAAGTCGGCAAGCACGTGCTCAGCTGGGGCGAGGCGCTGTTCCTGCAGAATGGGGTCAACGCCATCAACCCTCTGGACGTCTCGGCGTTCAACCGCCCCGGCACCGAGCTGAAGGAAGGCTTGCTGCCGGTGGAGATGGTGTCCTTCAACTATGACCTGGCCGACCGCCTGAGTATCGAGGGCTTCCTGCAGTACAACTTCCGTCCCTCGGTGCTGGAGGGCTGCGGCACCTTTTTCAGCACCAACGATGCGCTGCAGGAGGGCTGCCAGCACGAGAAGCTGATCGCCGGTGGCATCTCGACCACCGATATTTCCGGTATCGAGAACGCCCTCGACGCACCGCCCGGGATGATGCCGGCAGCCGAGCGCTACCTGCGCCGCACCGCCACCGACTGGGCGCGCGATAGCGGCCAGTATGGTCTGGCGGCGCACTACCTGATCGAGTCGCTCGACGATGCCGACCTGGGGCTGTACTACCTCAACTACCACAGCCGCACGCCGTTGCTGTCCGGGGTGATCGCCCGCCAGGCACCCAACGCCGGCGGCAACCCCGGCGCCAACCTCAATACCGGTGACTACTTCACGGTATATCCCGAGGACATCCGCCTGTTCGGCGCCAGCATCAGCGGCGTGCTGGGCAGCACCGCGGTGTTCGGCGAATTGACCTACCGGCCCAACATGCCGCTGAGCGTCAATTCCGCCGATCTGATCAACCTACTTGCCGGGCAGCGCAACAGCTGGATCATGCCCATGACTCCAGCCGAGCTGGCCGCTGCGCGTGGCAGCCGCGTGGACGGCTACGTGCGCAAGGAAGTCTGGCAGTTCAGCCTGGGCGCCGCCGACAGTTTTTCCAACGTGCTCGGCGCGCAGCGCCTGGCCTGGGCGGCGGAACTTGGCGGTAACTGGATCGGCGGTCTCGATCCGCAGGACGAACGCCTCGGCCGCGCGGGCGCGTTCGGCCGTACGCCGACCTCCGATGGCGCCGCCTGCTCGACACCGTCGGCACAGAACCCGGCCGGGTTGACCGACGCGGAGCTGGCCGCCGCCACCCACTGCAACACGCACGGCGTAATGACCGCCTTCTCCTGGGGCTATCGGCTGCGCATGGGGCTTAGCTACGAGGGCCTGATCCCGGCCACGGTGGTGACTCCATCGATCAACTGGCGCCATGACGTCGAGGGCTACGGCCCCAATTTTCAGGAAGGCCAGCAGGCCCTCGGTCTGGCCCTGACCTTCGACTACCGCAACGAGTACTCGCTCGAACTGGCCTACAACAGCTTCTTCGGCTCGAACGAGTTTTCCCTCATCGATGACCGCGACTATGCCTCGGTCACTGTCAAAGCGAGCTTCTGACCATGACTGCCTTCAAGATTGTCCCTATCGCCCTCGGCCTGCTGGCGGCCTGCACGCTGGCCCATGCCAAGGAAAATGACCCCGCGCGCCTGGATGGTCCGCTGACTCCCGTGGGAGCTGAGCGTGCCGGTAATGCCGACGGCAGCATCCCGGCCTGGGAGGGTGGTATGCAAGCGGGGGCCGCGCCGATCAGCGGCAACGGCGACTACAGCGATCCTTTCGCCGCCGAGCAACCGCTGTACGTGGTCAGCAAGGCCAACGTCGAGCAGTACAAAGACCTGCTCAGCCCCGGTCAGCAGGCCATGCTGGCCCGCCATGCCGACTACCGAATGGCTGTCTACCCGACTCACCGCAGCGCCACGCTGCCGCAGAGGCATCTGGACGAGACCCGTGCCAACCTGGCCAAGGTAAACCTGAGCGACGACGGCAACGGTCTGGATGGTTACCACTTCGGTGTGCCGTTCCCGCAACCCACCGAAGGCCTGGAAGTGATGTGGAACCACCTCACGCGTTACCGTGGAGGCTCCATCCGTCGCCAGTTCTCCTCGGCCACTGTGCAGGAGAAGGGCGACTACACCGTGGTCAGCTCGGATGCCCTGACGGTATTTCGCGAGAACATCAGCGATCTCGAGCCGAACGAGAATCTGCTGCTGCTCAACCGCGTGCGTACCACCGCGCCTTCGCGCTACGCCGGCGAGGTGACGCTGGTGCACGAGCCGCTCAACCTGGTAGCGGGCGTGCGCTCGGCCTGGCAATACAATCCGGGACAACGCCGCGTGCGGCGCGCGCCGACGGTCGCCTACGACAGCAGTGCACGCTACAGCTTTGGCCAGGTCGTGGCCGACAGCGTCGATGGCTACAACGGTGCTCCTGACCGCTACGACTGGAAGTTGCAGGGTAAGCGGGAAATGCTCATCCCCTACAACGCCTACCGCATGGCCAGCAAGCAGACTGCCTACGCCGACCTGCTCAAGCCGGGTTATCTCAACCCGGACCATGCGCGTTACGAAAAACACCGCGTCTGGGTGGTCGAGGCTACGCTCAAGCCAGGCGTGCGCCACGTGTATGCCAAGCGCCGCTTTTACCTCGACGAGGACACCTGGCAGATCGTCGCCTCGGATATCTATGACAGCCGCGGCGAGCTGTGGCGCAGCTACGAATCGCACATTGCCATGCTGCACGACATTCAGCTTCCGCTAACCGTGGCCGAAGCGACCTATGACCTGATGTCCGGGCGCTACGCGGTCAATTATCTGACCAACGAAGTCACCAGCAAGGCTCGCTACGGCGAGATCCTGTCGAAGTCCGAGTTCACCCCCGCGCAGTTGAAGCGCCTGGGCAAGTAACGGCTCGACAGTCTGGCGGACCGGCTCAGCGGCCTCGCCTGGTCGGCTCCCTTCGGGGAGCCGACCTCTCGCATTCCCTTTTCAAGAAATAACGGACAAGACCATGCCCCTCTTTCGCTTAAGTGCTTTGGCGCTGGCGCTAATCGCCCTCGGTGCCCACGCCGAACAGCCAGCCTCCGCAAAGCCCGCCACCGAGATCACCCAGCAGCGCAACCAGGCCTGGTTGCAGCGCTTGCCGTTCGAGAACCGCGCTGATTTCGAAAGCGCCCGTCGCGGGCTGATCGAGCCTTTCACCGGCGTGGTGGAGAATGCTGACGGCAAGCCGGTATGGAACCGTATGGCGTACAACTTCCTCGACGGCAACGATGCGCCCGCGAGCGTCAACCCGAGCCTCTGGCGCATCGCCCAACTCAACAACATCGCCGGTTTGTTCGAAGTGCGTGAGCGCGTCTACCAGATTCGTGGCATGGATCTGTCGAACATGACCCTGATCGAGGGCGACAGCGGACTGATCATCATCGACCCGCTGATCAGCACCGAGACCGCCCGCGCCGGTCTCGAGCTGTACTACAAGTACCGTCCGCGCAAGCCTGTGCTGGCGGTGATCTACAGCCACTCGCACGTCGACCACTTCGGCGGCGTACGTGGGGTGATCGACGAGGCCGACGTGCAGGCCGGCAAGGTCAAGGTGATCGCCCCGGAAGGTTTTTACGAGCATGCGGTCAGCGAGAACGTGCTCGCTGGGCCGGCGATGATGCGCCGGGCCCAGTACATGTACGGCGCGGTATTGCCCCGGGGCGAACGCGGCCAGGTGGATGCGGGACTCGGCAAGGGCACCCCGATCAACGCTACGGTGACCCTGATCGCGCCCACCGACCTGATCGTCGAACCGCTGGAAACGCACGAGATCGACGGGGTGACGATCGAGTTCCAGCTTACGCCGGGCACCGAGGCTCCGGCGGAAATGAACATGTACTTCCCCCAGTTCAAGACCCTGTGCATGGCCGAGAATGCCACTCACACCCAGCACAACGTGCTGACGCTGCGCGGCGCCCTGGTACGCGACGCCAAGGTCTGGGCGCACTACCTGGACGAGGCGCTGGTGCGCTACGGTGACGAGGCAGAGGTACTGTTCGCCCAGCATCACTGGCCGACCTGGGGCGGTGACGAGATCCGCGATTACCTGGCCGACCAGCGCGACATGTACGCCTTCCTCGACAGTCAGACGCTGCGCCTGATCAACCAGGGGCTGACTCCCACCGAGATCTCCGCGCAGCTGTCTTCGTTGCCGCCGCGCTTGGCTGGCAAATGGTACAGCCGCGACTACTACGGCTCGCTCAGTCATAACGTACGCGCGGTATATCAGCGCTACATGGGCTTCTACGATGGCAACCCGGCCAACCTCGACCCGCTGCCGCCGGTAGATGCCGGACGCCGCTACGTAGCGGTGATGGGCGGTGCCGAAGCCGTATTGAAGGCGGCGCGTCAGGCCTTCGAGGCAGGCGATTATCGCTGGGCGGCGCAGTTGCTCAATCATCTGGTCTTCGCCGAGCCGGACAACGCCGCTGCGCGGGCCCTGCAGGCCGACACTCTGGAGCAGCTCGGCTACCAGAGCGAGAACGCCACATGGCGCAACGTCTATCTCAGCGGTGCTCACGAGTTGCGTCAGGGCGTGGCCGAGGCCCGCGCACGCAACGGCGCGCCGGACATGGTGCGGGCGCTGACACCGAGCATGTTCTTCGACTATCTGGCGGTGCGCATCGATGCCATGAAGGAGGCCGACCGCGACCTGCTGATCAACTGGCGCTTCACCGACCTGGACGAGGACTACGCGCTGACCCTGCGCAACGGCGTGCTCACCCATCGCAAGGATTCGCGCCACGCCCAGGCCGATATCGGCGTGAGCATGACCAAGGCGCTGCTCGACCGCATCGCCCTCAAGGAAACCGGCTTCCTCAAGGAGGCGACCATCGGCGGTATCGAGATCGACGGCGGGCGTGTGCAACTGCTCAAGCTGCTCGGCGGGCTGGACGAGGCGAATCCGCAGTTCAACCTGGTCACACCCTGAGCTGCAACGCGAAACGCCCCGCCCGGTGTGGACCGGGCGGGGCGTTTGTTCGTTTGCGCGATGCAGGGCCCGGTTGGCGCGGGCGCGCGCCAGTCTCAGGACTGGGTCTTGATCATCGGCGGTAACCAGCGTTTTTCCAGTACTTCAGGCCGTGGCCAATACAGGCGCAGGAACAGGTTGAACGGCCCCTGGGGCGCCGGCAGCCAGTTGCGACGTCGCTCGGCTTCGAGCGGTTGTTCGATTTGTATATACAGGTCCAGCGAGCCGTCAGCGTTGTAATGCAGGTCATCACGGTCGCCCAGGGAGTAGCGGTTGATCGGGTTGGCCGAAAGCAGTTGGCGCTCGTCATATAGCGTCAGTGACCAGAAGGCGCGTGCGGGCGGCAATTGGTCGGCGGCGAAGTGCAGCACGTAGCGATGCTGGCCGGACAATGGCTGGCCGTGCTCATCGACATGCAGATTAGGGTAGATGGCGTCGTCCGGCTCATTGGCACCCAGTCCGATTTTTGCCACCAATGCCCGCTGTTGGTACCGAGTGCCGTACTCGCCCAGCTCGTAGCCGATGCGCCAGCCGTTGTAGGTTTTACCCTTGCCCATGAGGCTCTGGCGGTCATCGAGCAGGGCCACCATGCGCCGGTAGCCCAATGCGCTGCCCAGCCGCTGCAGGGGCGACTGCTGCAGGTCACAGTCATCATCGAGCAGGCCGGCGGCGCGGATACGCTCGAGCATGGGCGCGTCCTCGGCGCGGGCGGGGTTATCCCGCAGCAGGGTGCAGAATGCAGTGAAGAACGCCTCGCGGCTCCAGCCTGACAGTTGCCTGTCTGGCCCCTTGCCGCGTTCCAGCGGCGGCAGTTCGGCCATTCTGGTTGGCGTCGTATCGCTCTGCCGGCCTTGCCAGACGCTCAATGGCATGAGTCGGAAGCGGTTCTGCAGCGCATGGACCTCGCTGTAGTCGGCGGGGCCGCGGCTCTTGATGCGGCCAATCATCCAGGCCAACTGAGTCGGGATGCGGATCAGTTGCATGCCTGCCGGGACCTCGCCCTGCCAGGTCGGCCCGGCAACCAGAAAGTCCTGCGCGGCGCTACCGATGGTGCGGGTGCCGGGGCTGCTGACCACATTGGTCCAGGCGTCCATGATCGGCGTCATGTAGTAGTGACCGGTGGTGTCGGGGATGCTCATGACTACCGGTTCATGACGCAGGTCGAAGTGCACGATGCTGTACAGCGTGTCGACATTCGGCGACACAACGCTGTTGAAGCTTGCATCCGGGAAGCGTCGGCTATGGCGAAAGCCGTTTATCGAGGTGGTGCCTATCAACTGCTGGTGTTGCTTGGTCAGCTCCATCATCACCAGGGGGTAGGCGAACAGATAGGCCTGCGCGGTTTCCCTGGCCTGTTCCGTCACGCGATAGGCAGCCAGACCGCCTAACGCCACGGTACTGGCGAGGGCCAGTGCCCAGCGACGTCTGCTAACGCGCCTCATAGGTAGGCTCTCCCGCGTCGCTGGTGGATAGGAGTGGCCGCAGTGGGCCGTGCCGAAGGCATATGCATTGTTGTTATCTCCGGTTATGAAAGGGCTGCCGACCTTCTCGCCTGATGACAACCAGGGCGTGGATGGGGCAGTCGGGGAGTCGTCAGTGCGCCAGGTATCGTTCGCTGAGTGGCTTGCGATGCAAGGTCACTGACGTGGTGCTACGGAATAAAAAAACGTCGTTGGCTCGGGTACTCCGACGACGTAAAAAAGTGCGTTTCAACGAAGCCGCGAAAGCGAGTTTCATCCCTCGCTTGTACGCTGTGCTGTCGAGCCGAAAAAGACCGACCAGACACCTGCCAACGTAAGCTCGCGGGTCCTTTCAGCCGGTATCCCGGCGTTGCCAGGACTCCCTTCGCGGTGGCGTTTCGGAGATACTAGGAAGGCGCGCAAAGCCCCACAAATAGCGTCTTCGGATAGATGCCATAACGCTTCGGTATGGCCCAGAGAGAACCGCATGACCCTCAAGCAACTTCGTTATCTGATTGCCATCGCCGAGGCAGGAAGCTTCTCCGCCGCGGCCAGACGGGCATACATCGCTCAGCCTGCCCTGAGTCGGCAGATCAGCCTGCTGGAAAGCGAACTGGAGATGCAGTTGCTGGAGCGTCAGCACGACGGCGTAGCGCTAACCGATGCCGGGCGAAGGTTGTACGAAGTGTCGCGCTCGGTGGTGCAGAAGCTCGATTCGGTAAAGGACGAGCTGGCTTCTACCCGCGGTAACCCCATCGGACATGTCTCCATCTCCATCCCTGCGACGGTTTCGGCATTGCTGCTGCCGGAAATCATTCGTCGTGCCGAAGCCAAGTTTCCTTCCATCAACCTGACCATCTGCGATGGGCTGACGCGTGAGGGCGGTCAGTCCATCGAACTGGGCAAGGTGGATTTTGGCGTGCTGCCCAATGCCGAGGAACTCGAGCACGTGGTGGCCGAGCCGATCTTCACCGAGGATCTGTACTGGGTGGGGCCGGGCTCGTCGGCAGAGAGCGGTATGCCGATCAGCCTCGCCCAGGCCGCAGCTACCCGTTTGGTGATGGCGCCCAAAGCATTGCATCTGCGTCGGCGCATCGAGCAGGCGGCAATGGAAGCGGGGGTGACGCTCAACGTGGTGTTCGAGCAGCAATCTGCTCCCGGCGTCGCCAGCCTGGTAAGGCATGGCCTGGCGGCGACCATTTGCAACTGGCCGCCGCTGGCGGAGCTGTTCGAATCTACTGCAGCGCGGCTGATCGTCGAACCGCGTATCACCCGTACCGTCTCCATCGCCCATTCCGCGCACCGGCCGCTGTCCTTCGCTGCGTCCTGCATGCGCGATCTGGTGCGCGGGCTGTTATTGGAGATGGTCAGCGACGGGCGATGGCGCGGCAGCCTGATCGAGCGTAATGCAGAGGCAGATCAGGCTCGCGAGCTTGCCGCTGACATGACCTCCTGAGCCCCCAGGCGCTCGCGCGAGCGCTGCGGATTCATGCTCACCAGGCCGATCAGGCCGGCGACAACCAGCACGCCGCCGCATACCAGAAAGCCCTGGGCATAGCCCAACGGATGCGCGGCGCCTGCACCTTGAACCAGCATGCCGGTGATCACCGGCGCAGACAGACCGGCCAGCGAGGCCACCGCATTACCGATGGCGAGGATGCCGCCGCGTTGGCTGCTGGGCGTGAACTCGCCGAGCATCGCCGGGCCCACCGAGTACATCACCAGTGCCAGGCCGCCGCTCAGTGTCAGGCAGGCGACGCGGGTGGCGACCGACAGCTCGGTCAGTATCAGCGAGGCCGACAGCAGGCCGCTGGCGATCAGGCATACCGAAACGAATGCACCGCGCGCCATTCGCGATGAGTAGCCGCTGCGCATCAGGCGCTGCGACAGCCAGGCCATGAACAGGCTGAGCGGGGTGGTGACCACCACGAACATGACGAAGATATGCCCGGTCTTGAGTGGGTCGATGCCCAGGCCGATCTCCAGGTAACTGGGCACCCAGGTCAGGGTCAACGCCAGCGACCAGTTGGCGGCGAAGTGGCAGATGTAGTTGCCCAGCACGCTGCCATCGCTGAGCAGGCGGCGGTAGGGCAGGCGATCGGAATCCGCAGCCTGTTGACCGACGCGCAGGCTGTCGAGGCTGCCTTCACGCCCAAAGCGCAGCCACAGCAAGCACCACACCGCGCCGATGGCGGCCAGTACCGCGAAGTTGACTCGCCAGCCGTAGTTCAGGCTGATCCAGGGAATCATCGCGCCGGCCACCAGCAGACCCATGGCGCTGCCGGAATGCAGCAGGGCCACTGGCAGGCTGCGGCGGTCATTCGGAAACCACTTGTACAGGGCGTGGGTGGCGACGGGCGAGGCGGGGCCTTCGCCGATGCCGAGCAGCACCCGGCAGGCGACGATCATCCACAGGGAGCTGGCGAATAGCATGGGCAGTTGGATCAGCGACCAGAACAGGCCCATGCCCAACAGCAGGGTACGGGTTGGCCGACGGTTGGCGAGGAAACCGCCGACCACGGCCGAAATGGCGAAGAACCAATGCAGCGCGCCGCCGATCAGGCCGAACTCGGTCGGGCTCAGGCCCAGTTCCTGGGTCATGGGCACGGCTACCAGGCCGATCACCACCTTGTCGAGGAAGTTGACCAGCATCATGAAGGCCAGCAGGAAGGCGATGATCCAGGCTTTACGTGCATTGAAGGCAGGGGCTTCAAGTGTCATGGCGGAGATTCTCTATCTTGTTCTTATGAAAAAGGCCCGCCCCGCGTGGGGGACGGGCCTGTCCTGAGCCCTAGTTGGGCATCAGGATGCCCTTGGCGATGGTGTTGCGCTGGATTTCGCTGGTGCCGGTGAGGATGCGCATCATACGGCTCGCACGGAATATCCATTCGACCGGATGGCCCTTGATCAGGCCGGCGCCGCCATGGATCTGCACCGCTTTGTCGGCGATGCGGAAGGCAGTCTCCGAGGCATACAGCTTGCACATCGGTGCCTGCACCTTGATGTCGCCGCCGGCGTCGTTGTTCGCTGCCGTGGCGTACATCATGCTGCGTGCGGCGTACAACTCGGTGGCCATGTCGGCGAGCATATGGTTGATCGACTGGAACATGGCGATGGGTTGGCCGAACTGCTTGCGGGTACGGGCATAGTCCAGCGACAGGTTCAGCGCCAGGCCGGCCATGCCGAGCATGGTCGGGCAGTGCAGCAGGCGATTGAGGGTGATACGTCCCATGGCCAGCTTGAAGCCGGCGCCTTCGTCGCCGATGCGGCTCTGCACCGGCACGCGCACGTCCTTGAGCAGGATGTTGCCGTGGGCGCCGCCGCCGGACATCACCGAGTAGTCACTGTCGATGCTGACGCCTTCGGCGTGCAGGTCGACGAAGAACGCCGAGATACCCTGCGGCCCGCGGCCCGGCTCCGTGACCGCAAGCAGCACGGCGAGGTCGGCATAGGGCGCGCCGGAGATATAGCGCTTGGCACCGTTGAGCACATAGTGGTCGCCCTCCAGCCGCGCCTCGGTGCCGATGGCGGTGGCATCGGACCCGGCCTCAGCTTCGGTGAGAGCGAAGCACACCGCTTTATCGGCGCGGCAGATGGGCCGCAGAAAGGTTTCCACCTGGAACGGGTTGGCGACCTTGAACAGGTGGCCGACCCGTGGCGGACCGGACAGCTCGCCGAGAATGTGCGGTGCCAGTGGCGAACCGGTGAGCACCGCTGCCTCCTTCAGTGCGCACAGGTCGGCGACGCCCAGACCGGCACCGCCCAAGGCCTCTGGCAGCATGGCGTTGTAGAAGCCCAGCTCGCAGGAGCGACGCCAGATGTCGCGCAGCAGCGGCTTGGCCACCGGCTCGCCCCAGACGATGCCTTCGCGCCTGGCGAGCGGGGTGAGTTCGTCGCGGGCGAAGGCGTTGATGCCCTCGATCAGGCGAGCGGCTTTTTCACTTGGCTTGGTCATGTTCGTTCCTCAGATGCGGCGGTCGCTGTTCTGCCAGTAGGCTTCGCGAATCAGGCGGCGCACCACCTTGCCGTTGGGGTTCTTTGGCAGCTCCTTGGCGAAGTCCACCGCGCGCGGTTTCTTGAAGCTGGCCAGGCTGCGCCCGCAATGCTCGATGATCGCCTCGGCGCTGAGCGTCTCGCCCGGTTTGAGTACCACCACGGCGCGCACGGCTTCGCCCCATTGCTCGTCGGGCACGCCGACCACGGCTGCCTCGAACACCTGGGGCAGGCTGTAGAGCACCTGTTCTACCTCGGTGGGGTAGATGTTGAAGCCGCCGGAAATGATCATTTCCTTCTTGCGGTCGACGATGAACACGTAGCCACGCTCATCCACCGTGGCCAGGTCGCCGGTGAGGTAGTAGCCGTCGCGCATCACTTCTGCGGTCAGCTCCGGCGCCTGCCAGTAGCCCTGCATGATGTCCGGGCCCTTGACCACGATCTCGCCGATCTCGCCGGGCTTCACGTCTTCGAAATCGTCGTTGACCACCCGCAGGTCGGTCTCGAAGTAGCAGCGACCGCACGAGGCCAGGCGGCTGAAGTCGCCGTCTTCGGCCAGGTGGTCCTGTTCGGTCAGCACCGTTACCAGCGAGCAGGTTTCGCCAGCGCCATAACCCTGGGCCAGGATGGGACCGAACACTTCGATGGCGCGTTTGACCAGCGCTGGCGCCATGGGCGCGGCGCCGTACATCACCAGGCGCAGGCTGGAGAGATCGAAACGCTCCACCTCGGGGAAGTTGACCAGGCGATTGATCATCGCCGGCACCAGGAACAGGCGGGTCACCCGCTCGCGCTCGATGATCTCCAGCAGCAGCCGGTCGTCGTAGCGCTCCAGCAGCAGGTTGCAGGCGCCTACCGCCAGCAGCGGCATGATCTGCATGCCGCTGGCGTGGGTGATGGGGCCGACATGGGCCATCACGTCGCCTGGCGCGGCGCGGCGGGTAGGGCTGGCGATGCTCTTGCGGATCAGCGCCTTGCGGTTGCCGAAGCTGAGCATGGCGGCCTTCAGGACCCCGGAGCTGCCGGAGGTGTAGTGCAGCACGGCCAGGGCGTCATCGGCCGGGTCGCTGTGCACTGGCGCCTCGCTGGCGCCCGCCAGTAGCGCGCGATAGGCGATATCGCCAGCCTCGTCGTCGAGCGAGATGATCCAGCGCAGACGCGGGGTCTCCGCACGGCGTGCCTGCAGGGCCGCGGCGAAGCGACCTTCGGTGATCACCGCCTGGCTGTGCGAGTCGTTGAGAATCTGGATGATCTCGTCCAGGGACAGGCGGGCGTTGATCGGTACCTTGACCATCGCCGCCTTGTAGAAGGCGACTTCCGCTTCGGCCAGTTCGACCCGGTTCAGGGCCAGGATGGCGACATGAGCCTCGGGCCGCAGGCCAAGATCGAACAGACCCGAGGCCAGGCGATTGGTGCGACGTTCGAGCTGGGCGAAGGTGATGCGCTGTTTGCTGTCGACCAGAGCCTCATGTTCCGGCCAATAACGTGCACTACGGCTGATGATTTTTCCAAGATTCAATTTATTGTTCTCATCGGCTGGATAATGGTTGCCGATGCTAGTCAGTTCGCTTTCCTCGCAACTAATACAAGAGTTCGATGCAGCCCATAGCGTTATGGAATGGCCGTAGGCAGAGGTACCTGCAGCAAATTGGCGATTGCTGTGCAGCCATACGACTGGGTTTTAAACGGGGCAGGGCGATATACTTCGAGAAGAGAAATCAGGGCTGGGCGCCCTGATTCTGTTGGGAAGTATCGTCTTCGACAGTTACAGCACTTCGAACAGGCCTGCTGCGCCCATACCTCCACCCACGCACATGGTCACCACGACATATTTCGCACCTCGGCGTTTGCCTTCCAGCAAGGCGTGGCCGACCATGCGTGCGCCGCTCATCCCATAGGGATGGCCGATGGAAATTGCGCCACCGTTGACGTTGAGTTTCGCTGGATCAATGCCGAGTTTTTCGGCGCTGTACAGCACCTGGCAAGCGAACGCCTCATTGAGTTCCCACAAGCCAATATCGTCGACGCTAAGCCCGTGCTGCTTGAGCAACTTAGGCACCGCATAGACGGGGCCGATGCCCATTTCTTCGGGCGCCAGCCCCGCGACAGCCATGCCGCGATAAAGGCCGAGTGGCGCAATATTTCGCTGCGCAGCCAGACGGCCATTCATCAGGACACATGCGCTGGCGCCATCAGACAGCTGACTGGCATTGCCTGCCGTGATGCACCCACCTTCGATGACCGCTTTGAGCTTGCGCAAATCTTCTAACGAGGTTTGCGGGCGATTGCCTTCGTCAAGGCTGAGCGTTACGTCCTCAAAGGTGACAGCGCCGGTGTCCTTGTCCACCAGCTTCTTGCGTGATGTAACGGGCACGATTTCGTGTTCGAACACGCCAGAGGCTTGTGCCGCAGCAGTGCGTCGCTGTGATTCCAGCGCATAGGCGTCCTGGGCCTCTCGGCTGATGCCGTAGCGCTTGGCGACCCATTCGGCGGTCTGCAGCATCGGCATATACGCGTGCGGCACCTGATTGATGACCTGTGGATCTGCCTCGGCCGCAGCCCATTGCATATGTGCGTTCTGCACCAGGCTGATCTGCTCCTGGCCGGCTCCGATCGTGACCTGCATACCGTCGACCATGATCTGTTTAGCCGCAGTCGCGATGGCCATCAGCCCGGAAGCGCACTGACGGTCCACGGTTTGGCCGCTTACGGTCAATGGCAGGCCTGCAGCCAGCAGCGATAGGCGAGCGAGGTTGGTGGAGGCAGTGCCGCCCTGCATGGCTGTGCCCATGACGACATCCTCAATCTCAGCAGCCTCGATGCCAGCGCGTTGTGCGGCAGCACGTATGGCTATGGCACTCATGCTTGGAGATTTCAGGTCATTGAAGGCACCACGGTACGCTTTAGCGATAGGGGTGCGAGCGGTAGAAACAATAACGGCGTCTTGCATGGTTACTCCCGGGGAATCGGCGGTATGTGATTGGCTCTGCTCTCGGCATTCATTCAGTAACGAAACTGCTCGCCTCAAGCAGGATTCAGATCAAAGAGCCCGTCGCCACCCTAAGAGGGCCTCGATTATTTTAGAAATGACATGTCGTGATGCCAGGTATTCAGCGTATGAATTTATGCGAGCAGGTTTTTTAACCACACCCGGGTAACGCCGCGAGATGCCGTCCGCCGAGTCTGTAGGGGAAAGGTTGAAATAAGAATGATTCGCCATTAATGTTCGCGCGGTCGCCATGCTGCTCCATGGCATTTCAGCCTGCTGGTTTGCGCCGCGCTATGTCTTCATCCGAAATCGATTCGATCATTCCTCTCGACGTGCTGTACGGCACGCACCAGGGCTGGCTACATGACTGGCTTCGGCGTTCTGTGGGCTGTTCGCAGCAGGCCGCCGATTTGGTTCAGGACACCTTTCTGCGCCTGCTGGTGCGCGGCCAGCCCGTCGATGATCGGGCGCCCAAGGCGTTGCTGGCGCGTATCGCGCGTGGGCTGGTGATCGATCACTGGCGACGAGATGCGCTGGAACGTGCCTATCTCGAGTCGTTGGCGCAGTTGCCCGAGGCGAGCCATCCCTCGCCGGAGGTTCGCTACGAGGCGTTGCAGTCCCTGGAGCGGATCGCACGCTTGCTCGATGGCCTGAAGCCCGCCGTGCGAGAGGCGTTTCTGCTGTACCAGCTCGGCGGCCTCAATCATGCGCAGGTGGCGCGGCAACTGGGCGTTTCCAGTCGCACCGTCGAGCGGCATGTGGCCAGCGCCTTGCTGCACTGCTATCGCCTGTGTTTCGAGGCGTCGGCGTGAAAGGCGCCGGACAGCCACCTGAATCCATTGTCCGTGCAGCCATCGAGTGGCAGATGCGCCTGTGCGCCGATCCCGCCAGTGCCGAGCTGCTGCAGCGACTGCAGGCCTGGCTGGAGCAGGACGAACGGCATGACCTAGCCTGGCAGCGCCTGCAGCAGATGGCCGGGCTGTTTCGGGTAACCCCTCTTACCGATGCGGCGCAAACCATCCCGCTACTGCAGCGCGCCGAGGCCGACCTGAGTCGCCGACGCATGCTCAAGCTGCTTGGGCTGACGGCCGGCAGCGCCACGCTGTTGGCGGCAGCTTCGGCGCCTGTGTGGCGGGCGGACTTCGCCACGGCCACCGGCGAAACGCGGCGGCTCGAGCTGGCGGGCAATGTCGACGTGCTGCTCAACACCGGCAGCGCCATCGATGTACGCGGGCAGGACCTCTTGCTGCGGAGTGGCGAGGCGCTGGTGGAAGGAGAGCGATGGCAACTGCGCTGCAATTTTGCCGAATGCCTGGGGCGGCACGCGCGCATGTCGGTGCGCGAGTACGACGACCGCAGCGAGATACGGGTCGAGCAGGGCGAGGTCCGGGTTCGTGCCGCGGCAGGGCAGCATCGTTTACAGGCAGGCGAAGGGCTGGCGGTATCGGCGAGCCGCATGACGGCGCTGGAACGAGGAGCGCTCGACCCGTTCGCCTGGGCGCGCGGTCTGCTGGTGGTCAGCGACATCCGCCTGGCGGACTTTCTCGCCGAGGCCGGGCGCTACCGGCATGGCTGGCTGGGCTGCGATCCGGCGGTAGCTGATTTGCGCCTGTCCGGCGTGTTCCGCCTCGCTGAACCCGAGCTGATGTTGCGCAACATCACCCATCTGTTGCCGGTGACGCTGGTGGAGCGAACCCGCTGGTGGGTGCGCGTCGTGCCCATCGCGTAAAAAATTTGTCGGACTTTGGCTGTTCATCCGGTTAGGGGTGATCACTCCCTGAATGGATCCCCCCATGCGTTCTACTCGATCTCTGCCGCCGCGCCTGCAACCGCGCACGCTATCCAAGGCCATCTGTATCGCTCTGGCGCTATATGGCGTCGCCACGAGCCCGGCGCTGCTGGCCGCCGAGCCCGCGTCCCGTGTAGCGACTGCGGACGTGCAGGGTGGGCCGCTGGACCAGGCGCTGAGCTTCTATGCCGAACGAGCCGGCATCACCTTGTCGTATTCCCCACAAGTGGTACGTGGGCTGGTGAGCCCGGGTTCGACAGGCGCGCAATCGGTGGAAGAGGGGCTGTCGCAACTGCTGCGCGGCACCGGGCTGGTGGCCGAGAAGACCGCGTCCGGCTATGTGGTGCGGCCGCAGACTGCCGATGACAGCTATCAGCTGCAGCCCGTCACCATCGAGGCCGCGCCGACGCAGAGTGCCTTTGCACCCGTGCCGGGTTATTTCGCCAGCAATGCCAGCACCGCCACCAAGACCGATCTGCCGATTCTGCAAACCGCGCAGAGCATCAGCGTGGTCACCGCCGGGCAGATCGCCGATCGCAAGGTCGACCGTATCGAGGACGCCGTGGCCTACAGCGCTGGCGTACGCACCGGCAGCTCGGGGCTCGATCCGCGCTTCGACCAGATCAACATTCGCGGCTTCGACACCACCATGTCCGCCGACTTCCTCGATGGACTGCGCCAGCCCTACAACGGCTGGCTGTCGATCTACGGCACGGAAGCCTACGCCCTCGAGCGCATCGAGGTGCTCAAGGGGCCGGCCTCGGTGCTTTATGGGCAGATCAGCCCGGGCGGCATGGTCAACCGGGTCAGCAAGCGCCCCAGCCTGCAGGCCAAGAACCAGGTGGAAATCCAGGCTGGCAACCACGATCACCGCCAGGGGCAGTTCGATATCGGCGGTCAGCTGGATGAGCAGGGCGATGTACTGTTCCGTACCGTTGGTGTCTATCGCGACGCCAGGTACGACATCGAACAGCTGAACAATGACGTGCGCCTGCTGGCGCCCTCGCTGAGCTGGCAGATCGACCCGGCCACCAGCCTGACCCTGTTGGCGCAGTATCAGGAGCGCGAGACTGCCGCCTCGCCGATGCTCTACCAGGACGGCGACCGCCTGACCGATTTCTGGCAGGGCGACGAGTATTTCGACAAGCTCGGTCAGCGCCAGTGGACCTTCGGCTACGAGTTCGAGCACGCCTTCAACGACACCTTCTCCCTGCAGCAGAACCTGCGCTACGGCCAGCTGGACACCACCAACCAGTACCTGCAGCCCAATGGCACGATCACCAACGGGGTGATGGAGCGTTATGCCGTCGGTGTGTACGAGGACATGGAGTCGGTGAGCAGCGATACCCGTCTGGTCAGCCGCTTCGCCACTGGCGAGCTGCAGCACACGCTGCTGACTGGCTGGGATTACACCTGGTTCGACAGCTCGGTGCTTTATGCGACCGGGCCGGCGCCCTCGATAGACATGAACGCGCCGGATTATCACCAACCAGTCGCCCGGCCCGGCAACCCGCTGTCCGACCAGGACAGCCTGACCCAGCGCAGCGGCATCTACCTGCAGGACCAGGTCGAACTCGACCGCTGGCGCCTGTCCGCCGGTGTGCGCCGCGACTGGGTGCATGTACGCACCAGCGACAACCTGAGCGACAGCAACAGCAAGATCAGCGACTCCGCCACCACTTACCAGCTAGGCGCGCTGTATCTGTTCGATAATGGCTTGGCGCCCTACGCCAGCTACGCCGAATCCTTCCTGCCGCAAAGCGGCAGCAATGCTGCCGGCCCGCTCAAACCCACTGAGGGCAAGCAGTATGAGATCGGCCTCAAGTACCAGCCGCCCGGCACCAGCGCGATGTTCACCGCTTCGCTCTATCACCTGACCCAGGAGAACGTGTCGACCCGCGACCCGCTCGATCCGCTCAACACCGTACAGACTGGCGAGCAGGTGTCGCGCGGTCTGGAGCTGGAAGCCGTGGCCGACCTCAGCGAGCGCCTGCACCTGACCGCCAGCTACAGCTACAACGATCCGGAAATCACCAAGAGCAACGACGGCGACGAGGGCAACGATCCGAAGAACGTGCCGCGTCATCTGGCAGCGCTGTGGCTGGCCTACAAGCTGCCATCCGGGCTCGGTTTCGGTGCTGGCGCGCGCTACACCGGCAGCGTCTACGGCAACGACATGAACACGGTGAAGAGCGAGGATTACACGCTGTTCGACGCAGGTGTGCATTACGACTTCGCCGGCGAGCTGGACGGTGTGCGCCTGGCCGTCAATGCGCGCAACCTGACCGACAAGCAGTACGTCAACTGTCAGGACGGCTACTGCTACCGCGGCGAGGCACGCAGTGTGATCACCAGCCTGAGCTACAGCTGGTGAGGGTGCTGAACTGGCTGTGCAGCGCCATGACGGCGCTGCTGCTGGGCGGCCTTGCCGCCGCCCAGGCCGAGCCGGTCACTCTGGACGGCAGTGAACAATGGCTGATGAAGAGTGCCGAGGGCCGCGACTACCGCATCATGGTCAGCCTGCCGGAGGGCGATGTGCCCTATACCGGCGGCTACCCGGTGATCTATCTGCTCGACGGCAATGCCTACTTCCCGGCGTTCCACGCCGCCAAGCGGGCGCAACGGCAATGGCGCAAGGCGATCATCGTCGCCATCGGCTACCCCAGCACCACGCCGCTGGATTTCGAGCGCCGTGCGTTCGACCTCTCACCACCGCAACTCCCCGAGCGCAACGACCCGCCGCAGGGCGGCCAGGACCTGTTTCTCGATTTCATCGAGCAGCGTTTGATGCCCCGGGTCAATCAGCGTTTCAAGGTCGATCAGGATCAGCTCAGCCTGGTCGGCCATTCGTTCGGCGGCATGTTCGGCATCTACGCTCTGTTCACCCGGCCGCAGCTTTTCCAGCATGTAGTCGCCATCAGCCCCAGCCTGTGGTGGCGCGACCGCTACCTGCTGGAACATGAGCGGGCATTCACCCGTCGCGCACATGCAGGAGAGCTGGATCTGACCCATCGCAGCCTGAGCATGTGGGTAGGCGACCGGGAAATGCCGCAGGAAATCCAGGACGTGCGCGCGCTGCAGATTCGCCTGGAAAACCTTTCGCAATATGGGCTGCGCAGTGACTTCCAGCTCGAGGCGGGCGAGGACCACATGTCCGTTCCGTTTCGGGTCACCACCCGGGTTCTGGAGGAGTTGATGAGCACGCGGCGTTACTGAATGGTTTTTTTGCTTTGGTCCGGCCCGGACAATACGAGTGGATTGTGCATGCACTACTGACATGTATATAGATATGGCTAAAAGGTATTTAAATTATATTTTTTATATCGGTATAGTTCTATCTATGCGTACCTGCCGACCAATCGGCGCGCCGCACTGAACACATGGCCGAGTCCTCGGCCGGTCAAAGTGAAGCGCCATTGGCGCCCTTGCATGGAGTTCTCTATGTCGGCAGCAGCTCATTCCATCCCCTCCACGTCGGCACAGTCATTCGAAGTTCGCCCCTTTGATGCGCCGGTGGGGGCCGAGGTCGTCGGCCTCGACCTCAGCCTCCCGCTGAGCGACGCCGATTTCGCCCGCGTTCACCAGGCGCACCTCGACTACAACGTCGTGGTGTTCCGCGACCAGCGCATCACGCCGCAGCAGCAGATCGATTTCAGCCGCCGTTTCGGTATCTTGCAGATCCATGTGCTCAAGCAGTTCCTGCTGGAAGGCCACCCGGAAATCTTCATCATCTCCAACATCAAGGAGAACGGGCAGCCGATCGGCCTGGGCGATGCCGGCAAGTTCTGGCATTCGGATCTTTCGTACAAGGAATTCCCCAGCCTGGGCTCCATGCTCTACGCCCAGGAGCTGCCGGAGGAGGGCGGCGACACCCTGTTCGCCAGCCAGCAGCTGGCCTTCGAGACGCTGCCGACCGAGTTGCGCCAGGCCATCGACGGCAAGCGCGCTGCCCATTCCTATACGGCGCGTTATGCCGATGAGGTATTCGCCGGCATTCGTCGCCCGACGCTGACCGAGGCGCAGCTGGCCGAGGTCACGGCGGTGGTCCATCCAGTGGTGCGCACTCACCCGGAAACCGGCCGCAAGGGCCTGTTCGTCAACGAGAACTTCACCACCCACATTCTCGATGTGCCCGAGGACGAAAGCCGGCAGATCCTCGCCGAGCTGTATGCCCATAGCGCCAAACCGGAATTCATCTATCGCCACCAGTGGCAGGACGGCGACATGGTGTTCTGGGACAACCGCGCACTGATCCACTTGGCCACGGGCTGCCGGAGTCATCTGCGGCGGCGCATGCACCGCACGACTATCCAGGGCGATGTGCCGTTCTAGGCGATAGCCCGCCACACCCCATTTCCATATTTTTTTGACTGGAGCCTCGACATGTCGGCAGGCAAGCGCTTTCCCTTTATTCCCCGTTTTGCCCGGTTGGCTGGCGGTATCGCCCTGAGTCTGAGCCTGCTGGCCGGTAGCCTGGCGACGCCGCAAGTCGCGCAAGCCGAGGGGCAGATCCGTATCGCCGAGCAGTTCGGTATCGTTTACCTGCTGCTCAATGTGGTGCGTGATCAGCAATTGATCGAGAAGCATGGCAAGGCCGAGGGGCTGGATATCAAGGTCGACTGGCAGCAGCTCTCCGGTGGCTCGGCGGTCAACGATGCGCTGCTGTCCGGCGCCATCGATATCGCCGGCGCCGGCATCGGCCCGCTGCTGACCGTGTGGGATCGCACCCAGGGTAGGCAGAACGTCAAGGGTGTCGCTTCGCTGGGCAACTTCCCGTACTACCTGCTCAGCAACAACCCCAAGGTAAAAACCATCGCCGATTTCACCGACAAGGATCGTATCGCCGTACCTGCCGTGGGCGTGTCGGTGCAGTCGCGCTTCCTGCAATACGCCGCGGCCAAACAGTGGGGCGACAAGGCATTCGACCGCCTCGACAAGTACACGGTGGCGCTGCCGCACCCGGATGCCACGGCGTCCCTGAAAGCCGGTGGCACCGAGCTGACCGGGCACTTTTCCAACCCGCCGTTCCAGAACCAGGCGCTGGAAAACCCGGATGTGCACGTGGTGCTCGACACCTACGAGCTGCTCGGCCCGAATTCGCCGACCGTGCTCTATGCCACCGAGAAATTCCGCACCGACAACCCCAAGACCTACAAGGCTTTCGTCGCGGCATTGGCCGAAGCGGCGGACTTCGCTCAGAAGGATAAAGGCGCGGCAGCCGATACCTACCTCCGCGTCACCGGCGCCAAGATCAGCCATGAAGAACTGCTGAAGATCATCGACAACGAGCAGTTCCAGTTCACCGTCACGCCCACCAACACCTACCCGCTGGCCGACTTCCTGCACCGTGTCGGCGCCATCAAACACAAGCCGGCCAGCTGGCAGGACTACTTCTTCGAAGACGCCGCCATCGGTCAGGGAAGCTGATAACCCATGAATGCTCCTTTGCAAGGCCACACGGCCAGCATGCTGAATCCAGGCGCCTTCGACACCGTTCTCCAGGTGGACAAGGTCAGCCTCGAATACCGCACCCCGCAGCGCGTGGTGCGCGCCACCCACGAAGTCAGCTTCGCAGTGGATCGTGCCGACCGCTTCGTGCTGCTCGGCCCCTCCGGCTGCGGTAAATCCACTTTGCTCAAGGCGGTGGCCGGTTTCATCGAACCGGTCGCCGGCAGCATCCGCCTCGACGGTGCCCGGGTTCACGAGCCGGGCCCGGACCGGATCGTGGTGTTCCAGGAGTTCGACCAGTTGCCGCCATGGAAGACGGTCAAGCAGAACGTCATGTTCCCGCTGCTGGCCTCACGCACCCTGGGCCGTAAGGAGGCTGAGGAGCGCGCCCTGCATTACCTGGGGAAGGTCGGCCTGGCCGCCTTCGCCGATGCCTATCCGCACACCCTGTCCGGCGGCATGAAGGCGAGGGTGGCGATCGCCCGTGCCCTGGCCATGCAGCCGAAGATCCTGCTGATGGACGAGCCCTTCGCCGCCCTCGACGCGCTGACCCGACGCAAGATGCAGGAAGAGTTGCTGGCGCTGTGGGAGGAGGTGCGTTTCACCCTGTTGTTCGTCACCCACTCCATCGAGGAGGCGCTGATCGTCGGCAACCGCATCCTGCTGCTGTCGCCACACCCCGGCCGGGTGCGGGCGGAAATCAACAGCCATCAGTTCGACCTGCACAGCCTTGGTGGTGTGGGCTTCCAGCAGACCGCGCAGCGGATTCACTGCCTGCTGTTCGACGAGGAGGTCGACAACGGCACGGCCGTCGAACTGGGTTTCCAGGATATCCGCATCGCCTACTGAGGAGCGTTCATCATGAGTCTTTCCCCCGCACGGCGTGAGGAATACGAAATCCCCCTGCAGCCGCTGCCCGGCCTCAAGCTGGAGCGCGAGCTGTCCCTCGGCCAGCGCCTGTGGCAACAGGGCTGGCTGCGCAAATCGCTGATCTTGCTGGCCCTGGCGCTGGTCTGGGAGGCTGCGGCCCGCTACCAGGCCAACGACCTGCTGCTGCCCAGCTTCCTGCAGACGGCCAGGGCCTTCATCGAAGGCATCGGCAGCGGCGAGCTGCTGGAAAAGGTGGCCATCTCGCTGTCGGTGCTGGTCAAGGGTTACCTGATCGGCATCGTCCTGGCCTTTCTGCTGACCAGCCTGGCGGTCTCGACCCAGCTCGGCCGCGACCTGCTGTCGACGCTGACCTCGATGTTCAACCCGCTGCCGGCCATCGCGCTGCTGCCGCTGTCGCTGCTGTGGTTCGGGCTGGGCGAGAACAGCCTGATCTTCGTGCTGGTGCACTCGGTGCTCTGGGCGCTGGCGCTGAATACCTACGCCGGCTTTCTCGGCGTCTCCGAGACCCAGCGCATGGCCGGTCGCAACTACGGGCTCAAGGGCCTGCGCTTCGTGTTGTTCATCTTGGTTCCGGCGGCGCTGCCGTCGATCCTCTCGGGTCTGAAGATCGGCTGGGCCTTCGCCTGGCGCACGCTGATCGCCGCCGAACTGGTGTTCGGCGCCTCCAGCGGCAAGGGCGGCCTGGGCTGGTACATCTTCCAGAACCGCAACGAGCTTTACACCGACAAGGTGTTCGCCGGGCTGGTGGCGGTGATCCTGATCGGCCTGCTGGTGGAGAACCTGATCTTCGCCAGCATCGAGCGAGTGACCGTCAAGCGCTGGGGGATGCAGCGCTAAGGGCCCAGTAGGGTGGATCACGCTTCACCGATCCACCGTTTCGCAGTCGCAATGGTGGATGAAAAGAGCGTCATCCACCCTACGTAACCAACTTACTGATCACATAACGAGAAAAGTCGATGACCAACACCTTCAAACTCGGCCGCCTGGCCACCGCCTTGGGTCTTCTCGGCGCCTTGGCAACCCCGCTCGCAGCTCACGCAGAAGGCAAGATCAGCATCGCCCAGCAGTTCGGCATCGGTTACCTGGTGCTGCATGTGGTCAAGGACCAGCAACTGATCCAGAAGCACGCCAAGGCCCAGGGCCTGGACAAGATCGACGTCGAGTGGCGGACCATCTCCGGTGCCACCGCGATGAACGAAGCGCTGCTGGCCGGTGCCATCGACGTGGTCTCGGCTGGCGTGCCGCCGATGCTGACCGTCTGGGACCGCACCCACGGCCGGCAGAATGTCAAGGCCGTGGCCTCGCTGGGTTCGCTGCCCAACTACCTGCTGAGCAACCGTGAAGAGGTGAAGACCCTCGATGATCTCGGCGAGAAGGACCGCATCGCGGTGCCGGCTGCCGGTGTCGGCTTCCAGTCGCGTACCCTGCAGATCGAGACCGCCAAGCGGTACGGCAATGCCGACTTCCAGCGCTTCGACAAGATTTCCGTCAGCCTGCCGCACCCGGATGCCACCGCGGCACTGACCAAGGGCGGCTCGGAAATCACCGCGCATTTTTCCAGTCCGCCGTTCCAGTACCAGGCGCTGGAAAATCCCCAGGTGCACAAGCTGATCAGCAGCTACGACATCCTCGGCGGCCAGGCTACCTTCAACGTGCTCTACGCCACCGAGAAATTCCACGACGACAATCCGAAAACCTACAAGGCCTTCTACGATGCTTTGGTGGAAGCCTCGCAGATCATCAAGGCTGACAAGGCCGCTGCGGCCGAGACCTATATCCGCGTGGAGAACTCCAGGTTGCCGCTGGAGTTCGTGAAGAAGATCATCGAGGACCCGGAGAACGACTTCACCGTGTCGCCGCAGCGCACCTTCATCTATGCCGAGAAGTTGCACGAGCTGGGCGTGCTGAAGAACAAGGCCGGCTCCTGGAAGGATTACTTCTTCGAGGAAGCGTTCGGCAATCCGGGGAGCTGATGTTCAAGCGGCCAGACGCTAGATGCGTGGCCGCAGTTTCAGTTCGGGGGTGGGCTTGGGCGCATCCTTGGCAGGGTGGCTGTCGGGGTGCTGCTCGATCATCTGGGCGATCACCCGCAACTGCTCGAGCATGGCCTTGGCCAACCCGGCCTGGGTGCGATACAGGCCGGTGTCCGGATCCTTTTCCAGGTCGTTGAGGCCCTTGAAGGGGTAGCTGAAACGCCTGGCTTCGGGTGTGAAGAAGCGTTGGTAGTCATGCTCGGTACCGTGCAGCTCACGGCAGGCACGTTCCAGGCTCTGCAACTGTTCGGCGACGCTGGCCAGTTGCAGGCGCAAGCGGATGATCTGGTGGTTTTCCCAGTTCATCGACGAGGCTTTTGCGCCGGGCTGCCAGCACGCCGGATTGCCGAAGCGCAGCACGAATTGCTGGCCGGCTTCGCGGCCGTAACCGGTCAGGCGCTCGATGCGTTCGGCAGGCATGGTCAGGTTGAGGCCGCCTTCCTCGCGGGTCAGCTGAATCAGGCCGATACGGTCGCGAAAGCCCGGCATCAGCGACAGGGTCTCGTGGTTCCAGTCCTTGGCCACGTTGCTGAGCTGGGCCAGAAAGCCGCGCAGCGCCGGCAGACCGCTCTGCGGGAAGCGCCGCCAATAGGCGAGCCGCGCATCGCCGTTGTTGCGCGGGAAGCGCACGCGCTGTTCGTCCGAACCGTCGGTCGGGCCGAGATCCAGGCCGAAGGTCGGGCGCCGGGGCAGGGCGGCGTCGAAGAAGTGAATGGGGAAGTTGGAGCTGATACCGCCATCGGTGAACCAGCAGCGCTCGAGTTTCTTGTCACGCTTGCGGTAGTCCACGGCATGCAGAGGCACGGCGCTGAGCAGCAGCGGGAAACTCAGGCTCATGCGCACCGCGACGATCACCGGCAGATCGTCCGGCAGGGGCATACGCAGATAGCCGTCGTTGCGTTCATCGTTGCCGGGGCGTTGGCGTGCGCTCATCCAGGCCACTACACGGCGCGGGAACAGGCGGGCGAACTCCTCCTCGCGGAAATGGAACTGGTTGTTCTCACGTACCTGATCGTCATCGCGAAAGGGCAGACGGAAAGGGCGCGCCATGCTCAGGCAGGTGGTCATGACCTGCAGATCGATGCCGTGCGCGCGCAGGTCGCCGAAGGTCAGTGGCCGCTCGCATTCAATCGCCCCAGCGTGCTGCGCGCAAAACGCCTGCTGCCCGCTGAGCCGATCGAAATAGTGGGTCAGCCAGTTGGTCAGGGCTTCCTCCGGGGCCTCGTCATCGGCGTCAGGCAGGCCGGTGCAAATGCCGAAACCATTCTTCGGCAGCTCGCGCAGCGCGGGCAGCAGCAGGCGGCAGGCAGCCGCGAACACGCCGCCAAGCGCGGCGAACAACAGCACCCAGAACCAGGCCAATAAATTGCCGCTGGTGATGGCGCTGCTCCATAAGGGCCCGCCCGCGACGAGTGCGCCAATCAGTGCGGCGAGCTTGTGCCGCATCAGCATTACCTTGAGTGGCGCCAGCACGCGCGCCCGCGGCCCCTTGCCCTTGGCTTCGAGCGTGGCGATGAAGGTGTCGAACAGCGTTCGCAGCGCCGGAATGGGCTTGAACAAGGCCAGCAGCTTGGTGCCATGGCCGTCTGCCGCGGGTGTGCAGAGATGTTCGGGCAAACGTTCGATTTCGGCGAAGCCGGCCGGGTCGCTGCTCAACTGCCCGCTCTGGAAACGCTGGCGGCCAAGTTCGGCGGCGGCAGCTGCCGCGGCGGCGATGGCCCCGGCACTGGTGCCACCGATGCTGCGCAGACGAAATGCCTTGGCGATCTCGGTAATGGCCAGCGGATAGACGATGCCGCTGGTGATGCCGCCTTTCATGATCAGGTCGCATTCCCTGGCGAATACCGCCTGGCGCGAATCGTTCATCTACTGCTCCTTGTCGTCATGCCGAACGCAGGCGCGGGCATGATAACGCGGCTTTGCTGTCGTTTTGCTAGCAGGTTGCGGCGCTTCGGTAAAACGAAGGTTTAGCGTTCGCCGGCGCTGGCAAGCTGTAAGGGGAGCAGAGGCGGACGAGTGCGGAATTTGGTTGCCGCCTTCAATCTGGTTGAAGCCCAGTTGGTTACCAGCGAGTCTTCAACGGTTCTGGCCGGCACGCTTGCGCTCGTGTTGCTCCATTACATCGAGCAGGTCCTGGAGCGTATCGTCCATATGGTCGCCGGCCCTGTAACGCGACGTTGCCTGGCCTGTGCTGTCGTTCACCACGGCTCTGGGGCGCTCGACGAATGTTCCGATCAGTTCGAATGCCTCGTCCAGTATGGCAACCAGCGGTACCAGAATGCGCTCCAGCCCCAGCGCATCCCGCAGATCATTCTCGGCACGCCCCTTGGAGACGATCGACAGCTCGATATTCGGCTGTGCTTGGCACATGAAATCCATCACCGCCAGGTTGATATGGCAGTCCGGGCACCAGATCTCCGCCGCGACCAGCAGATGATACTTACCCTCGAGCTGGCCGAGCCTTTCCAGCGTCGATGCTGCAAAAGTGCCTGGCCTGCGCGCCTTCTGCGCAAAGCTGGTGGCCGATGCTTTCTCGCCCTCCAGCCCTTCACTTACGAAAGCGCTGAACTGCTTGCCTGTTGCAACGATGTCCTTGTAGCGGGTCATGAACTTTCTGCCGGCGTCAAAGCAGTTGATGGTAGTAGAAAGTGATTGCAGGGGCACGTGCTGCAGTGTCGTTGCCAGTGGCGGGAAGCAGCTTTGGTGGGGCAGCTTTCGGCCAGAAGCAGTCACTCACTGCGAGCGGGCAATACTTCGTTTTTCGTAGAGCTAGCCGCGGATACAAGCAGTGACGGAAAACTTCTCTGTTGTTCCATCGGAGCGGTTAACCCAAAAGCACTTAGTGCCGAAGTCGGCGCTTCGAACGCTAAAGTCAATAATGCCACAACCGATTTTCTTGGCAGAATCCGGGTGATTCTCTAGAGCCGCCCGCAAGAAAACTGCATCGTCAGCGTTGACTCGATCACCTAAGTCATAGCGCCCGAGCATCGCTTTGAGAAACGCAATGGCGTCTCCCCTCCTTTCAAAGTGCAAAGAGCCGAGAGTAATAGGCTTTGCTGGCATAGATCACCTCTAAGTCGTAGAGCTATGTTACTTAGCTGCTTCATCGGGTAGTGCAAGACGCTCGCGCACCTCGCGAATGATAATGGCTGGAATGTCCATTGCGTGGAGTTGGCTTGCGCGCTCGTAGGCCCACGCTATGCATTCCTCCTTGCTTAAATCGTCGCGGGCAATTTTCTCGTATAAAGCAACAGCGCTCATGCGGGAAAGACCAAGCTCCATGAGCGAAAGTAGCGTCGTCGACGAAACGCCAAACTCAAGTTGCATTCCGATATCTATGCCATCATCGATTAGGTCTTCACGGCCAATCTCGCGAAGGTGCAAACGCAGCACATCCATATAAGCGGAAAGGTATTTTGGTGCTCTAAACCGAGCGATCTGCTCCACTAACTCCATCGTGCCACGGATGAGCTCAGGCAACTTGAAAGACCTGCCGACCTTTTGGTGCCAATCAATACTGTCACGAATGATCCTGGCCAGCGAGTACCCCTTTAGCCATTTGACAACGATCAACGCATACAGCTTGATACGAGTCCCGGGTGTGAACGCAAAAAACAAATGCTTGTTGACTCTCTCCATAATCGTTACGAATCGATCATAGCTGTCGTTGCTCGCGACTTCAGCAGGGAGCAGGTTTTCTACATCACCAGGGTAGGCACGAAAGGCTTCGAGAAGATGCTGAAGGCCAATCGCACTCACGCCTGGGTGCCTGGTGGCAAGGTCGACGCTGATTTCGATCTGTTCTGCTAGCCCCCCTAGGGCTTGGTCGAGTTTCGCAATCGATGCGGCGTCATGGCGTTTCGCGAGGCTAGCCGCTGATATGGAGCCGAGCCGCATAAAAGTGGTAAGTAAATAGGCTCCAACCTGCTCGAACTTATCCTTGTCCTCAATACTGGAGAGATCCGGTAGTCCACGCTTAGAGAGATAGTCCGCCATGCCGTCCCCAAGATCGAGAACTGCGTCACTTTCGCGCTTAATGGGATAGCGTGCGCGACCAGGAACCCCGGCCGGCCAAGCCTGCTTGTCTTCCGGATCGATGCAGATGATGTTTCCTTGGAATTCATTACCCCATCTCCCTGCGCGACCAGCCAAGTTCCAGAAGTCGTGCGGCTCCATCGGATGGCCTTTCCCTTTACGCGGTCCACGCACCACAATTGTCCGACAGGACAAATTCACGCCCTCGATCAAAGTGGAAGTGCATACCAAGAAACGTATCTTACCTAACCGAAATAGCCGCTCTATCTCTAAACGGAGCAGTGACGGCATGTTGCCGTAGTGGAATGCTACCCCGAGCTCCACAAGCGGTGCCAGCCGGAAGTCCTGATGCACGCCCTTTCGAGCGAGTTCAGCGAGCTGTGAAATCTCCAGATCAATAGATTCAGGTTTGGGCAAAAGCTGGCTGATCAAGTCAGCAACTTCTTCCGCTTCTCCAGCTCCATTTGCGTAGACAAGGGTTCCACCTCTTTCGCCGGCAGCTGCTGCGATGAATGCGAGGCGCTTCTTAAGTCCGGCTGGTGTACTCGCGAGCTGAAGAACCCCTATTGGAAGTTCTGAGCCTTGCTGTCGTAGTGTAATCGCCCAAAGCTTCGATTTTCGCGGCACTTGGGTCGCGACCATTAGATTCTGAAGGACCGGAGAGGAGTCGCTATCGACAGCGATGGTCTGCACACCATCGGGGGCGTCCGAGAGTAACTCTTCCGGATTTTGGGTTGCAGGGCTGATGAAAACGGCTTTCAGCTTTGGGTTGGCGCGAGTGGCACGCTCTATTGCGTCCTGCAAAATCACGCCGCGCTGGTTGTCGCCGATCTTGTGCGCCTCGTCCACAATTAGCAGATCTACCGAAAGCACATCGCTGAGCAAGTTGGCGAAAAGGTGCAGCCGCTCTTGCGTAAAGACGAGAATCACTCGTGCGCCACCCGCCCGCGCAGCTTTGTACTTATCGGTGAGGGGAAGGGACGAAACCTCGACTAGTTCGACATTACCGAGGAGTTCTTTAAGATTGGTCTCGATTTCGGAGACAAGCGCGCGGGTCGGGGCGAGATAAACAACCACCCGGCTCTTACCCGCTATTACTTGGTCGATCAACCACTGAAGCACAAGAAACGTCTTACCTGAAGCAGTCGGTGCTGAAGCTGATAGCCAGTTATCTCCAGTCGCATTAGTCCAGAAGCGCTGCTGAAAATCGTTTACTTGAAGCCAATTCCCGCTCGATTGCATCAGGATGGAACGATCTATCTCACGACGCTGAGCCTCAAGACGCAATGCAATACCAAGCCGCGTATCGAGATCAGCTTTCACTAACTCTCGATCGGTGGCTAAGGTAATTGCCCGAAAGTTGGAAAGCTTACCCATCAGGACGGCACCAGCGTCCTTGAATGCTTGATCATCTGTCAAAGAAATTGCAGCGGTTGCGATTCGAAGAGCGGCTTCTTGATCGCCCCTTTGATCGGATCGCGCGAGAATACTGCCGGCGAGCAACAATCTAGGCCAGTCAATGGACGTCGGGGACTGTACCGAGGTATCTGGTGACAGATTGTCGAGTTCATTACGTACTGTGAGTTGAGTGATCGTATCGAGATCGCATCGAACGCCTTCTTGGAGAAGCCACGATTGTAGGTCGGCGAGGCTCATTACTCCTTGACCCCCATTGCCTTTAGGAATGCAGCGCGGAAACCCTCGGCCGACGGCAGGGGGACGCAAAATAACTCGATTTCTATCTGTTCGAGCCTCTCCAATTTCAGCCGTTCGCCAATACGATTCTTCCAACCGCTAAGTGCAGTACGGGACGCCTCGACGATCTCCTCAGCAACCGCCTTCGCCTCGTCTTTCGGATAGAATGGTGCATCGAAGCCTACAAGGGCCAAGCCGCAATATTGAACCCGCTTCGACATGACCGATGACTTGTCAAAATACTTCTTGAGTGCATCAGTGAGTGCTGGATTGCTAAGGTCGGCCTTATCGCTAAGGAGCATCAGATCGCGCTCCCGCCCTGCATCCTCGTGCTCGGGCTCGATCAAAAAGGGGGAGAGAGAATTGAGACATTCGCGAATCGCAGCGCTCGCATCCGCGTAAACTTTTGATTCGCCCCAGTAAAGCTTTAAAATGCCCTCCGCTGTCACCCCCGCGTACACCCCATCCGCGCCGTGATAGTGCATACGTGTGTCCGTCTTGAGGTCCATCTTGCAAAGAATCTGTGGCAGCTTGAGAAAGCGCTCCGCCAGCAGGAACAGCAGCATCTCTCCGCCCTCACCGGTGTTCGCCAAATCAGTAAACGAGCGCTTGGCACGCTCGATTAGCTCAGCGACTGCCTCGGTGCTGTTGAATCTGTTGTCTCGCGCTTTTGCGTCGGCGAGCTTCGAGCGCGGGATCGCATAATCTACGACGGCATTCCGCATGAACTCTGCTAGCCGATGTGTTTGAACACGGCCATTTCCATCCACTGATAGGCAGTGGCAGTGAATCTTGACTAAATGCCCATCAATGGGCACGTCACGCTCTACGAGCGTCAAGTGAACCTCAAGTGCTTCTGGGTTCCCCGTCAGAGCAGCTTCGAGATCGGCAGAGGTGATGATCGACAAACGGCCTCCATTCCATATCGTCCGCCCATCTGCCTTCAGATGGCACAACGAGATCACAATGTAACTGGCTTCACTACTGTAGTGAATAGGGCAAGCCACTGTAGGGACTCTTAAACGAACGCTTCTGGCCGAAAGCAGCCTCTAACGCTTATCGCTATCGGCCGTACAACCGCCCAGCTCATTTATAAAAGCTTGAAGGCGCAATGCCGAACTGCCGTCGGAACGCTGCGGCGAAGGCGCTCTGGCTTTCGTAGCCATGCTGCAGGGCGACTTGCAGCACTGGCTGGCCTTCGGCCAGGGCTTCCAGCGAGAGCAGCAGGCGCGCCTGTTGGCGCCAGCGGCCGAAGGTGATGCCGGTGCTGCCGAGAAAACGTCGGTGAAAGGTCTTCGGACTCATGGCCAGGCTATCTGCCCAATGCTCGGCGCCGTCGGTCTGCGCCGGGTTTTGCGCTAGGGCCTGGCAGACCCGGGCGATGCGTTCGTCATCCGGCCAGGGCAGGTGGAAGGGCAACACCGGCAGGCTACGCAGTTCGTCCAGGAGAAAACGCGTCAGGCGGCCGTCCCGGCTATCCGCACTGTACTGCGCCGGCACCTGGGTGGCCGCCAGGATAAGTTCGCGTAGCAGTGGCGATACATCGATCACGCAGTTGTCCGTGGGCAGCCCCTCGATGGCGTCGGGGTTGACGAACAAACTGCGCATGCGTGCCGCGCCGCGTATGCGCAGCGCGTGCTCGACGCCTGCCTGCACCCACACGCCGCGGGTGGGCGGTATGACCCAGCGGCCGGCCGGTGTCTCCACCACCAGCACTCCGGAAATGGCGTAGAACAATTGCGCGCGCGGGTGGCTGTGGGCGGGCACCTGATGACCGCTGGGGTAGTCGACCGAGACGCCGGTGACCGGCATTGCCAGAGATTCATAAGGCAGGTGGCTGTGGTCGACCATGGGCGTATCCAGATGTGCGGGTTGGCCAGCTTAGCTGCGGTAGTGACCATTTGGCGACAACGACGGACCATTTGTCGTGCGTGGTCGGTTTCCGGGCTGCCTATGCTGGGCCCCTGTCTGACCGGAACTGCGCCATGAACCTCCTGCTGCCCTTGCTAACGCTACTCGTCCTGAGCTTCGGCCGGGGTCTGTCGCCGAATGTGTGGCGCCAACTTGCGATCTCCCCCAGATCCCGGCCTTGAACAGCCCGCCAGAGCGGGCAGGGGAGATCGGCATTGTCCGCTCTCCCGTTCGAGGTTCGCCCCATGCTGCGCAATCCGCAAACCAAGTACCGTGCTTTCCCTTCCATCGACCTGCCCAATCGCCGCTGGCCTTCGCGTCAGATCACCCAGGCCCCGGTGTGGCTGTCCACCGACCTGCGTGATGGTAACCAGGCGCTGTTCGAGCCAATGAACCGAGAGCGCAAGTTGCGCCTGTTCGGCGAGCTGGTGCGCCTCGGTTTCAAGGAAATCGAGGTCGGTTTCCCGGCCGCCTCGCGCACCGACTTCGAGATCATCCGCCAACTCATCGATGAGGGTGGTATTCCCGGTGACGTTACGCCCATGGTCATGACCCAGCTGCGCGAGGACCTGATCGAGGAGACCGTACGAGCCGTGGCCGGCGCACGGCGGGTGATCGTGCACCTGTACAACGCCATCGCACCAGTGTGGCGGCGGGTGGTGTTCGGCCTGTCGGTGGACGAAGTGGAGCAGCTGGTGGTGCGCCACGTGCAATTGCTCAAGGAAAAGGTGGCGGCGCACCCGCAGACGGAGTGGGTGCTGCAGTACTCCCCGGAGACCTTCTGCATGGCCGAGCTGGAGGTGTCGCTGCGCATGTGCAACGCCGCCATTCGCACCTGGGATGCCGGCCCCGGCCGGCCGATCATCATCAATCTGCCGACCACGGTGGAAGTGGCGACGCCCAATGTCTTCGCCGACCAGATCGAATGGATGCACGAGCGCCTGGAGCGCCGTGAGCATGTGGTGCTCTCGGTTCATCCGCACAACGACCGCGGCACCGGTGTGGCCTGTGCCGAGCAGGCGCTGCTGGCCGGCGCCCAGCGGGTGGAGGGCTGCCTGTTCGGCAATGGTGAGCGCAGCGGCAACCTCGACTTGGTCACCCTCGCACTGAATCTCTATACCCAGGGCGTCGATCCGCGCCTGGATTTTTCCGATATCGCTGGCGTGGCTCGGGTAGCCGAGATGTGCACCGGGCTGCCGATCCACCCGCGCCATCCCTACGTCGGCGATCTGGTGTTCACCGCCTTTTCCGGCTCGCATCAAGATGCCATCGCCAAAGGGTTCGCGGCGCAGGACCCGGAGGGGTTCTGGGAGGTGCCTTACCTGCCAATCGACCCGCAAGACTTGGGGCGCACCTACGACAGTATCGTGCGGGTCAACAGCCAGTCGGGCAAAGGCGGCATCGCCTACCTGCTGCAGCGCGACCACGGCGTGTCGATGCCGCGGCGGATGCAGGTCGAGTTCAGCGCCATCGTGCAGAAAGTGGCTGACAGCAGCGAAACCGAACTGACCAGCACCGAGCTCTGGGCAATGTTCCAGCGCCACTACCTGGCGCCCGCGCGCCCCGGTGGCGAACTGGTCTATCTCGGTCACCAGCTGTTCGAGGACGATGCCGGCCAGGGTGTGATGCTGGAGATCGAGCTGCCCAACGGCCGCCGACGGCAGTTGCAGGGCATCGGTAACGGTCCTATCGACGCCGCCGTCTCTGCGCTCGGTCTGCCCATCCGCGTCGACAGCTACGAGGAGCGCAGCTTGGGCGGTGGTGCCTCCGCCAATGCCCTGGCACTGGTCGAGGTGGCATGGCCGGGCGTGGCCGGCTCGCGCTTCGGGGCTGGCAGCCACGCGAACATCGTCGTCGCCTCGATCCAGGCTTTGCTGGTCGCGGTGTCGCGTTTCGATGACGGTCTGGTGCAGTTGCTCGAATGAGATCGCGCCTGTCGCCTCCAAGGCCTGAACAGCTGGCGTAGAGCGACCTGCTCTGCATCTGCCTCACCCAATGCGCCTAGCCGCCGTAAGCACTATCCGGTGGAGGGTTTTTCGGCTCGGGCATCCTGCTTCGCTCTACCTCCTGTATCACCGCAGCGGTAACCGCGACAGGCGCTAGGCGCCGAAGCCCCTTGCATGCCCACGAGGAGCTACAGCGCCTGGTTCAGCAGGAACTTGCTGAGAAACTGTCGCGTGCGTTCGTGCTGCGGTGTGGTGAGCAGGACCTTGGCCGGGCCCTGTTCGATGATGTGCCCCTGGTCGATGAAGATCGCCCGATCCGCCACATCACGGGCGAAGGCCATTTCGTGGGTGACGATGACCATGGTGCGCTTTTCCTCGGCCAGATCACGGATGGTGGTCAGCACTTCGCCTACCAGCTCAGGGTCGAGAGCCGAGGTGGGTTCGTCGAAGAGAATCACCTGAGGGCGCATGGCCAGAGCGCGGGCGATGGCCACGCGCTGCTGCTGGCCGCCGGAGAGACGCTTGGGGTAGGCGTCCTCCTTGCCGCTGAGGCCCACCTTGGCGAACAACGCGCGGGCATGAGCGAGTGCCTCGTCACGCGGCTCCTTCTTCACCTGCACCGGGCCTTCGATGACGTTTTCCAGCGCCGTGCGATGGGGGAAGAGGTTGAAGTTCTGGAACACGAAGCCGGCCTGCTGGCGCAGTTGGCGGATCAGTTTCTGCTGGCCCTTGAGCGGCTTATCCGCATCGATATGGATATCGCCCACGGTGATCTGCCCGCTGCTGGGCTCTTCCAGCAGGTTGAGGCAGCGCAGCAGGGTAGTCTTGCCCGAGCCACTGGGACCGATGATGGCGACGACTTCGCCGGCGGCGACGTCCAGGTCGATGCCCTTGAGTACCTCGTTGGTGCCGAAGGCTTTTCGCAAATTGCGCACGGATATCATCAGTCGTCCTGCTCGTGCCGGTTGACCCTGGCCTCCAGGCGCGCCTGGAAGTGCGCAAGGATGCTGGCCAGCGCCCAATAGATCAGCGCGGCTGCCAGGTACATGGTGAAGATCTCGAAGGTGCGCGCGGTGATCAACTGCGCCTGACGGAACAGTTCCGGCACCTGAATGGTGGCGGCCAGGGCGGTGTCCTTGACCAGCGAAATGAAGCTGTTGCCCAACGGCGGCAGGGCGGTGCGCGCCGCCTGCGGCAGGATGGCCCGGTACAGCGTCTGCGCCTTGCTCATGCCGATGCTGGCAGCGGCTTCCCACTGGCCACGGTCGATGGAGGCGATCGCGGCGCGGAGAATCTCCGAGGTGTAAGCGGCCATGTTCAGCGAGAAGCCGATCAGTGCGGCCGGTAGCGGGTCGAGCTGGATACCCAGTTGCGGCAGGCCGTAGTAGATCAGAAACAGCTGCACCAGCAGTGGTGTGCCGCGGAAGAAGGACACGTACAACCGTGTAAGCCAGCGCAGCGGCGCTGGTCCGTACAGGCGTCCGATAGCGAGGGAGAAGCCCAGCAGCAGGCCGAAGAACATGCCGCCCAGGCTGAGTACGACCGTGAAATAGGCGCCCTTGAGCAGAAAGGGCGCGGACTCCAGAGCCAGCTGCAGGGCGGATTCGATCATCGGGTGACGTCAGCCTTGAACCATTTCTCGGACAGTTGCTTGAGGGTGCCGTCGGCGCTCAGCTTGGCCAGGGCCTCGTCGATGGCGGCGAGCAGTTCGGGGTTGCCCTTGCGCAGGGCGATACCGGCTTCCAGGCGAGAGAAGGCATCGCCGGCCACGGCCAGGCGACCACCAGTTTTCTCGACCATCTCGAAGGCGGCCAAGCGATCCACCAGGATTACGTCGATGCGGCCGACATTGAGGTCCTGGAACTTGGTCGGATCGTCGTCGTAGGTGCGGATGTCGGCCTGCGGCACGTTTTCCTTCAACCACTGCTCGTAGTTGGTGCCCAAGCCCACGCCGACTTTCTTGCCGGCCAGATCCTGCGCGCTCTTGATGCTGTCGCCATCGGCCTTGCGGGTCAGCGCCTGGATGCCGGAGACGGTGTAAGGGGTGGAGAAATCGTATTTCTGCTTGCGCTCGTCGGAGATGGTCACCTGGTTGATCACCACGTCCAGGCGCTTGGATTCCAGCGCGGCGAGGATGCCGTCCCACTTGGTCGGCTGGAACTCGGCCTTGACCCCCATTTCCTTGGCCAGCGCTTCGGCCAGTTCCACCTCGAAGCCGGTCAGCTTGCCGTTGGCGTCCTGGTAGTTGAAGGGCGGGTAAGTGCCCTCCAGGCCGACCTTGATGGCGCCACGGGCCTTTATGTCATCGAGCAGGTCCGCGGCGAAGCTCGGCGCGCTGAGGCTGGCACCGAGCACCAGGGCCAGGCTGCCGAAAAGGAAATGGCGACGCAGGGTTGAGACGTTCATGGTGACCTCGTGCAGGAAGAAGATTGCGCCACTCTAGGCGGAATTTTTTATGCCGCTAAATAATTAAAAGTTACTCATTTATTCGTTTTTCTTGTAGGCGAACAGGGCAGGTGAGCCACCCGTATGCAGGAACAGCAACGGACCATTGCCGGGGAAGGCGCCTCGGTCGAGCCCGTCGAGCAATCCGGCGAAGGCTTTGCCAGTGTAGACCGGGTCGAGCAGTATCGCTTCCAGGCTGGCCAGCAGGCGGATGGCCTGCAGAGCACCAGCATTGGCTTCGCCGTAGCGTGGCGCGAAATAGGCGTCCCACAGCTCCAGGTTCAATCCGTGTGGCACGTCTACACCCAGCAGCTCAGCCGTGCGCTGCAGTAGACCTTCGACCTTGGGCTTTTGTGCCGCCTCGCTGCGCGAAACGGTGACGCCGATCACGCGCGTGCTCGGGCGTGCCGCCTCCAGCGCCAGGGCCAGCCCGGCATGGGTGCCGGCGCTGCCGGAGGCCAGCACCACGGCGGCGAAATCCTGGCCGCTGGCGGCGATCTGTTCGGCCAGCTCAAGGCCGCCGCGGACATAGCCGAGCGCGCCCAGTGCATTGGAGCCGCCGATGGGCACGGCGTACGGCCGCCTTCCGGCAGCGCGCAGCCGTTGGCAGGCGGCCTCCAGCAACTGGTCGGCATCGTCCAGGTTGGCGACGTTTTCCACTTCGGCGCCGAACAGATCCAGCAGCAGGCGGTTGCCGTTCCGCAGATAGTCGGCGCTGTGGCTGTCGATGGGATTTTCCAGCAGCGCCAGGCAGCCGAGGCCCAGTTGCGCGGCTACGGCCGCAGTCTGGCGCACATGGTTGGACTGGATAGCGCCGGCGGTGACCAGCACGTCGGCGCCCTTGGCCTGCGCATCGGCGGCGAGGTATTCCAGCTTGCGCGCCTTGTTGCCACCCAGCGCTAGCGGCGTGAGGTCGTCGCGCTTGATCCAGACATCCCTGCCCAGATGCCGGGACAAACGCGGCAGATGTTGCAGAGCGGTGGCTTGGGGAATTAGCGGCAGGCGAGGGAAACGGGCGAGGGCGGCGGTAAGCATGGAGCCTCCTGAGAGCGAAGGCCATCTACTCTAGGTCGCAGAGAGGATGGCTCACAAGCGAAAACAGATTTTGATTTCGGATATAAGAAAATAACTAATAAGTATTTTGTGGAATAAATATTTCTTCATACTGTCGCGCTCAGCCCGCCATATCCGTTGGGCATCTGCCAAGCGCGCCGGCCTGTCGATCCAGCCGGCGCCATCAACGAGAACAAGGACATCATGAAAAAGACCCTGTTGTTGACTGCCCTGACCGCTGCCCTGACTGCATCCCTGGCCCACGCCGGCGAGAAACTGAGCGTAGCCGCCACGCCGGTACCGCACGCTGAAATCCTCGAACTGATCAAGCCCGAGCTGGCCAAGCAGGGCGTGGATCTGGAGATCAAGGTCTTTACCGACTACGTACAACCCAACCTGCAGGTCAGCCAGAAGAACCTGGATGCCAACTACTTCCAGACCAAACCATACCTGGACAGCTTCAACGCCCAGCGCGGTACCGAGCTGGTGATCGTGCAGGGCGTACATGTCGAACCTTTCGGCGCGTACTCGACCAAGTACAAGTCGCTCGATGAACTGCCGAATGGCGCCACCATCGCCATTCCCAACGACGTCAGCACCACTGGCCGTGCCCTGTTGCTGTTGCAGAAAGCCGGTTTGCTGAGCCTCAAGGACCCCAACAGCGCGCAATCGCTGCCGCGTGACATCGTCGATAACCCGCGCAACTTCAAGTTCCGCGAGCTGGAGGCAGCCACCGTGCCGCGCGTGCTGAATCAGGTCGATCTGGCCCTGATCAACACCAACTACGCGCTGGAAGCCAAGCTCAATCCCAAGCGCGATGCGCTGGCGATCGAGGGCAGTGACTCGCCTTATGTCAATTATCTGGTGGCTCGCCCGGATAATCAGGACAGCGAGGCGATCAAGAAGCTGTCTGCTGCCCTGACCGCTCCGCAGGTGAAGGCGTTCATCGAGAAACGTTACGAAGGTGCGGTGTTGCCAGCCTTCTGATTGATCCACCAGGTGGCTCTTTCTGTGTCGCTGCTGCCCCACCGTGGAACGTCGTAATGAACCTGTGCCAACGGGTTTGCGTTGACGCCGAGCCGGCCTGACCGGCTCGGCGTTCTTTTATGAGCGCCAGGCCGCGCTCACAGGCTGAAATAGTTGCTGCAGGCACCGCGAATATTGTCGTGATAGTCGAAGCGCTGGACGATCTTGTTCTGGTCGATGTCCATCATCACCGAGCAGCTGTAATGGCGGGTGCGCGTCGAATATTCATTGTAGCGGTACCAGCCGCCCGGGCCGGGGGTGACGTAACTGGCCGAAAGTTCTTCCCAGCTCCGATTCCAGTTATCGAACCACAGGTATTGCTGGCGGCCGTCGCCGAGGTCCTTGATGACGTGCGGCTCACCATACTGGGCGATGGCCTCCGAGGCTGGTTTGCCGGGCCAGGAGTTCTTCGCCATCAGACCGGGGATGTTGGGGATGGCCCGCTCCATGGGGCTACCGACGCAACCGGCGAGAATCAGGCCGGTAAGCAGTGGCAAAATCTGAAGAGCCTTGCCCGACATGGAACCTCCTTGTACTCGATTGAGCTGTGAGTTAAGCCCTGACACTCGCGCAGCCGAACCGACAGCAGAACCGCAGCGAACCGGGCTAGCAGCGATAATGGGCCGAATTTGTCGTCATATGGCCCTGGCCCGACAAACTGCATGTGGGCTGAGGATGCCGACTGGCGGGCAAGACAAACCTGATCCACCGTCGGGTACTTCGCGAACGACTGGAAGGCAGATTGCCTTGGCTGACGCTATGCGCCACGATTCACAGGCTTGAATAGCCAAGCCAGAATACATTCTGGAATGCTGAGGGAAGTGAGGGCGCGATATGGGCGCCGATCCATCGGCCTGTTGCTACCTCTCACTTTGCGCGAATCCATGGTCACTACCGTCATCCTCGGCATGCTTTGCGTGCACCTGCTGTGCTTTTCCGTGATGTTCCTGCTGATCAGCAGGCGGCTGAACGGCAAGACAATGGGCATGGAAGTCTTTGCGCTGGGCAACCTTCTGCTTGGGCTCGCCTATATCCTGCAGTTGCTCGACGGCCCGCCAGACTGGGGGCCGATGAGCCTGGTCAACCATACGCTGACGCTTGGCGCTCCTGTCGCTTACGTTCTGGGTGCGATGCGCTTTTTCGATCGCCCGACCCCGGTGTTGCGCCCGCTGCTCATACTGCTGGTCGTCTATAGCCTGGTACAGGTTCTGGTGCAGTGGCTGCTCGGTTCCGCAGCACGCCATGCGCTGCTGGCCGGCCTCTGCGCGTTGCTCTTTCTGGCCATGACGGCAGCCGTTCTCTACGGAAGACGAAGCTTTGCCAGGGACCTGCGTGTCGAGATGGTGGTGTTCGCGGTGCTGATCGGTGGGGTCGGCGTGCTCAATGCCGTTAAGTTCGTGATGATCGTCAATGGCGGAATGGCGGCGCTGGACATGAACAGCGGCTTCCAGAAGGTTTTCTATATCTACATGTCGTTCCTGGCGACCGTGTTGCCACCCTGTGCGGTCTGGCTGGTGCTGCGCCGGCTGACCGATGAACTGCGCCGCCTGGCGGCACACGACCCGCTGACCCGCTTGCTCAACCGGCGTGGGCTGCTGGACGCCCTGGACGCGCAATTTCGCCTGCGCATGACCGGCCCGGCGTACCTGCTGATCATCGATATCGATCACTTCAAGCAGATCAATGACAGCCACGGCCACAAGGTCGGCGACCTGGTTCTGTGTCATATCGCCGACGTGCTCACCTGCACCGCCCGCCAGGGCGATCTGATCTGTCGCCTGGGCGGAGAGGAGTTTGTGGTCATCGCGCTGGAGACGGACGAGGCTGGCGTCATGCAACTGGCTGAGCGCATGCGCGCCGCGATCGAGCAGAGCGAGGTACCCGGTGTCGGCCAGGGGCACGTGATCCGCTGCACGGCAACCATTGGCGTATCGGATCGTTTCAACGCTGCGCAAGCGTTCGACGAGGCCTTGCAGCGCGCTGATGCGGCGCTGTACCGGGGCAAAACGGCGGGGCGCAATCGGGTCGAGCGGGCGTAGACGGCCGAGGCGTGACGGTCGGCCAGGCCGGGCTTTCACGTCTCAGACCGCGGGCTCCGGTGCGCCTGGCGTGCCGGCAGGCCGCGCGTTCAGTTTTTCGCTGGCCGCTTGGCGCACCGTGGTTCTAGGGTAAAGGTTTGCGACGCATCCACCGCGCCCAGATGTTCCAGGGTGCGGCGCCCGATCAGCACGGGGTAGATCATCTTGTCGCGGTCGTTGAGCGAGAACTGCTCGTCATAGACCTGATCGCCAATGCACATCTGCATCGACACCACGGGGCGTCGCTCGGCGCCGCCGGCCCCGCGCACCTTGATATTGCGCTCGACCTGACGTTCGAAGGGAATGCTCACCGACTTGCCGGTGTCGCTGTCCTTGAGCTGGACCTTGAAACGCACCCACTTCTCGCCATCGCGCTCGAAACGTTCGAGGTCCCTGGCGTCCATGGACGAGGTGAGGGCGCCGGTATCCAGCTTCATCTTCACCGATACCCGTTCGGGCAGCAGCAGGCCTTCTTCCACCCAACCCAGAATCCTGGGCTTGTCGGCAGCCGTTGCAGCGAAGGGAGCGGCCAGAAGTACGAGGATGATGGCGGCGATACGTTGAACGACCGAAAGGGTCATGGCGAGGACCTCTGGCAAATGGGCAGGAGTGTTTCGCCGCGCGCCATCGAGTCGTTGAAGCGCAAGAATGGCGGCAACGGTTCACCATCATTCAGGCAAGCTGATCGCGGCTTCGTTCGGCTGATACCTGCGAGGCTGGCCGCGCAAATCGCTCAGACGTTCCCGGCGAGCACTCTGGCGCGGGCGTGACAGGTTCGTACGGCTTGGCGAATAATCCATGCCTTACCCGTCCAGCAGCCAGAGACCGCCATGAGCGCCACGCTTCCGCCCCTCGTCCTGTCCATTCAGTCGCATGTCGCCTGGGGCCACGTCGGCAACGCCGCCGCGGTATTTCCCTTGCAGCGCCTCGGCTTCGAGGTGCTACCGATTCACACCGTGCAGTTCTCCAACCACACCGGCTATGGCCAGTTCCGCGGCCAGGTGTTCGGCGCGGAGCACGTGCGCGAAGTGTTGCTCGGATTGCGTGAGCGTGGCGTGCTGCCGCGGCTGTCGGCCGTGCTTTCCGGTTACCTGGGAGATGCCGATACAGGGCGGGTGATTCTCGAGGCGGTGGGCGAGATTCGCCAGCGCAACCCGGCAGTGCGTTACCTGTGCGACCCGGTGATGGGCGACGTCGGGCGCGGCGTGTTCGTCAATCCGGCGATTCCCGACTTCCTGCGTGACCAGGCGATTCCCTTCGCCAACATCATCACGCCCAACCAGTTCGAGTTCGAACTGCTCACCGGCTCGAAACCGGCCAATCTGCAGGAGGCGGTAAAGATCGCCAGGCAGTTGCGGGGTCGCGGGCCGGACGTGGTGATCGTGACCAGCCTGGCGACGCCGGACATCGCTGACAGCGAACTCGGTACGCTGGCGGTAAACGGTGAGGGCGCCTGGCTGGTGACCACGCCGCGCCTGGCACTGCACCCCTTGCCCAACGGCATGGGCGATGTGTTCTCGGCTACGCTGCTCGGTCGGCTGCTGGCTGGCCAGGCGCTACCGCAAGCACTGGAATTGGCGACGGCCACGCTCTACGCCCTGGTCGGGCATACCGAAGATGGCGCCCGCGACCTGCCGCTGGTGACCGCGCAGGAGCAGATCGTGGCGCCGGCCAGGCGTTTCGTCGCGCAAACTCTGGGGTGAATCGCGTTCGTCGGAACAGAGGTGATTTCAATGTGATATCACCGTATTCTTGCCACCTGCGGTCCCCAGTCGAACCGGTGACCGCGTCTACGGATGGATATTGACCTTCAACCTCAGCAGGCCATCTTCACCGTAGACCCCTTGTCATGCCGTTTACTCGAATTCTTGCCTACTGCCTGGCGGGCGTGCTGTGCGCGGCTGCCAATCCCTCACTCGCTGAACAGATCAGCGGGCAGCTGCATATCAGCCTGACCATTCTCAAACGCTGCGAGATCGTTGCTCGAAGCGATGCGGCGAGCGTGTATCTGAGCAGCCATAGCTGCGAGCACTCGGCCTATCAGGTGCGCGATGACCAGGGACGTGCCCTGGCGTTGAGCCAGGACGGTCAGACGGCCTCGCTGCCCGTGAAGTCCATTGAGCAGGAAGGCTCGACGCTGGTGGTCTACTGGTGACGCCTCAATAGTTGATGATCAGCAGAACGTTGTCCGTGTACACCCCCACCGGGGCATTCGGCTGTCCAGGGTCGAGAATCGCCTGGTAGGTGAAAGTCTGCGAATTGCCCGTGCCGCTGGCCGTAAGTGGCGAGGCGGGGTTCCAGATCAGGCTGCTGGCGTTGTGGTAGAGGTTGTAGCGGATGTAATTGCTGCCGCTGCGCAATCGTCGCCAAGGCGCCTGATAGTTCTGGCCGTTGTCGAAGGTCAGCGTGTAGCCCTCGGTGGCGGTGCAGGTGACGGCGAAGGTGCGCTGCTGTGTGCTGAACTGGCTGATCAGCGCCTGGGCGCCGAAGTCCACGTTGGGCAACGTGTCGATGCGGCAGGCCTTGCTGACCACCAGTGTGATGGTCAGGGTCGCGAGCGAGCCGGTGCCCCAATTGGTGGGAGCGGTACAGATCAGCAGCGGGCAACTCTGCGTCACTCCGGGGCTGCGGCTCCAGTTGCAGAGATTGATGAGTCCGATGGTGCAAATCGCCCAATCCCAACGCAGAGTAACGGTCGCAGTGTAGGTGCCCGCCGGCACGTTCGGGCCTGGGTTGGTGCGGAAGTACAGGCCGATGGCGCTGGAGCTGCCGCCAAGGGCCAGAAGGTTGATTGCCCCAAGCTGCTGTGGCTGACCTGCAACCAGAGCCTGGTTGTAACCGGAGTCCTGATAAACCTGAAAGGGAATCTGGTTGCCCTGACCGTCCCGCAGAACCAGGCTGCCGGCATTTTGCAGAGTGACCCTGACATAAGCGGCAGTCAGCAACTGAAGTACCCCAGGGCAGGACAGGCCTGCCCCGGCCGCGGCGAATTGTGGGTTGGTGCGCAGGCTCAGGGAGTTGGTGGTGCCCAGGTTGACCGAGGCCCCGTAGGTGTTGCAGGCATGCGCGGTGGTGCTGGCCAGGGCGCTGCACAGCAACAGGGCGAAGGCCACCCAGCGGATCATGGCTGGTCCTCCCGTTGCAGGCAGGCGAGGGGGCCGATCACCGCCATCTCCACAGCGCTGTCGTCCAGCGAGAAGCGGCTGCTGCAGCGGCTACCATCGGCCAGGCTCACCTCGAGCTGGTTCTCCCTGGACAGTCCTTCGAAGTACAACTGGCCATCCCAGCCGATGTAGGTGCGTTGGCCGCTGGGTTTATGCAATACCTGGGTGCCGCGTGGCAGCGGTTGCCCCAGGCTGTCGACCAGCTGGATGCTGGCCGACAGGCTCATCTCCATGGGGAAGGCGAGCAAAGCGCCGCTGCCCTGGTGCACGGCGATGCGTTTCTGCGTCTCGGCAAGCTGCAGGTTGCTAGGCAGCTCCAGCAGGTCGACTTCGTATTGGCCGGGGTAGTAGGACGGCACCCAGGGCACCAGCAGGTAGCCAGCCGAATCGGTGCGGCCGAGCAGTTGATGCTCGTAGCGTACCGGCACCTCCGAGTAACCCTCGGTACTGACCAGGACGAAGGCGTCGTCGATGCGGTTGCTGGCGAACATCTGTCCCTGCATGGCCACCAGCGAGCCGCTGACACCGCCCCAGTGGGTGGTGATTCCATCGTTCTGGTAGGCACCGGCCTGCACCTGGGCGTGCTGGGTGCGCCAGGTCAGGTCAGCCTGGCGATATTCGCTCTCGCCGCCGGCATAGCCCAGGTTCCAACCCAGGCCTCCGTCGCTGGGGGCGTTGCGGCTGTAGTTTGCGCGCACGCGCTGGTTGCCATTGCTGTCGCGTTCGATGCCGGTGGTGAAGGTCGAACGGAGGTCGAACGGGATGACCAGTTGCGCCTGGACGGCATGCGAGCCGTCGTCCAGCTGTCGATTGAACGACAGATAAAAGCTGGCATTGCCCCACAGGCTGCGCGACCAGGACAGATTGAGCAGGCGCGTGCGCCGCCCGCTGTGCTCCTCGCTGGCGAAGTAGCCCACGCCGAACGAGCCGAGATCTTCGGGGCTGAAGCTGAAGGTCAACTGGTCGAGGATCTTGCTCAGCGGGCCACCGGTCAGGTCGCTGTCCAACGCCTGGGCGACGCTCAGGTCGGCGTAGTCCGAGGTGCGCTGGATACGCTGCGCGGTGATGCCGAAGCGGCGCGCATAGTAGCTGTAGCCCAGGCTGTATTGCTGGCCATTGCCGATACCACTGCTCTGGCTCACCGAGCCGGTCACGGTCCCCATGAGGCCGAGTCCCAGCGTCGTACCGACTCCGGCCTGTTTCAGGCCCGCGCCACCTTCGGCGTGGCCTTCCAGGGTCAGGCTGTCGGTCAGCCCGTAGCGCGCGCTGCCGCTGCCCACCAGGCTGCCGTAGGCGAAGTCTTCCTCGCCATAGTTCTGGCGCAATTTGCCCAGCGACAGGGAAAAGTCCGAGAGCCCCTGGCGCAGCAGGGTATCGGTCACGTAGAACGGGACCGTGGTCGACACCTGGCGTCCCAGCACATCGGTGGTCACCAGCGTCGCCGTGCCCGAACCGCTGATATAGGGCACCGTGTTCAGGGTGAAGGGGCCGGGTCGCAGGTCCTGCTGGCCAATGCGCGCGTCGTCGATGAAAAGGTCCACGGTGCTGGGCACCGCGGCGTCGCCGTCGAAGCGCGGCAGGGGATAGGTGATCAGGTCCGGGCGCAACGAGAAGTTGCGAGACACCTGCAGCCCGCCCATGCGCACCGCGCTGTTCCAGGTCAGCGCCCCACTGATCAGGTCGCCACCGCTGAAGCTGAGCATGCGCTGCTGGTCGTTGAACCGCCAGGTGGTGTCGTAGCGGGTGTAGCCGTCGCGGTAGCCCGGCTCGGAAAAGCTGTGACGATAGACCCCGGTATTGGAGATCGTGCCGAAGCCGTCGAACACCCGCTGTTCAAGCCAGGTATTGGCGTAGTGGCCGGCGTTCTCGGTGTGGTTGTAGTAGAGGTCGTAATTGAACAGCGCGCCGAAGGCACTTTGCGCCTTCATGGGCTCGTTCAGGCTGGTAGGGCCGAAACGCTGATGGGGCAACCACTCGCTGGGCAGGGTGAGCAGCAGGCGCTGGTTGTCCTGCTGGTATTCGCTTTCGAGGGCGTCGATGCTGTCCAGGGCGACCCAGGGGTTGGTCTGCCCCGGCAGGCGCACGCCAGCGGCAAGCAGGTCGTCGCGCTGGGCAAAGAGCCGGCCTTGGTACTCTCTCACTTCCACCACCTTGCCACTGGACAGTTCATTGACGATCAACTCCAGGTAGAGCGGTTGAGCCTGGGCGAACTGCTCCTGATCATTGCCATGAGCCGGCTGGCCCGACAGCACGGCGGCCAGTAGCCACAACGCCAGCGACTTATTCAGAGTCCAGCGTCTGCGCTTGCCGGCTTTCGTTGATCCGCGCCTGCACGCGACCACCCCGTACACCTGCTGGCAACGGCCAGCGCATCTGTGCGTCGGGCAGCACGTAGCCGAGCAAACCTTCGGCCAGTGGCTGGCGGCCGCTGTCGCGCAGCAAGTCGACCTGGGACAGGCGGGCTGGAGCAGGGCCGATATTGCGCAGGTAGAGGAAGGCACCGTCGCTGTCAGCGACGACTCGGTAGCGTAAATCGGGAGCCAGTGGCTGGCCCTGGCCGGGCGTCTCTCGCGCACCGTCATCCAGGTAGGCCCCAGGGCCCACCACGAAAAGCGGCACTGAGTAGCGCATCTGGAATTGCACGCCCATCTGTGACGGGCGCGATTGCGGCGGCAGCATTTCGTCGACCAGTACTCGATAGGTGCGTAGAGTCCCGGCGCTCGGAGGCTCCAGGTTGACCAGCCGCACCAGTTGCCGCTTGCCCGGTTGCAGTGTGGCCATGGGTGGGCTGCCGACCACCTGCTTTTGCGCTGTCAGACGATCTTCGAAACCCTCCTGTTCCCAGGCCAGTACCCGAACCTGCAAGTCCACCGGTTCCTGGCCACGGTTTTCCAGCCAGAGCGCGGCTGATTTCTGACGATCGGCCTCGATCAGAGGATTGATTGGCCATATCAGGATGGAGCTGGCGGCCTGCAAGGCCAGGCTCGCCAGGCTCAGGGGCAGAGCCAGGCAGCAGGCGAAGAGGGTCGATGTCCTCATGGGTCAATAACTCACTGTCACGGTGATGGTGTCGGTGTAGATGCCGGCCGACGGCATCGGGCTGACGCTGAACAGGCGCGCGTAGACCGTGAAGGTTTGGGTGGCGCCGCCGGCGGGAAAGTTGATGCTCATGCGCGTACCGCCGTTGCTGCCGTTGCCCCAGATGACGCTGCGCGCGGCGTCCTGGTACAGCTGGTAGCGCAGGCGTTCGGCACCGCGTGCCAGGTATCGCCCGCCCCCGACGCTGCTGGCGTTGAGGCCGGCGTTGAGTGACAGGCTGACGGCTGTACCGGGGGAGCACTGCAGCACGATGGAGCCGTTGCCCGGTGTGCTGGCGGTATCCAGATTCGCGGGTAGGGTGCTGATCTGGCCGAACGAAATATTGCCGAAGGTGGTGGCGTCGCTGCCGCCGGTCCCCAGCAGGCAGCCCGGTACGATTTCGGCTCGTAGCTGGAAGCTCTGGCTGACGATCTGGTCGTTGACGCCCGTGTCGCCGTGGGCGGGTAGGGTGGGCATGACCCAGGTAGTCAGGCAGAGCAGGCCGGAGATGCCAAGTGATCGGACTCGGCACGGCATCACCAACTCACCGTGATGGTCAGGGTGTCACTGTAGCTGCCGGGCGGTGGAGCGCTCTGCGCCGGCACGCGCGCGTAAACCGGCAGCCACTGGTCCTGGCCGTTGCCTACCGCGCTGACGCCTGTGCTGTCGTCCCAGATGGTGGTGTAGTCGGCGCTGGTATAGAGGTTGTAGGTGAGCACGGCCGAACCCGGTCCGGTCATCTGCCGGTTGTTGGTAGTGCCGCTGTGTCCGGCATTGATCAGCACGCGGTAGGGAATGTTCTGCTGGCAGTTGACACGCAGGGCACCGGCTCCAGGCTGACCTACGCGGGTGATCAGGTTATCGAGTCTGACGTGGGTGCCAAAATCCAATGTGCCGAAGCTGAGCCCCGAGCCACTGCTGCTTCCTGCCTGGCAGGCGGGTAGTACCTCCACGTTCAGGCCGATGGTGGCGGTCTTGTCGACCGCGTGCAGAAGGGGCGGAGCCAGCACTAGAAAAAGGGCGAGCAGGCGCTGCATGACGTGTCTTCCCTGGTAAGCCTTGGATCCTCTTGAGTGGAGCGAAGGGAATTACCAGGTGATGGTGACCTGCACGGTGTCGCTGTAGGTGCCTGGAGCTGGCGTGGGCTGTGGTGGCACCCGACCGAAGACGATCACCTCTTGGTCGCTGCCGTTGCCTGTGCCCGAGAGCGCCGTGCCGGTGGCGCCGCCGTCGCCCCAGAGCTGGGTGCGGCCGGCGTCCTGATACAGGTTGTAACTGACGAAGGAACCCGCGTTGACCATGCGACGCTGAGAGCCAGTGGCGTTTTGCCCCGAGCTCAGCGCAATGCTGTAGTCAGTACCATCGCTGCATTGCAGGCCGAATGAGCTGCCACCAGCGCTGCCGAAGGAGCGGCCGTCGATCAGGTTGGTGAGGTTCGTTGTAATCGCCGAACGATATGGAACCGAAGGTGTTGGCCGAGCCGTCGCTTGAGCCGTTGGTTACGGTACAACCGCTGCCGATGGTGATCTGAACGTTCAGTTGGCCTTGCAATTGGCCGGCTGAAAAGGCGGGTGCTGACATTAGCGTAAAGGCCAGCGCGGCGGTTCCCGTAACAGACTTCATCGGGTGATTTCCTTGAAGATGGAGTTACTTGGACCATAGTTCAGCCGTTTCGCAGCCTTCAAAGTGTCATTTTAATGACTACCCAGGCATGTGCTCCGTTCTATTCGCTAACTTTAAGATCTACAAGGAAAAAATATCCTCTGTAAGAAATCTATGAAAACCGGTAATAGTCAATTTCTTACACGTTTTTAAGATATGGCCATTGCCGGGCATCAAGCGAAGCGCTCTGGCCAAAGCGCGTCAGATTTTGCTCACCCCGGCGATTATCGGCGTGCCGCTCAGCGGGTCGCGCAGCAGCGTGCAGCGCACGCCATACAGGCGCTCGACCAGCTCCGACGTGACGATCTCATCGGGGCGGCCGCTGGCAACGATCTTTCCCTGATGCATGGCGATCAGATGATCGGCGTAGCGGCAGGCGCTGGACAGGTCATGCACCACCATGACGATGGTCTTGCCGACCGCCGCCAGCTGGCGGATCAGCTCGAACACTTCGATCTGGTGGCCCAGGTCCAGCGCCGAGGTGGGTTCGTCGAGTAACAGCAGAGGCGTGGCCTGAGCGATGGCCATGGCGATCCAGGCGCGCTGGCGCTGGCCGCCGGACATTGATTCCAGCGGCCGATCAGCCAGTTCCACCAGGTCGGCGGCGACCAGGGCCGCCTCGACGATGGCCTGATCCTCCTCGCTCCACTGGCGCAGCAGGCTCTGGTGCGGCTGGCGGCCGAAGCGAATCAGTTCGCTGACCGTCAGCCCGTCTGGCGCGCTGGCATCCTGGGGCAGCAGGGCAAGCCTGCGCGCCACTTCGCGCGAGGGCAGGCTGCCAATGGCCTTGCCATCGAGCAGCACCTGGCCGGCGCTGGGTTTGTGCAGACGCGCCAGGCCGGCGAGCAGGGTGGACTTGCCGCAGCCGTTGGGGCCGACGATGGCGGTGACCTGGCCGCTGGGAATGACCAGGTTCAGGTCATCGATGATGGTCGTGCGGGCGTAGCCCATGCTCAGGTCGCGTGCTTCCAGGCGCACGTCTGGCTGGTGGGTGTCGCCGAGCAGGGAGGAAAGCAGGGTCATGTCGAACTCCGTGGGGCCTGGCGCAGCAGAATCCACAGCAGGTAGGGGCCGCCGACCGCGGCGGCGATGATGCCGACCGGGATCTCGATGGGCGCCAGCAGGGTGCGGCCGAGCCAGTCGGCAAGGATCATCATCAGTGCGCCGGACAATGCCGCGTTGAATACCGGCACGCCGTGGCGGTTGCACAGGTGCCGCGCCATTTCCGGTGCCGCCAGGGCAATCAGCCCGACCGGCCCGACGACGGCGACCGCCAGCGCGGTGAGCCACACGCACAGCGCCAGGGTGAGCAGACGCATGCGTTGCAGACGGACGCCGAGGCCGATGGCGACGCTGTCGGAAAAGCGCATCAGGCTCAGCGCGCCCGCCAGCAGCTTGGCGAGCGGCAGACCTGCGGCCAGGCCGATGCCGAGCAATAGCACCGAATCGGCCGGGCGCGCATTGAGGCTGCCGACCGTCCAGGGATAGGCGGCGTTGGCAGCGTCCATGTCGCTGCGCGCCAGCATCAGGTTTGTCAGCGCACCGAACAGTGCGCCAACGGCGATGCCGACGACGATGAAGCGATAACCGCGCGCGCCGCCGCCTGCTGCCAGGGCGAAGGTCAGTACCGCCGCTGTGGCGGCGCCACTCAGCGCCAGGACAGACGGCGCCAGGCTGGTCGGTACCGCAACGATTGAGGCGACGGCGAAGGCAGTGGCGCCGTCGTCGATACCGATCACTCCCGGCGTGGCCAAGCGGTTGCGTGCCAGGGTCTGCAGCAGGCAGCCGGCTGCGCCCAGGGCGGCTCCACTGAGCAGACCGGCGGCCAGGCGGGGCAGGCGCAGCTCCTGAATCAGAAATACCTGCAGCGCCTCGCCCTGGCCAAAGGCGGCCTGCAGCGCTTTCCATGGCGTGAGGGCATCATCGCCGGCGGCCAGTATCAAGCCACCGACAACGATCAGCAGCAGGCTGAGGATCAGCGCTACGACCGCGCTGCGTCGGTGCAGCAGCAGGCTATAGGCGCCAAGACGCAGCAGATGATGGCCGGCCGGGGCGAGCAAGGGGCGTGGGGCAGGTAGGTTCATGTCACAAGGTCGGCAGGCGGTGGTTGCGCACCACGGCGATCAAGATCGGCGCGCCGACGAAGGCGGTCACCACGCCCACCGGCAGTTCGTAGGGGCGCACCAGCAGGCGCGAGATGACGTCAGCCAACAACAGCACACACGGGCCGAGCAGCATGCTCAGGCCGAGGGTGCGGCGGATGTCCGAGCCCACCAGGCGGCGGGCGATGTAGGGCACGATCAGGCCGATGAAGGCGATGGGGCCGGCGGCCGCGGTGGCGGTACCGACCAGGATCGCCACGGCTAGCAAAGTGCCCAGGCGGGTCAGCTGCGGGTGATGACCGAGGCCGCTGGCGACGCGCTCGCCCAGTGCCAGTGCGGCCAGCGGGCGAACCACCAGCAGCGCCATGAACAACCCGCCGATCAGCCCTGGCAGGCTCCAGTCGAGGGTATCCAGTGGGCGGCCGGCCAGGGCGCCGATGACCCAGAAGCGCATCTCATCGGCGGTGCGCTGATCCCACAGCAGCAAAAGGCTGCTCAGCGCGCCGAGCATGCCGGAGAAGGCGGCGCCGGCCAGCACCAGTCGTACCGGGTCGTCGCCGACGCCGCGCATACGCGTGACCAGCAGCACCAGTACGCAGCCGACCAGCGCGCCGAGCATCGCCACGCCCAGATGCAGGCTGGCGGCCGAGGCGCCCAGGTTGATCGCCAGCACCACCGCGAACGAGGCGCCGGCACTGACCCCGAGCAGCCCGGGTTCGGCCAGCGGGTTGCGCGTTACCGCCTGCAGCAGCACGCCGGCCGCACCCAGGGCGAGGCCGACCAGTACGGCCAGTTCGGTACGCACCCAGCGCAGCTCGAAGACGATGAAGCGGGCATCGTCGTCGCTGCCGCCGAGCAAGGCCTGCAGGCTGGGCAAAAGGCCGATGTCACCCGCGCCCAGGAGCAGACTGGCGAGGCACAGCAGCGCCAGGCATAGTGCGGCGTAGCCCAGTGCCTGGAGAACGGAGAGGCGTGCTGGCATCAGTCGAGAAGAGCCTTCTCCACGTCATCGAGAACCTGCTGGGCGGCCAGGTAGCCGGAGCTGCTGCTCCAGATCTGGCCGTCGACGGCCACCACGTGATCATCGGCGACGGCTTTCAGGCGGGTGAAGGCCGGCTGCTTTCGTGCGTCCTCCAGCGCCTTGCGGCCGTCCGGGTTGAGCGTGGCGAGGAAGATCCAGTCGGCATTGATGCGCGCCAGGTTCTCCAGGCTGAGCACGTCGCTGTGCGGTTTCTGCGCCTGGGCAGCGGCCAGTTCGTTGGCGCGTAGACCAAGGTCATCGAGCAACTGGCCGACGAACAGGTGACTGGACATGATCACCGGCCCCTGCGGGTTCCAGCGCACCACGCTGACCGCTTGCCCCTGTGGCAGGCGCTGGCGCAGCTGTGCGCTGCGCGCGTCGATTTCGGCGATGCGCTGCTGGCCGTCTGCAGCCTTGCCCAGCGCCTGGGCGTAGGTGGCGTAGGTTTCGCGCCAGTCCTGGAAGCTGTTGCCCTTGGGCACCACGGTTGGCGCCATCAGGCTCAGCTTGGCGTAGAGCTCGCGTGACAGTTCGCTCGAGGCCAGGACCAGATCCGGCTGCAGGCGCAGGATGGCTTCCAGGTTGGGCTCGCGCACGCTGCCGATCAGGGTGATCTTGCCGGCCTTGGCCTTGAGATAGTCCGGCACGTCATCGCCGCCACGGCTGGCCAGAGTGCCGACCGGTTGCACGCCAAGCGACAGCGCTGCATCCAGCGCGCTGTCGCCGAGAGCGACCACGCGCTGCGGCGTACCGCTGAGTTTCAGCGGGCCGTAGGCGCTGTCCAGCGTGCGTTCGCTGGCGTGCAAGGGAAGGGTGGCGAACAGCGAGGCGGCAATCGCCAACGCAGCGCGTTGCAGATGAGAGCGGATAGACATGCTGGGCTCCGGGTCGGGACGAGCAGCGACGGACGCTGGTCTAGGCAAGATCGAAAGCAAGCTATCTTTCTACTATTAAAGTTAATGAAAATCCATTTCATTTACGAAGTGTTTACAGGCTGACACAGCGGACAATCATTCAGGGATGGCGGCATGGGATTTTCATTTTTTCATTGAAACGCCTGCTGCCGATGGCCGCTTTTTTCACTCGCCCGCATGGTTCAAACTAGCGCCCATTTCGCTCCATCCATTCCTTAGGAGGTTGTCCATGAGCCCCGTTTCCTTCGCGCGCCAGCGTTACACCACCAAGGCCTACGATGCCAGCCGCCAGGTGGATCAGGCCATTATCGACGAGTTGCTGGAGTTGCTGCGTCTGGCGCCGTCGTCGGTCAACTCGCAGCCATGGCATTTCGTCGTGGCGAGCACCGCTGAAGGCAAGGCGCGCCTGGCCAAGGGCGCGCAGGGTGGCTTCGCTTACAACCAGCCGAAGATTCTCAATGCCTCGCATGTGATCCTGATCTGCGCCCGCCGCGACCTCGACGATGCCTACCTGGCCGATGTCCTGCAGCAAGAGGCCGATGATGGCCGTTTCCGTGATGACGCAGCGCGCACCACCCAGCACAACACCCGTAGCAGCTACGTCGAGCTGCACCGTGGCCTGGGCGATATTCCGCACTGGGCGGAGAAGCAGGCCTATCTGGCGCTCGGCACGCTGTTGCTCGGCGCGGCTGCCAAGGGCATCGATGCCACGCCGATGGAGGGCATCGACCGCGAGGCGCTGGACCAAGAACTGGGGTTGACCGCCCAGGGCCTGAGCAGCATGGTGGCGGTGGCCCTGGGGCATCGCAGCGACAGCGATTTCAACGCCGCGCTGCCGAAGTCGCGTCTGCCGGCCGAGCGCGTCTTCACTCACCTCTGAGCCGCCTGGCAATGTCCCTCCGCGGTCGGCAGAGGGACACCGCCACTGCTCAATCGCGCAGCTTGGCGATCACTTTGATCTCGAAATCGAAGCCCGACAGCCAGGTCACGCCAATGGCGGTCACGGTCGGGTAGGGCGCTTCGCCCCAGTAGTCGGCTGCCACTTCCCAGATGGTTTCGAACTTCGCGTGCGGGTCGACCATGAAGACAGTGGTGTCGACGACATCGTCGAAGCTGCTGCCGGCCTCGGCGAGGATTGCGTTGAGGTTGATGAAGGCCAGACGCACCTGCTCTTTCAAGTCCGGCTCGGGCGAGCCGTCCTTGCGGCTGCCGACCTGACCGGACACGAACAGAAAGCCGTTGGAGCGAATCGCCGGCGAGTAGCGATGGAGCTCGTACAGGGCGTGGCGCTCGGCCGGGAAAACCACATCACGTTTGCTGGTCATTGTTGCCTCCGTCGGGGCCGATGTGGCCCGCTTTTGTCGATAGCTTCACTCTAAGAACGTCGCGGCACTGGATAAACGAGCAACTCTGGTCATGACTGTTTGTAGAATCCAAACAATCAATGGCTGAGAGAGACGTGAAATGGACCGTTTCGACGCGATGCAGGCCTTCGCCCGGGTGGTGGAAACCGGCAGTTTCACCAAAGCGGCTGCAACCCTGCACATGAGCAAGACCAGCGTGACGCAACTGGTTCAGCAACTGGAGGCGCGGCTGCGCGTGCGCCTGCTCAACCGCACCACGCGCAAGGTCGCCGTCACGGCCGATGGGGCCGCCTACTACGAACGCGTGGTGCGTCTGCTGGCCGATGTCGACGATGCCGAAACCAGCCTCTCCAGCGCGTCGCTGGCCCCGCGCGGGCGTTTGCGTGTGGACGTGCCCAGCCCCTTCGCACGCATGCTGCTGATTCCGGCCCTGCCGGCGTTCTATGCGCGTTATCCGGAAATTCAGCTGACCCTGGGCGTGAGTGATCGCATCGTCGACATCATCGGCGAGAACGTCGACTGCGTGGTGCGCGGTGGCGAGATCAGCGATCAGTCGCTGGTGGCGCGGCATGTGGGCGACCTGCAACTCGGCATCTACGCCACGCCCAGCTACCTTCAGCGCGTTGGAACGCCGACGCACCCAAGTGAGCTGGAGGCCGCCGGACACAGCACCGTGGGCTTTCTCTGGTCACGCACCGGCAAGGCCTTGCCCTATGTCATGTGGCGCGGCGAGGAGCGCATCGAGGCGCAGGGCCGCCCGCTGCTGACCGTCGATGACGGCAATGCCTATCTGGCCGCCGGGCTGGCAAGCCTGGGCATGCTCTGGCTGCCGCACTACATGGCCAGGCCGCACCTGGCCAACGGCGAACTGGTGCGCCTGTTCAAGGACTGGCAGATGACACCGATGCCGATGTACCTGGCTTTCCCGCCAAACCGCCACGTCAGCGCCAAGCTGCGGGTATTTATCGACTGGGTGGTGGAGCTGATGGCCGAGCATACGCCAGTGTCGGAGCGGCGCTGAGCGGCATTCAGCCTACAAGGCGCATCTGCGAAGTCCGGCTCGCGCCGTCGAGATGCTGAAGGGCTGGTGCACTCCACTGATCTGCCGCTCGTCTCTACCTTACGAAAAATCGGTTGACCAGAGAGAATGATCGTTCTGCTTTATTGAGAACGATCATTCTCTCTGGTTTGAACCATGCTCGAAGACGCCTCTCTACAGCAACGTTTGCTGCAAGCCACCGAAAGCCTGGTCTATGTCGGCGGCATCAATGCCACCGGGATGGACGCCATCGTCAAGGCATCCGGGGTGGCGCGCAAAAGCATCTATCGCCTCTATCCGACCAAGGAAGCACTGGTCGCCGCTGCACTGCGCGAGCGTGATGAGCGCTGGATGCAGTGGTTTATCGCGGGTACCTCGGCTGGCTCGCCAAGCGAGCGCTTGTTGGCTGTATTCCCGCTTCTGCGCGCCTGGTTTTCGGCGGCGGATTTTCATGGCTGCGCCTTTATCAATGCGGCTGGTGAGATCGGTGATCTCGACAGTGAAATCCGCGCCGTCGCGCTGCTGCACAAACAGCGCCTGCTGGCCTATCTGAACGAGCTGACCACGGCTGGCGGTTTTGCCGAGCCCGAGGAAATGGCCAGGCAGTTTCTCCTACTGATCGATGGCGCGACCGCCGTCGCCATGGTGACCGGCCAGGCGGATGCCGCCGACAGCGCTGGTCGTACTGCGCAGTTGCTTCTGCAATCCCTATCGCCCAGCAATGGGCACAACCCCCCGCAAGCCTGAGGTGCCGTCATGTCGTCAAATACTGAAGTTCGTCCGCCGCTGCCGCCGTTCACTCGCGAGAGCGCCATCGAGAAGGTTCGCCTGGCCGAGGATGGCTGGAACAGCCGTGATGCGGCCAAGGTCGCGCTGGCCTACAGCGTCGATACGCGCTGGCGCAACCGCGCCGAGTTCGCCAATGGCCGCGATCAGGCGCGTGCGTTCCTCGAGCGCAAATGGGCCAAGGAGTTGGAGTACCGTCTGATCAAGGAGCTCTGGGCATTCGCCGACAACCGCATCGCCGTGCGCTATGCCTACGAATGGCGTGACGACTCTGGCAACTGGTTTCGCTCCTACGGCAACGAGAACTGGGAGTTCGGTGCCGACGGCCTGATGATCAACCGTTATGCCTGCATCAACGACTTGCCGATCCTGGAATCCGAGCGCAAGTTCCGCTGGCCTCAGGGGCGTCGTCCTGACGATCATCCAGGGCTTTCCGAACTGGGGCTCTGATCGGGCTATGTGGGCACGGGAGTTGCTGCTTTAATGCGCCAACAAACCTGTGCCTTGAGGCCCTCTGGATGAATCGCAACGACCTGCGCCGCGTCGACCTGAATCTGCTGGTGATCTTCGAAACCCTGATGTTCGAAAAGAACCTCACCCGTGCGGCCGAGAAGCTGTTTCTCGGCCAGCCGGCGGTCAGTGCGGCGCTGGCCCGGCTGCGTGACTTGTTCGACGACCCGCTGCTGGTGCGCAATGGTCGCGGTTTCGAGCCGACCGCGCGGGCGCTGGCGATTCTCAAGGAGTTGCAGCCGGCGATGGACACCATCTCGGGCGCGGTCAGCCGTGCCCGCGAGTTCAACCCGGCGACCAACCGCGACACCTTTCGCATCGGCCTGTCCGATGACGCCGAATTCGGCCTGTTTCCGGCTTTGCTCAACCAGATCCGTGTAGAGGCGCCCGAGGTGGTGATCGTGGTGCGGCGGGTCAACTTCCTGCTGATGTCGTCGATGCTAGCCTCAGGGGAAATCTCCGTTGGCGTCAGTTACACCACCGAACTGCCGGCCAACGCCAAGCGCCGCAAACTGCGTGAAATGAAGGTCAAGGTGCTGCGCGGCGATGACCGCCCCGGCGCGTTGACACTGGACGAATATTGCTCGCGGCCGCATGCGCTGGTGTCGTTCTCGGGCGATCTATGCGGCAACATCGACAACGATCTGGCGCGCCTGGATCGCTCGCGGCGCGTGGTGCTGGCGGTGCCGCAATTCAGCGGTTTGCGCTCGATCATCGCGGGTACGGAGATGCTCGCGACTGTGCCTGATTTCGCTGCTGCAGCGCTGATCGACGGCACCAGTCTGCGCGCTGATGATCCGCCATTCGAGCTGGTCAACTCGGACCTGTCGATGGTCTGGAGCGGGGTGACCGACAACGACCCGGCCGAGCGCTGGCTCAGAAGCAAGATCGTCGAGTTCATGGGTGATTCAGGCGCTTGAGCCGGGCTCAGTCGCGATAGAACACCTGGATCAGGTGATAGCCGAATTGGGTCTTTACCGGGCCATGCACTTCACGCAGCGGCTTCTTGAAAATCACCTGATCCACCGCGCGCACCATCTGCCCGGGGCGCACTTCGCCAAGGTCGCCGCCTTTTTTGCCGGAGGGGCAGGTGGAGTGCTTGCGCGCCAGCACATCGAAGGCTTCGCCGGCGGCGATGCGCTTTTTCAAGGCGGCCGCTTCCGCCTCGGTCTTGACCAGGATGTGGCGGGCCATTGCCTTTGCCATTGATGGGTTCCTCAATTCTGTCAGGGCGCTATTGTGCCAGCATTCGTTGCGCCAGCAGAATGGCGTCAACTTTATGGGTGTGTTTCATCCGCGGTGCGGGCGAATCATGGCCTATGGTATTTCAATCGTGCCCACGGAAAACGCCGCCATGGATCTCCACGCAATGCTGAAAATCCTGTCCAGTCAGGATGGCTCCGATCTGTATCTGTCCACCGGTGCGCCGCCTTGTGCGAAATTCAACGGCGTACTCAAGGCGCTGAGCCAGGAGCCAATGAAGGCGGGCGACGTGGCGGCCATCGCCGACGCGATCATGGATAGCGCGCAGCGCGAGGAATTCGAGCGCGAACTGGAGATGAACCTGGCTATCTCGCTGGCCGGCGTGGGGCGCTTTCGCATCAACATCTTCAAGCAGCGCAACGAGGTGTCCATCGTCGCGCGCAACATCAAGCTGGACATTCCCCGCTTCGAAGACCTCAAACTGCCGGAAGTGCTACTCGGTACAGTGATGGAAAAGCGCGGCCTGGTACTGTTCGTCGGCGGCACCGGTTCGGGCAAGTCGACCTCCCTGGCGGCGCTGATCGACTACCGCAACCGCAACAGCGGCGGCCACATCATCACCATCGAAGACCCGGTGGAGTACGTGCACCGGCACAAGAAGTCGATCATCAACCAGCGCGAAGTGGGTGTGGACACGCGCAGCTTCCACGCCGCGCTGAAGAACACCCTGCGACAGGCGCCGGACGTGATCCTGATCGGCGAGATCCGCGACCGTGAAACCATGGAGCACGCCCTGGCCTTTGCTGACACCGGGCACCTGGCGATCTCCACTTTGCACGCCAACAACGCCAACCAGGCGCTGGATCGCATCATCAATTTCTTCCCGGAAGACCGCCGTCCGCAATTGCTCAACGACTTGGGCAACAACCTCAAGGCGTTCGTCTCCCAGCGGCTGGTCAAGACCGTCGATGGCAAGCGCCGCGCCGCGGTGGAGGTGATGCTGGGGACGCCGACGGTGCGCGACCTGATCAAGCGCAACGAATTCTCCGAGCTCAAGGAGATCATGGAGAAATCCAAGAACCTCGGCATGCAGACCTTCGACCAGGCGCTGATCGACCTGGTGCACGAAGGCGCGATCGATGAAGAAGAGGCGGTGAAGAACGCCGACTCGGCGAACAACGTGCGCCTGAAGCTCAAGCTCTATCGCGACAATCCGGCCAATGCCAGGCCGGCACCTGCTGCCGCTGCGCCGGTGGCCGCGCCCGCCGCTGCACCAAAGGCCGCCTCGGCAGGCGATTGGGGGCTGGAGCTGAAGCTGGAGGATATCGAGGAAGAGCAGCCGCCCGAGGACCCAGGGCGGCAGGGGATTTAGGGATCGGGCTGTAGCGGCAGATAGGCCTGCCGCAACCGTAGGCTGACTCCGTCTATCTCTAATTCCTTGATGGCGGCGCGCAACCGTTCGACCAGTTGCGCGTCGCATTGCCTGGAGCAGCCGAGGTAAATGTCGGTGCTGGTCAGCGGCGGGCTGCTGCGCAGATTGCGCTTGCGGTACTGCGAACCCTCCCATATATACAGCGCTTCGGGCACGCCAGTGAACCAGGCGTCGATACGCCCAAGTACGAGCAGATGAGCCGGGTTCTCACCCAGTTTCAGTTGCACGATCTGCTCGTCGCTGAATCCTTCGCGCTGCAGGATGCCGACTTGCGCGGTGCCCATGCCGACACCGATGCGGCGATAGCGCTGACGAGCCTCGGCAAAGCTCTGGACGGGCTCGTCGAGGGTGAAAAAGGCGCGCTCCAACTTCATGATCGGAGCGATCCAGGTATAGAGTTTTTCCCGCTCGGGCGTGCGCGACAGCGGAATGATCAGCATGTCGCTGCCCCTGGCGACGCTTACCTGCGCGCGCGGCCAGGGTTCTGCGACGATCTGGGAGAGTTCGCCGATTCTGGCCAGCGCCGCCAGTACTACGTCACCCACCATGCCGTGGCCACCGGCGTAATTGTTCATTGCCAGTGGCGGTGCATCCGGCATGTACAGCCTGACCGGCTCATCGGCCGACGCCACTGCAGCGAAGAGCAGCGCATGAGCCAGGCAGAGGCGTTTGAGCACGACGAAATCCTTTCGTTTTGGTCGAATAAGTATAGAGGCGGCTGCGCTTGCCGTGGCGTTGGTCTGTATCAGCAGATTTATTTCTGCAAATCTGGCAGATCGCGATACAACTCCAGCGCCTGTGGATTGGCCAGGGCATCGGTGTTCTGCACCGGCCGGCCGTGGACGATATTGCGCACCGCCAGTTCGACGATCTTGCCGCTGAGGGTGCGCGGAATGTCGGCGACCTGGATGACCTTCTCCGGCACATGGCGCGGCGTGGTGTTGGCGCGAATGCGCTGGCAGATCTCCTCGTGCAATGGCTCATCCAGCGTCACGCCCTCACGCAGTCGCACGAACAGCACCACACGCACATCGCCTTGCCAGTCCTGGCCGATGGCGATGGACTCCAGCACCTGGGGCACCTTCTCCACCTGGCGGTAGATTTCCGCGGTGCCGATACGCACGCCGCCAGGGTTGAGTATGGCGTCGGAGCGGCCGTGGATGATCAGGCCGCCATGTTCGGTTTCTTCGGCATAGTCGCCGTGGGCCCAGACCCCGGGGAAGGTGTCGAAATAGGCTGCTCGGAACTTCTCGCCGTCGGCATCGTTCCAGAAGCCCACCGGCATCGAGGGGAAATGCCGGGTGCAGACCAACTCACCCTTGTCGCCGCTTAGCGAGCGGCCGTCCTCGTCCCACACCTGCACGTCCATGCCCAGGCCTTTGCACTGCAGCTCGCCACGCCAAACCGGCAGGGTCGGGTTGCCCAGGGCGAAGCAGGAGACGATATCCGTGCCACCCGAGATCGATGACAGACACAGGTCTGATTTCATATCGCGGTAGACGTAGTCGAAGCTTTCGTGGGCTAGCGGAGAGCCGGTGCAGAGGATGGTCTTCAGGCTTCGCAGTTTATGGCTTTCGCGCGGTCTGACGCCGGCTTTCTCCAGCGCGGCGATGAACTTGGCGCTGGTGCCGAAGGCGCTTATATCCTCGGCGTCGATCAGGTCGATCAAGCGCGTGGGGCCGGGATGGAAAGGCGAGCCGTCGTAAAGCACCAGGGTGGCGCCCAGGGCCAGGCCGGATACCAGCCAGTTCCACATCATCCAGCCGCAGGTGGTGTAATAGAACAGGATGTCGGTGGCGCTCAGGTCGGTGTGCAGGCCCAGTTCCTTGACGTGCTGCAGCAGCGTGCCGCCGTGCCCGTGGACGATGCATTTGGGCGCGCCGGTGGTGCCGCTGGAGTAGAGGATGTACAGCGGATGATCGAGGGATACCGGCGTGAACTGGGGCGCGCCGCCGGGCTGGTAGAAATCTTGCCAAAGAGTCGCTGGAGCAACTGACTTGTAATCAGCAGGGCTGGCCTCGTCGCGTGAGTAGGGCACGAGGACCAGATGGTCCAGGCTGGGCAGTTGATGGAGAATTTCGTTTAGCTTGTCGGTCAGGTCGATTCGCTTGCCGGCATAGCGATAACCCGCGGCGGCGATCAGCACCTTGGGCTCGATCTGGCCGAAGCGGTCGATCACGCCCTGAGTGCCGAAGTCCGGCGAGCAGCTCGACCAGGTGGCGCCGAGGCTGGCGCTGGCAAGCATACCCACCACGGTTTGCCAGGTGTTGGGCATGAACGCCGCGACGCGGTCGCCTAGACCGACGCCGGCGTCGCGCAGAGCCCGCTGCAGGCCGGCGACATGGGCGGCCAGTTGCGCATGACTGAGCTGCTCGCGGCTGCCGTCCTCGCCGATGGCCACCAGCGCCGGGTGGCCATCGCGGCGGCGCAGCAGGTGCTCGGCGAAATTCAGCATGGCGCCGGGGAACCACTGCGCATCCGGCATTGCCGGGCCTTCGCGCAGCGCGCAGTCGGCGGGGCTGTGGAAACGAATCTCGAAGAAATCGACGATGGCCTGCCAGAAGGCCTCGCGTCGCTCGACGCTCCAGGCATGCAGGGCGGGGTAGTCGGCCAACTGCAGCGTGTGGCGCTGGTTGACGAAGCGGCGGAAAGCGTCCATTCGGCTGGCGGCGACACGCTCGGCAGTAGGCGTCCACAGAGGTTGCTGCATGGTCAGTCCTCGTCGTTGCTTGTCGGTACTTCAACCCTAGCGCAAAAGGATGCTCTGGCGGTGGTGATGCGGCCTGTACATCTGGCCTTCACCTTCGAACGCCAGGCATTTGTGAAGTAAGACAGTGACCGCCGCGAAGTGATCATCAGCCTGTAGGGAGCGGCTTCAGCCGCGAAAAAAATCGCGAATAAATTCGCTCCTACAGGCGTGCGTGTTGACGGTCAGTGATTCGTCTGGCGGTGTAGTCGGAGGCAGTCCGGGCGCCGCAACAGCCGCGGATTTCACGTCTTTGTAGGAGCGGCTTCAGCCGCGAAAATCGCGGATAAATCCGCTCCTACAGGCGTTCGTATTGACGTTCAGCGATTCGTCTGGCGATGTCGCCGGAGGCATCCTGAGCGCCGCAACAGCCCCGGATTTCATCCGGGCTACGTCTGTGTAGGGGCGTCTTCAGCCGCGAAAAAATCGCGAATAAATTCGCTCCTACAGGCATGCGCGTTGACGCTCAGACGATTCGTCTGGCGGTGTAGCCGGAGGCAATTCGGAGCGCCGCAAAGCCCAGGATTTCATCCGGGCTACGACTGTGTAGGAGCGGCTTCAGCCGCGAAAAATTGCGGATAAATTCATGCCTACACGAATACGCGTTCGCGCTCAGCGATTCGCCAGACGGGCGCGGGCGACGCGTGAGCCGTTGGCCTTGCCGAGCGCCTCGCAGATGCGCTGGCCGGCGGCGATCAGCCTGTCCATGTTCACACCGGTCTCGATGCCCAGGCCTTGCAGCAGGTACAGCACATCTTCGGTGGCGACATTGCCGGTGGCGCCCTTGGCATAGGGGCAGCCGCCCAGGCCAGCGACCGAACTGTCGAACACGCTGATGCCCTCAAGCAGGCTGGCGTAGATATTGGCCAAAGCCTGGCCGTAGGTGTCATGAAAGTGCCCGGCCAGCAGGTGCCGGGGAATTTCCCGGCTGACGACGTTGATCAGATGGCGGGTCTTGCCCGGCGTGCCGGTGCCGATGGTGTCGCCCAGCGATACCTCGTAGCAGCCCATGGCGTACAGCTCGCGAGCGACACTGGCGACCTGCGCCGGATTGATCTCGCCGTCATACGGGCAGCCGAGCACGCAGGACACGTAGCCACGCACGCGCACGTTCGCAGCCTTGGCCGCCTCCATCAGCGGTATGAAGCGCTGCAGGCTCTCGGCAATGGAGCAGTTGATGTTCTTCTGCGAGAAGGCCTCGCTGGCGGCGGCGAACACTGCCACTTCCTCGACCTTGGCTTCGAGCGCGGCCTCGAAGCCTTCCAGATTGGGCGTCAGGCCGGCGTAGGTGACCCCAGGTTTGCGCTGGATGCCGGCGAATACCTCGGCGCTGCCGGCCATCTGCGGCACCCATTTGGGCGAGACGAAGCTGCCCACTTCGATGTAGCGCAGGCCGGCGGCGCTCAGCTCATCGACCAGGCGTACCTTGTCGGCGACGCTGATCGGCTGCTTCTCGTTCTGCAGACCGTCGCGCGGGCCGACTTCGACCAGACGCACGGATAGGGGCAGGCTCATTGGTTTTTCCTCGTATTCATAGCGCGCCGCGTGGGATGTCTGTAGGAGCGAATTTATTCGCGATTGGATCGCTACGCTGCCACCCATATCGCGAATAAATTCGCTCCTACAACGGCATCGTCGTTCATGTCCACCCGGTATTGATGGAGTTGCGTAGGGTGAACATCGCTTTTCATGTCGACCTTATTCAGCGCGATGGCGGTGGATCGCTGAAGCGTGATCCAACCTACGGCTCCAGCTCCACCAGCACCGCGCCTTCACTGACCATTTCCCCTTCGCGGCAATACAGCGCCTTGACCGTGCCCGCCTCGGGCGCACGGATGCTGTGCTCCATCTTCATCGCCTCCAGCACCACCAGGGCGGTGCCGGCTTCGACCGCCTGGCCGGGCTCGACCAGCACCCGGACGATGCTGCCGTTCATGGGCGCACTGAGGCCGCCGTGCTGGGTATGGCTGGCTTCGGCGGCGGCGATGGGGTCGAAGCGGCTGATGGCGTGCAGTTCGCCGTGCCACTGTAGATAAAGGGCATCGCCACGGCGAATGGCGCGCAGACGCTGGCGCGCTCCGCCGATCTCCACCTGCAGCTCTTCGCCATGCAAGCAGGCTTTGTTGGTCGCACGCACCTTGCGACTTTCACTCTGGCAGCTCAGGTGCAACTCGACCTCAGGAGCGCCACCGGCGCGCCAGCCGCTGCGGCTTGCCCAGGGCGAACGCGGATCATCGTCGCGCGTTAGCGGCGCCTCGCTCTGCACCCAGGCGTCGGCTGCAAGTCGCCAGAAGGTCTCCGGCAATTCAGCGGGCGCAGGCAGTAATTGTTCCTGATGGCGCGGGATAAAACCCGTGTCCAGCTCGCACGCGGCGAAGGCGGGGTGGGCGAGGATGCGGCGCAGGAAGGCCAGGTTGGTCTTCACGCCGCCGACCAGGGTGTCGTCGAGCATGGCCAGAAGGCGTAGGCGCGCCTGCTCGCGGTTCTCGCCCCAGGCGATCAGCTTGCCCAGCATCGGGTCGTAGAAGGGCGAGACGCTGTCGCCCTCGGCCACGCCGCTGTCGATACGCCGGCCGTCGCCATTGCCTGCCTCGCGGTACAGCCCCAGGGTGCCGGTGGCGGGGAGGAAATCGTGATCCGGATCTTCGGCGTACAGCCGCACCTCGATGGCGTGGCCGTTCAGGGGCACCTGCTGTTGGCTCAGCGGCAGCGGCTCGCCACGGGCGACGCGAATCTGCCATGCGACCAGATCGAGCCCGGTGATGGCCTCGGTAACCGGGTGCTCGACCTGCAGGCGGGTGTTCATTTCCATGAAGAAGAAGTCGCCACGCTCGTCCAGCAGAAATTCCACCGTGCCGGCGCCGACATAGCCGATGGCCTGCGCGGCCTTGACCGCCGCCTCGCCCATGGCGCGGCGCAGCTCAGGACTCATGCCGGGCGCCGGCGCTTCTTCGACCACCTTCTGGTGGCGACGCTGGATCGAGCAGTCGCGCTCGTTGAGGTACAGGCAATTGCCGTGCTGATCGGCGAACACCTGGATCTCCACGTGGCGCGGCTTGAGCACGTATTTTTCCACCAGCATGCGCGAGTCGCCGAACGCTGACTGAGCCTCGCGCTGGGCGGACTCCAGCGTTTCGGCCAGTTCGCTCTCGCGCTCGGCGACCTTCATACCTTTGCCGCCGCCGCCAGCAGCAGCCTTGAGCAGTACCGGGTAGCCGATGCGCGCGGCTGCCTCGCGGAAGGTTTCATAATCCTGCGCTTCACCGTGGTAGCCGGGCACCAGCGGTACGCCGGCTTCTTCCATCAGCGCCTTGGCCGACGACTTGCTGCCCATGGCGTCGATGGCTGAGGCGGGCGGGCCGAGGAAGATCAATCCAGCTTGTTCTATGGCGCGGGCGAAGCCGGCGTTCTCCGAGAGAAAACCGTAGCCCGGATGGATGGCCTGTGCACCGCTGGCCTTGGCGGCGGCGATGATCTTGTCGATCAGCAGGTAGCTTTCGCCAGGTTTGGCACCGCCGAGGTTTACCGCCACGTCTGCTTCACGCACATGCCGAGCATTGGCATCGATGGCGCTGTGCACGGCTACAGTACGAATGCCCATGGCCTTGGCCGTACGCATCACGCGGCAGGCAATTTCGCCACGGTTGGCGACCAGCAGGGTATCGATCATGGTCATTGCTCCTGCCAGGACGGTTGGCGTTTTTCTAGGAAGGCGCGCAGGCCTTCCTGGCCCTCGGCGCTGACGCGCAGGCGGGCGATGGCATTTTCCGTGTAACGACGCAGGGCCGGGCTCAGCTCGCCGCTGCCGACTTCGCGCAGCAGATCCTTGCTGGCGCGCATGGCCTGCGGGCTGTTGTGCAGCAGGTTGGCGACCCAGGCTTCGACCTGGGCGTCCAGCTCATCGGTTGGGAAGCACTCGGCAAGCAGGCCCAGTTCGCGGGCACGTTTGCCATCGAAGCGCTCGGCGGTCAGCGCGTAGCGTTTGGCGGCGCGCTCGCCGATGGCCTGTACGACGAAGGGACTGATCACCGCCGGAGCCAGGCCGATGCGCACCTCGGACAGCGAGAACAGCGCGTCTTCGCTGCCGATGGCCATGTCGCAGCAACTGGCCAGGCCCACCGCACCGCCGAAGGCCGCGCCCTTGATCACGGCCAGGGTCGGGATCTTCAGACCGTGCAGGTTGTACATCAGCTCGGCCAGCTCGCGGGCATCACTCAGGTTGGCGTTGTAATCGAGAGTCGCGGCGTGCTGCATCCAGGCCAGATCGGCGCCGGCGGAGAAGTGCTTGCCACGGCCGCGCAGCAGGAGAAAGCGCAGGCTCTTGTCTTCACCGACGGCATCGAGGGCGAGTATCAACTCGCGGATCATCTCGGCGTTGAAGGCGTTGTTCTTCTCCGGGCGGTTCAGCCACAGGGTGGCGAAGCCGCGTTTGTCGGTTTCAAGCTGTACGGTGGTGAAGTCGGTCATGGTCAATTCCGGAATCTGCTTTTTGCTCCCTCTCCCATTCAGGGGCGAGGGCTGGGGATCGGGCGCTTCGAGCGTTTGACCCTCTCCCCGGGCCCCTCTCCCGCAAGCGGGAGAGGGGAGTTGTTCATCACATACGGAACACCCCGAAACGGGTCGGCTCTATTGGCGCGTTGAGGCTGGCCGACAGCGCCAGGGCCAGTACTTCGCGGGTTTGCGCCGGGTCGATCACACCGTCGTCCCACAGGCGGGCGCTGGAATAGAAGGCGTGCGCCTGTTGCTCGTACTGCTCGACGATGGGCTGCTTGAGGCGCTGCTCCTCGTCGTCGCTGAACGGTTGGCCGGCGCGTGCGGCCTGTTCGCGCTTGACCTGCACCAGTACGCCGGCGGCCTGCTGCGCGCCCATCACGCCAATACGCGCGTTGGGCCACATCCACAAAAAGCGCGGGTCGTAGGCGCGGCCGCACATGCCGTAGTTGCCGGCACCGAAGCTGCCACCGATGATCACGGTGAATTTCGGCACCTGGGCACAGGCCACGGCGGTGACCAGCTTGGCGCCGTGCTTGGCGATGCCGCCTTCCTCGTATTTCTTGCCCACCATGAAACCGGTGATGTTCTGCAGGAACAGCAGCGGAATGCCGCGCTGGCAGGCCAGTTCGACGAAGTGCGCACCTTTCTGTGCGGCTTCAGCAAACAAGATGCCGTTGTTCGCCAGGATCGCCACCGGGTAGCCATTGATGCGGGCGAAGCCACACACTAGTGTGGTGCCGAACAGCGCCTTGAATTCATCCAGTTGCGAGTCGTCGACGATCCGCACGATCACCTCGCGCACATCGAAGGGCTGCTTGGCATCGGCCGGAATCACCCCGTACAGCTCCTCGGCGGCATAGCGCGGGGCGATGGGCGCGCGGCTGTCGAGCCGGCCTAGCTTGCGCCAGTTGAGGTTGGCGATGCATCGGCGAGCAAGGGCCAGGGCGTGTTCGTCGTCCTCGGCGTAGTGGTCGGCAACGCCGCTGGTCTTGCAGTGCACGTCGGCGCCGCCCAGTTCTTCAGCTGTCACCACTTCGCCGGTGGCAGCCTTCACCAGCGGCGGGCCGGCGAGGAAGATGGTGGCCTGCTCGCGCACCATGATGGTCTCGTCACTCATGGCCGGCACATAGGCGCCACCTGCGGTGCAAGAGCCCATCACCACGGCGATCTGCGGAATGCCCAGTGCGCTCATATTGGCCTGGTTGAAGAAGATGCGACCGAAGTGTTCGCGATCCGGGAATACCTCGTCCTGACGCGGCAGGTTGGCGCCGCCGGAGTCCACCAGGTAGACGCACGGCAGGCGGTTCTCGCGGGCGATGGCCTGGGCGCGCAGGTGTTTTTTCACCGTCAGCGGGTAGTAGCTGCCGCCTTTTACCGTAGCGTCGTTGGCCACGATCATGCACTCGACACCTTCGACCCGGCCGATGCCGGCGATCACCCCGGCGGCGGGCACGTCCTCGCCGTACACCTCATGAGCGGCGAGCTGGCCGATCTCGAGAAAGGGCGAGCCGGCGTCGAGCAGACGGTTGATGCGCTCGCGCGGCAGCAGCTTGCCGCGCGAGGTGTGGCGCTCCTGCGCCTTGGCGCCGCCGCCTTCGTGGACGCGGGCGAGCAGGGCGCGCAGCTCGCTCACCTGAGCGAGCATGGCCGCCTGGTTGGCGGCGAACTCGGGGGAGCGGGGGTTAATCTGGGTATGCAGGATGGCCATGGCCTACTCCGTAGGAGCTGCAAGCTCAAGCCACAAGCTGCAAGAGAGCATCTGGGTGCTGTCGCTTGCAGCTTGAGGCTTGCGGCTTGGGGCTTATTTCGTTTCGTTGAACAGCTCGCGGCCGATCAGCATGCGGCGGATTTCGCTAGTGCCGGCGCCGATCTCGTAGAGCTTGGCGTCACGCAGCAGGCGCCCGGCCGGGTACTCGTTGGTGTAGCCGTTACCGCCCAGCAGTTGAATGGTGTCCAGGGCCATCTTGGTCGCCATCTCGGCGGTGTAGAGGATCACCGCGGCGGCGTCCTTGCGCGATTCCTCGCCGCGGTCGCAGGCCTTGGCGACGTTGTACAGGTAGGACTTGGAGGCGTTCATGCCGGCGTACATGTCGGCCAGCTTGCCCTGTACCAGTTGGAACTCACCGATGGGCTGCTTGAACTGCTGGCGCTCGTGCACGTAGGGCAGCACCACGTCCATGCAGGCGCTCATGATCCCGGTCGGGCCGCCGGAGAGCACGGTGCGCTCGTAGTCCAGGCCGCTCATAAGCACGCGCACGCCACCGCCCTCGACGCCTAAGATGTTCTCCTCGGACACTTCGCAGTCCTCGAACACCAGTTCGCAGGTGTTGGAGCCGCGCATGCCCAGCTTGTCCAGCTTCTGGTGGCGGGAGAAACCCCTGAAGTCGCGCTCGACGATAAAGGCGGTTATGCCGCGCGAGCCGGCGTTGATGTCAGTCTTGGCGTAGATCACGTAGGTGTGGGCATCCGGGCCGTTGGTGATCCACATCTTGTTGCCGTTGAGCACGTAGCGGTCGCCGCGCTTTTCCGCGCGCAGCTTCATCGACACCACGTCGGAGCCGGCATTGGGCTCACTCATGGCCAGGGCGCCGATATGCTCGCCGGAACACAGCTTGGGCAGGTATTTCTGCTTCTGCGCTTCGCTGCCGTTCTTGTGGATCTGGTTGACGCAGAGGTTAGAGTGCGCGCCATAGGACAGACCGACCGAAGCGGAGGCGCGGCTGATCTCTTCCATGGCCAGCACATGCGCCAGGTAGCCCATGTCGGTGCCGCCATACTCTTCCTTGACCGTCATGCCGAGCAGGCCCATGTCGCCGAACTTGCGCCACATGTCCATGGGAAATTCGTTGTCACGGTCGATCTGCGCGGCGCGCGGTGCCAGCTCGTTCTGGGCGAACTGGTGTACCGAGTCGCGCAGCATGTCGAGAGTTTCACCGAGGCCGAAATTGAGGGTGGGGTAGCTCATGGGGTCACCTGCGATTGTTCTTGTAGTGGGAGCGATTAGGCGGTCGTTTCAGCCAGGGCCGCGAGGCAGCGTTCCTCGGCTGTATCCAGTTCCAGTTGCATCTGCTGGATATCCAGCAGCTGTTGTTCAAGCTGCAGGCGGCGCTCGGCGATCTTGCCCATGAAGGTTTCCAGCTGCTTGCGACTGCCGGTTTCCGGGTCGTACAGCTCGATCAGCTCGCGGCACTCGGCCAGCGAGAAACCGATGCGCTTGCCGCGCAGGATGAGTTTCAGCGTCACCTTGTCCTTGGCGCTGTAGATGCGCTCCTGCCCGCGCCGCTCGGGGGCGAGCATGCCTTGCTCCTCGTAGAAGCGGATGGCGCGCGTGGTGATGTCCAGTTCGCGGGCCAGGTCGGAGATTGAGTAGGTGGTTGCCATGATCATTGCTCGTTTACCTTTACGTTAACGTAAACCTGTGCAAATCTGGCTGTCAATCTCACCGCACAACAATCACAGAGGTTGAGCATGCGTATCGACGAATCCGTATTCCTGATCAGTGGTGGCGCCTCCGGTTTGGGTCTGGCCACCGCCCGTGAGCTGGTCGGGCAGGGCGGCAAGGTGGTGCTGCTGGATATCAACGAGCAGGCCGGTCAGCGGGCCATTGCCGAGCTGGGCGATGCCGCGCGCTTCGTGCGCGCCGATATCACTCGCGAAGAGGATGGCCAGGCAGCCGTGGCGCAGGCGCTGGATGCCTTCGGCGCCCTGCACGGGCTGGTCAACTGCGCCGGTGTCGCGCCGGCCGAGAAGGTCCTCGGGCGCAATGGCGCGCATTGTCTGGACAGTTTCCGCCGTACCGTCGAGGTCAATTTGATCGGCAGCTTCAATCTGCTGCGCCTGGCCGCCGAAGCCATGGCGCAGAACATGCCGAACGCAGGCGGCGAACGCGGGGTGATCATCAATACCGCCTCGGTGGCGGCGTTCGACGGGCAGATGGGCCAGGTGGCCTACGCTGCTTCCAAGGGCGGGGTGGCAGCGCTGACGTTGCCGGCGGCGCGTGATCTGGCGCGTTCCGGCATCCGCGTCATGTGCATCGCCCCAGGCGTGTTCGAGACGCCGATGATGGCCGGCATGCCGCAGGAGGTGCGCGACTCGCTGGCGGCCAATGTGCCGTTCCCGCCGCGCCTGGGCCGGCCCGACGAGTTCGCTGCGCTGGTACGGCATATCGTCGAGAACACCATGCTCAATGGCGAGGTGATCCGCCTCGATGGCGCGCTGCGTATGGCAGCCAAGTAATGTCAGGGCGCGCTGCTGTGTGCCCTGTGGGAGCGGACTTGTCCGCGAATCTCTGCCTGAAAAAGCTTCGCGGACAAGTCCGCTCCCACAGAGGGCTGCTCCCACAAAGGCCTATCCCTGCAAGAACCTGCTTCACGAAGGCTTGCTAGGCAAGAGCCGCACTCAGAGTTTGATATTCAGGAGACATTTTCATGCCTATGCCAACCGACCCTGTCGTTATCGTCAGCGCAGTGCGCACCCCCATGGGCGGCTTTCTCGGTGATTTGGCCGGCCTTACCGCTGCGGAGCTGGGCGCTGCGGCCATTCGCTCGAGCCTGGAGCGTGCCGGCCTTGCCGCCGAGGCGGTAGATACCGTGCTGATGGGCTGCGTGCTGCAGGCCGGCCAGGGTCAGGCTCCGGCGCGCCAGGCGGCGCTGGGCGCGGGCCTGAGCCAGGCGGTGCAGTGCACCACGCTGAACAAGATGTGCGGCTCGGGCATGCAGGCGCTGATGCTCGGCCATAACCAGTTGCTCGCCGGTAGCGCTGATGTGCTGGTGGCTGGCGGCATGGAGAGCATGTCCAACGCGCCGTACCTGCTGGCACGTGCGCGCGGCGGCTATCGTATGGGGCATGGTCAGGTGCTCGACCATATGTTCCTCGACGGTCTGGAGGACGCCTACGAGCGCGGCCGGCTGATGGGCACTTTCGCCGAGGACTGCGCGCAGCAGTATCGCTTCAGCCGCGAGGAGCAGGATGCCTACGCACTGGAGTCGCTTCGTCGCGCCCAGCAGGCGATTGCGGACGGCAGCTTTGTCGGCGAGATCGTTGCCGTGGAGGCGCCGCAGGGACGCGAGCGGCGTCTGGTGGATAGCGACGAGCAGCCGCCCAAGGCGCGGCCGGACAAGATTCCCGGTTTGAAACCTGCGTTCCGCGAGGGCGGTACGGTGACGGCGGCCAATGCCAGCTCGATTTCCGATGGCGCTGCCGCGTTGCTGCTGATGCGCCTGTCCCAGGCTCAGGAACGCGGCCTGACACCACTGGCGCGCATCGTCGGCCATGCCGGCCACGCGCAAGCGCCGAACCTGTTCACCACCGCGCCGGTTTCGGCGATCCAGCGCCTGTTGGCACGTATCGAGTGGCCGTTAGAGACGGTCGATCTGTTTGAGATCAACGAGGCCTTTGCCGTGGTGCCTATGGTCGCCATGCGTGAGTTGGGTATCGCTCACGACAAGCTCAACGTGCACGGTGGCGCCTGCGCCCTGGGTCATCCCATCGGCGCGTCCGGCGCGCGCATCCTGGTCACCCTGCTGGCGGCGTTGCAGCAGCGCGGGCTCAAGCGTGGCGTGGGCGCCGTGTGCATCGGCGGCGGTGAGGCTACTGCCGTGGCCATCGAGTTGTACTGACTATCCACGCCATTGACCTGTGGGAGGGGCTTTCGGCTCGGGCATCCTGCTTCGCTCTACCTCCTGCATCCATGCAGTGGTAGCCGCGAAAAGGCTCGCCGCTAAAGCGCCTCCCACGGATTGATCGAACCGCACTACCGGAGCCAGCCATGCTACCCAATGAAGAAGAGATCCTGATCCGTGACATGGCCCGCCAGTTCGCCCAGGAGCGGTTGAAACCCTTTGCCGCCGACTGGGATCGTGAGCATCGTTTCCCCGCCGAGGCCATCGCCGAGATGGGCCAGCTGGGCTTTATGGGCATGCTGGTGCCCGAGTCGTGGGGCGGTGCCGAGACCGGCCACCTGGCCTACGCCATGGCTCTGGAGGAGATCGCCGCGGGCGATGGCGCCTGTTCCACCATCATGAGCGTGCACAATTCGGTGGGCTGCATGCCGATCCTCAAATACGGCAGCGAGGAGCAGAAGCAGCGCTTTCTTCGCCCGCTCGCCGAGGGCAGCATGCTCGGCGCCTTCGCCCTGACCGAGCCGCAGGCCGGCTCCGACGCCAGCGACCTGCGCACCCGCGCGCGGCGTGATGGGGACCACTATGTGCTCAACGGCGCCAAGCAGTTCATCACATCAGGCAATCACGCCGGCATGGTCATCGTTTTCGCCGTCACGGATGCGCAAGCGGGCAAGAAGGGTATCAGCGCCTTTATCGTGCCGACCGATACGCCGGGTTTTTCGGTGGTGCGAGTGGAGGACAAGCTCGGTCAGCATGCCTCCGACACCTGCCAGATCCAGCTCGACGAGGTGCGTATCCCGGCCGACCTGCGCCTGGGCGAGGAGGGCGAAGGTTATCGTATTGCCCTGGCCAACCTCGAGGGCGGGCGCATCGGCATCGCCGCACAAGCGGTTGGCATGGCCCGCGCCGCGTTCGAGGCGGCGCGCGATTACGCCCATGAGCGAGTGACCTTCGGCAAGCCGATCATCGAGCATCAGGCGGTGGCTTTCCGTCTGGCCGATATGGCCACGCAGATCGCCGTGGCGCGGCAGATGGTGCATCACGCTGCCAGCCTGCGCGAAGCGGGCCAGCCGTGCCTGACCGAGGCGTCGATGGCCAAGCTGTTCGCCTCGGAGATGGCCGAGCGGGTGTGCTCGGCGGCGATCCAGACCCTGGGTGGCTACGGCTATCTCACGGACTTCCCGGTCGAGCGCATCTACCGCGATGCGCGGGTGTGCCAGATCTACGAAGGCACCAGCGACGTGCAGCGGATGGTGATTGCGCGCAGTTTGTAGCGCGGCGCGGTTTTTGTGGGAGCGGACTTGTCCGCGAAGCTTTTCCAGACAA
>NZ_JADTQG010000023.1 GCF_016008875.1 Ectopseudomonas mendocina
TAATGCGAGAGCTTTCGATGCTGTCCGCCATTATGGGGAGGCTAGGAAGGCTACCTGTCGTGAGTCCATGGAAATGGGCGCTGTTGTTGTTCTCGCTGCTGGTCATTAATCAGGTGCGCGATCTGCATTTGGATGATCGCCTGTATTTCTGGGCCAAGACCAATTGGTACGAAGACACCTGGGAGCCGCGCAGTTTGTGGCTACCCGAATACCGCGTGAGCATCGATGCCAAGGCTGTCGGCGGCGTGACCGACAATTTTTCCGGCTTGAGCTACGACGACGATCGTCAGCAGATCTGGGCGGTGGTGAACAATCCGGAGCAGTTGTTGCTGCTCGATCGTGAGGGCGAGCTGCTGGGCCGTTATCCCCTGAGCGGCTTTTCCGACGTCGAGGGTGTGACCTATCTGGGCGACGGCCTGTTGTTGCTGGCCGAGGAGCGCAACCACGCGCTGGTCATGGTGCGGGTACCAGAGAAACCGGGGCCGCTGTTTCGCGAGGACTATCGTGCGCTGACGCTGGGCATCGGCCTGGGAGGCAACGAGGGCTTCGAGGGGCTGGGCTACGACCGTGCGGGTGACCGCCTGTTCGTGGTCAAGGAACACTCGCCGCGCAAGCTCTACGAGATTCGCGGACTCAAGCGCAGCATGGCTGGCGACTTCGACCTGGAGATCATAGATCGACAGGAATGGGTCGAGCAGATGCCGGTCACTGACCTGGCATCGGTGCACTTCGATGACCGCACCGGCCATCTGGTGGCGCTGAGCGACGAATCCAAGCTGTTGGTCGAGCTGGATCGCGACGGCCGCCTGGTCAGCTTCCGCTCGTTGCTCGGGGGCTTCGCCGGCCTGCAGGACAGCGTGCCACAGGGCGAAGGGGTGACCTTCGATGACCAGGGCACCCTATACCTCGCCAGCGAGCCCAACCTGTTCTACCGCTTCGAGCGCAAGTGATTCAGCCGCGCCGGATCATCCAGATTCCGGCGACGATCAATGCCAGCCCCGCCACCTTGCCCAGGGTGACGGGGGATTCGCGAAAGCCGGCCCAGCCGAAATGGTCGAGGGTGATGGCCATGGCCAGTTGGCCGGCGATCACCAGCACCATGAACAGCAGCGCGCCAACACGCGGCCCGGCGAAGGCTGCGGTGGCGATGAAGAAAGCGCCGAGCAGGCCGCCGCTCCAGTGCCACCAGGTCAGCTCCTTGAGCGCGCCAAGGCCGGGCAGTTCGCGCTGGCTCAGGGTCATCAGCAGCAACGCCAGGCTGCCAACGGCGAAGGAAATCAGCGCAGCGGCGAAGACGCTGGAAAGGTGACGGGCAAGTTGGCCATTGATACCGGCCTGCAGAGGCAACACTGCGCCAGCGAGAAAGGGCAGGGCCAGCAACCAGCCGCTGAGATGGTTCATGGGTAACTCCAGGGAGGACAATCGGGTTTTGCGGCGGGGCGTTACAGCAGGGCTTTTTCCAGCTGCACCAGCGCCACGCGGCTGCCGTCTGGCGCGCGGCGTTCGACGATGTCGGCGGCGCGGTAGCCGAGGCGGGTGTAGAGCAGCAGGCCGCCAGCGTTGGCGTTGAAGCAGGACACCTTCATCAGCGGCGCCTTATAGCGTTCCCGCGCGAAAGTTTCCATCACTTCCACCAGGTACTGAGCCACGCCCTGGCTGCGGGCCCAGGGTGCCACCATCAGGTTACCCAGGGCGCAGAATTCGCCATGCCGCCATTGGTAGAAATTGGCGAAGCCGACGACTCTGCCGGCAAGTTCGGCCACGGTGCTTTCGCGCCGCTCGGCGACGGCGGCGGCAAGCTGGTCGACGCCCAGCGGCCAGGTGGCCCTGGGGTAGCAGAAAAACAGCTCATCGAGGTTCTGCGGGAAACCGGCCACGACGCCGAGGTCGGCTGCCGAGGCCGGGCGGTGTTGCAGGTTCGCGTTCAAACCGGTTGGCCCTGTCAGCGCGGTGGATATTGCGAGAGCACCTGGGCCACGGTTTCGCGAATCGCCCGTTCGCGTTCGGCGGGTGTCGGCGGCTGGCTGCGCATGATCTGCTCGCCGCTGCCGCGCCATACCAGCTTGCCGTCCCTGGCGTCGTACAGGTCGATCTGCAGGGTGGCGACCTTGTAGTCCACGCGGCGCGTTTCGGTGAAGGCCGGGCCACCCCAGTAACCGCCCCAATAGCCACCCCAGCCACCGCCGTACTGGGTGGTGATCTGGTCCTGGCGCTGGTCGACGATCAGCACGCTCTGCACCTTGAGGTCGGCCTTGCCATCGGTGGCCTGACGCAGGCCGCGCTGGTCGAGTTGTTCGGCCACGGCCTGGCTGATGCGCGCCTCGGTGATGTCGCTCTTCAGGCGGGCGTCATCGGGCTGGTAGGCGAGCTTGTCGTCCATCCAGCTCCAGGTGCGATAGGCGGCGAAATCACGACTGGGGTCGAAGTCGCGCTCCAGGCTGACGCTAGCGCAACCACTCAGCAGCAAGGCGAGAAGCAGGTAGGGCAGGGTACGCATGTCGTTCTCCAGAACGGTCGATCAATAAGGGGGATAACCGTCCAGCGCCGCGCGGATAGCCACGCGCATGGCATCGGTCTGGGCCGCCTGATCCTTGCCGGCCACGGCTTCACCGCTACCGGACCAGACCACCTGACGGTCGCGTGGGTCGATCAGTTCGATGCGCACCACGGCCACTTTCTGCTCGTAGGTGCGCACGATGGGTACGCTGCCGTAGGCGCCGTAGCGACGATCCCAGTCGCTGCCGGTGCCATAGTAGCCGCCGACGTTGTCCTGATACTGGCGCAGTCGGGTTTCCTGGCTGATGCGAGCGCTGACCAGCACATCGCCGGGGCCGTTGAGCGCCGGGCGCAGGCCGTATTGATCGAGACCGGCGCTGACGCCGTCGGCCAGTTCACTGCTGGGCACGCGGCCGTCCAGCCAGCTCCAGTTGCGGTAGCGTCCGTAATCGCGCGGCGCTGCCGGGTAGGCGCTGCGGTCGAAGGTCGTGGCCGCTTCGGGCGGCGCCGGTGGCATGGGTAGCGACTCGGCCTGGTAGGGGTTCTGGCTCTGGCAGGCGGCCAGCAGCGGCAGGATGAGTATGGCTATGGCAGTGCGCATGGTCGTCTCCGTGGTCGCGCGCGACATCCCCGATGGCTTCAGGCTACGCCGGGCTGTCGGCTTCGTCCAATGTGCTCAGGTCGGCCGACAGATCCAGTGCAGATAGCGGCCCAGGCCGGCGAAAGCGGGGTGGCGCCGATGGGCCAGCTCCATTTCCAGCAGGTCGATCAGCTCGGCCTTGGCCTGGAATTCCTGCGGCATGTAGTCGTGGAATACGCGCACGCCGCTACGGCTTTCGACCTGCCAGTACTCGCTGAGTTGCGTGTCCAGCTCGCGTGGGTCGAGCGGGCGCTGCGGGGTCAGGCTCTGGCCCTCGCCAGCGAAGCGTTCCTTGCGCAGTTTGCGGAAGTGCCCTTTGAGCAGGTTGCGGTAGATCAGCGCGTCCTTGTTGTAGAAGGCTAGCGACAGCCAGCCTTCCTTGGCCGTCAGCTGGTGTAGCACCGGCAGGATGGCCGCCGGCTCGGCCAGCCATTCCAGCACGGCATGGCACAGCACCAGATCGAAGGGTTCCTGCAACTGACCGAGCAGCTCCTGCCAAGGCGCCTGGATGAAGGTGGCGCTCTGTCCGGCTTCGGCGAAGCGCTGGCGGGCCCCGGCGAGCATGGGTTCGGCAGGTTCGGCCAGGGTGATCTGATGGCCGCGCTGGGCCAGCCACAGGCTCATGTGGCCAAGCCCTGCGCCGACATCCAGCACGCGCAGTGGGCGGTCCGGCAGCGCTTCGGCCAGGTCGGCCTGCAGTACGGCGAGGCGGATGGCACCCTTGGCGCCGCCGTAGATCTTCTCGGCGAAGCGGGTGGCGAGTTCGTCGAAGTGGCGGTCGCTCATTTGAGGAAGCGCCGTTCGTTGTCGGCGAGCTTGTCGAGCACGGCCTGATTCATATCCAGACCCAGCTCGCTGCACAGTTGCAGCAAGTAGAGCACCACGTCTGCCACTTCCTGCCCGGCATGAGCGAGCTGGTCTGGGGGCAATTGGCGGGATTGCTCCTCGCTCAGCCACTGGAAGATTTCCACCAGCTCGGCCATTTCCACGCTGGCGGCCATGGCCAGGTTCTTCGGGCTCTGGTAACGGCGCCAGTCGTTGTGATCGCGAATGGCGTGCATGCGCGCGGTGAGTGCAGCGATGTTCATGGGGCGGCTCCTTTCGAGCCGCATAGCTTCGGCTTGAACGCTACGCGCTGCAAGGTGTGGTTCGTGAAAGGCGGGGCTTGCATGGTGTAGGAGCGGCTCCAGCCGCGATCAATCCACCAGGCAGCGGGCAGCCCCGGATTTCATCCAGGCTACAGGCGCGCGGGTTGTCTCTCCTCTTCCGTTTGCGGGAGAGGGGCCGGGGGAGAGGGTTGCCCGGTAATACTGGCGCCGCTTGAATCACCTCTCTCCTCAGCATGGCCCGTAGCCCGGATGCAATCCGGGGGCGCGTCGAGAATATCCACCCGGATTGCATCCGGGCTACGTCAGGCAATCAACGGCTGCCAGCTTCCGACCATATGCGGCGTATCGTCTTCACCAATCAGGCGGAACTGGCCGCTTGCAGCCGGTTCGCTGGCCTGCAGGGCAAGGTGAGTGGGCAACAGCACCGGTTTCTGGAAGCGCACCTGCACTTCGTAGCCGGCCTGCGGCAGGTGTGCCTGCAGCGCGCCCAGGCTGCGCGCCTTGTTCCACAGACCGTGGGCGATGGCGCGGGGGAAGCCGAACAGTCGCGCCGTCAGCGCATGCAGGTGTATCGGGTTGTAGTCGCCGGCTACGCGGGCGTAACGCCGGCCGGTATCGGCGGGTGCGGCCCAGTCGGTCAGCGGCGCCAGCGGCAGGGGCTCCTGTTCGGCTCGGGGCTGCGGCTGTCCGTCGAGGCGCAGGGCGCGGCAGAGGATGCGGCTGTCGCCTTCCCAGAGCAGGCCGAGCTGGTCTTCCAGGCGGGTAATCACGCTGAACGTGGCGCCCTTGTCGTGCGGCTGCAGGTCGCTCACCTGCACGCTGACCTGGAACGGGCCCAACCCACCCAGCGGGCGCAGCACGCGGATGCGGTTTTCCAGATGCACCAGACCCAGCAGCGGGAAGGGGAAGCGGCGGTCGGTGAGCAGCTGCATCTGCAGTGGGAAGGCGAGGATGTGCGGGTAGACCGGCGGCAGATAGGCGCTCTCGGCAAGGCCGCAGACCTGGCGATAGCGCGCCAGATGCTTCGGGTCCACGATCACTGGGCAGCGCAGGCCAATATCGGGTAATTGACGGCCTGTCACCTTGCGCCGCAGCGCGGCACGCAGAAACAGGCCGGGCAAGGCCGGTGGGGTATCGAGATCGAGCCAGTCGATGGCCATTGGCGAACTCCTTGGCAAATGGATGACAGCAGCTTAACCCTCAGACCTGCGCTGTCATTGGCTGTTCTGCCTGGCGTCTGTGCAGGGCAGTCAATCGGTCTGCTGCGTGTTTGCGCGCGGTGGTCCGCAGCCCTAAGATGGCGCGGCTCACGAATAATGCTCACGAATAAGAACAACAGCAGAAATCATGCGTGATCTGACCGACGATGTGGCGCTGATGCGCCCGGTAATCGATGCCCTGCGCGCCAGCGGAAACGATCCTGACCGCGTGCTGGTGCATGTCGGCCTGCCTCCCGGCGGGCTGCCCGCTGGCCGTTTCCCTCATGCCGCCCAGGCCGTGTTCTGGAAGGCCGCCAGCGAAGAGTGCGGCGAGGAGCATGTCGGCCTGTACCTGGCCCAGCACCTGCCGGCCTTTCACGGCCTGCTGCTGGAATACCTGTTCCTCTCCAGCGAAACCTTCGGCGCCGGGCTGCGCCATGCCCTGCGCTACGTGCGTCTGCTCTCCGACACCCTCAATGCGCGTCTGGACGTAGACGGCGAGATAGCCGTGCTGACCCTGGGCGTGGAGGCCGATACGCCGCGGCACTTCCCGGAGATGCTCGCCGGCGCGGTGATCCGCCTGTTCGCCGCGCTGACCGAAAACGATTTCCGCCCGCGTGAAGTGCGCTTCATACATGCCGAGGGCGCGTCCGCCGAGCGCTACCAGGCGATCTACGGCTGCCCGGTGCGCCTGGGCGCCGAGGACTGCGCGCTGCTGTTCGACGCCGCTGTGCTGGACAAGGCCTCGCGCCCTGCGGCGCCGGTGCTGCTGCGCATGCCTGAGTCGCTGGCCCGGCGACAACTGGCAGAGATGGAAAGGCTGGACCTGGTGCGCCAGGTGCGCGAGCTGATCGCCGAGTTGCTGGTCGATGGCGGCGCGACCCTGGAACAGGTGGCCGCTCGCCTGAACATGCCGGCGCGGCGCCTGCGTGAGCGCCTGGCCATGGCTGGCGTGCGCTTCAACGACCTGATCACCGACTACCGTTGTCGCCTGGCCAAGGAGCTGCTGCTCAAGACCGACGAGCGTATCGAGGTGATCGTCGAGCGCACCGGTTTCTCTGAGCCGAGTACCTTCTACCGCGCGTTCAAGCGCTGGGTCGGCGAAACGCCGGTGGAGTTTCGCAAGCGCGGCAAGGTGTGATGCCATCCTGTGGGAGGGGCTTTAGCCGCGACCGTCGCCGCTGAAGCGCCTCCCACATATAGTCCACCAGCTCCGCTATCTTAGGCGCCCAGCAGGCTCTGCCCACACACGCGCAGCACCTGCGCGGTCACCGCGCCCGAGCCTGGCTGGGCGAACCAGGCCACGGCTTCGGCAACATCCTGCGGCAGGCCGCCCTGGCTCATGGAGTTCATCCGTCGCCCGGCTTCGCGGATACCCAGCGGAATGGCCGCGGTCATCTGCGTTTCGATGAACCCCGGTGCCACGGCATTGATGCTGATGCCTTTCTTCGCCAGGGCCGGCGCCCAGGCCTGGGCCAGGCCGATCACGCCGGCCTTGCTCACTGCGTAATTGGTCTGGCCCATGTTGCCGGCAATGCCACTGATCGAGGCGATCAGTACCACGCGGCCGTTGTCATGCAGCTTGTCGGCGTCCAGCAGCGCCTGGGTCAGCACCTGCGGGGCGTTGAGGTTGACGTCGATCACCGAGTTCCAGAAGGCATCGCTCATCTTCGCCAGGGTCTTGTCGCGGGTGATGCCTGCGTTGTGCACGACGATATCCAGGCCCTCGGGCAGCGCCTCGACCAGGCGCTGCGGCGCGTCTTCGGCGCAGATATCCAGGGTCAGTGCCTGCCCACCCAGGCGCGCTGCCAGAGCCTGCAGTGCGTCGGCAGCCTGCGGTACGTCGAGCAGCACCACGTCGGCGCCATCACGGGCGAGCACTTCGGCGATGGAGGCGCCTATGCCGCGCGAGGCGCCGGTGACCAGCGCCTTCTTGCCGGCCAGCGGGCGCGTCCAGTCCCTGACCTGTTCGGTGCAGGCGCCAAGGCGCAGCACCTGGCCGGAGATGTAAGCGCTCTTCGGCGAGAGGAAGAAGCGCAGCGCGCCTTCCAGCTGCTGGTCGCCGCCTTTGCCGACGTACAGCAGCTGCACGCTGCCGCCGCGGCGAATCTCTTTGCCCAGCGAGCGGGTGAAACCTTCCAGCGAACGCTGCACGCTGGCGGCGACGGGATCCTGGAGCGACTCGGGGGCGCGGCCCAGCACCACCACGCGTGGGCTGTTGGCCAGGCCCTTGAAGGTTGGCTGGAAGAAGTCGCGCAGCTCGATCAATTGCTCGAAACGGGTCAGGTGGCTGGCGTCGAATACCAGGGCCTTGAGCTTCGGACCGTGCTCGGCGGTCCAGCGTGGCAATTGCAGTTGGCCCTCGCGAGCGCTGAACAACTGATCGGTGAGCTTGTTGGCGAAAGGCAGCACGGCCGTCAGCAGTTCGCCGTCACCGCCCAGCAGCAGCGCGCCGTCCACCGGTCTCACGCGGCCGGCCATCCAGCGTTCCAGGCGCACTGGCGCCGGCAGGCCAAGGGCACCAACCAGGCGGCGGCCGGTGGAAGAGTTGGCGAAGGCGAGATAACGATCGGACATGAAAGACTCCTGCGGGCGAATCGAAAGTCGTGTCACTGTACGCGGCGACAGGCAAAGCGCAATTGACTCTGTTGCCTCATGCACCGGCAAGGCGGCCAATGTTCGTGCCTGCCTGAGGTTTAGCCTGTTGGACCAAAAGATGTGGGCGCGAATTCATTCGCGAAAAATTCACTCCTACAAGGTGTCACAGGTGGTTGCTCAGCCACATTGGCCTTCCGGTCAGGCGATTGTCCTGCCTATGTGGCCGGCAGGCTAAAGTGTATGCCTGATTTCATTAAGCTCTTCGACCAGCAAGGAGTCCTTATGGCCCAGTTGCGCCGGGTCGCCATCGTAGGCGGCAACCGTATTCCGTTCTCCCGTTCCAACACCGTCTACGCCAGGGCGAGCAACCAGGAGATGCTGACCAGCGCCCTCGAAGGCCTGGTGGAGCGCTTCAACCTGCACGGCGAACGCCTCGGCGAGGTGGTGGCCGGTGCAGTGCTCAAGCATTCGCGAGATTTCAACCTGACTCGCGAGTGTGTGCTGGGCTCGCGCCTGGCGCCGGAAACCCCGGCCTACGACCTGCAGCAGGCCTGCGGTACGGGCCTGGAAGCGGCGATCCTGGTGGCCAACAAGATCGCCCTCGGGCAGATCGACTGCGGCATCGCCGGCGGCGTCGACACCACCTCCGACGCGCCTATCGGCGTCAACGAGGGGCTGCGGCAGATTCTGCTGGAAGCCAACCGGGCCAAGAGCACCGGTGACAAGGTCAAGAGCCTGCTGAAGATTCGCCCGCGCCACCTGGCGCCGCACATCCCGCGCAACGGCGAGCCGCGCACCGGGCTGTCGATGGGCGAGCACTGCGAACTGATGGCGCAGCGCTGGGCGATCCCGCGCGACGAGCAGGATCAGCTGGCGCTGGCCAGCCACCAGAAGCTGGCCGCGGCCTACGCCGAAGGCTGGCAGGACGACCTGATGACGCCGTTTCTCGGCCTGACTCGCGACCAGAACCTGCGCCCGGACATCAGCGCCGAGAAGCTCGCCTCTCTCAAGCCGTGCTTCGAGCGCGGCCCGCGGGGCACGCTGACCCCGGCCAATTCCACGCCGCTGACCGATGGCGCCTCGGTGGTGCTGCTGGCCAGCGAGGAGTGGGCCCAGGCCCGTGGTCTGCCCGTACTGGCCTACCTGCGCGATGGAGAGGCGGCGGCGGTGGATTTCGTTCAGGGCAAGGAAGGTCTGCTGATGGCGCCGGTCTACGCGGTGCCGCGTCTGCTCGCGCGCAACGGCCTGAGCCTGCAGGACTTCGACTACTACGAGATTCACGAAGCCTTCGCGGCCCAGGTGCTGTGCACGCTCAAGGCCTGGGAAGATGCCGACTATTGCAAGGAGCGTCTGGGCCTGGACGCGCCGCTGGGTTCCATCGACCGCAGCAAGATGAACGTCAAGGGCAGTTCGCTGGCCGCCGGCCATCCATTCGCGGCCACGGGCGGGCGTATCGTCGCCAACCTGGCCAAGCTGTTGTCGGTGGCCGGAGAGGGGCGCGGCCTGATCTCCATTTGCGCCGCGGGCGGTCAGGGTGTGACCGCGATCCTCGAACGGTAATCCAATACGGGTGAGCGCAAGTCATCGCGTTCACTCGATGTAAGCAACTCCGTGATTCTGGCGGCCCGCTTAGCGCGTGGCCGCCCTTTTTTTGTCCTCTATTCTTGTAGCCACCGGTGATGTGAGCGCGACAGCATGCCGCGCTGCGGTGGCCTGTCGCGCGGCAAATCACCACAGCGCTTGCAGTGTCTTTAGCGGCTAGTCTTTTAGTGCGCATTGATCTAGATCAATGCGCCATTTCACGTTTTGCTCAGTAGCCTTTTGGCTGCAGTTCACTTCAATAAGAACAATTTCAGCTCGTTTGACTCCAAGACTGGAGTCTATGGATCGGCTTTGCGTGCTGGGGCCGAAATAACCCTGAATGAGGATGTGACATGTTCGGCCTAGAGGCGCTCGATCTCGCCCGAGTCCAGTTTGCCTTCACCATTTCCTTCCACATCGTCTTCCCGGCCATCACCATCGGCCTGGCCAGCTACCTGGCGGTGCTCGAAGGTCTGTGGTTGAAGACCAGTAATACGCTGTACCGCGATCTCTACCACTTCTGGTCGAAGATCTTCGCAGTCAACTTCGGCATGGGCGTGGTCTCCGGCCTCGTCATGGCCTATCAGTTCGGCACCAACTGGAGCGCCTTCTCCGACTTCGCCGGTGCGGTCACCGGGCCGCTGCTGACCTACGAGGTGCTGACCGCGTTCTTCCTCGAGGCGGGCTTCCTCGGCGTCATGCTGTTCGGCTGGAATCGCGTCGGGCCGGGCCTGCACTTCTTCTCCACGGTGATGGTGGCCATCGGCACGCTGATTTCCACCTTCTGGATCCTCGCTTCCAACAGCTGGATGCACACCCCGCAGGGCTTCGAGATCGTCGACGGCCGGGTGATTCCGGTGGACTGGTTCGCCGTGGTGTTCAACCCGTCGTTTCCCTATCGCCTGACGCACATGGCCACCGCGGCTTTCCTCGCCACCGCCTTCTTCGTCGGTGCTTCGGCAGCCTGGCACCTGCTGCGCGGCCGCGACAACCCGGCGATCCGCAAGATGCTGTCGATGGCGCTGTGGATGGCGCTGCTGGTGGCGCCGGTGCAAGCCGTCATCGGTGACCTGCACGGCCTCAACACGCTCAAGTACCAGCCGGCGAAGATCGCCGCCATCGAGGGCCACTGGGAGAACGTCGGCGACGAACCGACCCCGCTGATCCTCTTCGGCTGGCCGGACATGGAACGTGAGGAAACCCGCTTCAAGGTGGAGATCCCCGCGCTCGGCAGCCTGATCCTGACCCACAGCCTGGACAAGCAGGTGCCGGCGCTGAAGGACTTCCCGCCGGAAGACCGCGCCAACTCCACCATCGTCTTTTGGACCTTCCGCATCATGGTCGCCATGGGCCTGATGATGATCTTCACCGGCCTGTGGGGCACCTGGCTGCGCCGTGGTGATCGGCTTTACACGTGCCGGCCGTTCCTGCACCTGGCGGTGTGGATGGGGCCGAGCGGTGTGATTGCCATTCTCGCCGGCTGGTATACCACCGAGATCGGTCGTCAGCCGTGGGTCGTCCATGGCCTGATGCGCACCGCCGACGCCTCCTCCGGCCATAGCGCGACCCAATTGGGCTTTACCCTGGCGTTGTTCGTGGTGGTCTATTTCGCCCTGTTCGGTGCCGGCATCAGCTACGTGATGCGCCTGGTGCGCAAGGGACCGCAGCTCGACGAGGGGGATGAAGCCCCTCAAGAAGGCGGGCCTGGCAAGCCTCGTACTCCGGCGCGGCCGTTGTCGGCAGCCGATGAGGGTACGCAAGACGGTGAGTCCGACACGCTGCCGGAAAGGAGTTGAACATGGGTATCGATCTTTCGCTGATCTGGGCAGTGATCATCGCCTTCGGGGTGATGATGTACGTGGTGATGGACGGCTTCGATCTGGGCATCGGCATCCTCTTTCCCTTCGTCAGGAACGAGGGCGAGCGCAACGTGATGATGAACACCGTGGCACCGGTATGGGATGGCAACGAAACCTGGCTGGTGCTCGGTGGCGCCGGCCTGTTCGGCGCCTTCCCACTGGCCTACTCGGTGGTGCTGAGCGCCCTCTACCTGCCACTGATCCTGATGCTGCTGGGGCTGATCTTCCGCGGCGTGGCCTTCGAGTTCCGCTTCAAGGCCAAGGCCGAGAAACGCCATCTGTGGGACAAGGCCTTCATCGGCGGCTCGCTGACCGCCACCTTCTGCCAGGGCGTGGCGTTGGGGGCCTACATCGACGGCTTCGAGGTGGTCGACCGGACCTTTGCCGGTGGCGCCTTCGACTGGCTGACTCCGTTCTCGGTGTTCTGCGGCCTGGCGCTGATCGTGGCCTACGCGCTGCTTGGCTGCACCTGGCTGATCATGAAGACCGAAGGCCGCCTGCAGCAGCAGATGCACGACATGGCGCGACCGCTGGTGTTTGTGGTGCTGGCGGTGACCGGCATCGTCAGCCTGTGGACGCCGCTGGAGCATCCGGCGATCGCCGAGCGCTGGTTCAGCCTGCCCAACCTGTTCTGGTTCATGCCGGTGCCGGTGCTGGTGCTGCTGTGCACCTACGCGCTGCTGCGGGCGGTGGCCGACAACCGCAACTACTCGCCGTTCCTGCTCACCCTGGTGCTGATCTTCCTCGGCTACAGCGGCCTGGGCATCAGCCTGTGGCCGAACGTGATCCCGCCATCGATCAGCATCTGGGAGGCTGCCGCACCGCCGCAGAGCCAGGGCTTCATGCTGGTCGGCGCGTTGCTCATCATCCCCTTCATCCTGATGTACACCGCGTGGAGCTATTACGTGTTCCGCGGCAAGGTGACCCAGGACGACGGCTATCATTGAGAGCCTGCCCAAAGCCTGCTGCGCGTCGCCCCTGCGGCGTAAAGCAGGCTCGGCCAGCTCATTTACAGCTCGTCAAATCGAGCGCGACTCCGGCCGATCCTCGCCTGCTCTGATTAGCCGGAGGTCGTTACTTAGGTTCTGCCTCGCATGGCTCTAGCGCGAGGCGTTGAATCCGTTCGAAGGAGGCGATATGACCAAGGTCGAGCAAGAGAAGAAACCCTTGTTGCAGCGTCTGGGTTGGCTGGTGCTGATCTGGACGGCCAGCGTGCTGACTCTGGGCGCGGTGGCCTGGCTGCTGCGCCAGTTCATGAGCGCGGCGGGGCTCGGTACGCCGGGTTGACCCTTCCGGCCCGCCGGGGCGGGCCGACCGTATGTTGTATTGCTGCGATCGCCTGTCGGATATGTTTGAAAATCATTTCCAACTGTAATATTTTCTCGGCCTTTTCCGGCACCGAGTAGCGTTCGTGTCCCTGCCTGTCGATCCCCAGCCGCCCGAAGAGCTGTTCCGGCGCCATTCCTCGGAGCTGTTGCGTTTCTTCACCCGGCAGACACGCTGCAGCGAACTCGCTGCCGACCTGCGCCAGGAAACCTGGCTGCGCCTGCAAGGGCGCCGTACCGAGGAGATCGGCAACGTGCGCGCCTTTCTCTACCGTATCGCCCGCAACCTGCTCATCGACCACCACCGCCAGCAGCAGGCTCGCCCGCAACTGGCGCCGCTCGACGAGGCGCTGGAAAGTGAACTCCCCGAACCCGAACGCGCCACCGAGAACAGCCGCCGCCTGGCTCGTCTGCAGACGCTGATGCACGAGCTACCCGAGCATCTGCGCCAGGCGTTGTTGTGGAATCGCCTGGACGGCCTCACGCAGCGTGAGATCGGCGAGCGCCTTGGCGTCTCGGAAAGTATGGCCGGACGCTATATCCTCAAGGCCCTCGAATATTGCCAGGAACGCACGGATGACAACTGAGGCGGATTTGCGCAGCCAGGCCCGGGAGTGGCTGGTGCTGCTGAACTCCGGGCGGGCCAGCGCGGCTGATCGCGCGGCAGCCGAGCGCTGGCGCCATGCCAATGCCGAGCACGCCAGCGCCCTGGCAGAAGTGGAACGCCTGTGGACGCTGCTCGGCCAGGTCGAGCGCCCGCCTGCCGTGGTGCAGGCTATGCCGCGTCGTGCACGGCGCTGGCCGCTGCCCCTGGCCACCGCAGCGTGCCTGCTGCTGGCTCTGTGGCTGGCGCCGCCCGGCTGGCATGCCGACGTGCGTACCGAGGCCGGCGAGGTCCGTGAGGTGACGCTGGACGATGGCTCGCGGCTGCAGCTCAACGGCGCCACCGCCCTGGACTGGGACGCCAACGCCGACGGCCTGCGCCGCGTGCGCCTGTACCGCGGCCAGGTGGATTTCCAGGTGGCCGCCGATGCGGCGCATCCCTTCGTGATCGAGGCCGGCGAGGCGCGCATCCGCGTCACCGGCACTCGCTTCGACGTCAACCTGCTGGGTGATCAGGTGCTGCTCGCCGTCACCGAGGGGCACGTTCAGGTCAGCGATGCCGGCGGCAGCGAGCGGGCCGTGCAGGCCGGCGAGCAGATCGCCTGGCAGGGCGGGCGCCTGCAGTCCCTGGAGCCGCTGGACCGCGCTCGGGCATTGGCCTGGCAGCGTGGCCGCCTGGTGTTCCGCGATCGCCCGCTGCCCGAAGTGTTCGAGGAGCTACAGCGCCAGCAGTCGCAGCAGGTGCTGTTCCTCGACGCGCAGGCGCGTGCGCTGAAGGTGACCGGGGTGTTCGCCCTGGACGATCCGCAGGCGGTTCTGCACGCCATCGAGACCGCCCTGCCGGTCAAGCTGACCAGGCTGCCGGGCGTCCTGCTGGTGTCGTCGCGCAACTGATGAGCTGGGCGAGGATCGGACCGTTCGGGCTGCAGCAGAAAAACTCGCGGACAAGTCCGCTCCCACAGGAGAAGCGGCGCTGCTGAATTGTGGGAGCGGACTTGTCCGCGAACTGAGCGCAAGCGAACGGCCATCGCCAAGTCAATCCGTAGCCTGGATGCAATCCGGGGAACAATTCGCGCAACCACCCCGGATTTCATCCGAGCCACACATCTGAATTCGTGGGAGCGGACTTGTCCGCGAACTGAGCGCAAGCGAACGTCCATCACCAGGTCAATCCGTAGCCCGGATGCAATCCGGGGAACAGTTGCGCTACCCCCCTGGATGTCATCCGGGCCACATATCTGAATTCGTGGGAGCGGACTTGTCCGCGAACTGAGCGCAAGCGAACGGCCATCGCCAGGTCAATCCGTAGCCCGGATGCAATCCGGGGAACAATTCGCGCTACCGCCCCGGATTTCATCCGGGGCCTATCTTCGCAAAAAATATCGCGCTCCAGGTTCAGGAATGCGAATTGCCTTCGTCTTCTGTTTCTGCAAATGCGACTTCTTCGCATGAATAGCCAGCAGAGCACAGGACACCCGCATGCGTTCGTTTCCCTTCCTCCCGACGTTGATCGCGCTTTCCCTTGGTCTTGCCGCCGCGCAGGTACAGGCCGTCGAACTCGAGATTCCGGCCCAGCCCCTGGACTCGGCGCTCACCGATTTCGCCGAGCAGGCCGGCATCCGCCTGCTGTACGACGCCAGCCTGACCCGTGGCGTTGGCGGCAGCAGCGCGTTGAAGGGCGACTACTCCGTCAGTGACGGGTTGCAGCAGCTGCTACAGGGCAGCGGCCTGACTTTCAGCATCGGCGCCGATGGCACCGTTACGCTGATCCCGCGCCCCGCGGATGACGACGTGTTGGAGCTGGGTGCCACTACCGTCAGTGGCCAGGCCGACGGCCGCCGCGACCTGCCGAGTGAGTACGCCGGTGGCCAGGTGGCGCGCGGCGCCAATATCGGTTTGCTAGGCAACCAGGACATGCAGGACGTGCCCTTCGCCTTTTCCAGCTACACCAGCGAACTGATCGAGACGCGCCAGGCGCGGACCCTGGCCGACGTGCTGGCCAGCGATCCGGGTGTGCGCCAGTCCTACGGTTTCGGCAACTTCTCCCAGGTCTTCGTCGTGCGCGGCTTTCAGCTGTTCAGCGACGATATCGCCTTCAATGGCCTGTACGGCATCCTGCCCCGGCAGATCATCTCCACCGAGTCGGTCGAGCGGGTCGAGGTGTTCAAGGGCGCCAATGCCTTTCTCAATGGCGTGTCGCCCAGTGGCAGCGGCGTCGGCGGGGCGATTAATGTGGTGTCCAAACGCGCCGAGGATACCCCGACGCGCAGTTTCACCCTGGATTACGCCAACGATAGCCGGGTAGGCGGGCACCTGGATCTCGGCCAGCGTTTCGGCGAGGACAACCGCTTCGGTGTACGGGTTAACCTGGCGCAGCGTGAGGGCGAGACGGGCATCGATGACGAACACTCGCGCTTCGGCCTGGCGAGCATGGCGCTGGACTACCGTGGTGAGCGCCTGCGCCTGGCGGCGGATCTGGGCTACCAGAAGCAGCGTGTGAACGAAGGCCGGTCCGTGGTGTACCTGACCACCACTGGCGCGACCTCCACCCTCAACGGCAAGGTGCCCTCGGCGCCGGACTCCAGTCACAACTACGCGCAGCCCTGGAGCTGGTCGCAGCTGGAAGATACCTACGGCATGTTCAGCGCCGAATATGACCTGTCGCCGTCCTGGACGGCCTACCTCATCGGTGGCGGCAAGTACACGCGGGAGAATGGTGTATACGCCTCCAGCTACGTGTACGGTGCCGATGGCGCGGCGCGCATCGGTCGCCTGTATTCGCCGCTGGATCAGGAAACCCTGAGCGTGGCCACCGGCCTACGTGGCGAGCTGCTGACCGGGCCGGTCAGCCACAAGCTCAACCTGGCAGCCAACGGCATCTGGCAGGAAAAGCGCAATGCCTTCGAGTCCACCGCTGTTGGCAATCGTGGCTACGGCAACCTCTACGAGGGCCTGCCCGTACCGGTGCCCGCGGCCAGCCCGCCTTCCGGCGACCTGCACGATCCGGATACCACTGCCAAGGTGCAGAACAAAAGCCTGGCCGTGTCCGATACCCTGGGCTTCTACGATGATCGTGTGCTGCTGACCCTGGGCGTTCGGCGCCAGACCATCGGTGCCGATGCCTGGAGCGCAGCCAATGGCAGCCGTACCTCCAACTACCAGGAGAGCATCACCACACCGGCCTACGGCCTGGTGATCAAGCCCTTCGAGTACCTGTCGCTCTATGCCAACCGCGTGGAATCGCTGCAGCAGGGCCCAACCGCGCCCAATGCCGCGAACAACCGCGGGACGATGTTCGCGCCATATCGCTCCAAGCAGACCGAGCTCGGGGTGAAGCTGGACTGGGGGCGCTTTGGCGGCAACCTGAGCGTCTTTCGCATCGAGCAGCCACAGGGCGTGATCGATGGCAACGGCAACTACGGCGTGGATGCCGAGCAGCGCAACCGCGGCGTCGAGCTGAGCCTGTTCGGTGAGCCGCTCAGCGGCCTGCGTCTGCTGGGCGGAGCAACCTGGACGGAGGCGGAGCTGCGCGGCACCGCTGGTGGTGCCAATGATGGCAACCAGGCCGTCGGGGTGCCCGAGTTCCAGTTCAACGTCGCGGCCGACTGGGACGTGCCGGGCGTGCCCGGTCTGAGCCTCAATGGCCTGTTACTGCGCACCGGTGGCCAGTTCGTCGACGCCGGCAACGACTACAGCATTCCCGCCTGGACCCGCGTCGACCTGGGCGCACGCTACAAAACGCGCCTGGACGAGCGCGCGGTGACCTTCAACGCGGTACTGGAAAACGTCGCCGACGAGAACTACTGGGCGTCGGCCAACGGCGGCTACCTGACCCAGGGCGCGCCGCGCACCTTCAAGGTGTCGGCGACGGTCGATTTCTGAGACGCCTGCCGCCGCGCATAAGCTGCCTGTGTTCGCCCGGCGGTTGATCCCGCCGGACGATTGTTTTCATACTGACCTCCTTTGCCGCATGCCGAGGAGGCCCGATGTTCGCCCTCAGCGACACCCTGGAGCGGCGCTTTGCCGCGCTGAGAACCACCGCCGATTTCCACTCGCTGCGCCATGTGCAGGAGAGCCGGGAGTCCTACTGGGTGCGCCGGCGGGTCGCGCAGGCGCCGTCCTTCGTCAATGACGCCGGCGCCATGCTCACCGTGCGCATCGCCGGCGTCGAGGCCTATGCGGCCACCAGTGACATCAGCCAGGCCGGCCTGCAGGCCGCGCTGGAGCGAGCCGAGCAGATGGCCCGAGCCCTGGCCGGACATAACCTGCTGGATCTCGCCAGCCTGGCGCAACCGGCCGAGCAGAGCGATGACGTGATGCCCGGTTACGACCAGCCGGTGGCTGGCGCGTACTGGTTCGAGTCGCTGATGGCCGAGTCGGCGCTGATTCCCCGCGATGCGCGTCTGGTCGACAGCCATGTCGGGCTGACCTTCACCTGCCACGAGCAGATCTACCTCAACAGTGCCGGCGCCCGTCTGCGCCGAGCCCAGCGTTATGTCTTTCCACAAGTCGGCGTGACCGCCAGTGACGAGCGCGACAGCCAGAGCCGCAGCTTCGGCGGCAGCCACCTGGCGCGCCAGGGTGGCGCCGAGGTGCTCGATCAACTGGGTGTGCCGGGCAGTGCCGCGCGCATCGCCGATGAGGCGTTGCAGTTGCTGCTGGCACCGAACACGCCGAACGACTCGCGTGACCTGCTGCTGATGCCCGACCAGATGATCCTGCAGATTCACGAGTCCATCGGCCATCCGCTGGAGCTGGACCGCATCCTCGGCGACGAGCGCAATTTCGCCGGCACCAGTTTCATCCGCCAGGAAGACTTCGGTCACCACCGCTACGGCTCGCCGCTGCTCAACGTCAGTTTCGATCCGGGCGTGCCGGGAGAGCTGTCCAGCTATCGTCATGACGACGATGGCACGCCGGCCGAGCGCCAGTTGCTGATCCGTGACGGCATTCTCCAGCGACCGCTGGGCGGCGCGCTGTCGCAGTGGCGCAGCGGCCTTCCGGGCGTCGCCAACAGCCGCGCGTGCAGCTGGAACCGGCCGCCCATCGACCGCATGGCCAACCTCAACCTGGAGCCGGGCGACAAGAGCCTGGCCGAGCTGGTCGGCGGGATCGAACGCGGCATCCTGATGAGCAACAACCGCTCCTGGTCGATCGATGACGCGCGCAACAAATTCCAGTTCGGCTGCGAATGGGGCCAGTTGATCGATAACGGCGAGCTCAAGGGCGTGGTGAAGAACCCCAACTACCGCGGCATCAGTTCGCGCTTCTGGCGCAACCTGCGCGCGGTGGGCGATGCCAGCACCTTCGAGGTGCTCGGCACGCCCTACTGCGGCAAGGGCGAACCCAATCAGGTGATCCGCGTCGGGCACGCCTCGCCCGCCTGCGTGTTTGCCGATATCGATGTATTCGGAGGGGCTGCCTGATGGACGCACGGCAACATTTCAGCGCCTTGCTGGCTCGACTGCAGGCGCAGGTCGGCGGCGAGGAGGGCTTCACCCTGGCCTATGCCGCCGAGGACTCCAGCTTTATCCGTTTCAATCACGGGCAGGTGCGCCAGGCGGGGCAGGTACAGCAGGCGTACGCCACCCTGTCGCTGTACCAGGGGCAGCGTCACGCCGAGCACAAGCTGGCACTCAGCGGTGTGCTCGACGAGGACGCGTCGCGCCTGCAGCAGGCCTTGCAGCAACTGCGCGCCGTGCTGCCGACCCTGCATGATGACCCTTATCTGCGCTTGAACCGCGAGGCCTGGCGCAGTGAACTGGCGGGCGTGGGAGAACCGCTGGACAGTGCGGCCATGGCGCAGCAGGTGATCGCCGCGGCGCGCGGCCTGGACCTGGTCGGATTCCTCGCTGTCGGCCCGCAGTATCAGGGCTTCGCCAGCTCCTGGGGTGCGTTCGGCTGGTACACGGCGAGCAGTTTCAACCTTGAGTTCAGCCTGTTCCACGACAACGGCCAGGCAGTGAAAAGTGCCTATGCCGGCGAGCAGTGGGACGCTCAGGCGTTCGCTCGCAAGCTCGATGGCGCCCGGCAGCAGCTGGAATTTCTCGGTCGCCCGGCCAGGGCGCTGCAGCCCAGGGCCTACCGTGCCTACCTGACGCCTGCGGCGCTGGAAGAGCTGGTCAGCCTGTTCTGCTGGGGCTTCGGCGCGCAGGCGCTGGCCTCCGGCGGCAGCCCCCTGCAGCGCCTGTTCAACGGCAAGGCCGAGCTGAGCTCGCGGGTGACCATGGAAGAGCGCATCGAAGGCGGCCTGGCTCCAGCCTTCACCGCCGAAGGACCTCGCCAGCCGTTGCGCCTGATCAGCCAGGGGCGATCCGGCGAGCGCCTGGTCAGCTCGCGTAGCGCCGCCGAGTACGGGCTGATCGCCAATGGCGCCTGCCGTGGCGAGTACCCGTTGTCGTTGCGCATGCAAGGGGGTGAGCTGGACGAGCAGGAGGTGCTGCAACGGCTCGGCACCGGCCTGTACATCGGCAACCTGTGGTACGGCAACTTCTCCGACCTGCCGGCCGGACGCCTGACCGGCATGACCCGCTTCGCCACCTTCTGGGTCGAGGATGGGCAGATCCAGGCGCCGGTCGACACCATGCGCTTCGACGACTCGCTGTTCGATTTCCTCGGCCCGCAACTGGAGGCGCTGACCCGCGAACCGGAACTGCTGCTGCCCGGAGGCACCTACGGCGCCAGACAGACGGGTTCTATGGCATTGCCGGGGGCGCTGCTTTCGCGCTTTACCCTGACGCTGTGAGTTTCAACCGAGCATGTGAGCGCGCAGCATGCGCTCTTCTCGCATGATGTGGATGATGAAAACTCTTTCCTCGCTGTGCCGATAGAAGATGCGGCAAGGGGGCACCACGACTTCGCGATAGACGGAGCCAGGAAGCTCCTCTGGTATACGGCCGGAGAGAGGAAACTGAGCTAGCCGCGACACGGTGTCCATGACCCTGCCTACCAGGGCTCTGGCGGCATCGGGGTTATCGAGGGCTATGTATTCGGCGAGGTCGTTGAGCTGCTCCAGGGCGGGGCTTGTCCAGACTATTTCAGCCACTTGCCCAGCCGCTCCCTGGCCTGATCGTGATTAAGGGTATTGCCTTCCACAATGGCCCGTTCGCCGCGTGCCAGGGCATCCAGCAGCGCGAGGCGTTTCTGCATGAATTCATAGTCCTGAACATCCACCAGATAGGCCGAGGGTTGCCCATGCTCGGTAATTAGCACGGCTTCCTTGGTCTGTTGCAGGTCCGCGAGGATCTTGGTGGCATGTCGCTTCAGGTTGGTTACCAACTCGACTTTCATGATGGCTGACCGGCGTTCGATTGAGAGTGCTACTTTAGTGATACTCTGCCATCGTTACAATTCGTCTATCACTTGCTTGCCTTGAGCACCACGAATTTGGGGTTGGCCGCTACCTGCTCAACGCCGCGGAACAGGCGCGCCAGCTTGGCGTGATAGCCGAGGTGGCGATTACCGACGATCCACAGCTCGCCACCGCTGACCAGTGCCGCGCGGGCCTGCTGGAACATGCGCCAGGCGAGAAAGTCGCCGACCACCTGCTGCTGGTGGAAGGGTGGGTTGCACAGCACCAGGTCCAGCGAGTCGGCCGGCTGCTCCGCCAGGCCGTCGCCGGCACGGATGGTCACCGGCCGATCACCGAGGGCCGCGCGCCAGTTTTCCTGGGCTGATTGCACGGCCATGTACGACTCGTCCACCAGGGTCAACTGCGCCTGCGGGCTGCCCAGGGCGTAGGCGATGCCGAGCACGCCGTTGCCGCAGCCAAGGTCGGCGACGCGGATGCGGCCGAGGTGCTTCGGCAGGTGTGGCAGGAAGGCGCGCGTGCCGATGTCCAGGCCTTCGCGGCAGAACACATTGGCGTGGTTGAGCAGTTCGATGGCCGGTTTGTCGAGACGGTAACGCGTGGGGTAGGGCGAGCTTGGAGCTGCCTTTACTTCTGGCGTGGCCGTCAGCAGGCGCGCCTTCTTCACCGCCAGCGAGGCCTGGACCGGGCCGACGTATTTTTCCAACAGATCACCCGCCGCACGCGGCAGATGCTTGACCATCGCCCCGGCCACCACGCGGGCGTTCGGCGCCAACTGGCCATGCAGGCGAATCAGTTGCTCCTCCAGCAGCGCCAGGGTCTTGGGTACGCGGATCAGCACCCAGTCGAACGGTCCCTGCGGTGTTTCGCTGCTCGGCACAAAGGACACTGCATCGCTGCCCAAACCATTGGCCGCGAGGTTCTTCTGCAGGGCGAGGAACCCTAGGTGCGAATCGCTGCTGCTGGTCACCCGGCAACGCCCGGCCAGCGAACAGGCGAGGGCGCCAAAGCTGTCGTTGAGCAGCAGCACCGAGTCCTCGGCTCGCAGGCCCTGCTCGTGCAGATGGTTGAGCAGATACTCGTCCGCGGCGTCGAAAGCTTGCAGAGGCTCGTTCGCCTGATGCGGTTGGCGCAGCAGCTCGAGGCTGGCGAAGGGAGTCGTGAAAATAGGCATGGAAACCGTCGGTGTTTGCCGGCCGCACAATGCGCGACACTGGCAGCAGATTCGAACAAGGGGGCGATTATGACCGTCAGCGAAGACAAGTTCACCCGTCAGACGCTACTCGAGGTACACAGCCTGACGCCGAGCCTGTTTACCTTACGCGCTACCCGTGATGCCGGTTTTCGTTTTCGCGCCGGGCAGTTCGTACGGCTGGGGGTAGAAAAGGCCGACGGCAGTCTGGTCTGGCGCGCCTATTCGCTGGTCTCGGCGCCGCATGACGAGTTTCTCGAATTCTTCTCCATCGTGGTACCGGGCGGCGAGTTCACCAGCGAGCTGAGCCGTCTGGTCGTTGGCGACAGTCTGCTGGTGGAAAAAATGGCCACCGGCTACCTGACCCTGGATCGCTTTGTCGATGGCCGCGACCTGTGGTTGCTCGGCAGCGGCACCGGCATCGCGCCGTTCCTGTCGATCCTGCAGGATTTCGAGGTATGGCAGCGCTTCGAGCGCATCGTGCTGGTGTACAGCGCAAGGACGTTTGCCGAGCTGGCCTACCAGCCGCTGATCAGGGGGCTTGCCGAGCTGGAGTATCTGGCCGAGTTCGCCGACAAACTCATCTACCTGCCGGTGGTCACTCGTGAGCAGGCGCCGGATTGTCTGAACGTGCGCGTTACCGATCTGCTCGGCAGTGGCGAGCTGGAGCAGGCAGCCGGGCTTGAGCTGACGCCTGAGCATTCGCGGGTGATGATTTGTGGCAACCCGCAGATGATCGACGATATTCGTCAGTGTCTGAAGGCGCGGGGGCTGAATCTGAGCCTGACCCGGCGGCCGGGTCAGGTGGCAGTCGAAAACTACTGGTGATCAGTCTTCGCGGATCGATTTGATCCGGTGCTCCCAGCGGCGCTTGGCGAAGCGGCGCATGTTGGGGATATCGTCGGTCTCGTCGAGAATCGGCTTGCCGATGATGGTTTCCATGATGTCTTCCAGCGTCACCAGGCCGCGCCAGCTGCCGAACTCGTCGTACACCAGGCACATGTGCTGACGTTCCTGCATCAACAGGGTCATCAGGTTTTCCACGTTCATGCTTTCCGGCACGACTTTGAGCGGCTTCATGATCCGGGTGATGGGCTCGGCATCGTTCTCGGCAGCCAGGGCGTCGTAGCGAAACACCACGCCCAGCGGCGCTTCGTCTTCGCCAATGACCGGGTAGCGGGAGAACTGGCTTTCCCGGGCACGTGCCTTGAACGCGGCGATCGACTCATCCGGTGCGGCCGACTCGCAGACGATACGCGGCGTCATGATGTCGCGCAGACGAATCTCGTGCAGGTCGAGGATATTGCCGATCACCCGCTGCTCGTCTTCGTCGAGCTTGCCTACCTCACGGCCGAGCAGGGTCAGCGCCTTGATTTCCTGGCGAATGTCATGCTCCGGCTCCTTGCCGCCGAACAGGCGCATGATCAGGTCCGACAGCACGATGAACGGCTTGAGCAGTAGGATCATCGTCCGCAGCAGGCTCGGCAGGAAGGGCGCCAGGGTGCGCCAATAACGGGCGCCGATGGTCTTCGGCAGAATCTCCGAAAGCACCAGAATCAGTAGGGTCATGACCGCCGAGGCGATACCCAGATAACCGTCGCCGAAGACGATTGCCACCTGCGCGCCGACACCGGTTGCACCCACGGTATGTGCCACGGTATTGAGGGTCAGGATGGCCGCCAGCGGCTGGTCGATCTTGTCTTTGAGTTCTTTAAGCCTTTCGTACAGCTGAGGCTTTGCGACCTTCTGCTGAGCGATGTAACTGGGCGTGAGGGAGAGCAGGGCGGCTTCGAGGATGGAGCAGATGAACGAAACCAGAATGGAAAGGACAGCGAACGCTATCAGGAGTGTCATGTAGGGGGATAAGTGACCAAGGGCCGATCAATTTAGCGGAAATGCAGAGAGATATGCAGGAAAGCTGCAACATTTCATTTCGTGATGTTGTCGGCCCGTTGCGCCTGGCATCGCTCGTCACCGCTCGATAGCTGCACTCGGCTCAGCTTCGACTAGGCTAAGGGGACCATCTACGGGGAGGTACCTTCATGCCGCTTGAACATCACCCGCTCAATCGAGAGTTCCCGCAGCACCACGATGCGCTGCGCAAACTGATGCAGGACGATGCGCGCTTCGCCAGCCTGGCCGCGGAGTACGAGGCGCTGGACAAGCGCATCTACGAGATAGAGGACGGCCGCTCGGCAGCCGATGACCTGACGTTGCAGGGGCTCAAACTGCAGCGCGTGGGCCTCAAGGACGAGATAGCCGGCCTGCTGGACGGCGCTACCTGAGTCGGGTTTGATCGGGATCAAGGGAGAGGCATCGGAGACGGGCTAGCCTGCGTGCAACACCTTAATCAGGAGCTGCGCCATGCACGTCGATCACCACCCGCTTATCCATGACTTCTCCGAAGATCGCGAAGCACTGCAACGCCTGCGTCAGGAAGATGCGCTGTTCGCCCGTCAGGCTGAGGAATACGAGGCACTGGACAAGCGTATTTGCCGTATCGAAGACGGTATCGAGCTACTCGACGATGTTTCACTGCAGGCGCTCAAGCTCAACCGCGTCGCCCTCAAGGACGAACTGGCGCGACAGCTCAAGCGCGCAAGTGGACAGTGCTGCGGTTGTGGCAATGGTTGTGGCGGCTGACGGCAAACCTCCGTAGGAGCGGCTTCAGCCGCGAATCTCGCTGCACAGCTGTTCATGGCTGAAGCTACTTCTACCGCCATTGCGGGGTGACCCGCTTCAATGCACGGGCGGGTTGATCAGGTAGGTGAGCAGCCCGTCCGCCTCTTCTTCCGTCCACACCGTGCGCGCCGGTCTCGGCAATTCGCCCAGAAGCTGCTGCCAGAAGGCGCACGCCAGCTCGTCCTGGCGGTAGTAACGCAGCAGCCACGGGCTGGCATCGCCCATTACCTGTTGTACCAGCGCACGGCCGATGCCGCGACGGCGATACTTTTTCAGGATGAACAGGTCGGCGAACTCCGGTGCCTCGATACCCGGCAATTCGCTGCGCTCGATCAACAGAAAACCGGCGATGAATCCATCGGCGAGGATCAGTTGCGCGCTCCAGCCCGGCTCCTGCCAGTAGCGCTGCAAGTGTGGTTGGTGGATGTAAAAACGACCGTCCGTTTCCACGTCTTCCTGCTCCCAGTCGGAGCTTTCATAGGCATAGAACTGGTAGAGGTTGCTCAGCAGCGGCAACTGTTCGGCAGCGGTTGGCAGCAGTTGGATCTGCATGGAAGCGTTCCGAGTGAAGTGGGCGTGGTCTGTAAATTTATCCAGTTGTTCGGTATCGTTCCAGCCTTCGTTCAGCGGCAGGATCGATCGCAATGGCCAAGGCAAAACGCATGTACGGCTGCACCGAGTGCGGCGCCACCTTTCCCAAGTGGGCGGGGCAGTGTGGTGAGTGCGGCGCTTGGAACACCCTTGTGGAAACCGTGGTCGAGGGCGCCACGCCCAGCGGGCGCACCGGTTGGGCCGGGGACAAGGCCAATATCAAGACCCTGGCCGAGGTCAGCGTCGAGGAAATTCCGCGTTTCTCTACCGCCTCCAGCGAGCTCGACCGGGTACTCGGTGGTGGCCTGGTCGATGGTTCGGTGGTGCTGATCGGCGGCGACCCGGGCATCGGCAAGTCGACCATCCTGTTGCAGACTCTGTGCAATGTCGCTCAGCGTTTCCCCGCGCTGTACGTCACCGGCGAGGAGTCGCAGCAGCAGGTGGCCATGCGCGCGCGGCGCCTGGACCTGCCACAGGACAAGCTCAAGGTGATGACCGAGACCTGCATCGAGTCGATCATCGCCACCGCGCGCCAAGAAAGGCCCAAGGTGATGGTGATCGACTCGATCCAGACCATCTTCACCGAGCAGCTGCAGTCGGCACCTGGCGGCGTGGCCCAGGTGCGCGAGAGTGCGGCGCTGCTGGTGCGCTTCGCCAAACAGAGCGGCACGGCGATCTTCCTGGTCGGCCACGTCACCAAGGAGGGCGCGCTGGCCGGCCCGCGTGTGCTGGAGCACATGGTCGATACCGTGCTGTATTTCGAGGGCGAGTCCGACGGTCGCCTGCGCCTGCTGCGGGCGGTGAAGAACCGTTTCGGCGCGGTCAACGAACTGGGCGTGTTCGGCATGACCGACAAGGGCCTCAAGGAAGTGTCCAACCCCTCGGCGATCTTTCTCACACGTGCGCAGGAGGCAGTGCCCGGCAGCGTCGTGATGGCCACCTGGGAAGGCTCGCGGCCGATGCTGGTGGAAGTGCAGGCGCTGGTCGACACCAGCCACCTGGGCAACCCGCGCCGCGTCACCCTTGGCCTGGATCAGAATCGTCTGGCCATGCTGTTGGCGGTGCTGCACCGCCACGGTGGCATCCCGACCTACGATCAGGACGTGTTCCTCAACGTGGTCGGCGGGGTCAAGGTGCTGGAAACCGCCTCCGATCTGGCGCTTATGGCTGCGGTCATCTCCAGCCTGCGCAACCGGCCGCTGCAGCATGACCTGCTGGTGTTCGGCGAGATCGGCCTGTCCGGCGAGATCCGCCCGGTGCCGAGCGGCCAGGAGCGTCTCAAGGAGGCGGCCAAGCACGGCTTCAAGCGCGCCATCGTGCCCAAGGGCAATGCGCCGAAAGAAGCGCCGCCGGGCTTGCAGATCATCGCCGTGACTCGTCTGGAGCAGGCGCTGGATGCGCTGTTCGAGTAACTAAAGTCGCGGCTAAAGCCCCGCCCACAGGTGCCAGGAGTCCGCTGTAGGAGGGGCTTAGCCGCGATTCTGGACTGCGGCGTTCTGTCGCCAACTGGGCCTGGCGAAAACTGACGCAGATCAATAGGTAGCAGACTATCGGCGAGCAGCATGAAGGCGTATCCACTTGAAGGAGACGCCATCATGTTTTTGTTCTTCGATTTCTTTTCCCGCGCGTTCAACTTCGACGCCAAGGCCGCGCAGTCGCACGAGGCGCATGGTGAGGCGCTGCGCATCCAGGCGCTGCGTCAACAGCGCCAGCAGCGTAAGGACGAGGCGGCGCGCAAGCGCCATTGAAGCGGCTCAGTCGTCTTCGCCCAGCGCCGCCAGCTCGCGTTCCAGCAGCTGCTCATCGCCCAGGTTGAGTTCGACCAGGCGGCGTAGATGGCTGATGGAGTCCAGATCGATATGGCGGCAGACGAAACCCAAAGACTTTGGCTGGGTGCGTGTCAGCACCACCTCCATCTTCACCCTGGCTTCGCCACCCAGTTCGATCACGGCCTCGAAGGGCTGATTTGGATCCCCGCTCCAGTCGCGCGGTGTGGTGATCAGCAGGCCCTTGAGTGAAATATCGTGCAGAGCTGCCGACCATTGCCGCTCGCCCTGTGCGATTACGGTGGGGGCGTCGAAGGCGATGCGCTGAAAGCGCCGACGCTCGTTGGCTGATTCGCTCATGCCGGTACTCCTGAAGGGTTTACATCACTATAGCCAAGGCTGCTGGCCACGTACTCTAACCCCTGTGCCGTGGCGCACAACTGATGCACATCAGTTTGACAGGTCGCCAAGTCTCGCCGAAGCTCCTTATGCGGTTTTTATTACTCGATATTGCGGAGCGATAGATATGAGCAAGCGACTGCTGGGCAAGGGTTTGGTATTTGGTCTGTTGAGCATGGCCAGTGTCGGCGCGTTTGCCGATGCAGCGGGCGGCAATGGCTGCGGCTGGGGCAACATGCTGTTCGAAGGGCAACGCGGCATGGCTCCGCACTTCCTCGCCACCACCACCAACGGTACTTCGGGTAACGCCACCTTCGGTATGACTTCCGGTACCAACGGTTGCGATACCAGCGCCGTGTTGGGTTACGGTGGTCGCTCCATGCTAGCGATGAACGGCATGCTCGATTCCATCGCCGAAGACATGGCCATGGGCCAGGGCGAAGCGCTGGATGCCTACGCCACGTTGCTGGGTGTCGAAGCCGAGGACCGCGCGCATTTCGCCAAGGTCACTCAAGACAACTTCGGGACCATCTTCAGCAAGGCTGATGCCACCAGCGAGCAGGTACTGGCCGCCACTCTCGACGTGATGAGCCGTGACGCGCAGCTGGCGCGTTATGTGAAACAGCCGGCCTGAGGCAAACCCCAGGCAAAAAGAAGCCCGCCAATCGGCGGGCTTCTTCGTTTCAGGTGTCGCCTCAGTTGGCGTACACCGGGAACTTGGCGCACAGCGCCTTTACCTGCTCACGCACGCGGCCTTCGACTTCATCGTTGCCGATGTTGGCCAGCACTTCGCAGATCCAGCCCGCCAGTTGACGGCACTCGTCTTCCTTGAAACCGCGGGTGGTCACGGCCGGGGTGCCGATACGCAGGCCGGAAGTGACGAACGGCGAACGCGGGTCATTCGGTACGCTGTTCTTGTTCACGGTGATGAAGGCGCGGCCCAGGGCTGCGTCGGCATCCTTACCGGTGATGTCCTGCTTGATCAGCGAGAGCAGGAACAGGTGGTTCTCGGTACCGCCGGAAACCACGTCGTAGCCGTTGTCGATGAACACCTGGGCCATTGTCTGGGCATTCTTGATCACCTGGGCCTGGTAGGCCTTGAACTCAGGCTGCAAGGCTTCCTTGAAGCACACGGCCTTGGCGGCGATAACGTGCTCCAGCGGGCCACCCTGGCCGCCCGGGAACACCGCGGAGTTGAACTTCTTCTCCAGCTCTTCGTTCTTGCGCGCCAGGATCAGGCCGCCGCGCGGGCCGCGCAGGGTCTTGTGGGTGGTGGTGGTGACCACGTCGGCGAACGGCACCGGGTTCGGGTACAGGCCGGCGGCGACCAGACCTGCCACGTGCGCCATGTCGACGAACAGGTAGGCACCGACCTTGTCGGCAATGGCGCGGAAACGCGGGAAGTCCAGCACCTGCGAATAGGCGCTGAAGCCGGCGATGATCATTTTCGGCTTGTGCTCGACGGCCAGACGCTCGACTTCGTCATAGTCGATCAGGCCGGCGTCGGTGATACCGTACTGCACGGCGTTGTAGATCTTGCCGGAGAAGCTGACGCTGGCGCCGTGGGTCAGGTGGCCGCCGTGGGCCAGGCTCATGCCCAGCACGGTGTCGCCGGCGTTGAGCAGGGCCATGTACACGGCGCTGTTGGCCTGACTACCGGAGTGCGGCTGGACGTTGGCGTAGTCGGCGCCGAACAGCTCCTTGGCGCGGTCGATGGCGAACTGCTCGACCACGTCGACGTACTCGCAACCGCCGTAGTAACGCTTGCCCGGGTAGCCTTCTGCGTACTTGTTGGTGAGCACGCTGCCCTGAGCTTCCATCACCGCGGGGCTGGTGTAGTTTTCCGAGGCGATCAGCTCGATGTGCTCTTCCTGGCGCTGGGCTTCCTGCTCCATAGCGGCAAAGAGTTCGGCGTCAAAACGAGCGAGGGTCAAATCACGGCTGAACATGGCGGTCCCCTGAAATCAGCTGGGCGGTGGAAAGAGGGGCGGATTCTACCGCAAAGGTCGCATTCAGGCATATGAAGGTCGGTCATGAGCCTGACAAAAGGCCTTCATGCTGGAACCTGGCCGCAGCTGGCAGCGCGCCAGCCCAGTCCGCGCGGCCTGTTCAGCTGAACAGGAACAGCGCTGCGTCGCCGAACTCTACGCTGAACTGGCGAGCGTGCATCGGCCTGCCGAGCAGGTAGCCCTGGACTTCGTCGCAGCCATGTTCGCGCAGGAACTCCAGTTGGGCATGACTTTCCACGCCTTCGGCGATCACCATCATGTTCAGGCTGTGCGCCATGGCGATGATGGCCCGGGCGATCTGCGCGTCCTGTTCGCCATCGGGCAGGCCATCGACGAAGCTGCGGTCGATCTTCAACACGTCGATGGGGAATTGCTTGAGGTAGTTCAGCGAGGAGTAGCCGGTGCCGAAATCGTCCACCGCGATGCACAGGCCGAGGCGCTTGAGCTCGTTGAGCGTCTGCATCGCGCTGGATACGTCGCGCATCAGGATACTTTCGGTCAGCTCCACCTCCAGGCACGCCGGGGCGACGCCGGTTCTTTCCAGAATGGTGGCGATACGCGCCGTCAGGTCGCCCTCGCCGAACTGGCGGGCCGACAGGTTGACCGAAATCTTCGGGATGCGGATCTTCTCTTCGTGCCAGGCCTTGAGCTGCCTGCACGACTCTTCCAGAACCCACTCGCCGACCTGCACCACCAGACCAAGCTCCTCCAGTACCGGGATGAAGTCATCCGGCGGCACCAGGCCGCGGCTCGGGTGATTCCAGCGCAGCAGCGCTTCGACGCCGGTGAGGCGGCGGCCATCGCCGGAGAACTGCGGCTGGTAATGCAGCACGAACTGGCCCTGTTCCTGGGCGTGGCGCAGGTCGCTTTCCAGCTCCAGACGCTCCAGGGCGCTGGCGTTCATGTCGGCCTGGTAGAACTGGAAGTTGTTCTTGCCGCGCTCCTTGGCGTGGTACATGGCGGTGTCGGCGTTCTTCATCAACTGGCTCAGTTCGTTGCCGTCCTGCGGGGCGAGGGCGATACCGATACTGGCGGTGACGAAGAACTCGCGGCCTTCGAGGACGAAGGGGCGGGCCAGGCTGGAGAGAATCTGCTCGGCGACATGAATGGCGCGGTTGAGCGCGCCCTCGCGGGTCGCGCGTGGCTGCAGCAGCAGGGTGAACTCGTCGCCACCCATGCGCGCCACGGTGTCGTCGCCGTCGACGCAGGCGGACAGACGCACGGCCACGTCCTTGAGCATGCGGTCGCCGGCGGCATGGCCGAGCGAGTCGTTGATCGGCTTGAAGCGGTCAAGATCGAGGAACATCAGCACCACCCATTCGCTGTGCCGCTCGGCGTGCTGCAGGGCGCTGTGCAGGCGATCCTGGAACAGGGTGCGGTTGGGCAGATGGGTCAGGGCGTCGTAGTAGGCCAGGCGGTGGATACGCTGTTCGCTGGCCTTGCGCTCGCTGATATCGCTGAAGAAGCACACGTAGCTGACCAGGTCGCCTTCCTCGTCATGCACCGCGGTTATGCCGACCCAGGCCGGGAAGTTCTCGCCGCCCTTGCGCTTGAGCCACACCTCGCCCTCCCAACTGCCGCGCTGGTTGAGCTGGCCAAGGATGTACTGCATGTGGGTCGCCTGCTGGCGATCGGCAGTGAGCATGCCGGGCAACTGGTCGAGCACCTGGCCGGCCGAATACCCGCTGACGCGGCTGAACGCCTTGTTGACCTGGACGATATAGCCGGCCGGGTCGGTCACCAGAATCGCTGCGGTGGAGTGTTCGAAGACCGTGGCCGCCATGCGCAGGTCTTTTTCGGCACGGCGTTGCTGGCTGATGTCGCGGCCAACACCGAGGATGCCTTCGAAGCGACCGTTCTCGTCCCACATCAGTACCAGGCGCAGCTCCACCGGAATCTTGTGGCCATCGGCGCGCAGGCAATCGAAGACGAACAACTGATCCGGCAGTTCGTCGCGCAGGCGATTGAGGCGATCGCGCTCGCCGAGCGCATCGCGGATACGATCGAGCAGCAGGTTGAGACCGTCCAGTTGCTGCGGATTGGCCGCCAGGCCGTAGAAACTGTTGGCCATCATCCAGTTGACGGTATAACCCAGCACCGGCTCGACCGAGGGGCTGACATAGTTGAGGCTCAGCGCGCTGTCGGTGGAGAAGATCACATCGCTGATGCTTTCGGCCAGCAGGCGATAACGCTGCTCGCTGTCACGCAACGACTGGTTGCGCTCGATCTGTTCGGTGATGTCCTTGGCCACACCGATCAGACGGCTGACCCGGCCGCGATCGTCGCGTGCCAGGGCCTGCTCGCGGATGCTGAACCAGTGCCACTGGCCATTGCGATGACGCCAGCGCAGCACCGACTCGAGCAGCACGCCGTCGCCGACCACTTTTTGCAAGTTGCGGATGCGCCAGTAGTATTCGGCGTCGTCCGGGTGCAGTACCTGCACCCAGAAGTCCTCGCGCATGGCGCGCAGCTCGGCCTTGCTGTAACCCAGTTGCTGGCCCAGGCTGTGGTTGCTGAACAGCACCTGCCGGCTCTGCATGTCATGCACGTAGAGGAGGTCAGGCACCGAGCGCACCACCTCCGACCAGAAGCGCTCACGCTCGATCAGCGACAGCTCGATGCGCTTGCGGCTGGTGATGTCGCTGATGCTCAGGGTGACGGCCTGATAATCCTGGATCATTTCTGGCAGGCGCAGCACCAGCCAGACGTGACGTTGCAGGCCCTGTGCGGTGACCAACTGGGTTTCCAGCTCCACCAGGTTGGGGCCTTCGAGTACGGCCACGGCCAGGCGATAGCGCAGATCGTCCGGATGAATGGGGCCGTGGTCGATCAGTTGCTGCCAGGCCTGCTCGGTGCTCTTCACCCCGAGCAGGTTGAGTGCAACCTGGTTGGCCTCGGTGATGCGCAACTGCTCGACCAGCAGTTCCTGATGCTCGGCATCGGCGCGCAGCCAACGTTGCAGACCTGCTGCGTCACGCAGTTTGTGTTGCAGCAACAGGCTGCGCACGCCGGAAAGATCGAGCACGCACAGGGCCACGCCGGTGCCTTCGAAAATGTCCTGATAACGCCGGCGGGTTTCCTGCAACACGCGCATGGCCTGCTGCTCGTTGGTCACGTCGCGCAGCACCCAGACGTAGCCGGCCTGGCGACCGATCTCGCTGATATCGCTGCGGGTCACGGCGAACAGTCGTGCGCGGCCCTCGCTTTCGACTCTGACCAGCTCCGGCCCCAGATCATTGGCCGGCTGCGGGCTGTTGAGCAGCAGCGGGTCGAGATCGGGCAGCAGGTCCAGCAGATGCATATCCCAGGCCGCTTCGCTGCTGATGCCGAACAGCGTCTCGGCCTGCGGGTTGAGGTAGCGCAACTTGCCGTCGGCCTGGGTCACCAGAATGCGCTCTTCGACAGCGCCGAGGGCGCTGGCGGCCTGGCGCAGAGAGCGGCGCGACTCGGTGTTCAGGCGTTGCAGGCGGCGTTGCTCGCGTTGCAGGCCGTACAAGGCCGCTAGGGTCAGCAGGCTGCACAGGGCGAACAGCAGGAATTTGCTGGCCAGGGTCGGCATCAGCTCGTTGCCGGCGCGCTCGGCATCGAACAGGGCGCGCAATTGCCAGTCGCTGCCGGGCAGGGCGACCAGCTCCAGGCTCTGCGCCTGCTCCGCTGCGGTAACCGGGGCGATGATGCTGCCAACTTGTTGCAGGTCGTCGGCGCGGGCGATTACCCGCTGACTTTGCAGGTCTTCGAGCAACCACTGGTATTCGCTCTGATGCTGTTCGCGCAGCCAGTTACGCAGCGCACTGGCGCGCATGCGCAGAACATACTGGCTGCCGTCTGGCTGGCGCAGCAGCAGGTAGAGCGCGCCACCGCCCTGTGCGCTGAAGGCGAAGTGGTAAGGCGCTGCGCCGCTGCGCCGCTGCAGGTCGCGAAGGAGGCTGGGGTCGCGCGATCCGCTGGCGCTGTCGGCTAGCAACTGCCCGTCGGTATCGAGCCGGGCCATGCTGTCCAGCGTCGGAAAGATACTGCGCAGTGTCGCCACCACTTCGCTACCGCCGCCTTCGTGCGCCGGGGCGTTTTGCAGCATTGCCTGGCCTGCCTGCGCTTTCAGGCGCATGTTCAGGCTCAGATGCTTGGCCAGTTGGCTGGCGTAACCCTGGCTCAGTTGCTTCTGGCTGGCGAGCAACTGGCGATATTCCTGCGTCAACTGCCAGGCCAGTAACCCCAGGATCGCCAACACCAGCACCAACAGCGCGCGTCTCAGCGCTACGCGCTTCGGTGCGCGCGACTCGCCCGGAGTTGATGAAGGCAGGGATGAGGGAGTCGACACGTTTGTGAACCTGCAGCCAGTGCTTAGCTATCTGAGCTTTGAGACATATGAGCCGGCGTATGCTCATGTCAGCCGGGTAGAATGCCTGTAAACGTGGCCAAGTGCCAGCTGCGCCGACGAGCGTAGGTTTGCCCTGTCACGTACATTGCGGTAGCTTTGCGCCGCGCGCGTGAACTGTCCGCGCGGTACTTGGCGTTCGCTCCGGCAGGGGCTAAGGTCTCTGCACATTGCGTACGCGTAGGTGGTGTGAAAACTGATGGCTAGCGCACGTTAACGACCCTGACCTCTCGGTAGGAGCGGCTTCAGCCGCGATTTTCGCGGATAAATCCGCTCCTGCAGGGTGTACAACAGCTAACGCGAACATAGCCCCTCGACGCATTCATCATGTTTTCACGCGACCTGCATGGCGCGCCGTTTCCAGCTCCCAATTCTCATCAGTCAGGTTCTCCATGGCTCAGTACGTCTACAGCATGCATCGGGTCAGCAAGGTCGTCCCGCCGAAGCGTGAAATTCTCAAGGACATCTCCCTGTCGTTTTTCCCAGGCGCCAAGATCGGTGTGCTGGGCCTCAATGGTGCCGGTAAGTCGACCCTGCTGCGCATCATGGCCGGCGTCGATACCGAGATCGACGGCGAAGCCCGTCCGATGCCGGGGATCAAGGTCGGCTATCTGCCGCAGGAGCCGCAGCTCGACCCGAGCAAGACCGTGCGCGACATCGTCGAAGAAGCCGTAGGCGAGATCAAGCAGGCCCAGGCGCGTCTCGACGAGGTGTACGCCGCCTATGCCGAGCCGGATGCCGACTTCGACGCGCTGGCCGCCGAGCAGGCCAAACTCGAAGCCATCCTGCAGGCCTCCGATGGCCACAACCTGGAGCGCCAGCTGGAAGTCGCGGCCGACGCCCTGCGCCTGCCGCCATGGGACGCCAAGATCGAACACCTGTCCGGTGGCGAGAAGCGCCGCGTGGCGCTGTGCCGCCTGCTGCTGTCGGCGCCCGACATGTTGCTGCTGGACGAACCGACCAACCATCTGGATGCCGACTCGGTAGCCTGGCTGGAGCGCTTCCTGCACGACTTCCCCGGCACCGTGGTAGCCATCACCCACGACCGTTACTTCCTCGATAACGTGGCCGGCTGGATCCTCGAACTCGACCGCGGCCACGGTATCCCGTACGAGGGCAATTACTCCGGCTGGCTGGAATCGAAGGCCAACCGTCTGGCTCAGGAGGCCAAGGCCGAGGCATCGCACGCCAAGGCGATGAAAGCTGAACTGGAATGGGTACGCCAGGGCGCCAAGGCGCGTCAGTCGAAATCCAAGGCGCGTCTGCAGCGCTTCGAGGAAATGCAGTCGCAGGAATTCCAGAAACGCAGCGAGACCAACGAGATCTACATCCCGGCCGGTCCACGTCTGGGCGACAAGGTCATCGACTTCGTCAACGTGTCGAAGTCCTTTGGCGACCGCGTGCTGATCGACGATCTGTCGTTCAGCATCCCCAAAGGCGCCATCGTCGGCGTGATCGGTGGTAACGGTGCCGGTAAATCGACCCTGCTGCGCATGATCACCGGCAAGGAACAACCGGACTCCGGCAGCATCGAGATCGGCGAAACCGTGCAGATCGCCAGCGTCGAGCAGAGCCGCGAGGCGCTCGAAGGCAACAAGACCGTGTGGGAGCAGGTTTCCGACGGCTTCGACATGATCAAGGTTGGCAACTACGAGGTGCCGTCGCGCGGTTACGTCGGGCGCTTCAACTTCAAGGGCGCCGACCAGCAGAAGTTCGTCAAGGATCTCTCCGGCGGTGAGCGTGGTCGCCTGCACATGGCGCTGACCCTCAAGCAGGGCGGCAACGTGCTGCTGCTCGACGAACCGTCCAACGACCTCGACGTGGAAACCCTGCGCGCTTTGGAAGAGGCGCTGCTGGACTTCCCCGGCGCTGCCATCGTGATTTCCCACGATCGCTGGTTCCTCGACCGTATCGCCACGCACATCCTCTCCTACGAGGACGACGGTAAGGTCAACTTCTTCGAAGGCAACTACACCGAGTTCGAAGCCGACCGCAAGAAGCGTCTGGGCGAAGCCGCCGCGCAGCCGCACCGCGTGCGTTACAAAAAGCTGGCGCAGTAAGCCTCAGCCAGATGAAAAACGGAGCCTTCGGGCTCCGTTTTTTATTTCAGCAGCGCCGCGGACATAAGCTGCGCATGGCCGCGAAAAGCTTCGCTCCGGGGAGGGCTACCGCGAAAGGTTCCTCAGGAGTCCTGTCTGATCGGCATTGGCATTTTTTCATTGGTATTGGCGGGCGCCGTTCCGTCGTCGTCATCCAGGGCAAAAAGCTTTGCGGACGAATCCCCTCCCACCAGAAAAACTGTGCCAGCGCTGCGAGCGCTGTTCACCTGTGGGAGCGGACTTGTCCGCGATAACGTAGTCGTCATCCAGGGCAAACAGCTTCGCGGACGAATCCCCTCCCACCAGAAAAACTGTGCCAGCGCTGTGAGCGCTGTTCCCCTGTGGGAGCGGACTTGTCCGCGATAACGCTTTGGTTCGCGAGCGGCACTCGCAAATGCTCGATCAAGTGAAAGTGCCGCGATCCTGGGCGTTTTTCTCGCACTGTAGGAGCGGCGCCGCGAACACATGCTGCGCTATCTGATGGGTTTGCCGCGCCGTTGTGTTGCCGTAGGGCGCCGCATACCGGCTACGCTGGAGTAGCGTTGCGCACAGCGCACCCTGCCTGCTCAAAGCCTGGCCAGCAGACTCTCCAGCGCCTTGGCCTGGTCCTCGGCCAGGTCGATGATGTGAAAGCCGGCCCAGCAATGCTGACCATCGGCGCCGGGGCGACTCCACAGGCAATCGGCGCCCAGGAGCACCTCCTGCACCACGGCGGCGTTCGAGGTGCAGACCAGGCGGCATTCCAGCACGGCATCGGCGGTATGCGGCGTATCGCTGAACAGCATGAAGCCATCGATGGACAGGTCGACGATGCGGCCAAGGCGCTGGCCGCTGTTCAGGTCGAAGACCTCCAGCTGCATTTCCGTGCCATGGCGGCTGTGTTGGCGACGCTCTTCCATGGAAATTCCTCAGCGGGGTTCGGCTGTGCGTCCAGTGAAACGCTGCAGCACACGGTAGATGGCATTCAATGCGCGATCCATGAGCGGAGTCGTGCGTTCGGGGGTAACGATGCGGGCCAGGCCCTGTTCCATTTCGCTGGCCAGCAGGGTCAGCGGCTTGATTGCCACGCGCTGGCCGCTGTTGTCGACGAACATGTAGTTGTGCGTGGTTGGGCTGAACCAGGAGAGCTTGAGTACGCGGCTCTTGCCGCCCTCGACGAACTCGAACCAGGTGCCGAACTCGACATTGGCCAGTTCCCTGACCAGGCTTTGTGCGCGAGCCGAGAGCGCGCTGGGTGAAGGCGCCTGGCTCGCCAGGTCGGCATCCTCACCGAGCATGGCGCCCAGCGGGCTTTGCGGCAGGTCAGGCTTGAGCTGCGCGGCCAGTTGCGGCTGTCTGGCCTGTACTGCCTGCTGGCAGGCCACCAAGTCCTGCAGCAGGCGGCGGATGCCATCTTCGTGGTAGCCGCCGAGCAGTTCCAGGCCCTTGCGCAGGTCGCTGAGCATGGACGCGCGTATCTCCTGCAGATGCTGCTTGTGCTCGTCACTGAGCGGGGTGCCACTCCAGGCCAGTTGCTCGGCCACTTCGCAGGCGCGCTGCCACTCTGCGCTCTGCTCGCCATGGCGCAGCAGCACGAAAACCAGCACATCGGCCCAGGTCAGTTCGAGGAAGTTGCGGATGATCGCCGGCAATTCGCGTTGGCTCACGCAGCGCTGGATCACCTCCAGGGCCTGCTCGCGCGCGCCGAGCAGGCGGTCACGGCCCTTGGCTGCCTCGACCGCGCGGCGTTCGCGCAGCTCGACCTTCTGGCGCAGGGTGAGGACGTACTCGTTGAACTCCTCGATCAGATTGTCGAACAGCCCCAGGTCGCCGCTGAAACCATGAATCACCCGCTCGACCACCCAGTGCATCTTGGCCAGCAGGCCGCGTTCATCGCCTTCATTGCCATACAGCACGCCGGCCTGGGCCATGGTGTTGAGCAGGCGCCTGGCCGGGTGGTGATGCTGGGTGAACAGGGCCTTATCCAGCAGGGCGATCTTCAGATAGGGCGTGTGCAGGTGCGAAAGCGCCGTCTTGCAGGCGTCCGGCAGGTTCTCATCATCGAGGATGAAGTCGAACAGCATGCCGACCAGGTCGATCACGTCGGCTTCCCGGCCGGATACCTTGCTGTCGCCCGGCAGGCTGCTGTGCGCTTCCAGCTGCTGCTGCAGGTCAGCCTTGAGACCTTCTACCGCCTGGGGCTTGTGCAGGCGCTGAGCGAGTTCGTGGGCCGACTGCTGCTGCATGCGGTTGAGCGCGGCGAGCAGCTCGCTGGCGCTGTAGGTGCGGTTGGCCTCGCGCGGGGAGAAGCTGACGATGCTGCGTGTGCCACCCAGCAGCGGCTTGTCGGGGTGGCTGTGGCGGCGCTCGTCAAGCAGGCTGGACAGGCCGCTGAACAGCGCGCCCGGGTCACTCGGCGGCGGTGCGCTGAGGTCCAAATCGAGCAGTGCCGGTTCCATAGGCGTGGACACGGTGCCTGGCCTGTCCGCTGCCTGGGTCGTAACCTCTGGCTTGGCGGGAGGGCGGCTGACGCCCGGATTGATCAGCGCGCTGTACTTGAGATTGGGCAGCACACCGGCATCGATCAGGCGCTGGTTGAGCGCGCCGTAGAGTGAGTCGAGGCTGTGCATGACATGCTTATCGAAGAGCATGTAAAGGATGGTCTTGATCTGCAGCGGAAAAGGGCAGGGCGCCAGGGCGTCGCGAAAGGCCTGAGCGATGGCCTGCGGGCCGAAGGGGTTGCTGTCCTCGCCGAGCTTCTGGCCGTTGTTGAGCAGAGCCAGGCGCTGGTCCAGGGCGAACAGCGGCTCGGTACAGCGCGCCTTGACCCGGCTGACCATATTGGTCACCTGCAAGGTCTCCTCGTAATCCTCGTTCTGCACCAGCGCCAACTGCTCCGGGTCGACCTCGGCGATGGTCGGGTTCTGCAGCTTGCCATCGAGGAAGTCGGAGAAATTGCTGGCGATCTTCTGATGGTAGCTACGCTCGATTTGCGGGCGCTGCCGGCGAATCTCGCGCATGCTGTCGAAGAACAGGGTCTGCACCTTGTTGTTCTCGGCTTTTTCCGCGCACTCGAACAGGGTGTCATCGACCTGGCCGAACACACCGCCGAGGTGCTCCGCCAGACGGTTCATCACCAGCTTGCGGCAGGCCTGCACCAGATCGCCGAAGCGCGGCTGGATGCCGCGGCTGGCGAGGCTGACCACCTTGGGATGAACGGGGGGCTTGTCCTGCTTGCTCATGGACTGTCCTGGCTGGCGTCATCGGCTGGCGCGTCCTGCGCGCTGCCGCAGTTCGATGAAACATATAGTAGTTCATGCTCGCGTCGCAAAGCATTGTCATAAAAGCAGTTTGCAGGGGTTGACAGGGAATTTTTGCTACGTAAAATGGCGCGCCTCTGAAGCGGTAAAGCAAAAGCTGAAACGCAGTAGAGATGGAAGACCGAAGTTCCGCGATAGCTCAGTCGGTAGAGCAAATGACTGTTAATCATTGGGTCCCTGGTTCGAGTCCAGGTCGCGGAGCCAACTTCCTTACGGGGTATAGCGCAGTCCGGTAGCGCGCTTGCTTTGGGAGCAAGATGTCGGGAGTTCGAATCCCCCTACCCCGACCATATTTGGGTCGTTAGCTCAGTTGGTAGAGCAGTTGGCTTTTAACCAATTGGTCGTAGGTTCGAATCCTACACGACCCACCACCACAACGAACAAGCCCGCCTAGTGCGGGCTTTTTCGTTTCTGCGTTGTGGAAACCGTTCAGGTGGTAGCCATGCTGCTTTTGTGGGAGCGGACTTGTCCGCGAATATGAACAGCAAAAGCTCAAAAGCTCAAAAGCTCGCGGACAAGTCCGCTCCCACGAGTTCGCATCCCGCATGTCTGCTGACCCTCGCCTATGGATGGCAGTTCGTAGGGTGGGCTGAAGCCCAGCCTACGAGACTTGCTTGTCTCCCCTCTCCCGCTTGCGGGAGAGGGGCCGGGGAAGAGGGTAATCGGGGCACCGAGTCGCCTGTATTGCCCTCTCCGCCCTTCGGGCACCCTCTCCCATGAATGGGAGAGGGTCATCAGCAGGCCGCTCTGCGGCCGCTTTCAGTGCAGCTTGAGGCGCGGCTCGGTGCTGCGCCCGATGCGATCGCTGAGCATCAGCAGCAGCGTACGCAGGGTGCCGTATAGCGCCATCTGGTGCATGCGGTAGAGCGATACGTAGAACACCCGCGCCAGCCAGCCTTCGAGCATCACGCTGCCAGTGAGATTGCCCATCAGATTGCCGACCGCCGAGAAGCTCGACAGCGAGATGAGCGAGCCATAGTCGCGATAGCGATACTCCGGCAGCGACTGACCACTGATCTTCAAACGCAGCGACTTGGCCAGCAGCGATGCCTGCTGGTGCGCTGCCTGGGCACGCGGCGGCACGTTGCGGCCTTCGCTACCCGGCTGCGGGCAGGCCGCGCAATCGCCGAACGCGAATACGTCGTCATCCAGCGTCGTCTGCAGGGTCGGGCGCACCTGCAACTGGTTGATGCGGTTGCTTTCCAGGCCGTCGATATCCTTGAGAAAGCCGGGCGCGCGGATGCCAGCTGCCCAGACTTTCAGGCTCGCCGGTATGAAATTGCCATCGGCGGTCTTCAGGCCATCGGCCGTCACTTCGCTGACTGCCGCGCCGGTCAGTACCGTGACGCCGAGCTTCTCCAGTGTCTGGTGCACCGGGCGGGCGATGCGTTCGGGCAACGCTGGCAGCACACGCGGCCCGGCCTCGATCAGGGTGATGCGCATGTCTTCCGGGCGAATGCGATTAAGACCATAGGCGGCCAGTTGCTTGGCAGCATGGTGCAGCTCGGCTGCCAGCTCGACCCCCGTGGCGCCGGCGCCAACGATGGCGATGTCGATCTTCGAGCCGTCTTCGCTTTCGTTGGCGTGCGCACGCAGATAGTGGCTGAGCATGCGCCGGTGGAAGCGCTCGGCCTGCGCCCGCGTATCGAGGAAGATGCAGTGCTCGGCTGCGCCAGGCGTGCCGAAGTCATTGGTGGTGCTGCCCACGGCGATCACCAGGCTGTCATAGGCGATGCGGCGTTCAGGCATTAGCATCTGGCCGTCGTCATCCAGCGTGGGCGCCAGGGTGATGCTCTTGCCGGCACGGTCGAGGCCGGACATGCGCCCGAGCTGAAACTCGAAATGATTCCACTTGGCCTGGGCCACGTAGTTCAGTTCGTCTTCCGAGGAGTTCAGCGAGCCGGCGGCCACTTCGTGCAGCAGGGGCTTCCAGATATGGGTGAGGTTGGCGTCGACCAGGACGATCCGCGCGGCGCCGCTCTTGCCGAGTTTTCTACCAAGGCGGGTGGCCAGCTCCAAACCGCCGGCGCCGCCGCCGACAATCACGATGCGATGGGACATGGATAATGCTCACAAGGCTTTGAAAAAGACGGAGTGAGTGCGAGAGGGCGAGCGCGAGGCAGCTCATAGCACCAGTCGACTCAGAAAGCGGCTCAGCAGGCCCAGGCCGATGACGACGACCAGCACCACGGTGAGCAGGCGCCAGACGCGAAACGGCTGACGTTCGACCTGATGCTGTGGTGCGCTCAGGTAGTGGTCGACTTTCTGCTGGTCTTCGGGGCTCAGGCGGCTGGTCATGGGGAGGCCTCTGCTTGAATGCCGCTATCTTAGCAGGCTGTTGAAAAACTATCTGCGTTGCCACTGTTGCGTTAAAAACAGGCCCAAAATGCTCACTTACAGCTCGTAAAGTCGAGCGCGACTCCGACCGTTTTTCGCAAGTTTTTGCGGGGCCGCCATCGGTATTGCATTGGCTGCCTCGGCTCGGGCTTCCTGCTTCGCTCTACCTCCTGCATCCATGCAGTCGTCGCCTACGTTTTTCAACGGCCTGCTAGGCGTGCTCGCCAGCCTTGGCGAGCGTCGTTGTCCTGCGGGTCAGCTATTGGGTCAATGGCTTGCACGCTTACAGCGTCGTCCACGCGGATAATGCCGCCCTCGATCACACGAGCGGTGATGCCGCCATGGCCGCGCATGGCCTGGAAGATACCGGGGCCAAGGCGTTCCTCGAGACGCGCACAGGGCTGGCACCAGCCGGTGGTTTCCAGCAGCGCCTGGCCAATGCGAAAGCGCCTACCTTTCAGGCTGAACAGGTTGATGCCGGCGACCGCAATGTTGCGCCGTAGCTCGCTCGGCTGCATGGGCGCATCGCGGCCGAGCAGGGCGGCGACGACTGCCAGGTGCTCCCATTGAATCAGCGTGACCTGCCGTGCATTGCGCGGCCCGGGACGGCTGTGATCGCCGGTCAGGCCGGCTTCGCGCCGGGCTTCCACGGCCTCGACTTCGAGCATCGCCTCGCGCGCCTTTGGGCGAACGCCTATCCAGCGTACCTGGCCGACCTGTGGTACCTCGGCCAGCAGTTCCTGCAGCGGGCTCACAGGTCGATACCGATGTCGAACAGCAGGCTGCGTCCGAGGTTCTGCCGGAGAAAGTCCGGCGCGTCCGGATGGGCGAACAGCACGCGGGCGAAGCGCGGGCCGACCAGCGACAACGAGCGCCAGCCCTGGCGCAGGTATTCGGTCGGAGGCGGGAAGTGGCTGTTGCAGTCGAGCACGGCGCGCTTGAGGCTGACGAAGGCGACTAGGTCGAGTTCGCCCAGATCGAGGCCGCGTTCGCGGTAGTTGTGCGCCTTCTTGCGCAAGGTCGGCGCCAGGCGCGCCTGCATCTCGCTGGCCGCAATGCGCTTGGGGCGTGCTTCGCGGCGTACCAGCTGGCTCAGGGAAAAAGCGCTGCGGCGTCGTTCCAGCTCGGCACGCCACTCGTCATTGAGGCGTCGCCCTTCGTCGAGCACGAAGAATACTTCGAAATTGGCATCGCGAAACAGCACGTCCGGCGGTTCCTGGCCGCTGGGCGTGAAATCTTCGTTATGGTGGCGCACGTTCAGCGCTTGCAGCAGGCGCTGACAAACCCAGCGCTCGCGTTCCCACTTCCTCGCGTTGGAGAGAAAGGCATTGGCCTGTTCGGCCTGGTGCGTAAGTAGGCGCAGGTAATCGGAGTCGTCCATGTCCAAAGCTTAGCCGGAGCGCCGACCTGCCTGCCAGTGCCTGCAACAGCTGACATCGTGCGTAGTGCCTGTCTCCGAAACCTTCCTGGTCGGCGGCGGGAGTCGGTCCAGGCTGTGATTGTCTGCGGGCAATGAAGATGCAGGCGCATTTCCGCTCGCTCCGTTGTCAAAAACCCTCCAGGGCGCCGGTGTAGACTGCCTGCCATGGCAATGAACGAAGAAACGGGTGCGCGCTATGCCTGTCAGATAGACGCCCGTGATTGCTTTACAGGATCGCGGCATTTTCATCTGATCAAGCAGCAGCGGATAGCGATAGCGCTCGTGAATCAAAGAACTGTCGCTGACAAGTCCGCTCCCCAGCTGTTCAGTGCTCTCAGCGTGGCTACGGTGATCCTTGTGGGAGCGGACTTGTCCGCGAAGCCCTTGTGTCCTGGATGACGACTAGATACAGCGGTATCGTCCTAAAAAAACCTTAACTGACAGGCATTAGGGTACGCACGCATGATCGCTTCCAACCTGCTGGCATTTTCCACCTTGTTCGGCGGTTGGCTGATCTACGGGCTGGCACTGCTCTGGGCGGTCGCTCGCGCGCCCTGGGTCGAGCTGTTCAGCGACCTGCGCCGCCAGCATCTGTTGTTCGGCACCATGCTCGGGCTGTTCTTGTTGTGGCTGGTGCGCCGCGATTTCGATTCCGGGCTTTCCTATCACTTCGTCGGCATGACCGCGGTCACCCTGCTGCTCGACTGGCCGCTTGCCGTACTCGCTGGCCTGGCGGCGCAGCTTGGCCTGCTGGCTATCGGGCGCATGGACCTGGCGTCGCTCGGCATCAATGGCGTGCTGCTGGTGCTGATCCCGGTGCTGGTTACCGAGCTTTGCGCCATCCGGGTCGAGCGCGCGCAGCCGCGCAACCTGTTCGTCTACATCTTCTTCTGCGGGTTCTTCCCGGCCGCGCTGGCGACGCTGATGACCCTGCTCGGCGGTCTCGCCTTGCTGTGGATGGACGGCCTGTTCCCCATGCCGCCCTGGCTGGACGACTTCGCCGGCTACCTGTGGCTGGTGGCGTTCCCCGAGGCCTTCATCAACGGCACCATCGTCACGGCGCTGGTGGTGTTCTATCCGGACTGGCTGGAGACCTTCAACCGCAGCCGCTATCTGCAGGCGCCCTGGAAGGAAAACGATCGCGGCGAATGAATGACGCCGTATTGGCCGATTGAATGCCGCTGGCAGGGTTGATCCCGGTCAATGCTCGGAGCGTGCCTGCCGCCATGCTGTGAAAAAGGCCTCCGAGGGATTCGACATGAGTATTCACAGTTGGGCGAGAAAGGCACTCGAGGGCGATCTGCATGACGCCGAGGCTCAGGGCTACGAGCCTGTGATGGCATTGCGTGCACTATTGGCTGAGGTCGTGCAGCAGAACAAGGCGCTGCGTGATGCCCGGGAACTGGCCCACGAACTGCAGTTTCTCGCCGACAACCTCGACGATGATCGCGACTACGCCTTTATGCGGCCCTGAGGCATCCACTGCTTCGCTTGTGTGGGAGCCGCGTCTCGCGGCGAATGGTTGTGTCAAGGCTAAAGTCAGAAGCTTTCCTTTGAGGCGTAAAGCTGTTCACTTAACGTTGCATGCTTTTGGCTCCCCCCTCCCATTTATGGGAGGGGGGCTGGGGCGAGGGCTGGAAACACCGCAAAACTGCCAGTCTTCTCACTCTCCGAACGCGGCCCGTCCTTACCCTCTCCCCAGATGGGCGAGGGGACTGATCGCGTTGGACCGTTACTTATGTGAACAGCATTACTCTCCGTGGCGGGGCTCCTACATCGGGCCGATCAATGCGGCCGTGTCGGCAGATCGCCGCTGAACATCTCGTCTTCCAGATCGTTGCCAGGGATCGCATGTTCTTCGGCGGCCCAGGCGCCCAGGTCGATCAGCTTGCAACGTTCGCTGCAGAACGGGCGATAGGTGTTTTCGGTCTTCCACTCGACGGGCGCGCCACAGGTGGGGCATTGAACGGTCGTAGTCATGGCTGGCCTCCGCGCAGGGTCAGGTAAAAGTTGTGCAGGCGCTCGACCTCGGCGTCCAGCCAGGCCATATCGCGATCATTGACCAGCACGTCATCGGCATGACGCAGCCGCTCTTCGCGGCTAGCCTGTGCCTGCATGATGGCGCGAACCTGCTCTTCCGAGCTTTGGTCGCGGGCGATGGTGCGTTGGATCTGCAATTCGGCAGGTGTATCGACCACCAGCACGCGCTGGGTCATCTGCCGCTGGCCGGACTCGACCAGCAGCGGCGAAACCAGGATCGCATAAGGCGACTCAGCACGTGCCAGCACCTGAATGATTTCCGCGCCGATCAGCGGGTGCAGGAGGCTCTCCAGCCATCGACGCTGCTCGGAGTCGGCGAATATCAGCTTACGTAGCGCGGTGCGGTCCAGCTCGCCGGAGGTCTGCAGCACGCTGTCACCGAAGTGCTCGGCGATCTTCGCCAGTGCCGGTCGGCCCGGCTCGACTACCCAGCGCGCCGCGTGGTCAGCATCGACCACATGCACGCCGCGCTCCATAAAGCCTTGCGCCACCGCGCTCTTGCCGCTGCCAATGCCGCCGGTCAGGCCGAGTATCCAGGGTTTCATAACGCCAATGCAGCCTTGCTATCTCTCAAGGCCGCGATTGTAGGGGGGATTTCGATGTGATGCGAACACGGTGCGCCTCTCCCCTTGTAGGAGCCGCGCCCCGCGGCGAATGGCTTTGGCGTGTTGCTGAATCCAAAAGCTTCGCGCCGGGGCGGCGCTCCTACAACTTGGACGCCTTTAACCACTGGGTAGCCCGGATGCAATCCGGGGAAATGTATCGGCGATCCCCCGGACTTTATCCGGGCTACGGACCGTAGGAGCGGCGCCCCGCCGCGAACCCGCACGAGGCGGCGCGACACGGGGCGTCAGAACCCGGCGAACTTCAAATAACTCCCGGTGATCACATCGCCCCAAAGCAACGCGATCCACCCGGCGATCGCCAGATAGGGGCCGAAGGGAATCGGCGTGCCTGAATCACTGCCGCGCATACGCAGCAGAATCACCCCCAGCACTGCCCCAACCAGCGACGACAGCAAAATGGTCAGCGGCAAAATCTGCCAGCCACCCCAGGCGCCGAGCATCGCCAGCAGCTTGAAGTCGCCGTAACCCATGCCTTCCTTGCCAGTGATCAGCTTGAACAGCCAATACACCGACCACAGGCTGAGATAACCGGCAATCGCGCCCCACAGCGCATCCTCCAGGGTGGTGAACAGGCCGAAGTAATTGACGATCAAGCCCAGCCACAACAGCGGCAGCACCAGCACGTCCGGCAGAATCTGATGATCGGCATCGATCAGACTCATCGCCAGCAGCCCCCAGGCCAACACCAGCATTGCCCCGGCCTGCCAGGTAAAACCGAAGTGCCAGGCGACATAGCCCGAGATCAGGCCGCAGGCGAGTTCGACGATGGGGTAACGCTTGCTGATCGGCGTCCTGCAGTTCGAGCACTTGCCGCGCAGCAGCAGGTAGCTGATCACCGGGATGTTTTCCCAAGGGCGAATCTCTTGGCCACAGCTAGGGCATGAGGAGTTGGGCAGGACGAGATTGAAGGTTTCCGATTTGGGTGCTGGCGGCAACTCAAGCACTTCGCGCGCCTGGTTTTGCCAGTCGCGCTGGAGCATTTGCGGTAAACGGTAGATCACGACGTTTAAAAAGCTGCCGATTAGCAGGCCAAGCAGCAATATGCTGCAAACAAAGGCCAGCACGTGGCTAGCCAGAAAGGCTATCAAATACATGAATGTCAACCGCCAACAACGTTCCCCATTTGGAAGATAGGTAGGTACATGGCAATCACCAAGCCACCAACCACGACACCCAGCACAGCCATGATCATGGGTTCCATCAGGCTGCTGAGGTTGTCGACCATGTGATCGACCTCGTCCTCATAGAAGGTGGCTACCTTCGCGAGCATTTCATCCAGAGCGCCGGACTCTTCGCCGATTGCGGTCATCTGCACGGCCATGGTTGGGAAAACATTGGTCGAGCGCATGGAGAAGTTGAGCTGGGTACCGCTGGAAACGTCATTCTTGATCTGGCTTACCGCATTACGAAACTTAACGTTGCCGGTCGCTCCGGCCACTGAGTCCAGCGCGTCGACCAAGGGCACTCCAGCGGCGAAGGTAGTCGACAGCGTGCGCGCAAAGCGAGCCACCGATGACTTGTACAGAATTTCGCCAACGATTGGCACTTTGAGCAATAGGCGGTCTTTACTATCGCGAAATTTCTCGGAACGCAGGTTGGCTTCTTTCAGCACGTAGCCCAAGACAAAGAGACCGATCAGGGCGAATACCCACCACTCGCGCAGCACCTCTGAAAGGCCAACGACCATCTGAGTGAACGCCGGCAGTTCGGCGCCGAACCCGGAGAACACGCTCTCGAAGGCTGGCACCACCTTGATCAACAGGATCGCCGAAACCACGATTGCCACGATTACCACGGCGGTCGGGTAGGTCAGTGCCTTCTTGATCTTGGCCTTCAGTGCTTCGGTCTTTTCCTTATAGGTCGCCACACGGTCGAGCAGGGTTTCCAAAGCGCCGGACTGCTCCCCGGAGTCGACTAGGTTGCAGTAAAGATCGTCGAAGTACCTGGGTTGTTTACGCAGGGCAGAGGCGAAGCTGTTACCCGCGGCCACCTCCTGCTTCAGGTCTTCCACCAGTTTGCGCATGTTGGGGTTGTCGAAACCCTCCGCAATGATGTCGAAGCTTTGTAGCAGCGGCACGCCGGCCTTCATCATGGTCGCCATTTGGCGTGTGAACAGGGCAATATCAAGGGGTTTGATTTTTTTGCCCTTGCCCAATGAGAAGCTGGATTTGGGGCGTACCTTGGTTGGATTGATGCCTTGCTTGCGCAGTTGCGCTTTAACCAGTGCCTGGTTTTGCCCGCTGAGTTCGCCCTTGACCTTGCCGCCGCGTCTGTCGGTACCTTCCCAGACGAAGGTGCTTGTTTTTAGAGCTTTTGTCGCCATGGGTTAATCCTTGGTCACGCGGTTGATTTCCTCCAGGCTGGTCACGCCTTGCATGGCTTTGAGCAGACCGGAGGCACGCAAGTCATTAAAGCCATCTTTGCGCATTTGTGCTGCGATATCGATGGAGTTGCCTTCCTCCATGATAATCCGCTGCAGGTTGGGCGTGTTTTTAACCACTTCATAAATCCCGACACGGCCCTTGTAGCCATTCTTGCAATTCTCGCAGCCCACGGGGGCGTAAAGCTTGAAGGTGCCGATCTTTTCTTCGGGAAAGCCCTCAGCCAACAGGGTTTCACGGGGGACATCCACTTCCTTCTTGCAGCTGTTGCACAGCTTGCGCGCCAGACGTTGGGCGATGATCAGGTTGACCGAGGTGGCGATGTTGAACGACGGCACACCCATATTGCGTAGGCGTGTCAAAGTCTCAGCGGCGCTGTTGGTGTGCAGGGTGGACATCACCATATGGCCGGTCTGTGCCGCTTTTACCGCTATGGAGGCCGTATCCAGATCGCGGATCTCCCCGACCATGATGATGTCCGGGTCCTGGCGCAGGAAGGCGCGTAGCGCTGCGGTAAAGTCCATCCCCTGCTTGGGGTTGACGTTGACCTGGTTGATGCCTTCGAGGTTGATCTCCACCGGGTCTTCGGCAGTGGAGATGTTCACGTCCGGGGTGTTGAGGATATTCAGGCCGGTATAGAGCGATACCGTCTTGCCCGAGCCAGTCGGGCCGGTGACCAGAATCATGCCCTGCGGTTGCTTGAGGGCCGACATATAAAGCTCTTTCTGGCTTTCTTCATAGCCCAAGGCATCGATGCCCATCTGTGCGCTGGTGGGGTCGAGAATCCGCATCACGATTTTTTCACCCCAGAGAGTGGGTAGCGTGTTTACGCGGAAGTCGATGGCCTTGCTCTTGGATATTTTCATCTTGATCCGGCCATCCTGCGGCTTGCGCCGCTCGGAAATATCCAGTGCGGCCATCACCTTCAGGCGCGCGGCGATACGCGGAGATAGCTGGATGGGCGGTCGGGCTACTTCATGCAGGATGCCGTCGGTACGAAAGCGCACACGATAGGCCTTTTCGTAAGGCTCGAAGTGAAGGTCCGAGGAGCCCAGGCGGATGGCATCGAGCAGCATCTTGTTGACGAAGCGCACTACAGGGGCGTCATCGGCATCGTTGCCGCCTGCGTCGGCTTTGTCATCATCAACGGCTTCGACATCCAGGCCATCCAGGTCGACGTCAGCCAGGTCTTCCATACCGCTATTGGCGGAATCGAAGAATTTCTCGATAGCGTCGCCGAGCTTATCGTCTTCGACCAGCACCGCTTCGGTAGTCAGGCCGGTACTGAACTGGATATCGGTAATGGACTGGTGGTTGCTGGGGTCGGATACGCCGATAAACAGCTTGTTGCCCCGACGCCACAGCGGTAAGGCTCGGTGCTGGCGGATCAGCTTTTCACTGATCAGGTCTTTGGGTTGACCCTCTTTGTCGACGGCAGAGAGATCAATAAAAGCTACACCGAACTGCTCGGACGCCAGTTCCGCCAGGTCGCGACTTTTAACCAGCTTGTTCTGCACCAGGTAGGTGACTAGGGGAAGCTGGTTGCGTTTGGCCTGGGTTTGCGCCTGCCGGGCGCTTTTCTCATCCAGCAATTGCGCCGCGACGATCTGTCTAGCAAGGCCGGAAAGGGAAACCGCATCGTTCATGGTGTACCTCTTGCGCGAATGCCTGCCTTATAACGCACATGGCATGAGCTGCCAAATACTCATCGGGGAGGTGACGAAAAGTGTCATCTTGTGCTGTTGGATGGTGAGAAGGCGAGCGTCGTCTGGGGCAAAATTACCAATTTAAGCACTTTGGAAAATTGGCACGCGTTCTGCTAGAGCTTGGTCAGGTCCCAGTACCTAAAACCAACTTAGGAGAAAATTGAATGAAAGCTCAAAAAGGTTTTACCTTGATCGAACTGATGATTGTGGTTGCGATCATCGGTATTTTGGCGGCAATTGCACTGCCGGCCTACCGTGATTACACCGCCAAAGCTGCTGATAACGCTTGTTTGGGTGAGCTGAAGGCATTGTCGAGTGCCCTTCTTGTCTGGGAGTCTAATGGTTCCGTTGCTGCCGACAAACCTACTGTGACTCATCAGGCGTGCGAAACTCCCACTGCAGGTACTGGTGGTGCTGCTGCACTGAGTGCTAAGGCTAAAACTCCGGGCGGCAAGACTGTTACTTGTGATGCTAACGCTGCCTGTTCGAACTAAAAAAGTCGTTGCGAATAAAGAAAGCGCCTTAGGGCGCTTTTCTTTTCGGTGGTGAATGCCAGTGCCTCATATGAAGATCGCAAGATGTTCTCGCCTTATATCTAAAGGTAATATTATGGCTGCAAGTAAAGGATTTACCTTGATTGAATTGATGGTTGTGGTCGCTGTAATTGGAATTTTGGCTGCCGTCGCTCTACCTGCCTATCAGGACTACACTCGCGCTTCTGCAGACAAAGCCTGTCTAATCGAAGCGAAGGCTTACGCTAATAATGCGTTGGCACAGCTGAATATCCAACAAGTACCCTCTACTCCGGCTGGCTTGGGAGCCTGTCAGTCTTACAATGGTGCCGATGCGACCCTTACCGTGACCGGAAAATTTACTGCCACTCCACGCACCCCAGGTACAGCGATTGTCGCTTGTAATCTTGCTACTGGCGGGACCTGTACCCAGTAAATTACTGCTTGAATGATACATGGTCTTTACTAATACTAGCTGAGCAAATTTTTTTCGTGTGTGTCCCCGATATTCCGGGGGATTGTATGCCCTTAATAAAAGTTCTTCGCATGGCATCCGGCTATATGATGCGTGACGGGTATGCTTGGTTTGGTTTATGAAGTCCCCCCCCCTTGGGGCGTGGCTTGGGGGCTGCGCTTGCGAACATTCGCCGCGAGGCGCGGCTCCTGCGGTGATCAGTGGCTTACAATGCCAACCGCATCGACAAATCCACCGCCTTCACATCCTTGGTCAGCGTCCCTAGCGAGATATAGTCCACACCCGTTTCGGCGATTGCGCGCAAGGTGCTGTCGTTGATGCCGCCCGACGCTTCGAGCTTGGCGCGGCCGGCGGTGAGTTTTACGGCTTCGCGCATGTCCTCCAGTGACAGTTCGTCGAGCATGACGATGTTGGCGCCGGCTTCCAGGGCTTCGCGCAGTTCCTCAAGACTTTCCACTTCGACCTCCACCGGTTTGCCCGGGGCGATCTGTTGGGCGGTGGAAACTGCCTGGGCGATGCCGCAGGCGGCGATGTGGTTTTCCTTTATAAGAAAGGCGTCGAACAGGCCGATGCGGTGGTTGTGGCAGCCGCCGCAGGTCACGGCGTACTTCTGCGCCAGGCGCAGGCCGGGGAGGGTCTTGCGGGTGTCCAGCAGTTTCACCTGGGTGCCTTCGATCAACCCGGTAAGGCGGATCAACTCCGTAGGATGGATTAGCGAAGCGTAATCCGTCGTTCACCGCGAGCCACGATATCCGTTGCAATACCGAACGCCCTGCCTTGCGCGGGGCGTTGTGCTCTCTGGAATTTGTGGTGTGCGGCTCTCGTTCGGCGCATTACGCCTGCGGCTAATGCGCCCTACGGGTTACCTGATGTTGCCGGGGCTTGAGCTATTTTCGTGGCCGTCTAGGCTTGACCTTTTGGTCTTTCTGGAGGGGCAAGGATGCCGAACTATCGCCGTGCTTTCGTGCCGGGGGCGAGCTGGTTCTTTACCGTGAATCTGCTGCAGCGTCGGCGCAATGATCTGTTGCTGCGGCATGTCGAGCTGTTGCGTGATGCGGTGCGGCGCGTGCATCGCGATTATCCGTTCACTATCGATGCGTGGGTGGTGCTGCCCGAACACATGCATTGCGTATGGACGTTGCCGCCTGGTGATGCGGATTACCCGTTGCGCTGGCGGCTGATCAAGACGTTTTTCTGCCGAGGGTTGCCCTCCGATGAATACCGTTCGCTGACGCGTTTGCGTCGCGGCGAACGGGGAATCTGGCAGCGGCGCTACTGGGAGCATCAGTTGCGTGATGACGAGGACTTTCGCCGGCATATCGATTATGTCTACATCAACCCTTGCAAGCACGGGCTGGTGGGGCGGGTGGCGGACTGGCCCCATTCGAGCTTTCACCGTGATGTGATGATGGGGCTTTACCCGGCTGATTGGGCTGGTGATGTTGGGCTTGAGGTGCAGGGAGATGGGTAGCGTTTGAATAATTTAGCAGTTGGTGGGGTGTCGTGATGCCTGGAATGGAGCGTTCGGCTTTTGGGGCAGGGCTAATCCGCCCTGTAGCCATCCTGCCTGGTTCTATTTTCAGTATTCATGCAGCCGTCGTATACATGGGCGCAGGTTGACGCTATAGCGGTTGGGATACACTTCTAAGTGTGTATGCGGAGGTTGGCTATGAATAAGGTCGTTCTGATCGAGTTACTGCGCTCGCGACTGGATGGTTTGCTGGCTGTCTATGCCTTTGGCAGTCGTATCCAGGGCACGGCAGATGAGTGCAGTGATCTGGATCTGGCGGTGTTGGTGCCGGGCTATGCTGACCCGCTGACGCTTTGGGAGCTTGCCAGCGAGGCTGCCGATATTGCGGGTTGCCAGGTTGATCTGCTGGATTTGCGCAGGGCTTCCACCGTGATGCAGCAGCAGGTGTTGATGAAAGGCGAGCGCTGGTGGGCGGCAGAGGGTGTCGAGGCTGGTTTGTTCGAATGTGCTGTGTTGAGCGAGAAGCTTGAGCTGGATCGAGCCAGAGCACTGCTTTTGCGTGATATCGAGCGAGATGGGCGGGTTTATGGCCGATGATGTGTTGTTGAACAAGGCCGCAAGCATCGAGCGTTGCGTCAGGCGGGCGCGGGAGGAGTATGAACGCGACCCGGCGAGTTTTGCCGAGGACTTTACCCGTCAGGATGCGGCCATTCTGAATATCCAGCGTGCTTGTGAGGCGGCGCTGGATATGGGCCAGCATCTGATTCGGCGCGAACGTTTCGGTATTCCGCAGAGTGCGCGTGATGTGTTTGCATTATTAGCAGCAGGCGGCTGGATCGACTATGACCTGGCTGAGGCGCTCAAGCGGATGGTGGGCTATCGCAATATTGCGGTTCATGAGTATCAGACGCTGCAGCTGCCAATTACCGTGGCGGTGATTACCCGGCATCTGGATGAATTTCTCGACTATTCCAAGAGCATTTTGTTGAAGGATGCTCAGCGAGATTAGAGCGCGGTTGATCTGTAGGAGCCCCGCCTCGAGGCGAATTTTGTGCAGTTCGGCGAGATTTCGGTGAGGCTGCGGTTCGCGGCGAGGCGTGGCTCCTACAGTGGTCGGTGACTTACAACACCAACCGCATAGACAAATCCACCGCTTTCACATCCTTGGTCAGCGTCCCAAGCGATATGTAGTCCACGCCCGTTTCGGCGACTGTGCGCAAGGTGCTGTCGTTGATGCCGCCAGATGCTTCGAGTTTGGCGCGGCCGGCGGTGAGGTTTACGGCTTCGCGCATGTCTTCCAATGACAGCTCGTCGAGCATGACGATGTCGGCGCCGGCCTCCAGCGCTTCGCGCAGTTCTTCCAGGCTTTCCACTTCCACTTCCACCGGCTTGCCGGGGGCGATCTGATGGGCTGCGGAAATTGCCTGGGCGATGCCGCCGCAGGCGGCGATGTGGTTTTCCTTGATCAGAAAGGCGTCGAACAGGCCGATGCGGTGGTTGTGGCAGCCGCCGCAGGTCACGGCGAATTTCTGTGCCAGGCGCAGGCCGGGAAGGGTCTTGCGGGTGTCGAGCAGTTTGACCTGGGTGCCTTCGACGATATCGGCGTAATGGCGGCAGCGGGTAGCAACGGCCGACAGGGTCTGCAGGAAGTTCAAGGCGCTGCGTTCGCCACTAAGCAGGGCGCGGGCCGGGCCTTCGACGGTGAACAGGGGCTGGTCGGCCTGAACGCGGTCGCCGTCCTGCACCTGCCAGTGCACCGCCACGCGCGGGTCGAGCTGGCGAAATACCGCATCGACCCAGGCCGTGCCACAGATAACCGCCGCCTCGCGAGTGATCACCCGGGCGCTGGCCAGGCGCTCGGCCGGAATCAGCTGGGCGGTGATGTCACCGCTGCCGATGTCTTCGGCCAGGGCGCGGCGGACATTGGCTTCGATTTCGCTGCTGAGTTCGGCGAGTGTCAGGTTGGGCATGGTCGGCTCCGGTGTAGGCGAGGGGCGATTATAGAGCCAGGCGGGGGCGGGGCAACGGTCGAGTGCCGTTCTGCGCCGTTCGGTTTTCGATGATTGACTGGGCACTATCGCCCTGCACTGCAGCTCTTATTGATGGCAATGCGCCGACCATCGGTGCAGCGGCGCGTAGCTGGTAGCGTTAGGCTGTAGAGGTGCGAGGGTGTTGTAGAGACTACCGCCTGTAAGTGGCGTGAGGCTATCTGTGATGCGGATCATGTCTCTAGAAAAAATTGACTTGGTATGGCGCGCAGCCTCCCTATAATGCCTTTACTTTTTATTTTATTGACGCCAGGCCTTTGACGTTAGGGACGACGCTCGGTTGACGCTGTGCAGACCAGGAAGCCCGGTTCGGGCAGTCTGCGGGAGACTAGAATGAAAACCGACGCGAATGTGGTGCCCCTGACCAAGGCGACCGCTGAGCAATCGCCAACTTCGCCGGTAGGAAGACTGCCCGTGGCGCTTATTCAGGTGCGTGACAAAGCCGCGCAACAGCTCAAGCAGAACCTGCAGAGCCTGTTCGACAATGCTGACGATACCCTCTTCGAGATGGCGGATCGGGCGACCAGCAATGCCGAGCAGAACGCTTTCTTCGAGGCGATGCGCGACCTGCGCCTGAAGCGTAAGAACATCGAGCGCGGTTTCCTGCAGAAGGTGTTCGAGTCTTTCGCCAATCTCAATCAGTATGAAATCGGCAAGCAGCAGCCTGCTCTGGATGCAGTCTCGTTCGACAGTCTGAGCCTGGTGCAGAACGACGAGCTGGAAGAGACGGTGGCGCTGGACGCCATGGTGGCCAAGGTCATGAGCCGTGATGCCATGGCGCTGGGCCACCTCACGACGCGTCTCAATGCGGTAATCAGCAAGAAGCTCGACGACAAGAGCAACCCGCTCGGCCCGACGCTGCTCAGTGAGTACTTCCTCGATGCCTGCAGCGGCCTGGGCGTGGAGATCAAGGTCAAGCTGATCATCCTCAAGCTGTTCGAAAAATACGTGCTGGGCAGTTGCGACGTCCTTTATGCCGAGGCCAACCAGGCCCTGGTCAATGCGGGCGTGCTACCGGAGCTGAAGTCGGCGCCGCCGCGTCGTCAGCCGCGCCCCGCGGCCTCTGCTTATAGCCAGGCCTCGGGCGAGGAAGGCATTCCTCTGCTCGAAGGCGCCGATCAGGGCGTTCAGGAAGTCTTCGGTGCGCTGCAGGATCTGCTCCTGCAGGTACGCGGCACTGCCATGCCTCGCCGCGCCCAGGTGGCCGATGCGCTACCTATCACTAGCAACGACCTGATGCGCCTGCTGTCGCACATGCAGCAGCGTGCTCCGACGCAGGTCGATTTCGCGGACTTCGATCTGCGTGATCAGCTCGAGCGCTTGCTCGAGCGTGCCAGCGCCAAGAGCGGCAAGGCGCGCGTGGTCGGCGAAGTTGATGAAGACGTGATCAACCTGGTGTCGATGCTGTTCGAGTTCATTCTCGATGACCGCACTTTGCCGGATTCGCTCAAGGCGCTGATCGGCCGCCTGCAGATTCCGATGCTCAAGGTCGCGGTGCTGGACAAGACCTTCTTCAGTCGCGGCAGTCACCCGGCGCGCCGTCTGCTCAACGAAATCGCCTCCGCGGCCTTGGGTTGGGGCGATCAGGACGATGCGCAGCGCGACAGCCTGTACCAGAAGATCGAGCAGGTGGTGCAGCGTCTGCTGAACGACTTCGTCGATGATCCGGCGATCTTCTCCGAGCTGCTCGCCGAGTTCATGGCCTTCACGGGCGACGAGCGTCGTCGTAGCGAACTGCTCGAACAGCGTACCCGTGATGCCGAGGAGGGCAGTGCCAAGGCCGAACTGGCGCGCCGTCAGGTCGAACAGGCGCTAAATGAGCGGCTGTTGGGCAAGACCCTACCGGAAGTGGTGGTGCGTCTGCTGCAGGAAGCCTGGAGCAAGGTGCTGATGCTCACCTGTCTCAAGCATGGCGTGGACTCGGACGAATGGCAGGCTGCGTTGCAGACCATGGATGATCTGGTCTGGAGCGTTGCGCCGCATGAAGATCCCGAGGCGCGACTGCGCTTGCTGGAACTGGTGCCCGGCCTGCTCAAGGCGCTGCGCGAGGGTATGGTCAGCGCCGCCTTCGATCCGTTCTCCACTAGCGAATTTTTCAGCCAGCTGGAGGCACTGCATGTGCAGGCTTTCCAGCGCTTCAAGCGCGCCACGGCCGAGCCCGAGGTTGCGCTGGACGAATCCGAATCCACCACTGACGCCGCGCAAGCAGGTATCGAGCTGCCGCTGCTGGAGTTGCCGGCAGCGGAAGAGGTCGAAGATGCGCCGGCCATGGTCGAGGTGGTCGAGGAGATCGTCCTGCTGGCCCCGGGTCAGACCCGGCCTCAGGAGCCGGACGTGGCAATGCCGGACGATGACGAGGCGCTGCAGCAGGTCGATAGTCTGCGTGTAGGCAGTTGGGTCGAGTTCCAGGAAGACGATGAGCACAAGCTGCGCTGCAAGCTGGCGGCGATCATCAAACCTACTGGCAAGTACGTGTTCGTCAACCGTACCGGCATGAAAGTGCTGGAAAAGAGCCGCAATGCGCTGGCCGTGGAGTTCCGTCGCAACACCATTCGCCTGCTCGACGATGCATTGCTGTTCGATCGTGCGCTCGAATCGGTGATCGGTAACCTGCGCAAATTGAAGAACGCCTGATTCGTTGCCTGCAACGTTCTGCTGCTGGTAGCGAGTGGCCTTGTAGGAGCCCCGCCTCGAGGCGAATCTTTTGGCTTAGCGTTGCCGCAACCATTCGCCGCGGGGCGCGGCTCCTACGTTGTGCCCCTCTATTTTCCGTCTTCGCACATCCTGTTGCTGTCTCGCTCTTGGCCGTCTGGGTCGGCTGTTCTAGAGTGGTGCCACGCTCAGGAGTGCCATATGCAGCTCGACCCCACGACCGGCTGGTTTCAGGGTATCCATCATTGCCCCTCGCCGAACTTCAACTCTCGCCCCGATGGTGAAATATCCCTGTTGGTGGTGCACAACATCAGCCTGCCGCCCGGCCAGTTCGGGACAGGCAAGGTGCTGGAGTTCTTCCAGAACCGGCTGCCCACGCACGAGCATCCCTTCTTTGCCGAAATCGCCTCGCTGCAGGTTTCCGCGCATTTCTTCATCGAGCGTGATGGCCGGCTGACGCAGTTCGTCTCCTGCCTGGATCGTGCCTGGCACGCCGGGGTTTCCTGGTTCGAGGGGCGTGACAACTGCAACGATTTTTCCTTAGGTGTGGAGCTGGAAGGTGCGGATGACGTGCCTTACAGCGATGCTCAGTACGCCAGGTTGACGGAGCTGACGCGGCAACTGCTCGATGCCTACCCGGCGCTGTCGGCGCAGCGGATTCGTGGTCACTGCGACATCGCCCCTGGGCGCAAGACTGATCCGGGGCCGGCGTTCGACTGGCCGCGGTTGCATGCCGAATTGAATGAGAGGTAGCAATGAGTTTTCTGGTGATTCTGCTGGTGCTGTGGGTCGAGAAATTCTCCGCCTGGCGCCTGCGCATCCAGCAGGACGGCCCCTGGCTGGCGCAACTGCAACGCCTGCAACAGGGCGGGCTGCAGCAGGCCCCTTGGCTGTGCCTGGCCATTCTGGTGTTGCTGCCGGTGCTGGCGCTGGGGCTGGTGCTGCTGATCCTCGAGTCGCTGGCCTACGGTTGGCTGGCCTTGCCGGTGCATTTGCTGGTGCTGATCTACAGTCTGGGACGCGGCGATTTGCTTGCGGCTTTGGGGCCGTTCCGTGACGCCTGGCGCCGCGGTGATGGTCAGGCGGCCTACCATGTGGCCGAGCGCGACCTGGCATTGCAGCCGGAAGAGGGCGCCGAGCTGCTGCAGCAGGTTCAGGGGCATCTGTTGTGGCAGGCCTATCAGAGCTTCTTCGCGGTGATCTTCTGGTATCTGCTGCTGGGGCCGATGGCGGCGTTGGCCTATCGCCAGCTGGCACTGAGTGCCGAGCACGCCGAGCAGCCGGCCCTGCGTGAGCGCGCCGTGCAACTGCGCCATGCCTTCGATTGGCTGCCGGCGCGGGTGCTGGCGTCCAGTTTCGCGCTGGTCGGCAACTTCGTCGCCGTCAGTCGTGCCCTGCTGCATGAGCTGCTGAGCTGGGATATTTCTGCTGCGCAACTGGTGATCAAGGCCGGGCGTGCTGCGGGCGAGATGCCGTCGCCGGTGATGGGCGAGGAGGGTGTCGATACTCTGGACCAGCTCTGGCAACTGCTGATTCGCGCGGCGGTGGTCTGGTACGCCGGCTACGCGGTCTGGGTGCTGTTCATCTAAGGCGCCGATCACAGGCAGAACCCGGCAGGGCGGGAGCGGCCGGGCTAGCCTGGTGGCGGGTTTCACCCGCCCTACGTTTTCATCAGGATCATGGGCTGTACCTGGCCGCGCCCGGGACAGCATGTGCGCTGCGCTTGCTTAACCTTAAGTTACAGAGAGGCGTGTCGATAAGCGGTATAAGGAGGCGGCAGTCGACCTGTTTGGTGATTTCCATCACGTTTATCGGCCTGTATTCGGCGCATGTATCCGCATGCCTTATGTCGGTCGAAGCAGGATACCGTCACGAGATCGTAAGAGGCTCGGCGGCTGCCAAGCGAGACCTAATAACAATAATGGCAATTGGAGACGTCGAGTGAAGACCGTGTTGTATCCGGCCATCGCGCTGATGAATCGCCTCAGCTTCGGCATGAAGTTCAGCCTGATCAGCGTTCTATTCTTCCTGCCCATGCTCGTCACCAACTTCTATCTAGTGCGAGATTCCTATCGTCAGTTCGTCGGCACCCAGACGGCTCTGGAAAGCCTCGAGCTGCTCGGTAGCAGCCTGCAGCTGCGCCGCGATCTGGAGAGCCTCAACGACCTGGTACAGATCAACTCGATGATCGGTCAGTCCGGGCAGGCGGGGGATCTGGAGGGGCGGATCGGCCAACTGCAGCAGTCGCTCAATGCCGGTCTGCAAGCGCTGCAGCCGGTGACCAGCGATAGCGAGCAGGCAGCGGAGTTTATCGCCAAGCGCGACGAATTGCTGGCCGAGTTGAAAAGCGCGGAGGCCGAGACGTCGCTGCAGAGCAAGACGGTCATCGTCGAGAAGCTGCTGGGCTCTTCCCAGGTTTTCATCAAGCTGGTGGCCAGTCAGGCCGGGTTGAGCCAGGACCCGCAACGTCAGGTACGGCAGATCACCGAGCTGATCACCAATGTCACCCCGCAAATTACCGATGTGCTCAGCCAGGGCCGAGCGGTTGGCGCCTATTCCCTGGGCCAGGGTTATCTCAATTCCGTAGCCAGCACCAAGTTCGACGACCTGCTGCTGCAGCTTGAAAAGCTGCACGCCGAGTACGGCCTGAATCTGCAGGATGCCCTGGCCGGCAATGTCGCCGCGCAGAACGGCCTCGGCAGCCTGGCCGAGGCGAGCCGCCAGAGTTTGAAGGACAGCGCCGTGCTGTTCGAGGATCAGGTCATCATCGCCGACAGCCTGGATACGCCCTGGACGCAGTTCTATGAGCAGACCAGCCAGCAGATGGCCAGGACCTACGCGTTCAACGATGGTCTGTTGGCCTTCCTCGACAATCAACTGAGCAAACGACTCAGCGAAAACCGTGCGCAGATGGTGCTGCTGGCGGTGGCGCTGGTGGTGGTGTTCCTGCTGATCGTCTACCTCTACAGCGGCTTCTACGTTTCCACGCGTGCGACCCTGAAGAACCTGGGGCGGGTGATGGACAAGGTGGCCGCAGGCGACATGACGGCCAACTTCCAGGCGCAGAGCCGCGATGAGCTGGGTGAGCTGGGCCAGGTCTTCAACCAGACCGTGCAGCGTATTCACGATTTGATCGAGCGCGTCGGCCATACCGTGGGTGAAGTCGGTGGGCAGGCCGACCGGGTCGAGCTGGTTTCGGGCGAGAGCAACCAGGCGGTGGCCAGCCAGCGAGCGCAGATCGAGCAGGTGGCCACGGCGATGAACCAGATGTCCGCCACCGCTCAGGAAGTCGCGCGCAGCGCAGCCGCTGCGGTGGGCAGTGCGCAGAGCGTGAATCAGGAGACGGTCAGCGGTCGTGCCCTGGTCGAGCAGCAGGTGGGAGCGATTCAGCGGCTGGCCGGTGAGATCGACCAATCGGTGTTGGTGATCAACCAGTTGGCCAGCGACAGTGCCGCGATTAGCCAGGTGCTGGACGTGATCAAGGGCATTGCCGAGCAGACCAACCTGCTGGCGCTCAACGCCGCGATCGAGGCGGCGCGAGCCGGCGAGCAGGGCCGTGGTTTCGCCGTGGTGGCCGATGAGGTACGCAACCTGGCCAAGCGCACCCAGCAGTCCACCGAGGAAATCGAGGCGATGATCGCCAAGCTGCAGGGCGGCGTTGGGGCTGCGGTGAAGGCGATGAATGCCAGTCACCAGATGGCCGATGGCACCGTGAGCGAATCAGCCAAGGTGCAGCTGGCGCTGGAGAATATCCTCGGCGCCGTGGGCATGATCGTCGACCAGAACCAGCAGATCGCCGCAGCGGCCGAGCAGCAGACGGCGGTGGCCCACGATATCGATCAGAACATCGTCGAGATCAATCATGCCGGTGAGCGCACGGCGCAAGGTGCCAGTCAGACCGAGCAGGCCAGTCGCGAGTTGAGCGAGTTGGTGGCGCGGCTCCGGCAGTTGATTGGGGCGTTTCGTGTGTGAGTGAGGATTGGCCTCGTGGGAGGCGCTTCAGCGGCGACGTTTTTTGATAGTCGCGGCTAAAGCCCCTCCCACAACATTCCCGCGGCCGTCGCGCTAGCCTGGTAGGAACGGCGCCCCGCCGCGAATTTGGGCGACGCGGTCTGGAAAACTTCGGCTCAGAGCGGGGCTACCGCGCACGGCCGTGTAGGGCGATTTGCCTGACCATCTGTGCGGCCTATTTCCAGCCAAACAGCTCATCGGCATTACGGCTGCTGGCCGTTGCCAGTTCTTCGGGCGTAACGCCGCGCAGCGCGGCCAGCTCGGCGCAGATGTCCGTCAGGTATTCGGGGCTGTTGCGCTGGTTCGGGTGCATGGCCGGCGCCATGTCCGGGGCGTCGGTTTCCAGCACGATGGATTCCAGCGGCAGTTGCGCCACCACCTTGCGCAGGCGGTTGGCCTGCGGCCAGGTGGCGGCGCCGCCGAGACCGAGGCGAAAGCCCAGCTTGATGTACTCGCGCGCTTCTTCATAGCTGCCGGCGAAGGCGTGGATGATGCCGCCATGTGTCGGGCGAAAGCGCTTGAGCGTGGCGATGGTGGCGGCATGGGCGCGGCGCACATGCAGCAGCACCGGCAATTCGAACGCCACCGCCAACTCCAGCTGCGCTTCGAACAATTCCTGCTGACGTTCGCGATCCAGCTCCGCCAGGTAATAATCCAGACCGAACTCGCCAATAGCGCAGAGCTTGCCATGTCCGGCCAGCTTGCCCAGCCAGTCGCGCAATTCGGCAAGGTGTTGCGGCTGGTGATCGTCCAGATACACCGGGTGCAAACCGAGCGCGGCAAACAGGCCCTCGTTCGCCTCGACCAACCGCCATAGGCGCTGCCAGTTGGCCTGGTACACCCCGAGCACCACCATACGCTGCACGCCCAGGGCGCGGCTGCGTGCGAGCACTTCGTCGCGGTCGGCGTCGAAGTCCGGGAAATCCAGGTGGGTGTGGGTGTCGATCAGGCGCATCGGTCGGCTCGCGAATGGGCTTTCAGGGTGGGCTATTTTCGCCATTGCTGCCAGTGTCGGGGAGCGTTGGCTAATCTTTTCAGTCGTATGGTTAAGGACGGGTTTCACTCGAACGTCAGATGAGGAGGTCGCCGGGTGCGTCAGGTACGCAAACTGATGGGCGCGTTGTTCGCTGTTTTCCTGCTGCTGGTGGCGGCGCTGATGCTATTTCTGGTGCTGTTCGACTGGAATCGCGCGCGGCCGCTGATCAACGAGCAGGTGTCGGCGGCGTTGAACCGGCCGTTCGCCATCGAGGGCGATCTGCGTGTGATCTGGCAGCGCGAACCTGGCCAGCAGGGGTTGAGCGCTTGGATGCCCTGGCCGCATTTCTCCGCCGAGCGCCTGCGTCTGGGCAATCCTGACTGGGCGCAGGGCGATACCTTCGTCAGCCTCGACAGCGTGCGTTTGCGTTTGTCGCCCCTGCCGCTGCTGTGGAAGACAGTAAGCATTCCGAGCATTGAACTCGGTGCACCGAATGCCGATTTACAGCGCCTGGCCGATGGTCGTGCCAACTGGGTGTTCGACCTGGGTAGCGAACAGGCGGACGACAGCGAGCAGCCCAGCCCCTGGACGCTGGATATCGGCACCATCGCCTTCGACCAGGGGCAGGTCAAGCTCGATGACAAGGTCAGCAACACCGCTCTGGAGGCGGTCATCCAGCCGCTGGGCGAGCCGATTCCCTTCGCCGAGATCGTTGGCAGGAGCGCTGCCGAGCGGCTGGCCGAAAGCGATGCCAGCGCCCAGGACTACGCCTTCGCGTGGCAAACCAAGGGCAGCTTTCGCGGTCAGCCGTTGACCGGTAGCGGCAAGGTTGGTGGTTTGCTGGCGCTGCATGACGCCTCGCAACCCTTCCCGCTGCAGGCGGATGTGCGCATCGGGTCCACCCGTATTCAAGTCGCCGGCAGCCTGACCGACCCACAGAATCTGGGCGCGCTGGATTTGCGCCTGCAGCTTGCCGGGGCCAGTTTGGGCCATCTCTATCCATTGACCGGCGTTACCCTGCCAGACACGCCGCCCTACAGTACCGATGGTCGTCTGCAGGCCGACCTGCGTGATGCTGACGGGGCGACCTTTCGCTACCTCGGTTTCAACGGGCGTATCGGCGACAGCGATATCCATGGCGACTTGACCTTCGTCGCGCGCCAGCCGCGGCCGAAACTGTCCGGCCGCCTGACCTCCAACCAGCTGTTGTTCGGTGATCTTGCGCCCCTGATCGGTGCTGATTCCAGCGCCGACAAGCATGAGCGTGGCGAACGCGACACGCAGCCGGCGAACAAGGCCTTGCCGATTTCGGAGTTTCGTACCGACCGTTGGCGCGCCATGGACGCTGATGTCCGTTTTGTCGGCAAGCGCATCGTGCACAGCGAGCAACTGCCGATCAGTGATCTGGACACTCATGTTGTACTCAACGACGGCATGCTCAGCCTGGAACCACTGCGTTTCGGCATGGCCGGCGGCGTGCTCGATGCGCAGATTCGCCTCAATGGTGCGAACACGCCGTTGCAGGGGCAGATGCGCCTACGCGCGCGCGATCTCAAACTCAAGCAGCTGTTCCCCACCTTCGCGCCGATGCAGACCAGCTTTGGCGAGTTGAACGGCGATGCGCGTCTCAGTGGCCGCGGCAACTCGGTGGCAGCCCTGCTGGGCAGCGCCGATGGCGAGCTGAAGATGTTGATCAACGATGGTGCGGTGAGCCGCGGGCTGATGGAAATCGCCGGGCTGAACGTCGGCAACTACCTGGTGGGCCGGCTGTTCGGCGACGAGGAGGTAAAGATCCACTGCGCAGCGGCCGATCTCGGCATCGAGCAGGGGCTGATGAGCACGCGGCTGTTCGTCATCGACACCGACAATGCAGTGATCAAGGTGGACGGCAGCGCCAACTTCGCCAGCGAGCAGCTGGATTTTACCGTCACCCCGGCCACCAAGGGCTTTCGCATCTTTTCCCTGCGTTCGCCGCTCTACGTGCGCGGCACCTTCAAGGAGCCCGCGCCAGGCGTGCAGGCCACGCCGCTGGCGCTGCGCGGTGCCGGGCTGGTAGCACTGGGCGTGGCCGTGGCGCCGGCCGCCGGCCTGCTGGCGCTGGTGGCGCCCAGTGCCGGTGACGAGCCGAGCCAGTGCGAGCCGTTGCTGCAGAAGATCCAGGGCGGCTGATGCTGTTCGCAGTGTTCTACCGTGCATGGGATCCAGGCCGGTAGGCGCTCGGCGATGCCTTCGTAGCTCGGTTACACTGAATTGAACAGCGCCTGGAAAGCAGGAGTCTGTTGAATGGTCCGTGCGTCGATGCGCAGCGATGGATCATCGCCGGCTCCCTGGCGCAGTCGCCCTCACAAAGAAAGGATCTTTTGTAGATGACTCAAGCTCTCGCGCATCGCTGGCGCTTCTTCCGTGCTGGCGGCTTCGACCAGGTGCAACTGGAAACCCCCGCCGACCTCGCCGCGTTGCGCGGCCTTGACCAGAAACTCTGGGCCAGCCTGGCCTGCCCGGTGAACAACCTGGAGCTGGATCGGCGCATGCTGCAGTACATCGACCTGAACAATGACGGTCGTATCCGCGCGCCGGAAATTCTCGATGTGGTGGACTGGACGCTGGCGCGTCTGCGTGACCCCTCCGTGCTGTTTGAGGACGGGCCGCTGCAGCTTTCCTCGCTCACTGACGATGCCGTGGGCGGGCACCTGCGTCTGGCCGCGCAGCGCCTGTTGGGCGTGCTCGGGCGGCCTGATGGCGACAGCCTGACGCCGCTCGATACCGCCGATCTGGCGCAGCTGTTCCCGCCGCAACAGCCCAATGGCGACGGCCTGGTGCCGGCAGCCCTGACCGAGGATGCCGAGCTCAAGGCCGCCATCGCCGACATCATCGCCTGCCTCGGCGCGCAAACTGACCGCAGCGGCGAGCCGGCCATCGGCGTCGAGCAGATCACTGCCTTCTTCGATCAGGCGCGCCAACTGCATGCCTGGCATGCCCGCGCTGCCGAGCAGGGGCTGGACGCCTTTGGTGAGGGTACGGTGGCGGCGGTCGAGGCGCTGAGCGCGGTGCGCGGCAAGATTGACGACTATTTCACCCGCGTGGCCATGGCCGAGTTCGATCCGCGTGCGGCCGCGTTGATGAACGCCCAGGAAGAAGAGCTGGTGCGTCTGGCCTCGCTGTCGCTGGCCGATGCCGGCGAAGTAGCCGGCCTGCCGCTGGCAGTGGTGCAGCATGGCGACGAGTTGCCGCTGGGCAAGGGGCTCAACCCGGCCTGGCAGCGCGCCATCGACGATTTCCACCAGCGTGTGGTGGTGCCGGTCTACGGCGAGCAGGACAGCCTGTCGCGCGAGCAGTGGCAGCATCTGGTCGCGCTGTGCAGCAACTACCTGGCCTGGCGCGCCGAGACGCCGAAGGTGGCGATTGCCGATGTGTTGGAGCGTGGGCGTATCCTTGAACTGGTGGAGCAGGGCGCCGAGGCGCGCCTGCTGGCGCTGGTGGAAGAGGACAAGACCGTGGCCGAGGCGGCGGATGGCCTGGTCGAGCTGGACAAGCTGATTCGCCTGCGCCACGGCCTGGTCACCTTGCTGCGCAACTTCGTGTCCTTCCAGGCCTTCTATTCGCGGCACGAGAAAGCCGTGTTCCAGGCCGGCGTGCTGTATATCGACGGCAAGAGCTGCGAGCTGGTGGTCGAGGTCGACAACGTCGAGGCTCACGCCAAGATTGCAGCAGCCAGTGATTGCTTCCTGCTGTACTGCGCCTGCACGCGCCGTGGCGAGCCGGTGCGTGGCAAGGAAACCCTGAACATCGTGGTGGCGCTGACTGCCGGCAGCGAGGGCGATATGCAAGCCGGGCGCCATGGCCTGTTCTACGACCGTGACGGCAATGACTGGGATGCCACGGTGGTCAAGGTGGTGCAGAACGCGATCAGCATTCGCGAGGCGTTCTGGTCGCCGTACCGACGCGTTTCCAAGCTGGTTTCCGATCAGGTCCAGAAGCTCGCCGCCAGCCGCGACGCCGACATGGTCAACAAGACCGCCGCCAAGGTTGGGGAAACCGGGGCAGCGCCAGCGGCGGCATCGACACCCGCGTTCGATATCGCCAAGTTCGCCGGTATCTTCGCGGCCATCGGCCTGGCGGTCGGCGCATTGGGTACGGCACTGGCGGCCGTGGTCACGGGCATCCTGTCGCTGGCATGGTGGCAGGTACCGTTGCTGCTGCTCGGCGTGCTGCTGGCGATTTCCGGCCCGGCCATGCTGCTGGCGTGGTTCAAACTGCACCGCCGCAGCCTGGGGCCGATTCTCGATGCCAATGGCTGGGCGGTGAACGCCAAGGCGCGTATCAGCATCCCCTTCGGCACCGCGCTCACTCAGATGGCGGAACTACCCAAGGGCAGCGACCATGCGCTGCGCGATCCCTACGCCAACAAGCCGGTGTTGTGGCCCTGGATCATCGCGCTGTTGCTGGCGCTGGCTGTGGGTTACTACGCCTGGAACAACGGCGCGTTCAGTCCGGAACCCGATGTGCCGACCGAAGCGGCGGCGCCCGTTCAGGATGCGGCAGGCTGAATGTTGC
>NZ_JADTQG010000024.1 GCF_016008875.1 Ectopseudomonas mendocina
ACCGCCGAGGATGATCACCATCAGCAGCAGGCCCCAGAAGGCCTCGCGAGCGGAACGCAGCCACTCGCGGAAGCTGGCACGCGGCAGGGCCGGCAGCTTCTTGATGCGCGCGACGATGTAGATCGCGATCATCAGTGCCAGGCCGAGCATCACACCGGGAATCACACCAGCCATGAACAGCTTGCCCACCGACTGCTCGGTGGCTGCGGCGTACACCACCATCACGATCGACGGCGGAATCAGAATGCCCAGGGTACCGGCGTTACACACGATGCCAGCGCCGAAGGCCTGCGGGTAACCGGAGCGCACCATGCCGGCGATGGCGATGGAGCCTACGGCCGCGACGGTGGCCGGCGAGGAGCCGGACAGCGCGGCGAACAGCATGCACGCCAGCACCGCACCGATGGCCAGACCACCACGGATATGGCCGACGCAGGCGTTGGCGAAGTCGATCAGGCGACGTGCCACGCCACCGGTGGTCATGAAGGCACCGGAGAGCAGGAAGAACGGGATTGCCAACAGGGTGTAGTGCTCGGAGGTCTCGAACAGCTTGATCGCCAGCGAGCGCACCGAGTCGGGGCTGAACAGCATGATGGTGATCGAGCCGGCCAGGCCGAGCGACGCGGCGATCGGCACGCCGATGAACATCAGCAGGAACAGCAGCAGGAAGAGGAACAGCACGGTCATTATTTGGCCTCCTCGTGCTCGTTGATTTTCAGCGCATCGGCGGCTTCATCAGCCAGGCCGAGGCCGGTCTGCTCGTTGCGCAGGATACGCACGAGGATTTCCAGGAAACGGATGAACACCATGGCGTAGCCGAACGGCACGATCATGCCGATATGCCATTGCTGGATGCCGTAGTGGCCCAGGTCTTCGGCGCCGATGCCGGCGATGAACAGAGTGCGGACCCAGTCGAAGCTGCCGACGGCGATCAGGCCGGCGTAACCCAGGCAGCACAGGCAGGCGATCACGCCGATGACGCGCTGCACGCCGCGTGGGGCGAGCTTGACCAGCGCGTCGACGCCGATGTGGCCGGCGGTGCGCACGCCATAGGCCAGGCCGAAGAAGATCAGCCAGCCGAACAGGGCCTTGGTCAGGGCGTTGCTCCAGGTCATCGCCTGGGCAAGGTCGAGAATGAAGTCGCCGATAGCGAGCAGAGCCTCGTTACCGCCGAAGGTGTCACCCAGCCAATAGAACAGGGTGTAGAAGTTATTGAGGATCACGTAGACGAAAGTGATCAGCGTCATGGCCGCCAGGAGAAAGGCAATGAAGCCTTCCTCGAAGTGCTCCCAGACGCGCCGCAAGGCGTTCATGGTCGGTTCTCCCGAATGGAAAGGGCGTAGGGTGGGACGGCAGCCGGCCCACCGGTTACAGCATTGAACGACGCCCGTCGCGGGCGTCGTGGTGGGTCAGCGCTGCAGTGCCCTGCCCACCCTACGGCTCTCCGGCCTTATTGCTGGTTGGCAGCTTGCGCGGCCTTGATCAGATCTGCGCCGATCTCGCCTTCGAACTTCTTCCATACCGGCTGCATGGCATCGCGCCATTGGCCGCGCTGCTCGGGAGTCAGGGTCAGGATTTCGGTGCTGCCTGCCTCGATGATGCGCTGCTTGTCGCCTTCGTTGAGGGCGTCAGCCTGCTTGTTCACCTCGACGGTAACTTCGGCGATGATCTTGTCCAGCTCGCTACGTACGTCAGCCGGCAGACCGTCCCAGAACTTGGTGTTGGTGATCAGCATGTAGTCCAGCAGGCCATGGTTGGACTCGGTGATGTACTTCTGCACTTCGTGCATCTTCTGGCTGTAGATGTTCGAGTACGGGTTCTCTGCACCGTTGACCACGCCGGTCTGCAGGCCTTGGTAAACCTCGGCGAAGCTCATCTTGCGCGGGTTGGCGCGCACGGCCTTGAACTGCTCTTCCAGTACGGCGGAAGCCTGTACGCGGAATTTCAGACCGCGAGCGTCTTTCGGCTCCAGCAGTGCCTTGTTGGCCGACAGCTGCTTCAGGCCGTTGTGCCAGTAGGCCAGGCCGGTGATGCCTTTGTCAGTCATGGAGGTCAGCAGCTTCTGGCCTTCCGGACCTTTCTGGAAGCGATCGACTGCAGCCATGTCGTCGAACAGGAACGGCAGGTCGAATACCTGCAGCTGCTTGGTGTAATGCTCGAACTTGGCCAGGGACGGGGCGATGATCTGGACGTCGCCGAGCAGCAGCGCTTCCATTTCCTTGCCGTCGCCGAACAGCGAGGAGTTCGGGTAGACCTCGACCTTGACCTTGTCGCCCAGGCGCTCTTCAGCCAGTTGCTTGAACAGCACGGCACCCTGACCTTTCGGGGTGTGCTCGGCAACCACGTGGGAGAACTTGATGACGATCGGGTCGGCAGCGTGAACCACGCCAGCGATGGACAGGGACAGGGCGCAAGCCAGCGCCTTGGCAGTCAGTTTGAACATGCGGATGCTTCCTCTTGTTGTGTTTATCGCATTTGCGCCGAGGCGCTGCTGACGAACGGACAAGAGCAAGTCTAGGCGGCTTGGAGAAAAACGCCGGTGGCATCAGCGAGGCCTGGACTTGTACTTGTGGGTTCGCTTGGAGCTAGCCTAGAGCAACCCTTGTGCCAGTCTGCCATGGTGTGCTTGCCTGCCTAGAGGAAAAGCCCGTGGCTGTGGGCTTTGATGGCGTTTTGCCGAGCGCCGGGCGGGCATATGCGCCCGCTGCCGGCCTGTCTCTTTGATGATGGCTTTGGCGGTTTGCCGCCAGTCAGTCGAAGTCCTCTGGCGAGCTTCCGCCAGCGCCGGAGAAATTCAGCCCATGTTTGCGCAGCTTGTCGTGCAGGGTCTTGCGCGGCACGCCCAGCGCTTCGGCCAGGCTGCGCAGCGAGCCGTGCGGACGACTCAGCTCGGCGGCGATCAGCGCGCGCTCGAAGGCTTCGACCTGTTCGCTGAGCCCGCCGTTGACCGGTGGCAGGTTTGGCGCGTTGCTATCGAGCGCCAATTCCAGGCCCAGGGCGAAACGTTCGGCGGCGTTCTGCAGTTCGCGCACGTTGCCCGGCCATGGATGACGCAGCAGCAACGCACGCTGTCCCGGTTGCAGCTCACGCGGAGCCAGGGCGTGGCGGGCCGCCGCCGCTTCGGCGAAATGCTGGAACAGCAGCAGGGCATCCTCGCCGCGCTCGCGCAGCGGCGGAATGGACAGCGGCGCGACGTTGAGGCGGTAGTAGAGGTCGGCGCGGAAACGCCCGGCGTCGGCAGCCTGGCGCAGGTCTTCCTTGGTGGCGGCGATCACACGGATGTCCAGCGGGATCAGCTGGTTGCCGCCAAGACGCTCGACCACGCGCTCCTGCAGCAGGCGCAGCAATTTGACCTGCACGTCCAGGCTCATGCTCTCGATCTCGTCGAGGAACAGGGTGCCGCCGTTGGCGAACTCGAACTTGCCGATGCGGCGCTTCTGCGCGCCGGTGAAGGCGCCGGCCTCGTGGCCGAACAGCTCGCTCTCCACCACGGACTCGGCCAGTGCACCGGCGTTGATGGCGACGAAGGGCCCATCGCGGCGGCTGGACAGATCATGCAGGGCGCGGGCGACCACCTCCTTGCCGGCGCCGGTCTCGCCGAGGATCAGCACATCGGTGGAAATACCGGCGAGTGCGCCGATCTGCTCGCGCAGGCGCTGCATGGCAGGCGACTGACCCACCAGGCGGCTGGACAGTTGCTGGCGGTCATTGAGCGCCATGCGCAGGCTGCGATTGTCCAGTACCAGGCGGCGCAGCTGCAGTGCGCGGCGCACGCTGTCGAGCAGCGCCTCGTTGGCGAAGGGCTTTTCCAGAAAATCGTAGGCGCCGGCGCGCATCGCCTGCACGGCCAGCGGCACGTCGCCGTGGCCTGTAATCAGCAGTACCGGCAGCTCGGCATCGCGCTCGCGCAGTTGCTGCAGCAGTTGCAGGCCGTCGATGCCGGGCATGCGGATATCGCTGACCACCACACCCGGCCAGCCCACCGGAATTCGCTCGGCCAGGCCCTGGGCATCGCCCAGGCTGAGGACCTTGAGCCCGGCCAGATCGAGCGTCTGGCTGAGCGCCTGGCGCAGATGGGCGTCGTCGTCGATCAGCAGTACCTGAATGCGGCTGTCGATGGCGCTGTCGCTGGTCATGGCGAAGGGTCCTCAGAAGGTTGCAGGTTGACGCCGGGACTGGCCAGGCGCAGGCGCAGGGTAATCAGCGCGCCGCCGGCCGGATGATTGGCCAGCAGCAGTTCGCCGTCCAGCGCCCGCACCAGACTATCGCAGATGGCCAGGCCGAGCCCCAGGCCCTGGGCGCTGGTCTTGGTGGTGAAGAAGGGTTCGCGCGCGCGCGCCAGGGATTCGGTCGAGAAGCCGGGGCCGTTGTCGCGCAGCAGCAGGTCGAGATGCTCGGCCTGATGCTCAATGCTGATCCAGATACGCCGTGGCGGCGCCTTGTCGACCAGGGCGTCGAGCGCATTGCCGAGCAGGTTGCCGAGTACCTGACGCAGGCGTGTTTCGCCGGCCTGAACCCAGAGCGTGGCGTCCGGCAGGTCGCGAATCAATTCCACATCCATGGCCCGTCGGCGTTTGGCGAGCAGGGCGAGGGCGTCGTCCAGCGCCGGTTGCAGCGCCACCCGCTCGGGCGCATGGCGATCACGGCGGGCGAAGGCGCGCAGATGCGCGATGATCGAGGCCATGCGCTCGGTCAGCTCGCTGATCAGCTTGAGGTTGGCGCGGGCATCGTCGCTGCGCTGGTGGTCGAGCAGGGTACTGGCGTTCTCGGCGTAGCTGCGGATCGCGCCCAGTGGTTGGTTGAGCTCGTGGCTGATACTGGCACTCATGGTGCCGAGCGCGGAGAGTTTGCCGGCCTGGACCAGTTCGTCCTGGGCGCGCACCAGCTCCTGCTGCGCCTGCTCGCGTTCGAGCACTTCCTGCTTGAGTCGGCTGTTGAGCAGCTCCAGGTCCTGCGTACGCTCGGTCACCCGCTGTTCCAGTTCGGCCTTGGCGCTAGCATCGAGGGCGATGCGTTCGAGGTAGTGTCGGCGGCGCAATATCAGCAGGCCGAGCAGCAACAGCAGGGCCAGCAGGGCAGCCGCCCCCACGGCCACAGCGCTGCGCACGGGGCGATCGAGAAGGATGCGCGGGGCGAGAATACTCACCGTCCAGCCGGTTTCCTCCAAGGCCCGGCTTTGCGTCAACCAGGCGTTGGGATCAAGGTCGAGCGCGGGCGGCGCCTGGGTCGGGTAGGGCTGGTTGGCGGCGATCGCCGATTGTTCGACGCGGTCCAGCGGGCGGCTGGCGTGAAAGCGCCAGTCAGGGCGCGAGGTGAGAATCACCACGCCATTGGTGTCGGTGACCAGCAGCTGTTCCGGGGTGTTACCCCACAGCGTTTCGGTGTGGTCGAGGTCGACCTTGACCACCAGTGCGCCAATGTTGTGGTCGTCCTCGCGCACCGGGTAGGCAAAGTAGTAGCCGCGTTTTCCTGAGGTGGTGCCGAGGCCGAAGAAGCGGCCCAGGCGGCCGGCCAATGCTTCGCGAAAGTACGGGCGAAAGGCGAAGTTGCCGGCGACGAAACTGTCCGGCTTGTCCCAGTTGGAGGCGGCCAGGGTGACGCCGCGGGTGTTCATCAGGTAGATCACGTCGGCCCCGGTCTGGCTCTTCACGCGGGCCAGCAGGCGGTTGGCGTTATCCAGTACTGCGGGGTCTTCGGGCGTCTTCAGGGCTGCGCGCAGGCCGGGCAGGTCGCCGAGAATCTGCGGCAGCACCTCGTAGCGGCGCAGCGTGCCAAGCAGGTTGGCAACGTACAGGTCCAGGGTTTGCCGGTTCTGTTCGATCAGGACTTCGCGGTAGTAGCGTTCGGCCAAAAAGTGTACGGGCAACAGCAGGGGCGCGAGCAGCAGCGCCAGCAGCACGAGGCTGCGCCAGCGCAGGCGGCGGGGAGTGGCAGTGTTCGTGCTCATGGAGAACCGTGCAGAAATGATCGGCGCATTATGCACGTTAAGCGTGCGGCCGGTGACGTGCGCCGGCCGCTGGTGATGAAATGCCGGGCGTCAGCCCATGCGCTGCAGGCAGGCGTCCAGTGCCGTTCGCCAGTCCGGCAGGCGAATCTGCCATTCCTCTTCCAGGCGTTCACCGTCCAGGCGCGAATTGAGCGGGCGCTGCGCCGGCGTCGGGTACTCGCTACTGGAGATCGGGCGCAGCCGGGCACAGGGCTTGCCGGTGGCGCGCAGGCGCTCGGCGATGGCGCTGGCGAAGCCGAACCAGCTGGTTTCACCCTGGCAGGTCAGGTGATAGGTGCCCCAGCGATGGCGTCCTTGTTGCCACTTGTCGATCAGCTCGGCGGTGGCGCTGGCGATGCTGCCGGCCCAGGTCGGCGCGCCGATCTGGTCATCGACCACGCTGAGTTCTTCGCGCTCCTGCAGCAGGCGCTGCATGGTCAGCAGGAAGTTGCGCCCATGCTGCGAGTAGACCCAGCTGGTACGCAGGATCAAGTGGTCGCAGCCACTGATGCGCAGCGCCTGCTCACCAGCCACCTTGCTGGCACCGTAGACGCCCAGCGGGCGCGGCGTGTCCGCCTCGCGGTAGGGCGTAGTCTTGCTGCCGTCGAAGACGTAGTCGGTGGAATAGTGGATCAGCGGGATGTCCAGTTCGAAGCAGGCATCGGCCATGACGCCCGGCGCTTCGGCATTGATGGTGAAGGCCAGTTCGCGCTCCTGTTCGGCCTGATCGACGGCGGTGTAGGCGGCGGCATTGATCACCAGCGCCGGGCGTTCGCGCAGGATGGTTTCGCGCAGGCTTTCCGGGCGTGACAGGTCGAAATCCTGACGGCCGAGGCTGATCAATTCATGCTCGCGCAGGGCCAGTTGCAGCTCGCGCGCGACCTGGCCGGTGTGGCCGCTGATCAGAATCTTCATGCGAACGTCTCGGCGTCGGTCAGGCTCAGGCCTTGTTGATCCTTGGCCGACAGCTGTGGCGTCAGGCCGTCGAGCGGCCAGTCGATGGCCAGCTGCGCATCGTCCCAGCGGATGCAGCGCTCAAAGGCCGGGGCGTAATAGTCGGTGGTCTTGTAGAGGAACTCGGCGTACTCGCTGAGCACCAGAAAACCGTGTGCGAAGCCTTCCGGCACCCACATCTGGCGCTTGTTCTCGGCAGACAGATGCACGCCCACCCACTTGCCGAAGTTCGGCGAGCTGCGGCGTACGTCCACTGCGACGTCATAGACCTCGCCGGCACTGACGCGCACCAACTTGCCCTGGGCCTGCTGCAGTTGATAGTGCAGGCCGCGCAGTACGCCTCGCGCGGAGCGCGAGTGGTTGTCCTGCACGAACTCTCGGGCCACTCCGGTTGCCTCGGCGAAGCGCTGCGCATTGAAGCTCTCGTAGAAAAAGCCGCGTTCGTCGCCGAACACCTGGGGCTCCAGAATCAGCACTTCCGGTAGTGCGGTCGCGATCACTTTCACAGCGACTCCTCCGCCAGTTTGTAAAGGTATTGACCATAACCGGTCTTGCCCAGCGCCTTGGCGCACCTAAGCAATTTCTCGCGGTCGATCCAGCCCTGCTGATAGGCAATTTCCTCAAGGCAGGCGACTTTCAGACCCTGGCGTTTCTCCACCGTCTGTACGTACTGCGAAGCGTCGATCAGGCTGTCGTGAGTGCCGGTATCGAGCCAGGCGAAGCCACGGCCGAAGCGCTCGACGCGCAGGTCTCCACGGGCCAGATAGGCGTTGTTCACATCGGTAATTTCCAGCTCGCCACGCGGCGACGGCTTGACGGCCTTGGCGATTTGCACCACATCGTTATCGTAGAAATACAGGCCGGTCACGGCGAAGCTGGACTTGGGTTTCGCTGGTTTTTCCTCGATCGACAACGCGTTGCCGGCAGCGTCGAACTCGACCACGCCAAACCGCTCCGGATCGCTGACCCAATAACCGAATACCGTGGCGCCACTTTCGTGGCTGGCGGCGCGCAGCAGCATTTCGGTGAAGTGTTGGCCGTGGAAAATATTATCCCCGAGGATCAGGCAGACCGAGTCATTACCGATGAACGACTCACCAATCAGGAACGCCTGGGCCAGGCCGTCCGGCGAGGGTTGCTCGGCATACTGCAGAGTGATGCCGAACTGGCTGCCGTCGCCGAGCATCTTCTCGAAGTTGGGCAGGTCTTCAGGGGTGGAGATGATCAGAATCTCGCGAATGCCGGCCAGCATCAGCACCGACAGCGGGTAATAGATCATCGGCTTGTCATAGATCGGCAGCAGCTGCTTGGACACACCCAGGGTGATGGGGTGCAGACGGGTGCCGGAGCCACCGGCGAGGATGATGCCTTTCATGTTCACTGTATTCCTTGTCGATGCGTAGGGCGGGTGCGTCCTACCGCTGCCTGGCTGGCGGGTTGCACCCGCCCTACGTCTGAACTCTATAGTGCGCCGAGTCGCTGGCCCTGGTAACTGCCATCCTGCACGCGGCGGCACCAGTCGAGGTTGCCCAGGTACCACTGCACCGTCTTGCGCAGGCCGGTTTCGAAGGTCTCCTGCGGCACCCAGCCCAGTTCGCGCTCGATCTTGCTGGCGTCGATGGCGTAGCGCAAGTCGTGACCCGGACGGTCCTGCACATAGGTGATCAGGTCTTCATAGCGCGCGAGGCCGGCGGGTTTCTGCGGTGCCAGCTCTTCCAGCAGGGCACAGATGGCGCGTACCACGTCGAGGTTCTTCTGCTCGTTGTGTCCGCCGATATTGTAGGTCTCGCCGACTTCGCCTTGGCTGACCACCTTGAGCAGCGCACGTGCGTGGTCTTCCACGTACAGCCAGTCGCGTACCTGCTGGCCGTTGCCATACACCGGCAGCGGCTTGCCGGCCAGGGCATTGAGGATCATCAGCGGGATCAGCTTCTCGGGGAAGTGATAAGGGCCGTAATTGTTCGAGCAATTGGTGATCAGCACCGGCAGGCCGTAGGTGCGTTGCCAGGCGCGGACCAGATGGTCGGACGCGGCCTTGCTCGCCGAGTAGGGTGAGCTGGGAGCATAGGGGGTGGTTTCGGTGAACAGGTCATCGACACCGTGCAGGTCGCCGTAAACCTCGTCGGTAGAGATGTGGTGGAAGCGGAAGGCCGCCTTGCGCTCGGGGCTCAGGGTTAGCCAGTAAGCGCGCGTGTTCTCCAGCAGGCTATAGGTGCCAACGATATTGGTCTGGATGAAGGCCGCCGGGCCATCTATTGAGCGATCGACATGGGATTCGGCGGCCAGGTGCATGATGGCGTCTGGCTGGAATTCGCTCAGCGTCGCAGCGACTCGCCCGGCATCGGCAATATCGGCCTGAACGAAGCGGTACCGGGGGCTTGCGGCGATCTCCAGAAGGGATTCCAGATTGCCGGCATAGGTCAGCTTGTCGAGATTGAGCACTTCGTGCTCGGTGTCCTGAATCAGGTGGCGAATCAGCGCCGACCCGATGAAGCCGGCTCCGCCGGTAATAAGGATGCGCATTTACTGTGTCCTTGGCAATGAGTGACGGCAGACGAGGCCCTGGATCAATTGAAAGTCGCGGAAGCTGTGGCGCAGCAGGCCACGTAGAGGCTCAATAGCCATAAGTCTGAATGGTTGATGGCGCATTTTGTACATCAAACCGCTTCGGTTGCGCGAGTCGTTTTGGCGGTAGTACGAACACATGGTGCTCTTCAACAAAGCTACTTTTTTTGCTGGCTTTCTGGCGCCAGAAATTAACTGTGCTATTCATCAGTGTGGATGTTGAAATGCCATCATAAAAGTGGTTAAGTCGCGCCATAAAACAATTTGACGATATTCTGTCGAAAATTTGATTTTTGCATTTTACTGCCTGTTTTTTGACGTCATCGGATGTTCATGAGCGAAAATTAAGGCGGGAGTGACTTTTCATGCGTCTGCAATCAGCCGGTGGTTCCTTGCTGGCGCGTCCTGGGTTCATCGAATATTTCTTGGCGGCCATTCGCCTGGTTCATGGCATTACCGCGATTTTGCCTGGGTTTGCGCTTCTGGTATGGCTATCGGATGAGCCCGTGCTGACCCAAAGCTACGCCACGGTACTGCTCTTCTTTGGCGTTCTTACGGTAATGATGTTTCAAGCACTGGGCGTTTATTCCGAGGAGATATTCAGTAGCCTGTTGCGCTTTCGCATGATGTTCTTTGCTTGGTCTGCGGCGTTCTGTCTGTTGCTTTTCATGCATCAGGCGCTGGCAATGTTCAGCTTCATGGAGTGGCATTTCCTCAGCCTCTGGTTTCTGGCCAGCCTCTTCGCGTTCGGCGCCGAGCGTTTGGCGTTGCTCGCTCTCTATCGGTATTGGATGAGTGCCGGACAATTTCTGCAGAGCGCGGTCATCCTCGGGGCGACCGAGAATGGCCTGCGGCTATCGGAATTCATGCAGCGCCATAGCGACATTCGTTCTGGTTTGATCGGTTTTATAGATGACCGTATCGGTCGCTTGCCCGATACGTTGGGTGGTCTACCGTTGTTGGGCGACAGCAATGCCCTGGAGCGCCTGGTGCGGGATGAGCGAGTGACGCAAGTGCTGGTCGCACTGCCTTGGTCGGCCGAGAATCGCATCGGCCAGATCGTGCGCGAATTGCGCAAACTTCCGGTAAACGTTCTGCTGGTGCCGGACATGCTCGCTTTCCGGCATGCGCGCAACCGCATCACCGAGGTGGCCGGGCTGCCGATGTTCAACGTCTCGGAAAGGCCGCTCGACGGTTGGTCGCCTTTGATCAAGCGCATTGAGGACCTGCTTCTGGCGCTGCTGGCTCTGGCTTTCGCTCTACCCCTGATGATCCTGGTCGCACTGGCGATCAAGCTCGACTCCCCTGGGCCTGTGCTGTTTCGCCAGAAACGTTACGGTTACAACAACAAGCTGATTGAAGTGTTCAAGTTTCGTTCTATGTACTGTGATCGCGCCGACGCTAACGCCGAGCGGCAGACCACGCGCAATGACGACCGCATCACCCGAGTCGGGCGCTTTATCCGCAAGACCAGCCTGGATGAGTTGCCGCAGCTGTTCAACGTATTGCTCGGCAGCATGTCCATGGTTGGCCCGCGCCCGCATGCCACGGCGACCAAGGCGGCTGGCATCCTTTTTGAGGATGCGGTGAAGGAATACACCGCCCGCCATCGGGTCAAGCCAGGCATTACCGGTTGGGCACAGGTCCATGGCTATCGCGGCGAGACCGACACGCTGGAGAAGATCGAGAAGCGTGTCGAGTTCGACCTGCAATACATCGAAAACTGGTCGGTGTGGTTCGACCTCTACATCCTCTTCCGCACCTTGCCCGCCGTCATTTTCACGCGAGAGGCCTATTAGTCATGACAGCCCTGATTCCCTGCATCATCGCGGGTGGCGCCGGTACTCGCCTGTGGCCGGTGTCGCGCGAGGCGATGCCCAAGCCGTTCATGCGTCTGCGCGACGGGCGCAGCCTGCTGCAGAAGACCTTCGAGCGGGTTTCGGGGCTTGCGGATGTCAGCCAGTTGCTGACTGTGATCAACCGTGAGCTGCTGTTTCGCACGCTCGATGACTATCGCCCGCTCAATCGCAACCGCGTGGGGCTGGACTTCCTGCTCGAGCCCATGGGCCGCAACACGGCGCCGGCGATTGCCGCCGCCGCCCTGCATGTGCAGCGTCTTTACGGTGACGATGCGCAATTGCTGGTGCTGCCCGCCGACCACCTGATCAGCGAACAGGCCGCCTTCGAGGCTGCCATTGCCCAGGCGCGCGCGCTGGCGGCAGAGGGCTGGCTGGTGACGTTCGGCATTCGTCCCAAACATGCCGAGACCGGTTATGGCTACATCCAGCAGGGTGAGGCTTTGGGCGAGCACGCTTCCCGTGTCGCCAGCTTCGTCGAGAAGCCCGATCTGGCGACTGCCGAATCCTACCTGGCCGGCGGCAAGCACCTGTGGAACGCGGGCATGTTCTGCTTCCGCGCCGATGCGCTGCTGCGCGAGTTGCGCGAGCATGCGCCCGAGGTCATCGAAGGGGTGGAAAGGTGCCTGGCCGCAAGCCAGCCGGCAGAGGGCAAGCAGGGCGTGCAGTGCGAGCTGGACGCGGCGAGCTTCGCCGAAGTGACCGACATTTCCATCGACTACGCCCTGATGGAGCGCTCGCCCAAGGTGGCCGTGGTGCCCTGTGACCTGGGTTGGAGCGACATCGGTTCGTGGCAGGCGCTGCGCGAACTCACCGCCGCCGATGCCAACGGCAATCAGCTCAATGGTGAGGTGGTGCTGCACAACGTGCAGAGCTGCTATATCGACTCGCCCAAGCGCCTGATTGGCGCCGTGGGCGTGCGTGACCTGGTGGTGGTGGACACGCCCGATGCGCTGCTGATCGCCGATGCCAACAGCACGCAGGACGTCAAGTACGTTGCCCAGGAACTGAAGAAGCGAGGCCACGAGGCCTATCGCCTGCATCGCACCGTGACCCGTCCGTGGGGCACCTACACCGTGCTGGAAGAGGGCGCGCGCTTCAAGATCAAACGCATCATGGTGCGCCCTGGCGAGTCCCTGTCGCTGCAGATGCACCATCACCGCAGCGAACACTGGATCGTCGTCAGTGGCATGGCGCGGGTGGTCAATGGTGAGCGTGATTTCCTGCTCAATACCAACGAGTCGACCTTCATTCCCGCCGGCCACCGCCACCGCCTGGTCAACCCGGGGGTGATCGACCTGGTGATGATCGAGGTGCAGAGCGGTGAGTACCTCGGCGAAGATGACATCGTCCGTTTCAACGATATCTATGGTCGTGCGCCGGTGAGCGAGAAGACCAGCTGATGCGTGTGGCCCTGATCATCCCGACCCGCAACGCTGGCGCTCATCTTGATCGCCTGTTGCCGGCGCTCGCCATGCAGACGCTGCAGCCGGACGAGTTCCTGGTCGTCGACAGCGCTTCGCGTGACGATACGGTGGCGCGCTTTCGCGCTGCTGGTGCGCAGGTCGAGGTGATCGAACCGGCGCAGTTCAATCATGGCGGTACCCGCCGCTGGGCGAGCGAGCAGGTCGACGCGGATGCGCTGATCTACCTGACTCAGGATGCGATTCCGGCCGACGCCGGTACGTTCGCCAACATCATCGCCGACCTGCAGGGCGAGGCCGATATCGGGGTTGCCTATGGGCGACAACTGCCGCACCCGGATGCAGGCCTGCTGGGCTCGCAGTCGCGTCGTTTCAACTATCCGCCGCAGAGCCGCACCAAGCGCATGAGTGATGCACCTGAGTTGGGGATCAAAACCTGTTTCAGCTCCGATTCGTTTTCGGCCTACCGGCGTGACGCGCTGGTCGCCGTGGGTGGCTTTCCCGAGGACGTGATCGGCAGCGAAGACGCCTACGTCGCGGCCCGCATGCTGCTCGGCGGTTATGCCGTGCGTTATGCAGCGACCGCCGAGGTGTATCACTCGCACGATTACAGCGTGCTCGAGGAGTTTCGTCGTTACTTCGATATCGGCGTGTTCTACGGGCGGGAGAACTGGATCCGTCAGGCCTTCGGCTCGGCTGGCGGTGAGGGCAAGCGTTACGTCAAGGCGGAGCTACAGGCGCTGATGGCGGCCGGGGCCGTCTGGCGAGTTCCAGAAGTATTGCTGCGTAGCGCCGTGAAGTTGCTGGGCTATCGCATAGGGCAGGGTGAGCGCCATCTCGACGTGGGATTGAAGCGGCGCCTGAGCATGTTTCCGGGGTACTGGAAGTGAATATTGGGGTCTCAAAGGAAATTTCCCATATGAAAGCGTTTCTGCTGCTTGTTCTGACGCTGGGCTTGACGGCCTGCACCACGCCGGCACGTATCGGCCTGCCGAACTCCGATACTGTCGACGCGGGCCATGCGGCAGCATTGACCCTGGCGGATCTGCCGCCCGCGCAGGAGCGCATCTACCCTGGCGATACCCTGCGTATCGTCCGCGAGAGCGGGGAGACTCCGACCATTTCTGCCTTCACGGCCAACTCCATCTACGAGCTCACCCTGTACACGGTGCTCAATGATGGCACCTTCTCCTATCCGTTCATCGGCAAGGTCCAGGCCGGTGGTAAAACGCCGGAGCAGCTGTCGGCCGATCTGGAGCAAAGGCTTGCGCCCTACTACCGCGAACCCGGAGTGACGGTGAACATCAACCAGGCGCCGGGCAACACGGTGTTCGTCGGTGGCTCGGTGCGCAACCCGCAGCCTTACTCGACGAGCGTGGCGACCACCCTGGAGCAGGCCATTCTCACCGCCGGTGGCGTCATGCCCAATGCCGACAGCCGCAATGTGGCCCTGCTGCGCTCTGATGCCGAGGGCCGTTACAAGACCTACTTCGTCGATTTCAGTCAATTGCTCATGGGCGGCGACCAGCCGCGTCAGGCAATAGCGCTTCAGCGTGGTGACGTGGTCTTCGTGCCCAAGTCCGGTGTGGGTGACCGCATCGAAGGTGTCGATCTGTACCTGAACCAGTTGATCCCCTTCACCAAGTCGATTGGTATCGGAGCCAACTATGACCTCCGTAACAACAACTAATCGCTAGGGACAGCCCTCATGATCGAAATCCGCACATTCCGTGATCTGCTGCGCCTGTTCTTCATCTTCTTCAGGGAGTTCAAGCTGGCGGTGATCGCCACCCTGATCGTCGTGCTGCTGGGGGCCTTCCTGCTGCCGACCTCCTTCGAATCCAGCGCGCGTCTGCTGGTGAAGCCGGGGCGTGACACCAACACGCTGCCCATCGAAATGGCTGATCGCCAGTCGATCGTTCTGCCCGCCACGCAGCGCGACCCGATTCTCGATGAGGAGCGCATGCTCACCGGCCGCCCGATCAGCCGCCAGGTAGCGGAGCGCTATCTGGAGCAACTGGCCAATGCGCCGCGCCCGGAAGGCTTTCTGGCGACCCTGAAGTACTACGTCGGCCAGGTGACTGGCGGCGCCATCGAACTGGTGCGCGGCTTCCTGCAACTGATCGGCCTGTCCGAAGAGCAGACCCCGGTCGATCGACTGGCCACCAAGCTCGAAGACAAGTTCAGCGTCACCCACGCGCCGGGCTCTTCGGTGATGGAAATCCGCTTCCGTTGGAGCGATCCGGCGGTGGCCCAGTCGGTGGTGCAGAGCTGGGTTGAGCTGTACATGGAAGAGCGCACCCGCGCCCTCGGCCGACGCAGCCTCTATGACTTCTATCTGAACCAGAGCGATGCCAGTGCGGCCGAGATTCTCAAGCTCAAGAGCGAGCTGGCCGAGAACATGGAGCGTCTGGGCGCCGTGGAAATCGAGGCGCACCTGGGCAACCTCTCCGACCGGATCAACCAGCTGCGCAATGATCGCTTCAATTCCCGCCGTCTAATCTCGTCGACCGAAGGCAGCCTGGCCACCCTCAACCAGCAGATCAAGAGCCTGCCGGCGGAGATCCGCACCGTGCGCGAGATCGCCCTCAACCCAGTGCATCAGGACCTGCTGCGTACGCTCAATGGCAAGCGCGCCGAGCGCCAGGACCTGCTGCGCACCTTCACCGAAAATGCTCCGCCAGTGAAGAGCATCGACGAGACCATCGCCAACCTGGAGGCCATGGTCAAGCGCGAGTCGGCCACCGTTCAGGTCTCGCAGAACCAGGCGCCGAACCCGATTGCCGAGCGCCTGCGCAGCAACTTCATGGATCAGCAGTCCGACCTGGCGCGGCTCAAGGCCCAGCTGGTGCGTCAGGAGGAGCAGCTCAAGCAGCTCGAGGGGGAGCGCACCAACGTCATGTCGCAGGAGCCGGAACTGGCCCGCCTGCAGCGTGAGCTGACCGCCGCCGAGAAGAACTTCGTGCTGTACAACGAGAGCCTGGAGAAGGCCCGTATCGACCGCGAGCTGGACAACAGTCGCATCAGCAACATCGCGATGATCGAGCAGGCCACCTACAACCCCAGCCGGGTCTTCCCCAAGAGCATCCTGATGATCCTGCTGGCGTTGCCGCTGAGCATTCTGGTCGGCTTCCTGGCGGTCTATATCTGCTACCTGCTGGATCAGCGCATCCACGACGGTGGCCGCTTCGCCGCCAGGTTCGGTATCCCGCTGTGGACCACGCTGCCCGAGGTATCCGGCGATGCCAGCCAGAACAGCGCGTTCCTGGCAGCCCTGTACCGCCTCTACGGTCTGCTGCCGCTGGACCAGTTGGATGAGCGAGGGCTGGTCTTTGGCCTGACGTCTGCGCGTCGTGGCGAAGGCGTTAGTTTCATCATCGACAAGCTGCAGCGTCTTCTGGAAGAGCGCGGCCACAAGGTGCGGGTCGGCGGTGCGCCAGCACAACCGGGCGAGGTGGTGCTGCTCGATGCCTCGGCGCTGCTGTCCAACCCCGAAGCCTTCGTCAGCCTGCGCCGTGCCGATCTGGTGGCGCTGGTGGTCGAGGCTCAGCAAAGCAACATCCCGACCGTGGCCCATGCCATCGGTGTGCTGAACACCGCGTTCAACAAGGTCGACGGAGTGATCATCAACCGTCGCCGGTTCGAGGTTCCCGACCGTGTTCTGCGGGCAATGGCCAAGGTTAGGGGCGCGGCCTGATGCGTGTGGCCCTGCTGGCGCCATTGCCTCCCGAGCAGACCGGGATTGCCGATTATGCCGCAGTGCTGAAGGCCGCCCTGGAAACGGCCACGATAGAGGTGGTCACGCCATTGGCAGGCTGCGGCAATGACCATCAGCGGGCCTTGCAGCGTATCGCCGATTTCGACTGGAGCGGTGTCGATCTGGTGCACGGTGAACTCGGCGGTGGCCGCCTGGCCGAGTTCCATGCCCTGCGTGCCCTGCGCGCACGTTTTCCGCGCCTGCCGATGACCGCGACTGTGCATGACCCTGAGCGTCTGGTATGGCGTCGGGCATCCTTGCCCTGGCCACTGTCCCTGGCGCAGTCATGGCCATCGCCCTGGCCACAGGCGGCGACGGTGCTGGCCGATCCCTTGTGCCTGCACGAGGAGCGCCAGCTTGCCAGTAGCCTCGACGGCCTGATCACGCTGACCGACACTGGGCGTCGCTGTCTGCAGCGGCGCATGCGTCTGCCATTGGGCAAGGTTCATGTCATCGCCCACGGCAACCAGTCGGTGGCGCCTGTCGCTCTGCCGCCGCTGGAGCCCGTCCGCCTGCTGTACTTCGGCTTCATCTATCGAGGCAAGGGTATCGAGGACCTGCTCGATGCCCTGGCGCTGGTGGTCAGGCGCCAGCCCCAACTGCTCGATCGCGTGCGCCTGACGCTGGCCGGTGGCACAGCGCCCGAGATGGCCTTTGAGCCCGGAGAAAGCTACCTTGATCAGCTACGCCGGCGTATCGTCAAGCAGGGGCTCGAGACGCTGATCGAATGGCGTCTGGATCTGCCTGCCGAGGAAATCGCCCCGCAGATCCAGGCTCACCATGTGATGGTGCTGCCGTATCGGGAGTCGAGGAAGCTCCGGCTGCTGGGCGAGCAGCGTGGTACCAGCGGCGCGCTGTCATGGGCTGCGGCCTGTGGGCGGGGTGTGCTGACTTCCGACGCCCGCGCGTTTGCCGAGGAAGTGGCGACGGGCAACGGCGCGCTGTTTCCACAGGGCGATATCCAGGCACTGGCCGATCAGTTGGAGGCTTTGTTGTTGCAGCCTCAGCGCTGCCAGCAGTGGGCCGAGCGCGCTGCGCAGATCGGCCGCGAGCGGCTCTGGCCGCTGACCGCCCAGCGCTTCAAGGCCATTTTCGTCAGTTTGTGCGAGGGTAGGGCTCATGCAACGTAAGCCAATTCTTCTGTCGGGGTTGCTGATCCTCGGTGTGCTGTTCGGTGCGGCCATCCTAATCAGCCGCAATGCCGAGGCCGACGTTACCAGCCTAAAGCCCAGCCGCAGTGTGGTCTGGAAGGACTTTCTGGGCGTCAACGCGCAGTTCCACTTTTTCCCCGAAGCGACCTATCGCAAACAGATGGAGAGCCTGCGGGAGTTGGATCTGCAATGGGTGAGAATCGCCATGCACTGGGCCATCCTGGAGCCCGAGCGCGGCCGCTATTACCCACCATTCGATGCCGCGACCAAGATCATGGCCGAGGAGAAGCTCAAGGCCGTGGGTTTTTTGGCCGGATCGGCACCCTTTGCCACAAGTGCGCCGCGCAACTCGCCCTATCAGGACTCCTTTCCGCCGAAGGACAATCGCGTGTACAGCGAGAGCCTGACTCGGTTCATCGAACGCTACCCCGAATTCGAGGCGTGGCAGATCTGGAACGAACCCAACCTGCCCTCCTTCTGGCGGCCGAAGGAAGACCCCGACGCCTATGCGGCGCTGCTGCATGACGCAGTGATAACGGTGCGCCAGCGTTTTCCAGAGAAAACCCTGGCGACCGCCGGCATGGCTTATTTCAGCCAGATGCCGTCGCGCGGCATGGACCTGATGCTCAAGTCGCTGCTGGCCAAGGGTTTGGCCAGCGAGAACCTGATCGTCGCCTACCACCCCTACACCGAATACCCAGAAGGCAATACCGTCGGCAAGAACGAGTTTCTCGACACTGCCCGCTTTATCAATGACGGCCTGCGCAGCGCAGGGGTGAAACAGATCTGGGCCACCGAATGGGGCTGGTCCAGCTACTCGGGGCCTAAGGAGATGCAGGCGATCATCGGCATCTCCGGTCAGGCCGATTTCACCTTGCGCCGGCTGGCGCTGATGAGTGCGCTGGATTACGACCGGGTGTTCCTGTTCAACCTGAGCGATCTGGATGCCCGCGCCAGTGTGCGTGATCAGTCATACGGCCTGCTGGACCTCGATGGTCAACCAAAGCCGGTGTTCCACGCCCTGAAGAACTTTCTTGAGGTCACCGGGCCGCGCCTGGAGCCTGCCGAGCCGCCAGTCTTCACCAGCGCGCCGAAGGATCTCTACAGCGTTGCCTGGACGCGTGGCGACGGCAAGAAACTGCTTATGGTGTGGAGCGCCACGGCCGGCAAACTGCAACTCGATGGCGTACGCCAGGCCGTGCTGCACGATCCGCTGCGTGGCACCGAGCAAACGTTGAAGGCCGATGGTGGCGCGCTGGTCGTGGGGCTCAAGCCCAGTTTGCAACTGCTGGTATGGGACTGAGCGATGTCGTTGAGGATTCTCTGGGTGCTGCCGTACCTGCCTTGGCCGACCAGTAGTGGTGGCAAGACGCGCCAGTTCCATCTGCTGCGTGCGCTGGCGGCGGCGGGGCACCGCATCACTTTGCTGGCGCAGAGCAAGACGCCGCTTGATGAGGCGACCCGTCAGGTGTTGCAGCCACTGCTCGAGCTACTGATCGTCATGCCGCGACGAGCGCTGCGCAGCCCGACCACCCTGCTGGCTGTCTCCGCGTCGCCATTGCCGATGCTGGCCAGTATCAATGGTCATGCCCCGGCCCTGAGCCAGCGTTTCGCCGAGCTGCTCGAACAGCAGTGGGATGTGGTACAGATCGAACACAGCTACAGCTTTCAGCCCTATGAACAACCCCTGCGGCAAGCCGCGCAGCCCTTCGTTCTTACCGAGCACAACGTCGAGTCGGAGCTTGGCGGCGCGACCTATGATCGTTTCCCGGCCTGGCTCAAGCCTTTGGTGCGGCTCGATCAATGGCGTTATCGCCGCTGGGAGCGCCGAGTCATGGGCCAGGCCGCCCAGGTCGTCGCCGTGACCGAGGCCGATGCCGGTGTGCTCGCGGAGATTATCGGGCGCCCGGTGCCGGTGGTGGTCAATGGCGTCGATGCCGCGCGTTACGCCCAGGTCAGCCCGGCCTATGCCAGCAAGCGGCTGCTGTTTATCGGCAACTACGAATACCCGCCGAACGTGGACGCCGTGGAATGGGCCATGGATGAAGTGATGCCGCGTGTCTGGCAGGCGCAGCCCGAGGCGCGCATCACCATCGCCGGCTATGCGCTGCCGGAGGCCTGGCGGCAACGCTGGCCGGACGCGCGCATCGACTGGCATGGCTTCGTGCCTGATCTGACTGCGCTGCAGGAGCAGGCGGCGGTCTTCTTCGCGCCGCTGCGCCAGGGCGGCGGTTCCAAGCTCAAGGTGCTCGAGGCCATGGCTGCCGGGCTGCCGGTGGTCACCACGGCGCAGGGCGTGTCCGGGCTGGCGGTGGTGGCGGGTGTCGAATACGACGGTGGCGAGGACCCTGCGGCCCTGGCTGCGGCGGTTTTGCGTCAGCTGGCCGATCCTGCTGGCGCCGAGCGCATGGGGGCCGCCGGGCGGGACTATGTCGCCCGCGCGCATGACTGGAGCGTGGCGGCCAGCCAGTTGCTTGCGGTATACCAGGCGGTGAATGGCTCCGGGAGAGCGGTATGCGAGTAGGCCTGGATTATCGTCCCGGGATCAGTAACCCCAACAATGGCATCGGTCGGCAGAACGTGGCCCTGGCTCAGGTGCTGGGCGAGCTTCCTGGCGTCGACCTGCACCTGTTCACCCCAGCGCCGGCCGAACATCCGCTGCGTGCCTGGGCGCATTGCCCCGTGTGGGCAAGCACTGTGGACGGCCAGCATCGTCTGCCCAGGCGGCTGCGCTTCGAACTCGGCTACATGCCCTGGGCATTGCGGCGCCTGGGCATCGACGTGCATATCAGCACCTTCAACATGGGCCTGCCGTTGCCACCGCGGCCGGAGGGTGTGAGCTACGTGCTGCAGCTGCATGACCTGTTTCAGCTGCATCTGAAGAACCGCCACAGCTCCTGGCTGCGAGAGACGGTCTATCGCATCAGCGACAACCTCTCGATCCGTTATTCGGTGCAGGTTGCCGACCGTATCTGGACCCCTTCGCAATACAGTGCCGATGAACTGGCGCGCACCTTCCCATCGGCCGCGCACAAGGTGCGGGTGCTGACCAATCTGGTGCCGACCAGTACCGTGACCCCGGTACTGCCCGCGCAAGCGCTGCCGGCGCGCTTCTGGCTGCTGGTCGGCACGCGAGAGCCGCGCAAGAACGTGCCCTGGTTCATCGAGCACTGGCAGCAGGCGCGCCAGCATGATCCGGCCATTCCCGATTTGGTGCTGGTCGGTGGTGGCGAATTCCTCCCCGCCGATCAGCGCACGCTGGCCGGCATCCATTTGGTACCGGCGCTGGGCGATGCCGAGTTGCAGGGACTCTACGCCGCGGCCGAACGCCTGTGGCAGCCGTCCTATGCCGAGGGCTTCGGCCTGCCGGTGATCGAAGCGATGGCGGCCGGTACCCCGGTGGCGGTGGCGAGCGGTACCTCGCTGGACGAAATCGTGCCGCAGGGAACCCCGCGTTTCAGCCCTCATGACGGCGCCGCCCTGGTCGAGCAGATACATCGACTGGCGCAGCCAGCCGAGCCCGATCGCCAGGCTCTGCAGGAGTGGGCCAGACGCTATTCGGAGCAGCCTTACCGCGCCCGCGTGAGCGAACTGCTACAGGAGTTACAGGCATGACATCAACGTTCGGGCTTCCTGTCGCCGTCATCACCGGGCTGATCTTCGGCGTTCTGCTGTGGTTTCTTTCGCCACTGAAGGTCGTCGTCCTGATCGTCGCGATGGTCGTTGGCCTCAACCTGCTGCGTCGCCCGCTGCTCGGTCTGCTGCTGTTCGGGGTGATCGCCAATTTTCTGCCTTACTCGACCATCAACGTCGGGGTGCGGACCACGGTTTCCGAGTTGCTGATCATGGTGATCTGGGCCTGCGTGCTGTTCCAGGCGATCTTCGAGAGTGACCAGCGCGCGCCGAAATCCGGCAGCACGGAGCGTTACGTCCTGGCGCTGATCCTGTTCAGTGCGTTTCCCTTCGTCGTCGGCCAGGTTATGGTCCATGCCGATGGGAGTGGCGTGGCCAACTGGCTGCGCTGGTTGGCCAACATGTCCCTGATCTTCCTGGTGTTCCGCCTACTGCGTGACGGCGCGTCCAGGGAGTCAATGGTCCAGGCGATGCTGTTCGGCACGCTGGCGATGCTGATGCTGTCGTTGCCGATTTTCCTGGCCGAACGCTCGGCCGCGGCGATCAATCCGTTGCTGACCAAGTTGGGCTACGCCGTCCTCGATGAAGTGATTGGCGATACCTCCGGTGCGGTGTTCCTGCGTATGGGCTCGCCCTGGGTTCACCCCAACACCCTGGGTGGTGCCATGGCGCTGATCCTGCCGCTGGCCTTCTGTTACGGCATCACCCGCTTCGGCTGGCGCCGTGCGCTGGGCCTCAGCGCCGGCGTCTTGGGTGTGCTGGCCTTGCTGCTCAGTGGCTCGCGTGGCGCCTTGCTGAGCCTGGCGGTGGTCCTGGTGTGGTTGGCCATTCGCCGTGTGCCCTTCACCGGCCGCCTGCTGTTGACCGGCTGTGCGGTGATGGTGCTGCTTGTGCTGTCCTATCCGCCATTGCAGGAGCGGATCTCGACCATGTTCGAGTTCAGCGATGCCAGTACCTCGGTGCGTTTCGACGAGTACGCCAATTTCCCTCGGGCGATGGCATCCTATCCGCTGGGGATAGGTTTCAAGGTCGAACCGCCGGTGCCGGGCACCGATCTGCTGGGTATCTCCAACCTTTGGTTGAACTTCATCTACAAGCTCGGGCTGCCGGGCATGCTGCTGTTCATCGCCGCCACCTGGAGCTGGTGGAAGGAAACCCGGCCGAGCGGCAGCCGAACCGATCTCAATGCCGACAACGCGATCTGGCTGGGCAGCACGGCCGGGCTGCTGGCGGCGCTGTTCAGCGGCCTGTTCGACCACTACTTCGGCTTCCAGCCGGTGCTGGTCGGCCTGTTCTGGCTGCTTGTCGGTATCAACCTGCTGGAGGCCCGCCGCCTGCGCGCCGAACAAGGCGTGACCGATCTCCCCGGTACGCGCATGTGAGAGAACGAGAGTGCTTGGCTCCACTGTCTGGCTGACCCTGGCCACGCTGATCGGACTGGTCGCCGGTTTTGCCCGCGAGTGGCTGCTAATCCATGCCTGGGGCGCCAGTCTGCGCAGCGACGCCTTTCTGGTTGCCCTGTTCCTGCCCGAGGCGGTGCGCATGGCGCTGGCTACCGGGTTGTTCAGCTCGGCGGCGCTGCCGCTGTACCAGGCGCGTGATGCGCTGGCGCGCAGTGCCTGGCTGTCGGCCCTGAGCTGGCGCGTCATGGGTGTGGGCCTGGTGCTGGCCTGCCTGCTCTATGTGGCGGCGCCGCTGTGGGTCTGGGTGATCGGGCCGGGTCTGTCCGAAGAGGGGCAAGCGCTGGCCGGGCAAAGCCTGCAGCTGCTTGCCTGGTGCGTGCCGGGTTTCCTGCTGCATGCCTTGCTCTGCATTCCGCTGCAGGCGCACGCCCGTTTCATCCTAGCGGGGCTGGGTTCGCTGTTGTTCAATCTGCCGCCGGTGATCTATCTGGGCGTGGCGTCTGCCGATGCCTCGCCGTCCGGGCTGGCTCTGAGCTGCCTGCTGGGCAGTCTACTGATGCCGCTGGTGCTGATACCCGCGATGCGTGGAATGGGCTGGCGCCCCTGGCAGGTAAAGGCTGACTGCGATTGTGGCAGCGAGCTGTTGCGCCGCCTTGGGCCTTTGCTGGTCAGTACCTTGGCCAGCCAGGGTCTGGCCCTGCTGGAGCGGATGATCGCCTCGCTGCTGGGCGAGGGGGCCGTGACCTGGCTGAATTTCGCCCGCAAGCTGATCAACCTGCCGATGGTCGCCCTGATGAGTCTGAACCAGGTGCTGCTTGGCCTGATGGGCGGCCGTTCGGAGCAGGAGCGTCTGGCCCTGCTGCGCCGTGGCGTGGCGATGGCGACCCTGCTGACCCTGCCGGTCGCGGTCGGCCTGGTCGGTGCGGCAGAGCCGCTGATCCAGCTGCTGCTGCCCAGCCAGGCCAGTGGCGGGGTGCTGGCGGCCTTGCTCGGCTGGCTCGGCCTGACGCTACTGTTCGCCGCCTGGAATGCCTTGCTGGCGCGCTATGCCTATGCGGTCGGCGATACCCGTCTGCCCCTGGCCTGTGAGCTCAGTGGCAATGCCCTCAACGTCGTCTTCCTGCTGACGCTGCCCTGGCTGCTGGGGCTCAAAGGCATTGCCTTGGCGGCGCTACTAGGCGTGCTGCTGACCGGCGTGCTGCTGATGCGCAAGCAGCGCCTGCTGCAGGCGATGGACTGGAAACGGCAGTGGGGGCTGGGGCTGGCACTTCCGGCGCTGGCGCTGCTGATCCCCTTGGCAGTGGCGCCAGGCTGGTGGCAGCTCGGCGTGACGGTCTCTGTTTCGGCCACGATGCTGCTGCTGATGGCCTTCTGGCTTAAGCCCTGGCGGATGACCTAGAACTCACCTCGAGGCAGCGCTGGCGTCCGGCCTGTCGCTCGAGCCCTCCTTGCCGGCCTGCACGTAGTGGCTGTTCTTGAGCAGCCAGCGTTTCTCCACGCAATGCCACATCAGCGCTGCACCACAGAGGGTCAGGGCCACAGTGGCCAGCAGGGCTAACGAGGCATTGGCCTGGTACGCGCCGAAATGGATCATCGTCTGCACGATGGGGAAGTGCAGGATATACACGCCGTACGAGAAGTCGCCGAACTTGCAGAAGTTGCCCACGTAGTTGTATAGCGCGAAGAACACCACCAGGATGCCCAGTGCAATCGGCCTGAGCGCCTCCACATCGAACTGCAGACGCACCAGGAAATAGGCCAGCGCGGCGAGCACCAGCCATTTCACATGGCGTTCGAAGAACGGCAGCAGGTAATAGATCGCGGCACCTGCGATAAAGAACCTCAGCTGTCCGGGCAGCTGTTTCTCCAGCTGGAAAAACATGCCGCGCCCGGTGCTTTCATGCAGATGGAACATGACCAGCGAGTAGACCGTTGAGGCGATGAACAGGGCCAGGAGCACGCGCACTCGCCCTACACGGCGGCAGAGCCAGACGATGATCGGCACGCTCAGGTAGAACATTACCTCGATCTTGATGGTCCAGAGCGCGCCGTTCACCGCCGTCAGCCGGTGGTCGCTGAATACGCCGGGCAGGTCTGGCTGGAGGAAATTGAGAAAGCCCAGATTGAAGCCGAGGTAGCGCACTAAGTCGCTCGACAGGAAGTACTCGCTCAGTGAGCGTTCGCTGATGCTCGACAACAATATCGCTACGAAGGTCACCGAGACGAAATAGGCGGGGTAAATGCGCCGCGCGCGTTTCTCGAAGTAGTCGGGGAGCGAGCGCGATTTTTCGTAGCTCATGAAGATCAGGAAGCCGCTGATCACGAAGAACGACTCGATGGCGATCTTGCCCGACAGCAGGGTATCGATGATACCCAGCTCGCTGGCGCCCGACAGTTCGTGGGCATGCAACAGGCAGACGGCCAGAGCCAGCAGCAAGCGTATGAGGTCGAAATTGTTCTGACGCAGGCGCGGGCTGCTGATCTTCATGGGCGTCGGTCACTCGACTGGTTTGGCGGCCATCTTGGCAAGATCTTGTTTTGGTTTCTTGCTGAACAGCTTCTTGCCCAGGCTGTTGGCTGCGTTCATCAGAGGCGCCTCGATAAGGCGGAAGCCAACGAGACCATAGATCATGACCGCTGAGAACATGATCACGAGGAAGGCAATATTGCCGATCAGGCTGGTGGAGGCCAGCCCTAACATGACCCATAGCTTGCCTATCACCCCGATCACCAGCAGGTGCGCGAGGTAAGTGGTGTAGGAGCTGTCGCCGATGGCGACCATCAGCGACGGAACGCTCAGCTTGTCGCGGCGCTCCAGAAGTGTGGCGCCGATGGTCAGCAGACCGAACAGCGTGCCCAGGCTGAATACGCGAATCAGCCCCTCACCACGGAACATGTCCAGGTTGTAGCCCACTGGCACCCCGACCAGTGGCACGAATAACAGCATGCCAACGGCGACCTTGGTGGGGACCCGTTCGCTCAGGGGGCTGAAGTAGAACATGGCGATAAGGCTGCCCATGACGAACTCAATAGCATAGGGGTGCAGAATCAGGCGCAGTACCGGACCCAGGCTGAGCACATCGATGGTCAGGTTGGCGCAGATGATCAGGCCGGCCCAGCCGAGCAGAATCCAGGGCAGGTAACGCTCGCGAAAGAACATCAGCGAGGTGAAGACCAGGTAGAACCACATCTCGAAGATCAGCGACCAGGCCACCATCACCAGTGGCAGGGTCTTGTCCGGTATCAGGAAGAAGGACTTCCACAGGTTCGGTTCGCCATGGGTGTTGTTGAACCACTGCGGCATCACCAAAAAGACCGCCAGGGTTATGAAGAAGTACACCCAGTAAGGTGGGTAGATGCGTGCGACCCGGGCATAGGCGAACTTGAGGATCTCCCGTTGCACCTGAAAGCGGCCGCGAGACACCATGACCATGATGAAACCGCTGACGACAAAGAACCAATCGATGAATAGCTGGTTGAAGTCTTTAATTGCTACTGGCAATAAAGTGGCGCCAGCATATTGTTCTTCTGCAAATGTCATGTGGCCGATGACGACCCCCGTCAGGCCTATACAACGAAATGCCTGCAGAGTATTCAACTTGGACATGACAGGCTCCTGGTGCTTTGGATTTTGCTAATAAGTTAAAGGCAGGCCGACAGAAAAATGGCATTAGTATTTTGGCAGGAAAGAAGTGTGCTATTTGATCTGCAGGAGTTTTACGTGCGGGATATGAGGCAGCATGCCATCATGTCGGCCACGCTGGCAAGTGAGTGCGGCCGCCTTCGAAAACACTCTCCGCAGGCTGGGTGGCGACGCTGAATCAGGTCGGCGTTTGAGGGCGGCAATGGGACGGTATTCGATTACGGAGTCAACAATGGTTCGATTAGTAACCTCAGGTATGTTTTTCATATTTATTCTTGTTGTCTCGCCACCGTTCTGTGCCTTGAGCCACGCCGCGGATGAAGATCCGGTTAGAATGGTTATTAAAAAATATGGGCGCGATACTTATTCGTCGATGGACGATCTGCTCTATATAAAAACCTACGATTGCCTAGAGCCCGCTTATAGCGAAAACGCAGTTCTGTTTTATATCCCCTATTCCGATGACAACAAGCTGCAGTTCAGCAACAAGGTGGAGTGCAAGGTGATTGAAGTCTACGACCGAGGGGCGCACTACAGTCGGGAAGGGAGATAGCGAAATGCGGGCATGAAAAAGCCCGCAGATGGCGGGCTTTTTCATAATTTCGTGGTGCCGGCACCAGGAGTCGAACCCGGGACCTACTGATTACAAGTCAGTTGCTCTACCAGCTGAGCTATACCGGCTAGGTGGGGCGCCATTATATCCATTCATCGGCCTGAGTAAAGCTATGTTCGAGCCTGGCTTTTCCAGGGTTGGCTATCAATAGCTTTTGGCTTATGCACAAAGAGAAGGCGCGCGCGATAGGTGCGCACCTTGTCTGTGCAATCGATCACAATTTTTTGCAACTCATTGTTTTTGTTAGAGCTTATGCGGTTGAGCGAAAAATGATCAGATTTCTGCAGGGCTGTTCCCGATTGGCTTAGCAGGGTTTGCTCAGAAAGGATCAACAGAGTTATCCACAGGTTCTGTGAGCAACTCAGGCGCGTTCCGCCAGAAGCAGCAGGTTGCGTGGACTCAGTTGGTAATCGCAGAAGGTGCCCAGGCTCACGCTATAGCCCTGTTCTTCCAGATACAGGGCGCGGTCCAGCAGCAGCCAGAGCTCCAGTGGGCGGCGGAACAGGTTGCGCAGCAGCTCCAGGTTGCGCACCTCGGCCAGGCGTTGCCAGCCACTCGCTTCCAGCGTGACCCAGTCCTGCTCTCCGGGCGAGGCCACGCCTTTCAGGGCGGCAAGGTCATGGCAGAAGCGGGCGAAGGGTTTGCTGAGCCACTCGCTGGGCAGCGATGGCGTCGGCAGGTATTCGTCGATGCCGCGTAGCTGGCGCTGCAGCAGGTCGAAGGCCAGGCGCCAGGCCATGGATTGGTCGCGTTGCCTGCGTACCCGGGCGCCGGCCGTGACGGTCTCGCTTAGCGGCAAGCCCAGATCGTCGCGTGAAAGCTGCAGCGCTGATGCTTGCGCCGCGGCCGAAAGCGCTTGGTATTGCTTGCTGGCGATGCGGTTGTAGCAGCAGGGGGCGACCGCCAGTTGCGAGCAGCCATTGCGGCTGGCCAGTTGCAGCAGGCGTACGTGTAGGTCGCCACAGGCGTGCAGGGCGACCGGGGTGTGTTCTTTGCTCAGGCGTTCGCTGCAATCACCGGCCAGCACATCCTGCTGCAGATGCATGGCATCCAGTCCCAGCCGTTTGCTCAACGCGCTGCCGGATTCGATCAGTGCCGGGTCGTACTCCAGGCAGGTCAAACGCTGATCAGCCTGGGTCAGCCAGCGACCAAGATGGCCCTTGCCGGAGCACCAGTCGAGCCAGTGCGTTGGCTGTTGTTGAAACTGCAGGTGACTGGCGAAGGCCTGAATCTGCGCCAGCTTTCTACCGGGCACATCGACGCTGAGGTTAGGCGCGCGCGCTGGAGCGTCGCGGCTCGGGAATTCGCCCAACTGGCTGAGCGCCTGCGCCTGGCGGGCTAGTTCGGTAAACGGAGCGGGTGCCGCGAGCGCAAAGAGGTCGCTGTCGCTGGCTTGCGCCTGCTCCAGAGAGCGGCTGCGCAGCCAGGCGGCAAGCTCGGGCAACTCTGCCTCCCAGGGCAGGCGCAGGTGATAAAACGGTCTCGGCCGCCACAGCGCCTGGTGCTGCAGGAGAAAGCCGTCCAACGCTTGGAAGCGGGCGAGCAGTTCGCCTGAGGTAAGAATCGGCTCGGACATGGCGTCTATGGCGGAAGGGCGGGCCGTCTGTGCAGGCGGCCCGCAGGCTTAGCGGCCCTGGCAGGCGTCGACGCGCAGCCAGCGCTCCAGCAGCTTGAAGAGATTGATCAGGATGAAGGTGATGGCCAGGTAGAACAGTGCGGCGGTGAAGAAAAACTCCATGCTTACGTAAGTGCGGGCATTGAGCGTGCGTGCCATGCCGGTCAGTTCCAGCAGTGTGACCGTGCTGGCCAGGGCGCTGGCCTTGAGCATCAGGATCACTTCGTTGCTATAGGCCGGCAGGCCGATACGCGCGGCGCGCGGCAGGATGATGTGCAGCATGGCCTGGGTGCGCGACATGCCCAGGGCGCGTGCAGCCTCGATCTCACCTGGCGGTACGGCCTGGATGGCGCCGCGCAGGATCTCGGCGATATAAGCGGCGGTGTGCAGGGTCATGGTGAGCACCGCGCACCAGTACGGATCACGCAGATAGGGCCAGAAGATGCTTTGGCGCACGGCATCGAACTGGGCCAGGCCGTAGTAGATGAGGAACAGCTGCACCAGCATCGGTGTGCCGCGGAAGAAGAAGATGTAGCCGTAGGGCAGGGCGCGCACGTACCAGCGTTTCGACGCTCGGGCGATGCCCATGGGCAGTGCCAGGATCAGCCCGGCAATGACGGCAACTGCCAGCAGTTCGACGGTCAGCAGCGCACCTTCGAACATCTTCGGCAGGTACTTGTAGATCAGCTCCCAGTTCATTGGTTGCTCCTGACGAAGCCGCGTGAGGCTTTCTTCTCAAGGAAGTGCAAGCCGATCATGGCGATGATGGTCAGCCCCAGATAGATGATGGCGGCGACCAGGAAGAAGGTCATCGGATTTTTGGTGGCCGTAACCGCGATCTGTGCCTGGCGCATGATTTCGGTCAGGCCGACCACCGACACCAGGGCGGTGTCTTTCATCAGAATCATGAACAGGTTGCCCAGGCCGGGCAGGGCGATGCGCCACATCTGCGGCATTATCAGCTTCCACAGAATGCGCCCCTTGGACATGCCGAGTGCCTGTCCCGCTTCGCGGTGCCCCTTGGGAATGGCCAGAATGGCGCCGCGGAATACCTCGGTGGCGTAGGCGCCAAAGCACAGGCCAAGGGCGATGACGCCGGCAGCGAATGGGCTGAGTTCCAGGCTACCTACGCCCAAGCTTTCGCCCAGCGCGCGCAATACGTTGACGGTGCTGAAATAGATCAGCAGCACCCAGAGCAGCTCGGGCACGCCGCGTACGATGGTGGAATAGCTGCCGCCGAGCCACTGCAGCGGCTTGTACGGCGAAGTCTTGGCCAGCGCGCCGAGCAGGCCGAGCACCAGACCCAGAACCAGCGCGGAAAGCGCCAGTTGAATGGTCATCAGGGTGCCGGCGGCCAGGGCGGGGCCGAATCCTTGGAGATCGAAAATCATCGGAGGGCTCGGGCGACCGCGCCGCCAGGTCGGCGGCGCAGTGCCCTCAGGTCATTAGTAGATGCTGAACGGGAAGTACTTGTCGTTGATCTGCTTGTAGGTGCCGTCTTCGATGATGGCTTGCAGAGCGGTGTTCAGCTTCTCGCGCAGCGGGTCACCCTTGCGCACGGCGATGCCGATCTTGTCGTTGTCGAATACCGGGTCGCCCTTGAACTCGAAGTCCTTGCCGGCATCGCTCTTGAGCCATTCCCAGTTGACGAAGGTGTCGGCCAGCACGCCGTCGAGGCGGCCGGAAGCCAGGTCGAGGTAGGCGTTTTCCTGGGTGTCGTACAGCTTGATATCGACCACCTTGCCCATGTTGTCTTCCAGCCAGGTACCGGCGATGGTGGCGCGCTGGGCACCGATCACCTTGCCCTTGAGGCTGGCTTCGTCGGTCTTGAAGTCGGCCGACTTGGGCGCGATGAACTGCAGCTTGTTGGTGTAGTAGGGCTCGGTGAAATCGACCGCTGCCTGACGCTCTTCGGTGATCGACATGGAGGCGATCAGGAAGTCGAACTTCTTGGCGTTCAGGGCCGGGATTATGCCATCCCAGTCGGAGGTGACCACTTCGCACTCGGCCTGCATCTTGGCGCACAGCGCCTGGCCGATTTCCACGTCGAAGCCGGTGACCTTGCCGCTGGCGTCGATCAGGTTGAAGGGCGGGTAAGCGCCCTCGGTGCCGAGTCTGAGTTTGTCAGCTGCGACAGCACTGGTGCCGAAAGCCAGGGTGGCGGCCGCGGCCAGCAGGATCTTCTTATAGTTCTGCATGCGTGTTGCTCCGTGTTAGCGATTGCTGGACATGAATTGTTTACAGCGTGCCGAGTTCGGGTTGTCGAACACCTGGGCCGGTGGCCCCTGTTCCTCGACCAGGCCCTGGTGGAGGAACACCACTTCGCTGGATACCTGACGAGCGAAATTCATTTCATGAGTCACCAGCAGCATGGTGCGACCTTCATCGGCAAGCGCGCGAATCACATTAAGCACTTCTTGTACCATCTCCGGGTCGAGCGCCGAGGTTGGCTCATCGAACAGGATCACTTTCGGCTGCATGGCCAGGGTGCGGGCGATGGCTGCGCGCTGCTGCTGGCCGCCGGAAAGCTGGTTGGGGTAAACGTGACGCTTGTCGGCGATACCGACCTTGGCCAGCAGTGCCTCGGCCACCTCGATGGCCTCGGCCTTGCTCTGGCCGAGCACGCGCCGCGGCGCCTCGATGATGTTGTCGAGCACGCTCATGTGCGGCCACAGATTGAAATTCTGGAAGACGAAACCGATCTCGCTGCGCAGACGATTGATCTGTTTGTTGTCTGTAGCAACCAGCTCGCCGTTCTTCGCGGCCTTGAGCTTGAGCTCCTCGCCAGCGACGAAAATCTGACCCTGGTGCGGGTTTTCCAGGAGGTTGATGCAGCGCAGGAAGGTGGACTTGCCGGAGCCGGAGGAGCCGAGAATCGAGATTACATCGCCGTCTTTGGCCGTCAAGGAGATGCCCTTGAGCACTTCGAGATCGCCGTAGCGCTTGTGCAGGTTGCGAATTTCCAGCGCGGGCGTTGCCTCGGCCATGGGGTGGGATCCTCTTCTTCTTCGAATGCGCTCCGGCGTACGGCGGGCCGTCCTGGCAGGCGGCCAAGCTAGCATAGCGTTTCCGTGACCGCCAAGCCGTTTGCCGGGCGATAGCGCGTGGCCGGGTCGCGGGTGTCGCCTGGTTGCAGCTGCTTGTCGCGCAGGCGAAACAATGGCACGAGAAAAATGCCGGACGCAGAAAGCAAAAAGCCCCAGCGCATGGCTGAGGCTCTTTGTCGTATATCAGTGGTGCCCAGGGACGGAATCGAACCGCCGACACGGGGATTTTCAATCCCCTGCTCTACCAACTGAGCTACCTGGGCCAACGGGGCGCTATTAGACGGATTTGCAGGATCAGTGTCAAGCGCGAGTTTGAAAAATATTTAATTATTTCGGGCGCTTAGGTTCGTGAGGGGCTGGAGACGGATTGTGTACCCAGCACACTGTCGCGGCTGAAGCCCCTCCCACAAGCATTCTTATTCGCTTGGCGGTACGTAGCCTTCGGCTTGGGCGTATTCCTCGCCGGAGAGGAACTTGTCCATCTCGGCTTGCAGGAACTTGCGGTCCTCGGCGTTCATCATGTTCAGACGACGCTCGTTGATCAGCATGGTCTGGTGCTTCTGCCACTCGTCCCAGGCTTGCCTGGAAACGTTGTTGAAGATGTCTTCGCCTTTGGCGCCGGGGTAGGGCGCGCGATCCAGGCCGGGCAGTTCCTGTTTGTATTTGCGGCACAGCACGGTGCGGGTCATGTCGGTTCTCCAGCGGTAATGACTTGCGCCGCGCGTCTCAGCAGCTTCTTTACCGGGGCGGCGAGGCCCAGGCGCGGCGGGGTGGCGAGGTTATACCAGAGCCAGTCGGCCTCGGCCACGCGGCCGGGTTGCTCGGTGGCCTCGATCAGCCAGGGTTCGATGGCGAGCTGGAAGTGGCTGAAGGTATGGGTCAGGCCTTCCAGTTCGCGGCGTTCGCCGAGGCTCAGTTGTTGCTGCTGGGCGAGGTCGTCGAGTTGGGCGAGATCGTCCAGTTCCGGCAGGCTCCACAGCCCTCCCCACAGGCCAGTGGCCGGGCGGCGATAGAGCAGGATGTCACCGGAATCGTTGACCAGAATCGGCATCAGGGTGCGTTTCTGCGGCAGCGTCTTGCGTGGCTTCGGTATGGGATAGCGGATTTCCAGACCGAGTAGATGCGCCTGACAGCCGCTGCGCACCGGGCACAGCAGGCAGGTGGGCTTGCTGCGGGTGCAGAGGGTAGCGCCGAGGTCCATCATCGCCTGGGTGTAATGCCCGACCCGTTCGTGCGGGGTCAGGCGCTCGGCCACATCCCACAGTTGCTTGGCCACTTTCGGCTCGCCCGGGTATCCCTCCTGCGCCACGTAGCGCGCCAGCACGCGCTTGACGTTGCCGTCGAGAATCGGCGCACGCACGCCCATGCTCAGGCTGGCAATGGCGCCGGCGGTGGAGCGGCCGATGCCGGGCAGCTCGCTGAGCGCCTCGACGCTGCGCGGGAACTCGCCGCCGTGCTCGCGCATGATGATCTGCGCGGTCTTCTGCAGGTTGCGCGCGCGGGTGTAGTAGCCCAGGCCGGTCCACAGGTGCAGCACTTCGTCTTCGGGGGCTTCGGCCAAGTCTTTCACCGTCGGCAATGCAGCCATGAAACGGTCGAAGTAACCGAGCACGGTGCTGACCTGGGTCTGCTGCAGCATGATTTCCGAAACCCAGACGCGATAAGGCGTGATGTTCTGCTGCCAGGGAAGATCCTTGCGCCCGTGCTGGTCGTACCAGGCCAGCACGGCGCCGTTGAACTGCTCGGGACTCATCGGTTGAACAGGCCCTTGAGTGCGTCTTTCAGATCCGGGCTGACCTTGTCGCCGAGTTTCTCTTCCAGCTTCTCGGTCAGCTTGTTGCCGGCCAGGCGTGCGGCAATCTTGCCCAGGCCGTCCTGATCCAGGCGGCAGGCCTTGGCGCCCAGCTCCAGCGGGCCGCGGCAGCGCAGCGGCCATTCGATGCCGACGTAGCGTTCGTTGACCTGGCAGGCCGGGTCCGGCATTTCACGCTTGTCGCCTTCGATGGTGATGCCGACCTTGTAGTCGAGACCCAGTACGCGCAGGTCGAGATCGCCATTGCCGCTGACCGCCAGGCCGGGAACCTGGGCCTTGAGGTCGGGGTTGTGAGCGACGCCGTCGCGCACGCTGAGGCTGCCCTTGAGCTCGCGGAAGGGGGTGTCCTTGCCGGTTGGCGGGTTGCTCAGCGACTTGCGGTTGAGCGTGGCGATGCCGCGACACAGCTGCTGTTCGAGGTTGGCATCGACCAACACGCCGTCGTTGAGGACGAAGCTGGCGTTGCCGTTGAGTGCCTCGACCCACTCCTTCTGGCTGTTGCCGCGGGTGTTGAACTTGGCATCCAGATCGAGCATGCCCTTGATCGGCGACGGCTGATCGTCCTTCTTCAGCAGCGGCTCCAGCGGGATGCGGCTGAGGCGTTTTTCCACGCTGATCATCGGCTCGGCCTGGCGCACGTCGATGCGCCCGCTGCCAGCGAAACTGCCGCCCTGCATCTTGCCGCGCGCTTCCTCCAGGGTGATCAGGCCGCCACGGCCATTGGCCTTGAGATTGACGTCAGTGAAGGGCTGTTTGTCGTAGGTGAGCTGGCCGAGGCTGAGCGCCAGTTGCAGGTCGAGTTTGCGCAACTGGTCCACCGGCAGCACCTTCTCGTTGCTCCAGGCCTGTTGGGTCGGGGGATTGGGCAGCGGGGTGGTGCCGTCCTTGCCGGCGATCGCGATGCTTTCCTTGACCTCGGCCTTGCGCGCAGCCGCGGGGCTGTCCTTGGTTTTCGGTGGCAGGTAGCGATCGAGGTCGAGCTTGTCGCCCTTTAGGTCGACGCGCAGCGCCTGCTTGCTGACATCGGCCACGCCGAGCTTGCCGGTGAAGGTGCTGCCGTCGAGCTTGAGGTTGAGCTCTTCGAACATCATGCCTTTGCTCGAGCCGTTCAGGCGGCTGACCAGCTCGAACTGGTTAAGGGCGTCACTGGCCTGCATGGCCGGCAGTTCGACGCCGATGCCGTCGAGAAACTCGCGCAGGTTGAGCGAGGCGATGGACAGCCCGCCGGAAATCTTGGCGTCCTCGCCCAGCTCGCGCGCCTTGATCTCGCCGAGGGCGCGCAACTGGTTGGCGGAGAGTTTGAGGCCGTTCCATTCGGCAATATTGGCAGTCTGGTCGACCAGCAATTGGCCTTGGGCGGAGAAGTTCAGGGTCTTGCCCTTGAGCGGTTCGCCCGAGGCTTCGCCGGTCAGCTTGAGGTCTTCGAACTGGTAGCGCTTGAGGGCGCGGTCGAAACGCAGTTGGCCTTCGACTTCGCTGCGCGCACGCAGCACCGGCTGGTTGGTGCCGAAGAAGGCGCTGAACTTGACCGGGATACTGGCGCCTTCGCGAATCGCGCCAGTTTTCAGCTCGATGTTCTCGACGGTGAATTGCTGGCCCTTTTGTGCGTCGCTGTAGTCAACACGCGAGTTGCTCAGGGTCAGACTGTCGATGTCCAGCTTGACCGGCTGGGCGGCCGGCTTTTCACCGGGCTGGCTCGGCGGTGTGTCTTCACTCGGTGCGGGTTCGCTGGGCGCTGGTTGCGTGGTGCTGGCCTGGGCCGGGCGGCCGACGCCTTCCCAGTTGCCATGGCCCTTGTCGTCGCGCTGCAGGTTGAGGTTGAGGCCGTCGACACGGATGTCGCTCATCTGCACTTCCTTGCGCAGCAGCGGCATCACGCGCACCGACAGGCCGATCATGCGCAGGTCGGCGAAGGGCTTGTCCGGGGTGTCGGCGCTGGCCAGGGTGGCGTCGGTCAGCTCCAGGCCCAGCCAGGGGAACAGGCTCCAGCCAATGTCGCCCTTGAGCTGCAGGTCGAGGTTGGCCTTGTCGTGGGCGATCTGGCGGATCTCGTCCTTGTAGTCGTTGGGGTCGAACAGATGAGTCAGGGCGAACAGCAGCGCCACTACGATCAGCAGCAAGCCGAGAAGGAAGAGGCCCAGGATCTTGCCGAGCGCTTTCATGGACGATTCCTTGTTTCGATAACGAAATGTGCGGGCGGCCAATGGAGGCGCAGCCGTCGATAATGGGCGCCGATTATAGCCTTACAGGGCTTCTGCGACCCGCTCGGCGATGGCCAGGCTGGCTGTCAGCCCTGGCGATTCGATGCCGAACAGGTTGACCAGGCCCGGCAGACGGTGGTCGGCAGGGGTTTGGATCAGGAAGTCGGCAGCCGGTTCCCCGGGCCCGCTGAGCTTGGCGCGCACGCCGGCATAGCCGGGTTGCAGGCGGGCCGCATCGAGTGCCGGGAAGTAGCGGGCGATGGCGGCGGCGAAAGGCGCGCGCAGGTCCTCGTCGACTGCGTAGTCGAACGCATCCAGCCAGCGCACGTCCGGGCCGAAGCGCAGTTGGCCGGCGAGATCGAGGGTGGCATGGATGCCCAGGCCGGCCGTATTGGCCTCCGGCATCGGGTAGATCAGCCGGGAGAACGGCGAGCGCCCGCTGTAGCCGAAGTAGCGACCCTGGCACAGATGCAGTGGCGGCACTGGCAGGCCTTCGATGGTGCTGGCCAGGCGCTGGGCGAAGGGGCCGCCGGCGTTGATCACCCGTTGTGCGCGCAGGGTAAAGACTTCGCCGGCGCTGTGGCCGCTGGCGATCCAGGCGTCGCCGTCGCGCTGCAAGCGTTCGACGCGGCTGTGCAGCACCAGTTGTGCGCCGCGACTCTCCGCCACCGCCAGCAGCGATTGCAGATAGGCATGGCTGTCGATGATGCCTGTGCTCGGCGAGAGCAGGGCGCATATACCACGCAGGGCGGGTTCCAGCTCGTGCAGGCGCGACCGGTTGATGGGTTGCAGATCGTTCACGTCACAGGCCTCGGCGTTGCTGGCCAGGGCCTCGAGCTTGCCGATTTCGCTCTCCTGCACCGCCACCAGCAGCTTGCCGATCCGCCGATGCGCCACGCCGTGCTGGTTGCACCAGGCGTACAGACGTTCGCGACCCTCCAGGCACAGCTCGGCCTTGAGCGAGCCGGGCGGGTAATAGAGGCCGGCATGAATGACCTCGGAGTTGCGACTGGAGGTGTGGCTGCCGATCAGCCCCTCCGCCTCCAGAATCAGCGTATCGGGCCCGCCCAGGCGGGCGGCGCAGGCCAGGCCAAGGGCGCCGGCGCCAATGATCAGGGTGTCGACTTCGTGCATGGCTGTATCGCTGTGTTTGCTGGTTGGCGGGAGCATAGCAAGAGCTGCGTTGCGCTTTTCGGCATGGGCGCGTCGGTCTGCGCAGCGGATCCGACCATCGCCGGTAGCCGTTGCCGCCCCGGCACGCCTATAATGCTGGCCTTTTTCCGTTGGCAATTCGTGGAGCTGGTGATGGCCGAACGTACGGCATTCGTCGAGCGCAACACCCTGGAGACCCAAGTCAAGGTCTCGATCAATCTGGATGGCACCGGCAAGGCCAAATTCGATATTGGCGTGCCGTTTCTCGAGCACATGCTCGACCAGATCGCCCGTCATGGCCTGATCGACCTCGATATCGAGTGCAAGGGCGATCTGCATATCGACGACCACCACACCGTCGAGGACGTCGGCATCACCCTCGGCCAGGCTTTCACCAAGGCTATCGGCGACAAGAAGGGCATGACCCGCTACGGCCATTCCTATGTGCCGCTGGACGAAGCGCTGTCGCGCGTGGTGATCGACTTCTCCGGTCGTCCCGGCCTGCAGATGCACGTGCCGTTCACCCGCGCGGTGGTCGGCAACTTCGACGTCGACCTGTTCCAGGAATTCTTCCAGGGCTTCGTCAACCACGCGCTGGTGTCGCTGCACATCGACAATCTGCGCGGGCACAACACCCACCACCAGATCGAAACTGTGTTCAAGGCCTTCGGCCGCGCGCTGCGCATGGCGGTGGAGCTGGACCCGCGCATGGCCGGGCAGATGCCCTCGACCAAGGGCTGCCTGTAAATGCAGACGGTAGCCGTAATCGACTATGGCATGGGCAACCTCCACTCGGTGGCCAAGGCGCTGGAACACGTCGGCGCCGGCCGCGTGCTGGTAACCAGCGACGCCAAGGTGATCCGCGAGGCCGACCGCGTGGTGTTCCCCGGCGTCGGTGCGATCCGCGATTGCATGGCCGAGATCAGGCGCCTGGGCTTCGACGAGCTGGTGCGTGAAGTCAGCGCCGACCGTCCGTTTCTCGGCATCTGCGTCGGCATGCAGGCGCTGCTCGAGCGTAGCGAGGAGAACGATGGCGTCGACTGCATCGGCCTGTTCCCCGGCCAGGTGCGCTTCTTCGGCAAGGACCTGAGCGAAGACGGCGAGCGCCTCAAGGTACCGCACATGGGCTGGAACGAGGTCAGCCAGGCGGTCAAGCACCCGCTGTGGCACGACATCCCGGAAAATGCGCGCTTCTACTTCGTGCACAGCTATTACATCGAAGCCGGCAAGCCGCAGCAGGTGGTCGGTCGCGGTCACTACGGCAAGGACTTCGCCGCGGCATTGGCCGAGGGCTCGCGCTTCGCCGTGCAATTCCACCCGGAGAAGAGCCACACCCACGGCCTGCAGTTGCTGCAGAACTTCATCGCCTGGGATGGCCGCTGGTAGTGGCGCGCAACAAAGCTCCCAGTCTCGCGCTCGAGCCTGCTCAGGAGCAGGCCGCGCTGCTGATGCTGCAGCGCTTTCTCGATGAGCGTTTCGAGCTGCAGCTAGGCACCTTCGAGGTGCAGGAAGTCCTCGACCAGATCACCCGCGAGCTGGCGCCGCACTATTACAACAAGGCGATTCTCGACGTGCAGGCGCACCTGAAAGACAGGTTCGAAAGCATCGAGAGCGACCTCTGGGCGCTCGAAAAGAGCTGAGCGCCTTACCAAATTCAAACTTGAGTAGGTTCAACCGATGCTGATTATCCCCGCTATCGATCTCAAGGACGGCGCTTGCGTGCGTCTGCGTCAGGGCCGCATGGAAGACTCCACGGTATTTTCCGATGACCCGGTGAGCATGGCCGCAAAATGGGTCGAGGGCGGCTGCCGTCGTCTGCATCTGGTCGACCTCAACGGCGCCTTCGAAGGCCAGCCAGTCAACGGCGAAGTGGTCACCGCCATCGCCAAGCGTTACCCGAACCTGCCGATCCAGATCGGCGGCGGCATTCGTACCCTGGAGACCATCGAGCACTACGTGCGCGCCGGCGTCAGCTACGTGATCATCGGCACCAAGGCAGTCAAGGAGCCGGAGTTCGTCACCGAGGCGTGCAAGGCCTTCCCCGGCAAGGTCATCGTCGGCCTGGATGCCAAGGACGGTTTCGTCGCCACCGACGGCTGGGCGGAAGTCTCCAGTGTGCAGGCCACTGACCTGGCCAAGCGCTTCGAGGCCGACGGCGTGTCTGCCATCGTTTATACCGACATCGCCAAAGACGGCATGATGCAGGGCTGCAACGTCGAGGCCACCGCCGCGTTGGCCGCTGCCAGCCGCATCCCGGTGATCGCTTCCGGCGGCATTCACAACCTCGGTGATATCGAAAAGCTGCTGCTGGCGCGCTCGCCCGGCATCATCGGCGCCATCACCGGCCGGGCCATCTACGAAGGCACCCTGGATGTGGCCGAGGCGCAGGCGTTCTGCGACAACTTCAAAGGTTAAACCGTAGGGCGGGTGAAACCCGCCACCACTGACGCAATCTTTATCGGTGGGTTGCACCCACCCTACGGGAGCTCCGTATGGCACTGGCTAAACGCATCATCCCTTGCCTGGACGTGGACAACGGCCGCGTGGTCAAGGGCGTCAAGTTCGAGAACATCCGCGATGCCGGCGATCCGGTGGAAATCGCCCGTCGCTACGATGAGCAGGGCGCCGACGAGATCACCTTCCTCGACATCACCGCCAGCGTCGATGGCCGCGACACCACGCTGCATACCGTCGAGCGCATGGCCAGCCAGGTGTTCATCCCGCTGACCGTCGGTGGCGGCGTGCGCAGCGTGGCGGACATCCGCAATCTGCTCAATGCCGGCGCCGACAAGGTGTCGATCAATACTGCCGCCGTGTTCAACCCCGAGTTCGTCGGCGAGGCCGCGGCGCGCTTCGGTTCGCAGTGCATCGTCGTCGCCATCGACGCCAAGCGCGTGTCCGCGCCGGGCGAGCCGGGTCGCTGGGAGATCTTCACCCATGGTGGGCGCAAGCCGACCGGCCTGGATGCCGTAGCCTGGGCGAAGAAGATGGAAGACCTCGGGGCTGGCGAGATCCTGCTCACCAGCATGGATCAGGACGGCGTGAAGAGCGGCTACGACCTGGGTGTGACCCGCGCCATCAGCGAGGCCGTGCGCGTGCCGGTGATCGCCTCCGGTGGCGTCGGCAACCTGCAGCACCTGGCCGATGGCATCCTCGAAGGCAAGGCCGATGCCGTGCTGGCGGCGAGCATCTTTCACTTCGGGGAATACACCGTGCCGGAAGCCAAGGCTTACCTGGCCAGCCGCGGTATCGTCGTGCGCTGATCTGTCGCGCCGCTGGGGGCTGTACAGCAGCCCCGAGTGGCGTTGTCATTTGCCTGAATCGCCCGATTGACGCTGCTTTCGCTAAAAGCTGCGGGCGAGTCGACGGCAAAGTGCCAGCGATCCGGCTAGCATGAGCACATATCCCTTCACTCTGCTTCTCCGCGCTTGCGGAGGGCTGCTTTTTGCCGAGCATTTTCGACACGGAGTCTTCATGTTCCTTCTTCGATTCGTGACCATCCTGGCCCTGACCTGCGGCCTCAGCCTCGCCCGTGCAGAACCGCTGGTGCTGCTCACGGAGAATCTGCCGCCGTTCAACATGTCGGTCAGTGGCAACAACTTTGCCCGGGACGACAACGTCACCGGTATCAACGCCGATATCCTGCGCGCCATCTGCGAGCGCGCCGAGGTAGACTGCCAGATGATCCTGCGTTTCCCCTGGCGCCGCGTGTACCAGCAGACGCTGGACGATGTCGGCTACGGCCTGTTCTCCACTGCACGCACCGCCGAGCGTGAAAACCAGTTCAAATGGGTCGGGCCGCTGGCCAACAACGAGTGGGTGCTGTTCGCCCGCGGTGACAGCGATATCCAGCTGGCCTCTCTGGACGATGCGCGGCGTTACCGCATCGGTGGCTACAAGGACGATGCCAAGACCCAGTTCCTGCTTGACCGCGGCTTCGAGGTGCAGACGGCGCTGCGCGATAACGAGAACGTGCACAAGCTGGCACGCGAGCAGATCGATCTGTGGGTCACCTCGAATCAGGCTGGGCGGTACATGGCGCGCCAGGAGGGTATGCAGGACCTCAGGGTGGTACAGCAACTGCACACCGCTGAACTCTACCTGGCGCTAAACCTGCAAACCCCGGATGAGCTGGTGCAGAAGTTGCAGAGTGCATTGGATTCGCTGCGGGCCGAGGGTGCGTTGAAGAGCATCGAGGCACGCTATTGAGGCACACTGCCAGTAATCGCTGGGCCGGGGAGGGCATGGCGGTTATCCTGACGCGGTCTGCCTTTTATTAGAAAGAGAAATGCCATGTTCAAACGCCTGTTGATCGCGCTGGCCGGCACCCTTGTGGTGCTTGCCGGCGCCGCACGCGCCGAAGTCGACCCGGACTACACCGTGGTCCTGCTGACCGAGAACTTCCCGCCCTACAACATGGCCATCAATGGCAAGAACTTCGCCCAGGAGGACAATATCGACGGCATCGCCGTGGATATCGTCCAGGAAATGTTCAAGCGTGCCGGGGTCCGCTACAACCTGACCCTGCGCTTCCCCTGGGATCGCATCTACAAGCTGGCCCTGGAAAAGCCGGGCTACGGAGTATTCGTGACTGCCCGCCTGCCCGAGCGCGAAGAGACGTTCAAGTGGGTCGGCCCCATCGGCCCGGACGACTGGGTAATGCTCGCTCAGGGCGACAGCCCGGTCACACTGACCAGTCTCGACGATGCCAAGCGATACCGTATCGGTGCCTACAAGGGCGATGCCATCTCCGAATACCTGAGCGAAAAGGGCGTCGAGCACAGCACCTCGCTACGTGACCAGGAGAATGCGCGCAAGCTGGCGACCGGGCAGATCGACCTCTGGGCTACGGGCGACCCGGCCGGTCGTTACCTAGCCAAGCAGGAGGGCATCTCCGGCCTCAAGACCGTTTTGCGATTCAACAGTGCCGAGCTTTACCTGGCGCTGAACAAGGAAACGCCTGACGAGATCGTCGCCAGGCTGCAGGCCGCCCTGGATCGGATGCGCGCCGAAGGCTTCGTCGAAAAGACCCTGAACAGCTACCTGTAAGCACCGAACATGCGACCGGCCACATGCCGGTCGCTTGCCATGGATGGCAGCGCCACCGAGTGCCCGATGACCGGGCTCGGGCCCATGCAAGGATGTGGCTAGCCATAACCACAAATCACGCGAGCGGTACGTCTTATGCTGAAAACTCTGAAGAAAAGCCTGTTCGTCGCCCTGTTTCTCGCCTCCGGCTTCGCCCATGCGGAGCTGCCGTCGGACTATAAGGTGGTGCTGCTGACCGAGAATTTCCCGCCCTTCAACATGGCGGTGGACGACAAGAACTTCGCCCGTGACGACGGCATCGATGGCATCAGCGCCGACATCGTGCGCGAGATGTTCAAGCGTGCCGGCATCGACTACACCTTGACCTTGCGCTTCCCCTGGGATCGCCTCTATCGCCTGACCCTGGACAAGCCCAACTACGGCCTGTTCTCCACCACCTATACCGAAGAGCGCAAACCGCTGTTCAAGTGGGTCGGCCCGCTGGCCAAGACCGGCTGGGTGCTGCTCGCCGCGCCGGGCAACGACATCAGGGTGTCGAGCTTGCAGGACGCCGCCAAGTACCGCGTCGGTGCGTACAAGAACGATGCGGTCAGCCAGCATCTGGAAAGCCAGGGGCTGGAGCCGATCAACGCCCTGCGTGACCAGGAGAACGTGAAGAAGCTGGTGCGCGGGCAGATCGACTTGTGGGCCACCACCGACCCGGTCGGCCGCTACCTGGCCAAGCAGGAAGACGTCAGCGGCCTCAACACCGTGCTGCGTTTCAACGATGCCGAGCTGTACCTGGCGCTGAACAAGGACACCCCGGACGAGGTCATCGAGCGTCTGCAGAAGGCGCTGGACGAGATGCGTGCCGACGGCTTCATCGACGACATTACCGAGAACTATCTGTAACCGGTTGCCGGGCACAGGCTCGCGGCGCGCGCCCTGCGGGTCGCGTGCCAGGCAGGGCGGGCGTAACGCGCGACGGATAACGCGCTGGGTTATACCCGGGCTACATGAAAACGCCGCAATTTCGCGAGGAAATTGCGGCGTTTTTCATTACCGTTCGGCTCAGTTGCCGCGCGTGACGCTCAGGCCCTTGAGCAGGTTGAGTGCCTGGCTCAACTGGTAGTCGTCGTCCTGCGGGCGCTCGGTGCGAGCGGCCTGGGCGATTCGGCTCGGGCGATCCGCGCCACCGTTGCCATTGCCCAGGTGGCCTTGCAGATCGGCTTCCTTGATGCCTTCAGCGTCCTGCTCGCGGGTGACCTTGGCGCGTGCCACTTCGATATCGGGGACGATGCCCTGAGCCTGGATCGAGCGGCCGTTGGGGGTGAAGTACAGCGCCGTGGTCAGCTTCAGCGCGCGGTCGTTGTTCAGCGGCAGCACGGTCTGTACCGAGCCCTTGCCGAAGCTGTCGGTGCCCATCAGTACGGCGCGTTTGTGATCCTGCAGGGCGCCGGCGACGATTTCCGAGGCCGAGGCGCTGCCGCCGTTGATAAGCACCACCAATGGCACGCCTTCACTGGCATCGGCCGGGTCGGCGTTGAAGCGCAGCTCGGAGTTGGCCAGGCGGCCTTCGGTGTAGACGATCAATCCGTTCTTGAGGAAGTGGTCGGCCACTTCCACCGCAGCCTGCAGCACGCCGCCCGGGTTGTTGCGCAGGTCCATGACCAAGCCGCGCAGCTTCTTGTTGCCGTTCTCCTGGCGCAGCTTGGTCAGCGTCTTGCCGACCTCCTCGCCGGTGTTGACCTGGAACTGCGAGATACGCAGGTAGCCGTAGCCGTCTTCGAGCATCTGGCTCTTGACGCTACGCACCTTGATCACCGCGCGGGTCAGCGTCAGGTCGAACGGGCGGCCGCCGTCGCGCACCAGGGTCAGCTCGATCTCGCTGCCGGCCTTACCGCGCATCTTTTCCACCGCTTCCATCATCGACAGACCCTTGGTCGGCTGGCCATCGATCTTGACGATCAGGTCACCGGGCTGGATGCCGGCTTTCGAGGCGGGCGTGTCGTCGATGGGCGAAACCACCTTGACGAAGCCATCCTCCATGCCGACCTCGATACCCAGGCCGCCGAACTCGCCGCTGGTGCTTTCCTGCAGATCGGCGAAGGCTTCCGGTTCGAGGTAGGCCGAGTGCGGGTCGAGGTTGCTGAGCATGCCCTTGATGGCATTCTCCAGCAGGGTCTTGTCGCTGACCGGCTCGACATAGGCGGCCTTGATGCGGTCCATCACCTCGGCGAAGGTGCGCAGATCATCCAGCGGCAGCGGGGCCTTTTCGCTTGCTACCGCTGCCGGCGCGGGGGCAGGCTCGGCGGCATGCAGGGCTGGAGCGCCGAGCAGCAGCCCGAGGGCCAGGGCCAGGCAGGTGGGGCGAAAGCCATGGGGCATGAAGACAACTCCTAAATGAATGAGGCGCTACCAGGCTGTTGAAAAACTACCTGCGTTGGCAATACTGCGTTAAAACGGCCTCAGAATGCTCATTTACAACTCGTAGACTCGAATGCGAGCCCAGTCCGTTCTTCGGCCGTTTTCGCCTTGTCTTGCCTGCCTCGCTTACGTTTTTCACAAACTTGGTTATCCCTGCGCGCGGCACCACTGTGCCGGATCACTCGGGCGACCGTTCTGGCGAATGGCGAAGTACAGTGCCGATGTATCCTGACCGCCGCTACTGCCGACGGTGGCGATGGGGTCGCCGGCCTTGACCACGTCCCCGGCATTCTTCAGCAGGCTCTGGTTGTGGCCATACAGGCTCAGATAACCATTGCCATGGTCGAGAATGACCAACAGACCGGCGCCACGCAACCAGTCGGCGAAAACCACTCGGCCGCCGTGCACGGCACGCACCTGACTGCCGGCGGCGGCGCCGATCAGCACGCCATCCCACTTAGTACGAGCGTCGCCGCCGCGAGGGGTTCCGTAGCGTGCTACCAATCGGCCATCGACCGGCCATGGCAACTTGCCGCGCGCGCTGGCGAAAGGCCCGCCGTAGACAGCGCCTGAGCTGACCAGTGGACCGCTTGGCTGGCTGGCTTGCTGATTGCCCGGGCGCGCCTGCTCGGCCTTCTGGGCTGCCAGTGCGCGCTTGCGCGCTTCCTCGGCCTCGCGCGCCTGGCGCGCCAGGGTTTGCTCGATGGTCTTGAGTACGCGGCCCAGTTCGGCCTGTTCCTGCTCGCGTGCCTTGAGCCGCTGATCGCGGCTGGCGAAATCACGGTTGAGCTTGGCCAATGCCTGCTGGCGCTCCTTGCGCGCCTCGGCGAGTTTGGCGTGACGATCATCGAGACCCGCCTTCTGTGCCTGTAGCTGGGCCTGGTGACTGGTAATTTCTTCTTCGACGTTGGCCAACTGGCGCAGGGTCTCGTTGAACGCGGCGAGCTGCTCGACACGCGCCTGGCTGAGGTAGTCGTAGTAAGTGAGGGTGCGCGAGAACTTTTCCGGGTTCTGCTGGTTGAGCAGCAGCTTGACGTACTCCTGGCGGCCGCTCTGATAGGCGGCGCGGGCCTGGATGGCGATCAGGCGTTGCTGTTCAGTACGCGCGCCCTGGAGTTTTTTTTTCTCCTGATCCAGGCGCTGGATTTCATCCTCGCTGCCCTTGAGTTCGCGCTGCAGTTCCTTGACCTGGTTTTCCAGGTCGCCCATCTCGGTCTCGGTCTTCTTCAACTGCTGCTGCACGCCGGATTTCTCCTGCTGCAGTTTTTCCAGCAGCTTTTTCAACTCGGCGACGTCATGGCGCGCGGCTTCCAGCTGGCGCTGGGTATCGGCGCGCTGATCGGCGATGGCCGGAGCGATCAGGCTGCTGAGCAGAATCAGGGCAAGGATGCGAAGCATGGGCGAGGCGACACCTGGCGGAGTAGCGAATGGCGCTTAGTATGCCTAAAAAAGCAGCGGCAAGCTGCAAGCCGCAAGCGGTAAGAAGAGCGAAAGTGGCGCGTAGCCCGGATGCAACCCGGGGGCGATCCCCGGATTGCATCCGGACTACGATTCTTGCGTTCTATTCCAGTTCGACGATGGTCTTGCCGGTCATCTCGGCCGGTTGTTCCAGGCCCATCAGCTTGAGCAGGGTCGGCGCCACATCGGCCAGCACGCCGCCTTCGCGGATACGCGCCGGACGCTGGCCGACGTAGATGAACGGCACCGGCTCGCAGGTGTGGGCGGTGTGTGCCTGGCCGGTGCACTCGTCTTCCATCTGCTCGACGTTGCCGTGGTCGGCGGTGATCAGCGCTTCGCCGCCAACCTTCTCCAGCGCGGCGGTGATGCGGCCGACGCAGCTGTCGAGGGTTTCCACGGCCTTGACCGCGGCCTCGAACACGCCGGTGTGGCCGACCATGTCGCCGTTGGCGTAGTTGACGATGATCACGTCATAACGCTGGTTTTCGATGGCATCGACGATCTTGTCGGTGACTTCCGGCGCGCTCATTTCCGGCTTCAGATCGTAGGTGGCGACGTCGGGCGACGGAATCAGGATACGCTCTTCGCCCTCGAACGGCTCTTCGCGGCCGCCGGAGAAGAAGAAGGTGACGTGGGCGTACTTCTCGGTCTCGGCGATGCGCAGCTGGGTCTTGCCGTTCTTCGCCAGGTATTCGCCGAGCACGTTGGTCAGGGCTTCCGGGGCGAAGGCGCTGGGTGCTTTGATGCTCGCCGCATACTGGGTGAGCATGACGAAGCCGACCTGCGGCGCACGCTTGCGCTCGAATTCCTTGAAACCGGGTTCGACGAAGGCGCGGGTCAGTTCGCGGGCGCGGTCGGCGCGGAAGTTCATGAATACCACGGCGTCGCCGTCCTCGACCTGCACCGGCGCGCCGATGGTGGTGGCCTTGACGAACTCGTCGCTCTCGCCGCGCTCGTAGGCGGCCTGCAGGCCGTCGGTGGCGCTGGCGGCGTTGAACTGGCCGGCACCGTCGACGATCAGGTGGTAGGCCTGCTCGACGCGGTCCCAGCGGTTGTCGCGGTCCATGGCGAAGTAGCGGCCGGTGATGCTGGCGATGCGGCCCTTGCCGAGGCGGGCGAAGGCGGAGTCGAGCAGCTCGATGGACGGTTGCGCGCTTTTTGGCGGGGTGTCGCGGCCGTCGAGGAAGGCATGCAGGTAGATCTTCTCGGCGCCGCGCTTGGCCGCCAGTTCGGCCATGGCGACGATGTGATCCTGGTGGCTGTGCACGCCGCCGTCGGAGAGCAGGCCGAGGATGTGCACGGCCTTGCCGGCGGCGACGGCCTTGTCCACGGCCTGGTTGATCGTCGCGTTATCGAAGAATTCGCCGTCGCGGATCGCCTTGGTCACGCGGGTGAAGTCCTGGTACACCACGCGACCGGCGCCGAGGTTCATGTGGCCGACTTCGGAGTTGCCCATCTGCCCGTCCGGCAGGCCGACGTCCATGCCGCTACCGGAGATCAGGCCGTGCGGGTACGTGGCGCGCAGGCGGTCGTAGACCGGCGTGCTGGCGGTGTGGATGGCGTTGTATTCGGGGTTGTCGCTGTGACCGAAGCCGTCAAGGATGATCAGGACCAAGGGTTTTGGCGTGGCACTCATTAAACTGGCTCGCTCTGCGTCTGAGGGGCAAGGGAACAGCCCGGCATTTTAGGGCCAAGCGCCTGGCGCGTCACTGCCAGACGGGGTTTGGCCGACCTGTGGGGCTGTGTATACTGGCCGGCATTTTACCGTCCTGGGCCATATAGATGTTCGCCAACCTGATTGAATTCATCATTAATCACTACGTCCTGGCAGGAATGTTCGTCGTTCTGCTGGTGCTGCTGATCGTCACCGAAATGCGCAAGGGCGGGCAGAGCCTGTCGAGCCGCGAACTCACCGCGCTGGTCAACGGCGACAAGGGCGTGGTGCTCGATGTGCGCGCGCAGAAGGACTTTTCCGCCGGCCATATCGTCGGCTCGCTGCACATCCCTTATGACAAGGTGGTTGCGCGTATCGGCGAGCTGGAAAAGCACAAGGCCAAGACCATCGTCGTCGTCGACGCCATGGGTCAGCACGCCGGCAGTATCGCCCGCGAGCTGAAGAAGGCCGGCTTCACCGCCGCCAAGCTGTCCGGTGGCATCGCTACCTGGCGCGGCGACAACCTGCCGCTGGTGAAGTGATATGAGCCACGTGGTCATCTACTCCAGCGACTGGTGCCCCTATTGCATTCGCGCCAAGCAACTGCTGGCCAGCAAAGGGGTGGACTTCGAAGAAATTCGTGTCGACGGGCAGCCGGCCATCCGCGCAGAGATGACCCGCAAGGCCGGGCGCACCTCGGTGCCGCAAATCTGGATCGGCAGCACCCATGTCGGTGGCTGTGACGACCTCTATGCCCTGGAGCGCGCCGGCAAGCTCGACGCGCTGCTCAAGAGCTCCGAATAATCCCGCTATTTAAGGAAGACAAGGCCATGACCGAACAAGCAAACAATCCAGCTGCCGCCGCTGACGAGCAGAGCCCGCAATTTTCCCTGCAGCGCATCTACGTCAAGGACCTGTCCTTCGAAGCGCCGAAGAGCCCGGAAATCTTCCGTCAGGAGTGGACGCCGAGCGTCGGTCTGGACCTCAACACCCGCCAGAAGGCCCTGGAAGGAGACTTCCATGAGGTGGTGCTGACCCTGTCGGTGACCGTGAAAAACGGCGAAGAAGTCGCCTTCATCGCTGAAGTGCAGCAGGCCGGCATCTTCCTGATCAAGGGTCTCGACGCCGCCTCGATGAGCCACACCCTCGGCGCCTTCTGCCCGAATATCCTGTTCCCGTACGCCCGTGAAGCGCTGGACAGCCTGGTGACCCGCGGCTCGTTCCCGGCCCTGATGCTGTCGCCGGTGAACTTCGACGCACTGTACGCCCAGGAGCTGCAGCGCATGCAGCAGGCCGGCGAGACCACCGTTCAATAAGCCGCGTCTGGTTTCAGGAAACGCCGCGATTGCATCAAGCAATCGCGGCGTTTTCGTTTGTGCATCGGCGTGGGTGAGTCCATGTCCGCGGATCGGGGCAGAAAGCTTCGCGGTCAAGACCGCTCCCACAAGGTTCGCGCAAGCCGGTAGTCCGGAAGGCAAGCCGCGCCAGGCCGTTTTTGTGGGAGCGGACTTGTCCGCGAGTCGGGGTGGGAAAGCTTCGCGGTCAAAACCGCTCCCACAGGGTTCGCGCAAGCCGGCAGTCCGGCAGGCAAGCCGCGCCAGGCCGTTTTTGTGGA
>NZ_JADTQG010000025.1 GCF_016008875.1 Ectopseudomonas mendocina
TTTCAGCTTTGCAAGCCCTTCATTCAACTTAACTTATTGATTAACAAGAAGTTTTTGAAGCGCTTCATCACTGAAGTGGCGCGCATTCTACATCCAGCAGAATGCGCGTCAAGCTTATATTTCAACTTTCTTCGGATTTTCTCGCCAAAGGCTTCCGGCGCGCTGCAACCCGCTCGCTACTACAGAGAGACGCGCCAGCAATAGTGCCCCGCCTATGAACGCGTAAGCGAGCCACTCGCCCAGATCGGCACGTACCACCCAGAGCATATGCAGCAAGGCCAGCATCAGGATGACGTAGACCAGGCGGTGCAGAGCCTTCCATTTTCGCCCAAGCCTTCTGATGCTGAAGCGGTTCGAGGTAGCTGCCAGGGCCAGCAACCCAACAAAAGCCAGCGCCCCCACGATGATGTAGGGGCGCTCGGAAAGGTCGCGCAGCACCAAGTCCAGCCGGAGTCCGGCGATAAACAGTACGTACCCAGATAGATGCAGGCCGGCGTAGGCAAAGCACCACAGCCCCAACTGACGCCGCACGGCTATCCAGCCGCCCCAACGACTTAGTTGCTGCAGCGGCGTCATGGTTAGGGTGATCAGGAGAAGGATCAGGGCGCCGAGCCCCAGGTTATCGACCAGCACCTTGCCCGGATCAGGTCCCAGGAGATTGAAGACGGCGCAGTACAGCCAATACAGCGGTGGCACCGATGCGGCCAGGAACACGCCGACGCGCCATAACCTGTAGCGCATCAGTAGTACCTCGCCAGATCCATACCCGCGTAGAGGTCAGCAACCTCCTCATAACCGTTGAACATCCGCGTATCGATCACGTTCGGGCTGAACAAGCCGCTGGGCAGACGTCGCTCGGTCGCCTGCGACCAGCGTGGATGGTCCACCTGCGGATTAACGTTGGCATAGAAACCGTACTCGTTCGGCGCGATACGCTCCCAGGTAGTCTTGGGCGCTTCGTCTACCAGACTGATCCGCACGATTGACTTGATGCTTTTGAAGCCATACTTCCATGGCACCACCAGGCGCAGGGGGGCTCCGTTCTGATTTGGCAGAACATGCCCGTACATGCCGACGGCCATGAAGGCCAATGGATGCATGGCCTCATCCAGGCGCAAACCTTCGACATAGGGCCAATCGATCAGAGAGAACCCCGAGCGCTGTCCCGGCATGCGCTCACGATCGACCAGCGTCTCGAAGCGCACATAGCGCGCTGACGAAGTGGGTTCGACCTGCTTGAGCAAATCAGCCAGTGGGAATCCCAGCCAGGGAATGACCATGGACCAGGCTTCGACACAGCGCAGCCTGTAGATGCGCTCTTCGAATGCTTGGGGCTTGATCAAATCCTCGATGGAGTAGCGCCCCGGCTTGCCCACCTCACCATCGACCATCACCGTCCAGGGTTCGACCTGCAACTTGCCGGCATTGGCTGCCGGGTCGCCCTTCCCTGTGCCGAACTCATAGAAGTTGTTGTAGTGCGTCGCATCCCTGAACGGCGTGATGGCCTCACCTTCGGCCGTAATCGCTTGCCAGCGCGTGGCCGCCAGCTTCTCTTCGAACCAGCCAGGCGCCTTGGCGGGCTCGACATCGCTGTAGACACCCTGGACCTCGGCGCTGGCCCAACCTGGCATCGCAGCCATGGCCGCCAATGCCAGCGAGCCCTGCATCAGCTTGCGACGAGAGAGGTAAACCGATTCTGGGGTGACTTCGGACTCAAGAGCCCGAGAAGAGGGGGGAACTCGGATGAGCATGGCGACTCCGCGACTACAGTTCGAGAAACGAACTGTAGACCACGGAGCACAGGAGAAATTACAAGGTCAGGCAGATTTGCGACGGCGCAATTGCAGCAAGTACTGAATCGGACCAGAAGCCGCATAGGCCAGGAAAATCAGCAGCAGGATACGCGGCGGATCGCTGAACACCACAGCAAACACCAGCACCACGGCCAGAATCGCCACGAACGGCACACGCCCTTTCAGGTCCAGATCCTTGAAGCTGTAGTACTTGATGTTGCTGACCATCAGGCAACCTGCGGCAGCCACCAGCAGCGCCACGGCAAAAGCCATGTTCGAGCCCTTGATGCCGAAATCGCTGAATGCCCAGACCGTACCGGCGACCACACCCGCCGCTGCCGGACTGGCAAGGCCGATGAAATAGCGCTTGTCGACACTGCCAATCTGCGTATTGAACCGGGCCAGACGCAACGCCGCACCCGCGACATAGATGAAGGCGACCATCCAGCCCACCTTGCCCATGCTGCCCAGTGCCCACTCGAAGGCGAGCAGAGCCGGCGCTACGCCAAAGGCCACCATATCGGAGAGCGAATCGTACTCGGCGCCAAACGCACTTTGCGTATTGGTCAGACGCGCGACACGACCATCGAGGCTATCGAGCACCATGGCCACGAACACGGCGGCGGCTGCAACGTAAAAGTTACCGTTCATCGCATTGATGATGGAGTAGAAACCGGCGAACAGGTTGGCCGTGGTGAACAGGTTGGGCAGCAGGTAGATACCACGATGACGTACCTTGCGCCCTTCCTCGTCCTGCACTTCCTCTACGTGCTCGTCGATCGGCAGCAGGCTTTCCAGATTGTCGCCAGCCGGCTTTTGATCCTCGGGACCTTCACTCATGAACAGCACCTTGCAACGGGTTTGACAAATTTCGACCGGGGCAACCGAACTCAGTTCGCCTCACGATGAGCTGGCTTTATACCAGAAGCCTCGCCCCAGAACGAAAAAACGCGGCATAAAGCCGCGTTCTTTCGCACGTCGTAGACCTTAGTTCTTGGTCTTGTCGACGATCTTGTTGGCAGCGATCCACGGCATCATCGCACGCAGTTGCTCACCGATGACTTCGATACCGTGGGCAGCGTTGTTACGACGCTTGGCGGTCATCGATGGGTAGCCGGTAGCGCCTTCGCTGATGAACATCTTGGCGTATTCGCCGTCCTGAATGCGCTTCAGAGCGTTACGCATGGCCTGACGGGATTCGGCGTTGATCACTTCCGGGCCGGTCACGTACTCGCCGTATTCGGCGTTGTTGGAGATCGAGTAGTTCATGTTGGCGATGCCGCCTTCGTACATGAGATCAACGATTAGCTTCAGCTCGTGCAGGCACTCGAAGTAGGCCATTTCCGGCGCGTAGCCAGCTTCGACCAGGGTTTCGAAACCGGCTTTGACCAGCTCGACGGTACCGCCGCAGAGAACGGCCTGCTCGCCGAACAGGTCGGTTTCGGTCTCGTCCTTGAAGGTGGTTTCGATGATGCCGGTGCGGCCACCGCCAACGCCCGAGGCGTAGGACAGAGCGACGTTCTTGGCGTTACCCGAAGCGTCCTGGTAAACGGCGATCAGGTCAGGGATGCCGCCGCCTTTGACGAACTCGGTGCGCACGGTGTGGCCAGGGGCCTTCGGCGCGATCATGATCACGTCGAGGTCGGCACGCGGAACGACCTGGTTGTAGTGAATGGCGAAACCGTGGGAGAAGGCCAGGGTCGCGCCCTTCTTGATGTTCGGTTCGATTTCGTTCTTGTACAGCTGGCCCTGGAACTCGTCCGGGGTCAGGATCATGACCAGATCGGCAGCTGCGACGGCAGAAGCCACATCGGCAACCTTCAGGCCGTGCGCTTCAGCCTTGGCAACGGTCGCGGAGCCTTTACGCAGGCCGACGGTGACGTCCACGCCCGAATCTTTCAGGTTGCAGGCCTGAGCGTGGCCCTGCGAGCCGTAACCGATGATGGCGACTTTCTTGCCCTGGATGATGGAAAGGTCGCAATCTTTGTCGTAATAAACTTTCATGTTCTTGGCTCTTCTGAATCGAAAGGGATGGGGTGCGAGGCACCGCGACGAAGCCACCTTAAGTGATCCACCTCATTGCGTAAAATGATATATTTGCAACACAGCATGCCGATATATGAAACGCAAATGGACAGCCATTCCCTGAGGCTTTTTCTTTCCCTGGCAGACAACCTGCACTTCGGCCGAACCAGCCGCGAGCAGCATGTCAGCCCTTCCGCGCTCAGCCGCAGCATCAAGCAACTCGAGGATGAACTGGGCGCCGCCCTGTTCGTGCGCGACAACCGCTCGGTGCGCCTGACCCGCGAAGGCCAGCAGTTTCGCGAGTATGCGAGCGAGGTCATGAACGGCTGGCAGGCGATTCGCCAGACCTTCATGCAGGACCAGCTGAATCTGCATGGTGAGCTGTCGCTGTACTGCTCGGTCACGGCGAGTTACAGCTTCCTCTATGACATCCTCAGCAGCTTCCGCCAGGACTACCCGCGCATCGAGATGAAGCTGCACACCGGTGACCCGGCCACAGCTGTCGAGCGCGTGCAGCAGGGCATGGAGGATCTGGCCATCGGCGCGCGGCCGGACAACTTGCCGGCAGGCGTGGAGTTTCAATCGATCACCCGTTCGGAACTGCGCTTTATCGGCCCGCAAGCCCCACAGCTATTGAATGAGGAACAGCTTAAGCATCCGAATGCCGAGAACTGGAAGGATGTGCCGATGATCCTCTCGGAAGAAGGTCTGGCACGGACGCGCACCGATCGCTGGTTGAAAAGCCACAACATCAAGCCGCACATCTATGCCCAGGTAAGCGGCAACGAGGCGATTGTCAGCATGGTCAGTCTGGGCTTCGGCATCGGCGTGGTGCCGCAGATCGTGTTGGACAACAGCCCGCTGGCGGCACGCATTCGTATCTATGACATCCAGCCCCCCCTCACCGCCTACGATATTGGCCTGTTCGCGCTGGAAAAACGCCTCAAGGACCCGCTGATCGCCGCCTTCTGGAATCGCCAGCGCTGAATTCAGGCAATAAAAAGCCCCGCACCAGGCGGGGCTCTGCGTTACCACAGCGATCGATCAGATACTCAGTACCTTGTCGCCGCGGGCGACGCCGGTGACGCCACTGCGTACGGTTTCCAGGATCGACGCGGTGCCGATGGCCTGAATGAAACTGTCGAGCTTGTCACTGGTGCCAGTCAGCTGCACGGTGTAGACGCTGCTGGTCACATCCACGATCTGGCCGCGGAAGATGTCGGTCGTACGCTTGACCTCGGCGCGCTGGGCGCCGGTGGCCTTGATCTTCACCAGCATCAGTTCGCGCTCGATGTGGGCGCTTTCCGACAGGTTGACCAGCTTGACCACCTCGACCAGCTTGTTGAGGTTCTTGGTGATCTGCTCGATCACCTCGTCGTGGCCAACGGTGGTGAGGGTCAGGCGCGACAGCGTCGGGTCCTCGGTTGGCGCAACGGTGAGGCTCTCGATGTTGTAGTTACGCTGGGAGAACAGGCCGACCACACGGGACAGCGCACCCGGTTCGTTTTCCAGCAGCAGGGAAATGATGTGTCGCATCTCAGGTCCGCTCCGTCTTGCTCAGCCACATGTCACGCATCGCACCGTCTCTGATCTGCATCGGATAGACGTGCTCGCTGGAATCCACCGCGATGTCGAGGAACACCAGGCGATTCTTCAGGGCGAAGGCTTCCTCCAGCTTGGGCTTGAGGTCCTTCAGCGAAGTGATGCGCATGCCGACATGGCCATAGGCCTCGGCCAGTTTGACGAAGTCCGGCAGCGACTCCATGTAGGAGTGCGAATAACGGCTGCTGTACTGCATGTCCTGCCACTGGCGGACCATGCCGAGCGCACCGTTGTTCAGGTTGACGATCTTCACCGGCAGGTCGTACTGCAGGCAGGTCGACAGCTCCTGGATGTTCATCTGGATGCTGCCCTCACCGGTGACGCACGCCACATCGGCATCCGGGAAGTTCAGCTTGATGCCCATCGCAGCCGGGAAACCGAAGCCCATGGTGCCCAGGCCGCCGGAGTTGATCCAGCGATTGGGTTTGTTGAAGCGGTAATACTGCGCGGCGAACATCTGGTGCTGACCGACATCGGAGGTAACGTAGGCGTCGCCCCTGGTCACGTCGCACAGGGTTTCGATCACGGTCTGCGGCTTGATGATCGAACCGTCGCCCTCGTTGTACGGGAACAGGCGACCATTGCCACGCCACTCGTCGATCTGCTTCCACCAGCTGGCGACGGTGTCCTTGTTCGGGGTTTCGCCGATTTCCTTGAGAATGGCGACCATCTCGGTCAGCACACTGTCCACCGGGCCAACGATTGGAATGTCGGCCTTGATGGTCTTGGAAATCGAAGCCGGGTCGATGTCGATATGAATGATCTTGGCGTTCGGGCAGAACTTGGCCGCGCCGTTGATCACACGGTCATCGAAGCGCGCACCGACAGCCAGGATCACGTCGGCATGGTGCATGGCCAGGTTGGCGGTGTAGCTGCCGTGCATACCGAGCATGCCGACGAACTGGCGGTCGGTACCCGGGTAGCCACCAAGCCCCATCAGGGTATTGGTCACTGGCAGGTTGAGCATCTGCGCCAGCTCGGTCAGCGCAGCGGAGGCGCCGCCCATGATCACGCCACCGCCGGCGTACATCACCGGACGCTTGGCAGCCAGGAGCATCTCGGCAGCCTTGCGGATCTGGCCGGAGTGGCCACGCACCGCCGGGCTGTAGGAGCGCAGCTTGACCTTCTTCGGATAGACGTATTCGAACTTCTGGGTCGGATCGCCCATGTCTTTGGGGATATCGACCACGACCGGGCCTGGACGGCCGGACTCGGCGAGATAGAAGGCCTTCTTCAGCACTTCGGGGATTTCCGACGGGTGCTTGATGATGAAGCTGTGCTTCACGATCGGACGGGAAATACCGACCATGTCGGTTTCCTGGAAGGCATCGGTACCGACCATGGCGCTCGGCACCTGGCCGGAGATCACCACCATCGGAATGGAATCCATGTAGGCAGTGGCAATGCCGGTAATGGCATTGGTCGCGCCTGGGCCGGAAGTCACCAGCACCACACCGGCCTTGCCGGTGGCGCGGGCGTAGCCGTCAGCCATATGGGTCGCTGCCTGTTCATGACGCACCAGAATGTGGGTCACTTCCGGTTCTTTGAACAGGGCATCGTAAATATGCAGGAGAGCACCACCAGGGTACCCGTAGATGTGCTTAACGCCTTCGTCACGCAGGAAGCGGACGACCATTTCAGCGCCAGATAAAAGCTCCACGTTGTTCACCTCTTGAACGCCAGTGTGCCACCCGCAACGGGTAGCCCTAAGTAGGTTCTTACTGTCAGCGGACATGCACGATGGTGATCGTGGATTCAGAACATCAGCTTGACGAGTAACGGAGCAGCCCATGGTCTTGCGGGGCTGGCCCTCCCAGCGCGAGGTAACGCGTAGCGGGTGTCACGGTTCGGCGCGGGTAGCGCCTCTTTTCCCCGAGCTGAAGGACGCTTGCGGCGGACTCCACTACGGGGGAAGGCTGGATTGTTCGGGTTCGGCGAGGGCAAGTCAAGCGGCGTGTAACCTATTCTTCGACTTGGCGCTGTGACGCAGCGCAGGATGAAGATTGCCGGCTTTTGGTTATAGTAACCACAGCACTGCAGCTCTCGATAAAGGAAACAGCATGCGCCACATGATCCTCACTGGCACCCTGATGCTCGCGTTGAGCACAACCGCCATGGCCAGCCAGATTTACAAGTGGGTGGATGACAAAGGCGTGACCCACTTCGGCGCGCAACCCCCGCAAGGCCAACCGGCCACCACCATCAATACCGCGACGCCGCCACCCCGCTCAGAGCCAAGCGCACCTGCGCCCAGCGTCGAGGAACAGCTCGACCCCGAGCAGGCGGCTATCGACAAGAAGGTCAAGGAGGACGTGGCGAAGCAGGAGGCCGAGCGCAAGCAGTACTGCGACGCTGCGCGTACCAACCTGGCTCAGCTGGAGAACAATCCTCGGGTCAGGATCGAGGAAGGTGGAGAGGTGCGCAGGATCGGCGAAGATGAACGACAGGAGCGCATCACCGAGCTGAAGAAGTCCATCGTAGACAACTGCCAGTGAGGCAATTTGCGCACGCTCTCAAGGCGTGCGCGTAAGCAGGCGATCGAACTCGCCAAGCAGCTCGAGCAGCCGGCGCGCAACGCCCGGCTGCTGCTGATAGACCATCTCCGCCATCGCCTGAATGCCCGATACCGAGGGCAAGGCGGCACCGCTTTCCAGCAGCACCTTCATCCGCGGCAGGAAAATCCACTGCAGCCATTGTTCGAACGTCAGCGTATCGACGCAGAACGGTTCCACACTGGCCAGGGCCTCAGCGCTCGGCGCTTGCTCCTGCCACCATCCCCGCACACGCAGCTCGCGTTCGATCAGCAGCAGGTGCTCGGCCAATGCCTCCACACGCGCATCCATCAGAGATTGACCCGGGCACGCTCGCGGGCCTGAGCCGCGCCAGCGGAATCTCCCTGACGCTCACGCGCCTGAGCGATCAGGTCCCACAGGCTGGCTTGCAGCGCCGGACGGCCATTGGCATAGGTCAGACCACGACGGGCGAACTGCTCGGCCTGAGCCGCATCGCCCTGGGCCAGCCGCACTTCGGCAAGACGGTAAAGCACCTGCGGCTCACGCGGCGCGATGCGCTGGGCACGTTCGAGACTGGAGGCTGCACCATTGAGATCGCCACCGCCCTGCTGCTGTTGCGCGGTGGTCAACAACGCGAGAACCGGCCCATCGAGTTGCTCGTCGGCCGCCAGGCCTCCGCCGCTGGGAATGCCGCTGGGCTGGGTCGGCGCCGAGGAGCCGAAATCGTCCTGACTCGGTGTCGAGGGCTGGCTGCTCACGGGCTGATCGAAGGTCAGGCCGCCACTGGAGGTGATCGGCTGCGAGTCGGTTTGCAAGGGCGTCGAGACCGCGCCCTGCGGCACCATCACCACCACTCCGGAATCTTCCTCGATACGCTGCGGCGTAGCTGCCGGGCCCTGGCTGGTCGGTTGGCCAGAGCCGCCCGAAGACAGCGGAGCGCCAGCATCGACCACCGGAATCGAGCCTTGCGGCACCGTACTGCAACCACTCAGGACCGCCGTTGCCAGCATCGTGGCAAGCCACTTCTTGTTCACATCCAATCCTCTTCAGGTAACACCGAGTCACTCGACTCGGCCGTTATTCCAACCAGCCCCGCACCCAGTCCATCACCGAATCGACCGGAGCCTGGATACCGCAAGCGGAGCCCGCGGCAGGTTCGCTGCCGCGAATATAAGGCATCTGCACCGCATTCGGGCAGCCCGATGCCGAGCCCAGCCCCGTCTGCCGATCGACCCAGGCCTGGGTGACGTTGTCCGGCATCGGCATGTCCAGCGGCAACGGGTCGGCCTTGCGCATGAAACCGGTCCAGACCTGCAACGCGCCGGTTGCACCCGTCAGCGGGGTCGGACCGTTATCGTCGCGCCCCAGCCACACCACCGACAGCAGATCCTGGCTGAAGCCGGCGAACCAGCTGTCGCGCGAGTCGTTACTGGTGCCGGTCTTGCCGGCCAGATTCAGCGAGCTGGGCAGTTGACTGTAAACCGAACGCCCCGTGCCTTCGCGCATGGTGCGCTGCATGGCGTTCTGCACCAGGTAGATGGCCCCCGGATCGAAGCGCTGCTGAATCTGGAACGGATAGCGCCCGAGTGGCTCGCCATCGGCGGTGAGCACGCTGCGAATACCGCGCAACGGCGTGTTGAAACCGCCATTGGCCAGGGTCTGGTACATGCCCGCCACTTCCATCGGGGTCAGCGCACCGGCGCCGAGCAGCATCGACGGATAGGCCGGCCACTTGCGCTCGACGCCCAGTCGCTCGAGAGTCTTGAGCACGTTGGGTACGCCGACTTCCAGACCGAGCTTGGCGGTGGACAGGTTGTAGGACTGCGCCAGCCCCTGGTACAGGTAAATCGTGCCATGGGCCTTGCGATCGTAGTTCTGCGGCGTCCAGACCTGGCCGTCCTGGCCCTTGATGGAGAAGGGCTCGTCCTCCAGCCAGCTGGTCAGGGTGTACTGGCTCGGGCGCTCCAGTGCCGACAGATAAATCGCCGGTTTGATCAGCGAGCCAATCGGCCGCACCGCGTCCAGTGCCCGGTTGAAACCGGCGAAACGCGGCTGGCGGCTGCCGATCATGGCCTGGATTTCACCCGTCTCGGGGTTGGTCACCACCATGCCTGCCTGCACTTCGTCCACACCCTTGCGTCCAGCCAGGCGCTTGAGCGTCTCGGCCAACGCCTCTTCAGCCTTGAGCTGCAGGATCGGATCGAAGCTGGTGAAGATGCGCAGGCCCTCCTCGGTCAGATCCTGCTCGCGGTAATCCTCGCGCAGCTGACGCTTGACCAGATCGAGGAATGCCGGGAACGAGCTGTCGGCCATGCTGCCACGCGAGGTCACGCCCAGCGGCTTCTGCTTGGCCGCTGCCGCCTCTTCGGGGGTGATCGAGCCGTGCTCGGCGAGCAGATCGATCACCAGATTACGGCGCGTCAACGCGCGCTCGGGGTTGCGCCGCGGGTTGAAATAGGTCGGCCCCTTGACCATGCCTACCAGCAGCGCGACCTGCTCGAGTTTCAGCTCGGCAACCGGCTGACTGAAGAAGTACTGACTGGCCAGGCCGAAACCATGCACCGCGCGCTGACCATCCTGGCCGAGGAACACCTCGTTCATGTAGGCCTCGAGGATCTCGCGCTTGTCGTAGTGCAGCTCCAGCAGCACCGCCATCATCGCCTCGGTGGCTTTACGCGCCAAAGTGCGCTCGTTGGTCAGGTAGAAGTTCTTCACCAACTGCTGGGTCAGGGTGCTGCCGCCCTGTACCAGACGTCCCGACGTGGCGTTGATCCACATTGCCCGGGCGATGCCCTTGGGCGACACGCCGAAATGGTCGAAATAGTCGCGGTCCTCGACCGCCACCAGCGCGTCGACCAGGTAGGCCGGAACCTGATCCAGCTTGATCAGGATGCGATCCTCCTGATGCGCCGGGTAAAGCCCGCCGATCAGCAGCGGCTCCAGCCGCGCCACCGCCAGGTTGCTGCCGTCGGCCTGATTCAGCCCGGCGACATAATCGCCAGAAAAGCGCACACGCACCTTCTGCGACGGCTCCGCGCCCTCGTAGAACTGGAAGCCGCGACTGTGTAACTCGATGTTATTGCCGGCCACCGATACCGCGCCCGGCCCGTTGGCGACACTCTCGCGGCGGTAGCCCAGGGCGTCCAGCTCGCGCAGGAAGTCATCCTTGGCCAACTTCTGGCCAACGAAGAGTTCGAGCGGCCTGGCATAGACCTTCGCCGGCACGGTCCAGCGCTTGCCGGAGAATTTCTCCTGCACCACGGCATCGAGGTAAACGGCGAAACCGGCAAGGATCACCAGGCCGACAAGGCCGAGCTTGAGGCCCCAGGCGAGCCATGGGCGCATACCGGCCGAACGGGATTTTTTCTTTGAGCGGGGGGAACGTTTTCGAGTCATGGCGGGATTATACGCACTTTACAAAGGGGCCAGCAGCGCCCGCCCGGATGGTTTGCAGAGCAGCTCACAGCGGCCATAATGCCCAGCTCGAACAGCGTCTAGAACAAGGACCGAACGTGAGCCAAGCCCTGATTGCCGCATTGCAGAACCCGGCCCTGTATCCGCATCCTGTGGAGGGGTTTCAGGTGATTGAGACCCACATTTCCTGGGTTTTGCTCACTGGCCCCTACGCCTACAAGATTAAAAAGCCGGTGAATTTTGGCTTCCTCGATTTTACCGACCTCGACGCGCGCCGGCATTTCTGCGAAGAAGAGCTGCGCCTCAACCAGCGCCTGACCGAGGATCTGTATCTGCAGGTGCTGCCCATCGGTGGCAATGAAGACGCTCCCAGCCTCGACGGCAGCACACCGCCCATCGAATACGCCCTGAAAATGCGCCAGTTTCCACAGGAGCAACTGCTCAGCGCCATCCAGGCCCGCGGCGAGCTGAACGACGCCCATATCGATGCACTGGCCGAACAGATCGCCACCTTCCACCTGAACGCACCACAGGTGCCGCAGGAACACTCGCTGGGTAGTGCAGAGGCGGTGATGGTTCCGGTGCAGCAGAACTTCGACCAGATCCGCCCCATGCTCAGCGAGCAGGCGGACCTGCTACAACTCGACGCCCTCGAAGCCTGGGCCCAGTCCAGCTACGAACGCCTGCAGCCGCTGCTGACCGCGCGCAAGGCGCAAGGCTTCATTCGTGAGTGCCACGGCGATATCCATCTGGGTAATGCCGCGCAGATCGACGGCAAGGTGGTGCTGTTCGACTGCATCGAGTTCAACGAGCCCTTCCGCCTGACTGACGTCACCGCAGACATCGCCTTCCTGGCCATGGACCTCGAGGATCGTGGTCTGAAGTGCCTGGCACGCCGTTTCATCAGCGGCTGGCTGGAGCGCACCGGCGATTATGCAGCCCTGCAGCTGCTGAATTTCTACAAGGCCTACCGCGCCATGGTCCGTGGCAAGGTCGCACTGTTCCGCCTGGGTCAGGAACAGGACTCGGTGCAGCGCGCAGTGATTCTGCGCCAGTACCGCGGCTATGCCGCACTGGCAGAGAGCTACAGCGCCATTCCGACGCCTTTTTTGGCCATCACCCATGGCGTCTCGGCAGTCGGCAAGAGCCACGTCGCCCTGCGCCTGGTGGAAGCACTGGGCACCATTCGCCTGCGTTCCGACATCGAACGCAAGCGCCTGTTCGGCGAGCAGAGCGCAGCGACCAAGGATCAGCTGAGTGCCGGCATCTACAGTGCCGACGCCAGCCAGGCGACCTATCAGCGCCTGCATCAACTGGCTCGCGAGGTCCTCCAGGCCGGCTTCCCGGTGGTGATCGACGCGACCTACCTGAAGGCCGCGCAACGCCAGGCGGCCAGCGAAGTCGCTGAAGAGACCGGCGCGCCCCTGCTGATCCTCGACTGCCATGCGCCGGAAGCGGTCATCGCCAGTTGGCTGGAGCAGCGCCAGAGCGAAGGCAGGGACCCATCGGATGCGACGCTGGAGGTGATCCAGAATCAGCAGGCCAACCGCGACCCGCTCGACGCCGACGAGCAGATCCACAGCAAGCGCGTCGATACACATGACAGCGCCAGCCTGGACAGCCTGGTGGAGCGCATTCGCCAGCGCCTGCCGGGCATCTGAGAGCCCCGCGAGCAGTCGGCTCCCCTGCCGGGCAAACCCCGGCAGGGCTTCTATACTGCCGGTGAAACCATCACCGGTATCTGCCATGAGCCAGCCACGTCAGCTTGATCATCCGCTCTACCAACTCCTGCGCAATGACGATGTGAAAGGCTTCAACGAGCAGAGGCCGAAGGGGGTCGAGGTCGATCTTTCCGGCGGTGACTTCCGCGGGCTCGACCTGCGCACCATGGACACCGACGCCGTCAATTTCACCGACGCCTATTTTCGTGGAGCCGATCTGCGCGGCCTGGACCTCCGTAATGCCCGGATAGAAGGCGCCAGTCTGGCTCATGCACAGATTTCCGGCGCCTATTTTCCTGCCGAGCTGACCGCGGACGAGATCCTCATGTCGGTGAATTTCGGCACCCGCCTGCGTTATCGCACCAAGTAGCGCCGAACCAACTGAGACACCAGGCAATTGGCCGCTACACTTTTCGGCAGGCGCGCCACCGTGACCCCGTCACCCGCACGCAAGGAGGCCCGATGAACGACGAACTGCAACATCTGAAGAACCTGGGCAAGACCTCGGCGCAATGGCTGCACGCCGTCGGCATACATAGCGCCAACGACCTACGTCGCTACGGCGCTGTCGGCGCCTACCGGGCGGTCAAGGCACGCGGTTTTCGCGCTTCCAAGGTTCTGCTCTACGCCATCGAGGGAGCGCTGCTCAACGTGCACTGGAGTGAACTGCCCCCGGCACACAAGGCTGAATTGAACGGCCAGCTGGACGCAGCCCAAGGTCACAACAAGAGCTAGCTCACAACACCAGCGCAAGATGATTTACTCGGCGAGCCGCGCAGCCTATTGTTTCAGGGACCTTCGTGCGGTCAGCCAGCCCAGCCAGTTCAAGGAATTACGGTTATGTATTTACTCGGGGAGCAACCGGCCTACGCCGATCAGTTGATCAACCGCCTGCAGAGCATCCCCACTCAGTTGCTGGAAGGGCTGCAACCCGCGGGCGAGCCGCTGCGTCTGGAGCGCGTTGACGATCTGGCTCAGGTACTGCCTGGCAACCAGCTGTTCGTCATTGAGAACGGCCTGCTGCATGCGCTGGTCGACGAGCGCCCGCTTTTCTATTTGCAGGAAGGCGATCTGGTCGGTCTGCGCCAGGGCATCGACCTGCCCTCCTGCCGTTACAGCAGCGAAGAACCCATCAGCCTGGTTCCCTACTCGCGCAGTGAGGTGTTCCAGCACATCTATGCCAGCGAGCAGCGCCAGGAACAGTTCATTCAGTACCTGATCGGCCACACCGCCCTGCTTTCCGATGCGCTGGCACGCCTGAAACAACCCGAGATTCGTCCGGCGACCGGTTTTCAGCATTTCGCTGCCGGCGAGGAGCTGATCCATCAGGGTGACGAAGCCGACCACGTGTTCATCATCATCGAAGGTCACGCCGAGGCTTACGTCGACGGCCAGAAGGTCGGCGACGTGCAGAAGGACGAGATCTTCGGTGCCATGGCCGTCTTCACCCGCGAGAAACGTAGCGCCACGGTAGTCGCCAGCGAACCCTGTACGGTGATGGTGATTCCCAAGGAGCAATTCCTCAGCCTGATGCAAAGCAACCCGCGTATCGCGCACAGCCTGATCGAGAGCATGGCGCGGCGCATCGACCTGCTGAACAAAGAAGTCACTCAACTGCGCCTGCCAGGGGAGTCCTGAGTCACTTCTCCCGCATCAACGAACCCCGGCAAGTGCCGGGGTTTTGCATTTCTAAGGCCGGCAATCTTTTTGAGAAAAGCGCTCAATGGTCGTTGACATGAAAATGAGAATAGTTATTATTACATCAACTGGTCGCGAGATCAGCCGATAAGCTAAAGAGACCCTTTCAGTCGGACTCTTCAGATTATCTCCTCATCAGGCTAATCACGGTTATTAACCCGGCTCTTGCCGGGTTTTTTTTGCCTGTTCAAACGCCCGGCAACTCCATGAGAAAAATTCTCAAAAAGGTGTTGACCATGAAATGAGAATTGTTATTATTACATCAACTGATCGCGAGATCGGCCGATAAGCTAAAGAGACCCTTTCAGTCGGACTCTTCAGATTATCTCCTCATCAGGCTAATCACGGTTATTAACCCGGCTCTTGCCGGGTTTTTTTTGCCTGTTTGAAGGGCGCGCCGCCGCTTTAGTCGTCTATCTGCGCCAGCCAGTCCGGTAGATTGAAATGCAGGCTGATACGTGAGATCAGCCCCTGCTGTATTTCGAAGAAAGCCCCAACGCGCATTTCATAACGCTGCCCACAGGCCTCCGGCAGCCCCTCGTCGGTCGCCAGGTACTCGCCGTTGACGCGGTACTCGCAGGCCGCGTGCTGCCCATGTGGCTCGGCCAGGATCACCAATGGTTCGAGCGTTTCACGATAACAGTGCTGTTGCCGCTCAAGGAAGGTTGCGAAGGCGTCACGCCCGTGCTCGGCGAAGCCTTGATTGGGCTCCACAATCAGCTCGTCGCTGACCAGCAACAGGCAAGCGCGGATATCCCGATCATTGAGGGCGTTGAAATAGCGTTGCAGCAGGTCGCAAACATCTGTGGACATAGGGCTGGCTCCAGAGCGGCAAAGCGCCGAGGATACCGCGCAGCCCATGCGCGAAAGGCGGCTAGGGTCGCAGTTTGGCGCAGTGATCCTGCACAGGTTGCGCAGCGGTGAACCAGACGTAGTCCGCCATGGACGCGTCTACCTCACGGCCGACCTCGGCCAATATCAGCACACTATTGCCCGTCTGCGCCCCCAGATCGGCCAGATGCAGCGGTACGCCAAGATCCTTGCGCACGTGAAAGGCGCCGGCCAGCAACATGGCTGGTTGCGGGGCCGCCAGTAACACCTCGGCCATGCGTCGGTCGCGCTGTTGCTGTACGGCGAGCATCGCCGGCAACTGGCTGTCCGGTAGCAGGCCGCAGTGCGATTCGCGGATGTCGTCCAGCAGGCGCGCCTGTACGTCGGCGGCGCTGGAACGCTCGCCTTCCAGCGCCGGGCGCTGGCGATAGATCTGCATGATCTCGGCGCGGTCCAGGTTGGCCGCAAGCAAGGGGTATGGCTGCCGCAGTTGATGCAGCACCAGCGGCCCGTAAAGCGACCAGTCCCAGCCCGGCTGCCAGCCCAGGGCGTCGAATGGATCGCCAGGCGTCCGGCCCGCACGTGCCGCCACCTGAGCCAGCTCGACCTTGCCTTGCTGACCCGGGTTGAGCATCTCCATCAGCACGCTCCCCTGCGGCCGGGTCCTGGCCAGCTCGCGTGACAGCCAGAGCTGCAAGGCATGATGATCGGGATTGTCGTGCCGCTCGCCGACCAATACCCGCTCGGCTCGCGCCAGGCGCTCCAGCAGTTGCTCGGGGCTGATCGACTGCCCGCTTGCCAAATCGACGATACGACCCAGATCGGCATGCTCACGCCCCATCGGGGCGAGCGGTGCCGGTGGTGGCAAGGCATCTCGGCTCTGACAGGCAGCCAGCAGCATCAGACAGCTCAGCAGTACGACTCGCATCGAGGGCTCCAGCATTCAGCGTGCGACGATCAATGGATGACCGCGTTCGGGATGAGTCTGCACCAGCACTTCCAGACCGAACACGGCCTGCAGAGGCTCGGCGCGCAATACCTCGGCAGGCGTGCCCAGCGCATGCGCCCTGCCCTCTTCCAGCAACAGCAGGCGATCACAATAGCGTGCAGCCAGATTCAGGTCGTGGAGGATCACCAGCACGGCCGCACCGGATTCGGCCAGACGGCGAACCGCCTGCAGGCAGGTGTGCTGATGCAGCGGATCGAGCATTGAGGTCGGCTCGTCGAGCAGCAGAATCTGCCCCTCACCACCCGGCCACAACTGCGCCAGCACCCGCGCCAGGTGCACGCGCTGACGCTCGCCGCCAGACAGGGCCAGGTAGCTGCGCCCCGTCAGGTGAGCGGCGTCGGCCGCATGCAGCGCCTCCTTGATGATCTGCGCATCGCGCACGCGCCCGCTGTCATGCGGCAGGCGCCCCATGGCGACCACTTCCTCGACGCGGAAGGCGAAATTCAGGCTCGAACTCTGTGGCAGTACGGCCAGGCGCCGTGCCCGCTGCGGCCCGGACCAATCATCGAGCGCACGCTGATCCAGCGTCACCTGCCCGGCACTGGCCGGCAGCTCGCCAGTCATCGCTGCCAACAGAGTGCTCTTGCCCGCACCGTTCGGCCCCAGCACGCCCAGTACTTCGCCCGGGCGCAGCTGCAGGTCGATGCCACTGAGCACCACCTGCTGCCCGCGGCGAATTTCCAGCTGTTCGACCCGCAGCATCAGCTTCGCCCCCGCACCAGCAGATAGAGGAAGAACGGCGCGCCGATCAGCGCCGTGACGATACCGATCGGCAACTCGGCCGGCGCCAGCGCCAGACGCGCGACCAGATCGGCCAGCAGCAACAGGCTCGCCCCGGCGAGCGCGGATGCCGGCAACAACAGGCGATGATCGGGGCCGACCAGCAGACGCATCAGGTGCGGCACCACCAGACCGATGAAGCCGATCAGGCCGGCGGCGGCCACCGCTGCGCCGACACCCAGCGCGGTGCAGAACACCAGCTCGCGCTTGAGCCGCTCGACATCGAAACCGAGGTGGCGTGCCTCCGACTCACCGAGCAGCAGGGCATTCAACGCCCGCGCTCGCCGCGGCAGCCATGCCGCCACGGCCAGCGTGGCCAGCAACAGCGGCCAGAGCCGCGCATAGCTGGCGCCATTGAGGCTGCCCAGGTTCCAGAACGTCAGGGTACGCAGGGTCGCATCGTCCGCCAGGTAGGTGAACAGGCCGATGGCCGCACCAGCCAGTGCAGTCAAGGCAATCCCGGCCAGCAGCATGGTCGCCACATTGGTCTGCCCGTCACGCCGGCCCAGGCGATAGACCAGCGCTGTCACCAGCAAGCCGCCAACGAAGGCGCAGACCGACAACAAATAGGGCGCGAAGGCTTCGGGTAAACCGCCGAGAGCAGCGCCACCGACGATGGCCACCGCGGCGCCCAGTGCCGCGCCGCTAGAGACGCCGACCAGGCCGGGGTCGGCCAAAGGGTTGCGAAACAGGCCCTGCATCGCCACACCGCACAGCGCCAGCACCATGCCAACCGCCAGGCCAAGCAAGGTGCGCGGCATGCGAATCTGCGACAGGATCAGTTCCGCCTGCTGCACCGATGCATCCTCAGTAACCGGCAGGCCCAGCAGACGCAGCGTAGCACTCAGGGTATCCCCCAGAGGCAGGCTGACCGGCCCGAGCGCCAGCGAAAGCCACAATGCGAGCACGAGCAACAAGCCCAGTGCAATGAACAAAGGGCGCGTCGAAAAAGGTGAGGTCATGGCTCGCGTTTGGCTTCAGCAGTCAGGGGTTGGCTGGCAGGATAAAAGCCTGCGGCGAGCATCGCCAGCCCATCCGGTACGCGCGGCCCAAGGCCGCCAACCAGCAGGGTCGGGTCGAGCGCCAGCAAACGTCCCTCGCGCGCCGCGCGGGTAGCGGCCAGGGCCGGGTTCTGCTGCAGCAGGGCCTGCCTCGCGGCATCGCCTTCCAGGGCGCGATCAGCCACCACCACGACCTGAGGATCAAGCGCCAGCAGCGCTTCGCTGGACAACGCCTTATAGCCAGTGTGGCTGGCCAGGTTGCGCCCACCGGCGCGGCTGATCAGCCAGTCGGCCGCAGTATCGGTGCCACCCACCAGCGGGCTGCCACCGGCATGCCCGAGCAACAACAGTACACCGGGTGCCTCCTGGCTGCGCTGGGCCTGTTCGACCCACTGCTGCTGGGTCTGCAGACGCGCCTGGTAATCGGCAAAGGCGCGTTGCGCCACCGCTTCATCACCGAGCAGGTGCCCCAGGCGCTGCAGGTTGGCCTGCAGGGTGTCCAGCTCGGCCTGCGCGCTGAGACGCTCGATGCGCACGCCAGCCGCCGCCAGTTGCTCGAGCACCGGCGGCGGGCCCATTTCCTCGCTGCCAAGCAGCAGATCAGGGCGCAGGGCGAGAATGCCCTCCGCCGCCAGTTGACGCTGATAACCGACGCTGGGCAGTTTGCTCAGTGACGCCGGATGCCGACTGGTGGTATCGACGCCCACCAGCTTGTATTCACCGCCCAGCAACACCACCCACTCGCTCAGGGCTCCGCCGGAGCTTACCCAGCGCTGCGGCAATGGCTCGTCAGCCAGCGCCAGATTGGGAAACAGCAGGACGGCCGCCAGGCCGCCCAGGATATTCGCAAGACGCATGGTCTCGACTCCTCGAACGTGACATCGACCGGCCCCTGCGGGGGAACCGGCAGGGATCAGGCCAGCACCGGCAGCGACTCGGCCAGCTCGCGCCAGTCGTCACGCTCGGCCATGCCGGGCTTGCGCGCGCCGAACAGCTGGACCACCAGCTCGCCGTCTGCGTCGAAGGCCTCCAGGCTGGTGATCACGCCGTCGACACTGGGCTTGCGCACACGCCACAGCTCGACCACGCCGCGGGTCTGCAGGTGCAGGTTGAAGTCGGGGTCGAGCACGTTGAACCAACTGTCCATCCAGCGCAGGTTGTTCACCGCACCGGTGTGAATCTGGATGCAGTGGCGATTACCGACAAACACCATGATCGGCACTTCACGGGCAGCCGCCTGCTCCATCAGCACCGTCAGTTCGGAGGTCGCCAGCGGCTGCGCCCATTGCTCGCCCGCCAGGCGCAACGCCTGGGTACGGGCCACCTGATGTTTTTTCAGCAGGGCGAAGAAATGATGGGTGTCCTGCAGCGTCGCCCAACCCTCACGCAGCGCCTGAGTGTCGATATCGGCATCGGCCTTGCGCGCTGGTGCGGCGGACGGTGGCAGCAATTGCAGCTCGGCGCTCTGCTCGCCGGCGAAGCGCTCGATCAGCGGTTGCCAGGCGTCCAGCTCACTACGCTCGGTCAGGTACACCTTGTGCACGGCAACACCCTGTTGGTCGAACACCTGGATGCTGCGCTGGGTACCCTTGGCGGTCTCCTCGGCGACAGCGAACACGCTGGCCCAGCCACCGAGAAACAGACGCAGGTCGATATCAGCGGACACCACCAGGCCCATCTGCCCGGAGGCGGAAACGCTCACCTCGCGGTACAGCCCCTTGCGCTCATGCACGCAGTGCTCGTTGCGGGTCAGCACCATCACATGCCCCAGCTCGCCGAGCGCCGGCAGCAGCGCCGCCCAGTCCGGGCGAAGGCGCTGGGTATCGATGCCAAGACGGCTTGCAGTCAGTTCAGCCTCGCTGACGCCCAGCTGCGCTGCTGCTTCGCGGGCGCGCAGTCGGGGTTGCTCATCACGTAGCGCTTGCCAGGCCTGGTACAGATTGGCAGTCGGTGCGGCCAGGGTGTTTGCGGTACTCATCGGGACGTTCCTCTCTCACGGGTTATCCACTCCGGCGACGACGCGAGCGCGTGCCGACACAGCAGTGCAATTTTCGAGAAAGATAATCTACCTGAGAATTATTTGCATCAGATAAATAATCTGGTTAACGTCTTGCGCCGTCGCCAACCAGGCAGTCGCAGAACTGCCAAGCATGCAATGGAGTATCACCATGCTCGTTCGCCCGCCCTACGCTCGCCGTCCCTGGCTCGCGCTGCTGTTGCTGTGCCCTTCCCTGGCCCTGGCCCTGGCCGATACGCCGACCGAGTTGCCAGATGTCGAAGTCACCGCTGCTGCGGCCAAACAGCCGCTGCCAACCACCACCCAGACCGATGCACAAACGCTGGAACGCCGTCAGATCCGCAGCTTCGACGACCTGTCGCGACGCGCGGAACCCGGGGTGAACTTCAACCGCAGCAACAACAGCATCAACATCCGCGGCCTGGACCGCGATCGCGTGCTGACCACCATCGACGGCATTCGCATGCCCTGGCTGAACGACGCAGTGCGAGAAGTGAATGGCGGCCTGGACAGCATCGATTTCCAGAGCCTGTCCTCGATCGACGTGGTGCGCGGTGCCAACTCCAGCCAGGTCGGCTCCGGCGCCCTGGGTGGCGCGCTGCAGCTGCGCACGCTGAACCCGGACGACCTGCTGGGCGACAAGGACGAGTTCGCCGGCCTGATCAAGAACGACTACGACAGCGCCGATCGTAGCTGGGGGCTCAATGCCGCGCTGGCCGGTCGCTTCAACGACACTTCCTGGTTGCTCCAGGCTGGCGGACGCAAGGGTCACGAGCTCGACACCCAGGGCAACCGCGATGTGCTGGGCACCCAGCGTACCGAGGCCAACCCCAGCGATACCGATCAGCACAGCCTGCTGCTCAAGGTTCAGCAAAAGCTCGACGGCGGGCACCGCGTCGGTGTAACCGCCGAACTGTTCGAACGCACCGAGGACATGGACAGCCGCATCAACCAGGGCACCGCCAACTACCCTCGGCACTACGACACCCGCGAGAACAACGAGCGCAAACGTCTGTCCTTCGACCACCAGTACCGTGCCGAAAACACGGATGGCCTGCTGGACTGGGCCGACACCATCGTCTACTGGCAGAAACTGCGCCGAGAGGATGAGGTGGATGCGATCCGCGCCGGGACCCTGGCCGGCCCCTTTGGCCGCGACAACGAGATCGAGAAGACCCAGTACGGCGTCACCAGCAGCCTGGGCAAGCAGTTGGGCCAGCACAACCTGACCCTGGGCGCGGAGTGGAGCCGCGTCGAGGCCGAGCAGTACAGCGGCGGCTACGATGCCTGCCCCAGCGTACTGGTACCGCCCTTCCCGCCGCGCCCGGACAGCACGCCGGCTGGCATCTACTTCTCCTGCATCAACTTGCATACCAACCAGGCCGAGATGCCGAAAACACCGGGCAACCTGTATGGCCTTTACCTGAAAGACGACATCGCCCTCAGCGACACCCTGACCCTGACACCGGGCGTGCGTTACGACCGTTACGAATACAAGCCCAAGAGCGGCACCAGCGGTTACGTGCTGGCCGGCGACAGCGTGATGCTCACCGAGAACAAGGATTCCAACTGGTCCGGCAGCCTGCTGCTGACCTGGCAGGCGCACGAGCTGGCCACCCTCTACGCGCAGTGGGCGCAGGGTTTCAAGGCACCGGACGTCAACGAGCTGTACAGCACCTTCACCAACTCCGGCATGGGCTACGCGCGGGTCGGCAACCCCAACCTCAAGCCCGAGGAGAGCACCGGCTACGAGGTCGGCGCACGCCTGGGCGACAGCCGGCTGGGTGGCTCCATTAGCCTGTTCGACAACCGCTACAAGAACTTCATCGACAGTATTGCGGCCAATGAAGAGGATTACGGCTTCGAGCCGGGCGAGTTCCCGACCTTCTTCGAGGTCATGGAAAACCGCGACAAGGTGCGCATCTATGGCGCAGAAGGCACCGCACACTGGCAGTTCGCGCCCTCCTGGCAGGCCTGGACCTCGGTCGCCTGGGCCGTGGGCAAGGATCGCGAGACCAAGCAGCACCTGAACTCGGTCGCCCCGCTGACCGGTACCCTCGGCCTCAGCTACACCCAGCAGCACTACGGCGCGGACCTGATGCTGACCGCCGCACGCCGCCGCGACAAGGTCGAGAACGACGGCGACTTCCAGGCCCCCGGCTACGGCGTGGTCGATCTCACCGGCTACTGGCAACCGGCAGCACTGGACGGCGTCAGGCTGCAGGCCGGCCTGTTCAACCTGTTCGACAAGAAGTACTGGAACGCCCTCAACGTGCCCAGCGCTGGCGGCCGCACCACCCCGCAACCGGTCGACTATTACAGCGAGCCAGGTCGCAGCTTCCGCGTGTCGGCATCCTGGCAGTTCTAGAAACGCTTACGCAGATTCCGAGTTCCACTTGGCGCATGGATGCGCCCTCCTCCTTCCTGCGGGATAATCCGCACCTGTTGCGGCGCTATGCGCCACCTTCTCCCCGCTGGGAGAAGGTCATCAGAGGTCGTCACCCGGCGACTTCACGCTAACGGGAAACCGCGATGATCCGCTTGTGTGCCCCACAGGAGCTGGTTGAAGGCCAGAGCCGGGGCTTTACCATCGACCGACTTGACCTGCTCGCTGTGCGCAGGGACGGCCGGGTGCATGCCTACCTCAACCGCTGCCCACATCGCGGCATAGCCCTGGAATGGCAGAAGGATGCCTTTCTCGATGACAGCGGCAGCCTGATCCGCTGCGCCACCCACGGCGCGCTGTTTCTCATCGAAAGTGGCGAATGCGTGGCGGGGCCTTGCGAGGGGCAGGCGCTGCAACTGCTGGTGTGTCGGGAAGATGCCGAAGGTATCTGGATCGAAGGTGCTGCGGCCAGGTAGCCCGCATGCAATCCGGGGATGGGCGAAAACTGGATCCCCGGATTGCATCCGGGCTACGTCAACATCTCGCCCACCGCGCTACCGAAACAGCGCACCCTACGTCAGGACTTCCAGCCGGCGCGTCAGGGCGACGCCCTCGGGGCTGAGCTCGGCGCCATAAGCCAGCACCTCCACGCCCGCGGCCTTGGCATCGCGCAGGCCGGCGGCGTAAGCCGGATCGATCTCCTCCGCCGCGCGCACGGCGCGAATGTCCGAGAGGTTCACGCAATACAGCTGCACCGTGCGCACGCCGGCCCGCGCTAGCGCCGCCAGCTCGCGCAGGTGCTTGGCGCCACGTTGCGTCACCGCATCGGGAAAGGCCGCGACGTCACTGCCCTCGAAGCCTAGCGTCACGCTCTTGACCTCGACATAGACCAGCCCATCCGGGTAATCCAGGCGAAAATCGGCACGGCTGTTTTCCACGCCGTAAGCCACCTCGCGCTTGAGCGCGGTAAAGCCGGCCAGCTCGGTGATCAGCCCGGCACGCAGCGCCTCTTCCACCAGCGCGTTGGCCCGTGCGGTGTTAATGCAGGCCAGGCGCCCCTGTGGCGTTTCACTGATTTCCCAGCTGCCCGGCAGCTTGCGCTTGGGATCATTGCTGCGGCTGAACCACACCCGGCAACCTTCGCTCATGCAATTGAGCATCGAACCGGTGTTGGCGCAGTGGATGGTCAGCAACTCACCGCTGGCCGTCTCGATATCGGCGAGAAAACGCTTGTAGCGGCGCAGCAGACGGCCCTGCTCCAGCGGCGGATCAAAGCGCATCGGGCTGCCAGCTCTTCAGGCCGCGGGCGATACGCTCGACTGCCTGCTGCAGGCGTTCGACATTCTGCGTGTAGGCGAAACGCACATGGTGCCCGGCCTGGTAACGGCCGAAATCCAGGCCCGGGGTGAAGGCCACATGCTCGGTTTCGATGAAGTGACGGCAGAAAGCGAAGGCGTCGCCGCCAAAGGCGCTGATGTCTGCATATAGATAGAAGGCGCCTTCAGGCGTAGCGGCGATACCGAAGCCCAGCTCGCGCAGCGCCGGCAACAGATAGTCACGGCGACGCTGAAATTCGTGGCGGCGCTCTTCGAGGATCGCCAGCGTGGCCGGTTCGAAGCAGGCCAGCGCGGCATGCTGGGCCATGCTCGGGGCGCTGATGTAGAGGTTCTGCGCCAGCTTTTCCAGCTCCGGCACGGCAGCATCGGGTGCTACCAGCCAGCCCAGGCGCCAGCCGGTCATGCCGAAATATTTGGAGAAACTATTGAGGACGAAGGCATCGTCATCCACTTCCAGCACGCTCGGAGCATCGCAGCCGTAGGTCAGGCCGTGGTAGATCTCGTCCACCACCAGATGGCCGCCACGCTGCTTGAGGCAGGTCGACAGCGCCGCCAGCTCATCCTTGTGCAGCAGCGTTCCAGTCGGGTTGGCTGGCGAGGCCACCAGTGCGCCGACGCTGCCCGCGTCCCAATGCCGCTCCACCAGTTGCGGGGTCAGTTGGTAACGCACGTCCGGACCGACCGGCACCAGCTGCGCCGCGCCTTCGACCAGGCGCAGGAAGTGCCGGTTGCACGGATAGCCCGGGTCGGCGAGCAACCAGTGCTTGCCCGGGTCGACCAGCAGGCTGGCGGCCAGCAGCAGTGCACCGGAGCCACCCGGCGTGACCAGGATGCGCTGCGGATCGATATTCAGGCGGTAACGCTCGGCGTAGAAGCCGGCAATCGCCTCGCGCAGCTGCGGCAGGCCCCGTGCCGCGGTGTAGCGCGTGTGCCCGTCGGCCAGCGCGGCCTGGCCGGCTCGGATGATCGGCTCGGCGGTGGTGAAGTCCGGCTCGCCAATCTCCAGGTGAATCACATCGTGGCCGGCCGCCTGCAGCTCGTTGGCTCGCGCCAGCAAGGCCATCACATGGAAGGGTTCGATGGCGCGACTGCGCCCGCTGTAGAGCTGAGCCATGGGTCTGTCTTCACAATTGCGAGGCGCGGATTCTAGCAGGGCCGCTTGCGGCCACGGCAAGGGCGCCAAAGCGCCGCTACGCTTGCCAGCCAGCCCCATGCAGATTTCGTTCACACCCCGAACAAGGCGGAGACAACCGGGAGTAGCGCGCCCCGATTCGATCTGGTAAGTTCGCCGGCTTGCAGTCGCAGGGCCGGACAAACGCCTGGCAATGGAATAACCTGCGCGATGGATTCGAAAGAGTGAGAGGCGTCATCCATGCCCACAAAAGAAAAAGCCCAAAGCACCAGCCAGCTGATTCGTGGTTTCGAGCCTTATCAAGAGAAGAAAGGCGAGGAATACATGAGCGAGCCGATGCGCGCTCACTTCACCAGCATCCTCAATAAGTGGAAGCTGGAGCTGATGCAGGAAGTCGACCGCACCGTGCACCACATGCAGGACGAAGCGGCCAACTTCCCCGATCCGGCGGACCGCGCCAGCCAGGAAGAAGAGTTCAGCCTGGAGCTGCGTGCCCGTGATCGTGAGCGCAAGCTGATCAAGAAGATCGACGAGACCCTGCAGCTTATCGAAGACGAAGACTACGGCTGGTGCGACTCCTGCGGCGTCGAGATCGGCATTCGCCGCCTCGAAGCCCGCCCGACCGCGACCCTTTGCATCGACTGCAAGACGCTGGCGGAAATCAAGGAAAAGCAGATCGGTTCCTGATCTGACGACGGGGCGCTTAGGCGCCCCGCTCTGTTTCTGGCCTTCGCTGCATGAACACAGCCTATATCGGGCGCTTCGCCCCTACGCCCAGCGGCTACCTGCATTTTGGCTCGCTGGTCGCCGCCCTCGCCTCCTATCTCGACGCCCGCGCCGTTGGCGGTCGCTGGCTGCTGCGCATGGAAGATCTCGACCCACCGCGGGAAGTGCCCGGTGCACAGGATGCGATCCTGCGCACCCTGGAATGCTACGGCTTCGAGTGGGACGGTGAGCTGGTGCGCCAGAGCGAGCGCAACGCCGAATACGCCGCAGTGATTGCCCGCCTGTTCAGCCAGGGGCTGGCCTACGCCTGCATCTGTTCACGCAAGCAGCTCGAAGGCTACGCCGGCATCTATCCGGGCTTTTGCCGCAACGCCTGCCATCCCGATCACGACGCGGCCATCCGCCTGCGCGTGCCGGAGCTGGACTACCACTTCGTCGACCGCGTGCAGGGGGAATTTCGTCAGCATTTGGGCCTTGAAGTCGGCGACTTCGTGATCCGACGGCGTGATGGATTGTTCGCCTATCAACTCGCCGTGGTGCTGGACGATGCCTGGCAGGGCGTGACCGACGTGGTGCGTGGCGCCGACCTGCTCGACTCCACCCCTCGCCAGCTTTACCTGCAGGAGCTGCTCGGGCTGGCGCAGCCACGCTACCTGCACGTGCCGCTGATCATCCAGCCGGACGGCCACAAGCTGGGCAAGAGCTACCGTTCGCCGCCGCTACCCGCCGACCAGGCCGGGCCTCTGCTGCTGCGCGCCCTTCGTGCGCTGGGCCAGCACCCCCCCGCCGAACTGCATGGCGCGGCGCCTGCCGAGCTGCTGGCCTGGGGTATCGCCAACTGGGACGCCACGCGCATTCCCCGCAGCCGCACCCTGGCCGAAGCGCAATTGAAATAGGCGTAGCCCGGATGCAATCCGGGAACGAGGGTGCAGACATCTGCTGATTTCATCCGGGCTACGCGCTAGATGCGCTGGCTTCAAGTTTGTGGCTTGAAGCGCGCGGCTTCCTTTACCATCGCGGCATCTTTCGACGAGATGTCACATGTATATCTACCGACTGGTTCTGATCCTGGTAGTGGGGATCTACCTGTTCTCACCGGCCATCATGGATTGGTGGATCGACCCCAATGGCGCCTGGTACCGGCCTTATCTGCTGTGGCTGATCCTGATCGTCGTCACCTTCATTCTTCAGAGCCAACGCGATGCTGACGAGCTTTAGCCTGAGCGAACTGATCCTGATCAGCGCCGGCTATCTGCTGATGCTGTTCGGGGTCGCCTGGGTCAGTGAAAAGGGCCTAATCCCCCGCTGGATCATCCGCCACCCGCTGACCTACACCCTGTCGCTAGGCGTGTACGCCAGCGCGTGGGCCTTCTACGGCACGGTCGGCCTGGCCTACCAGTACGGTTACGGCTTTCTCGCCAGCTACCTCGGAGTTTCCGGGGCCTTTCTGCTGGCACCGGTGCTGCTCTATCCGATCCTGCGCATCACCCGCACCTACCAGCTGTCATCGCTGGCCGATCTGTTCGCCTTCCGCTTTCGCAGCACCTGGGCCGGCGCCCTGACCACCCTGTTCATGCTAATTGGCGTGCTGCCGCTGCTGGCCCTGCAGATCCAGGCGGTGTCCGACTCCATCGGCATCCTCAGCCGCGAGCCGCTGCAGGAAAAGGTCGCGCTGAGCTACTGCGGGCTGATCATCCTGTTCACCATCCTGTTCGGCGCGCGCCATATCGCCACGCGCGAGAAGCACGAGGGCCTGGTGTTCGCCATCGCCTTCGAGTCGCTGGTCAAGCTGGTCGCTCTCGGCGTGATCGGCTGGTACGCGCTGTATCAGGTGTTCGGCGGCCCGCGTGAGCTGGAGCTATGGCTGGTGCAAAACCAGGCGGCACTGGCCACGCTGCATACGCCGCTGCAGGAAGGCCCGTGGCGCACGCTGCTGCTGGTGTTCTTCGCCTCGGCCATCGTCATGCCGCACATGTACCACATGACCTTCACCGAGAACCTCAACCCGCGCGCCATGGTCAGCGCCAGCTGGGGCCTGCCACTGTTCCTGCTGCTGATGAGCCTGGCCGTGCCACTGATTCTCTGGGCCGGCCTCAAGCTCGGCGCGACCACCAACCCCGAATACTTCACCTTGGGCCTGGGTATCGCCGTCAACAGCGAAACCCTGGCCCTGCTCGCCTATGTTGGCGGTCTGTCGGCATCCAGCGGCCTGATCATCGTCTCGACCCTGGCGCTGTCCGGCATGGCGCTGAACCACCTGGTGCTGCCGCTCTACCAGCCGCCAGCCGAAGGCAACATCTACCGCTGGCTGAAGTGGACGCGACGCGCGCTGATCGTGGCCATCATCATGGCCGGCTATGGCTTCTACCTGCTGCTCGGCGCCCAGCAGGATCTGGCCAACCTGGGTATCGTCGCCTTCGTCGCCACCTTGCAGTTCCTGCCCGGCGTACTGTCGGTGCTGTATTGGCAGACCGCCAATCGCCGCGGTTTCCTCGCCGGCCTGCTGGCCGGCATCAGCGTCTGGGCACTGACCATGCTGCTGCCGCTGCTGGGCAATCTGGAAGGCTTCTACCTGCCGCTGTTCAACGTCATCTATGTGCTCGATGACGCCAGCTGGCACCTGGCGGCCATCGCCTCACTGGCGGCCAACGTCCTGATGTTCACCCTGGTGTCGCTGTTCACCGAGGCCAGCCCCGAGGAAAAGAGCGCCGCCGAGGCCTGCGCCGTGGACAACGTGCGCCGCCCGCAGCGGCGCGAGCTGGTCGCCGTGTCCCCGCAGGACTTTGCCGCACAACTGGCCAAGCCGCTCGGCGCCAAGACCGCGCAGCGCGAAGTGGAACAGGCCCTGCGCGACCTGCACCTGCCCTTCGACGAGAGCCGCCCTTATGCCCTGCGCCGCCTGCGCGACCGCATCGAGGCCAACCTGTCCGGCCTGATGGGGCCGAGCGTGGCGCAGGACATCGTCGAAACCTTCCTGCCCTACAAGTCCGGCGCCGAAGGCTATGTCACCGAGGACATCCACTTCATCGAAAGCCGCCTGGAGGATTACCAGTCGCGCCTCACCGGCCTGGCCGCCGAGCTCGACGCCCTGCGCCGCTATCACCGCCAGACCTTGCAGGAACTGCCCATGGGCGTGTGCTCGCTGGCCAAGGACCAGGAAATCCTGATGTGGAACCGGGCCATGGAAGAACTCACCGACATACCCGCGCAACGCATCGTCGGTTCGCGCCTGAGCACCCTTGCCGAACCCTGGCAGAGCCTGCTGCAGGACTTCATCGAACGCCCCGACCAGCACCTGCACAAACAGCATCTGGCGCTCGACGGGCAGATTCGCTGGCTGAACCTGCACAAGGCAGCCATCGACGAACCACTGGCGCCCGGTAACAGCGGTCTGGTGCTGCTGGTCGAGGATCAGACCGAAACCCAGATGCTCGAAGACAAGCTGGTGCACTCCGAACGCCTGGCCAGCATCGGCCGTCTCGCCGCCGGGGTCGCCCACGAGATCGGCAACCCGATCACCGGTATCGCCTGCCTGGCGCAGAACCTGCGCGAGGAGCGCGAAAACGATGGCGAACTGACCGAAATCAGCGGGCAGATTCTCGAACAGACCAAGCGTGTATCACGCATCGTCCAGTCGCTGATGAGCTTCGCCCACTCCGGCAGCCACCAGCGCAGCGACGAGCCGGTGTGCCTGGCCGACGTGGCGCAGGACGCCATCGGCCTGCTGTCGCTGAACAAGCGCAACTTCGATATCCAGTTCTATAACCTGTGCGATCCGCAGCACTGGGCCTGCGGCGACCCGCAGCGCCTGGCCCAGGTGCTGATCAACCTGCTGTCCAACGCGCGTGACGCCTCGCCACCCGGCGGCGCCATTCGCGTGCGCAGCGAGGCTAGCGAGCATACCGTCGACCTGATCGTCGAGGACGAAGGCAGCGGCATTCCCAAGGCGATCATCGACCAGCTGTTCGAACCCTTCTTCACCACCAAGGACCCCGGCGAGGGGACAGGCCTGGGCCTCGCGCTGGTCTATTCGATCGTGGAAGAGCATTATGGACAAATAACAATCGACAGCCCGGCCGACCCCGAGCGCCAACTGGGCACTCGCATTCGGGTCACCCTGCCAAGGCATGTCGAGGCGACGTCCGTAGCGATGTAAACAGCGATATAGGGTGCCAACGGCACCACCGTGACCGTCGAGAGATCGAATTAATGCCACATATTCTTATCGTCGAAGACGAAACCATTATCCGCTCTGCCTTGCGCCGCCTGCTCGAACGCAATCAGTACCAAGTCAGCGAAGCCGGCTCGGTACAGGAAGCCCAGGAGCGCTACAGCATTCCCACCTTCGACCTGATCGTCAGCGACCTGCGCCTGCCTGGCGCGCCGGGCACCGAACTGATCAAGCTGGCCGAAGGCACTCCGGTGCTGATCATGACCAGCTACGCCAGCCTGCGCTCGGCGGTGGACTCGATGAAAATGGGCGCGGTCGATTACATCGCCAAACCCTTCGACCACGACGAGATGCTGCAGGCGGTCGCCCGCATCCTGCGCGACCGCCAGCAAGCCAGCAATGCGCCAGCGCCAGCCGCCAACAGCGCGCGCAGCGGCAATGCCGAGAAGACAGCGGACAACGCCAACGGCGAGATCGGCATTATCGGTTCCTGCGCCGCCATGCAGGAGCTCTACAGCAAGATTCGCAAGGTCGCCCCCACCGACTCCAACGTACTGGTGCAGGGCGAGTCCGGCACCGGCAAGGAGCTGGTCGCGCGCGCCCTGCATAACCTCTCCAGGCGCGCCAAGGCGCCGCTGATTTCGGTGAACTGCGCCGCCATTCCGGAAACGCTGATCGAGTCCGAGCTGTTCGGCCACGAGAAAGGCGCCTTCACCGGTGCCAGCGCCGGGCGTGCCGGCCTGGTGGAAGCAGCCGACGGCGGCACGCTGTTCCTCGACGAAATCGGCGAACTGCCGCTGGAAGCTCAGGCGCGACTGCTGCGTGTACTGCAGGAAGGCGAAATTCGCCGGGTCGGCTCGGTGCAATCGCAGAAGGTGGATGTGCGCCTGATCGCCGCCACCCACCGCGACCTGAAGACGCTGGCCAAGACCGGTCAGTTCCGCGAAGATCTTTATTACCGCCTGCATGTCATCGCCCTCAAGCTACCGGCGCTGCGCGAGCGCGGCAGCGACGTGATCGAGATCGCTCAGGCCTTTCTGGTCCGCCAGTACACGCGTATGGGCCGCGAACCGCTGCGTTTCGCCCATGATGCCGAGCAGGCGATCCGTCATTACTCCTGGCCAGGTAACGTGCGCGAACTGGAAAACGCCATCGAGCGCGCGGTGATCCTCTGCGAGGGCACGGAAATTTCCGCCGATCTGCTGGGCATCGATATCGAGCTGGACGATCTGGATGACGAAGATTTCGGCCTGCCACCAGCCGCCGGGCAGAGCGCTGGCAACAGTCACGAGCCTACCGAAGACCTGTCGCTGGAAGACTATTTCCAGCACTTCGTCCTCGAGCACCAGGACCACATGACCGAAACCGAGCTGGCGCGCAAACTGGGTATCAGCCGCAAATGCCTGTGGGAACGCCGTCAGCGCCTGGGCATTCCGCGACGCAAATCCGGCGTGACCACCGGCCCTTGACATCACGGCAAGGTGACAACCTGCCCACACATGGGTTCCACAGGTTGTTACCGTTTCAATATCTCGTAACAAAGGCCGGGGATAACGGTAACGAAAACCCGGCTTTTTTCTACCCCACCGAACTCCAAGATTGCCGCAAGTCTTTGATTTACAAGGAATCTTAAAAACTGGCACGGCATCTGCTTTATCTCTGGCACAACAACAATAACAAGCAATGCCCTACACAATAAGAACAAGACGTAACGACTCCAGAACAACAAGAACAACAAGGTACGGAGGCGCAGCTAACTGATTCTTTTGGAGAGGAGTTGCCGCACGGGGTTCGCCCCAGCGACCAGGCTGAAAACAATAAAACTGCCCCAAGGCAGCGCCGGAACTGGTTGATAATGGCAGCATCAGCGTCCAAAGAAATCCGTTTGCTATTGGCTCCCCCTTCTAGGGAGCACCCGGTAAGCCACGGCGAGCCGGGAAGGGCCGAACAACAAAAACAACAGGCCCTCAATAACAATAAAAACAGAGCACGCACCAACTTGGGGGGGAGCTTCGGCTCCCCCAGTAGCTTCCGGTCCCAGAATCCCCGCCTGCCGCCCCTCTACACACCTTCTCCCTACACGATGCTAGAATCCGCAGCAATCATGCGGTCATCATTCCGTATGCCGTCGAAACAGGTTGCCGAAGCAGGCGCCAGCGTAGCCTTCAGGGCTCGAGAGCGAACCCATGGCTGCAGCCCTCAACGCCGCGATGTCCTCCAGGCAGCACCTCGACAGCATATGGAGCAGACCGGCCACTACTCCAAACAGTGCATCCCATGCTGAAAAAGCTGTTCAAGTCTTTCAACTCACCTCTGCGCCGTGCCCCACGCCCACGCAGCACTCCCGAAGTGCTGAGCAGTCGCCAGCATCCGCTCAATCGCAACGAGATCAGCCGTCACGCCATCAGTGTGGTCGAACGCCTGCAGAAGGCCGGCTACCAGGCCTATCTGGTCGGCGGCTGCGTACGCGACCTGCTGCTGGACATCGACCCCAAGGATTTCGACGTGGCCACCAGCGCCACGCCCGAGCAAGTACGGGCCGAGTTCCGTAACGCACGGGTGATCGGCCGCCGCTTCAAGCTGGCTCATGTGCACTTCGGCCGTGAGATCATCGAAGTGGCGACCTTCCGCGCCAACCACCCGCAAGGCGAGGAAGAGGAAAACAGCAACCAGGCCGCCCGCCACGAGAGCGGCCGCATCCTGCGCGACAACGTCTACGGCACCCTGGAAGACGACGCCCAGCGCCGCGACTTCACCATCAACGCGCTGTACTACGACCCGACCCAGGAACACATCCTCGACTACGCCCGAGGCATGCACGACGTGCGCAACCACCTGGTACGCCTGATCGGCGACCCGGAACAGCGTTACCTGGAAGATCCGGTACGCATGCTGCGTGCGGTGCGCTTCGCCGCCAAGCTGGATTTCGAGATCGAGAAACACAGCGCCGCACCGATTCGCCGCCTGGCACCTATGCTGCGCGACATTCCCTCGGCGCGCCTGTTCGACGAAGTGCTCAAGCTGTTCCTCGCCGGTTACGCCGAGTACACCTTCGACCTGCTGCTCGAACATGACCTGTTCGTCCAGCTGTTCCCGGCCAGCGGCGAGGCGCTCAAGCGCAATCCCGAGTACACCGAGAAGCTGATCCGCCAAGCCCTGATCAACACCGACGACCGCATCCACGACGGCAAGTCGGTCACACCGGCGTTCCTCTTCGCCGCCCTGCTCTGGCCTGCGCTGCCGGCGCGCGTACTGCAGCTGCAGAGCAAGGGCATGCCGCCGATTCCGGCGATGCAGGAAGCCGCCCACGAGCTGATCGCCGAGCAATGCCAGCGCATCGCCGTACCCAAGCGCTTCACCATTCCGATTCGCGAGATCTGGGACATGCAGGAGCGCCTGCCGCGACGCAGCGGCAAACGTGCCGACCTGTTGCTGGAGAACCCGCGCTTTCGCGCTGGCTACGACTTCCTCCTGTTGCGCGAACTGGCCGGCGAGGACACTGGCGGCCTGGGCGAGTGGTGGACGGACTATCAGGATGCCGCCGACAGCGAGCGCCGGCAGATGATTCGCGACCTCGCCGGCAAGGGCGAGAGCACCGGCAATGCGCCGCGCAAACGTCGCCGCAACAACAATCGCCGCAAACGCAGCGAAAGCGGCAGCGAATGATGGAGCGGGTCTACATCGGCCTCGGCAGCAACCTGGCCGAACCCCTGCAGCAACTGCGCGCGGCCCTGAACGCCATCGCGCAATTGCCGCACAGCCGCTTGCAGGCACAATCCTCGTTCTACATCAGCGATCCACTCGGCCCGGCGGACCAGCCGCGCTATGTCAACGCCGTGGCAGCGCTGGATACCGAGCTGGAGCCCTGGCAACTGCTCGACGCCCTGCAGCGCATCGAGCAGGAGCAGGGCCGCGTGCGCAAGGCCGAGCGCTGGGGCCCGCGCACACTGGATCTGGATATCCTGCTGTTCGGTGAGCGCCTGCTCGACGACGAGCGCCTGACCGTGCCGCACTACCACATGCACGCCCGCCCCTTCGTGCTCTATCCGCTGGCCGAACTGGCTGCCGAGCTGCAGTTGCCGGACGGCCGCAGCCTCAATGCCCTGCTGCAAGCCTGCCCCTTCAGCGGCCTGGAACGCCTGCCGCAGTAACCAACGATGGCTGTGTCAGCTTCGCCCGAGCCGTCGGTTACCCTCGCCTGCTACCCGCCGCAAGGCCGCGCCAGCTCTAGCGCGGCCTTCTGCCGCCGGCATTGGCGGTAACGCCAGTAACAGGACGGTAACACCCGCAATTGACTTCGCGCCCCCCCATCAGGACTATAGGCGTCCCGTTGCCCAGCGACGGGCGCACCTTTGATGCCAATCCAGGCCGGATTGCAGCCAGATAGAAGCGGTATACCGAGCCTGAGCGAGGACCTTTGAAATGCCTGACGTTACCCTGACCACCCTGCAAAGCCTGAAGCAGAACGGCGAGAAGATCGCCATGCTGACCGCTTATGACGCCACTTTCGCCCAGGTCTGCTGTCAGGCCGGCGCTGAAGTGCTGCTGGTCGGCGACTCCCTGGGCATGGTGTTGCAGGGCCACGACAGCACCCTGCCGGTCACCGTCGACGAGATGGCCTATCACACCGCCAGCGTCAAACGCGGTAACAGCGGCGCGTTGATCATCGCCGACCTGCCGTTCATGGCCTACGCCACCAGCGAACAGACCCTGCTCAACAGCGCCAGGCTGATGCAGGCCGGCGCTCACGTGGTCAAGCTCGAGGGCGCCGGCTGGCTGGCCGAACCGATCCGTCTGCTGGCCGAGCGGGGCGTACCGGTGTGTGCGCACCTCGGGCTCACTCCGCAGGCGGTAAACATCCTTGGGGGCTACAAGGTTCAGGGCCGCCAGGAAGCCCAGGCGCGCCAGATGCGCGCCGACGCCATGGCCCTGGAACAGGCCGGGGCCGCCATGCTGCTGCTCGAATGCGTTCCCAGCGAGCTGGCGACCGAGATCGCTCAGGCGGTGAAGATTCCGGTTATCGGCATTGGCGCCGGCCCTGGCACCGACGGCCAGGTACTGGTCCTGCACGACATGCTCGGCCTGTCGCTCTCGGGCCGCGTCGCCAAGTTCGTGCGTAACTTCATGGAAGGTCAGAGCAGCATCCAGGGCGCGCTGAGCGCCTACGTCAAGGCCGTGAAAGACGGCAGCTTCCCGGCAGCCGAACACGGTTTCTCCGCATGAACATGGTCAAGACCCTGCGCGAGCTGCGCGCTGCCGTGGCCCAGGCTCGGGCCGAGGGCAAGCAGATCGGCTTCGTGCCGACCATGGGCAACCTGCACGCCGGCCACGTGTCGCTGGTGCAGATCGCCGCCCAGCGCGCCGATTTCGTGGTCGCCAGCATCTTCGTCAACCCGCTGCAGTTCGGCGCTGGCGAGGATCTGGACAAGTACCCGCGCACGCTTGCCGCCGACCAGGAAAAACTGCTGGCCGCCGGCTGCCACCTGCTGTTTCACCCTGATGTCGCCGAGATCTACCCGCACGGCATGGGCGACCAGGCTCGCGTCAGCGTTCCGGGCGTCTCCGAAGGGCTCTGTGGCGCCAGCCGTCCGGGGCATTTCGAGGGCGTGGCGACCGTGGTGACCAAGCTGTTCAATATGGTCCAGCCCGATCTGGCCGTGTTCGGCGAGAAGGACTACCAGCAACTGGCGGTGATCCGCGCGCTGGTGCAGGACCTGAACATGCCGATCCAGATCATCGGCGCACCTACCCAGCGCGCCGAAGACGGCCTGGCCCTGTCCTCGCGCAACGGCTACCTCAGCGCCGGGCAACGCAGCGCCGCGCCAGCGCTGTATCGAGGCCTGCAAGCGATCGCCGATGAACTGCGCCGTGGCGCCCGTGACTACACGCGGCTCATCGATGCAGCTCAGGAGCAACAACGCGCAGCGGGCTTCGTTCCCGATTACCTGGAGATCCGCAACGCGGTGACGCTGCGTCCGGCACAGATGGACGATCGCCATCTGGTGATTCTCACCGCAGCACAGCTGGGCGGCACCCGCCTGATCGACAATCTTGTGGTTGAACTGCCGAGTCAGTAGCTGCCTCCAAAGGCAGACGGTTACACTCATGGAGGCCCGGTTCGATCCGGGCCGTTGCTTTTGCGGATCAGGAGCTCCGATGGCCTACTACCAGCAGCCTCAAGACGTTACCACCCTGCCGGCCTGGCAGGCCCTGCAGCAGCACCGCGCGGAAATGGCCGGTTTCAGCATGCGCGATGCCTTCGCCGCGGACGCACGGCGCTTCCAGCGCTTTTCCCTCGATAGCTGCGGGCTGCTGCTGGATTACTCGAAGAATCTGATCGACGAACGCGGCCTGGAGCTGCTGATCCAGCTGGCCGAACAGGCTGGCCTGCAGCAGTCCATCGCCGCCCTGTACAACGGCGAGCATGTCAATGCTTCGGAGGGTCGCGCTGCGCTGCATACCGCTCTGCGCAGCCCGATCGGCCGGCGTCTGGTGGTTGATGGTGATGACATTATCCCCGACGTACACCGCGTCCTGAACCAGGTCACCGAGCTGGTCAGCCGCATTCACAGCGGTCTGTGGCGTGGCTACAGCGAGAAGCCGATCAAGGAAGTGGTGAACATCGGCATCGGCGGCTCCTTCCTCGGCCCGCAGCTGGTCTCCGAGGCGTTGCGCCCGTTCACCCAACGCGGCGTGCGCTGCCATTACCTGGCCAATATCGATGGCAGCGAATTCCGTGAGCTGACCGCTCGCCTCGATCCGGAGACCACGTTGTTCATCGTCTCCAGCAAGTCTTTCGGCACCCTGGAAACGCTGAAGAACACCCTGGCCGCACGCGACTGGTACCTGGCCATGGGTGGTCCGGAAGAGCAACTGCACCGCCACTTCATCGCCGTGACCAGCAACCGCAAGGCCGCCATCGAATTCGGAATCGGCGAAGAGAATATCTTCCCCATGTGGGACTGGGTCGGCGGACGCTATTCGCTGTGGTCGGCCATCGGTCTGCCCATCGCCCTGGCCATCGGCGTGTCCAACTTCAAGGAACTGCTGGCCGGCGCCTATGCCATGGACCAGCACTTCACCCAGGCGCCATTGGCCGAGAACATGCCGGTGCTGATGGCCCTGCTGGGCATCTGGTACACCAATTTTTGGGGCGCGCAGAGCCACGCCATCCTGCCCTACGATCACTATCTGCGTAACTTCACCAAGCACCTGCAGCAGCTGGACATGGAGTCCAACGGCAAGAGTGTGCGCCAGGACGGCACGCCGCTGGACATCGCCACAGGGCCGATCATTTGGGGCGGCGTCGGCTGCAACGGTCAGCACGCCTACCACCAGTTGCTGCACCAGGGCCGCCTGCTGGTGCCGGCGGACTTCATCGTCCCGGTCAACAGCTACAACCCGCTCTCGGACCATCATCAATGGCTGTTCGCCAACTGCCTGTCACAGGCCCAAGCGCTGATGCAGGGCAAGACCCGCGAAGAGGCCGAAGCCGAACTGCGTGCCAAGGGCATGAATGAGGACGACGTGCAACGCCTGGCGCCGCACAAGGTGATCCCAGGCAACCGGCCGAGCAACATCCTAGTGATGAACCGCATCGCCCCATTCAACCTCGGCGCGCTGGTAGCGTTGTACGAGCACAAGGTGTTCGTACAGAGTGCCATCTGGGGCATCAACGCCTTCGATCAGTGGGGCGTCGAGCTGGGCAAGGAGATGGGCAAGGAGGTCTATCAGCGCCTGACCGGCGCCAGCGACGAGACGGCCAGCGATGCCTCCACTCAGGGCCTGATCGAGCACTTCCGCTCCCAGCATCGCGGTTGATCGTTCAGCTGCGGCGCATCCGTGCGCCTAGCGGCAAAAGCGCTGACGATACTCCCCGGGCGTCACCCCCAGCGCCCGGGAAAATGCCTGTCTCAGATTGTACTCGTTGCCAAAGCCGCTACTCTGCGCCACGCGCTTGAGCGACGCCTGCCCAGCCTCCAGCAACTGGCATGCACGCTCCAGACGCAGGTGCAGCAGCAGCCGAGCCGGCGTCACCCCAAGTTCGGCCTGGCAATGACGATGCAGCGTACGCGGCGACATGCTCATGCAGGCCGCCATGCTCTCGACGTCCCAGGGGGTAGCCAGAGACTTGCGCAGCTCCGTCAGCAAGCGTTGCATCACGCCATCGGCGGGCGCCTGTTGGGCCAGCAACTCGGCGCTGAACTGGCGCTGCCCGCCGGGCCGTCTCAGGTACATCACCAGGCCCTTGGCCACCTGAAGCGAAACGTCACGCCCGTGGTCTTCCTCCACCAGGCTCAGGCAAAGGTCCATCCCCGCAGTCACCCCAGCCGAGCTGTAGAAGGCCCCGTCATGGACGAACAGACTGTCATGCAAGACCTCCACGTCTGGGTATAACCGCTGCAACAGCTCGGCATAGCGCCAATGGGTGACCATCTTGCGCCCCGTCATCAGACCGCTCTGCGCCAGCAGAAATGCGCCTGTGCACACCGAGGCACAGCGCGTCGCCTGTGACCCGGCTCGCATCAGCCACCGAGCGACATGCCCCTGCTGCAAGGCGCGTTGAACACCGTACCCGCCGGCAACCAGCAACGTGCTGTCGGTCACTTCCTGCGGCTCGGGCAACGGCTGGGTCTCTATCGACAGCCCGCTACTGGAGGCGACCAGACCGCCCCGCGGTGAGATCGCCTCTAACCGATAGGCCGGGCGCCTCTCTACCGGCAAGTGTTCATCCACAGCGGCAAATACGTCCGCCGGCCCGGTGGCATCGAGCAACTGAAACTCGGGAAACACCAACAGCAAGATCCTGTGCGGCATCGCATCCCTCCCGTAACCAATGGCAGGTTTTCACTCGTTTATGACATATGCGCCGGGCACGCACACGCCAGACTGATCTCATTTCCCAAACAGAGGAATGACGTCATGTACAGAAAATGGCCACTGGCAGGCTTGCTGGGCTTGCTCTATTTCGCCGGTTACGTGAGTGCCACTGAAGAACGACTTTCCACCTACCAGCCGCGTTTTGAGCGCGAGCAGCCGGTGGTGGTCGTGGTCGCACAGAACCAGATGACGGAGCTGACGGACTTTGTGGTGCCCCTCGGGGTTCTACGTCGATCCGGCGCGGCAAGGGTGCTGGCGGTGGCCACCGAGCCGGGCGCGGTGCAATTGATGCCGGCACTCAGTGTGCGCGCCGAAGCCAGCATCACCGAGTTTCAGCGCAACTTTCCCCAAGGCGCCGATTACCTGATCGTGCCGGCCGTACACGATAGCCAGGAGCCCCGCTTGCTGGACTTCATCAGACAGCAAGCGGCGCTGGGCGCGAGCGTTATCGGCATCTGCGACGGCGTGCTGCCGCTGGCTCATGCCGGCCTGCTGCACGGACGCCGCGCCACAGGGCATTGGTACTCGCGTGACCAGCGCCTGGGCGACTTTCCGGACACCCTGTGGCAGGAAAATCAGCGCTATGTGGTAGACGGCCGACTGATGACCACCGCTGGAGTCAGCGCAGCACTGCCAGCCTCACTCGCGCTGGTCGAAGCCATTGCCGGCACGGCCAAAGCGCGCACACTGGGCCGGGAGCTCGGGGTTGACGACTGGTCCACCCGCCATGACAGCGAGGCGTTCACCCTTGGCAGCCAGGGCTACCTGACGGCAGCGGGCAACTATATCGCGCGCTGGAGGCACGAAACCTTCGCCGTCACCCTGTTGCCCGGGATAGATGAAGTCAGCCTGGCACTGCGTGTGGATGCCTGGGCGCGCACCTTCCGCACTCAGGTGCTGGGCGTGGCCCCTCAGCCGGTATTCAGCGCCAGCGGGCTGGAGTTCATACCGCAGCGAAGCGACTCTAGCGAATTGCCAGAGTTGCCGGGCGGCGCTACGAGCACCGCGCAGACGCTCGATCAAGCACTCGTAGCAATCGCCAGTCGTTATGGTGCAGCGACCCAACGTCTGGTCGCCGCGCAGCTCGAGTATCAGCAGAACGAATAGGCCCGGCAGCATGTCGAAATGTTTAAGCCTTGAACCAGGCGTCTGCCTGGGTGCAACCTTGTGACCGTTGCGGACAAACAATTACAAGGACCCCGCCATGTTCGAGATCACTCGCCATCCCGTGCAAGATGCCGTGCGCCAGCGCGCACACCTGGATAACGACGCCTACCTGCGTCTGTACCAGCAGTCCGTCGAGCAGCCCGATACCTTCTGGGCCGAGCAGGCCAAGGCTTTCCTCGACTGGTTCAAGCCTTGGGATCAGGTGCACGCCAGTGACCTGAAGCAGGGCCACGCCGAATGGTTCAAGGGCGGCCAACTCAACGTCGCCTACAACTGCATCGATCGCCATCTGGAACAACGCGGCGAACAGATCGCGATCATCTGGGAAGGCGACAACCCGGCCGAGTCGGCCCACATCACCTATAACAAGCTGCACCATAACGTCAGCCGCCTGGCCAACGTGCTGAAAAGCCGTGGGGTGAAGAAAGGCGACCGGGTGTGCATCTACATGCCGATGGTCCCCGAGGCGGCCTACGCCATGCTCGCCTGCGCACGCATCGGCGCCGTGCATTCGGTGGTATTCGGCGGCTTCTCCCCCGATGCCTTGCGCGACCGCATTCTCGATGCCGACTGCCGCACCGTGATCACCGCCGATGAGGGTGTGCGCGGCGGCAAGTACATCCCGTTGAAAGCGAACGTCGACAAGGCCCTGCAAAGCTGCCCGGACGTTTCTACCGTGGTGGTGGTCGAGCGCACCCAGGGTGACGTGGCCTGGGTGGAAGGCCGAGACATCTGGTACCACCAGGCGCTCAAGGAAGTCGATGCCGACTGCCCGGCCGAGCCGATGGACGCCGAAGATCCGCTGTTCATCCTCTACACCTCGGGCTCGACCGGCAAACCCAAGGGCGTGCTGCACACCACTGGCGGTTACCTGCTCGGCGCGGCGATGACCCACAAGTACGTGTTCGACTACCACGAGGGCGACATCTACTGGTGCACCGCCGATGTCGGCTGGGTTACCGGGCACAGCTACATCGTCTACGGTCCGCTGGCCAATGCCGCCACCACCCTGATGTTCGAGGGCGTGCCGAACTACCCGGACGCCTCGCGCTTCTGGCAGGTGATCGACAAGCACCAGGTCAACACCTTCTACACCGCGCCGACCGCCCTGCGCGCACTGATGCGTGAGGGCGCGGCCCCGGTCAAGGGCACTTCGCGCAGCAGCCTGCGCCTGCTTGGCACGGTGGGCGAGCCGATCAACCCCGAAGCCTGGGAATGGTATTTCCATGTGGTCGGCGACGCGCGCTGCCCCATCGTCGACACCTGGTGGCAGACCGAGACGGGCTCGATCCTGATCAGCCCGCTGCCCGGCGCTACCGATCTGAAACCGGGCTCGGCCACCCGCCCGTTCTTTGGCGTGCAACCCGTGCTGCTCGACGAGCAGGGCAAGGAGATCATTGGTGCGGGCGCAGGTGTGCTGGCAATCAAGGCCAGCTGGCCGAGCCAGATCCGCAGCGTCTATGGCGACCATCAGCGCATGGTCGACACCTACTTCAAGCCCTATCCCGGCTACTACTTCACCGGCGACGGCGCGCGCCGTGACGAGGATGGCTATTACTGGATCACCGGCCGCGTGGATGACGTGATCAACGTCTCCGGGCACCGCATCGGCACTGCCGAGGTGGAGAGCGCACTGGTGCTGCACGACGCCGTGGCTGAAGCCGCCGTAGTCGGCTACCCGCACGACGTGAAGGGCCAGGGCATCTACGCCTACGTCACCCTGATGAACGGCCAGGAGCCTTCCGAGGAGTTGAAGAAGGATCTGCTGACCCTGGTTGGCAAGGAAATCGGCAGCTTCGCCAAGCCGGAGCTGATCCAGTGGGCGCCAGGCCTGCCCAAGACCCGCTCGGGCAAGATCATGCGGCGTATCCTGCGCAAGATCGCCTGCAACGAGCTGGAGAACATGGGCGACACCTCCACCCTGGCCGACCCCAGCGT
>NZ_JADTQG010000026.1 GCF_016008875.1 Ectopseudomonas mendocina
CACATCCACCACAACGGTGGATCGATAGAGCGCGATCCACCCTACGGGCTGTAGGAGCGGCTTCAGCCGCGATGAATCAGCGCGTGGCGATCCAGATCAGCAACCCTGCCTGAAACAGGCTGAACGCCACCAGGCAGGTGATGGTGAAGCGCAGGCCGCTGTCTTCGCGCTTCAGGCGATCGACCCGGTCTTCCAGCTTGCGCAGTTTTACGTCCTGCTCCTGCAGTGTCTGGTCGGCCTGCTGGAGCATCGCCGCGGCGTCGAGCAACTCGACGATCTGCACCTTTTCGGCATGCCAGTCGCCGTGCAGCGAGCTGACCCGCGGTGCGCTGTAGAAAGGCTTGAGCTGCAACGGGTCACTGTACTCGATGGTGAAACCCTGTGCCTTCAGCGCGTGGTCTCGGCGAGCGCGAGCCGCCTCGTTGAAATTGTCCTTGGTCGGCAGAGCACCACCTTCCACCTGGTAGTGTGCGTAATGCTTGCGTGCCCAGGTGATGCCCTGGGCCATGAGGAAGCGCCCCAGGCCGCGATTGGCCGGCTCTACGCTCAGGCCCTTGTCCGGGCCGAAGCGCACCTCCTTGTTCTGATGGTCGGCCCAGACTTCCAGCAGGTTGGTCTGGCGATGCAGGCGCTGGCCGGGCACCTGGATGGTCAGGCGCAACAGGCTGGTGTCCTTGGCGTGCCGTTCTACCCGGCCGAGCTGGACGAAGCGCAGCGGCCTGGGCCCGGTTTCGCGGTCGACGGGCAGCGGCGCCAGACGCAGCAGGCTGAACTGCTCGGCTGGCAGATCAGACCAGGGATGCGGCGCAGCAGGCGTTTCGCCTGCAACTGCTTCGGCGTCGGCGGCTTGCGTCTGTGGGGCTGGATTTTCGCTCATGGGCGTCCTGTGTACTGTTCGGCGGCCTTCGATGCGTTATCGGCCGTTTTCCTCAGCACTGGAGCGAATAAAGGCGACGATCCGCTCGCCCAGCGCACGGGCCAAGGGTAGCTGTGGATCGTCATAGGACGCTACCTGTTCGTTCCAGGCCGCCGGTGTGATGCGCATGACATGGTTCATGCCGGGAATCAGCGCCAGCTCGGCGTCGGGCTTGGCCTGCTTGAGCACCTCGGCGTTGTCCGGGCTGACCTGGGCATCGTGGCTGCCTTGCACGATCAGCGCGGGAATCTGCAGTTTCGCGAAGTTCTCTGCCGGGTCCTGGCGCAGCAGGCTGATCAGGTAAGGCTGCACGCTGGGGCGGTAGACCACCTGCAACTCCTCCGGCACCTTGGGCTGCAGCTTGCCGCGGATCAGGTTGGCGAGAATGTGCCGGCTCTCGTCCAGCAAAGGCTGTGGCAGGCGCATGGCCAGTTGCATGTCCAGCACCTGGCCGATGGGGTAGGCGGGGCCGGCAATCGACACCAGCGCGTCGGCCTGGCTGGCAGGCGCGGCCAGGGCGGCGATCAGCGCGCCCTCGCTGTGACCGATGAGAATCAGCCGCTCGAAACGCGGATCGTCCCTGAGCAGCCTGGCCCAGCCTTCGGCATCGGCCACGTAGCGTTCGACGCTGAGGTCCTTTTCATCCGGCGTCGCGGCACGGCTGGCGGCCACGCCGCGCTTGTCGTAGCGCAGGCTGGCGATGCCATTGCGCGCCAGAACCTGAGCCAGCTTTTTCAGCGCATCGTTATGACCGCCCTCGGGGTTGTTGCCATTGCGATCCGTGGGGCCGGAGCCGGCGATCAGCAGCGCCACCGGTACCGGCTTATCGCTTTGCGGCACCAGCAGGCTGCCGTACAGGGTGCCTTGGTCGGTATCGAGGCTGATGGGCAGTTGGCGGGTGGTGCTGGCCTGGGCCAGGCCGGTGATCAGGGTGAGGGACAAGAGCAGGGCTCGCAGCATGATGAGGGTAGGGTAGTGGCAGACTGGCATTGGACGCATCCGAACGAGCAAGGTTCGGGGTGAACTGTAAGTAGGTGGCAGGTATACTCGCCCACCTTGTGAATCGGGCCTGCGCAGTGGCAGGCCTGTGCTGAATCTCGCGGAGCGTCTTCCCATGTCCGGCAATACCTACGGCAAGCTGTTCACCGTCACCACCGCTGGCGAAAGCCATGGCCCGGCGCTGGTCGCCATCGTCGACGGTTGCCCGCCCGGTGTCGAGATATCCCTGGAAGACCTGCAGCGCGACCTCGACCGCCGCAAGCCGGGCACCAGCCGCCATACCACGCAGCGCCAGGAAGCCGACGAGGTGGAAATCCTCTCCGGCGTGCTCGAGGGCAAGACCACTGGCTGCTCCATCGGTCTGCTGATCCGCAATACCGACCAGAAGTCCAAGGACTACTCGGCGATCAAGGATCTGTTCCGCCCGGCCCACGCCGACTACACCTACCACCACAAATACGGCATCCGCGACTACCGTGGTGGCGGTCGCAGCTCGGCGCGCGAAACCGCCATGCGCGTGGCGGCCGGTGCCATCGCCAAGAAGTTCCTGGCCAGCCAGGGCATCGTTATCCGTGGCTACATGAGCCAGCTTGGCCCCATCGAAATCCCGTTCAAGACCTGGGATTCGGTGGAGGAGAACGCCTTCTTCAGCCCCGACCCGGACAAGGTACCGGAACTCGAGGCCTACATGGATCAGCTGCGCCGTGACCAGGATTCGGTGGGTGCGAAGATCACCGTGGTCGCCGAAGGGGTGATGCCGGGCCTCGGCGAGCCGATTTTCGACCGCCTCGACGCCGAGCTGGCCCATGCGCTGATGAGCATCAATGCGGTCAAGGGCGTGGAGATCGGCGCCGGCTTCGCCTGCGTCGCCCAGCGTGGCACCGAGCACCGTGACGAACTGACCCCGGAAGGTTTCCTCTCCAATAACGCCGGCGGCATTCTCGGTGGCATCTCCAGCGGCCAGCCGATCATCGCCCACCTGGCGCTCAAGCCGACCTCCAGCATCACCACGCCGGGGCGTTCCATCGACGTCAACGGCAATCCGGTGGACGTGATCACCAAGGGCCGTCACGACCCCTGCGTCGGCATCCGCGCCACGCCGATCGCCGAGGCGATGATGGCCATCGTACTGATGGATCACCTGCTGCGTCACCGCGCGCAGAACGCCGACGTGAACGTCACCACGCCGGTGCTGCCGCAGCTGTGATCCGGACTGTGGCATGAGCGCGGCCCTGCCGTACTGGCGGCTTTCCGGTTTCTATTTCTTCTATTTCGCCCTGCTTGGGGGTACGGCGCCGTTTCTGGCGCTGTACTTCGATCACCTGGGCTTTTCCCCGGCGCGGATCGGCGAACTGATCGCCATTCCCATGCTGATGCGCTGTCTGGCACCGAATCTGTGGGGCTGGTTGGGCGACCACACCGGCCAGCGCCTGCTGATCGTGCGATTAGGCGCGCTGTGCACCCTGGTATGTTTTGCCGGCATCTTCCTTGATCAAAGCTACGCGTGGCTGGCGTTGATCATGGCAAGCCATGCTTTCTTCTGGCATGCCGTGTTGCCGCAGTTCGAGGTCATCACTCTGGCCCATCTGCGCGAGCAGGCGGCGCGCTACAGCCAGATTCGCCTGTGGGGGAGCATCGGTTTTATCGTCGCCGTGGTCGGCCTCGGTCTGCTGTTCGAGTGGCTGAGCCTGGATGCCTACCCGGCGGCGCTGCTGGTAATCATGGCCGGCATCGTCATCAGCAGTGTCTGGGTGCCCAACGCAGAGCCTGTGCTGCGCCCGAGCACGCTGGAGCCTGAGGGTTTTCTGCGCCAGTTGCGGCGCCCCGGCATTCTCGCGTTCTACATTTGCGTTGGGCTGATGCAGTTGAGCAACGGTCCGTACTACACCTTTCTGACCCTGCACCTGGAGGGCGTTGGCTACAGCCGCGGCGCCATTGGCCTGTTCTGGGCGCTGGGGGTGGTGGCGGAGATCCTGCTGTTCCTGGTTATGGCGCGGCTGCTGCAGCGTTACTCGCTGCGCGCGGTGTTGCTGGCCAGCTTTCTGATCACCGCCTTACGCTGGCTGCTGCTGAGCAGTCTGCCCCAGTACCTGCCGGTGTTGCTGCTGGCGCAGTGCATGCACGCTGCCACCTTCGGCGCCTTCCATGCCGGTTGCATCCACTTTGTACAACGCAGTTTCGCCGACCGCCAGCAGGGGCAGGCCCAGGCGCTCTACGTCAGCCTGGCCGGCATCGGCGGTGCGCTTGGCGCGCTGTATGCCGGTTACAGCTGGAAGAGCCTGGGCCCGGCCTGGACTTTCGCCATCGCCAGTCTGGTAGCCTTGCTCGCAGCCTACGTCATTGCCACCTGTCTGCCGCCCGAGCGGCCCTGAATCGAGTGAACCCTTCATGAGCAGCCTCGCCGTCCACCTGCATACCTCACCGGAACTGCCGAACAAGGTTCTGAACCACGCCGATGACATTGCCAGCACCCTGGCGGCGGCAGGCATCGACTATCGCCAGGTGGAGCTGCCGGCCGCGTTGCGCCCCGGCTGCGAGCAGGCGGAGTTCGAGGCGGCTTACGGCCTCTGGCTGCAGGCGTTGATGGGCGAGGAAGGTCATGTGCAGCAGGAGCTGTTCAACCTGCAGCGCAACCATCCGCAGAAGCTGGAGCTGCGTGCGCGCCATCTGGATGAGCAGGTACAGGCCTCGGCCTGCACATGGTTGTTTCTCGGCGGTTTCGCTCAGCTCAGCGTACATCTGGACGGCTACGTCTACGTGCTGCAGGGCGAGCGTGGCGACCTGATGACCTTGCCGGCCGGCACTCGCCACTGGTTCGACATCGGCGAGGAGCCGCATGTGCTGGTGGTGCGCCTGAGTGAGCGTGACGAGACGCCGGAGCGCACCGGCGACGATATCGCCAGGCGCTTTCCACGCCTGGGGGACTGACGCTTAGCCCCATGCCGCGCCTGATATGGGGCAAACCCTGTGGGAACCCTGGCTGGGCGCCGACTATCCTATGAAGGCAACCTTTCAGACAGGAGTGTCGTCATGGGTTCTATGTTCAATGGGCTGATTGGCCTAGTCATCCTGGCCCTGGATATCTGGGCCATCATCAACGTGATCAAGAGCAATGCCGAAACGGGCATCAAGATTCTGTGGATTCTGCTGATCGTGCTGTTGCCGGTGCTCGGCCTGATCATCTGGGCGCTGATGGGACCGCGCGGTAACGTCAGACTGTGAGTCGCCTCTGGCTGCTGGCTCTGGTGCTGCTGCCGCTCTGGGGCGCAGCGGCAGAAACTGCCGATGCCTGGCAGGCTCTGCGTGAGGGCCGCGCGCTGATACTCATGCGCCATGCCACTGCGCCGGGTACCGGCGATCCGGCCAATTTTCGTCTCGGGCAATGCGAAACCCAGCGCAACCTCAATGCGCAAGGACGCGCCGAGGCCCGGCGCTGGGGCGAGCTGCTCGCGCGTCAGGGCATCGAGCGGCCACGGTTGCTCAGCAGCCGCTGGTGCCGTGCGCTGGATACCGCAAGCGGCATGCAGCGCGGCCCCGTGCAACCCTTCGCTGCGCTGGATTCGTTCTTCGGGCAACCCGAGGATGGCGCCGAACAGACTGCCGAGCTGATTCGCCTGATCAACGAATTGCCAGCTGGTGCCCCCTTGGTGCTGATTTCCCACCAGGTCAACATCACCGCCTTGACCGGCATCTTCCCTGCTTCGGGTGAAGGGCTGATCCTTGCTTTGCCACTGCGCTTGCGCGCTGAACCGCTGGCGCGTATCCCCGCGCCGTAGAGACGGCTACAACGCCAGTTGCGCCTGCTCTGGCTGCAACACGCCCTCAAGCTCCAGCAACTGCTGCTTGCGCGGTAGGCCGCCGGCATAACCGGTGAGGCTGCCATTGCGGCCAATCACACGGTGGCAGGGCACGATGATGGAGATCGGATTGGCGCCGTTGGCCGTTCCCACCGCACGCACGGCTTGTGGTCGGCCGATCACGCCGGCCAGCTCGGAGTAGCTGCAGGTGCGGCCATAGGGAATGGCCTGCAACGCCTGCCACACAGCCTGTTGAAACGCGGTGCCCCTGGGCGCCAGACGCAGATCGAACTGGCGGCGCTTGCCGGCGAAGTATTCATCGAGCTGGCGGCATACGGCGTCCAGTTCGCGGCCGGCGGGTTGCCAATTTGCCTCGATGCGCCAGGGTCGGCTGTCCAGTTCCATCAATAACAATTGCAGGCCGTTTTCGTCGCCTGCGATAAACAATGGCCCGATGGGACTGTCGTGATGACGGTAATGCATGGCTCAGCCTCCCGAATAGCAATGCCAGAGATGCGCAGCCGCGTAGGCCCGCCACGGGCGCCAGGCTTCCGCACGAATTTTCAGGCGACGGGCGTCGATGCCGCCGGTTCCCCACACTGGCGCCTTGAGCAGGCCAAGATCGCTGGCGGGAAAGGCATCGGCCTCACCGAATGCACGCAGGGCGATGTACTCCGCCGTCCACGGGCCGATACCGGGCAGGGCGCATAGTTGCTCGATCAAAGCCGCGCTGCCGTCGCGCAGGCTCAGTTGCAGACTGTCGTCGGCAATGCGTGCAGCGAAATGCTGCAGACACTGCACGCGCTTGCCGGGCATGCCGATGCCGGTCAGATCCGCTTCGGCCAGCGCCTGCGGCGTCGGAAACAGGCGGCTGATGCCCAGCGCCTGTGGCGTCTCGATTGGCGTGCCGACACGCTGCACAAGGCGCCCGACTATGGTGACCGCCGCCTTGACCGTAACCTGCTGGCCGACGATGGCGCGGACCGCCTGCTCGAAAGGATCGAACGCCACTGGCAATCGCAGGCCAGGGTTGCGCAGCAGCAGCGGTGCGAGCAGCTCGTCAGTGCTCAGGTGGCGGGCAATCGCTTCCGGCTCGCTATCGAGATCGAACATGCGCCGCACGCGCTGCTCCAGCTGGTCGAGATGCGCGGGCGATGCGATGCGGCAGCGCAGCTCCAGCGCGTTCTGCCCCGGCAGCGGCGCCACCTGAAGCCAGCCTGAGGTGCCGTCTATGGTGAAACCGCGGCTGTAGCTGCCTGTGCTCAGCGACTCAAGGCCCGGGATCGCGCGCAGGGCGAAGTGGCCATGGAACTGTTGCCAGTCCCACGGTGGTTGATAGGGTAGAAGCAGCGTGATGATGTTCATGGCTGGCACCCTAGCTCGGCCTTGGCGACTTGTCAGCGTGAAGATGACTTTCAAACCGGAGTAGCGATCGCCTCGCCGACCGTCTGGCGATGGCGTTCAGAGTGGACAGCAGGACAACATCACCTACCCTAAGAGCTTTGCAGCGCGTATGATGCGCGCCCCTTCGATCATCAACTACTACACCGGGAGGTGCCCAAGATGACTGAGCACGAACAACCGCGTCCTGCAGGCGAGAAACTGCAGAAAGTTCTGGCCCGCCTCGGGCTGGCCTCGCGTCGCGAGATAGAGACCTGGATCGCCGAAGGTCGGGTCAAGGTCAATGGCGCCGCTGCGACCTTGGGTCAGCGCGTCGACGCCAACGACGCCATCGCCCTTGATGGCCGCCTGCTCAAGCGTGAAGAGATCACCGGTTCGGTTCGCCGCGTGCTGATCTACAACAAGCCTGACGGCGAGATCTGCACTCGTGACGACCCGGAGGGCCGTCCCACTGTGTTCGACCGACTGCCGCGTCCGAAAGAGGGTCGCTGGATCAACATCGGTCGTCTCGATATCAACACCACCGGCCTTTTGCTGTTCACCACCGATGGTGAACTGGCCAACCGCCTGATGCACCCGTCCTATCAGATGGACCGCGAATACGCGGTGCGTGTGCGTGGCGAGGTCACCGAGGAAATGCTGGAAAACCTCAAGACTGGCGTCATGCTCGAAGACGGTCCGGCGAAGTTCACCGATATCAAGGAAGCGCCCGGTGGCGAAGGCTTCAACCACTGGTATCACTGCGTGGTGATGGAAGGGCGTAACCGTGAGGTGCGTCGTCTGTGGGAGTCCCAGGGGCTGGTGGTCAGCCGCCTGAAGCGCGTGCGCTTCGGTCCGGTATTCCTCACCTCCGAATTGACCATGGGCCGCTGGCGCGAAATGGACCAGCGCGAAGTGGACATCCTCAGCGCCGAGGTCGGCCTGACCCCGCAGGCGTTGCCGGCGATGAAGGAAAAGACCCGCGACAAGCTCGACCGTTTGCAGCGCAAGTCGGCCAAGCCGGTCGATGTGCGTGGCAAGCGCGTGCTGCGTCCGGCGAAGGACGAAGCGGGCGAGGGCGCTCGCCCTAGCCGTGCGCCGCGCCGTGAAGATGCCGAGCAGCGCGCGCCGCGCGGCCGCAAGGAAAGCGCTGAGCGTCGTGAGGGTGGCCGTGGTACGCCGGTGGCCGAGCGTCCGAGTGATGTGAAGAAGCGTCAGCCGCGTCCGGCCGTTGAGCTGTCCGAGCGTCCGGCGCGCAAGCCGCGTCCTGCTGCGCCGGGCAAGCGCCCGACATCGGGTGATGGCCAGCGCCCAGGCTTTGGTCGCAAACGCTGATAAACGAAGAAGGGACTCCGCAGAGTCCCTTTTTTCATTCTGGCGCGGAGTTCATCTCTGGCCTCGCAGCTTTCAGCCGGCCATGGACAGGCGATTGCGACCTTCGCGCTTGGCCACATAAAGGGCGTTATCAGCTCGGCGCAGCAGGCTTTCGGCGGACTCGCCCGGCAACAGGCTGGCGCAACCGAGGCTGATGGAGACGTCGATCGGGCGGCCGGCATCCAGGCATTGCAGTTCCAGCACTGCAAAGCGCAGGCGCTCGCCCACCAGCGCCGCTCCCTCACGGCTGGTGCCGGAGAGGATCACCAGAAACTCTTCACCGCCGAAGCGAAAAACCATATCGATATTGCGCAGCTGGTTCTTCAGGGTCTGGGCGACCGCCTTCAGCACTTCGTCACCGAGCGCATGACCGTGGCTGTCGTTGATGCTCTTGAAGTGGTCGATGTCGAGCATCAGCAGAGACAGCGGCTGCAGATTGCGCCGGGCCAGGTCCACCTCGCGCTGCAGCACCTGGTCCATGGCGATGCGGTTGCCGGTGTCGGTCAGCGGGTCGCGCAATGCGCTTTGCAGCGCGGTGCGGTAGAGCAGGGCGTTGCGCAGCGGGAAAAGCAGGCTGGCCAGCAGCGACTCCAGTTGAATCAGCTCGTCCTCGGCGAAGCGCTGCTTGCGGCGAAAGATCAGTTCGCCCAGGTATTGCCCCTCATGGCTCAGACGATAGCCCGCCGAATGCGGTGCACGCTCACCCAGCTCCAGGCGAAGGTCGTGGGAGGGATGCTGGAAAGCCAGTGCGTCGAGCGGCACCAGGCGCTGCACTTCGCGAGAGAACAGGTTGAGGATGCGCTCCACATCCAGGCTGGTCTGCAGCTGCAGGCTCAGATGATGGCGCAGCTCCACCAGGCTGGAGGGCTTGAGCGGCAGGTTGCGGCTGGCAGTAAAGCCGAGACGCTGCAGCTTGGCCGCGTCGAAATCGATGGTGTTGGAGTGGCTGGGGGGAACCATGGAGCTGAACCTCTGGCGCGATGGTGCGACAAGAGGGTTAGAGCGAATTCCATGCCAACTGTTTCTTAATTGATTTAATCCCTTTTAATTCAATGAGTTGGGTGTTTTTCAGCAAGCTGATCGGCAATCTCTTGCCGGTTGTCTGGCGGCAGTGCTGGCAATGTGCTGCCGCTTGGCAAGGGTTGCGGCGGATTTCTGTCGTGCCGTGGCCTGCTGTTCTGACGCGGGCCACGGCACGGTGGTTATTGAGCGTCGAACGCCTGGCCGTTAACGCCCTTGCTGTCCGGGCCCATCAGATAGAGGTAAAGCGGCATGATCTCTTCGGGCTGCGGACGGGTTGCCGGGTTCTCCCCAGGATATGCCTGTGCGCGCATGGCGGTACGGGTCGCGCCCGGGTTGATGCTGTTGGCGCGCACGGTGGCGATGCCGTCCAGCTCGTCGGCCATTACCTGCATCAGGCCCTCGGTGGCGAACTTGGAAACCGCGTAGGCGCCCCAGTAGGCGCGACCTTTGCGACCGACGCTGCTGGAGGTGAAGGCGACGGAGGCATCCTGCGACAGCTTGAGCAGCGGCAACAGGGTGCTGCTGAGCATGAACATGGCATTGACGTTGACGTGCATCACGCGCATGAAGTTGTCGCCGGAGAGCTGCTCCAGTGGCGTGCGCGGGCCGAGGATCGAGGCGTTGTGCAGCAGGCCGTCGAGACGACCGAACTCGTTCTCGATCATCACTGCCAGTTCGTCGTACTGGTGCGGCAGTGCGGTTTCCAGGTTGAAGGGAATCACCACCGGCTGCGGGTGACCGGCGGCCTCGATCTCGTCGTATACCTGGCTCAGGTTGGCTTCGGTCTTGCCCAGCAGCAACACGGTAGCGCCATGAGCGGCAAAGCTCTTGGCGGCGGCTGCGCCGATACCGCGGCCGGCACCGGTGATCAGGATGACACGATCCTTGAGCAGGTCGGGGCGGGCGGTGTAGTCGAACATGTGGGGATCCTTCGCAGAGCTATTGAGAGTAGGGCGGGTGCAACCCGCCAAATGGGAGAATGGCGGGTTTCACCCGCCCTACGTGATCAGCAGCCACAGAGCGCGCGGTCGAGCACCGCACGCAGCTCCGATGGGTGATCGACGACGACGTCGGCGCCCCAATTGCGCGGGTTGTCTTCAGGGTGAATATAGCCATAGGTGACCGCTACGGTGCGGCAGCCGGCGGCGCGTCCCGATTCGATGTCGCGTTCGTCGTCGCCGATGAACAGCACTTCCTCGGGTTTGACGCCCAACTGCTGGCAGGCGAGCAGCAGCATGTCCGGTGCGGGTTTGCTTTGCTCGACATGATCCGGGCAGACCAGTACCGCCGAACGCCCGGCCAGATTCAGGCGCTGCATGATCGGCTCGGCGTAGCGTACCGGCTTGTTGGTGGCCACGCCCCACAGCAGGCGCGCCTGTTCGATATCGCCGAGCAGGGCCTCGATGCCGTCGAACGGACGGGTCAGCACCGCGCAATGTTCCTGATAGCGCTCGAGAAACTCCTGGCGCAGGGCTTCGAAGGCGGCCGAGTCCGGGGCCTCGTCGAAGGCGCGGGCGACCATGGCGCGCGCGCCGCCGGATACCTGGTCACGAATGGCTTTTTCGGCCAGCGGTGGCAGGCCGCGAGCGGCGCGCATGGCCTGGGTGATGGCGATGAAATCCGGCGCCGAGTCGAGCAGGGTGCCGTCCATGTCGAAAAGAACTGCTTTCAAACGCATGCGGTTCACTCCTTGCGCAGCGTCTGGATCATGTAGTTGACGTCGACGTCGGCTTCCAATTTGTAGTGCCTGGTCAGCGGGTTGTAGGTCAGACCGATGATGTCCTTGACCTCGAGGCCGGCTGCGCGGCTCCAGGCGCCCAGTTCGGACGGGCGAATGAATTTCTTGAAGTCGTGGGTGCCGCGCGGCAGCAGGCGTAGGATGTACTCGGCACCGATCACCGCGAACAGGTAGGCCTTGGGGTTGCGGTTGATGGTGGAGAAGAACACCTGGCCGCCTGGCTTGACCAGCTTGTGGCAGGCGCGGATGACCGAAGACGGATCGGGCACGTGCTCGAGCATCTCCAGGCAAGTGACCACGTCGAACTGGCCCGGCATTTCCTCGGCCAGGGCTTCGGCGGTGATCTGCCGGTAGTCGACTTCGACGCCCGACTCCAGTTGATGCAGCTTGGCGACCGAAAGCGGTGCCTCACCCATGTCGATACCGCTGACGGTGGCGCCGCGCTGGGCCATGGCCTCGCTGAGGATGCCGCCGCCGCAGCCGACGTCCAGCACACGCTTGCCGGCCAGGCTGATGCGCTCGTCGATCCAGTTGACCCGCAGCGGATTGATGTCGTGCAGAGGTTTGAACTCGCTTTCGCGGTCCCACCAGCGGTGTGCCAGGGCCTCGAATTTGGCGATTTCGGCGCGGTCGACGTTGCTCATAAGCATCTCTTTCAAAGCTGGAAAGCGTATTGCCGCTATGTTGCCAGTTTAGGAACGGGCATTGGGCGGCGTGGATTCGTTCAATGTATGTCAGTTTGTCGCAGTCGTTCCGTGAGCGTAGCCGGATGCAATCCGGGGCGGCTGCATTCTTCCCGGATTTCATCCGGGCTACCTTTTGGCAATCCTGGCTCCCCATTCCCTGGCCTTGGTGATCAGTTCGCCTTCGTCCATGCGCGTCAGGCGGCCATCCTCCAGCAGTTGTTTGCCGCCGACCCATAGGTGCTTCACGCAGTCGCGGCCGCTGGCGTAGATGAGCTGCGAGACCGGGTCGTAGATCGGTTGCTGGGCCAGGCCGGAAAGGTCGAAGGCGACGATGTCTGCCAGTTTGTCCAGCTCCAGCGAGCCGGTCTGGGTGTCCAGGCCCAGTGCACGGGCACCATTGAGGGTCGCCATACGCAGGGCGCTGTGGGCATTGAGGGCGGTGGCAGAGCCGGCGACGGCCTTGGCCAGCAGCGCCGCGGTGCGGGTCTCGCCGAGCAGGTCGAGGTCGTTATTGCTGGCCGCGCCGTCAGTGCCGATGGCGATGTTGACGCCTGCCTGCCACAGGCGCTCGACCGGGCAGAAGCCGCTGGCCAGTTTCAGGTTGGACTCGGGGCAATGCACGATGCTGCAGTTGTGTTCCACCAGCAACGCCAGATCCTCGTCATCGATCTGCGTCATGTGCACCGCCTGGAATCGCGGGCCGAGCAGGCCGAGGCGAGCGAGGCGCGCCAATGGGCGTTCGCCGTGCTTGGCGACGGCTTCGGCCACTTCCTGGGCGGTTTCGTGCACGTGCATATGAATGCCGGCATCCAGCTCGTCAGCCAGCACGCGAATTTGCTCGAGCTTGTCGTCACTCACCGTATACGGCGCGTGCGGGCCGAAGGCGATGCGGATGCGCGGGTGCTGCTTGAGGTCATCGAACAGTTGCAGGCCCTTGCGCAGCGCCTCGGCGGCATTGAGGGCGCCAGGCACCGGGAAATCCAGCACGGGAACGGTGATCTGTGCCCGCACGCCGGCGTTGTGCACGCACTCGGCGGCCACCTGCGGGTAGAAGTACATGTCGGAGAAGCAGCTGATGCCGCCCTTGATCTGCTCGGCGATGGCCAGATCGGTGCCGTCGCGGACGAAGTCCTCGTCGACCCACCGACCTTCGGCGGGCCAGATGTGTTCGTGCAGCCAGGTCATCAGCGGCAGGTCGTCGGCAATGCCGCGCAACAGTGTCATCGCCGCGTGGCCGTGGGCGTTGATCAGCCCCGGCGCAAGCAGGCATTGCGGCAGTTCCCGCACCTCCGTTGCCGGATGGCGCAGTGCCTCGGCCCGCGGCGCGATCAAGGCGATCCGGCCGTTGCGGATGCCCAGGCCATGATCGCGCAGCACGACCCCGGCCGGCTCCACGGGCACCAGCCAGGTGGGCAGCAGCAACAGGTCGAGTGGGGCTTCGGGCATAGGCTGGGTCCGTGTGACTGGATGGGTCTGGGAAGGTCGCCAGTGTATAGATGAACGCGCGTAGCTTGAAGTCGTGGGGATGTGCCGGATTGTTCGGCTGGTATCTGCCTGTCTGAGTATAATCCGCGGCTTTTTTGACGGTTATCAGGTGGAGTGCGCGATGCGCGAGCAATTGCTGGCGGTGGAGAAGGTTCAGGCGATCGAGTGGCGTGATGGCGCGCTGTATCTGCTCGATCAGCGCCTGTTGCCGCATCGGCAGGTCTGGCTGCGCTGCGACACAGCTGCTCAGGTGGTCGATGCGATTGGCGACATGGTGGTGCGCGGTGCGCCGGCCATCGGTATCGCCGGAGCCTATGGCCTGGCGCTGGGCGCCCGCGTTCGGCTGCAGGCTGGTGGAGACTGGCGTGAGGCACTGGAGGAAGATTTTGCCTGTCTGGAGCGCTCGCGTCCGGCGGCGGCGAATCTGTCCTGGGCGTTGCAGCGCATGCGTGAGCGTCTGGCGCGACTCAAGGAGGGCGACGATGCCCTCGCGCTGTTGGAAGCCGAGGCGGTCGGTATTCATGCCAGCGATCGTGAGGCGAATCTGACCATGGCGCAGTTGGGTATGGAGCTGATCCGCCGGCACCAGGGCAACTCGCAGGTGTTGCTGACCCACGGCAATGCCGGTGCGCTGGCCACGGGTGGCTTTGGTACTGCGCTGGGGGTGATTCGTGCAGCGCATCTGGAAGGGTTGATCGAGCATCTCCATGTCGATGAGACCCGCCCCTGGCTGCTGGGCTCACGGCTGACCGCCTGGGAGTTGGCTGGCGATGGCGTGCCGGTCAGTCTCAATGTCGATGCGGCCGCCGCTCACTTGATGAAGACCAAGGGCATCACCTGGGTCGTCGTCGGGGCCGAACGAATCACTGCCAACGGTGATGTCGTCAGCAAGATCGGCACCTACCAGCTGGCGGTCAATGCCATGCACCACGGCGTGCGCCTGATGGTGGTGGCGCCGAGTTCGACCATCGACATGAGTCTGGAAAGTGGCGAAGACGTTCTGCTCGAAGAGCGAGATGGTCGCGAATTACTGGAAGTGGCGGGCCAGTGCGTGGCGGCGGATGTGCCTGCAGTCAACCCGATGTTCGACGTGACACCGGCTGATCTGGTCGACTATATCGTGACCGAGAAGGGTGTGGTCGAGCGCCCCGACAATACCAAGATGGCGCAGTTGATGTGCCGCAAGCGCCTGCATTGACGCCGCCGCGCGTACGCCTTCGCGGGGTAGGTGTGTGGCACGCTTTGTGGTAATCTCCGGCAGTTTTCAAGGGGGCTGACCGCAGCCACCTTCACTGCATCGAATCGTGACATAACTCGTTGATTTGTCGTGAGTCGCTGATGGCCTGACGCTATCGCGACGTGCTCCATGGCGTTCCGGAAGAATGACGCGGAGTTTCACCAGAAAAAGGAACCAGGCTTCTCATGGGCGAACTGGCCAAAGAAATCCTCCCGGTCAATATCGAAGACGAGCTGAAACAGTCCTACCTCGACTACGCGATGAGCGTGATCGTCGGGCGTGCGCTGCCGGATGCGCGCGATGGCTTGAAGCCGGTCCACCGTCGTGTGCTCTACGCCATGAGCGAGCTGGGCAACGACTGGAACAAGCCCTACAAGAAATCCGCCCGTGTGGTCGGTGACGTGATCGGTAAATACCACCCGCACGGCGACACCGCGGTCTACGACACCATCGTGCGCATGGCGCAGGACTTCTCCCTGCGCTACCTGCTGGTCGACGGTCAGGGCAACTTTGGCTCGGTGGACGGCGACAACGCCGCGGCCATGCGATACACCGAAGTGCGCATGACCAAGCTGGCCCACGAGCTGCTGGCCGACCTGGAGAAGGAAACCGTCGACTGGGTGCCCAACTACGATGGCACCGAGCAGATTCCGGCCGTCATGCCGACCAAGGTGCCGAACCTGCTGGTCAACGGCTCCAGCGGTATCGCCGTGGGCATGGCCACCAACATCCCGCCGCACAACCTCACAGAGGTGATCGATGGTTGCCTGGCGCTGATGGATAACGCCGAGCTGACCGTCGATGAGCTGATGCAATACATCCCCGGCCCCGATTTCCCCACTGCGGGGATTATCAATGGCCGCGCCGGCATCATCGAGGCCTACCGCACCGGCCGCGGGCGCATCTACATCCGCGCCCGCGTCGAGGTCGAGGACATCGACAAGGTCGGTGGTCGCCAGCAGCTGGTGGTCACCGAGCTGCCGTACCAGCTGAACAAGGCGCGTCTGATCGAGAAAATCGCCGAGCTGGTCAAAGAGAAGAAGATCGAAGGCATCACCGAGCTGCGTGACGAGTCCGACAAGGACGGCATGCGCGTGGTGATCGAGCTGCGTCGTGGCGAAGTGCCGGACGTGGTGCTGAACAACCTGTACGCCCAGACCCAGATGCAGAGCGTGTTCGGCATCAACGTCGTGGCGCTGGTCGACGGTCAGCCGAAGACCATGAACCTCAAGGACATGCTCGAGGTGTTCATCCGTCACCGCCGCGAGGTGGTGACCCGGCGTACCGTCTACGAGCTGCGCAAGGCGCGCGAGCGCGGCCACATCCTCGAAGGTCAGGCCGTTGCCCTGTCGAACATCGACCCGGTCATCGAAATGATCAAGAGCTCGCCGACCCCGGCCGAGGCCAAGGAGCGCTTGCTCGCTGCGGCGTGGGAGTCCAGCGCCGTAGAGGCCATGGTCGAGCGCGCTGGCGCCGATTCCTGCCGTCCGGAAGGGCTGGATGAGCAATACGGCCTGCGTGATGGCAAGTATTACCTGTCGCCTGAGCAGGCCCAGGCCATCCTCGAGCTGCGCCTGCACCGCCTGACTGGCCTTGAGCACGAGAAGCTGCTGTCCGAGTACCAGGAAATCCTCGCCCTGATCGGCGAACTGATCCGTATCCTGACCAGCTCCGAGCGCCTGATGGAAGTCATCCGCGAAGAGCTGGAGAAGGTCAAGGCCGAGTTCGGCGACAAGCGTCGCACCGAGATCATCGCTTCGCGTCTGGATCTGACCATTGCCGACCTGATCACCGAGGAGGAGCGTGTCGTCACCATCTCCCACGGTGGCTATGCCAAGAGCCAGCCGCTGGCCGCCTATGAGGCGCAGCGTCGCGGCGGCAAGGGCAAGTCCGCCACTGGCGTGAAGGATGAGGACTACGTCGAGCACCTGCTGGTCGCCAACAGTCACGCGACCCTGCTGCTGTTCTCCAGCAAGGGCAAGGTGTACTGGCTGCGTACCTTCGAGATTCCTGAAGCCTCGCGTACTGCGCGCGGTCGTCCGCTGGTCAACCTGCTGCCGCTGGACGAGGGTGAGCGCATCACCGCGATGCTGCAGATCGACCTCGAGGCCCTGCAGCAGAGCTCTGGCGCCGACGAGGACCTAGACGACGAAGGCGTGGTAATCGAAGGCGAAGCCACCGAGGTGGTCGAGGCCGAGGAAGTCGAAGAAGTCGAGGGCGAAACCCCTGAACTGGTCGCCGAGCCGACCGGCGCCTTCATCTTCATGGCCACCGCGTTCGGTACGGTGAAGAAGACTCCGCTGGTGCAGTTCAGCCGTCCGCGCAGCGCCGGCCTGATCGCGCTGAAACTGGAAGAGGGCGACACCCTGATCGCCGCCGCCATTACCGACGGCGCCAAGGAAGTCATGCTGTTCTCCGATGCCGGCAAGGTGCTGCGCTTCGCCGAGAGCAAGGTGCGCACCATGGGTCGTACTGCCCGCGGTGTGCGCGGCATGCGCCTGGGCAAGGATCAGGAACTGATCTCGATGCTGATTCCTGAGTCTGGCGCACAGATTCTCACGGCTTCCGAGCGCGGCTTCGGCAAACGCACCGGCCTGGGCAAGTTTCCGCGGCGCGGTCGTGGCGGCCAGGGCGTTATCGCCATGGTCACCAGCGAGCGTAACGGCAAGCTGGTCGGCGCCATCCAGGTGCAGAACGGCGAGGAAATCATGCTGATTTCCGACCAGGGTACCCTGGTGCGTACCCGCGTCGACGAGGTCTCCAGTTCCGGCCGTAACACCCAGGGCGTGACCCTGATCAAGCTGGCCAAGGACGAGACCCTGGTCGGTCTGGAGCGCGTGCAGGAGCCGACGCCGGTGGACGAGGACGAACTGGTCGAAGGTGAAGAGGGTGCTGAAGTCGCCGAAAGCGCCGACGCACCGGTCGCCGATGCCGAGGAAGGCAGCGAGGAATAAAGTTGGGCTCCGTGGGAGGGGCTTTAGCCGCGACTGTCGCCGCTAAAGCGCCTCCCACGGAAACTGGGATGGGTTGAGCGCAGCGATACCCATCGGCAAGCAGTGTGACATGCCATCGCCTGGTGGTGGCGTTCTGTGAATCTGAGAGAGACAGACGTGAGCAAGCGAGCTTTTAACTTCTGCGCCGGCCCGGCCGCGCTGCCGACCGCTGTACTGCAACGCGCCCAGGCCGAGATGCTCGACTGGCAAGGCAAGGGCCTGTCGGTGATGGAGATGAGCCATCGCAGCGACGAGTACGTGGCCATTGCCAGCCAGGCTGAGCAAGACCTGCGCGATTTGCTCGCTGTGCCCAACGACTACAAGGTGCTGTTCCTGCAGGGCGGTGCCAGCCAGCAGTTCGCCGAAATCCCGCTGAACCTGCTGCCGGAAGACGGCGTGGCGGATTACGTCGAGACCGGCATCTGGTCGAAGAAGGCCATCGAAGAAGCCCGTCGCTACGGCGCGATCAACGTCGCCGCCAGCGCCAAGGCGCACGACTATTTCGCCATTCCCGGGCAGAACGACTGGCAGCTGTCGAAAGACGCCGCTTACGTGCACTACTGCAGCAACGAGACCATCGGCGGTCTGCAGTTCGACTGGGTGCCGCAGGTCGGCGATACCCCGCTGGTAGTAGACATGTCCTCGGACATTCTCTCGCGCTCGCTCGATGTGTCGCAGTTCGGTCTGATCTACGCTGGCGCGCAGAAGAACATCGGCCCGAGCGGCCTGGTTGTGGTCATCGTGCGTGAAGACCTGCTCGGTCGCGCCCGTTCCAGCTGCCCGACCATGCTCGACTACAAGATCTCCGCCGACAACGGCTCGATGTACAACACCCCGGCGACCTATTCCTGGTACCTGTCCGGCCTGGTCTTCCAGTGGCTGAAGGAGCAGGGCGGCGTCGAGGCCATGGAGCGCATCAACCGCGCCAAGAAGGATCTGTTGTACAAGACCATCGACGGCAGCGATTTCTACAGCAACCCCATCGCCCATAACGCGCGTTCCTGGATGAACGTGCCGTTCCGCCTGGCTGACGAGAAGCTGGACAAGGCCTTCCTCGCCGGCGCCGATGAGCGCGGTCTGCTCAACCTCAAGGGCCATCGCTCGGTAGGCGGCATGCGTGCCTCCATCTACAACGCGGTCGGTCTGGATGCGGTCGAGGCGCTGGTGGCCTACATGGCCGAGTTCGAGAAGGAGCACGGCTAATATGTCGGAGCAGGAACTGCAGGCGCTGCGTGTGCGCATCGATAATCTCGATGAACGCATTCTCGAGCTGATCAGCGACCGTGCGCGCTGCGCCGAAGAAGTGGCGCGGGTGAAGATGAAGGAATTGAAGGAAGGCGAATCGCCGGTCTTCTACCGTCCCGAACGCGAAGCTCAGGTGCTCAAGCGTGTGATGGAACGCAACCGGGGCCCGCTGGGTAACGAGGAAATGGCGCGGCTGTTCCGCGAAATCATGTCCTCCTGCCTGGCATTGGAAAATCCGCTCAAGGTCGCGTATCTGGGGCCGGAAGGTACATTCTCCCAGGCAGCGGCGCTCAAACACTTTGGGCACGCCGTGATCAGCACGCCGATGGCTGCGATCGACGAGGTGTTTCGCGAAGTCGCCGCTGGCGCGGTGAACTTCGGTGTCGTGCCGGTGGAAAATTCCACCGAGGGTGCGGTCAACCATACTCTCGACAGCTTCCTCGAGCATGACATGGTCATCTGCGGTGAGGTCGAGCTGCGCATCCACCACCATCTGCTGGTGGGTGAGAGTACCAAGACCGACAACATCACCCGCATCTACTCCCACGCCCAGTCTCTGGCCCAGTGCCGCAAGTGGCTGGACGCGCACTACCCGAACGTCGAGCGCGTGGCGGTTTCCAGCAACGCCGACGCCGCCAAGCGGGTGAAGAGCGAGTGGAACAGTGCGGCCATCGCCGGCGACATGGCCGCCAACCTGTATGGCCTGACCAAGCTGGCCGAGAAGATCGAGGACCGTCCGGACAACTCCACGCGCTTTCTCATCATCGGCAGCCAGGAAGTGCCGCCGACCGGCGATGACAAGACCTCGATTATCGTCTCCATGCGCAACAAGCCGGGCGCGCTGCATGAGCTGTTGGTGCCGTTTCATAACAACGGCATCGACCTGACCCGCATCGAAACCCGCCCGTCGCGCAGCGGCAAGTGGACATATGTGTTTTTCATCGACTTCATCGGCCATCACCGTGATCCGTTGATCAAGGATGTGCTGGAGAAGCTCGCCCAGGAAGCCGTGGCGCTCAAGGTGCTGGGGTCATATCCGAAGGCGGTGCTGTAACTCCGCGTCCCTGTAGGAGCGGCTTTAGCCGCGATATTCGTGACTGAATTCGCTCCTATGAAGCCTGTGGCGCTCGGTCGAGACAATGAGGTTTTGTAATGAGTTGCGATTTCCTGACCCTGGCCCAGCCGGGCGTGCAAAAGCTGTCCCCCTACGTACCCGGCAAGCCAGTCGATGAACTGGCCCGCGAGCTGGGGCTCGATCCGGCAGGCATCGTCAAGCTGGCCAGCAACGAGAACCCGCTTGGCCCCAGCGACAAGGTGCTGGCGGCGATCCGTGCCGAGCTGGACGAGCTGACCCGCTATCCGGACGGCAACGGTTTCACCCTAAAGACCGCGCTGGCGGCGCGCTATGGTATCGACGCCGCGCAGGTCACCCTGGGCAACGGCTCCAACGATATCCTTGAGCTGGTCGCCCGTGCCTATCTGGCGCCCGGCCTCAATGCCGTGTTCAGCGATTACGCCTTCGCGGTGTACCCCATTGCCACCCAGGCAGTCGGTGCTCAGGGCAAGATCGTGCCGGCCAGGGACTACGGTCACGACCTGCAGGCGATGCTCGCGGCCATCGATGACAACACGCGCGTGGTTTTCATCGCCAACCCCAATAATCCGACCGGTACCTGGTTCGGCCCGCAGGCGCTGGAAACTTTCCTGGCCAAGGTGCCGGAGTCCGTGCTGGTGGTGCTGGACGAAGCCTATATCGAGTACGCCGAAGGCGATGACTTGCCGGACGGCCTGGATTATCTGGCGCGCTATCCCAACCTGCTGGTTTCGCGCACTTTCTCCAAGGCCTATGGCCTGGCTTCGTTGCGTGTGGGTTACGCCATCAGCTCGCCGGCGATCGCCGACGTGCTCAACCGTGTTCGTCAGCCGTTCAACGTCAACAGTCTCGCTTTGGCCGCAGCCTGCGCGGCGTTGGCCGATGCCGACTACCTTGCCGAGAGTCGTCGCCTCAACGATGCCGGCATGCAGCAGCTGGAAGAAGGCTTGCGCGCGCTGGGGCTGAGCTGGATTGCATCGAAGGGCAACTTCATCGCCGTCGACTTCGGCCGCGATACCACTGCGATCAACCAGGCGTTGTTGCGTGAAGGCGTGATCGTGCGGCCGATGGCCGGTTACCGCATGCCCAACTTCCTGCGCGTCTCCATCGGCCTGCCGAAAGAGAACGCGCGCTTTCTCGAGGCCTTGGCCAAGGTGCTGGCGGCGTGACTGTCACTGCAGTGCAATCGAACGCCCCTAAGATCGGCCGCCTGGTGGTGGTCGGCCTTGGCCTGATCGGCGGTTCCTTCGCCAAGGGGCTGCGTGAGCGTGGCCTGTGTCGTGAGGTGGTGGGGGTCGATCTGGACGCCGAGTCGCGTCGCCTGGCCGTGCAGTTGGGCGTCGTCGATCGCTGCGAAAGCGACCTGGCCGCCGCCTGTCAGGGGGCAGAGGTCATTCAGTTGGCTGTGCCTATCCTGGCCATGGAAAAGGTGCTCGCTGAACTGGCCAGGCTCGATCTCGGCAATGCCGTGCTGACCGACGTGGGCAGCGCCAAGGGAAATGTCGTGCGCGCTGCGCGCCTGGCGTTTTCCGGCAAGGCCGTGCGTCTGGTGCCCGGGCATCCCATTGCCGGGTCCGAGCAGAGCGGCGTGGAAGCCGCCAATGCCGAGCTGTTCCGCCGTCACAAGGTGATCCTGACGCCCTGCGAGCAAAGCGACGAAGCGGCGCTGGCACTGGTCGAAGGCTTGTGGCGTGAGTTGGGCGCGGACGTCGAGTCGATGGACGTGGAGCATCACGACCAGGTGCTCGCCGCCACCAGCCATCTGCCGCACTTGCTGGCCTTTACCCTGGTCGACTCGCTGGCCAAACGCAGCGAGAACCTGGAAATTTTCCGCTATGCCGCTGGTGGTTTCCGCGACTTCACGCGGATCGCCGGCAGTGATCCGGTGATGTGGCACGATATCTTCCTCGCCAACCGCGAGGCGGTGCTGCGCACACTGGACACGTTTCGCGACGACCTCGACGCCTTGCGCGACGCGGTCGTCGCCGGGGATGGGCATCAACTGCTGGGCGTGTTCACTCGTGCCCGCGTTGCCCGCGAACATTTCAGCAAAATTCTGGCCCGCAGGGCCTATGTGGACGCTATGCACTCGACCGATCTGATTTTCCTGGCAAAACCTGGTAGCAGCCTGTCCGGACGTATCCGCGTACCTGGTGACAAATCCATCTCTCACCGTTCGATCATGCTGGGTTCGCTGGCTGAAGGCACCACCGAGGTCGAAGGTTTCCTTGAAGGCGAGGATGCCCTGGCCACGCTGCAGGCATTCCGCGACATGGGTGTGGTGATCGAGGGCCCGCATCACGGTCGGGTGACCATTCATGGCGTTGGCCTCAATGGTCTCAAGGCGCCGGCCGGCCCGCTGTACATGGGCAACTCCGGTACCTCCATGCGTCTGCTTTCCGGTTTGCTGGCGGCGCAGCCGTTCGACACCACTCTGACCGGCGATGCCTCGCTGTCCAAGCGTCCGATGAACCGTGTGGCCAGACCGTTGCGGGAAATGGGAGCGGTGATCGAGACCGGCCCGGAAGGTCGCCCGCCGCTGACCATCAAGGGCGGTCAACGCCTAACCGGCATGGATTACGAAATGCCGATGGCCAGTGCCCAGGTCAAATCATGCCTGCTGCTGGCCGGCCTGTACGCAGCGGGCCGCACCTCGGTCACCGAGCCGGCGCCGACCCGCGATCACACCGAACGCATGCTGCGCGGCTTCGGTTACCCGGTGAGCGTGGAAGGCAGCACCGCCAGCGTCGAATCAGGGCACAAGCTCAGCGCCACGCGCATCGAGGTGCCGGCTGATATCTCCTCGGCGGCCTTCTTCCTGGTCGCGGCGAGCATCGCCGAAGGCTCCGAGCTGGTGCTGGAGCACGTCGGCATCAACCCGACCCGTACCGGCGTGATCGATATCCTCAAACTGATGGGCGGCGACATCACGCTGGAAAACCAGCGCGAAGTGGGTGGTGAGCCGGTGGCCGACATTCGCGTGCGTGCGGCCAAGCTCAAGGGTATCGATATTCCAGAAGATCTGGTGCCGCTGGCCATCGACGAATTCCCGGTGCTGTTCGTGGCTGCAGCCTGCGCCGAGGGTCGCACCGTGCTGCGCGGCGCCGAAGAACTGCGGGTCAAGGAGTCTGACCGCATCCAGGTCATGGCCGACGGCCTGATTGCGCTGGGCGTCAAGGCCGAGCCGACCCCGGACGGCATCATCATCGAAGGCGGCGCCATGGGTGGCGGCGAAGTCTGGGCGCATGGCGACCACCGCATCGCCATGTCCTTCACCGTCGCTTCGCTGCGCGCCAGTGCGCCGATTCGCATCCACGATTGCGCCAACGTCGCGACGTCCTTCCCCAACTTCCTCGCCCTGGCGGCTGAGGTGGGCATCAATGTCGTCGAAGAGGGCATCGTATGAGTGCCCCGGTAATCACCGTCGACGGCCCGAGCGGGTCAGGTAAGGGCACGCTTTGCGCGCTGCTGGCCAAGCAGCTGGGCTGGAATCTGCTCGACTCCGGCGCGCTCTATCGTCTGCTGGCCTTTGCGGCAGGCAACCATGGCATCGACCTGACCAACGAGGAAGCGCTCAAGCAACTGGCCGCTCATCTGGATGTGCAGTTTATCGACAAGCGCATCATTCTCGAGGGCGAGGAGGTGACCGACGCCATCCGCAACGAGCAGGTGGGTGCGGGTGCCTCCATGGTTGCATCGTTGCCGGCGGTGCGCGAAGCGCTGCTGCAGCGTCAGCGGGCGTTTCAGGAAATGCCAGGCCTGGTGGCTGATGGGCGGGACATGGGCACCGTGGTGTTCACCGATGCGCCGCTCAAGGTTTTCCTCACTGCCAGTGCCGAGGAGCGTGCACGCCGCCGCTACCTGCAGTTGAAGGCCAAGGGCGATGATGTTAATCTCGCGAGTCTTCTCGATGAGATACGGGCACGCGACGAGCGCGACACCCAGCGTGCGGTGGCTCCGTTGAAACCGGCAGCCGAGGCGATCGTGCTGGATTCCACCGAACTTTCCATCGAGCAAGTGCTTGAACGAATTCTGCGTGAGGTCGCCGATCGCGATCTCGCCGGGTAAGGACTTTCGGTTGCTTTAAATCGAAGAGTCCGCAAGGAGGCATGCGGGAGACCAGTCCCTGTCCCGCAGGCCTCTTTTTACTTGAACGAACCCACATGGTCTGGAATGTGGTTTGGGCGAATCCCCGCCCTTGATCAACAGGAATCAACATGAGCGAAAGCTTTGCAGAACTATTTGAAGAAAGCCTGAAATCCCTCGACATGCAGCCGGGTGCCATCATCACCGGCATCGTGGTCGACATCGACGGTGACTGGGTTACCGTCCACGCCGGTCTGAAGTCCGAGGGCGTCATCCCGCTCGACCAGTTCTTCAACGAACAAGGCGAGCTGACCATCAAGGTCGGTGACGAAGTCCACGTTGCGCTGGACGCGGTTGAAGATGGCTTCGGTGAAACCAAGCTGTCCCGCGAGAAAGCCAAGCGCGCTGAATCCTGGCTGGTTCTGGAAGCTGCGTTCAACGCTGAAGAAGTGGTCAAGGGCGTTATCAACGGTAAGGTCAAAGGCGGCTTCACCGTTGACGTCAACGGCATCCGCGCGTTCCTGCCGGGTTCCCTGGTTGACGTCCGTCCGGTGCGTGATACCACTCACCTGGAAGGCAAAGAGCTGGAATTCAAGGTCATCAAACTGGACCAGAAGCGCAACAACGTTGTCGTTTCCCGTCGCAGCGTCCTGGAAGCCGAGAACAGCGCCGAGCGCGAAGCTCTGCTGGAATCCCTGCAGGAAGGCCAGCAAGTCAAAGGTATCGTCAAGAACCTCACCGACTACGGTGCGTTCGTTGACCTGGGCGGCGTAGACGGCCTGCTGCACATCACCGACATGGCTTGGAAGCGCATCAAGCACCCGTCCGAGATCGTCAACGTTGGCGACGAGATCGACGTCAAGGTTCTGAAGTACGACCGCGAGCGCAACCGCGTATCCCTGGGCCTGAAGCAGCTGGGCGAAGACCCATGGGTTGCCATCAAGGCTCGTTACCCGGAAAACACCCGCGTCATGGCGCGCGTGACCAACCTGACCGACTACGGCTGCTTCGCTGAGCTGGAAGAGGGCGTTGAAGGTCTGGTACACGTTTCCGAAATGGACTGGACCAACAAGAACATCCACCCGTCGAAAGTCGTCAACGTCGGCGACGAAGTGGAAGTCATGGTTCTGGACATCGACGAAGAGCGTCGTCGTATCTCCCTGGGTATCAAGCAGTGCAAGACCAACCCGTGGGAAGACTTCTCCGGTCAGTTCAACAAGGGTGACAAGATCTCCGGCACCATCAAGTCGATCACCGATTTCGGTATCTTCATTGGTCTGGACGGCGGCATCGACGGCCTGGTTCACCTGTCCGACATCTCCTGGAACGAAGCCGGCGAAGAAGCCGTGCGTCGCTTCAAGAAGGGCGACGAGCTGGAAACCGTCATCCTGTCGGTTGACCCGGAGCGCGAGCGCATCTCCCTGGGCATCAAGCAGCTGGAAGACGATCCGTTCAGCAACTACGTCTCCATCAACGACAAGGGCACCATCGTCCGTGGCGTTGTGAAAGAAGTAGACGCCAAAGGTGCCATCATCGACCTGGGCAACGAAATCGAAGCTACCCTGAAAGCCTCCGAAATCAGCCGTGACCGCGTTGAAGATGCGCGCAACGTCCTGAAGGAAGGCGACGAAGTAGAAGCCAAGATCATCAGCGTTGATCGCAAGTCCCGCGTTATCAGCCTGTCCATCAAGTCGAAAGACGTCGAGGACGAGAAGGACGCGATGAAGGAACTGCGTAACAAGCAGGACGTTGAAAGCACCGGCCCGACCACCATTGGTGATCTGATCCGTGCTCAGATGGAAAACCAGAACTAAGTTCGGGTAATTCATCGAAGAAAAGGGCGGCCCTCGGGCCGCCCTTTTTCGTTTCTGTATCCCTTCAAGCCACCATCCTCTAAGGGCGCGCACCTTGGAGAATGGCGGTTGCCCAATGATGCCGATGAGTTGGCTCGAGAGGCTTCGCTTGGAGGCATAAGGCGCCCCTTCGCACAACTAGCCCCGAAACTCGCTAACGCCTTGTTTTTTAGACTGTTCAAAAGCTGACCAGCGTGCTAAAACCAAACCGTCGAGTCTTCTAGCCGCTTGAAAAAGAAGGGAAAACCATGACCAAGTCGGAGTTGATCGAAAGAATTGTCACTCACCAAGGTCAGCTGTCCTCCAAGGATGTCGAGCTGGCCATCAAGACCATGCTGGAGCAAATGTCCCAGGCCCTGGCGACAGGGGATCGCATCGAGATTCGTGGGTTTGGCAGCTTCTCGCTGCACTACCGTGCTCCGCGCGTAGGGCGTAACCCGAAAACCGGTCAGTCGGTTCGTCTGGACGGTAAGTTCGTGCCGCATTTCAAGCCGGGCAAGGAGCTGCGTGATCGGGTTAATGAGGATGAGGAGTAGTGTTCCTGGGCACCAACCTGTTTCCTCCGGCGATTTAGCAGGCTGAGAATCTCCGGCCTTGCCGGGCGACTCCGCGATGCATTGGCTTTGTCGCTCACTCCTGTTTCAGTTGATCAGAAAAGCTTTCGCAGGCTGCGTTATCGCCATCCCCAAGCGGCACTCATACCACCAGCGTATGGCATAAAGCGCCGGTGTCGCATTGCCTGACTCGACTCGAGCGCAGGATCCTGTTGCCAATCCAGCTTGCTATCTCTCCTGCTCCGATCTCTGCTGGCTCTTCAGGTCGAGACCGCGCGTGTAGGAATTTTGCCTGTCTAGCTCCCGGGCAGCGCAGATGCCGTGCAGATGCCGCCGAAAAGGGCAGGTGGGCTCTGCTGTCTGGCGTGATTTCTCGTGTGCTGGAGTGCGGTATGTTCATGTACGAGGCGGCTACCTGCGCGCAAGCACCTGCTCAGAAGCGCTGAATACGATCAAATCCAATCATGTCTAGGGGCAGCTTTACCGAGCCCTCAGCCTGCCGATTTCTATTCGGCAAATGATAGATTGACGGCAAATAGAAATTTTTTTCATCTGCACCTGCAGGTTTTTCCCATCTCATTCGTCATACAGTTATAAATACGCGTTTCCCTTCATGAAACCTGCCATCAACGCATGGCTTCACTCTTGGTTTACCGATGTCAAAGAAGTCCCGTTCCAGAATCTGGTTTCTTGTCCATAGCTGGCTGGCGCTGCCGGTCTGGTTTTTCCTGCTGATCATTTGCGTCACTGGCACCCTGGCCACGGTCAGTCAGGAGATCGTCTGGCTGGCCAACCCGGATGTACGCGCCAGTAAGCCGGCGGATGATGCCGAGCGTCTGAGCTACGGCCAGGTGCTGCAGGCCATCAGCCGTGCCGAGCCGCAACTTTTCGTGCAGTCGATCAGTCGCCCGCAGGAGGATCACTTTGCCCTCACTGCGCGGGTCAGCTATCCGGACGGCACGTCACCCACGCTCTACGTCAATCCCTATACGGGAGCTATCCAGGGCATCAGCCCGCAGTTCGACTTCCGCCAGTTCACCCGTGCCCTGCATGGCTGGTGGCTGGTGCCCTTCACCAACGGTTTCAGTTGGGGCTGGTATCTGGTGTCGCTGATGGGGCTGCCGATGCTGGCGTCCCTGGTGACCGGGTTGGTGGTCTACAAGAAATTCTGGAAGGGTTTCTTCAAGCCAACGCTGCGTTTCAACCAGGGCGCACGCATCTTCTGGGGGGATTTTCATCGCCTGTCCGGCATCTGGTCGATCTGGTTCATCGCCGTCATCTCCATCACCGGCGTGTGGTTTCTGATCCAGGCGCTGCTGTTCGATAACCACATTTCCATTTCCACCGAGGGCATACCGCCGGTGGTTGCGCGTGAGGAAGTGCCAGTGGTCGAGCCTGGCGGCAGCGTGTCGCGCATCGATATTGATCGTGCCGTCGATACTGCTGCACAGCGCATTCCCGGTCTGGAGGCGAGTTTCGTCAGCCTGCCGGGCAACGCCTACAGCCATATCTTCGTCGGTGGCCGTGGCTGGTATCCATTGATGTTCCAGTCGGCTGCGGTCAATCCCTACACCGGCAACGTCGACCAGACCCGCCTGCTGTCGGACCGTTCAGCCCTGGAGTTCGTCACCGAGTCGATGCGTCCTTTGCACACCGGTGATTTCGGCGGTCTCTGGCTCAAGCTGGTGTGGTTCGTGTTCGGGCTGTTGCTGAGCATGATGGTGCTCAGCGGCCTGTTGATCTGGAGCAAGCGTACCGTCCAGGCTACCGCCGCGCTGGCCAAGCGCAAACCGCGCGCCGAACGTCAGCGCACGGCGCCCATTGTTATCGGCGAAGCCTCGGAGGGCCAGTCATGAGCAAGGCTGCAGCAATGCCATCCACCCCCCTGGGACGCCTGTGGCACAAGTGGCGTTTCCACGTGAATATCCTGCTGGTGATCATTCCGCTGGCATTCATGCCCAAGTATTTCAAAGACGTTTCCCTGTTCCGTGGCGAGAGTGGCCTGGGCGAGCGTGAGATCGGCGAGGTGCAGGTCGGCCCGTGGAGCCTGCGCCTGGCCGAACTGCGCGAAGAAGGTCCGAGGCTCGAAGGGCCGGCTGGTTACATGAAGAGTTTCAATGCCGCGTTGTGCGCGACGTGCATCGATCAGGTCAAGGCCGCCTACCTGCGTATCGGCAAGCCCCGCAGCCTGCGTGCAGCCGGCGCGATCTTCTTCGGCAGCCCGTATCGTATGGGCGCCAGCCTGCCCATCCCGCCGCGGACCAAGGCCGATGCCGAACTGTGGATCACCATGGAAGGCTGGGACGGTTCCCTGCATCAGGCATCCATACCGCTGGCGCAGGCATCGCCTGCCACTCAGGCCTGGCTGAATCAACGAGGAGGCAAACCATGAAAAATCTCTACCGTTCGCTGCTGCTGGCAACGACCAGCGTGTTCTGCTCGTTGGCCCTGGCGCACAACCCGGTCTGCCAGTGCGAACCGCAGGGTGATGAGGAGATCGTCTGCGTTGGCGGTTTCTCCGACGGCAGTGGTGCTCCGGGCGTGACGCTGGACGTGATCAGCTACGACGAGGAAATTCTCGTTGCCGGCAAGCTCGACGGCGACTCCAGCCTGAGCTTCAAGCGTCCCGAGGGTGAATTCTATGTCCTGTTCGATGCCGGTCCCGGCCATGTGGTGGAGATCGACCATATGGACATCGAGGCGCCATGAGTGTCCAGGTGGTACGTCCCGCCGGCGCGGGGCATGAAACGCTGCATGTGTGCCTGCTGGCGCTGGCCATCGTGCTGTTGGCCGGGTTGATCGTCATGTCGCGGGCGCAGCCGCAGCAAAGCGTCGACGTGACCTCCGACCAGTTCGATGCGCGGCGTGACCTGCGCGCCGCCGAGCAGGGGATTCACACCGACCTGCTGGTCGCCCTCGACGAAATTCGCCTGTATCAGGAGGACGAGCAGCACCTGCCCACGCCAGAGCAACTGGCCGAGGAGGGGTTCCCTCCGTTCATCAGCGATGCCAGCGCCGTCAACCGTGGCGCCCACGCCTGGCAACTGCTGCATGGCGATACCCACGCTGCCTATTTCGGTCGCAGCAATGCCGAGGACACGGCGGGTTCGTTCCTGCTGCGCCTCGACGGCGAGGATGCCAGCGTCTGGCTCAATCGCTCGCCTCTGGACGACGCCCCGCATGATCTGCATGAACAGGCGCTGAGCGCTGCTGGCTGGCGCCAGGTGTTCAGCGAATTCGACGCCGGCGTTACCCGCCAACACCGCCACTGATTTCCGGATTTACCCATGTCGACTCACGCTCGTTTCACCCTGCACCGCCGAATGCTGGCGGCTTTCTTCGTTTGCCTGAGTGCCGCACTGTTGCCGGCACTGGCCAGCGCTGCCGATGGCCAGCGTTTACGCATCGGCATTACCTTGCACCCGTACTACAGCTACGTCAGCAACATCGTCGGCGACAAGGCCGAGGTGGTGCCGATGATTCCCGCCGGCTTCAACCCACATGCCTATGAACCGCGTGCCGAGGACATCAAGCGCATCGGCAGCCTGGATGTGGTGGTGCTCAACGGCGTGGGCCATGACGACTTCGCCGAGCGCATGATCGCGGCCAGCGAGAAGCCCAATCTGCCGTTGATCGAGGCCAATGCCGGCGTACCGCTGCTGGCGGCCACCGGCCAGGCGGCGCGTGGCGCGGGCAAGGTGGTCAACCCGCACACCTTCCTCTCCATCAGTGCGTCCATCGCACAGATCAACACCATCGCCAGGGAGCTGGGCAAGCTCGACCCGGACAACGCCAAGGCTTACCGCCAGAATGCCCGCGCCTATGGCAAGCGTCTGCGCGCGCTGCGTGCCGAGGCACTCGGACGCCTCAGCCAGGAGAAGGGTGCCGAGCTGCGTGTCGCTACCATTCACGGGGCTTACGACTATCTGTTGCGCGAATTCGGCCTGGAGGTGACAGCCGTGGTCGAGCCGGCGCATGGCATCGAACCCAGCCCCAGCCAGTTGAAGAAGACCATCGACCAGCTCAGGGAGCTGGATGTGCAGGTGATTTTCTCGGAGATGGACTTCCCCTCGACCTACGTCGAGACCATTCAACGTGAGTCCGGCGTGCACCTCTATCCCCTTACACATATCTCCTACGGCGAGTACAGCGCGGGCAAATACGAAGAAGAAATGACCCGCAACCTCGACACCGTCGTGCGTGCCATTCAAGAGAATGGCGCATGACCGCGGTTGAAGCCCTGCCCGCCAAGGCAGTCACCGGACCCGCCATCGACTTCACGGATGTCAGCCTGGAACTTGGCCGAACCCGCATCCTCGACCGGGTCGCCTTTCAGGTTCGCGCCGGTAGCGTGCATGCTCTGGTCGGCCCCAATGGCGGTGGCAAGAGTTCGCTGATCAAGACCCTGCTCGGGCAAATGCCGCACCGTGGCGAGCTGACACTGGACTGGCCGGATGCCCCCGGCACCATCGGTTATGTACCGCAGGCGCTGGAATTCGACCGCGGCCTGCCGATGACGGTGGACGATTTCATGGCTGCCATGTGCCAGGTTCGTCCGGCTTTCCTCGGCCTGTCGAGGCGTCATGCCCCGGCTATCGACGACGCCCTGGCGCGTGTCGGCATGCTCGACAAGCGCAAGCGGCGCATGGGTGCGCTGTCCGGAGGGGAGCGCCAACGCGTTCTTCTGGCTCAGGGGTTGGTGCCGGCTGCACAGTTGTTGATCCTCGACGAGCCCATGGCCGCACTGGACGAGCCGGGTATGCGGGTGTTCGAGACATTGTTGAAGGACTGGCGCCAGGCTGGCGTGACCGTGCTTTGGGTCGAGCATGATCTGGGTGCGGTCGGGCGCCTGGCCGATCGCGTCACGGGCCTGAACCGCCGTGTGCTGTTCGATGACGTGCCGCAACGGGCGCTGAACCCGGAGCGCCTGTTGCAGTTGTTCTCCAGCCATCCCCAGGCTGGCGGGGAGGGTGTGGCATGAGCGCCTTCTTCGAACAGCTGCGCCTGCTGATCCAGGGATGGGCCGGCGCCGGCTATCTGCCTGAGGCACTGGCCTATGGTTTCGTCATCAATGCGCTGTTCGCCGGGCTGCTGATCGGCCCGGTGCTCGGTGGCCTGGGCACGCTGGTGGTGGTCAAGCGTTTCGCCTTCTTCTCCGAGGCCGTTGGCCACGCGGCGCTGACCGGCGTCGCCATCGGCATACTGCTCGGTGAGCCCTACACCGGCCCCTACGGCAGCCTGTTCGGCTACTGCCTGCTGTTCGGCCTGCTACTCAACTACCTGCGCAATCGCACCGGTCTGTCGCCGGATACGCTGATCGGCGTGTTCCTCTCGGTATCGCTGGCGATTGGCGCCAGCCTGCTGCTGTTGCTGGCAGGGCGCATCAATATCCATATTCTGGAGAACGTGCTGTTCGGCTCGGTGCTCACGGTCAACGCTCAGGACCTTGGCGTGCTGTCGATGGTCTCGCTGCTGGTCATGACCCTGACCGTGCCGCTGTACAACCGCCTCATGCTGACCAGCTTCAACCCGCAGTTGGCCGCTGTACGCGGCGTGGCGGTGAAGCCTTTGGATTACCTGTTCGTCATGCTGGTGGCGCTGGTCACCGTGGCGGCGGTCAAGGTCATCGGCGCCATCCTGGTCGGCGCGTTGCTGGTCATCCCGGCAGCCGCCGCGCGCCTGCTCAGCCAGTCGCTGAAGGGCTTCTTCTGGCTGTCGGTGTTGATCGCCACCTTCTGTACGCTGGTCGGCATCTTTCTGCCGATCGCTCTGGAGCTGCCGGTGCCGTCCGGAGCCTCCATCATCATCATGGCCGGCATCGTCTTCGCTGGCGCGGCCATTGCCCGTGGCCTGCTGCCCGGCCTCAAAGGGAACCTCGGATGAACAAGAAACTGCTCAACCTCGCCGTTGTTGTCGGCAGCATGCTCCTTGCCCCACTGGCGCTCGCCGACGCGATGCGCGTGCTGACCAGCTTGCCGGTGACCCATGGCCTCGGCTCGGCGCTGCTACAGGGCACCGAGGTTCAGATCGTCCGCGCGACCCCAGCCAACTTGCCGGCGAGCCGCCAGATCTCCTATTTCAGCGGGCGCGGCGCCGGCGCACTGGAAAAGGCGGCGAGCTCAGCCGATGCGGTGATCGCACTGCGTTCGCTGTGGCCGGACGATCCGCTGTATCCCATGGCGCGGCGCAGCAACATCCGCATCGTCGAAGTGGACGCCGCGCGTCCCGTAGACGGCGCCTTACCCGGCATCGCACTGCGCTCGGAGGGTGGTGATGTGCTGGCACAGCAGCCCTGGCTGAGCATCAACAACCTCGGCCGCATGGCCGACGTGATGGCCGCGGACCTGGCGCGCCTGAGCCCCGACGATGCGGTGCAGATAGCGAGCAACCTGGCGGATATCAAGCAGCGTCTGCTGACGCTGAGCGCTACCAGCGAAAGCCGTCTGGCCGAGCTGGATAACCTCAGCGTGGCCAGCCTGTCGCCGGGCTTCGACTATCTGACGAGCAGCCTCAACCTCGACGTGATCGAGTTGCCGGAGCGCGAGCGCGGAGAGGAACCGGTAGCGCTCGAGCCCATCCAGTCGGCGCTAGAGGACAACGAGGTGCGTCTGGTACTGAGTGATCGGCCGGTGGATGATGCATTGCGCGCTGTTCTGCAAGAAGCCGGCACGCACCTGTTGGTGATCGATGGCGAGGCTGGCGACCCGGTGCAGGCCTTGGCTGACGCGGTCGAACAGATCATCAGCGGTCTCAAACCATGACGGTAACGAGCCATGGTTGGGGTCGGAAGCGGGGCAGCAGTTGCTCGCACCGACCTGGCCTGCAGGCTTACAAGGCCAACGATACTGCCTGATACGGCCAAGCGGCGTTGGTCGATGCTGGTGTAAGGTTGAGACTTTACGGCTGCCGACCGGAGGCTGATCGATGATTTCACGCGCGCCACTCGCAGTCCCTGTTCGGCGCCTGGCCAACGGTGCCGAGCTGCGCGCGCAGCAACAGCCCTGGGCGCAGCGGGTAGGGGTGTGCCTGCGGGTGGCGGCGGGCAGTCATGACGAGCCGCCGGCATATCCGGGCCTGGCGCACTTTCTCGAACACCTGCTGTTTCTCGGTAGCCGCAATTACCCGCGGGATCAGGGGCTGATGGCGTTCGTCCAGCGCCATGGCGGGCTGGTCAATGCCTCGACCCAGGCTCGGCACACCGATTTTGTCTGCGAGCTGCCGGCCGAGCAGTTGCAGCCGGCACTGGTCCGTCTGTTGGATATGCTCTGCCAGCCGCTGCTGGGTATCGACGCGCAGTTGCGCGAGCGCGAAGTGCTGCACGCCGAATACCTGGCGCGTAGCCAGGATGCCGATAGCCTCGTTAATCACGCACTGGGCCAGGCGCTGGCCGTCGGGCATCGCTGCAGTGACTTTCTGGCGGGGGATCGCAGCACGCTGCTTGTCGAGTCCGAGGGGTTTCAGCAGGCGCTGCGTGCGTATCACCAGCGCCACTACCAGGCCAGATATATGTGCCTGACCCTGGTGGGGCCGCAAGTGCCAGAGCAGTTGCTGGATATCGCCGAGGCGCTGCTTGGGCCATGGCCGAGTGCAGTGATCGAGGCCGATTGCACAGCGGTGGTCGACTTGCTGCCGTTGCGCGCCTCACGCCTGAGTCTGCAGCACGATCGGCCCGCCGTGCATTTGGGCTTTGCCGCTCAGATCGACGCGTGCCAGTTGCAGGCACCTCTAGAGTTATTGCTGGACGCCCTGCATGACCCCGCACCTGGCGGCTTGCTGGCTGGTTTGCGTGAGCGGCAGCTATGTCAGCAATTGCAGGTGCGAGAGTTGTATCGGCATCAGGGCCAGTGTCTGCTGCGCTTCGATTTTCCCGGCGCCTCGACGGAGCAGGGCCCGGCCTTGCGTGCGGCGGTGCAGAGTTGGGCGGCGCAGCTGCAGGGCCATGGACATTGGCCGCAGCGGCTGCAGCGCCACCAGCAGGCTGCAGCGCTCAGATTGTTCGGACACAGCCCATTGGCGCTGGCTCGGCACCTGCAAGCCCCCCAGCAGGAAAACGACAGCACCTTGCACGCCCTGGCCGCGCTGCTCCGCCAGTTGGCGCAAGGGGACGGTTTGATAGAGCTGCAATGCAGCCAGCGTGCGCAATCAGAGTGGCCCGCGACTGGATTGGCGCTACCACTACAGGCCTTGCCGGCCGAGGCGCCGCTACTGTTTGAGCGCGAATGGCAGCTGTGCAGCGATGAGCCGCTGCTGGACAAGCACACCTCTGCGTCGGCCGTTCTGCCGTTGGCAGGATTGAGGCATTACTCAGGGCAGCCCGAAGGCGGTCCGGCCGCGCTTTACTGGCGCGGCGCCTGTGCCAGCAGCTTCGATGCAGCGGTCAGCGAAGCCGCCCTGTTGGCGCGTAGCGCTGATCTGCGCTGGCGTGGAGAGCGGCTTGGCATTACCAGCCAGCTCAGCGTGAATGCCTCAGGCTGGACCCTGGCCTTGCAGGGGCCTGCGGCGCTGCTGCCGACTTTCAGCGCGCAACTGCTGCCGTTGTTGTTGGCGCCGGTAAGCGAGCCAGCCGAGCCCTTATCGCAGGGCATGCTATTGCGGATGCTGCTGCAGCGTTTGCCTCAGCTGTGCGAGCTGCCCGCAGCATCGACGCTGCAAGGGCTGAGCGTCGGCCTGGACGAGCGAGAGCAGGCACACCTCGCCGAGTTGTGCACGGCGGTCGCCCCCCTGACGGATTTGCCCCCAGCATCAGGTGCCTGGAGAGGAATTGACTGGCACGAGGTCCCGCAGCCCGACGCGGATTCGGCACTGCTGCTGTTCTGCCCGCTGCCTGACACCGCAGCTCCTACCGAGGCGGCCTGGCGCCTGCTCGGGCAGTTGCTGCAGGGGCGCTTCTACCAGCGGCTGCGGGGTGAGCTGCAACTGGGTTATGCGTTGTTCGCCGGTTTTCGCCAGGTGCAGGGCAGCAGAGGTCTGCTGTTCGCCTTGCAGTCGCCGGTCTGCGATGCGGCCGGTATCTTCGCTCATATCCACGCCTTTCTCGATGAGCCGCGCGCGGTGCTCGAAGGGCTGGATGACGCGACGCTGTCGGGCGCCCTTGATGCGTTGCAAGCGACATTGAGTCCGGCCAAGTCTAACCTGGCTCGCGCCGAGCAGCTGTGGCAGCTGTATCTCGCGGGCTTGCCCGAGGCGCATCCGCAGCAGGTTTCGCAGGCGCTGACGGTGCTGTCCGCGAGCGATCTGCTGCGCGCGTATAAGCAGTTGCTGCTTGCCCGCGACTGGCGAGTATTGGCCAGCGGAGCTCCGGCGCCCGTCTAGGCAAGCGCGGCCTCCCACGCATCACCATGAATCCTGCCCGGAACAGCCTGGCGTTCCGCCATGGCGTCTTCCTGCATTCCTCCTTCCCAACTTCTGCGCGACGCGTAATCGCGCATCTACACCCTAGGACTGGCCAGGTACTACGACCTTTCTCCCGCTACCGGTAGCAGGTCGGTCGCGAGCCGGCGGGAGCGGGCCGGTAGCGCCCGGCCAAAGCAGCAGCGAATCGCTGCCAAGGCAGCGTATGGCCTGCCTGGCTCGCTTTCGATAATCGCCTCCGACACGACTGCCCTGGCGGTCGCCACTCAAGCGGAGAGCGTTATGCACAACAACAAGATCGCCATCACTCGATTTCTGCCCCTGACCCTGGCCACCGCCGTCGCCCTGGCGACCGCGCAGCAGGCCGCCGCCGAGATCGTCCTGTACGACAAGGACGACACCACTTTCTCCACCGACGGTTACATCAATGCCTTCTACGTCAACAGCGATGTGGACCGTGACGGTGAGCAGTTCGACCGCCGTCAGTCGCGGGTGAAGATGGGCTTTCTGCCCAACTGGATCGGCTTCAACTTCGGCAAGCAGATCGATGATCTGAAACTGACCGGTCGCTCGTCCTTCTGGGTCACCATCAATGACAGCGAAACCAATGGCACCGATACCGCCATCGACGTGCGTCAGTTTTACGGCACCGTTTCCAGCCCGGAGTGGGGCGAGGTGCTGGTGGGCAAGGACTTCGGCCTGTTCTCGCGCTCCAACATCTTCCTCGATGAGCTGCTGGCCGGGTACGGCAACGTCTCCGACACCCTCGGCCTGGTGGACGGCAATGGCGTGTCCTTCGGCAATATCGGCACCGGCTACCCGTATCCGTTCCCGACCTCGCAGATCACCTACCGTAACAACAACCTGGCCGAAGGCCTGCGCTTTGCGGTTGGCATCATGGACCCGGTCGACACCAACGACGACAGCCCGACCGGCAAGGCCTACCAGGAAAACCCGCGTTTCGAATCGGAAGTCAGCTACCAGTTCGATCTGGGCGGCTCGACCATCTACACCTGGGTCAACGGCGCCTATCAGACCTCCGAAAACACCGACGACACCGTCGACAAGGTCACCTCCAAAGGCCTGGGTTATGGCGTGCAGGCCAAGTTCGGCGGCCTGTCGCTGACCGGTTCGGGTTTCCAGGCCAAGGGCATCAACCCGTTCTTCACCAACAACCTGGGCGAGCCGACCCTGCGCGATATCGACAGCGACGGTTACCTGCTGCAGGGCTCCTACACCTGGGGCAAGAACCGAGTGGCGCTGTCCTACGGCAAGACCGAGGACGACGGCAACGGCCTGGGCGTGGCGGCGGACTACGAGACCCGCGGCATCGCCTATTTCCGCACCATCAACGACAACCTCAAGCTGGTCGCCGAGTACAACCAGTACCAGATCGACGCCGCCGCCGGCAGCGGTCTGAACGAGGACACCGACACCTTCGCCGTGGGTGCCGTGTTGAGCTGGTAATCGGTGTTGAAACGGGCCGGGCAGGGGGCGACCTCTGCCCGGCCTTTTGCGTATGCGGCTGATCGACACCTGTCGGAAGGCCTGCCGCTTGTAGGGAGGGTGCAACCCGCCGTTTAGCCGTTGGCGGGCTGCACCCGCCCTACCTATCGAGATAACGGCCGTCGTCCCATGCACGGCTTGACCAAGATGGCGGTGTGCGCCGCCGTACTGCTTCGCGAGTACGCCCTACGGATCGACTACCCAGTACTCAAGTAGCATGGGGCGCCTGCGGTCTCCTTCGTAGAATTTCCCCATGATCAGCAGGTGCATTTGGGGCGTGATATGGCCTTGGAACAGTCGGAGGGCGTGCTTAGCGCCGTCTCCAGCACGAAGGATGTGGAATTGGCCGCCCAGGAACTGGCACGTCAGCTGATCCATCCCTATCTCGGCTTCGTGCTGTTCTTCTGCTCGGCCGAGTACGATCTCGATGGCCTCGGCCAGGCGCTGGAGGCGCACTTCGGTGGCGTCAGCCTGGTCGGCTGTACCAGCGCCGGCGAGATTACCCCGCAGGGCTACGGTCGTGGCTGCGTGGTGGCGCTGGGCTTCGATCTGCGCTGCTTCTCCATCGCCAGCGTGCTGATCGACGAGATGGAACGCTTCAACCTGCTCGATGCGCAGCATCTGGTTGATGGCCTGGTCAAGGATTGCCGCAGCAACGAGCTGGCCTCGATCAAGGGCCACAGCTTCGCCCTGACCCTGCTCGACGGACTTTCCAGCCGCGAAGAACTGGTGCTTGGCGCGCTCAGCGCGGCGCTGGGCAGCATCCCGCACTTCGGTGGCTCGGCTGGCGACGACAACCACCTGACTCACACCCACGTCTATCACGGCGGCCGTTTCCACAGCGGTGCGGCGGTGGTGGTGCTGTTCAACACCTGGCTGGAATTCGAGGTGTTCAGCACCCACCACATCCAGCCCAGTGCGGAAAAACTGGTGGTGACGCGCGCCGACAGCGCCACGCGCCGGGTATATGAACTCAATGCCGCGCCGGCCGCGCAGGAATATGCCGAGCTGATCGGCGTGCCGGTCGAGGCGCTGGATCTGCGCGCGTTCGCCGCCTATCCGCTGGCGGTGCGGATCAGCGATCACTACTACGTGCGCTCGATCCAGCAGGTGCACGACGACCTCAGCCTGACCTTCTACTGCGCGGTGGAGAACGGCATCGTCCTAACCGCCATGCGCCCGGGCCCCTTGCTGCCGAACCTGGCGCAGCTGTTCGCCGGGCTGGAGCAGCGCCTCGGTCCGCTGCTGCTGACCATCGGCTGCGACTGCTTCCTGCGCCGCCTGGAGATCGAGAACGATGGCGGCGTCGAGTCGGTCGCCACACTGCTGCGCCAGCAGCGGGTGATCGGCTTCAACACCTACGGAGAGCAGTTCAATGGCATGCACATCAACCAGACCTTCACCGGTGTCGCCATTGGCCGACCTGTTGGGCGTGCCGAGCGCTGAGCTGCAGGCACGCTGTACGGCGCTGGAGCAGGAAAACGCCAAGCTCAAGCGCATCAACGCCGCGCTGATCGAACGGGTCGAGTCGATCCACTCCCGTGGCGATGATGCCTACGCGGCCTTCCAGCATTCGGTGGTGCTGTCCGAACAGGTGCGCGAGCGCACCGACGCGCTGAACCAGGCGATGGCCGAACTGAAATCCAGCAACCAGCTGCTCAGCGATGCGCGGTTGCGCGCCGAGACCGCGCACCAGCATTTGATCGACGCCATCGAGAGCATTTCCGACGCCTTCGTGCTGTTCGATGATCGCCAGCGCATCGTGCTGTTCAACAGCCGCTTCAAGGCATTGTGGGCGCGCAGCCGGGCGCGCATCGGCACCGGCACACGGCTGGAGGAGATCAAGCGCCTGAGCCGCAGCACCGGCCTGGTGGTGGAGGCGCAACTGGGCAAGGAGGGCGAGCCGAGCCTGTTCCGCCTGCAGGACGGGCGCTGGGTGCAGGTCAGCGAGCGGCCGACCCGCGAGGGCGGGCTGGTGATCCTCTACACCGACATCACCGAAGTGAAGCAGAGCGAGGCGCTACGCCGCGAGCAGGCCCTGGCGCAGAAGTCGCGGCTGCTGCAGCGCGCGGTCGACAACCTGTCGCAGGGCATGGCCATGGTCAATGCCGAAGGCGCGCTGGAGTTGTGGAATCACCGTTTCCTCGAACTCTGCGGCCTGGCGCCGATCAACGCCCATCGGCCGTTCGCCGAAGTGATGGCGGAAAGCGAACTTGAGCCGCTGACCCCGGACAGCCGCAATGCCACCGGCAAACCGCTGCGCCAGGTGGAGGTGCGCCTGTTCGACGGGCGCATGCTGGAAGTGCGTACTCATCCGCTGCCCACCGGCGGCTTCGTCAATACCTTCACCGATATCACCGAGCGCCATCGCCAGGCTCAGGCGCTGAGCGACAGCGAGCGCTGGATTCGCCTGATCACCGACCACGTGCCGGCGCTGATCGCCTACCTGTCGGCCGATCTGGTCTACGAATTCACCAACAAGGTCTACGAGGAATGGTACTGCTGGCCGCGCGGCGCCATGCTTGGCCAGAGCCTGCGCGAAGTGCACAGCGAGGAGCATTGCCAGCGCCTGGAACCCTACATCGAATTGGCGCTGTCCGGCGAGAGCGTGACCTTCGAGTTCGCCGAAACCAACCACAACGGCCAGGAGCGCTACATGTTGCGTTCCTACGTGCCCAACCGTCAGGCCAGCGGCGAAGTGGTCGGCATCTTCGTATTGATCCGCGATATCACCGAGCGCCGCCGCACTGCCGAGGCGCTGCACCAGGCCTACCAGCATCTGGAGCAGCGCGTGCGCGAGCGTACCGCCGAGCTGACCACGGTGAACGACCAGCTGCGCCGCGAGATCGACGAGCGCACGCAAATGGAGGCGCGTCTGCGCGAAGCCAAGGGCGAAGCCGAGCAGGCCAACCTGTCCAAGACCAAGTTTCTCGCCGCGGTCAGCCACGACCTGCTTCAACCGCTTAACGCGGCGCGGCTGTTCACCAGCGCCCTGTTGGAGAAGAAGGACCTGAGTGGCTGCGCGCCGCTGGTGCGCAACGTCAGCAACTCGCTGGAAGACGTGGAAAGTCTGCTCGGCACCCTGGTGGACATTTCCAAGCTCGATGCCGGGGTGATCAAGCCCGATATCGCGCCATTCGCCGTCAGCGAACTGCTGGAGAATCTGGCCGCCGAGTATCACCAGATCGCCGGTAGCGAGGGTTTGCGCCTGGACTACCTGCCCAGCTCGGCGCTGGTACGCAGCGACGTGCAGCTGCTGGCGCGGATTCTGCGCAACTTCCTCAGCAACGCCATTCGCTACACCGCCAGCGGGCGCATCCTTCTGGGCTGCCGGCGGCGCGGCAACAGCCTGTCCATCGAGGTCTGGGACACCGGCATCGGCATCGCTCAGGACAAGCTGGTGGAGATATTCCAGGAGTTCAAACGCGGCGATAACGTGCAGCGCAAGCAGGACCGCGGCCTGGGCCTGGGCCTGGCGATCGTCGAGAAGATCGCACGCATGCTCGGTCACCGCATTCGCGTGGCGTCGCAGCAGGGCAGGGGCTCGATGTTCGCCGTCGAGGTGCCGCTGACCCGCCGCGCACCGCGCGTGCGCACGGTGCAGGACAGCCCGGATCAATTGCTCGAACGCCTCAGCGGTGCGCGGGTCTGGGTGCTGGATAACGACGCGGCGATCTGCGCCGGCATGCGCACATTGCTCGAAGGCTGGGGCTGTCGGGTGGTTACCGCCCTGAGTGAAGAAGACCTGGCGCGCCAGGTGGACAACTACCACGCCGAGGCCGACCTGCTGATCGCCGACTACCACCTCGACGACGAGCGCAATGGCGTCGACGCGGTGGCGCAGATCAACGCCCGACGCAGCACGCCGCTACCGGCGCTGATGATCACCGCCAACTACAGCAACGAGCTCAAGCAGCAAATGCGCGAGCTCGGCCACAGCCTGCTGCACAAACCGGTGCGGCCGATGAAGCTGAAGGCGGCGATGAGCCATTTGATGGAGCGTGGGGCAGGGGCTTGAGACTGACGTGGGCCCCAGTGCGCACGGCATACCCCACGGACTACCTACGCTGAGGCCGCCACGGTCCCGTAGCCCGGATGCAATCCGGGAAGGATCATGCCGTTCTGCCCCGGATTGCATCCGGGCTACGATTCGCTTTGGAGACTAGGGTCGTAGGGTGGATGTCGCTTTTTACATCCACCGCAGCAGTGGATCGGTAGGGAGTG
>NZ_JADTQG010000027.1 GCF_016008875.1 Ectopseudomonas mendocina
TTAAGTAGTGGATACGCCGCAGTGTGCCGGACCGATGTTGCAGTTGGTCGACTCCCAGGCACATTTGGGACAGCCTGATGTTAGAGCGGTTCAGCCCGCCAAGCGGAACAAAGGTAACCAAGCGTGATTAGCACTCTCGCCAGCGTCTTACCGCACGGCGGATACTGGCATTGCGACATGATTTGCCTCGTCAAACGCGCTATGCTCCGGCGAGCAGCTTCTGTGATCACAAAAATGACCAATGCCGAAGTACCGCTCCAGCCCAATACCTTCGCCCTGTGGCGTGAAGTGGATGACACCCGAATTCGCACGCGCCTGGGGGGTATCTTTTATCTGCTCGCCTGGCTTCTGACCTGGGTCTTCAGCGCTGCGCCGGGCGAGCTGATTCTTGGCGGAGTGCTAGGTTGCGCGCTGTTCGGCGCACTCTTGGCGGCACGTCTGCTGCACCGGCCCGATGGTCTGAACAAGCCCGAGCAATTGCAGCGCTGGCTGGATCGTCACTGGGGGCTGATCCTCTTGACCGCGCTGTGCTGGGGCCAGGCTCACGCCCTGGCGCTTTACAACGATGCCTATAACGATTCGGAAATGGTCGCCACCCTGGCCACGGTGGCCTTCAGCACGGCGATGACCTTCAACTTCGCCATGCGCCGTGGCCGCGCGCTGCTGGCGCTGGGGCTGCTCTACCTGCCAGGCCTGCTGGTGATGGCGCTGAACTGGCAGCAACAGCACGCGATGCTGATCACGCTGACCTTTTACCTCGGTTATCTGGTGCTGGTACTCGGCCGCAATCACCGCGAATACCGCGCCACGCTCGATTTGGAATTGAAGCTGCTCGAGCAGCAAAATCAGCTCGATTTGCTCAGCCGCACCGATAGCCTGACGCAGCTGGGCAATCGCTATCAGTTCAACAACCTGTTCCCCAGCCTGGTGGCCAACGCCGTGCGCCAGGGCGAACCGTTATCGCTGGTGCTGATGGACATCGACTTCTTCAAGAAAGTGAACGATGAGCATGGCCATGCCGGCGGCGATGCCTGCCTGAGCGCGTTCGCCGAGCGCATGCGTAAGGTGTTCCGTCGCGATGCCGACGCACTGCTGCGCCTTGGCGGCGAGGAATTCGGTGTATTGCTGCCCGGCACCACCCTGGCTCAGGCATGGGACCTGGCAGAGCACTTTCGTCAGGAACTGGAGAACGAAGGCCTGCTGCTGGCCGGCCAGCGCCTGGAGCTAACGACCAGCCTCGGCGTCGGTTGCTTCAGCAAACGGCACGATGGCGACGCCGACGCCTTCTTCCGGCGCGTGGATGGCGCGCTGTATCGCGCCAAACGTGAAGGCCGCAACCGCCTGGTCGCGGCCGATCACTGAGGCACGGCGGCCTCAGGATCGCGCGGGGTTTAAGCAGGGCTCGCAGGGCCGCCCAGGCTGGGCGCACCCGAGCGGTGATCATCGCTGCGACAGCACACCCTACGAAGCCATCACGACTAGAGGCGGAACTTGCCCATCTGCCCGGTCAGATCGTCAGCCAGGCGGCTCAGCGTCTGGCAATCCTCGCGACAGGCGCGTACCTCACCGGCGGTAGCGTGCGCCAGATCGGCGATGCCCTGTACGTTACGATTGATCTCCTCGGTCACCGAACTCTGCTCTTCGGTCGCTGCCGCCACCTGGGTATTCATGTCACTGATGCGTTCGACCTGTTCGGTGATGGCCCCCAGAGACTGCCCGGTACGCTGGCTGGATTCGACGCCGGTGCTGGTGGCCGACTGGCCGGCATGCATCGAGCTGACCGCGGTTTCCGCGCCCTGCTTGAGGCGCTGGATCATCTGCTGGATCTCATCGGTCGAGGCCTGGGTACGGCTGGCCAGAGTGCGTACCTCATCGGCCACCACGGCGAAACCGCGCCCCATTTCCCCGGCCCGCGCCGCCTCGATGGCGGCGTTCAGCGCCAGCAGGTTGGTCTGCTCGGAGATGCCGCGAATCACCGCCAGCACCTGATCGATGGACGCAACCTGCTCGGCCAATTCGGTTACCGCACCCGCGGCGCTGCCAATATCGGCGGACATCCGTTCGATATGGGCGATGGACTGCCCGACCACCTGACGCGCACTCTGCGCTTCTTCGCGGGCGCTGTGCGAGGACTGCGCAGCGTCGCTGGCGTTACGCGCGATTTCCTGCACGGTCAGGCCCATCTCGTTCACCGCGGTGGCCACCATATCGGTCATGTCCTGCTGCTGGCCGGCGCGCCCGGCGGTGTTCTCCACCACCCGCGCCACCTGGCCGACAGCAGTGCGCAGGCGCTCGCTGGTGGCCAGAACATCACCAATCAAATCGCGCTGGCTGGCGAGAAAACGGTTGAAGCCACGCGCCAGGTCGCCCAGCTCATCAGCCCGCGATTCATCCAGACGCCGCGTCAGGTCGCCCCCCCCACCCCCGATCTCCACCAGCGCCTGGGTCACCTGACGGATCGGCCGGACCAGGCCGCGCGCCAGCAGTACCACCAGGCCAAGGAACAGCAGCGCCACGGCCACGCCGATCAGGCTGGTCATCAGCAGCGCCTGACGCGCCTCGGCGTAGACTTCAGCCTCCGGCACTTCGCTGACCAGCAGCCAGTCGATGCTGGCGAACTTCTGCGCCACGGCAAGAAAGGTCTCGCCATTGCGCTCGAAGCGCAACGCACGGCTCTCGCCAGCCAGAACCTGGCGGCTGGCATCGGCGCCGAACAGCTCGCCGAGCTTGCCACTGCCGCTCAGCTGCGAATTGGGATGGACCTTGATGTTGCCCTGGCTGTCGATCAGGAACACCTGGCCACGCTCGCCGAAGCGGAAGTCGCTGATCATTTTCGACATATCCGCCAGGCTATAGCCCAAGCCAGACACGCCAAGCGTCTTGCCGCCGCGCTTGATGCGCTGGTTGATGAACAGCGTGGGCTGGCGCGTGGTCTTGTCGATGTCGATCTCCAGCACGCGGTCGCGCTCGCCGTCGATCAGGCGATAGAACCACTGGTTCTCCGCCTGGCTGCGGTCGAGCGTGCGCACCAGCCCTTCGCCGGTGGTGTAGTTGCCACTGGCCAGGGCGACGATGGAAGTGGTCATGGCGTTCTGCTGGGCGCGCACGCTTTCAAGATAACGAGCGAACTCGTCGCGCCGTGCGGCCTCCTCGCCCGCCGCAAGCCAGTCCTGCACCAAACTGTTCTCGGCAATCGAGGCGTTGGCGGTAATCGGCGCGGTCAGCACTCGCTCCAGGTCGTTGCGAATCGCCAGTACCCGAGCCGGCAGCGCCTCTTCGATCAGGTAGCGCTCGGTCAGACGGTCCACCACCGCGGAGTAGATGCCGACGACGATGAGAATGCTGGTCAGCAGGGCCGCGCCCATGCTGAGGATCAATTGCCACTGAATACTGCGTTGCCAGAGGCGCATGGAGGCTTCTCCCGGTTGTTCTTGTAATGGGCCAGACAATTGGATACAAAAATGTACACAAATTGCAATCAGCTTACCGCCTGGTTTCATATCGGCGGCGCACGGCCAGGCTTTATTCACAAGATTCGGCACCATGGGCAGCACTGACCGGTGCTGATGCCAGAGCGGCCGCTGGCCGCGGGTTGGCGGACGACTCGCCTCAGGGCCCGACGCTAAATTCCAGACGAGCGGTCTGCCCGCCTTCGTCGAGCACGCTCAACTGATGCCGGCCACTGTCGAAGGCGTGACTGAAGGGCGCATCCAGGGCACTGTCGCCCACTGGCTGGCCATCGAGAAACCACCAGCGCCGGCCATTGCCGCCCAGAGCGGACAGGCTGAGGCGCAGCGGTTCGTGGTTGCCCTGCGGCCGGCGCAGGCGATCACCATCGCGTACACCGACGATGGAAAGCGGCGCCACCTGGCTGCTGCGTGGCGGTGGACAGCCTGGATCGATACTCGGCAAACGTGCAGCACGTCGTTCCCGTCGTGGCAACCAGGGTTCCAGTGGCGCCGGCCACAACGCCAGCTCGCGCGTCTCGGCACCCGCACAGGCAGGTCCGACGCGATGCCCCTCGGCATTGATCCAGTAACGTTCGCGCAAGCCACTGCCCAGCGGCTGATCGGCGGCCTGCAAGGTCGGTGGCGTGGTGCCCTCCAACGTCCAGGCGAAACGCAGGCGTCGACAGTTGGGATCGTCCCTGCTCATTGGCTGCCCCAGCGGCCAGCAGATGGCGGCCACGCCAACCTCGGCCGGCTGCGGATCGGCCGGCGCCGCGATGCCCCGCTGACTGTCGCGGTTGACCAGCAGATCATGCACCTGCAGCAATAGCGGCGCGGCCGAGGCCAGACCGAACTGGCCGGGCACAGGGGTGCCGTCCGGGCGACCGATCCAGATGCCGATCAGATGGCGCGGACCGACGCCAATGGCCCAGGCATCGCGAAAGCCATAGCTGGTGCCGGTCTTCCAGGCCAGGGTCGGACGCTGCGCCAGCTGCGCGCGCGGATCGCGATCCGGCCTAGCCTGACCGCTGAGAATGCGCCGGATGATCCAGGCCGAACCGGGCGACAGTAGGCGGCGCTCGCGCAGCTCGTCATCCGGCTGCAGACGCGGGCGGGCAGCCATGCCGCCACGGGCGAAGGCGCTGTAGCCGGTCACCAGCGACTCCAGCCGCGAGCCACCGCCACCGAGAATCAGCGCCAGGTTGGGCTCGGCCAGCGCTGGCAGACGAATCGGCAGCCCCGCGCTGCGCAGCTCGCCGGCGAAGCGCTTCGGCCCGTATGCCTCCAGCAACTGCACGGCAGGCAGATTGAGTGAGGTAGCCAAAGCTTCACTGGCCGACACTGGGCCGATGAAGCCGGCGGCGAAGTTGCCGGGGCGGTAGTCACCGTAATGCCGCGGCACGTCCTGCAGCAGTGACTCGGAGTGGATCAGCCCGGCATCCAGCGCCATGCCGTAAAGGAAGGGCTTGAGCGTCGAGCCGGGCGAACGCAGGGCGCGCACCATGTCGACGTGGCCAAAGCGCGAGGTGTCGCCGATATCCACCGAGCCGAGATAGGCGCGAACCGCCATGCTCTCGTGCTCCACTACCAGGATCGCCGCCGAGGTGCGCTCGGGCAGGCGCGCACGCCAGCCCAGCAGCAGGTCTTCCAGGCGCAGCTGCAAACCGGCATCGAGGGTGGTGCGAATCAGCGGCGGGCTGCCGGCACGGTTCAGCCGCCGCGCCAACAAGGGCGCCAGGCTCGGTTCGCGGCGCGGCGCGAGAAACACCGGCTCTTCCAGCGCTTCGTCCACCTGGGTCTGCGGCCACACCTGGAACTCACCCAGGCGGCGCAGCACCTTGTCGCGCGCCGCCTGGGCGCGCTCGGGATGGCGATCCGGGCGCAAGCGGCTGGGCGCCTGCGGCAGCACCGCGAGCAGCGCGGCATCGGCGCGAGTGAGCTGGCTTGGCGGCTTGCCCAGATAACTCCAACTGGCAGCGGCCACGCCCTGCAAGGTGCCACCGAAGGGCGCACGATTCAGATACAGGGTGAGGATTTCGTCCTTGGACAGATGCCACTCCAGCTGCGCGGTGCGCCATAGCTGCTTGAGCTTGCCGGGCAGGTCACGGCCATGCGGATCGAGCAGCCGCGCCACCTGCATCGACAGCGTGCTGCCGCCGGACACCACGCGTCCGCCGGTCAGGTTCTGCCAGGCCGCACGCCCCAGCGCCAATGGGTTGACCCCGGGATGATGGCGGAACCAGCGGTCCTCGTAGGTCAGCAGTGCTTCGAGGTAGTAGGGCGATACTTCTTCCGGCGTCACCGGGTAGCGCCACACGCCGTCACGGTCGGCGAAACGCCACAGCGGCGTGCCGTCCTCGGCCAGCACCACGCGGGCCAGGTCGTCCTCGGGCAGGGGCAGCGGGAACAGGCGGTCGGCTAGCCAGAGCAGGGCCAGGGGGAGCAGGAGGATAAGGAGCACTCGCTGCCCTCTCCCCCAGCCCCTCTCCCGCAAGCGGGAGAGGGGAGCCGTTCGGTGTTTGACCTCAGTCATATCGACACCCGCACCACCCCAGCGAAGACGCACCTATTCATCAGGACGAGCAATCTGGCGAATCTGTTCAAGTACAGCATCCGTTTCCGCCAGTACCTGATGATTCCAGAAACGCAGGACGCGATAGCCTCGACTCTCCAGATAATGCTCACGTTTCTGGTCGTATTCCGTCTGCTGCTGGTGTTGGCCACCGTCCAGTTCGATGACCAGCCAACGTTCGGTGCAGATGAAGTCGACGATATAGGGGCCGATGGGTTTCTGCCGTTTGAACTTCAGGCCTAGGAAACGGTGAGCGCGCAGGTAATACCAGAGCCGTTGCTCGGCATCGGTCATCTCGTGCCTAAGGCGTTTGGCGTTGTCGAGTAAGGTCATGGTTCCTCCTTGAACCTTTTGCCCTCTCCCCCAGCCCCTCTCCCGCAAGCGGGAGAGGGGAGCAGAACGGCGCGCGACTTAAGCTACATGCGATCAGCCCCCTCTCCCATTTATGGGAGAGGGTTGGGGAGAGGGCCGCTTTCAACGCCCTCTCACCACCAGCGAAGACGGCGCGCTTCCCAGCGCCTGCCAACTCGGCCGGTACATGGACTCCACCTGAGGAGGCGGCACGCGATAGCTGCCGGGCGTCACCGCGCGAGCCAGATACAGCAGATGAGTGGTGCCGTAGCCTTCCACGTCCACTGCCGCCACGTAGCGATCACCCCGGTATTCCTGGTGCTTGATCCGCGCATTCTGCATCGACTGGCGCCATTCCTTGACGTTGCTACCGGCGTCATCGAGGCTCGCCGCGCTCTGCGCCAGGTTCTGGTTCTCCAGCTCCAGGCCGGCCGGCAGCAGGTCCACCACCAGGGCATCAGGTACGCGCTGGCTGGCCCGCACGGCCAGGTGCACCAGCACCAGCTCGCCACTGTCGAGGCGCTGCAGATCAAGCGGACGGCCATCCATGCCGAGGTACTCGCGCTCGATGCTCAGGTTCTCGCCACCGGCGCGTGGCGCCTGGCTCGGATAACCGGACAGCGTCAGCTGCTGGTACAGCTTGGTACTGCCGGCGTTACTCACGCTCAACGGCTCGGCCAGTTCGGCACGCTCCAGCTTGATGCCGGGCTGCTGGTTGCTCAGTTCGAACTGGAAGGCGCCGCTGGCAAGCGCAGCGCTCCACGCCTGCTCCGGCTTGCCGAGAATGCCGCGACCGGCGAGGAACAGCGAGTTGCGCTCCTGGGTCGACAACCAGCGCTGACCGGCCAGCTCATCGGCCAGGTTGAACAGCCGCTGCTCACGCTGGCCGGCAGCCAGGTCGTGCTCTTCCAGCAAGGCGAGAATCAGCGCCTGATCACGCAGCGGGCTGCCGTAGTCGGCCATCCAGCGCTCGCCATCGCGCTGCTGGATCAGCCCCTGGTTCAGCGCCTGATCGGCACGCGGCGCATCGCCCATCAGCTTCAGCGCAGCGGCCAGTTGCACCAGCGGCAGACCGGAGCGAGCCTCGTTGCGACGGTCGAACAGGCTGCGCAGCGCGCCCAGCGGCGCCTGCTGGCTGCGCGCCAGAACGTAGCCGGCGTAAGCCTGTACGGCGAAGCGGGTGTGGGCGAAGTCCTGGCTGTAACTGGCCTCGATCAGGCTGCTCTGCTGCAGGTAGCGCAGCAGGCGATCATTGGCCTTCTTCAGGGCCTCCGGTGGCACGCCGAAACCCTGCTCGCGAGCGCGCAGGAGGAAGTCGGTGACATAAGCTGTGAGCCAGTACTCCTCTTCACTCTCGGCACTCCATAGGCCGAAGCTGCCGTTATGCCGCTGCATGCCGAGCAGGCGCTCGATGCCCAACTCGATGCTCTTGCGTCGCTGCTCGTCCGGCTCACCCTCCAGGCCAAGACGCTTGAGACTCGCAGCATCGGCGTAGAGCGACGGGTACAGACCACTGGTGGTCTGCTCCAGACAGCCGTAGGGGTACGCCTTGAGGGCACGAACCTGCTCCCCGAGGTTCAGCGGCGGCCGGCTCGACAGCGCCAGCACAGCTTCCAGCCCGGCAGGCTCGAACTGGTTCAAGGTTCCGGCCGGCAGGGTCCAGGGCTCGCCCTCCCCCAGCACTGCACGGAAGTGCTGCAGCTGCGCCGGATAGGCCGGACGGATGCCCAGCGTCCACTCGCGGCTGAAGTCACCCAGCGTCTCGTTCGGCAGCGCCAGCCCCTGCACCTCGACGTGGATACGCCCCTGCCCCAGGCCACCTTCGGCGCGCACCGGAATCCGCAGTGTGGTGCGCTGGCCGTCGTTCAGACGGATCGGCGCCTCACCCTGGTTGAGCAGACGCAGTTGGCCTTCCACACTGACCTGCACGTCGAGCTGCTGCTCGGCACCGGACAGGTTGGTCAGGTCCAGCGCCAGGGTGGTTTCGTCACCACCGGCAAGGAAACGCGGCATCGACAGTTCGGCGATCAGCGGCGCAGCGACCACCGTCTTGGCCTCGGCCATGCCGAAGCGTTCGTCGGTCCAGGCCTGGGCCATCAGTCGCAGCTCGCCGTTGAAGTCGGGGATGTCCAGGCTGACTTCGCCCTCGCCCTTGTCGTTCAGTTTCAGCGCATCGCTCTGCAGGGCGACGATCAGCACACTGGTATCCGGGCGTTTGCCACCGGCGGCAAGGCCGGCATCACCACCGAAGGCCAGGCTGGCGACGCGCCCCTGGGCTTCGATCAGTTGGCCGTAGATATCCAGCTGGTCAGCGCCATAGGCCTTGCGCCCGAAGAAGTTGGCGAAAGGATCGGGCGTGGCATAACTGGTGATATTTAGGATGCCCACGTCCACCGCGGCGACCAGTACATGCACCTTGTCAGGGATGCTGCCGTCGGCATTGCGTGCGCTGACCTTGACCTTCAGCGGCTGCTTGGGCCGCATCTTCTCGGGCGCCTCCAGGCTCACCGCCAGCTTGCGCGGGGCACGTTCCAGCGGCAGGTGCAGCAGGCCGACCGCGCGTTTCGGGGTAACCTGCGCCTTGCGCTCACCGGGACGCACCACCAGGGCGCTGAGGTAGAGGTCGTGGCGTGCCCATTTCTTGTCGATGGGTAGCTCGAAGGTCTTGCCTTCGGCCGGCACGCTGATCTCCTCCCACCACAGCGGCCCGTCGCTGGACTCGACCAGCAGGTAGCCATTGCCGGCAGCCGGCGGGGTGACGGTGATCTTGGCCACGTCGCCAGCGGCATAGGCGGGTTTATCCAGCGCCAGCTTGACCTGATCCGGGCGTACTGCACCGCCATCGGCGTTGTCCTGCCAGCGGTAGCCGGCCCAGAAACGCAGGCTGCTGACCAGACCGGTCTGGTTGTCCACCACCTCGACCCGATACGGGCCCCATTCCACCGGGAAGCTGACCTTGGCGGTGCCGCCCGCGGCGACCTTCAGCGGCTCGTCGCTGAGAGTGAGGAATTTCTCGTTGTAGTTGTGACGCCAGCCTTCACCGTCGGAGAAGCTCCAGAAATAGTCGCGGCGTTCGCGCACCAGGCGCACGTTGAGGTTGTCGGCTGCCAGCTTGTTGCCGGCGGCGTCGGCCACCAGGATTTCGAATTCGGCCAGGCTGTCGGCGTCGACTTCCTCGCCGTCGAACAGGCCACGCAGGCCGGGCAGGCGCTCGGCCGGCCATACAGGCTGGACGATGCGGCGGGTGATCGGGCGGCCACCGGACTCCTGCAGGCTGGCCTGGAGGATCAGACGCAGCGGCGACTTGGCGTCACCCCAGCGGTTTTCCGGGCGCAGCACGGCGCGCCCCTGGTCATCGAGATTCTGCTCGTCGAGCTCCTGATCCTGGCTCAGGTCGGCTTCGGTGAAGTCGCCGAACTGATAGCCCGGCAAGCTCGCCACCGCCTCACGCAGCGGGCGCACGTAGAGTTGCCCGGTCAGGCGATTACCAGCCGCAGGCGCTCCGTAGAGGTAACGCCCGGTCACCGCGAATTCGGCGCTGTCGCCCGGCGCGTAGGGCTGGTCCTGGCCTTTGAGCTCCAGGGCCATGCGCTCGGGCAGGAAGTCCTCGACGAGGAACTCATAGAGCTGCGGGCTGCCATCGCCCAGGTCCAGCAACAACTGCCAGCGGCCGGTCGGTGCCTCCTCGGCCAGCGGCAACTGGTACTGGTAGAGACCATCATCACCGGCATTCCAGACGAACTTGCGGCTGATCTGCTCGTCCGGACGGCGCACCTCGACGCTCACCGGCTGAGCCTTGACCGGACTGCCGTCGGCATCACGCAACAAGCCATTGAGCAGCACGGTCTCGCCGGGACGATAGAGATCACGCGGGCCGAACACGAAGAACTGCAGGGCATGCGCTGTCGGGCCGGTGATGTCGAACTCGGCCAGATCAAGCGCAGGCGTATTCAGGCGCAGCAGGCTGGTCTGCTCGTCCTGCTTGGCCAGCAGCACCTGGGCCTTGGCCGGCAGCGGCAACTGCGCATGGCCCGCCGAGTCGGTCTTGCCCTCGGCAAGCAGCGCACCGTCGCCGTCGAGCAGTTCCAGCTGCACTCCGGACTGTGCCTTACCGCCTTCCAGTGCCTGGGTGAACACATCCAGGCGGTCACGATAGCGATGGGCGGAGAGGCCGATATCGCTCAGGGAAAACAGCGTTGCCGGCTGCGAATAGCTGTAACTGCCAGCCTCACGCATCACGGCCAGATAGACGCCAGGCTGCTTGAACGGCTCCAGGCCGGCGATGGGCAGCAGCAGGGTCTCGCGGGTGTTGCGCGCCGGGTTCAGGTCGAAGCGACCGCCATAGACCAGCTCGGCCATCGGCAGCAGCTCGCGCGCCTCCCAGGTATCCAGATTGCTGGCGCGGCCCCAGCGCGAGAGGAAGTTCGGCAGCGCCTCGGGCTTGATGCGGAAGAACTCGACATTGACCTTGTCGACGTTCAGGGCGATCACCGGCAGGCCTTCGGCCAGACGGGTCGGCAGCAGCGAGCCACGGCTGGCGAAACCGACGCTGGCCTGCAGGTCGCGGGTCTCGAAGCGGCTGACATGCTCGGCGGCGAGCTTGCCACCATTGATCGACTTGAGGCCGGCATCGATGGTCAGCACCAGTTTGCGCTGCGGCTCGAGGTGGCGCAGGCGCAGCTCGCTGAGGTTGTCGGTCAGTTCCCAGGCGCCATCGACCTTGCCAGAGACGCTATCGACCAGATGCAGGCGTTCGGCGAAGGGCTGGTCGGGGTCCAGAGGAATGGAGAATGTCACCGACAGCGCACTGGCACCATCGAGCTGCACTTCGGAGACGTCGACCACCTCCAGCTCGCGCCCGGCGTAGCGCTCGGCCAGCGCCTCGCGGTCGACCGCGGGGGCAGGCGCCTGCGGCTGTTGCGCAGCAGGGGTAGCCGGGGTCACCGTGGCAGGGGGTTCAGAGGAATCACAGGCGCTGAGCAGGGTCAGCGCCAAGGCCAGAAGCAGTCCTTTGTTCGGCATTGCGGGCTCCAGAATCAGGGGGGCGCAGAGGCCGACAACTATAGCCGAGGCGCCCTCACGGCGACGAGTCATCCCGACGAATTCGCCAAGCCACTCACACTCCAGGGGCAATGTGCGAGCACGCCGGGGCTGTGCCTATAATCGGCGTTTTGCCGGAGCCGCCCATGTCCGCCCTGCTCGATGCCTGGCGCCACACCCCGACCCAACGCAAGGTCTGGGCGCTGGCTGCACCGATGATTCTCTCCAACCTCTCGGTGCCCATGGTGGCGCTGGTCGATACCGCCGTGGTCGGTCACCTGCCGCATGCTCACCAGCTTGCTGCGGTCGCGGTCGGAGGCAGCCTCTATACCCTGCTGACCTGGGCGATGGGGTTTCTGCGCATGGGCAGCACCGGTTTCGCCGCACAGGCCGCCGGCCGCGGGGATGGCGGAGCATTGCGTCAGGTACTGGTGCAGGGGCTCGGCCTGGGCGTATTCCTGGCCTTGCTCCTCGGTTTGCTGGCGTTACCCTTCAGCAGCGCGGCGCTGAGCCTGATGCAGCCATCGGCAGAACTGGACCAATTGGCGCGCCAATACTTCCAGATTCGCCTGTTCGGCCTGCCCGCCAGCCTGGCGACCTATGCACTGATCGGCTGGCTGCTGGGCACGCAAAGCGCTCGTGGCCCTCTGGCCATTCTGCTCACTGCCAATCTGATCAACGTGTCGCTGGACCTGCTGTTCGTGCTCGGTCTGGAATGGGGCGTGGCCGGCGCGGCCTGGGCTTCGGTGATTGCCGAATGGAGCGGCGCCCTAGTCGGCGTGTGGCTGGCCCGTGGCGCGCTGCAGCACTATCCCGGCCACCTCGATCACAGCGCGCTGAAACGCTGGAGCAACTGGCGCCCGTTGCTGGCAGTCAACCGCGACATCTTCATCCGCACCCTGGCGCTGCAGCTGGTGTTCTTCCTGATCACCGTGCAAGGCACGCGCCTGGGTGATGCCACGGTGGCGGCCAATGCCCTGCTGCTCAATGGTCTGACGTTGACAGCCTATGCCCTGGACGGTCTGGCGCATGCCGTCGAAGCCCTGTGCGGCCATGCGCTGGGAGCGCGTGACCGCGATGCGCTGCGCCGCTCGTTATTGGTGGCCGGCACCTGGTCGCTGCTGGCCAGTGCAGGCTTCGCGCTGTTCTTCCTGCTCGGCGGGCACTGGTTCGTCAGCCTGCTCACGAACATTGCCGAAGTCCGCGAACTGGCCCTGAACTTCCTGCCCTACCTGGCGCTGCTGCCTCTGCTGGCAGTGTGGAGCTACCTGCTCGATGGTCTGTTCATCGGGGCCACCCGCGCCCGCGAGATGCGCGACGCCATGCTCATCGCCCTGGCGTTGACGCTGCCGCTGGGCTGGTGGCTGCAAAGTCTGGGCAACCACGGGCTGTGGTTGGCATTTCTGGCATTCATGGGGCTGCGCAGCCTGGTATTGGCTGGCTATGCTTGGCAATTGAGCCGTCGCGACCTGTGGTTCCCTTCCCCTGCTTAAGGAGAGATCGCCCATGCTCAGCGTGCCAATCCCACCGAATGAAGCCGAGCGCCAGGAAGCGCTGGATCGCATGGAGCTACTCGACACGCCCGCCGATCCCTATCTCGACGCGCTGACCCGCCTGGCCCGCGACCTGTTTCAGGTGAGGATGGCGCTGGTCAGCCTGGTCGACCGTGATCGTCAGTGGTTCAAGAGCCGCCAGGGGCTGGACGCAGCTGAAACGCCGCGCAGCCTTTCTTACTGCTCCCAGGCGGTACTGCGCAACGAGCCACTGATCGTCGAGGACAGCCAGGCGGATGTGCGTTTCGCCCGCACCGAACTGGCGCGTAATACCCCTGACGTGCGCTTCTATGCCGGCTGGCCGCTGCACAATGCCGACGGCTTGCCGCTGGGTACCCTATGCCTGGCCGACCCGAAGCCGCGCGCGTTCGGCAAACAGGACATATTCAAGCTGCGCGACCTGGCCTACCTGGCCGAACACTATTTGCACCTGCAGCATTGCTCGCAACAGGCCAGCGACCTGCGCGACGCCCTGAGCCGCGAGCAGCGCAAGGGCATGCTCGATGCGCTGACCCAGCTGTGGAACCGTGCAGGGCTGCTGCACTTCCTGCCGCTGGAGCAAGCCGCAGCCGAGCGCCACCAGTTGCGCCTGGGCCTGATCTACTGCGATCTGGATCACTTCAAGCAGGTCAACGACAGGTACGGCCACGATGGCGGCGACCATGTGCTGTGGGAAAGCGCGCGGCGCATGAGTGCCGCGGTGCGCCCGCAGGATGTAGTCACACGCAATGGTGGCGAGGAGTTCGTCATCCTCACCCAGGTGCACGATGAGCAGGAGCTGCTGCAAATTGCCGAACGCATCCGCCTGGCCATCGCCAGCCAGCCGATGCAGCTGGAAAATGCCGAGCTTGAGCAGACCGCCAGCCTCGGCTGCACGCTGCTCGGCGTACGCGAGAGCGCCATGGACGCACTAAAACGTGCCGATCAGGCGCTGTACCGGGCCAAGCACGGCGGTCGCAACCGCAGTGAGCTCGCCCCCAGCGCCCACTGAAGGGAAACAAACATGGCCGCCGCGTTCGTCGCCTATTTGCACTACCTGTCGATCTTCGCTCTGTTCGCCCTACTGAGCATCGAGCACGTGCTGTTCAAGGCGCCGCTGGATCTGGCCCGGGCGCGCAGCCTGATGATCGCCGACCTGACTTATGGCATCTGCGCCGGCCTGGTGCTGATCACCGGTATCGCCCGCGTGCTGTGGTTCGGCAAGGGCGCGGCCTACTACATGGGCAACAGCCTGTTCCATGCCAAGCTCGGCCTGTTCATCCTAGTCGGCTTGCTGTCGATCCTGCCCACCATGGTGTTTATCAAATGGCGTAGCGCTGTGAAGGCCGGCCAGGTGCCGACACCAAGCGCACGGCAGGTGCGCCTGGTGACCTGGAGCATTCGTGTCGAGCTACTGCTGTTACTGGCGATCACGCTGCTGGCAACGCTGATGGCACGTGGCTATGGCGTCATTGGCTGAACCGAGAGACGCAAAGCTTCGCCGCTAAAGCGCCTTCACAAAGCAGCAGCGTAGCCCGGAGGCCGTCGGTGGCTTACGAGGCCAAGTAGGACGAGCGGGTCAGCCCCAGACGCAGGGCATCGAGGAACTGGGTGCGCTCACGGGCGCTGATCTTGGCGCTGGCCACCTTGTCGCGGTAGTGGGTCATCAGCTCTTCGGGCGACAGGTGCACGTAACGCAGCATGTCCTCGATCGTGTCATGGGTCTCGATGCCGGCGTGCACCACGCTGCCATCGGCGGCCTGGTAGATGTTCACCGAGTCGGTGTCACCGAACAGGTTGTGCATGTCGCCGAGAATCTCCTGGTACGCACCGACCAGGAAGATGCCCAGCACGTAATCCTCGCCCTCACGCAGTTCATGCACCGGCAGGCTGGTCTCGATGGACTGCTCGTCGACGTACTGACGGATCTTGCCGTCGGAGTCGCAGGTCAGATCCTGCAGCACGGCGCGGCGCAGCGGTTCCTCGTCCAAGCGCGACAACGGCAGGATCGGCAGGATCTGGCCGATGGCCCAGGTGTCCGGCAGGCTCTGGAACACCGAGAAGTTGCAGATGTACTTGTCGGCGAGCTTGTCGTTGAGTTCGTCGAGCACCGCGCGGTGCGAACGCTGACGCGCCTTGAGCTGGTTGTGCAGGCGACGGCAGATGGCGAAGTAGCACTGCTCGGCCAGCGCCTTCTGCGCCAGGCTCAGCTTGCCGGCCGAATACTGCGCGGCCACCTCCTCGATGTAGTGGGTGGCACGCCAGTAGGTTTCGGCGACCATTTCCGGGTCGCTGTCATCGAGCAGCTCGATCAGCCACTGCAACACTTCTGGCTGCTCGAGCCCCGGTTCGATCTCCGGCACCTTGTCGTTGTGTCGCTCGACGTCGGTGACCTGCACCAGCAGCACGGCGTGGTGCGCGGTCATCGCCCGGCCGCTCTCGGAAAAGATGTGCGGATGGGGGATTTCCTGGCGGTCGCAGAACTCCTTGAGCATGTCGACCACGGCATCGGCGTAGTCACGCATGTCGTAGTTGATCGAGCTGGCGTTGCGCGAATGGGTGCCGTCGTAGTCCACGCCGAGACCGCCGCCGACGTCGATGTGGTCGACCGGCAGGCCCATGGCGCGCAACTCGCCGTAATAGCGGATGGCCTCGCGGAAGCCCTTGCGGTAGTCGGCGATGTTGGCGATCTGCGAGCCCATATGGAAATGCAAGAGCCGAATGCCCTGATCCAGCCCGGCCGCGCGGAAGCGCTCGACCACCGAGAGAATCTGCGCGGCAGACAGGCCGAACTTGGACTTCTCACCGCCGGTGTCGGCCCACTTGGAAGATGCCAGTGAGGACAGGCGCACGCGCAGGCCGATCTGCGGCGCCACCTTGAGTTCGGCGGCCTCCTCGATCACCAGAGCGACCTCCGACTCCTTCTCGATGACGATGAACACGTTGTGGCCGAGCTTCTGCCCCATCAGCGCCAGGCGGATGAACTCACGGTCCTTGTAGCCGTTGCAGACGATGGTGCCGCCCTTCGGCGCCAGCGCCAGCACCGCCAGCAGCTCGGGCTTGGAGCCGGCCTCGAGGCCGATGGAGACGTTCTGCGTGGCGATGATGTTCTCGATCACCGCTTCCTGCTGGTTGACCTTGATCGGGTACAGCGCGGTGTAGCGGCTCTGGTATTCCAGGCGCTCGATACTGGCGTCGAAGGCGCCGGTCAGGCGGCGCACGCGATCCTGCAGGATGTCAGGGAAACGCACCAGCAAAGGCAGCGACAGGCCACTCTGACGCAGCTCGTCGACCTGCTGATAGAGGTCGATGGGCTGGCTGTCCGGCCCGTTGGGCCGCACTTCGATACGTCCGGCATCGTTGATCGAGAAGTAACCGGCGCCCCAATGGCGAATGCCATAGACACTACGGCTATCGGCTACGGTCCATTGGCTGCCGTCGTCTTTGCGGGTGCGTCGTGCGGACATCGGATTCTCCCATGAGAAAAGCCTGACCTTGCTGGCGGCCAGTTTAGAAATGATGAAAGCAAGATGACGTTTGCTCGGCGGTTGACCGTAGTAACGTCATCGAAGTTTAGAAAAGGGGGCGTCAGCCGCCGGACTTCTTCGCGGTAAAGCCGCGCTTGCTCAGTTCGGCAAGCAGCAGATCGACGTGGTCACCCTGAATCTCGATCACGCCGTCCTTGAGCGCGCCACCGGTGCCGCAGCGCTTCTTCAGCGCACTGGCCAGCTCCTTGAGCGGCTCCTCGGCCAGCGGCACGCCGCTGACGGTGGTGACGGTCTTGCCGCCTCGCCCCTTGGTTTCACGACGTACGCGGGCGATGCCATCGCCCTCGGGAATACGCGTTTGTTTGCAGATGCAGGCATCCACCGGCTGGTTGCAGTCCGGGCAATGGCGACCGCCATCGGTGGAATAGACGAGACCGCTCAGGGCGGAGAATGAAGAGGCTTTCTTGACCACCGGTTTGTCCTCGTAGGGGTCAGGATAGCGACTGGCTGAACGGGTTCAGCCGCGAAGCCCCACTCAGGCAGGGGCAGCGCAAGCGGACAGACGTCCGCCGAAAAGGCCGCGCAGTGTAACGGCAAAGGCCGGGATTGCTAAGACCAGATTTGCGTCATTGTTCGGTACTTTGGCGACGCTGTTCACCATCGTGCACGGAGCGCTCGGAATCCGCGACGCGGGGTGCGCCGTGCGCGCCGCCTTTACATCTGAGACGGAGCATCGGTGCGCACAGCGCACCCTACGCGCAGGAGCTAACAAAACCACCCTCTCCCGCCCTTCGGGCACCCTCCCCATCAATGGGAGAGGGTCATCAGCTAGCCGCAAGCGGCCCTTTTATGTAGCGTTCCAGCGCCGCCAACGAGTCCGGGCAGTAAGGTAGGCGGTGGGTTTCCTCCAGCGCCTGCTCGATACTGATGAAGCGCGCCTCCAACACCTCTTCCGGCTGCAGCACCAGCGGCGCATCGGACACCGCAGAGTAGGCCATGCACCACAAGCGGCTTTCCGGGGCATCGTAGAGAAAGTGCGCATGCTCGACCAACTCGGCATCGACGATGCCCAACTCCTCGGCCAGTTCGCGCTCGGCAGAAAGCCGGTAGTCCTCGCCCTCCAGCACCATACCGCCAGCTGCGACATCCCAGTAGCCGGGATACAGCGCCTTGCTCAACGTGCGCCGATGCACACACAGCAGACCGGTCGAGTTGAACAACAGGATGTAGGTACCACGGCCAATCAGCCGGCGCTCGCGCAGTTCGGCGCGGGAAACGCCGCCCAGTGGCCGGTCGTTCTCGTCGACCCAGGCGACCCGCTCCTGATCCGAAGCGGCGCGATGCGCCGCCTCGGTCGCCGAGATCGCTTCCATCAACCCTGGCTCAGCAGCTGGCGCAGGTCGATCAGGCCAGCGTTGGCGCGGGAGATGTAGTTGGCCATCACCAGGGAGTGGTTGGCGAGAATGCCGTAGCCGCTGCCATTGAGGATCATCGGGCTCCACAGGGTCGCTTGCGCTGCCTCCAGCTCGCGGATGATCTGGCGCACGCTGACGGTGGCGTTCTTCTTCGCCAGCACGTCGGCAAAATCGACCTCGATCGCGCGCAGCAGGTGAGCCAACGCCCACGCCTGACCACGGGCCTCGTAGAACACGTTGTCGATCTGCAGCCAGGGCGTCTCGTATACGCCATCTCGCCCGACCAGGCCGGACTCTTCGGCGTCGTTGCCCACCTGCAGATTCTCGTTCAGGCGCACCTGACCGACGCTGGCCGACAGACGCTGCGACAGTGAGCCGAGACGGGTGCCGGCATCGCCCAGCCAGTTGTTGAGGTTGTCGGCACGGGCATAGAACTGCGCATTCTTCTGGCTCAGGTCGGCCAGGTAGCGGTCCAGCGACTTGATGCCTTCGCGATACTCGGACTCGGACGCCGGCAGCGCCCAGCTCTTGTTGTCGAAGTGAAAGCGCGGCTCGGCGCGGGCCAGGTCCGGGTTCTCCGTGGACTGCGACTGCGAGCGAGCGAAATCCTTGCGCAGTGCGCGGGAGAAATCACGCACCTGCACCAGCACGCCGTATTCCCAGCTCGGCATGTTGTCCAGCCACAGGCCGGGCGGAGCCAGATCGTTGGACAGGTAGCCGCCCGGCTTGTCGAGCAGTGTGGTGGCGACCTGCTTGAGGGTTTCCACCGTGGTGTAGCCGGTGACCATCTGCCGCTGTGCCTGCTGCGCCGCACTCTGCGCGTGCTGCTGTACCTGGAAGGCAGACGGCTCCTGGCTCCAGTACCAGCCAACCACCAGGGCGATCAGCAGATAGACACCGATCAGACCGCCCAGCGCTCGGGCGATCAGGCTGCCGCCGCTGCGGCTCCCCCCTGAGGCCTTGTCGGCGCCGTCTGGCGAGTTCGTCGCACGATTCTTCCAATCCAGCATGGCAGTGTCCTTTTTCAAGCGAATTCGAGTGTTCGACCACAACCCGGCCAACGGGTTGCGACCTGCTGCGCACTATAAGACAAGCCCACAGCAAAACGCAGGGAACAGAGGCAAACTTACCGTTGGTACGGGAAAACTATATTTCTGTCGCTTATTCGACAGAAATACCGGCGTCAATTGATCGGCGGCAATGTCAGCGCCGTCATCAAGTGATAGCATCAAGCCACCACTGACTTAACCACATAATAGAAGTCGGCCCATGACCGAGCACCAGGACCCCAGTCGCGATCGCCTCAAGCATCACTTCGCCCAGCGCGTGATTCACCAGGCGCGCCAGGTGCTGGAAGTCTGGCAGCGCCTGCAACGCAGCGAATGGAACGATGCCGGCATGGCCGAGCTGACCGAAGCCAACCTGCGCCTGCTGCGCTATGCGGAGCGCTTCGAACAGATCGAGCACGCGCAACTGGCGCAAAACATCGGTGCCAGTCTGGATGAGGTGGTGGAAAACCGTGGCCGCCTCAACAGTAGCCTGATCGCTCGGCTCAATCAGGCCATGCAACGCCTCTCACGTACCGGCCTGCGCCACAGCGATGCCTTCGAGCAGACCTTCCTGCCACCGCTGCGCAAGCCAGTGTACATCGCCCTGCAGGATGCCCAGCGCGCCGAACGCCTGGCCCAGCAACTGGAGTTCTTTGGCCTGGCCGCGCAGGCATTGAGCGATAATCGCGCCTTCCGCGCCGCTATCACCGAGCGCCACCCCGCCGCCATCGTCATGGATGTCGACTTCGCCGGCGCCGGGCTGGAGCTGGCAGGCTCGGTGCAGGAAGGCCTGGAGCAGAAGATTCCTCTGCTGTTCTTCAGCCACTGCGACACCGACACCCCGACACGCCTGGCCGCGGTACGCGCCGGCGGGCAGGAGTTCTTCACCGGCTCGCTAGATGCCTCGAGCCTGCTCGAACGTATCGAAGTACTGACTCACGTCTCCCAATACGATCCGTACAAGGTGCTGATCGTCGACGACTCCAAGGCCCAGGCCACGCACACCGAGCGCGTACTGAACAGCGCCGGCATCCTCACCCACACGCTAACCGAACCGATCCTGGCGATGGATGCACTGGCCGAGTTCCAGCCCGACCTGATCATCCTCGACATGTACATGCCCGAGTGCAACGGCACCGAGCTGGCCAAGGTGATTCGCCACAACGACCGCTACGTCAGCGTGCCGATCATCTACCTGTCGGCCGAGGACGACCTCGACAAGCAGCTCGACGCCATGAGTGAGGGCGGCGATGACTTCCTCACCAAACCGATCAAGCCACGCCACCTGATCGCCACCGTACGCAATCGCGCGGCGCGTGCCCGCAACCTCAAGGCACGCATGGTGCGTGACAGCCTCACCGGCCTGTACAACCACACCCACACCCTGCAACTGCTCGACGATGCCTGCTACCGCGCACGCCGCGAACAGCAGCCGCTGGCCTTCGCCATGCTCGACATCGACCACTTCAAGAAGGTCAACGACACCTATGGCCACCCCATGGGCGACCGGGTGATCAAAAGCCTGGCGCTGTTCCTCAAGCAACGCCTGCGCAAGACCGACCATATCGGCCGTTATGGCGGCGAAGAATTCGCCGTGGTGTTGCCCGATACCGACGAGCAATCGGCGCTCAAAGTGCTGGAGGAAATTCGCCAGCGCTTCGCCGAAATCCACTACCCGGCGCAACCGCAGGACCTGTCCTGCACCTTCAGTTGTGGCATCGCCATGCTGCAACCTGGCCTGGACGGCAACGCACTGTCCAAACGCGCCGACGAAGCGCTGTACAAGGCCAAGCACGGCGGGCGCAACCGGGTGGAGCTCTACAGCGGGGATTGAGTTAGCTGCGCCCGACCGCGGAAACGTGATACAGCGCACGCCGTCATGAGCCTGTAACCAAAACGCAATAACCTCGCGAGTATCGTTCAGTTGTCGATCGAGCTCGCCATGCGCCTCAAGCTGCTCACCAATCTCAACACCCAGCTGCTGGTCACCGTCTGCGTCGCCCTGGCGCTAACGCTCTGGTGGTCGCAGCGCGCTTTGCAGCAACCCGTGCAGTTGATGGAGCGCTACCTGACGCTTTCCCAGCAGTTCCAGCGCGACGTGGCCGACAACATCCAGGCCTATCTCGCCAGTGGTAACGCCGTGCAACACAGCGCCGCTACCCAGGCCATCGACGCCTTCGACCAATCCTTCGAACAGCTCCCGCAACAACTGGCCAATGAGCTACGCCCAAGCCTGGAACAACTGCGTGACTACAGTGCCAACCAGTTGCTTGCGGCCGGCAAGCTCGCAGGCGACCCGCAAGGGCTGCTATTGCAGGCCGAACGCGAAATGCTCGCCACGCTGGAACAACTGAGCCAGTACGTCGACAGCGCCAACAGCCCAGGCGCCGCCAGTTATCGCAAACCGCTGCAGGAGGCAGGCTCACGCCTGCTGAAATTGGCGCACGCTCGTGAACGTTTCACCAGTCAGGGCCGCAGCGAGCTGCTCAGCGACGTCGAGCGTGAACTCAAGGCCCTGGGCCAGCAGGCGGAAACGCTCGACAGCCTGCCGCTGCTCGGCGTGCAGCAGGCCGAAAGCTCCGCCAATATCGGCTTCGCCGCCCTGCTCGGGCTGGAAGACCCAGCGCAGGAGCAGCAGGCGCAGGATCGTGGCATCGACCTGAAACGCGAGCTGAGCGCGCTGGTGCGCCGTTACCCCGGTGAACTGCAGCGCACCCGTGAACTGGTCGAGCAGCGTCAGCAACTGGCCGTGACCACGGCAGAGCGTGTGCACCAGGTGCAGCAGGCTCTGGCTGCGCTGGAACCGCTGGTAAAAGGTGAATACGCGCGCATTCAGGGCGAGGTAAGGCTGATTCAGGGCCTGATGATCGGCCTGATCCTGCTGATTGCCCTGGCCATCGACCGCATCCAGCGACGCCTGTCGCAAGTGCTTGGCAACCTGGTTCCGGCCCTGTCGCAGTGGGCCTGCGGCGACTTCGCCACGCCGGTCACGATCAACTCGCGCACCCGCGAACTGCGCGATATAGAGGGCTCCCTCAATCATCTGCGCCGCTATCTGGTGGAGCTGGTCGCCAGCATCCGCGGACATGCCGAGCAGGTCGCGGATTCCAGCCGCACCCTGGCCGACCTCAGCAGTGGCCTGCACGGCGGTGCCGAACGCCAGACGGGGGATACTGCGCTGATCCGCGACGCGCTGAGCGAGCTGGAGGCGACCATCGGCCAGGTCGCCGAGGACGCCAGCCAGACCGCCGAGGCCAGCCGTGACGCCGACCGCGCCCTGATTCATGGCCAGCAGGTCATCGGCCAGAGCCTGGAAGGCCTGCACGCGCTGGTGAGCGAAGTGCAGGGCAATGCCCAGGCCATCGAACGCCTGGCCAACGAAACTGCGACCATTGGCAGCGTGCTGACGGTGATTCGTGGCATCGCCGAACAAACCAACCTGCTCGCCCTCAACGCTGCCATCGAGGCCGCACGCGCGGGTGAGGCGGGCCGTGGATTCGCCGTGGTCGCCGATGAAGTGCGCTCGTTATCACAACGTACCGGCGGCGCCACGGCAGAAATCCAGGAGGTGATCGGTCGCCTGCAACAGGCGGCGCACCAGTCCGTGCAGGCCATGCGTGCCCAGGTCGAACATGCCGAAGCCACTGCCGGCAAGGCCGAGGCGGCCGACGGTGCGCTGGACGAGATCGTCAGCGCCATTCGTACCATCGCCAGCATGGCCCAGCGCATCGCCGAAGCCACTGCCCAGCAGAGCGGTGCAGTCGGCGAAATTCGCGAACACGGGGAACGCATCCACCAGTTGGGTGACGAAAACCTCGGCCTGATTGCCAGCGGACGCAACGAAAGCGAGCGACTGCTGCAGCTTGGCGGCCAACTGCACAGCGCCGTGCAGGCGTTTCGCGTGTAGGTGCCGAACGAAACGAGCCTGCGACACGGCGGCGCAGGGCAATTCTCGCCAGGAACTCCCGCAGACCGCCCATCTCCAAGGTTCCACTCATCCCCGGCATTCGACGCTCCGGCGTGGCGACAGCGATGCGGCTGAGCGCTTTCCGGTATCATGCCGCCACCTTTCGCCGAGATGTTCACCCGATGTCACTGCGTCGACTGTTGCTTCCCCTGCTTCTGCTCTGCCTCAGCCTGCCGGTCAGCGCCGGCCTGTTCGATCAGCGTCCGGCCGCCTCGCCACTTGGCGCGCCGCTGAACAACAGCAGCGATTTTCTGCCCGTGCGTGAAGCCTTCAAGCTGAGCCTGGTAAGCAGTGACATGCAGTCGGCGACGCTGCGCTTCGTGGCCACCGAGGGCTATTACCTCTACCGCCACCGTTTCAACTTCAGCGTCGAACCGGCCGACCTGGCGCTCGGCGAGGCGGAGCTGCCCGCCGGCCAGGCCAAGCACGACGAATTCTTCGGCGATGTCGAGGTTTACTACGGAGTGCTGGATATCCGCCTGCCACTGAACAACCCGGACAACCGACCGCTGCGCCTGCAGGTCGGCTACCAGGGCTGCGCAGACAAGGGCCTGTGCTATCCGCCGGAAACCGAGTTCATCGAGATCGGTGACATACCCGCCGCCAGCGACGATGCAGCACCTGTCGCGGCCGACTGGAACTGGAAGGAACTGGCGCTGTTCTTCTTAGGCGGCCTGGCACTGACCTTCACCCCTTGCGTACTGCCCATGCTGCCGATCCTCTCCGGCGTGGTACTACGCGGGCAACTGGGGGGCTTTCGCAGCCTGACGCTGTCGCTGGCGTATGTGCTGCCGATGGCGATCTGTTTCGCCATCCTCGGCACCCTGATGGGCCTGTTCGGCGCAGGCCTCAACCTGCAGGCGCGTCTGCAATCGCCCTGGGTACTGGTGCCCTTCGCTGCCTTCTTCGCGGTGTTCGCGCTGGCCATGTTCGGCCTGTTCGAGTTGCGCCTGCCACGCTTCATCAGCGAACCGCTGGATCGCCTAGCCGGCAAGACTCACGGTGGTTCGCACGTGAATGCCGCATTGCTCGGCATCCTTTCCAGCCTGTTGGTCAGCCCCTGCGTTTCCGCACCGCTGGCCGGCGCCCTGCTCTATATCAGCGCCAGTGGCGATGCGCTGGGCGGTGGCCTGAAGCTGCTGGCGCTCGGCCTTGGCATGGGCACCCCGTTGGTGCTGTTTGCCGTGGGCGGCGGCGCATTGCTGCCGAAAACCGGCACCTGGATGGTCACCGTGCGCAACGCCTTCGGTGTGCTACTGCTGGCCGTTTCGGTGTGGCTGCTCGAGCGCGTACTGCCAGGCAGCCTCAGTCTGGCGCTCTGGGGCCTGCTGGCCGGCGGCGTGGCGGTGTTCCTCGGCGCACTGGAGTTCGGGCCCAAGACGCACCGGCAGAAACTCGGCCAGGTCGCCGGGCTGGCGCTGCTGGTCTATGCCCTGGCCGCCTGGGTCGGCGCCCTGCAGGGCGCTACCGACCCGCTCAAGCCGCTCGGTCAGTTGCAGGCCGGCGCCAGCCAAAGCAGCGCCAAGAGCGGTGCCTGGCAAACCCTGAGCAGCCCAGCCGAACTGGACGCGGCCCTGGCCGAGGCCAAAGCGGGCGGCCAGCCGCTGCTGCTGGACTGGTACGCGGACTGGTGCATCAGCTGCAAGGTCATCGAGCGTGAGGTGTTCGGCAACGCCGAGGTTGGCAGCAAACTGACCGGCTGGCGCCTGATCCGCTTCGACATCACCGACAGCAACGCCGCCCAGCGCGCCCTGCTGGACCGTTACAAGCTGTTCGGCCCACCAGCCATCCAGTTGTTCGCCGGCAATGGTGACGAATTGCTCGATCTGCGTGTCGTAGGTGAGGTCGACGCCGCCACCTTCGCCGCTCGCCTGGACCAGGCCAGTAGCCGCAAGGCCAGCCGCTGAGAAACCTCGGCGCGATCCGGGCAAGCCTGGCAACGACCAAAACCAGCGCTATAGTCATATTTTTGCCGCAAACGCCGGGCATCGTGTCGGCTATTGCCGACATCGGACCAGCTACGGCATAGTCCTGCGCAGCCCGAACAACAAGGAACGCGACCATGGCCACCCTACTGGTGCTGCACGGCCCCAATCTCAACCTGCTGGGCACCCGCGAGCCCGACAAATATGGCGCCACCACCCTCGCCCAGATCAATCAGGATCTGGAGCAGCGCGCCCGCGACGCAGGTCACCATCTGCTGTACCTGCAGAGCAATGCCGAATACGAATTGATCGACCGCATTCACGCCGCAAAGGGTGAAGGTGTCGACTTTATCCTGATCAATCCTGCCGCTTTTACCCATACAAGCGTCGCATTACGTGACGCGTTGCTGGCGGTGAGCATCCCATTCATCGAAGTGCACCTGTCCAACGTGCACAAGCGTGAACCTTTCCGCCATCACTCCTACTTTTCCGACGTTGCCGTAGGGGTGATCTGCGGGCTTGGCGCCAGCGGTTATCGACTGGCCCTGGAAGCGGCACTCGAACAACTGACCGGGCGCGCCTGACGCGTAGCCTGGTAGACAAGTCCTACCTCACCTCTGGGAGTTGACCATTCATGGATATCCGTAAAGTCAAGAAACTGATCGAGCTGCTGGAAGAGTCCGGTATCGACGAGCTGGAGATCAAAGAGGGCGAAGAGTCCGTACGTATCAGCCGTCACAGCAAACAGCCGGCCTATGCCGCCCAGCCGGTCTACGCCCCGGCACCCGCTCCGGCTGCCGCACCTGTCGCTGCTGCCGCTCCGAGCGCCGAAGCCGCTCCGGCTGCCGCGCCGAAGCTGAACGGCACCGTGGCTCGCTCGCCGATGGTCGGCACCTTCTACCGCGCTGCTTCGCCGACCTCTGCCAACTTCGTCGAAGTCGGTCAGACCGTGAAGAAAGGCGACATCCTCTGCATCGTCGAAGCGATGAAGATGATGAACCACATCGAAGCCGAAGCCAGCGGTGTGATCGAATCCATCCTGGTGGAAAACGGCCAGCCGGTTGAGTACGACCAACCCCTGTTCACCATCGTTTGATGCACGGGGAGCCTGCAATGCAGAAGCTGGAAAAAGTCCTTATCGCCAACCGTGGCGAAATCGCCCTGCGTATCCTGCGTGCCTGCAAGGAGCTGGGTATCAAGACGGTGGCCGTGCACTCCACCGCCGACCGCGAACTGATGCACCTGGGCCTGGCCGACGAGTCCGTCTGCATTGGTCCGGCACCTGGCGCACAGTCCTACCTGAACATCCCGGCGATCATCAGCGCCGCTGAGTTGACCGGCGCTACGGGCATCCACCCGGGCTACGGCTTCCTCGCCGAGAACGCCGACTTCGCCGAACAGGTGGAGAACTCCGGTTTCGCCTTCATCGGCCCGACCGCCAGCGTGATCCGTCTGATGGGCGACAAGGTGTCGGCCAAGGACGCCATGATCAAGTCCGGCGTACCGGTGGTTCCCGGCTCCGACGGCCCGTTGCCGGAAGACGAGGAAGAGGCCCTGCGCATCGCCCGTGAAGTGGGCTACCCGGTGATCATCAAGGCCGCCGGCGGCGGCGGTGGTCGCGGCATGCGCGTGGTGCACAAGGAAGAAGACCTGATCAAGTCGGCCAAGCTGACCCGCACCGAAGCCGGTGCCGCGTTCGGCAACCCGATGGTCTACCTGGAAAAGTTCCTCGGCAACCCGCGTCACGTGGAAGTCCAGGTGCTGTCCGATGGCCAGGGCAACGCCATTCACCTGTATGACCGCGACTGCTCGCTGCAGCGTCGCCACCAGAAGGTGATCGAAGAAGCGCCGGCCCCGCTGATCGACGAGAAGGCCCGCGCCGAAGTGCTCAAGCGCTGCGTCGATGCCTGCATCGAGATCGGCTACCGTGGCGCCGGCACCTTCGAGTTCCTCTACGAAGATGGCCGTTTCTACTTCATCGAAATGAACACCCGTGTTCAGGTGGAGCACCCGGTCACCGAGATGGTCACCGGCATCGACATCGTCAAGGAGATGCTCAGCATCGCCGCAGGCAACCCGCTGTCGATCAAGCAGGAAGACGTGAAGATCCTCGGTCACTCGGTCGAGTGCCGGATCAACGCCGAAGACCCGGACAACTTCATGCCCAGCCCCGGCAAGGTCAAGCACTTCCATGCCCCGGGCGGCAATGGCGTTCGCGTCGACTCGCACCTGTACAGTGGCTACAGCGTGCCTCCGCACTACGACTCGCTGATCGGCAAGCTGATCACCTACGGCAAGGACCGTGACGAGGCCATGGCGCGCATGCGCAATGCCCTGGACGAGATCGTGGTCGACGGCATCAAGACCAACGTGCCGCTGCACCGCGACCTGACCCGCGACAAGGGTTTCGTCAAAGGTGGCGTGAACATCCACTACCTGGAAAAGAAACTGGGTATGGACAAGCACTGAGCAGGTTCTTGTAGCATCGAAAGGGAGCGGCCATGGCCGCTCCCTTTTTCATTCCACCCTAGAAGGATGAACGACATGAATGGACTCAGCCCCGAACAGCGCAAGGCCGCCTCCATTGCCAGACTCCAGGCAGCCGGCATTCCCCATATCGACCATCTGCCGATGATCGAACCCGCCAGCGAGGTTCGCGTGCGCAGTGCAGATGAAATCGCCCAGCGCGCCATTGCCTGCCTGATCACCATCCAGGCCGCCTGTGACCGCAATGCCGGCAACTATTCGCCTGACACAGCGCAGTGGTGCCGGCAACTGCTGGCGCAATACGGCATCACCCAGCTGACACCGGCCGAAGTGCGCATCCTCAACAATCAGGGTGAGCAGCAGGACGTCATCAACATGGTCTGGAAGTACGAGGCCTACTGGGTGCTGCTCTGGGCCCTGGGCATCGTCGAGACGCTGGATTTTCCCGACCACACCATCGACTGCGACTTCGCCATCGAGGCCGTTTCACGGCATGAGGATTTCGCGGCGTTCCTGCAGCACACTCGTCTGCGCGATATCCACAGCATCCTCGACGAGGCCGATCTGATCTATCGCTACCACTGGGCCTGTGTCGATGCGCGCCTGAAACAGGCACCAATGCCCGCCGGCATGAACGCAAGCGTAGTCATGGAACGCCACGCCGCTTTAAACTGGCTGATCGATAACGATGGCCAGAACGACTGGGACAATCCCGACGTCAGTACCTGAGTCAGCCCATTGCCCCGCCTTCGGGCACCCGAATCAAACACGCCGCGCCCGGCTCGACCGCGCGGCTCGCACAGAGAGTTTCCCATGCCCTGGTTACAAGTCCGTCTCGCCATCACTCCCGAACAGGCGGAAACCTACGAGGACGCCCTGCTGGAAGTAGGCGCCGTATCGGTGACCTTCATGGATGCCGAAGATCAGCCGATCTTCGAGCCGGACCTGGGCACCACGCCGCTGTGGTCGCACACCCATCTGCTGGCCCTGTTCGAAGCCGACACCGACGAGACCGCGCTGATCGCTCACCTGCAACTGCTGTGTGGCGGCTCGCTGCCGGAGCATCATGTCGAGCGCATCGAGGACCAGGACTGGGAGCGCAGCTGGATGGACAACTTCCAGCCGATGCGCTTCGGCCAGCGCCTGTGGATCGTGCCGAGCTGGCACGCTGCCCCGGAGCCGGATGCGGTCAACCTGCTGCTCGATCCGGGTCTGGCCTTCGGCACCGGCACCCACCCGACCACTGCACTGTGCCTGGAATGGCTCGACGGCCAGCCCCTCGATAACTGCTGCGTGCTCGACTTCGGCTGTGGCTCGGGCATCCTCGCCATCGCAGCCCTGCTGCTCGGTGCGCCGCAGGCGGTAGGCACCGATATCGACCCACAAGCCCTGGAAGCCTCGCGCGACAATGCCTCGCGCAATGGCATCGACCCGGCACGCTTCCCGGTCTACCTGCCGGCCGATCTGCCACAGCAGCCGGCGGACGTGGTCGTCGCCAACATCCTCGCCGGCCCGCTGGTTTCCCTGGCACCTCAGATCACTGCGCTGGTCAAAGGCGGTGGACGCCTGGCGCTGTCGGGCATCCTCGCCGAGCAGGCCGATGAAGTCCGCGCCGCCTATGCCGGCGCCTTCGACCTAGACCCGACCGCCAGCAAGGACGGCTGGGTGCGCATCAGCGGGGTCAAACGCTAAGCACGCGGCAAGACTGAAGGCCGCAACCTGCAGGCGAGCCCGGATGAAGGCCGGGCCGCTTTGCCCTTACTTGCAGTTTGTGGCTTGCAGCCTGAAGCCGCTCCTTTAGACTAGCCGCTTGGATTTTCCGGACCCGCGCATGAGCGAAAGCCACGTCACCCAGTGCCCCCATTGCCGTACCAGCTTCCGCGTCAGCCAGGCGCAGCTGGCTGCTGCCCATGGCGCCGTGCGCTGCGGGGCCTGCCTGCACGTGTTCAACGCCGCCGAACAGTTGTTCGGCTCCCGCGCGGCGACGCCAACCATAGCGACGAGCGATGAGGTCAGCCAGGCTCAAGCCGACACCAGTGCCAAGCCGGTAAAGAAGCCGGTCGACGATACCCTGTGGATTCATGACGACCTCGACCTGGACAGCCTCGATCTGGATGAGGAACTGGCCAGGCTGGAAGAGCAGGAGCAGCAACTGTCGCAGCAGTTCCTCGCCCTGGAGCGAGCGCCGCGCTACAGCGAGAACTTCGACAGCAACGCGGCGGATGAACGCGAAGAAGCACATGACGAAGCCTGGGCCGAAGCCCTGTTGCGTGACGAGCCGGTGAAGCACGAGCGCGACAGCTTCGAACTGCAACCGACCGACCATCAGCCCGAACCGATTGCCGCACCTGAACCCAAGGTCGGCACCGAGTTCGCCCCGCCTGTCACCCCCCGCAAGCAGGCCATCGACGACGACCTCGACGAAGCCGACGAGCCGCGCCTGGGCAATTTCGATGACGAACCCGATGAGCGCGAGCGACAGGACGAAGAGCTGCACAGCGAGCGTGAAGCGCCCAGGGTGACGCGTAACGAGCCGGGCCTGCGCGAGGAGCGCCTGTTCGAACTCGACGACGAACCCCTGCAGCTCGACTGGCGCCAGCCACAGGGCATCGCCTGGGGACGCGTGTTCGGCTGGGGCCTGCTCAATCTGCTGGCGGCAGGCGGGCTGCTGGCGCAGTACGCCGCCTACAACTTCGATGAACTGGCGCGCCAGGATCGTTATCGCCCCTGGTTCGAACAGCTGTGCCCAAGCATCGGCTGCACGCTGCCGTCGAAAGTCGATATCGGCCAGATTCGCAGTAGCAACCTGGTGGTGCGCAGCCATCCGGAGTTCTCTGGCGCGCTGATCGTCGACGCCATCCTTTATAACCGCGCGCCCTTCGCCCAGCCGTTCCCACTACTGGAAATGCGCTTCGCCGACCTGGGTGGGCAACTGGTCGCCAGCCGTCGTTTCAAACCCAGCGAATACCTCGCAGGCGAGCTGGCCGGGCAGAGCGAAATGCCGCCGCAGACGCCCATTCATATCTCGCTGGACATCCTCGACCCCGGTACCCGCGCGGTCAATTACAGCCTCAGCTTCCACTCGCCCGAGTAGCCCGAAGGCGCCGCGACCCGTGGTCGCAGACTGCCCATCTAACTACTGGCGATAAGCCCATAGCTGTTCAGAATTTGTTCAAAACGACCTTTATCCGGTCATCCAGAGCGGGTATCATGCCCACCCTTTCGCGAGCACCGATCCACCATCGTTTCCCCTGAGGACACAGTGGAGGCCAGGTGTTGATCGCTTACAGTCTCAACTGCGAACCAACAAGCAGGGACGCCCCATGTCGGCCCCACGTATCGGCCCCTACACATTGCCCAATCGGTTGATCCTGGCCCCCATGGCCGGCGTCACCGATCGCCCGTTCCGCCAGCTGTGCCGCCGTCTCGGCGCCGGCCTGGTGGTGTCGGAGATGGTCACCAGCGATGTGCGCCTGTGGAACAGCCGCAAATCCAGCCTGCGTCTGCTGCATGCCGGTGATCCCGAGCCGCGCTCGGTGCAGATCGCCGGTGGCGACCCAGAAATGATGGCCGACGCCGCGCGCAAGAACGTCGAGCTGGGCGCGCAGATCATCGACATCAACATGGGCTGCCCGGCCAAGAAGGTCTGCAACAAGGCCGCCGGTTCCGCCCTGCTGCGTGACGAGCCGCTGGTTCGCGAGATCCTCGACGCCGTGGTTGGCGCAGTGGACGTTCCGGTGACCCTGAAGATCCGCACCGGCTGGGACCGTGCGAACAAGAACGGCGTTATCGTGGCAAAAATCGCCGAAGACGCCGGTATTTCTGCACTTTCCGTACACGGCCGCACCCGCGCCGATCTGTACACCGGCGAAGCCGAGTACGAGACCATCGCCGCCATCAAGCAGGCGGTATCGATTCCGGTGTTCGCCAATGGCGACATCGACTCCCCACAAAAAGCCAAGGCCGTGCTCGACGCCACCGGCGCCGACGCCTTGCTGATCGGCCGCGCTGCTCAGGGCCGGCCGTGGATCTTCCGTGAAATCGAGCATTACCTGCGTACCGGCGAGACCCTGCCGGCACCGAGCCTGCTCGAAGTAGAACGCATTCTGCTGGAACACCTTGCCGCACTGCACGCCTTCTATGGCGAATTGATGGGCGTACGCATCGCCCGCAAGCATGTCGGCTGGTATCTGGCAACCCTGCCGGGCGCCAGGGAGTTTCGCGCCCAGTTCAACCGTCTGGACAGCACGGACGCACAGTGCGCCCACGTTCGCGCGTTCTTCCGCGAACGGCACAACGATGAGAACGAGGTGGCCGCATGACGTTGATGACAGAGACCCTAGTGAGTGGAATTGCACCCGTGAGTGACAACACCAGCCTTAAACAGCACCTGAACACGCCGAGCGAAGAGGGCCAGACCCTGCGCGGCGCCGTGGAGAAGGCGCTGCACAACTACTTCGCCCATCTTGAGGGCGCGGACGTCACCGACGTGTACAACCTGGTGCTCACCGAAGTCGAAGCGCCGCTGCTGGAAACCGTCATGAATTATGTGAAAGGTAACCAGACCAAAGCGTCCGAGCTGCTCGGCCTGAACCGTGGCACGCTGCGCAAGAAGCTCAAGCAGTACGACCTGCTGTAACCCCGAACTCCCGAAAAGGGCGGCCCGAATGAGCCGCCTTTTTTGCTGATATCCCCGCTCTGATGGATAGTGAAATGACCGACCAGACCACCCTTCTGCCCGTCCGCCGCGCGCTGATCAGCGTTTCCGACAAAACCGGTGTCCTCGAGTTCGCTCGCGAGCTGGCCGCCCTCGGTGTCGAGATTCTCTCCACCGGCGGCACCTACAAGCTGCTCAAGGACAACGGCGTGGCCGCAGTGGAAGTGGCCGACTACACCGGCTTCCCGGAAATGATGGACGGCCGCGTGAAGACCCTGCACCCGAAGATCCACGGCGGCATCCTCGGTCGCCGTGCGCTGGACGGCGCAGTGATGGACGAGCACGGCATCAAGCCGATCGACCTGGTCGCGGTCAATCTCTATCCTTTCGAAGCCACCGTGGCCAAGCCTGATTGCGACCTGGCCAATGCCATCGAGAACATCGACATCGGCGGCCCGACCATGGTCCGCTCGGCGGCGAAGAACCACAAAGATGTGGCCATCGTGGTCAACACCGGCGACTACGCCGGCATCGTCGAGTCCCTGAAAGCCGGTGGTCTGAGCTACGCCCAGCGCTTCGACCTGGCGCTCAAGGCCTTCGAACACACCGCTGCCTACGACGGCATGATCGCCAACTACCTGGGCACCATCGACCAGGCGGCGGACACCCTGTCCACCGAAGGCCGTGGCGCCTTCCCGCGCACCTTCAACAGCCAGTTCATCAAGGCGCAGGAAATGCGCTACGGCGAAAACCCGCATCAGAGCGCGGCGTTCTACGTCGAAGCGAAGAAGGGCGAGGCCAGCGTTTCCACCGCCATTCAGCTGCAGGGCAAGGAACTGTCGTTCAACAACGTGGCCGACACCGACGCTGCGCTGGAATGCGTGAAGAGCTTCGTCAAGCCGGCCTGCGTCATCGTCAAGCACGCCAACCCGTGCGGCGTGGCCGTCGTCCCTGAAGACGAAGGCGGCATCCGCAAGGCCTACGACCTGGCCTACGCCACCGACACCGAGTCGGCCTTCGGCGGCATCATCGCCTTCAACCGCGAGCTGGATGGCGAAACCGCCAAGGCCATCGTCGAGCGTCAGTTCGTCGAAGTGATCATCGCCCCGACAATCAGCGCTGCCGCCCGTGAAGTGGTGGCCGCCAAGGCCAACGTACGCCTGCTCGAGTGCGGCGAATGGCCGGCCGAGCGCGCTGCTGGCTGGGACTACAAGCGCGTCAACGGTGGCCTGCTGGTACAGAGCCGCGACATCGGCATGATCAAGGCCGAAGACCTGAAGATCGTCACCCAGCGCGCGCCGAGCGAGCAGGAAATCCACGATCTGATCTTCGCCTGGAAAGTGGCCAAGTTCGTCAAATCCAACGCCATCGTCTACGCCAAGAACCGCCAGACCGTCGGCGTCGGCGCCGGCCAGATGTCGCGCGTCAACTCCGCGCGCATCGCTGCAATCAAGGCCGAGCACGCCGGCCTGCCGGTACCGGGCGCGGTGATGGCCTCGGACGCCTTCTTTCCCTTCCGCGACGGCATCGACAACGCCGCCAAGGCCGGCATCACCGCGGTGATCCAGCCGGGCGGTTCGATGCGCGACAACGAGGTGATCGCGGCTGCCGACGAGGCTGGTATTGCCATGGTGTTCACCGGCATGCGCCACTTCCGCCATTGATGATCGTGCCCACGCTCTGCGTGGGCATGATCGAAGTTACGCAGGTATTCGGACCAGTCGAGATACCGTGGGAGCGGACTTGTCAGCGAAAGGATGGCGAAATCAGCGCCATATTCGCGGGCAAGCCCGCTCCCACAAAGCACTCCGGACACCCCTGAACTCAGCGTCATCGAGGGTTTGACATGCAAGTATTGATCATTGGCAGCGGCGGTCGTGAACACGCCCTGGCCTGGAAAGTGGCGCAGGACAAGCGCGTCGAGAAAGTCTTCGTCGCCCCGGGCAACGCCGGCACCGCGGTGGAAGCCAAGTGCGAGAACGTCGCCATCGACGTGCTGAACATCGAAGCGCTGGCGGACTTTGCCGAGAAGAACGTGCAACTGACCATCGTCGGCCCGGAAGCGCCGCTGGTCAAAGGCGTGGTCGACCTGTTCCGCACCCGCAAGCTGGACATCTTCGGCCCGACCGCTGCCGCTGCCCAGCTGGAAGGCTCCAAGGCCTTCACCAAGGATTTCCTGGCACGCCACAAGATCCCCACCGCCGACTACCAGAATTTCACCGAGATCGAGCCGGCACTGGCCTACCTGCGCGAGAAAGGCGCTCCGATCGTGATCAAGGCCGACGGCCTAGCCGCGGGCAAGGGCGTGATCGTCGCCATGACACTGCAGGAAGCCGAAGACGCCGTGCGCGACATGCTCGCCGGCAACGCTTTCGGTGATGCCGGTTCGCGCGTGGTGATCGAGGAGTTTCTCGACGGCGAAGAAGCCAGCTTTATCGTCATGGTCGATGGCGAGAACGTGCTGCCGATGGCCACCAGCCAGGACCACAAGCGCGTCGGCGACGGCGACACCGGCCCCAACACCGGCGGCATGGGCGCCTATTCGCCGGCACCGGTGGTGACCGCCGAGGTGCACAAGCGGGTGATGGACGAGGTGATCTACCCCACCGTGCGCGGCATGGCCAGCGAAGGCAACGTCTACACCGGTTTCCTCTACGCCGGCCTGATGATCGACAAGTCCGGCGCGCCGAAGGTCATCGAGTTCAACTGCCGCTTCGGCGACCCGGAAACCCAGCCGATCATGTGCCGCCTGGAAAGCTCCCTGGTGCTGCTGGTCGAAGCTGCGCTGGCCAAGGCGCTGGACAAGGTCGAGGCGACCTGGGACCCGCGTCCGACCGTGGGCGTGGTGCTGGCCGCTGGCGGCTACCCGGGCGACTACGCCAAGGGCGACGTAATCGAAGGTCTTGATGAAGCGGCCAAGCTCGACGGCAAGGTGTTTCACGCCGGCACCGCGCTGAAGGACGGCCAGATCGTCACTGCCGGTGGCCGCGTGCTGTGCGCCACTGCCATCGGTCGCACGGTGGCCGAGGCCCAACAGCAGGCCTACCGCCTGGCCGAGAAGATTCGCTGGAACGGCATGTTCCATCGCAATGACATCGGCTACCGCGCAATCGCCCGCGAGCAGGGCGAAGGCTGAAGGCGCTCAAGAATACGGCGCGGCAGGCGGTAAAAAGGCTCGCCGCGCCGTATTCCCCCGAGCAAATGCTTGGCTATAATCCGGCCACTCATTTAGAAGGATTTGCCCGTGCGCCGGCTCAGGATTGCCATCGGACTACTCGCCAGTTTGCTGTTGCTCGGCCTTGCCCTGACAGCCAGTGCGAACTCAGCCCCGACAATCGCCCACGGCTGGTCCTATCTGGTCGACGCCAGCGCCCGCCTGGGCCTCGAAGAAGTGCGTGCCCAGCGCCAGCAATTCAAGCCACTGAGCAAACAGTCCTTCACCTTCCCGCCCAGTGACCACGCCGTGTGGCTACGCGCCGAACTGGCGCCACAGCAGCAGCCAGCCTGGCTGTGGATCTTCTCGCCACGGGTGCAGTATCTCGACTACTACCTGCTGAAAGACGGCCAGCTGGAGCAGAACCTGCACACCGGCGAAGCCATGCCGCTGAATTCGCGACCGCTGCCATCGCGTTTCTACCTGATGCCCCTGCCCAACGACGGCCAGGCCCGCGTCGCCTATGTCCGCCTGACCTCCAACCATCCGCTGATGACCTGGTTCAAGGTCATGGATCAGGCCGAGCTGGTCAGCCTGGAGAAACCCGCCTACCTCTACGGCATGCTGTTCGGCGCGCTGTTGCTGCTGACCCTGTACAACCTCATTCGCTTCTTCTACAGCCGCAGCGCCAGCGGCCTGTGGCTGGCCGGGGTGAATATCGGCCTTGCGGTGTGCTCGTCGGCCAACCTCGGCATCTTCGCCCAGTGGTTGCCCAGCCTGGGTTACAACCAATCCCTGATCGCCGACCTTTCCGCACTGTTCGCCGCGTTCAGCGCGCTGGCCTTTGGCCTCAGTTTCATGAATGGCACGCCGGTGCAGCACAGCCCGCTCAATCGCCTGCTGCAGGGCAATGCCCTGCTGATCCTGACCTACGCCCTGTGCATCACCGTTACCGGTTTGTTCTGGTACAGCTCACTGGTGTACCTGCTGGTAGTCCTCAGCTCACTGAATCTGCTGCTGGTGAGCAGCCTGCACTGGCGCTCGGGTTATCAGCCGGCACGCCTGATCACCATCGGCATGGTGGTGTTCAATCTCGGCTTCGGCTTCTTCGTGCCGGTGTTGCTCGGTTTCGATCAGCTCAATCCAGGCTGGCTGGTGCTCGGTGTATTCAGCGTCGCCACCCTGGCCGGCCTGATTCTCAGTGTGTCGCTGACCGAGCGCCAACGGCAGATTCAAAGTGACACCCTGCTGAAGAGTACAGCGCTTGCGGCCAGCAGCGCCGAACTGCGGGCCAAGGCCGAGTTCCTGGCGAAGATCAGCCACGAAATCCGCACTCCGATGAACGGCGTGCTGGGCATGACCGAGCTGCTGCTGGGCACGCCGCTGTCGGCCAAGCAACGCGACTACGTGCAGACCATCCACAGCTCAGGCAACGAGCTGCTTACCCTGATCAACGAAATTCTCGACATTTCCAAGCTGGAATCCGGGCAGATCGAGCTGGACGATGTGCAGTTCGATCTCGGCGCTCTGATCGAGGACTGCCTGGACATTTTCCGCGCCAAGGCCGAGCAGCAGAAGGTGGAGCTGATCAGCTTCATCCAGCCGCAAGTCCCGAGGGTGATTAGCGGCGATCCCACGCGCCTGCGCCAGGCCCTGCTGAGCCTGCTGGACAATGCCTTCAAGCAGACCGACGAAGGCGAGATCCTGCTGGTCGCGGCGCTGGACAGCAGCGACGGCCAGCATCGCCTGCGCGTCGCCGTGCAGGACAGCGGCCGCCCGCTGCTGCCGGAGGAGCGCGACGCGCTGCTCAATGCCGAACTGCAGAGCCGTGACTTTCTTGCCGCCACGCAACTGGGCGGGCGCCTTGGCCTGATCATCGCGCGCCAGCTGGTGCGCCTGATGGGCGGCGAATTCGGCATTCAGGGCAGCGGCAACCAGGGCACCACCCTGTGGCTGACCCTGCCGCTGGACGCCGCGCGCCTGGAGCAGCCGGAAACCGATCTGGACAGCCCGCTACAGGGCGCGCGCCTGTTGGTGGTGGACGACAACGACACCTGCCGCAAGGTACTGATGCAGCAATGCAACGCCTGGGGCATGCAGGTCAGCGCCGTGCCGTCCGGTAAGGAAGCGCTGGCGCTGCTGCGCACCAGGGCACATATGCGCGAGTATTTCGACGCGGTGCTCCTCGACCAGGACATGCCCGGTATGACCGGCATGCAGCTGGCGGCCAAGATCAAGGAAGACCCGAGCCTCAATCACGACATCCTGGTCATCATGCTCACCGGCATCAGCAACGCCCCGAGCAAGGTGATCGCGCGCAACGCCGGGATCAAGCGCATCCTGGCCAAGCCGGTGGCCGGCTATACGCTCAAGACCACTCTGGCCGACGAGCTGGCCCAGCGCCCCAACGACACCCCCGCCCAAGCCGCGCCGACGCCGGTGAGCACGCCGCTGAACGTACCGGCCGACTTCCGCATCCTGGTGGCCGAGGACAACAGCATTTCCACCAAGGTCATCCGCGGCATGCTCGGCAAGCTCAACCTCAAGCCGGACACTGCCAGCAACGGCGAGGAAGCCCTCAGCGCGATCAAGGCGCAGCCCTACGACCTGGTGCTGATGGATTGCGAAATGCCGGTGCTCGATGGTTTCTCCGCCACCGAACAGCTGCGCGCCTGGGAACAAAGCGAAAAGCGCCCGCGCACCCCAGTGGTGGCGCTGACCGCGCATATCCTCAGCGAACACAAGGAACGCGCCCGCGCGGTGGGCATGGATGGCCATATGTCCAAGCCGGTGGAGCTGTCGCAGCTGCGCGAGCTGATCGAGCACTGGATCGCCGAACGCGAACTGCGCCGCCAGCGTGAAGTGTCGTAGGGCGGGGTGAAACCCGCCTGACTATCGATGCCCTACTCTCAAACGAGCGCCCCATGTCCGAGTTGTTCAGCCTGTACCTGAAGATGCTGGTGCTTTACAGCCCCTTCTTCGTCCTGTCCTGCTTTATCGGCCTGAGCCGCGGCTACACCCTCAAGGAGCGCAAGCGCCTGGCCTGGAAGGTGGCGCTGGCAACGCTGATCGCCAGCGTGCTGCTGTACCTGTTCGGCAAGCACATCTTCACCCTGTTCGGCATCACCATCGACGCGTTTCGCATCGGCGCCGGCTCGGTGCTGTTCATCTCCGCTCTGGGCATGGCTCAGGGCAAATCGGCGGTGCAGAGCGACAACGTGCAGCAGGACGTCACCATCGTGCCGCTGACCATTCCCATCACCGTCGGCCCCGGCACCATCGGCGCCCTGCTGCTGATGGGCGCCAGTCAGCCGCATTGGGACGACAAGCTGGTGGCGGTGGCGGCGATCCTTCTCGCCAGCCTCACCGTAGGCATCGTGCTGTACCTGTCCAACCAGTTCGAGCGCCTGCTTGGGGACCAAGGCCTGCAGATCGTCAGCCGTTTGATGGGCCTGTTCGTCTGTGCCCTGGCGGCGCAGATCATCTTCACCGGGGTGAAGAACTACCTCGTGCCTTAAGCTCTGCCGATCAGCGCGCCCCGGATCAGCGGTGCTGAAAAAGTCCAGCGCATCCTTGAGATAATCACCCTCCACTCGTTCTGCTGACAATACCTGCCCGCCTGATCGGATTCCCCAAGCCCGGCGCCGCGTTCTTAGATCCCCTCTGATAGCTGCTGCGCTTTCGCGATGCGCTCATCTCGCGCCCGACCGGCAGACGAGCGCAGCGCCCCACAGACGAACATACGCCTGCACTACCACTGCCGAAGCGCACCCGTATGGTGCGGCACCTGCGATCAGCGTGCGTCCGTCGCGCCTCGACGAAGCGCTGCACTGCCAACTTGCACCCGTTATCGACAGTCGCGATGAGGCCCGTGCGCGCCCGAACTCGGCGAGAAAATCCGCATTCCAGGGCGGCTGGGCAGCGTTCAGGCGCTGCGCGCCAGAGGGAATCCACACCGCGCACGGGCCAGTTCTGAAGAGCGATCCTGCCCCGTCGCACAGAAGAGGCACAGCAATTGCTCAAGGGCCATATAGAGGTCAACAAGGCACAGACCAAGTCCTGGCTGTACGCCGCTCGCCAGCGCGTCGAGCCGATGCCGGAACAACCGCGCCATGACCTTCACTGCATGCCCATAACAACGCTGTCCGCTTACTCACATTCGTGAATGGAGATCGCACCATGCAACGTCGCAGCCTGATCAAGGCCTTCACCCTTTCCGCTTCCATCGCCGCGATGGGCCTGTCCTGGTCCATCCAGGCCGCCGAGACCATCAAGGTCGGCATCCTGCACTCGCTGTCCGGCACCATGGCCATTTCCGAAACTTCGCTGAAAGACATGGCGCTGATGACCATCGACGAGATCAACGCCAAGGGCGGCGTGCTCGGCAAGCAGCTGGAGCCGGTGGTGGTCGACCCCGCGTCGAACTGGCCGCTGTTCGCCGAGCGTGGCCGCCAGTTGCTGACCCAGGACAAGGTCGCGGTGACCTTCGGCTGCTGGACCAGCGTGTCGCGCAAATCGGTGCTGCCGGTCTACGAAGAGCTCAACGGCCTGCTGTTCTACCCGGTGCAGTACGAAGGCGAAGAGATGTCGCCGAACGTGTTCTACACCGGCGCCGCGCCTAACCAGCAGGCCATCCCGGCGGTGGAATACCTGCTCAGCGAAGACGGTGGCGGCGCCAAGCGCTTCTTCCTGCTGGGTACCGACTACGTCTACCCGCGCACCACCAACAAGATTCTGCGCGCCTTCCTGCACAGCAAGGGCATCGCCGACAAGGACATCGAAGAGGTCTACACCCCCTTCGGTCATAGCGACTATCAAACCATCGTCGCCAACATCAAGAAGTTCTCAGCTGGCGGCAAGACGGCCGTGGTCTCCACCGTCAACGGCGACTCCAACGTGCCGTTCTACAAGGAGCTGGCCAACCAAGGCCTGGAAGCCACCGAAGTACCGGTGGTGGCCTTCTCCGTGGGTGAAGAGGAACTGCGCGGCATCGACACCAAACCGCTGGTCGGCCACCTGGCGGCCTGGAACTACTTCCAGTCCGTGGAGAACCCGGTCAACGAGAAGTTCGTCGCCGACTGGAAGGCCTACGCCAAGGCCAAGAAGTTGCCGAACGCCGACACCGTGGTGACCAACGACCCGATGGAAGCCACCTACGTGGGCATCCACATGTGGGCGCAGGCCGTCGAGAAAGCCGGCACCACCGAGGTCGACAAGGTCCGTGAAGCCATGGCCGGCCAGGAATTCGCGGCGCCGAGCGGCTTCACCCTGAAGATGGACGAGAAGAATCACCACCTGCACAAGCCGGTGATGATTGGCGAGATCCAGGAAGACGGTCAATTCTCCGTGGTCTGGGAAACCGAGGGCCCGATCCGCGCCCAGCCGTGGAGCCCGTTCATCGAAGGCAACGACAAGAAAGCCGATACCCCGGTGAAGTCGAACTGAGGCAAAAGCCCTTCCCCACAAGCGGCAGCCACAGCTCGTCAATGGCTTGCAGCCCCGCTTGTCTCCCCTCTCCCGCTTGCGGGAGAGGGGTCGGGGGAGAGGGCCGCCGTAGCCCGGATGCAATCCGGGAAATCGCTCCCCGGATTGCATCCGGGCT
>NZ_JADTQG010000028.1 GCF_016008875.1 Ectopseudomonas mendocina
TGCGGACAGTCCCCGGATTCATCCGGGCTACTCGCCACGAAATACGAACGGCCGCCCAATAAAAAACCCGCCTTGCGCATCACGCAGGGCGGGTTCCTTCACAGCGTTTTAAGCCTTACAGCGTCACCGGCTTCGGCTCGGGCTCGGCGGCCATTTCCACGTCTGGCGCCACTTCGATGTGCTGCAGTTCGAGGCGCTCGCTGCTCCACTGGCGAATGCGGTTGGTCAGCGCCAGGTCATCGTTCAGCTTCTGCCCGTAGGACGGAATGATGTCCTTCAGGCGCGCCTGCCACTCAGGGCTGGCGACCCGTTCGGCGAAGGCCTTCTCTATCAGGTGCAGCATGATCGGCGCAGCGGTGGAAGCACCCGGCGAGGCGCCCAGCAGCGCACTGAGGCTGCCATCGGCGGAGGTCACCACCTCGGTTCCGAACTGCAGCACGCCGCCCTTCTCGGCATCCTTCTTGATGATCTGCACGCGCTGGCCGGCGGTGATCAGTTCCCAGTCGGCGTCCTGCGCCTCGGGGAAGTACTCGCGCAGCGAGGCCATGCGGTCTTCCTGGCTGAGCATTAGCTGGCCCATCAGGTAGGTGCTCAGCGACCAGTTATCCATGCCGGCGTTGACCATCGGTAGGAAGTTGTCGGTGGTCATGCTGCTGAACATGTCGAGCAGCGAGCCATTCTTGAGGAACTTGGTGGAGAACGTGGCGAACGGGCCGAACAGCAGCACGTTCTCGCCGTCGATCACGCGGGTGTCCAGGTGCGGCACGGACATCGGCGGCGAACCCACAGACGCCTTGCCATAGACCTTGGCCAGGTGCTGGGCAACGAGGTCCGGGTTGCGCGTCATCAGGAACTGGCCACCAACCGGGAAGCCGGCGTAACCATCGGCTTCTTCGATGCCGGACTTCTGCAACAGCTTGAGCGCGCCACCACCGGCGCCGATGAACACGAAGCGTGCATTGATGCTCTGCTCGGCGCCGCCCTTGGCCAGGTCGGCCACGGTCACACGCCAGGTGCCGTCGTCGTTGCGCTGCAGGTCGCGTACTTCATGCTCCAGGTGCAGGCTGGCCTGCTCCTTGCCGATCAGCGCGTCGATCAGCTGACGGGTGATTTCACCGAAGTTGACGTCGGTGCCAATGGCCATACGGGTCGCGGCAACCTTCTGCTGCGGGTCGCGGCCCTGCATGATCAGCGGTACCCACTGGGCGATCTGCGCATGATCCTCGGTGAACTCCATACCGCGGAACAGGTTGCTGTGCTGCATCGCCGCGTGGCGCTTGCGCAGGTATTCGACGTTGTCGTCGCCCCAGACGAAGCTCATGTGCGGGGTGATGTTGATGAAGCTCCTGGGCTTGCTCAGCACCTCGCGCTCGACCTGGGTGGCCCAGAACTGCTTGGAGATCTCGAACGATTCGTTGATCGCCACCGCCTTGCTGATGTCGATGCCACCGTCAGCGGTTTCCGGGGTGTAGTTCATCTCGCAGAACGCCGAGTGGCCGGTGCCGGCGTTGTTCCAGCCATTGGAGCTCTCGCCGGCGACGCGGTCGAGGCGCTCGTAGATTTCGATGCTCCAGTCCGGCTGCAGCTCGTGGAGGTAGGTGCCGAGGGTGGCGCTCATCACGCCAGCGCCGATCAGCAGCACGTCGACGGTTTTCTCGGGCTCGCGGGGTTTGGAGCAACCGATCACGCTGAGACAAAGCAGCGTCAGCAGGATTTTCTTCATGGGACAGTCCAGTATCGTCGCACGACGACAAGAGCCGTGCAGGCAAGGTTTCGGGCAGCGGCCGTTTGGGCCGCAGATGGGCGACAAGCCGCTGGTCAGCGGCGCGGCGGGAGGAAGGGTGTTCCAGGCCTCTTGGCGGGCGTATTCCGATCGCGCCGCGGGCAAGAGCAATATGCGTGCCGCTGAAAGGATTCAACGGCGTTTTACTGGCCTGCAACGGCACTCAACGCGCGCCGCGGTGGCGAGTTGTCGCCACCGCGCAGCATCAGGAGGTGTTCAGGTGGCGGGATTCCGCACGCTCAAGCCAGCAGCAGCGGCAACAGCAAGGCGGTGCCGATGCCCAGCAGACTCATCGCCAGGGCGGCGAAAGCGCCGCACTCCTCGCCCTCCTGCAGGGCATGCGCAGTGCCGATGGCGTGGGCGTTGATGCCATAACTCAAGCCCCGCGCAGCCGGGTGCTCCACCCCGGCCCAGCGCAGCAACAGCGGTCCCATGGCCGTGCCAATCACACCGGTGAGCATCACCATCACCGCGGCCAGCGAGGCCACGCCGCCAATCTGCTCGGCCACCGGCATGGCAATCGGCATGGTCACGAATTTCGGCGCCAGGCTCATCACCACGCTCCAATCGGCGCCCAGTGCCCAGCCGATGGCCAGGGTCAGCGCCACCGACAACACGCCGCCGGCGGTCAGGGTGATCAGCACCGGCCAGAACAACTGGCGGATGCGCTTGATGTTGTGTTGCAGCGGCACCGCCAGGGCTACGGTGGCCGGCCCCAGCAGCCAGGCGACGGGCTCGGCACCGGCGCGGTAGGTAGCGTAGTCGACCCCACACAGCAGCAGGGTGGTAACGATCAGCGTCACCGACACCAGCACCGGCTGCAGCACCAGCCAGCCGCTGCGGCGATAGAGCCAGGCGGCGATCAGAAAGGCGGCCAACGTCAGGGCGATGGCGAACAGCGGGTGGTGAGTGAATTGCGTCATCACTTGCGCTCCTGACGGCGGATCAGGGTCTGCAGCAGCCAGCCGCAGAACGGCACGGTCACCAGCAACGACAGCACCAGCGCCGCGACAATCACCGGCAACTCGCCGAGCAACAGATCACTGCTGGTCATGATCCCCGAGGCCGGTACGGCCAGTAGCAGCGGCAAGTAAGGCAGCAAGCCGCCGGCGGCCTGCTGCAGCGGCTCCGGCACGGCACCGCGCCACATCAGCCAGAGCGAAAGCAACAGCAGGCCGATGATCGAGGCCGGCAACATCGGCAACAGCCAATGGTTGAGGGCCACGCCGAACAACTGCAGCACTACCAGCCAGAACAGGCCACGCACCATCATGATCTCGATTCCTCCTTCTGGCGCCCACGACGGAACAGCGGGCGCGGCTCGATAACCGACCGACCATACAACACACTGAGCCCTTGCAGGCCCTTGATTGCTTCTTCCACCGATTTATCGGCGCGCACGGCGAAGGCGTCGAAGCCGCATTGGCGCATGTGCGCCAGCTGGTCGCGCAGTACATCGCCGACGGCGCGCAACTCGCCACGCCAACCCAGGCGGGTGCGCAGCAGGTAGGCCTGGCTGTAGCCGCGGCCATCTCGGAAACTGGGAAAGTCGATGGCGATCAGCGGCAGGCTGGAAAGAAATGGCTGTAGCGCTTCCGGCTCGTCGTCGACCTGCAGCAGCAGACCATCGGCACTCATCGCCCTGCCCTCCAGCACCTCCACGGGCTGCCGCTCACGCCAGGCTGCCAGTGACAGGATCAGCGGCGCGTCCCCTTCAGCGTCGAGTTGCCAGGGATCGTCGTCAACGATGCAAGCCTGGCCCTTGACCAGACGGATCAGATTGCTCATGCCACCTCCTCGCGGCTGTAGACGCGCGCCTTGAACGGCTCCAGGCCGATGCGCTGGAACGTGTCGAGAAAGCCCTCGTAAACCTCGCGATGATCCACGTAGGTTTGCACGATGCGCTCGATCACCTCGGGTACCTGCTCGGCGGCGAAGGAAGGGCCGATCACCTTGCCCAGCGCCGCCTGTTGACCCTGGCTGCCACCGAGGGTGAGCTGGTACCACTCGCTGCCGTTCTTGTCGACGCCGAGGATGCCGATGTTGCCGATGTGGTGATGGCCGCAGGCGTTCATGCAGCCGGAGATGTTCAGGCTCAGCTCGCCCAGGTCGTGGAGGTAGTCGAGATCGTCGAAACGCTGCTGGATGGCCTGGGCGATGGGGATCGACTTGGCGTTGGCCAGGGCGCAGAAGTCGCCACCCGGGCAAGCGATGATATCTGTCAGCAGCCCGGCGTTGGCGGTGCCCAGCCCCGCAGCTTGGGCCTCCCGCCATAGCGCGTAGAGGTCGGCCTTGCGAACATCGGGCAGCACCAGATTCTGTTCGTGAGCGACGCGAATCTCGCCGAAACCGTAGCGCTCGCTCCAGTCGGCCAAGCTTTCCATCTGCTCGGCCGTGACGTCTCCGGGCGGCGCGCTGATGCCCGGCTTGGTCGACAACACCACGCTGACATAGCCCGCTACCTGATGCGCCATGACGTTGCGCGAGACCCAGCGAGCGAAGGCATGATCCCTCGTCAGCTGGGTGCCGAAGTCGAGATCCAGGCCGTCCTGCGCGGTGTAAGCCGGCTTGTGGAAAGACGCGGCGACGCGCTGATACTCGTCCTCGGTGAGGCGGGCCGGGCCGTCCTTGATCGGTTGCCACTCGCGTTCCACCTCGGCGGCGAAGGCCTCGATGCCCAGCGCCTTGACCAGGATCTTGATGCGCGCCTTGTACTTGTTGTCGCGCCGGCCATGGCGGTTGTAAACGCGCAGGATGGCTTCGACGTAGGACAGGCAATCCTGCCAGTGCAGGCCCTCGCGCAGGGTCTGGGCGATGATCGGCGTGCGCCCCAGGCCGCCGCCGACCAGCACGCGCAGGCGCAGCTCGCCGGCCTCGTCGCGGTACAGCTGCAGGCCGATGTCGTGCACCTGGATCGCCGCGCGATCCTGCTCGGCAGCGCACAGGGCGATCTTGAACTTGCGCGGCAGAAAGAGGAATTCCGGGTTGACCGTCGACCACTGGCGCAGGATCTCGGCCAGTGGGCGTGGGTCGAGGTACTCGTCGGCGGCGACGCCGGCGAAAGCTTCGGTGGTGATGTTGCGCACGCAGTTACCGGAGGTCTGGATGGCATGCATGTCGTGCTCGGCCAGCCAGTCGAGGATGTCCGGCACGCGCTCCAGCTCGACCCAGTTGAACTGGATGTTCTGCCGCGTGGTGAAGTGCCCGTAACCGCGGTCGTACTCGCGGGCGATATGCGCCAGTGCGCGCATCTGCTTGGCCGACAGGGTGCCGTAGGGGATCGCCACACGCAGCATGTAGGCATGCTTTTGCAGGTACAGGCCGTTCTGCAGGCGCAGCGGCAGGAACTCCTCCTCGCTCAGCTCGTCGGCCAGGCGCCGCTGTACCTGGTCGCGAAACTGGGCAACGCGCTCGCGCACCAGCGCGCGGTCATAATCGTCGTATTGGTACATGCAGGCATGCCTCCTGATCACGGGGCGTCGACTATGCCTGCCAGGCGTGCACTGAAAACAGCGCCAGAAAAGCCTTAAAAAAGCGGATCAGATGGGTACGTCAGCGACCACCACAGCCCGCTGATTGGCGCGGCGCGATGTCGCAGGGCGACCGTTGCCTTGCCAGCGGAAAAGCTCAAGGCGTCAGAAACGGCGCGGCCTGGCGTCCTGCACGACCGTTCCCTCTGCGCTCGACGCAAGCATCTGATCCGCTTTTTTATCGAAAACCTGAGTCTGTTTCGCGATCAGTTGCCCTCGGATCATGGCGCCAGCCTGATAAACGCCTGATGAGGGCAACTAAATGACCGATCTGATCCCTGTGCGGAGCCTCGATACCGCCAAACCCATCCGCCTGACACCGGCCCAGGCCGGCGGCCCGATCCATACGCGCAGCTTCACCGGGCGCTTTCGCAACCTGCGCCTGCTCGGTGCCGGCCTGCTGTTCCTGCTGTTCTTCGGCACCGCCTGGATCGACTGGAACGGTCGCCAGGCCGTACTGTGGGATCTGGAGAATCGTCAGTTCCACATCTTTGGTGCGACCTTCTGGCCACAGGATTTCATCCTGCTCTCGGCGATCCTGATCATCGCTGCCTTCGGCCTGTTCTTCATCACCGTGCTGGCCGGTCGCGTCTGGTGCGGCTACGCCTGCCCACAGAGCGTTTGGACCTGGGTCTTCATGCGTGTCGAGCACATCACCGAAGGCGACCGCGGCCAGCGCATCAAGCTCGATGCCGCGCCCTGGTCGCTGCAGAAACTGGCCCGGCGCAGCGCCAAGCACGGCCTGTGGCTGGCGGTCAGCCTGGCCACGGCGCTGGCCTTCGTCGGCTACTTCACCCCGGTGCGCGAACTGACGGTGGACCTGGCCACCTTCGAAGTCGGCGCCACCACGGCGTTCTGGGTGCTGTTCTTCACGGCTGCCACCTACATCAACGCCGGCTGGCTGCGCGAGAAGGTGTGCCGCGACATGTGCCCCTACTCACGCTTCCAGAGCGTGATGTTCGACAGCGATACGCTGGTCATCTCCTACGACGCTGCCCGTGGCGAAAACCGTGGCCCGCGCCGCAAGGATGCCGACTACAAGGCCGAAGGCCTGGGCGACTGCATCGACTGCACGATCTGCGTACAGGTCTGCCCCACCGGCATCGACATTCGCGACGGCCTGCAACTCGATTGCCTCAGCTGCGGCGCCTGCATCGACGCCTGCGACAGTGTCATGGACAAGCTCGGCTATGACCGTGGTCTGGTGCGTTACAGCTCGGAACGCGAACTGGCCGGCGACAGGACCCACTGGCTGCGCCCTCGCCTGATCGGCTACGCGGCGATGCTGGCGGTGATGATCGGCGCCTTCGCCTGGGCGCTGGCCGAACGCCCGCTGATCTCCCTGGACGTGACCCGTGACCGTGGCCTGTTCCGCGAGAATGCACTGGGCCAGATCGAGAACATCTACAGCCTGAAGATCATCAACAAGACCCAGCAACCGCGCAGCTATGCCATCGAGCTGGTCGATGCCGGCGACTTCGAACTGCACGGTCCGCGCACGCTGAACCTGGCACCGGGCGAGATTCGCGACCTGCCGGTAAGCGTCGCGCTGACCGCCACGAGCAACGGCGCTGGGCCGCAAACCGTCCGCTTCGAGGTACGTGACCAGACCGACTCGGGCAGCCGCGTCAGCACCAAGAGCACCTTCCTCGCGCCGCTGCGTTGAGGCGCGGTAAACCGTGCTGTGCACTTAACGAAAGATGAGTGCGACCAGTCCCCTCTCCCCTCCGGGGTGAGGGGAGCAGGCGTCGTAGCCCGGATGAAAACCGGGGCGGTTCGAGATACGTCCCCGGATTGCATCCGGGCTACGGGCTACACGAGCCTTTTAGGAGCGGCTGGGCGGCATTGCGCTTCAGCCGCGAAACCGCTGCGCCGCATTCATTGCAGATAAATCCGCGCCTACATCCGATGTATGCCCTCCCACCCACGAGGCACTGCCATGTCAGCCGCTCACCCCGTAAAGTGTTCGTCCCTACCCTTTGCAGCGGTGAATCAGGACAGGATGAAGCGCTACGAAAAATTCGCCGACGAGATCGCCGAGCTGATCCGTACCGGCGTGCTCGGCCCCGGCGAGAAGGTGCCCTCGGTACGTCACGCCAGCCGCACCTACGGGGTCAGCCCGTCCACCGTGTTCCAGGCCTACTACCTGCTGGAAGATCGCGGCCTGATACAGGCGCGCGCGCGTTCCGGCTACTTCGTTCGCGAACACGCCAAACGCCCGCTGCACGAGCCTGAGCTGACCGCCCACGCCGCGCAGACCACCGAAGTCGACGTCAGCGAGCTGGTGTTCTCGGTACTCGCCTCGCTGAAGGACCCGCACACCGTGCCCTTCGGCTCGGCGTTCCCCAGCCCCGACCTGTTCCCGCTGCCGCGTCTGGCCAAGAGTATGGCGCACGCGCTGCGCATGCTCTCGCCGCACGAAATCATCGCCGACATGACCGCCGGCAACGCCGACCTGCGCCGGCAGATCGCCCTGCGCTACATGGTCAGTGGCGTGATGCTGCCGATGGAGGAACTGGTGATCAGCAACGGCGCCATGGAGGCGCTCAACCTCTGCCTGCAGTGCGTGACTCAACCAGGCGACCTGGTGGCCATCGAGTCACCCACCTTCTACGCCTGCCTGCAGGTGCTAGAGCGCCTGCAGCTCAAGGCGGTGGAAATCCCCGTACACCCGCGCGAAGGCATCGACCTGGGCGCCCTGTCCGATAGCCTCAAGCAACTGCCGATCAAGGCCTGCTGGTTCATGAGCAGCCTGCAGAACCCGCTCGGCGCAAGCATGAGCGAGACCAAGAAGCAGGCGCTGTACGACCTGCTGGTCGAACATCAGGTGCCGTTGATCGAAGACGACGTGTACGCCGAGCTGTACTTCGGCAGCCACCCACCCAAGCCGGTGAAGAGCTTCGACCGTGAGGGGCTGGTGATGCATTGCAGCTCCTTCTCCAAAAGCCTCGCGCCGGGCTATCGCATCGGCTGGGTGGCTGGCGGCCGCTATGCCGAGCAGATCGCCCGACTCAAGCTGATGACCACCATCTCCCCGTCGGTGCCAGCCCAGGCGGCACTGGCCGACTACCTGCAGCACGGCGGCTACGACCGCCATCTGCGCAAACTGCGCCACTCGCTGGAAATGCAGCAGAGCGCGATGCTCGCCTCCGCCGCCCGACACTTTCCCGCCAGCACGCGGGTCACAAGGCCTTCGGGCGGCTACTTCCTCTGGTTCGAATTCCCCGAGCGCCTGGACTCGCTGCAACTGCTGCGTCTGGCGCTGGCCCAGGGCATCAGCCTGGCGCCGGGGCCGATCTTCTCCGCCAGTCAGGGCTTTCGTCACTGCGCACGGCTGAACTACGGCCACCCCTGGAGCCCGCGCAGTGAACAGGCCATGGAAGTGCTCGGGCGCCTGGTGGCGGGGTTGTTGTAGCCCGGATGAAATCCGGGAGCCGGAGCAAGGATCGCCCCGGATTGCGTCCGGGCTACAGTCCAACGCAGTGCGCTTCGTAGAGTGGATGACGCTTTTCTCATCCACCACCTGACACCCACGGTGGATCGGTGAAGCGTGATCCACCGTACCGACTGGCTACTTCCACCAGTACTCCACCTGCACGCCGAAGTTGGAGCCGTTGCGTGCGCTGCCGAAGGCGCCGTTCTCGGACAAGGCCGAGCCATCGGTCAGGAGGTTGGCGGCCTGTTGCGCGGCGCGGTTCCAGCTGGCGTAGGTGTAGTACAGGCGGATTTCCGGACGCTCCCAGAAGCCAGGACCAGAGGGCGACCAGGTCGGCGCGATGGTGAACTTGGTCAGCTTGCGCGTGCCGCCGGGCGCCTCGACCTGATCGCGACCGATCTCGCCGACCAGTTTGAACTGCTCGGTGAAGGCATAGCTGGTGCGGCCACCGATGGACAGCCAGTTCTGATCGGCACCATCCGGGCGCTTGTCCTTCTGGTAGACCAGCTGCACCTGGCCGCCGAGACGCGGCGTCATCTGGAAGTCGAAGAACTCTACCAGGCGCCAGCTGCGGTTGCTGTTGTCCAGCGTCGGATCGCCGGTATAGCCCAGGCCAGTACCCGGCCCGCGCCCGTACTGCAGGGCGATGGTGTTGACCCCGCCGAGGAAGTCCTGCTGCTTGTGCTGCGCGGTCACTGCCCAACCGCTGTGGCTGTCGGTGCTGTCGGGCTTGTCGATGTAGCTGACGCCCACTTCCAGTTCACCGCCCGGGTTGACCTGGAAGCCGCCGACGTTGAAGTCGTGACGGTTGATGTACGGTTCCTGGAAGTAGCTGTCCTTGCGCGAGAACACGTAGCTGTACTTGAGGTCGCCGATCTTCATCTCGTCGATACCAAAACCAGTGGCGCTCTGGTTCCAGTAGTAGAAATCGGAAATGTGGATGTCGTTACGCTTGTAGAAGCGCCGCCCGGCCCACAGCGAGCCGCCATTGAGCGCCGGCATGTTGCTCCATTCCGCGTACATCTGATTCATCCGCGCGAAGCCGTAGTCGCCGGTGAACTTCGGGGTATGGCCGTACTGGTTGTAGAGCTGGGCCATGCCCTCGACGCTGATCACAGAGCCGTCATCCAGGCGAAACAGGTCCTGCCGCAGATCCAGCTCGATGTACTGCTCGCACTCGTTACCCAGGCGATACTTGGACTGCGCGCCCGGCAACTGGAAACACTGCTGCGTGCCGCCGGTATCGGCGCCACCGATGCCGCTGCGCACGTAGCCGCTGAACTCGAGGGCCTGTGCTTGCGGCGTGGCCAAAGCCAGCGCCAGCAGACAGGGAACGCCAACAGAACAGGTGAGAGTTTGCTGTGTGGTCTTCATCGTTGCTCCTGATTGTTTTTATTGAGCGATGCTGCGGATAACCGCCGCAGCGACGGGGTTTCGTTGCCTTGATGCGCTGTAGCCCGGATGAAATCCGGGGAGGTTGGTTGGGCAATCCCGGATTTATCCGGGCTGCATGGCTATCCGGCCTTGAACTGGGCCACCTTGTTATCAGTGGCCTGGCGCTTTCCCGGGCGCAGACGCTCGCCGCTGGTGGCGTCGAACAACAGCACGCGCGTGGGATCGAACTGCAGGTCGAGGCTGCTGCCGGCCTGCGGTGCAGCGTCAGGCGCCAGGCGGCAGCACACCTTGGTCTGGTTGAGGCTGACGAACACCAGGGTGTCGGGGCCGGTTGGCTCGACCACCTCGACCTCGGCGCGCAGGCTCGGCAGCGCCGCAGCGGCGCCGGCCAGCTGGATCTGCTCGGGACGTACGCCGAGGATCAGCTCGCGCCCTTCCAGTTCCGCCGCCGCGCCAAGCGGCAGCTCGCAGCGCGCCTGCCCGGAGTCGAGCAGGCCGAAGCACTGGCCATCACGCACCTGCGTGCGCAGCGGGATGAAGTTCATCGGCGGCGAACCGATGAAACTGGCCACGAACTGGTTGGCCGGGTCGTTGTAGATTTCTTGCGGGGTGCCGAACTGCTGGATGATGCCGTCCTTCATCACCGCCACCTTGTCGCCCAGGGTCATGGCCTCGATCTGGTCGTGGGTGACGTACACCGTGGTGGTCTTCAGGCGCTGGTGCATCAGCTTGATTTCAGTGCGCATTTCCACGCGCAGCTTGGCGTCGAGGTTCGACAGCGGTTCGTCGAACAGGTAGATCTTCGGCCGCCGCGCCAGCGCCCGGCCCATGGCCACGCGCTGCTGCTGGCCACCGGACAGCTGGCCGGGCTTGCGCCCCAGCAGGTGCTCGATCTGCAGCAGCTTGGCCACGCGCGCCACCTCGGCCTCGATCTCGGTCGGCGGCAGCTTGCGCATCTTCAGGCCGAAGGCGATGTTGTCCTTTACCGTCATGGTCGGATACAGCGCATAGGACTGGAACACCATGGCGATGTCGCGATCCTTCGGGCTCATGCCGCTGATGTCGGCGCCGTCCACCAGAATCGACCCACCGCTGATGTCTTCCAGGCCGGCGATGCAGTTCATCAGGGTGGATTTGCCGCAGCCGGAGGGGCCGACCAGGATCAGGAACTCGCCGGAGTCGATGGCCAGTTCGATGTTCTTCAGGGTGTCCGCCAGGCCGCTGCCGTAGGATTTGTTGACGTTGCGCAGTTCGAGGGTAGCCATTTCATTTCTCCACTTTGAAAGCGTCGCGAGCGAAGGTCAGGCAAGGCGGAGTCAGGCGAGGAAGCGGAGTTTAGGCCGCTAAATGAGCATTACTCGCATTGCTCGCCCATACGGGCCGCCCTAAAGGGCATTAGCCGCAAGCGGCTTCCGAGCCTGAATCCAACGCAGCATGACCGAGCGCAGTAGCTTTCAGCCTTTAACGGCGCCGGCCGTCAGGCCGCGCAGGAAGTACTTACCGGCCAGGACGTAGACCAGCAGGGTGGGCAGGCCGGCGATCATCGCCGCGGCCATGTCGACGTTGTATTCCTTGGCCCCGGTGCTGGTGTTGACCAGGTTGTTCAGCGCCACGGTGATCGGCTGGGTGTCGCCGCTGGCGAACACCACGCCGAACAGGAAGTCGTTCCAGATCTGGGTGAACTGCCAGATCAGGCAGACCATGATGGTCGGCACCGACATCGGCAGCAGGATGCGTCCGAAGATGGTGAAGAAGCCGGCGCCATCCAGGCGCGCGGCCCGCACCAGCGCCTCGGGAATGCTCACGTAGAAGTTGCGGAAGAACAGCGTGGTGAAGGCCAGGCCATAAACCACGTGCACCAGCACCAGGCCTTCGGTGGTATTGGCCAGGCCGAGCTGGCCGAGGGTGAAGGACGCCGGCAACAGGATCACCTGGAACGGCAGGAAGCAGCCGAACAGCAGCAGACCGAAGAACAGCTGCGAGCCGCGAAAGCGCCACATGGCCAGCACGTAGCCATTCAGCGCGCCGAGCAGCGTGGAGATCAGCACCGCCGGGATGGTGATCTTCACCGAGTTCCAGAAGTAGCCGCCAACACCGTCCCAGGCCTTGAGCCAGCCGATGACCGTGAGTACGTCGGGCCAGGACAGCAGGTTGCCGGTGCGAATATCGTCCGGTGTCTTGAAGCTAGTCAGCAGCATCACCAGCAGCGGCACCAAGTACACTGCGCAGGCCAGGATCAGGGTGGCGTGGATGGCCAGGCGGCTGAGGCTGAAGGCCCTCACCCGGGATACGGGGCGCGGCGCCAGGCGCGCATCGAGCACGGAATCAGTCATGGCGTTTGCCTCGCAGTTCGGAATACAGATACGGCACCAGGATCGCCAGCACCGCGCCGAGCATCAGCATCGCGCTGGCGGCGCCAAGGCCCATCTGGCCGCGGGTAAAGGTGTGGGCGTACATGAACATCGCCGGCAGGTCGGAGGCATAGCCGGGGCCGCCGGCGGTCATCGAAGCGACCAGGTCGAAGCTCTTGATGGCGATATGAGCGAGGATCATCAGCGCGCTGAAGAACACCGGTCCCAAGCTCGGCAGGACGATGCGCAGGTAGATGCTCGGCAGGCTGGCACCGTCGACCTGGGCGGCGCGGATGATCGACTGATCGACCCCGCGCAGGCCGGCGAGGAACAGCGCCATGACGAACCCCGAGGACTGCCACACGGCGGCCATCACCAGGCAGTAGACGACACGATCCGGGTCCACCAGCCAATCGAAGCGAAAGCCCTCCCAGCCCCAGTCGCGCAGCAATTTGTCCAGGCCCAGGCCGGGGTTGAGCAGCCACTTCCAGGCGGTGCCGGTGACGATCATCGACAGCGCCATGGGATAGAGAAAGATGGTGCGAATGAAGCCTTCGCGGCGGATGCGCTGGTCCAGCAACACCGCCAGCAGCACGCCGATGGCCAGGCTGATGGCGATGAACAGACCGCCGAAGACCAGTAGGTTCTGGCTCGCCACCCACCAGCGGTCGTTGTCCCACAGACGCGCGTATTGCTGGAGCCCGACGAAGTTGTAGCTGGGCATGAAGCGCGAATTGGTGAACGACAGCAGGAAGGTCCAGCCGATGTAGCCGTAGAAGCCCACCAGCACGATGACCATACTCGGCGCCAGCACCAGCTTGGGCAGCCAGCGTTGCAGGGCATCCAGCGGTGAGGCTTTGGCAGTGACTGCATTTGAAGTCATGGATCACTCCGTCGTTGCGGATTGCGCCGCTGCCATTCCCTACCGTAGGGAAACGCGGCGCGGCCGATCCCGTGACGCATGCATGGACACATGCGCCTGGGATAGAAGGCTTGAAAGCGGCGGGTTACACCCGCCCTAGGGCAGGGCCGCCTAGGCGGCCCGCAGGCTCATTGCACCGCCTGGATCGCTGCCGCCAGTTGCTGGGCAGCGCGCTTGGGGTCGGCCTTGGGGTCGTTGAAGAAGTTGGTCACCACGTCGAACACCGCGCCCTGCACGTAGCTGGATGCGGCCATGCCGTGGGCCAGGCTCGGTTGCAGGCCGCCATCGGCGGCGGCCTCCTTGAAGTCGGCCATGGATTTCTGCGCACAGGCATCGAAGCTGCTCATGTCCTGGTCCATACGCACCGGGATCGAGCCCTTGTTCTGGTTGAAGAACTCCTGGAACTCGTTGCCCATCACCGTGCGCGCCAGGTCTTCCTGAGCCTTGCGATTGTCGGCGTTGGTCAGCTTGAACATGGCCAGCGAGTCGATATTGAAGGCGAAGCTGCCCTGGGTACCCGGGAACGCCAGGCACTCGTAGTCCTTGCCGGCGACCTTGCCGGCTGCGGTCCACTCGCTCTTGGCCCAGTCGCCCATGATCTGCATGCCGGCCTTGCCGTCGATCACCAAACCAGTGGCGCTGTTCCAGTCGCGCCCGGCGGCGTCGGCGTCGATGTAGCCACGCAGCTTCTGCAGGGCAGCGAACACTTCGACCATCTTGTCGCCGGTCAGGGTGTCGCGATCCAGCTCGACGAAGGCCTTGCGAAAACCCTCGGGGCCGAGAATGCTGAAGGCCAGGTCCTCGAACACCGTACCGTCCTGCCAGGGCTGGCCGCCATGGGCGATGGCGATGAAGCCGGCCGCCTTGAGCTTGTCGGCAGCGGCGAAGAATTCGTCGAGGGTGGTCGGCGGCGTGGCACCCGCCTTTTCGAACACCTGCGGGTTGATCCACAACCAGTTGACCCGGTGCACGTTGACCGGCACCGCCACGTAGTCGCCCTGGTAATTCATCACCTCGATCACCTGCGGTGGCAGCAGGTCATCCCACCTCTGCTCGGCAGCCACGTCGTTGAGGTCGGCGAGCAGGCCCAGTTCGCCCCACTCCTGGATATCCGGCCCCTTGATCTGCGCCGCGGCGGGCGGATTGCCGGACACCGCGCGCGTCTTCAGCACGGTCATGGCCGCTTCGCCACCGCCGCCGGCAACAGCGAAATCCTTCCATTTGTGGCCCTGGGCTTCGACCAGTTTCTGCAGGGTATCGGCGGCGCGCTTTTCACCACCGGAGGTCCACCAGTGCAGCACTTCGACTTCACCGGCCGTAGCGGACAGGGGCAACAGGACTGCGAGGGAGATGGCGCAGGACAGGCGAGAGATCGCTTTCATGGGATGAGACACCTTGTTGTTGTTATTCGCGAGCAAGTCGTGGTGCTTGCATTGCGAACGAGTCTACCCAGCCCCCAATGTGGCCGGGGTAACAAAGGGTATTGGATAGTCACCAAGCGGTTACAAAGTGGCGCCGACAGGTTACATAAGGCACCGCGCCGCGGATTCTGCGGTCCAGCGCGAGGGCTCACGAGCGGAAATTCAACGGGATTGGCGCGGTAGCCAGAGGGTGACACGCAGCCCTCCATCTCGCAGATTGCGCAGGCTCAGTTCGCCGCCATGGCTGTGCGCCAGGTTGCGTGCGATGCCGAGCCCCATGCCGTAGCCCTGCTGCTGGCTGGCCAGGCGAAAGTGCGGCTCGAACACCTGCTCGAGCTTCTGCTCAGGCACACCCGGGCCCTCATCATCGACATGCAGGACGAAGGCTTCGTCATCGTCCTCAATGTGCAGATGCGCACGCTCGCCATACTTCAGAGCGTTGTCCAGCAGGTTGCCGATACAACGACGCAAGGCCAGCGGCTTGCCCGGATAGACAGCCCGTGCGGCACCATCGAGGGTCACCCGTCCCGTGCCGAGATAGGGCTCGATCAGCCCATGCAGCAGATGATTGAGGTCGACCGGCGCGATGTTCTCGTGGATGTCGGTGTCCTTCACGCATTGCAGTGCGCCCTTGACCAGCAGCTCCAGGTCGTCCAGGTCGCGCCCGAACTTGCTCTGCAGGCTCTCGTCGTCGAGCAGTTCGACACGCAGGCGCAGCCGCGTGATCGGCGTGCGCAGGTCGTGGGAGATCGCGCTGAACAGCTGGCTGCGCTCGGTGAGGTAACGGCTGATGCGCTCGCGCATGGCGTTGAAGGCACGCGCCACTTCGACCACCTCGCGGCCACCACCTTCGGCTACCGGCTCCACTTCCGCCCCCAGCGACAGGTGCCGTGCGGTGCGCGCCAGGCGCTTGAGTGGGCGACTCTGCAGGTGCACCAGCAAGCCGATGAATACCAGCAAGAAAACACTGGTCAGGAGGATGAACCACAGCTGCTGGGAGGGCAGGAAAGGTTCCTCCAGGTTGGTGTAGGGCTCGGGCAGCAGCGAGGCGATGTACAGCCATTCCCCCGGGGCCAGCTGGATCTGCGTCACCAGCACCGGCGGGTTGAGCGGCTCCAGGGTCAGCGCATAGTGCGCCCAGGATCGCGGCAGCTCGTCGAGCTTCAGGCCGCCGTTGAAGATCAGCAGATCATCCGGCCTGACGAAGGTCACCGAGATGTCGGCAGCGCTGCCCAGTGCCTGACGCAGCACCTCGGTCACCGTCTCGGTCACCGCCTGCTTGCGCGGCGTGGGCGGTAGCAGCTTCATCTGTAACGGACGGTCGTTGAGGCTGACCACGAAGCGCGTGCCGCCCATGCTGCGCAACTGGTCGAGCACCAGCGGCCGGTAATTCACCGGCAGGGAACGGAAGTAACGCACGCTGGCCGACATCGAGTGAGCCAGGCTGCGCGCCGTGGTCACCAGGCCTTCGAGTTGGGTGGCACGCAACTGCGACAGCCAGATGGCGCTGGACAGCGTCTGCGCCGCAAGTATCGCCAACAGGGTGAGCAACAGCATGCGCCCGAGCAGCGAACGCGGCAGCGGCAACCAGCGCCTTGGCTCAACGGCCATCGCCGGCCTGCACGCTGACGGTCGCTGCCAGCTGATAGCCGCTACCGCGCACGGTACGGATCAGCCGCGGCGGCTTGTCGGTATCACGCAGGCGCTGGCGCAGGCGGCTCACCGCCATGTCGACGATGCGCTCCAGCGGCATCACCTCGCGGCCACGAGTGGCGTTGCCGATGGTGTCGCGGTCGAGAATCTGCTGCGGATGATCGAGAAACAGCTTGAGCAGGGCGAAGTCGGCACCGGAGAGGATCACCTCCTCGCCATCGCGATGGAACAGGCGGTGGCTGACCATGTCCAGGCGCCAGTCATCGAATGCCAGCACCTCGCCGCTGCGCTCCTGAGTGAATTGCGCCCGCCGCAGCAGCGCCTTGATTCGTGCCAGCAGCTCGCGCGGGCTGAACGGCTTGCCGAGGTAGTCGTCGGCGCCCAGCTCCAGGCCGATCACCCGGTCGGCCTCGTCGGAGCTGGCGGTGAGCATGATGATCGGCACCTGGGCGAAGCGCTGGTGTTCGCGCACCCAGCGGCACAGGCTGAAGCCGTCCTCGTCGGGCAGCATCACATCGAGAATCACCAGGTCGGCCGACTCCGCACAAAGGCTCTGGCGGAAGGCGCCACCGTCGGCGACGGCGCGCACCTGAAAGCCGACGCGGCTCAGGTAGGTCTCGAGCAGTTCACGTATTTCCTGGTCGTCATCGACCAGCAGAATTGACTTGCCGGGCTGGCTCATGGTCCGCCGTCCTTGTTGTATTCATGCCGCAATGCAGGCCTGGTCGGTGCAGGTTCTAACCGGCCTCGGCCCTCTGTTGCAAGGCCACGCCCGCGCCGGTCAGACCGGGATATTCGGCCATCACCAGCCACACCGGGATGCCGTCAAGGTAATCGCTCATGCGACCCTTGTCGCTGAAGCTCTTGGCAAAACCGCTGGTGAGAAAACGCTCGGCAAAACGCGGTACCACGCCGCCGACGATGTACACACCGCCACGCGCGCCCAGCGTCAGCACGTTGTTGCCGGCCACGCGCCCGAGCCAGCAGCTGAACTGCTCCAGCACCTCGGCGGCGACGGGCTCGCCCGCCAGGCCGGCAGTCGTGATCGCAGCCGGCGTCTCGTGCTGCGGCGGCTGGCCGTCCAGCTCGCAGATGGCACGGTATAGCGCCAGCAGACCATTGCCGCTGAGCACGTCTTCGGCCCTTACGTGCCCCAGTTGCCGATGGAGAATCTGCCACAGCTCGGCTTCGCGCGGGCTGCCAATGGGCAGGTCGACATGCCCGCCCTCCCCCGGCAACACCAGCCAGCGGCCATCGGCCTGCTCCAGCAGCGTACCGACGCCCAGACCGGTACCGGCTCCAATCACCAGCACCGGCCGCTCGGCCTGCGCCTGGCCCTCGCACACCGGTATCCGCTCGTGCTCGGCCAGGCGGGTCATGCCCAGCGCCATGGCGAAGAAATCGTTGATCATCAGCAACTCGTCGACCTGCAACGCCTGGCAGAAGGCGGTGCGATCGATGCGCCAATGGTTGTTGGTGAAGCGAAACAGGTCACCGCTGACCGGGCCGGCGCAGGCCAGACACACCGAGCCTATCGCCCCCAGCGGCAGGCCCTGGGCCTGCAGATAGGCCATGATGGCCTGCTCCGGCCCGGGAAAATCGGCGGTCGCCAGGACCTGTACCGCCTCCAGATGATCGTCACGCCACAGGGCGAGGCGTGCGTTGGTTCCACCGATGTCGCCGACCAGCGCCAGTTTCACGTGAATGCCTCCATGACGAGGACGCATCGCACACGGGCTATCTCGGAAGCGTGAGGGGGCATGCTATCGACTCCAAATCGGATTATTTTTGTAGTTCATACAACGCGCATCACAGTAATCCCGAAAATTACGCCGATCAACCTGGCCAAAGTAGTAATAACAACAATATTCCACAGAGAGCCACGACGGCGTGAATCACGCCGAAGATGGCGCATCCTACCTTCGGCATGATCCCGGACAATAGTTGCAAGCCCCCTGCCGCCTAGACTCGAGCCTTCCCGAGTTCGCATGGAGAGCTGCAGCATGTCACCCGATATCGTCATCGTCGGCGCAGGCCCGGCCGGCCTTTGCCTGGCCCGCGCCCTGTCCGGACAGGGTCTGTCCATCGTCGTGCTGGAGCGCCAGGCCGAGTCGGCACTGGCCGAACCCGTCTTCGACGGCCGCGAAATCGCCCTCACCCACGGCTCGCAAGCCCTGCTCGAACGCCTCGGCCTGTGGGCACGCCTGCCCGCCGCCGACATTGCCGTGCTGCGCGATGCCCAGGTGTTCAACGGGCCCTCGCTGTTCGCCCTGAAGATACGCGCCGAACAGGCCGGCGCCGAGCGACTCGGCCATCTGGTGGCCAACCAGGCCATTCGCCGCGCGGCTTATCAGGCGGTAAGCGAATGCGCCGATGTGCAATTGCTCTGTGAAACCAGCGTACGCGCCATCGAGCAGAGCCAGAACGAGGTGAAGTTGGTGCTGCAGGACGGCCAGGTGTTGCAACCACGCCTGCTGGTCGCCGCCGACAGCCGCTTCTCCGAGACACGCCGCCAGCTCGGCATCGGCGCGCAACTCAAGGACTTCGGCAAGACCATGCTGGTGTGCCGCATGCAGCACGAACAGGATCATCACCAGATAGCCTGGGAATGGTTCGGCTATGGCCAGACCCTGGCCCTGCTACCGCTCAATGGCCGGCAATCGTCGATGGTGCTGACCCTGCCGCCGCGCGAAATAGAACGCCTGCAGAAACTCGACGAAGCGATCTTCACCCACGAGATGGAAAAGCGCTTCGACCGTCGCCTGGGCGCCATGCAACTGGTCAGCAGCCGCCACGCCTATCCGCTGGTAGGCGTCTACGCACGGCGCATGGTCGGCAACCGCTGCGCCCTGCTCGGCGATGCCGCCGTGGGTATGCACCCGGTCACCGCGCACGGCTTCAACTTCGGCCTGATCGGCGTACAACTGCTCAGCGACGCGCTGCTCGACGCACATGGCAAACGCCAGGACATCGGTGCGACTGCGCCACTGGCGCGCTACGAGCGCCAGCTGCGCCTGGCCACCTGGCCGTTGTACCAGGCCACCAACCTGCTGGTGGAGCTGTACACCAACGATCGCCTGCCCGCTCGCCTGCTACGCGGCGCAGGTCTGCGCGTGGCTCAGGGCCTGCTGCCGCTGAAGAAGGGCATCGCCCGGCACCTGACGGCCCGCGCCTGAGGTCCCAGGCCGCAGGACATCAAAGGTGAAAGATCACACCCACTGATCGTTACGCTTGCGCCGTACGCGCAGCATGGTCGGCAGGATCAGGCCGAGCAGCAGCCCGGCGCCGGCGATGCTGCCGCCATAGGCCATGTAGCGCATCAGCGCCTGTTGTTGCTCGTTGCCCAACTGCGCCTGGGCATCACGCAGTTGCGAACGGGTGGTGGTCAGCTCGGCATCCAGCGCACCGCGGGCGGCCTGCAGCTCGTCGATCAGCGTCTTGCGCGAATCCATGGTTTCCTGCATGCCCTGCACGCGGACCTTCCAAGCATCGTCGATGCCCTTGAGCTCGGCGCTGAGATCAGCGACCTTCTGCTCCAGTTGCGGCAGGCGCTCGGCCTGGCCGGGCACCGACTGCAGGTCGCGACTAGGAATCCAGACCGTATTGCCGCTTTCGCTGCGTACCTGGCTGTAGTCGCCCTGAGTACGCACCAGCTCCACTTTCTCCCCGGAGGTCAGGGTGCCAACGATGCGATAGCCATCGGTGGGGCCGCTGCGCACATAGGTGTTGAGGCTGTCGCTGACCCAGCGCTGGTTGCCAGTCGCTTCTTCGGCCAGGGCCGGTTGTGCGCCGCCGAGCAGGCCGCCGAGCAGCAGGCAGGCACCGAGGATGCGGGGTTGGAGTGGAGTATGACGAGATAAAAACATGGGGCGATCTTCACGTGGCAGTCAGACGAACCCGGCGAACGGGATGAACGTGCCGGCCACGCGTTCAAAAGCTCAAGCATGATCCAGACAGAATCCGCGACGAAGCGCCACGCTAGCGGCCAATAGCCATCTACTCCTGCCGGTACGGGCCGACAGCAGACAGACATTGCACCGTTGCTTCGAGTTCATTCGAAGCGGGCGATGGGGGATGGACGGAACGCCGGCTCAGGCGTTGTGTTGCTGCACGAAGGCGCAAAAATCCGCTAGTGGCATCGGCCGACCGAACAGGTAGCCCTGGTAGCGAAAACAGCCGTTATCCGCCAGAAAGCGCCGCTGCGCCTCGGTTTCCACACCTTCGGCGATCACCGTCATGCCCATGCTCTGGCCGAGGGCGATCACCGTGCGCACGATGGTTTCGCTGTTGGCATCGGTTAGCACGTCGCAGATGAAGGAGCGGTCGATCTTCAGCTTGCTCAAAGGCAAACGCTTGAGATGGCTGAGCGAGGAAAAACCGGTGCCGAAATCATCCAGGGAGAAGCGCACCCCCTGCTCGACCAGCGTCGTCATCTTGCGGGTCAGATCTTCCATGTCGCGGACGATCAGCGTCTCGGTCAGCTCCAGTTCCAGGCGCTGGGCATCGATGCCGTGGCGCTCGATCAGGCCGAGGATCTCGGCAACGAAACTGGCCTGGCCGAACTGTTTCTGGCTGATGTTCACCGCCAGGCTAAGGTCGCGAAACAGCGGATCATCCTGCCACTGCCGCAGGCGTGCGGCCGTCTGCTCCAGCACCCATTGGCCGATGGGGATGATCAGGCCGGTGTTCTCGGCGTGGTCGATGAACTCTCCGGGAGCCAGCAGCCCGCGTTGCGGGTGCTGCCAGCGAATCAGCAACTCGGCGCCCGTCACGCGGCCACTGTCATCGAGTTGCGGCTGGTAATACAGCACGAACTGCTGCTCACGCACCGCCGCACGCAGGTCGCGATCCAGCTCCGAGCGCTCGGCCGTGTCGGTTTGCAGGATATGCAGCAGCACGAAGAACAGCCCCATGGCCACCAGCCCCTGCAACCAGGAGCCGATCAACCGCACGTCGTCCGGCAACGCATAGAGATCGGTGGGCCGCCAGTTGGAAGCTGCCAGCGCGACGAACAGCAGCAGGCTGAGCAGGGAGACGCCGTAGCGCAGCCTTAGCGGCTCGTCGCGAAAGGCCATCAACGCGCCCACCGCGACCGGTAGCAGATACAGATGCGTGGCCCGCGGCGCCACGAGCGTAGGCGGGTCGAGCAGCAGCGTCGAGGCGACGACGACCAGGATCAGCGCCCCGAACAGGATCAGGTTGGCCGCACGGGCACGGTTGCGCAGGGTCAGCGCGAACACGGCGACGCCACTGAGGACGATGACGATGTCCATCACCACGATGGCCCAATAGCCGCGGGACGCGAAGAACAGCCCCCACAGCACGCCCATCACCACCATGACCATGCTCGCCAGCATGCGCATGCGGCGTTCGCGCCGCTGTCCGACCAGGGCCAGATCTGCTGCATGCCAGAGTTGGCGAACGCGTTTGCCGAAGGTCGAGAGTGCTGGCATGGAAAAAACCCTTGTCCGTTCTTCTCATTCTCGAAGACGGCTGGCCAAATGCAAGCCGCTTCAATGTCGCCAATGCGCGTCGCTGGCCAGCCGCTCGGCAATGAAATCCAGCAGCAGACGCATGGCCGGCAGCATCTGCCTGCGCGTACCGTATAGCGCATGGATGCCCAGCTGCGGCGGCTGGTAATCCGCCAACAGATGCACCAGGCGACCTTCGCGCAACAGCGCATCCACCGAATAGAGCGGCTGCAGACTGATGCCGGCACCCGCCAGGGTGGCCTCCAGCAGCACCATCGATTCGTTGGCGCTGAGGCTGCCGGACACCGAAACCGCGCTGGCCTCGCCCTGGTGCTCGAACTCCCACAGGCTGCGGCCGAAATAGGCATAGGCCAGGCAGTTGTGCCGGCCCAGATCCTCCGGGCGCTGAGGTGTGCCGTGCCGCGCCAGATAATCCGGGCTGGCGCAAACCACCGAGCGACACACGGCCAGACGCCGGGCGATCAGATTCGGGTCGAGCTGGTTGGTGATACGCAGTGCCAGGTCGATACGGGCCTCCACCAGGTTGACCGCTTCGCTGCCCACCAACAGATCGACGCTGACCCGCGGATAGCGCTCGGTGAATGCCCGCAGCGCGTGTACCAGCCAGGCCTGGGCGAAGGACTGGCTGCAGGTGATGCGCAAGGTACCGCGCGGAGTCTCGTCCAGAGACTGGCCGAGGGCCTGCATGCGCTCGGCCAGGACCATCATTTCGCGGCATTGCGGCAGCATCTGCTCGCCGGCAGCGGTCAGGCTCAGACGCCGCGTACTGCGGTGCAGCAGACGTACGCCAGCCCAGCGCTCCAGTTCGGCGAGATAACGCGAGACCATCGCCCGCGACATGTCCAGGGCCTCGGCCGCAGCAGTCTGACTGCCGCGTTCCAGTACCTCGACGAAAACCCGTGCCGCTGTCAGTCGATCCATGATTCGCTCGATTCACGCAATGAACATGGCCAGCTTACGAGGCTTTTCGCTCGCTAGATAGCGCATAGGATGCGCGACTCTTATCTACCCGGAGATCGCCATGTCGTTCGTCACTCGCTTCATCGCCGGCCTCGGCCTGCTCGCCGCAACCGGCACCGCCCTCGCCCAGCCGCTGACCCTGGAAACCTACAACCCGCGCGACGCCGCCGTGTTCCCGGTCACCTCGACCCTGATCAACGGCGAGAAGGACGCGATCTTGGTCGACGCGCAGTTCTCCAACCGCGAGGCACAGGAACTGGTCGAACGCATCCAGGCCAGCGGCAAGCGTCTGACGACCATCTTCATCAGCCATGGCGATCCGGACTACTACTTCGGCCTCGATGTGCTGACCCGCGCCTTTCCTGACGCCAAGGTTCTGGCGACCCCGGCCACGATCGCCCATATCGAGGAAACCCGTGCTCCCAAACTGGCCTACTGGGGACCGATCCTGAAAGACAGCGCGCCGGCCCGTACCCTGGTGCCCGAAGTGCTGCAAGGTAACCTGCTGGAGCTCGAAGGCCAGCGCATCGAAGTGGTCGGCCACGACGCACACAACACCAGCCTGTGGATTCCCAGCATCAAGGCGGTGGTCGGCGGAATACTGACCAGCGCCAATATCCACGTCTGGGTGGCCGACTCGCAAACTGCCGAAGCGCGCAAGAGCTGGCTGAAGTCGCTGGACGAGCTCGAAGCCCTGCAACCGACCACTCTGGTACCGGGCCACTACCTGGGCGAGCCGGCGATGAACCTGACCGACCTGCACTTCACCCGCGATTACCTTTTGGCGCTGGAAGAGGAACTGCCCAAAGCTAAGGACAGCCAGGCCCTGATCGCGGCCATGAAGGCACGTTATCCTGATCTGCAGGATGAAAGCAGCCTGGAACTGAGCGCCAAAGTCCTCAAAGGTGAAATGCAATGGCCATGAAGCGCCAGATTCTGATCTGTGGCGCGTCACGCGGGCTGGGCCTCGGCCTGGTGCGCGCCTTTCTCGAAGGCGGCTGGCAGGTGCATGCAGTGGTGCGCGAGGTGCGCCCCGCCAGCCCGCTGGAGGCACTGCGCGCCCAGTACTCCGATGCCCTGCAGATAATCACCTGCGACCTCAACGCTCTCGACGCACATTGCACCATCGAGCCGGCCCTGCAGGGCCGGCGCCTGGATTGCGCCCTGTTCAATGCCGGGATCTACGGCCCCGGCCATCAGGACCCGCGCCAGGCCGAGCTCGACGACATCGGCCAGCTGTTCCTGGCCAATGCCGTGGCGCCGATTCGCCTGGCCCAGCAATTGGCCGAGCATGTGATCGACGGCGGCGTGATCGCCTTCATGAGTTCGCAGATGGCCAGCGTGGAGCTGGCACGCGCAGCCGACATGCCGCTGTATGGCGCCAGCAAGGCAGCGCTGAATAGCCTGTTGCGCAGCTGGCAGATGCAACTGCCGCAGTTGCCCTGGAGCCTGCTGGCCCTGCACCCCGGCTGGGTGCGCACCGACATGGGCGGCGATGCCGCGCCCTTGAGTGTGGAACAGAGCGCCAGCGGCCTGTGCCAGGTGATCAACCGGCAACTGGGACAACGGCAGTGCGCCTTTCTCGACTACCAGGGCCATTCGCTGCCCTGGTGATCCGCATGCCCATCCGCTGCGCTCTGACCTTCAGGGCGCTGCAACCCCTCCTTTCGTCCGCTATCCGAAAGCAATCATGTACAGAAACTGTACAAAGCACATTTCTGTACATATATTCATCGACAACTTGGTCTGTATGACGCTGGGCGCCCACTCATCCGGCGCACATCGGCAAACCACCCGACACACTGCGCAATCCGGCAGCGTCCATCTTCCCCTTTTTGGTTGCCGGATCTTTTTATTCGGGGCCCGTGCCGCCGGGCATACGCACAACGGCTGGACGCGGCCATCGCCAGCCGACTCAGAGGGAACGACCATGGAGGCCCTGCTTCGCCCCCTGCTTCCGGCGCTGATGCTGCTTGCGCTGCTCAGCCTGCCAGCAGTGGCCAACACCCAGAACGGCTGGCGTGAACGGCTGCCGCAGGCCAGCCTGGTCGGCAGTGGTGATTTCAGCTGGTTCGGTTTCTCCGTGTACAACGCCAAGCTGTGGAGCCCGGAGCGGCGCGTCGACTTCCAGCAGCCCTTCGCGCTGGAGCTGACTTACCGCCGCAGCATCAGCCGGGAAACCCTGGTCGACACCAGCCTCGATGAGATTCGCCGCATCAACGGCCAGCCACTGGACCCCGAACAACAGGACGACTGGACGCAGCAGATGCGCCAGGCTTTCGTCGATGTGCAGGACGGCACGCGCATCACCGGCCTGTTCCTACCCGACGAGGGCTGCCGGTTCTATGTAGACGGCAAGCTGCAGCACGTCATCGACGACCCCGAATTCGCCCGCGCCTTTTTCTCCATCTGGCTCGATCCTCGCACCCGCAGCCCCAAGCTGCGGGCGGCGTTGCTCGGCCTCAACCGCTGAGGTTCCCATGAGAATACTGTTGATCCTACTGACCAGCCTGCTGCTGGCCAGCTGCGGCCAGGTACCTGTCGAGCGTTACGCCAACGAGCGGCCGACACTCGATCTGCCCACCTTCTTCTCCGGGCCGGTAAAGGCCTGGGGCATGTTTCAGGACCGCTCCGGTGAAGTGATCAAGCGCTTCCAGGTCGACATCGACAGCCGCCGCGAGGGCGACAAGCTGATCCTCGACGAGCGCTTCCTTTACAGCGACGGCACCCGCCAGCGTCGGGTCTGGACGCTGACCCCGGACGGCCCGGGCCGCTGGACCGGCACGGCCGACGATGTGGTCGGCCAGGCCACCGGTGAAGTGGCAGGCAATGCCCTGCGCTGGCGTTATCACCTGAACCTGCCGGTGGATGACAGCACTTACGTGGTCTACCTCGATGACTGGATGTACCTGATGGACGACGACACCCTGATCAATCGTTCGAGCATGAGCAAGTTCGGCATCGAGCTGGGGCAGATCACCCTGTTCTTCCGTCGCGGCGGCGCCCAGCCATGAGGCTCAACAGCCTGGGCACCGGCTACCGGGCGCTGGTGATCGGCGCCAGTGGTGCCATCGGCCAGGCGTTCTGCCAGCTTCTGCACGCCGACGACAACTGTGCCGGTGTACGAGAGCTGAGCCGCAGCAGCTCGCCAGCGCTCGACCTGGAAACCCCCGCCAGCATCGCCGAAGCGGCAGCGGCGCTGGCCGATGAAGCGCCCTACCAGCTGATTCTGCATGCTGCCGGGCTACTACATCGCGACGGGATCGCCCCGGAAAAGAGCCTGGCCGCCATAGAGGCCGACGCCCTGCAGGCGGTGTTTCAGGTCAACGCGTTGGGCCCGGCGCTGGTGCTGCGTCATTTCCTGCCACTGCTCGACAAACATGGCGCCATGGCCCTGCTTTCGGCCAAGGTCGGCAGCATCGGCGACAACCGCCTCGGTGGCTGGTACGCCTACCGGGCTTCCAAGGCCGCGCTGAACATGCTGACCAAGACCGCCGCCATCGAACTGGCGCGCAGCAAACCCGGAGCGCGCCTGCTCAGCCTGCATCCCGGCACGGTGATTTCGCCGCTATCGCACCCCTTTCGCGGCGCCGCCGCTGCACGCCCGGCCGAGCAAGCAGCAGCCGAGATGCTGCGGGTGATCGACAGCCTCGGCCCCGAACACAGCGGCAGCTTCCACGCCTACGACGGCCAGCCTCTACCCTGGTGACAGACCTCTCAGGGCTTCGGCTGACCGGCGCCCTTGAGGAAGAACTGCTCCAGTACGGCCAGCGAGCGCGCGCTGGCGGCACGGCCCCGGCGCTCGGCATCGACCACGCCATAGACCAGCGAGACGAACAGCTCGGTCAGCAGCTCGGCGGTGATATCGATGCGCAAAAAACCCTCCTGCTGGCCACGCAGGAAGAAGCTGTCCAGTGCGTCGGTGTAGGCGATCCAGCGCGCGCCGTCCTTGTCCGGATCGAGACTGTCGGGGCGATACTGGAAAATCATGAACACCAGCAGCTCGCGATGCCTGAGATGGTTCTCGATCAGGCTGCGCAGCGCCTGCCCGACCTCGGCGCCCTGCAGATCGGCCTCTTCGATCACCTGACTGAGCGCCGCCTGGCTGTGGTTCATCAGGCGTTCGATCAGGGCATCGCGCGTGCCACAGAAACGGTGCAGGGTGGCCTTGCTCACACCCGCAGCTTCGGCCAGCTCCTTCAGCGTCGCGCGTGGACGATCGACGAGGGCGACGGCCAGCGCCTTGAGCAGTTTTTCGTCATTGGACATCGAAGCCCTCCCGGTTAGGCAGCGCGCATTGTGCAGAAAGAGCCCCCATTTTCAACAGGGGAATACAAATTTGCTCACAGTAGACCCGAATGAGTCAATATTGACTCAATTTAAGCAAAGCACGATTATTCGCGCCTTCGAGGACAAATGGATCTGAATTCCAGGTGACAGGCATGAGCAAGATTCGCGGGCGTTACGTTTTTTCAATGGTCACCCTTCTGGCAGCAATCGGCCTCGCTGGCTGCGGTCAGCAAGAGCAGGAAAGCGGTGAGGCGCCGCCCCGCGAAGTCGACGTGCTGACCGTCAGGACCGAACCCTTTACCGTCGTCGCCGAACTGCCGGGGCGCATCGAGCCGGTGCGCGTAGCCGAAGTGCGTGCGCGGGTCGCCGGCATCGTGCTCAAGCGCACCTTCGAGGAAGGCGCCGACGTCAAGGCTGGCGACCTGCTGTTCCAGATCGACCCGGCGCCCTTCAAGGCCGCCCTGTCGCGCGCCCAGGGCGAACTGGCCCGCGCCGAGGCACAGCTGTTCCAGGCACAGGCCACGGTCAAGCGCTACGAGCCGCTGGTGAAAATCGACGCCGTCAGCCAGCAGGATTTCGACGCAGCCAAGGCCGCGCTGCAAAGCGCCCAGGCCGACAAACGCTCGGCACAGGCCAACGTGGAAACCGCGCGCCTGGATCTCGGCTATGCCCAAGTTCGCGCGCCGATCGCTGGGCGTATCGGTCGCGCTCAGGTCACCGAGGGAGCGCTGGTTGGCCAGGGCGAAGCCACCCTGCTCGCCCGTATCCATCAGCTTGATCCGGTCTATGCCGACTTCACCCAGCCAGCCGCCGACGCTTTGCGCCTGCGCGCAGCCATCGCCGAAGGCAAGGTATCCGGCGCAGGCGACCAGCCGCTGGCGCTGCGCGTCGACGGCACCGATATCGAGAGCAAGGGCACCCTGCTGTTCACCGACATTTCGGTGGACCGCAGTACCGGGCAGATCGCATTGCGCGGCCGCTTCGACAACCCGCAGGGCGTGCTGCTGCCGGGCATGTATGTACGCGTGCTGACGCCGCAGGGGCTGAACCAGAACGCCATCCTGGTGCCGCAGCGCGCGGTGCAGCGTGCCGCCGACGGCCAGGCCAGCGTGATGCTGCTGGGCGAAGACGACACCGTCGAGGTTCGCCAGGTCACCACCGGTGCCATGCACGGCTCGCGCTGGCAGATCACCGAAGGCCTCGAGGCCGGCGACAAGGTGATCGTCAGCTCCCTGGCGGCGATCCGTCCGGGCAGCAAGGTCGCTCCACGCGAAGAAGACGCCGCCACCGCACCTCAATCCCAGGCGCAGTAAGCCGGAGAGAACCTCATGTCCCTGTTTTTCATCCGGCGCCCCAACTTCGCCTGGGTCGTCGCCCTGTTCATCTCGCTGGCCGGCCTGCTGGCCATCCCGTTCCTGCCGGTGGCGCAGTACCCCAACGTCGCGCCCCCGCAGATCACCGTGACCGCCACCTACCCCGGTGCCTCGGCGCAGGTGCTGACCGACTCGGTGACCAGCGTCATCGAGGAAGAACTCAATGGCGCGAAGAACCTGCTGTATTTCGAGTCCACCAGTAACGCCAACGGCATCGCCGAGATCACCGTCACCTTCCAGCCGGGCACCGACCCCGAACTGGCCCAGGTCGATGTGCAGAACCGCCTGAAGAAGGCCGAGGCGCGCATGCCGCAAGCGGTGCTCACCCTGGGCATCCAGACCGAGCAGGCCACCGCGGGCTTCCTGCTGATTTACGCGCTGAGCTACAAGGATGGCGGCAAGGACGACAACACCACGGCACTGGCCGACTACGCCGCGCGCAACATCAACAATGAAATCCGTCGGGTGCCCGGCGTCGGCAAGCTGCAGTTCTTCGCCTCCGAAGCGGCCATGCGCGTGTGGATCGACCCGCAGAAGCTGGTCGGCTTCGGGCTGTCCATCGATGACGTGAACAACGCCATCCGCGCGCAGAACATCCAAGTACCAGCTGGAGCCTTCGGCAGCACGCCGGGTTCCAGCGAACAGGAGTTGACCGCGACCCTGGCGGTCAAGGGCACTTTGGACAACCCCGAGGAATTCGCCGCCATCGTGCTGCGCGCCAACCGAGACGGCTCGCGCCTGACCCTGGGCGACGTCGCGCGCATCGAGGTCGGTAGCCAGGACTACAACTTCGGCTCACGCCAGGACGGCAAGCCGGCCGTCGCCGCAGCCGTGCAGCTGTCGCCGGGGGCCAACGCCATCCAGACCGCCGAGGCGGTCAAACAGCGCCTCAACGAACTGTCGGTGAACTTCCCGGACAACGTCGAGTTCTCGGTGCCCTACGACACCTCGCGCTTCGTCGACGTGGCCATCGACAAGGTCATCATGACCCTGGTCGAGGCCATGGTGCTGGTGTTCCTGGTGATGTTCCTGTTCCTGCAGAACGTGCGCTACACACTGATCCCGTCCATCGTCGTGCCGGTGTGCCTGCTGGGTACGCTGACCTTCATGTACCTGCTGGGCTTCTCGGTGAACATGATGACCATGTTCGGCATGGTCCTGGCTATCGGCATCCTGGTGGACGATGCCATCGTGGTGGTGGAGAACGTCGAGCGGATCATGGCCGAGGAAGGCCTGGCGCCGGTGCCGGCGACCATCAAGGCGATGGGGCAGGTGTCCGGGGCGATCATCGGCATCACCCTGGTGCTGTCAGCGGTGTTCCTGCCGCTGGCGTTCATGTCCGGCTCGGTGGGTGTGATCTATCAGCAGTTCTCGCTGTCGCTGGCGGTGTCGATCCTGTTCTCGGGTTTCCTCGCGCTGACCTTCACCCCGGCGCTGTGCGCCACCCTGCTCAAGCCGATTGCCGACGGCCACCATGAAAAGCGCGGCTTCTTCGGCTGGTTCAACCGCAAGTTCACCGGGCTCACCGGGCGCTACACGAAACTCAACGGCAAGCTGGTGCCGCGCGCCGGTCGCGTGATGTTCATCTACCTGGGCATCGTGGTGCTGATGGGCTTCTTTTACCTGCGCCTGCCGGAATCCTTCGTGCCGGTGGAAGACCAGGGCTACATGATCGTCGACATCCAGCTGCCGCCGGGCGCCACCCGCGAGCGCACCTCGGCAGCCGGCGAGGAACTGGAGGAATTCCTCCTGGCGCGCGAGGCCGTCGAAACCTCCTTCCTGGTACTCGGCTTCAGCTTCTCCGGCATGGGCGAGAACGCTGCCATCGCCTTCCCGCTGCTCAAGGACTGGTCGGAGCGTGACGCCACGCAATCGCCGCAAGCCGAATCGGCTGCAGTGAACGAGCACTTCGCCAACCTCGACGACGGCGCCATGATGGCCGTGCCGCCACCGCCGATCGAAGGCCTGGGCAACTCCGGCGGCTTCGCCCTGCGCCTGCAGGATCGCGCCGGCCTTGGCCGCGAGGCGTTGCTCGCCGCCCGCGACGAGGTGCTGGGCAAGGTCAACGGCAATCCGAAGTTCCTCTACGCGATGATGGAAGGCCTGGCCGAGGCCCCGCAGTTGCGCCTTGTGATCGATCGCGAGCAGGCGCGCACCCTCGGTGTCAGCTTCGAGTCGGTCAGCAGTGCGCTGTCCACCGCCTTCGGCTCCTCGGTGATCAACGACTTCTCCAATGCCGGCCGCCAGCAGCGCGTGGTGGTACAAGCCGAACAGGCAGAACGGATGACGCCGGAGAGCGTGCTCAAGCTGCACGTGCCCAACGACAGTGGCGGCCTGGTGCCGCTTAGCGCCTTCGTCACCACGCTGTGGGAAGAAGGCCCGGTGCAGATCGCCCGTTACAACGGCTATCCGTCTGTCCGCATCGCCGGTGACGCCGCACCGGGCGTCAGCACCGGCGAAGCCATGGCCGAACTGGAGCGCATCGCCGCCGAACTGCCGGAAGGCATCGGTTACGAATGGACCGGCCTGTCCTATCAGGAGCGGGTCGCCAGCGGCCAGGCCGTGATGCTCTTCGCCTTGGCCATCACCGTGGTGTTTCTGCTGCTGGTGGCGCTCTACGAGAGCTGGGCGATCCCGCTGACGGTGATGCTAATCGTGCCGGTCGGCGCCCTTGGCGCGGTGCTGGCGGTGACCGCCATCGGCCTGCCCAATGACGTGTACTTCAAGGTCGGCCTGATCACCGTGATCGGCCTGGCGGCGAAGAACGCCATCCTGATCGTCGAGTTCGCCAAGGACCTGTGGGAGGACGGCTACTCGCTGCGCGAGGCTGCCATCGAAGCCGCGCGCCTGCGTTTCCGTCCGATCATCATGACCTCCATGGCCTTCATGCTCGGCGTGGTGCCGCTGGCTATCGCCACCGGCGCCGGCGCCGCCAGCCAGCGCGCGCTGGGCACCGGGGTACTGGGCGGAATGCTCAGCGCAACCATGCTTGGGGTGATCTTCGTGCCGATCTTCTTCGTCTGGGTGCTGTCGCTGCTGCGTACCAAACCTCAGCAAACCGACAACCATCCCCTGCACAAAGCGGAGTAACGCGATGACCTCTCACCTCATGCTGCGCCCCGCTCTGCTGACGCTGGCCATCGCCCTCGGTGGCTGCTCCCTGGCGCCGACCTACGAGCGGCCAGAGGCGCCGGTCGCCGCCGGCTGGCAGGAGGCCGATGCCAATGGCGCCGGTGCCCAGGCGCTGGACTGGCAGACCTTCATCGTCGACGCCGACCTGCGCCGTGCGGTGGACACTGCGCTGAACAACAACCGCAGCCTGCGCCAGGCGCTGCTGGATATCGAGGCGGCACGCGCGCAGTACCGCATCCAGCGCGCCGACCGCCTGCCGTCGATCAACGCCAACGCCAGCGGCAATCGCCAGCGCCTGCCGGCCGACCAGTCGCAGACCGGGCGCTCGGAAGTCACCAGCGTCTACCAGGTCGGCCTGGGCCTGGCCGAATACGAAGTCGACCTGTTCGGCCGCGTGCGCAATCTGTCCGAGGCGGCGCTGGAAACCTACCTGGCCACCGAGCAGGCGACCCGCGCCACGCAGATCAGCCTGATTGCCGAAGTGATCCAGGCCTACCTGACCCGTGATGGCGCGCTACGGCGCAAGGCGCTGGTGGAACAGACCCTGGAAAGCCGTCTGGCCTCGCTGGAGCTGGTCAGCAGACGCCGCGAAGCCGGCACCGCGACGGCGCTGGATTATCAGGAGGCCCTGGGCCTCGCCGAGCAGGCCAGGGCCGAACGCGAGAGCACCGAGCGCCAGCTACGCCAGGCGGACAACGCCCTGGTGCTGCTGCTCGGCACCCCTGATGCCGGAGGACTGCTGCCATCAGCACCGCATGACGAACTGATGCTGCTGCAGGACATCGCCCCCGGCACCAGCTCGGAGCTGATCGAACGGCGCCCGGACATTCTCGCCAGCGAGCACCGCCTCAAGGCACGCAATGCCGATATCGGCGCGGCCCGTGCAGCGTTCTTTCCACGCATCAGCCTGACCGGTTCGCTGGGCAGTTCCAGCACCGAACTGTCCGGCCTGTTCGAGGGTGGCTCGCGGGCCTGGAGCTTCGCCCCGACGCTGTCGCTGCCGATCTTCGCCGGCGGGCGCAACCGCGCCAATCTGGATCTTGCCGAGGTGCGCCAGGATGCAGGCGTGGCCGACTACGAAGGCACCATCCAGACCGCCTTCCGCGAAGTCGCCGACGCCCTCGCCGCCACCGATACGCTACGCCGTGAAGAAGCGGCGCGGCGTGCCCTGGCCGAGTCCAGCCGAGCGGCCGAAGCCCTTGCCGAAGCCCGCTACAAGGGCGGTGTGGATGATCATCTGCGCTACCTGGATGCCCAGCGCAGCAGCTTCAACGACCAGAACACGCTGATTCAGATCAGCACCGACCGCCAGTTGGCGCTGGCCGACCTGTTCAGGGCACTGGGCGGCGGCTGGCAGCGCTAACCTGCCCGCCCGCCACGAACGACAACGCCACGCATAAACGTGGCGTTGTCGTTTACGTAGGCTCAGTACTTGCCAATGGCTTGAAGAACCCACCGCCGCAGCCGCAGCAATATTCACGGCACACAGGCCTGGGGCGCGCAGAAACGAAATACGGCCCCGGACTCCTCCCCCGCAAAACCCTTGGACGCTCCTGCAAAGGCCACTTTTCCGGGCGGCGAATAAACTCGCACCTCGCTGATTGCTACAGCGTCAATGGCGCAGCAAACGGCAGGACGCCGCACGTATGGCGACAGCAAGCCAATGCGTGCACATCATCGAAGCCGTGGTGCCTGCCAAGCGGTTCCACGAACCGACGTCACCAAGTCCAGCCAGCGCCTGCGCATCGTTCAACGAGTGATGCCGTGGCACCAGCCTGCTCGTCCAACCCTCGCACGGAGAATGAATCCGCATGATCTGCAACAGATCGGCCCCGCTCACCATCAAGCCCGCGCCCCTGAACAACAGGCGCAGCACCCTGCCGCGCAGCGAAATCGCCGCCAGGCGCAACGAGCCCTGCCAACACCAGGCGACCGCTGAGTACCAGGCCGCCCGCCTAGGCAAACTGCTCAAGAGCCAGCCGGGCCACACGCAAACCGAGATAGCCAACAGGCTGCTGCAGGAACTGGTCGAGGCTTATCGCCTGGCCCTGCAAAAAGCCAGGCAGGGTTGATCCGTCACAGCGCGCTGAATAGATCATTGGCGTCGAGCAGGCGCCAGGCGATTTCCGGCCTTCTTTCCATAGCCCGGCGGATCGCCGCCGGAATGCTCTGCCGCGTCTTGCGGCACAATCCCGGATGCGCGTCGAAGCGCATATGGATACCGCGCATGCTGCGCACCTCGCCATACGCCGGCTCGATGTACAGGCGAATACCCAGCTGCTCGTACATGCGCTGCTGCATGCGCTCAAGATCATCCAGGCTCTGCAGGTTCTCCAGGCGTTCGAGCAGGCGCTGCTCCTCCTGACGGGTCAGCAGCAGGACGCGCGTGTCGGCACCCGGCCTGTCCAGCAGCTCGTCGCGCTGGCAGTCGCAGGCACCCGGTGGGCAGGGATTACGCAAGGGCAATGGTGAATTCATGGCCCTGATCATAGCCATAGCCATGCGCGCTGCCCATCCACGCCCATCGCCTGGCTTGTCAGGGCCGCAGACTCCGTTAAGCTCACGGCATTTCCCCCCGATGCAAGGAATACCCCATGCTGCGCCTCTCCACGCTCGCCGCCGGCCTGCTGCTCTCGGCCAACGTCTTCGCCCTGTCCCTCTCCGACCTGAGCCAGCAGGACGCCAGCGGCGGCCTCAAGGATGCGCTGATCCAGGGTGCCCAGGTCGCCGTCAAGCAACTCGGCGCGCCGGGCGGTTTCAGCAATAATCCGGACGTGCGCATCGAGCTGCCGGGCAAACTCGGCAAGGCCGCCAAGACAATGAAGATGATGGGCATGGGCGCCCAGGTCGACCAGCTCGAAGCGAGCATGAACAAGGCCGCCGAAGCGGCCGTGCCGCAAGCCCAGGCGCTGCTGGTCGACGCAGTGAAGAAAATGACCGTGGCCGATGCCAAGTCGATTCTCGGCGGCCCGCAGGATTCGGCCACGCAGTACCTGAACAAGAGCAGCCGCGAGCAGATCCGTGCCAAGTTCCTGCCCATCGTCAAGCAGGCCACCGACCAGGTGGGTCTGGCCCAGCAATACAACGCCTTCGCCGGCCAGGCCGCCAGCTTCGGTGTGGTCGATGCCAAGAGCAGCACGGTGGAAAGCTACGTGACCGAGCAGGCCCTCGATGGCCTGTTCGAGATGATCGCCAAGCAGGAAGCCAATATCCGCCAGAACCCGGCCGCGGCTGCCACCGGCCTGGCGAAGAAGGTGTTTGGCGCACTGTGAAACCGCGGCCTGCCACGCAAACGCCCTGATCTCGGATCTGGGCGTTTTACCTCAGGGTAGGCAGAGCCTGTCGACCTGCGGTCTGGCGAAGAAGAAGCCCTGCATGTAGCGGATGCCCAGGTCGAGCAAGGCATCGCGCTCCCCCGCGCTTTCGATGCCTTCGGCGATGATCCGGATGCCCAGGCGCTGGGCCACCAGCACGATACCGGCGACGATGGCCTGCCGTACCCGGTCCTGATCGATGCCGCGGGTCAGCGCCATATCCAGCTTGAGCACCTGGGGCTGGAATTCTGCCAACAGGTTGAGCCCTGAATAACCGGCGCCAAAATCATCGATGGCGGTGGTGAACCCCTGCCTCCCGTACTCGGCGAAGATCCGCTTGAGGTGTTCTGCATCATGGATCTGCTCGCCCTCGGCCACTTCGAACATCAGCCGCTCGTGGGGAAAGCCGCAACGCCTGGCCGCCTCCAGCGTCGCACGAATGCAGGTTTCGGCTCGGTAAACCGCGTTCGGCAGGAAGTTGATGCTGAGCAGACAGTCGGGGAGTTCGAGCAGCCCCAGGCTCGTTGCCTGTTCGATGGCCTTGACCCGGCACGCCTGGTCGAACCGATAGCGGTTGCCGTCGTTGACCCAGCTCAGCACCTCGCCGGCCGACTCGCCCGCGACGCCACGCACCAGAGCCTCGTAGGCGAAGGGCTGTTGCGCCTGGACATCGACAATCAGCTGGAACGCCATGGTGAAGTCGAAGCCGAGCGCATCGAGGTTGCGGCATTCGTTACAGCCAAGCGCCTTGAAGGGTTGAGGAAAAATGCTGGGGCTGTCGCTGTTCATGGCAAATCCTGATCGGGGGGGCGAAGACTACATGAAATCGAGGCCACAGAATGGCCGAGCCGGCGCTCCTTGACTGACGCAATACACCTGCTGGCACGCAGCGCATCGCGAATGTCACGACGAAACGACACTGTTAAAGACCACACGAAACCCTTTTCGTCGCAGTCCCGTGCAATCGAAACGACAGCACACGGCAGCCTAACCAGGATCGACGCTTATCGACTTGCCCCTGCGGCGGGCGCTGGCCGCGCGCACAAATGAAAAACCCCGCCGGGCTTTTGGCCGGGCGGGGTTTTAGAAGGTGCCGTTACCGATCAGGCGCAGGCGGCTTGCATCTGGCGATGCGTATCGATGAGGTGCTGCACCACGCCAGGATCGGCAAGCGTGGAGATATCGCCGAGGGAATCGTATTCGGCGGTGGCGATCTTGCGCAGGATGCGGCGCATGATCTTGCCCGAGCGGGTCTTCGGCAGGCCAGGCGCCCACTGGATCACGTCCGGCGTGGCGATCGGGCCGATCTCCTTGCGCACCCAGTTACGCAGTTCCTGACGCAGCTGCTCGGAGGACTCCTCGCCGGCGTTGAGGGTCACGTAGACGTAGATGCCCTGCCCCTTGATATCGTGCGGCACACCGACCACCGCGGCCTCGGCCACTTTCGGGTGGGCGACCATGGCGCTCTCGACCTCGGCAGTGCCCATGCGGTGGCCGGAAACGTTGAGCACGTCGTCGACGCGACCGGTGATCCACCAGTAGCCATCTTCGTCGCGGCGCGCGCCGTCACCGGTGAAGTACATACCCTTGAAGGTCTTGAAGTAGGTATCGACGAAACGGTCGTGGTCGCCATACAGGCTGCGCGCCTGGCCCGGCCAGGAATCGATGATCACCAGGTTGCCTTCAGCCGGCCCCTCGATGATGTTGCCCAGGTTGTCCACCAGCGCCGGCTGTACGCCGAAGAAAGGACGCGCGGCGGAACCCGGCTTCATCGGGTGAGCGCCCGGCAGCGGGGTCATCAGGCAGGCACCGGTTTCTGTCTGCCACCAGGTGTCGACGATCGGGCAACGGCTCTGGCCGACGTTCTCGTAGTACCACTGCCAGGCTTCCGGGTTGATCGGCTCGCCGACCGAACCGAGCAGGCGCAGGCTGGAGCCATCGGCGCCGTCGACCGCGGCCTTGCCCTCGGCCATCATGGCGCGGATGGCGGTCGGAGCGGTGTAGAGGATGTTGACCTTGTGCTTGTCGATGATCTTCGCCACGCGGGTGACGTCCGGGTAGTTCGGCACCCCTTCGAACATCAGGGTGGTGGCGCCGTTGGCCAGCGGCCCGTAGATCAGGTAGGTGTGGCCGGTGACCCAGCCGATGTCGGCGGTGCACCAGAAGACTTCGCCCGGGCGGTAGTCGAATACGCGCTCATGGGTCAGCGAAGCATAGGTCAGATAGCCGCCGGTGGTGTGCAGCACGCCTTTCGGCTTGCCGGTGGAGCCGGAGGTATAGAGGATGAACAGCGCTTCCTCGGCGCCCATTTCCTTCGGCGCGCAGACGCTGCCGGCCACCTTCATCAGGTCTTCGTACCAGATGTCGCGGTGCTGGTTCCACTTGATCTGGCCGCCGGTGCGGTTGACCACGATGATCTTCTGCACGCTGTTGGTTTCAGGGTTGGTCAGCGCATCGTCGACGTTGGCCTTCAGCGGCACCTTCTTGCCACCACGCACGCCTTCGTCGGCAGTGATCACCACCTTGGACTTGCAGTCGATGATGCGACCGGCCAGCGCCTCCGGGGAGAAGCCGCCGAACACCACCGAGTGGATGGCGCCGATGCGGGCGCAGGCCAGCATGGCCACTGCCGCTTCGGGAATCATCGGCATGTAGATGGTCACCACGTCGCCGCGGTGAATGTCCTGGCCGCGCAGGGCGTTGGCGAGCTTGCACACCTGTTCGTGCAGCTCGCGGTAGGTGATTTCCTTGTGCTCGGACGGATCGTCGCCTTCCCAGATGATCGCGATCTGGTCACCACGCTCTTCCAAGTGACGGTCGAGGCAGTTGTAGGAGACGTTCAGGGTGCCATCGGCGTACCACTTGATGTCGACGTGGTGGTCGTCGAAGGAGGTCTGCTTGACCTTGGTGTAGGGCTTGATCCAGTCGATCCGCTTGCCCTGCTCGCGCCAGAAACCCTCGGGGTTGACCACCGACTGTTGGTACATGGCCTTGTAGGTGGCCTCGTCGGTGAGGGTCCGAGCGGCCACCTCGGGACGCACAGGGTAAAGAGACGCAGCACTCATGGAATCACCTCGGCGGGTAGTTGTTTTTGTATGATGCCTTTTGTATCTCCCGACCCTTCGTGAGGCCATTCGACCATGGTCTTACCGCTCTAAGACCATGGTCTTGAACCAGTTTCCGGCACATGCCCAGCCAAATTGGCAGCGCCAGGGATATGTCGCGGCGCATGGACAAAAAAAGCCCGGCACAAGGCCGGGCGCAGAGGTAGACGCGAGATCAACGGTTGCCCTAGCTCATGCCCAGCCAGTTCGGCAG
>NZ_JADTQG010000029.1 GCF_016008875.1 Ectopseudomonas mendocina
GACGCAGTTTTCATCCACCAAGGTTGCGTGGTCACGGTGGATAGGTGAAGCGTCATCCACGACGAGCCTTTGTAGGAGCGGCTGGGCGGCATTCCCCGTTTCAGCCGCGAAATGCAGGCGCAGCTATCGCGGCTAAAGCGGAATGCCGCCCAGCCGCTCCTACGGGTTCTCATCCTGAAGCCGCGGGTTGCCTCTGCGGATTTCATCCGGGCTACACTGCCCGCCGTTCTGAACAGGAGGTGCCATGAGCGCTCAGGTCATAGTGGTCGACGACGAAGCGGCGATTCGCGAGGCGGTGCAGCAGTGGCTGGAGCTGTCCGGTTTTCAGGTGCGTACCTGCGCCAGCGCGGCCGAAGCGCTGGCGGTGGTGGACCGCGACTTCCCCGGCATCGTCGTCAGCGATGTGCGCATGCCCGGCAGCGATGGTCTGCAACTGCTCGACAAGTTGCTGCAGATCGACAGCGATCTGCCGGTGATCCTGGTGACCGGCCACGGCGACGTGCCCATGGCGGTGCAGGCACTGCGTCAGGGCGCCTATGACTTCATCGAGAAACCCTTTACCCCCGAGCGCCTGCTCGACAGCGTGCGCCGCGCCCTGGACAAGCGCCGCCTGGTCTGCGAGAACCGCCAGTTGCGCCAGCAGGTGGCGAACAAGGGCCGTATCGAAAGCCAGCTGATCGGCATTTCCCGGCCGATGGAAAACCTGCGCCGGCAAATCCTCGAACTGGCCGGCACCTCGGTCAACGTGTTGATCCGCGGCGAGACCGGTAGCGGCAAGGAGCGCGTGGCGCGCAGCCTGCACGATTTCAGCCCGCGCGCGAGCAAGGCCTTCGCCGCGCTCAACTGTGCGGCGATTCCCGAGACCATCTTCGAAAGCGAGCTGTTCGGCCACGAGAGCGGCGCCTTCACCGGGGCCCAGGCCAAGCGCATCGGCCGCATCGAGCATGCCGACGGCGGCACCCTGTTCCTCGACGAGGTGGAGAGTCTGCCGCTGGCGCAGCAGGTCAAACTGCTACGTGTGCTGCAGGAGAAGACCCTCGAACGCCTGGGCTCGAACAAGAGCATCCAGGTCGACCTGCGGGTGATCAGCGCGGCCAAGCCGGACCTGCTCGACGAGGTCAAGGCCGGGCGTTTCCGCGAGGACCTGGTGTATCGCCTGAACGTCGCCACCCTGCACATTCCACCGTTGCGCGAACGGCGCGAGGACATCCCCCTGCTGTTCGAGCATTTCGCCCACGAGGCCGCGCAACGTCATGGCCGCGAAGCGCCGCCGCTGGCGCCGAGCGAGCTGGCGCGTCTGCTCGGGCATGACTGGCCGGGCAACGTTCGCGAGCTGATCAACGCCGCCGAGCGTCATGCTCTGGGCCTGTCCAGCCCGCCGCCAGCCGAGCGCTTCGCCGGCCAGGCGCTGGCGCAGCAGATGGAGGCCTTCGAGGCGCAATGCCTGCACAACGCGCTGTTGCAATGCCAGGGCAATATCGCCGCGGTGATGGACGTGCTGCAGTTGCCGCGTCGTACGCTCAACGAGAAAATGCAGCGCCACGGCCTGGCGCGCGGTGATTACCTGCCGGGCGGCGAGGAGTAGTCGGCACAGCGTGTGTAGAGTGCCCGGCCTCGAACCAGCCGGTGCGACCCAGGGGCTGGCGGATCAGTCGTAGCCGGATGAAATCCGGGAGCAGGTTGCACACCGATTTCCCGGATTGCGTCCGGGTTATTCGATAAGCGGATTTTTGCTTATGACTGTTCGGGTGTAAGCGGTTTCCCGCTCAGTGACCCTATGGTCTCCAGATAAGAGCCCTCTATCTCGGGCTTTTCAGGCTCTGGCACGGCATCTGCTATGTCCGTTGTAGCCGCGCAGCATCTTGCCGACGCGGCGACCATAACAACGACAAGAGGTCAGCCCCATGAACTGCCATGCCCCTCGCGCCATGCCGCACTCGCTGCTTTGCATGGGCCGCCTCCCCACCGCGCCTGCCGCGGTTCTTGTCCTACGCTGCACCCTGCGCCGCTGATCGCGCACCGCCGATGCCGCCTCGGTGGCGTCGTCTAGAGTGAAACTCTGCATAAAGCCATAACAACGACGGAGATATTCCATGCGACTGACCAAGAAACTCAGCCTGTTCGCCGCTGCCGCGGCCATCACTGCCAGCACCGCAGTACTCGCTGCCCCGACCTTCATCAACGTGCTCACCGGCGGTACCAGCGGTGTGTACTACCCGATCGGCGTAGCCCTTTCGCAGCTGTACAGCAATGGCATCGAAGGTTCCAAGACCTCGGTCCAGGCGACCAAGGCGTCGGTGGAAAACCTCAACCTGCTGCAGGCCGGTCGTGGCGAGCTGGCCTTCGCCCTCGGTGACTCGGTCGCCGATGCCTGGAATGGCGTTGAAGACGCCGGCTTCAAGGCACCGCTGAAGAAGATCCGCGCCATCGCCGGTACCTACCCGAACTACATCCAGATCGTCGCCAACGCCGAATCCGGCATCAAGACCCTGGAAGACCTCAAGGGCAAGCGCATCTCCGTCGGCGCACCGAAGTCCGGTACCGAGCTCAACGCCCGCGCCATCTTCGAAGCTGCCGGTCTGACCTACAAGGACATGGGCAAGGTCGAGTTCCTGCCGTACGCCGAGTCGGTCGAGCTGATCAAGAACCGTCAGCTGGACGCCACCCTGCAGTCCTCCGGCCTGGGCATGGCAGCCATTCGTGACCTGGCTTCGACCATGAAGATCAGCTTCGTCGCCATCCCGGCCGACGTCACCGCGAAGATCGACAACGCCGCCTACGAGGCCGCCACCATTCCGGCCGGCACCTACGACGGTCAGGACGCCGACGTACCCACCGTCGCCATCACCAACATCCTGGTCACCCATGAAGGCGTTTCCGACGAAGTGGCTTACCAGATGACCAAACTGATGTTCGACAACCTTGAGCGCCTGGGCACCGCCCACTCCGCGGCCAAGGACATCAAGCTGGACACCGCTACCAAGAACCTGCCGATCCCGCTGCACCCGGGAGCCGAGCGCTTCTACAAGGAAGCTGGCGCGCTCTGATGCAGGGTGGGCCGTGGCGTGCGCCACGGCCTGCTTGCTCTGTATCGACGCCGATACTGCTGTTGTAGGAGCGGATTCAGCCGCGATGTTCGCGAGGAAATCGCGGATGAATCCGCTCCTACAGCGCAAAGATCGGAACGGACAGGGTCCCCAGAATCGCGAATAAAACCGGCGTTCACAGGGCGGTGGGTTTTGTTGGCGACTCTGTCACCGCAATCGAAGTAGTCATGAGGTTTGCACTCCATGAGTGAACAAGACAACGGCCTGGCTTCCAGCCCGTCCGACTGGCCGAAGGCGCTTTTTGCCGTCGCCCTGCTGTTTTCCATTTTCCAGATATTCACCGCGGCCTTTCACCCGGTGTCGACTCAGGTGCTGCGTGCGGTGCACGTCGGCTTCCTGCTGCTACTGGTGTTCATCAGCTTCCCCGGGATCGGCAAGGGCCGCCCGTGGCAGCCGCTGGCGTGGCTGCTGGGCCTGGCCGGTATGGCCACGGCCATCTACCAGTGGTACTTCGAGGCGGACCTGATCCAGCGCTCCGGTGACATGACCACCAGTGACATGATCGTCGGCCTGACCCTGATCGTGCTGGTGTTCGAAGCTGCGCGCCGGGTCATGGGCATCGCCCTGCCGATCATCTGCGCGCTGTTTCTCGCCTACGGCATGCTCGGCCAGTACCTGCCGGGCGACCTGATGCACCGCGGCTACGGCCTCGACCAGATCGTCAACCAGCTGTCGTTCGGCACCGAAGGTCTGTACGGCACGCCTACCTACGTGTCGGCCACCTACATCTTCCTGTTCATCCTGTTCGGCGCCTTCCTCGAGCAGGCCGGAATGATCAAGCTGTTCACCGACTTCGCCATGGGCCTGTTCGGCCACAAGGTCGGCGGCCCGGCCAAGGTATCGGTCGTGTCCTCGGCACTGATGGGCACCATCACCGGTTCCGGCGTGGCCAACGTGGTCACCACCGGCCAGTTCACCATCCCACTGATGAAGCGCTTCGGTTATCGGCCGGCCTTCGCCGGCGGCGTCGAGGCGACTTCTTCGATGGGCAGCCAGATCATGCCGCCGATCATGGGCGCCGTGGCCTTCATCATGGCCGAGACCATCAACGTGCCGTTCATTGAGGTGGCCAAGGCCGCGCTGATCCCGGCGCTGCTGTACTTCGGCTCGGTGTTCTGGATGGTCCACCTGGAGGCCAAGCGCGCCAACCTGCGCGGCCTGCCCAAGGACGAATGCCCGAACCCGTGGAAGGCCGTGCGTGAGCGCTGGTTCCTGCTGATCCCGCTGTTCATCCTCATCTACCTGCTGTTCTCCGGCCGTACCCCGCTGTTCTCCGGTACTGTCGGCCTGGCGCTGACCGCCATGGTCATCCTCGGCTCGGCGATCATCCTGCGGGTGTCCTCCAAGGTCATGCGCTTCGCCTTCTGGATCGCCCTGGGCGTGCTCTGCGCCGGCTTCTTCCAGCTCGGTATCGGCGTGGTGTTCGGCGTTATCGCCGCGCTGGTGGCAGTCTGCTGGTTCGTCAAAGGTGGTCGTGAAACCCTGACCCTGTGCCTGCACGCACTGGTCGAAGGTGCGCGTCATGCGGTGCCGGTGGGCATCGCCTGCGCCCTGGTCGGCGTGATCATCGGCGTGGTGTCGCTGACCGGTGTGGCCTCCACCTTCGCCGGCTACATCCTCGCCATCGGCCAGGACAACCTGTTCCTGTCGCTGGTGCTGACCATGCTCACCTGCCTGGTGCTGGGCATGGGCATTCCGACCATCCCCAACTACATCATCACCAGCTCGATCGCCGCGCCGGCGCTGCTGGAACTGGGCGTACCGCTGATCGTCTCGCACATGTTCGTCTTCTACTTCGGCATCATGGCCGACCTCACGCCGCCAGTGGCGCTAGCCTGCTTCGCTGCCGCGCCGATCGCCAAGGAGCGCGGTCTGAAGATCAGCCTGTGGGCCGTGCGCATCGCCGTGGCCGGCTTCGTCGTGCCCTATATGGCGGTGTATTCGCCGGCGCTGATGCTGCAAGGCGACAGCCTACTCGCGACCTTCTACGTGCTGTTCAAGGCCGCGTTGGCCATCGGCATCTGGGGCGTGGTGTTCACCGGCTACCTGCAGGCCAAGCTGACCTGGTGGGAGCGCATCCTGGGTCTGGCCGCGGGCGCCAGCCTGATTCTCGCCACCCCGATCAGTGACGAAATCGGCTTCGCCCTCAGCGCCATCTTCATCGCTCAGCACTTCTGGCGCGCCCGTCGCGCCGAGGCAGCGACGGCGTGATCGGCCTGTGCCTGGGGTTAGCCGGTGCGGTGTGGGCAGAGCTGCCCACGTCGGCCTTCACCCTGGCCTGGACCCACACCATCGAGAAGATCCGCTGGGAAGAGGATTACCGCGTCACCGCCGAGGGCCTGGTTCTCGGTGAGGCGCGGGTCAAGGGTTCCGGCGCCGGAATGGAAATTCCCGACGGCGCCGAACTGCGCAATGGCAGCTGGCACTACCAGCGTCAGCTACCGCCTTTGCAACCCCTGCGAGTCGGGCGTACGCCTGAAGCCGGGGATTATCAACTGTGTATCGACCAGCGTTGTCGCCCGATGAGCGACTGGCTCGGCCCGCCAAAAGCGAGCCAGCCGGCGTTGGAACTCTGGAGTTGTGAGCTGAGCTCCCCCGCGGCTGACGCGGGCTAGGTTCGCCAGAGCGAGCCCATGTTCCCGGCGCCACAAGTGCTGGACCAAAAAGAAGGAAACCCCCATGCGGCGCGAGCCTGTGGGGGTTTTGTTCGTCTGCGCGGCGCGAATCTTATGCGCATATGCACTGTCCAAATCGGCGGGGCGCGCCTCCTATCGGAGCGGCGGCCCGATGCCCTGGTGCCCCGAGGTACCATCGGCCTGGCCCATTATCCGCTCAGGAGACTTGTCATGCGCATCCTCTCGCGTTCCGTTCTACCGCTCGCCCTCTGTCTATCGCCCACTCTGGCCAGCGCCCTGGATATTCAGCCCGGCGTCTGGGAGGTCAGCTCGCACAACATGCAGGTGGGCGGCCGCGCCATGCCCGGCATGCAGGAAATGCTCGGGCAGATGCAGAACCTGCCAGCCGAGCAGCGCCAGATGATGGAAGACATGATGGCCGAGCAGGGCATCAAGCTCGGCGCCGGCGGCGTGCAGATGTGTCTTACCGCCGAGCAGATCGAGGCCCAGGAAATCCCCCTGCATGATCCCGACTCAGGCTGCAGCAACGAGATTCTCGAACGCAGCGCGGCGGTGTGGAAGTTCCGTTTCACCTGCCCGCAGGCTCAGGGCGAAGGAGAAACGCGCTTCGTCAGCGACAAGGAGTTCACCACCCAGGTCAAGGGCACCTACAACGGCCAGCCGAGCAGCATGGAAAGCCGTGCGCGCTGGGTCGGGACGGATTGTGCTGCCCTGAAGCGCTAGACCTCACAGACCGTGGCGTAAGCGTATCGCCGCGACCTGCTCGGCCCGTTCGGCGAGGAAGCGGTTGAACGCCTCGATCAGCTGCGGGTGGCGGATGCTGGACAGGTAGTAATGGTCCTCCACGTGGGGCAGCTGTGGATCGAACACCAGGCTGCCCGCGGCCATGCCCATCTGCTCCAACTGGTGAGCGACGACCCTGGGGTTGAGATAGACCGCATCGACACGATCGCTGCCGGCCATACGCAACAGCGATTCTATCTGATTGGCCTGGATCAGCTGGATACGCCCGGTGCGTATCTCCGGCAGATAGGGCCAGGGTGTGAAGCCGTTCTGCGTGCCGAGCAGTTCGATGCGCTGCATGCCCTGGCCCAGATGCTGCGGCTTGACCAGAATGCCGTCGATATACGGTGCTGCCGGATGGCTGTAGTGGACGTTGTGGCCGGCTTTCTGATCGGCATTCCACTGCGGATGATCGGGAAATTTGAGGTCGACCCGATCAGCGAGAAAATCGCTGAGCAGCCGTCTCACCGGCAGCGGCGTATAGACGAAGCGATAGCCGTACTCGGCGGCGAAGGCGTCCAGCAGGTCGCGGGCGTAACCGCGGTACTCGCCGTCCTGCACATCGGAGTAGGGCTGATAGGGCTGCAGTTCGACGCCGACGCGAATCTCCTCCTGCGCGGCGGCGGGCGCAGCGAACAGGCACAGGCTGAGTAGCAGGGCATGGCGTCTTTTCATGGCAGGCGGGGTCTCGCTGACAGCGAACAGCGGCTGGCTCCGCTAACCATAGCCGCGCCGCGCAGCCCGCACAAAATTTCCTGCTCGAGCATCGCCGCGGCGTGGCATCAGAGGATCGGCGAAATCAGCCGCGCCACGCGCATGCCCAGTTGCTGCAGGCGATGCAGTTCGCGCCGGTCGGCGTTGACCAGCTCGCGTGAGCGGCTGAAATCCTCTTCCAGCATGTGCGCCACTTGCGCGTTGAAGGCCTCGTCGAAGGTCAGCAGGTTGGCTTCGAAATTCAGGCGGAAGGAGCGGTTGTCCAGGTTGGCGCTGCCCAGCACGCAGGCGTCGTGGTCGATCAGCAGCGCCTTCTGATGCAGGAAGCCTGGCTGATAACGGAAGATGCGCACGCCGGCGCGTAAGGCCTCGAAGGCATACAGGCTGGAGGCGGCGTAGACGATGTGGTGATCAGCTCGTGCCGGCAGCAGCAGGCGTACGTCCACGCCGCGCATCACCGCCAGGCGCAGGGCGGCGAACAGTGCCTCGTCGGGAACGAAGTAGGGGCTGCTCAGCCACACCCGTTCGCGCGCCGCGTGAATCGCTTCGACGAACAGCAGCGAGCAGGTTTCCTGCGGGTCCGCCGGGCCGCTGGCGATCACCTGGCAGAGCTGCCCGGGCTCGTCCTGCTTGCTCGGCATCAGCATTGGCGGCAGTTTCTGGCAGGCCCAGTACCAGTCCTCGGCGAAGGCTTCCTGCAGGCTCGCCACCACCGGCCCGCGTACCTCCACGTGGGTGTCGCGCCATGGCGCCAGCGGCGGCTTCTGCCCGAGGTATTCGATGCCGACGTTGAGCCCGCCGAGGAAGCCGATCTCGCCATCGACCACGACGATCTTGCGGTGGTTGCGGAAATTCAGCTGGAAGCGATTGAGCAGCCCGGCGCGGGTGGGGAAGGCATGCACCTGCGCGCCGCCCCGGCGCAGGCTGTCGATATAGGCGCGCGGCAGCGTATGACTGCCGACGCCGTCGTACAGCACGTGAACCTGCACGCCAGCGGCGGCGCGCTCCAGCAGCACGTCACGCATGCGTTGGCCGAGGGCGTCGTCACGGATGATGAAGAACTGCAGGAGGATCGTCTGTTGGGCACTGGCCAGCGCACTGAAGATCGCCTCGAAGGTGGCCTCGCCGTCGATCAGCAATTCGACGCGGTTGCCGGTCAGGCCGGGCAGGTGCGACAGGCGCGGCAATGCACGCAGGCGATCATACGCGGGCGATAGGTGTGCCGCCTTGGCTTCCTCGACCCAGGGGCGCCAGTCCTGTTCGGCCATGGCCTGGCGCATTTCCTTGTCGGCCTGGCGCCGCGCCTTGACGTAGGCGTCGAAGCGGCTGCGGCCGAAAACCAGGTAAGGCAGCAGCGTCAGGTAGGGCATGAAGAACAGCGACAGCCCCCAGGCCAGCGCGCCTTGTGCCGTGCGCACGGTCAGCACGGCGTGTATCGCAGCCAGGACGCCGAGGGCGTGAATGGTGGCGATCAGGTAACCGAACAGGTTGGGAATGCCGAAATCCGCAGGCATGCGGGGGTCTTCCTTTGCACGGATTGTGTGCAGCTGACCATGGGGGTTGCGCAGCGTTCGCCGCCATGCTGCCACGGTGGCTGGACGAATGGCAGTGTCGGGCAAAATGCCAGCCGTTAGGGAATCATTCGGAACTCTCATGTGTCTGTGAGTCTGAGTGAGCGGAATTCATGTGTTACCCTTTCTACTTCGACCTACTTGTCGGTCGTCTTTAATTGGAGGAGGGCATCCGTCCTGTTCACGCTCGTCTAGCGAGTCAAACGCATCAAGGAGTACGCCACGTATGGGAAACGTCCCTTCGCATGACACGACCCCGCCACCCGCAGCGGAAACCCACGAAGGCATCCCGGCACCGACCGGTGAAGCCAATCTGATCGATACCGATTACGTCATCGGTCAGGACAACATCAAAGGGCAGTTCATCTTCGCCCTCGACATCCACGGCAAGGTTTTCACCATCTCCGCGCTGGTCGCGGTGATCTTCGTGATCCTCGCCCTGGCTCTGCAGAACCAGATCGAACCGCTGTTCAGCGGTGTGCGCGACTGGCTCACCCATCACATGGCCTGGTTCTTCATCGGTGCCGCGAATGTCTTCGTCCTGCTCTGTCTCGGCCTGATCCTCTCGCCGCTGGGCAAGGTGCGCATCGGCGGCAAGGATGCGACGCCCGACTACACCTATATGGGCTGGTTCTCCATGCTGTTCGCCGCCGGTATGGGCATCGGCCTGATGTTCTACGGCGTGTCCGAACCCATGTCGCACTATAGCGCGGCGCTGGGGGGAGTCACCGTTGGCGAGGACGGTGTGCGTACCGACTGGGCTCCGCTCGGCGGCGCTGCCGGTAACGCCGAGGAAGCCGTGCGCCTGGGCATGGCTGCGACCATCTTCCACTGGGGTCTGCACCCTTGGGCGATCTACGCCATCGTCGCCCTGGCGCTGGCGCTGTTCTCGTTCAACAAGGGCCTGCCGCTGTCGATCCGCTCGATCTTCTACCCGATCCTCGGCGAGCGTGTGTGGGGCTGGCCGGGCCATGTGGTCGACATTCTCGCGGTGTTCGCCACCCTGTTCGGGCTGGTCACCTCGCTGGGGCTGGGTGCCGAGCAGGCGGCTGCGGGTGTGGAGTACCTGTTCGGCATCCCGGCGACGGACACCACCAAGGTGCTGCTGATCGTCGCCATCACCCTGATCGCGCTGGCTTCGGTGGTCGCCGGCCTCGACAAGGGGGTCAAGCGTCTGTCGGAGATCAACATGGGCCTGGCCATGGCCCTGCTGTTGTTCATCATCATCGCCGGGCCGACCCTGGTGATCTTCACCGACTTCTTCAAGAACCTCGGCGCCTATCTGCAGTATCTGCCGGCACTGGCCAACCCGGTCGGTCGTGAAGACGCCAACTTCAGCCAGGGCTGGACGGCGTTCTACTGGGCCTGGTGGATCAGCTGGTCGCCGTTCGTGGGCATGTTCATCGCCCGCGTCAGCCGTGGCCGCAGCGTGCGTGAGTTCCTCATCGCCGTGCTGCTGGTACCGTCGCTGGTGTCGGTGCTGTGGATGACCGCCTTCGGCGGTACCGCCATCAACCAGTTGCTGGTCGATGGTTTCACCGGTGCGCAGGACGCAGGCCTGGAGCTGAAGCTGTTCAGCATGCTCGGGGAGATGCCGCTGACCGCCATCACCTCGTTCATCGGCATTGTGCTGGTGGTGGTGTTCTTCATCACCTCGTCGGACTCGGGTTCGCTGGTGATCGACACCATCACGGCCGGTGGCAAGGTCAACGCGCCGGTACCGCAGCGCGTGTTCTGGGCCAGCATCGAAGGCGTGATCGCCATCGCCCTGCTGCTCGGCGGCGGCCTGGTGGCGTTGCAGGCAATGGCCGTGTCGACCGGCTTGCCGTTCACCATCGTGCTGCTGGTGGGCTGCATTTCCATCGTCAAGGGACTGATGAGCGAGCCGCGCTGACGCTCGCTGTTCATCTTGTCCAGAAGCGCGCCCATGGGCGCGCTTTTTTATGGTCGCCATCTTTGCAGCTGACGCCTGGACAGCACTTCGCCGACATCGGCAAGCGCAGGCGACATCCTTTGCCGACCAGCGTGGCGCCCAGTTTTCTAGTCAAAGCGCCAGAACACCGGCAGACGTCTTTTTGTCGTCCCCTGCGCCTTTCGCTCCCTCAGTCGTTATCGGGAAAAACCGCGACGTTTCCGCAGCGCAGGGCCGATTTTCCTTCTGATAGCGTCAGCTTCCGCGTATAGCAGCGGCGGTCGCCGCATTGCTCGCGAATAAAACAAGAAGGAGCAGCCCCTTGAGCCAAGGCCCCGTATCACGCAAGAACGACTCATCCGTAGACGGTATTCCCGCCCCCAGTGGCGCAGCCAATCTCATCGACACCGATTATGTGGTTGGCCAGGACAACATTCGTGGCCGTTATCTGGTCAATCTCGATATCCATGGAGTGGTATTCCTGATATCGGCGGTCACTGCATTCATTTTCGTCGTGCTGGCGCTGGCCATGCACGACCAGGTGGAACCGCTGTTCAAAGCCGTGCGTGACTGGCTGACAGTGAACCTGTCCTGGTTCTTCATCGGCTCGGCGAACATCTTCGTTTTGCTGTGCCTGGGCCTGATCGTCTCGCCACTGGGTAAGGTGCGCCTCGGCGGCACGCTGGCGCGACCGGACTATTCCTACGCGTCCTGGTTCTCCATGTTGTTCGCGGCGGGTATGGGCATCGGCCTGATGTTCTATGGCGTGGCCGAACCCATGTCGCACTTCGACTCTTCGCTGGCGGGGGTGGCTGTCGGGGAGGGCGGCGCTCGTACCGACTGGGCTCCGCTGGACGCCGCCGCCGGTAACGCGGCGGAAGCGGCGCGCCTGAGCATGGCGGCCACCATCTTCCACTGGGGCCTGCACCCCTGGGCGATCTACGCCATCGTTGCGCTGGCCCTGGCGCTGTTCGCCTTCAACAAGGGTCTGCCGCTGTCGTTCCGCTCGATCTTCTTCCCGCTGCTCGGTGAGCGTGTGTGGGGGTGGCCGGGGCATCTGATCGACATTCTGGCGGTGTTCGCCACCCTGTTCGGTCTGGTCACCTCGCTCGGCCTGGGTGCCGAGCAGGCCACCGCCGGTCTGCACGTATTGTTCGGCCTGCCCGCCGATACCACCACCAAGGTGTTGTTGATCACCGTCATCACCCTGATCGCGCTGTGCTCGGTACTGGCCGGTGTGGACAAGGGCGTCAAGCGTTTGTCCGAGATCAACCTGGGCCTGGCCATCGTGCTGCTGCTGTTCGTGCTGGTTGCCGGCCCGACCGCATTGTTGCTGAGCGGCGTGCTGGACAACCTCGGCGCCTACCTGCAGTACCTGCCGGCGCTGTCCAACCCGGTCGCTCGTGAAGACGCCAACTTCAGCCAGGGCTGGACTGCGTTCTACTGGGCCTGGTGGATCAGCTGGTCGCCGTTCGTCGGCATGTTCATCGCGCGCGTCAGCCGTGGCCGGACCGTGCGCGAGTTCCTCACCGCCGTGCTGTTGGTGCCGACGCTGGTTTCGGTGATCTGGATGACCACCTTCGGCGGTACCGCGTTGGACCAAGCCCTCGGTGGCCTGACCGAGCTGCAACAGGCAGCCTTGGAGCTGAAGATGTTCGTCATGCTCGATCAGTTGCCGATCAGCGCTATTAGCTCCTTTGCTGCGATCGTCCTGGTCGTGCTGTTCTTCATCACCTCTTCGGACTCCGGATCGCTGGTGATCGACACCATCACCGCGGGCGGCAAGATCAATTCGCCGGCTTCGCAGAAGGTGTTCTGGGTGGTCATGGAAGGTGCGATGGCGGTCGCTCTGCTTCTGGGCGGTGGTCTGGTGGCCCTGCAGGCCATGGCGGTTTCCACTGGTCTGCCGTTCACCCTCGTGCTGCTGGTCGGCTGTGTGGCGATCGTCAAAGGGCTGATGAGCGAACCGCGCTAAGCGTGACGCCGCGTCGCCATAGGCGGCCCTGGCAAGACAACGACGCCCCTATCGCACGATAGGGGCGTCGTCGTTTGTGAGCCTTGCAAACCCATGGCAACGCGTCTTTACGAGGCCGGAGTCAGGGTAGCCGCGATGACCCTGACGGCAGGTGATCGGCTGTCAGGGGCGCTGATCGAGGGGTAGGCTTGCGGCAGGACGATGCGTGAGTCGAAGAGAACCATCAATATCAGCGCATGTAGCGTCTTGCTGCGGCCGTTGCACTGCACGCTGTTGAGGCTCGCGCGGAGGTTTTTGCCCGTGGGACTTTCTCAAGCGGGAGCAAGTTGAAGCATGCGTTAACGCCAGAGGGCGATATCAACCTTCGCTGGAAACAAAAACGCCCCGGATAAACCGGGGCGTTTGCGTCGCTACGCGGGTATCAGCACTCGACGATGTTCACCGCCAGGCCACCGCGAGCGGTTTCCTTGTACTTGGTCAGCATGTCGGCCCCGGTTTCGCGCATGGTCTTGATCACCTTGTCCAGGCTCACGTAGTGCGCGCCGTCGCCGTACAACGCCATGCGCGCGGCGTTGATCGCCTTCACCGAGGCGATGGCGTTGCGCTCGATGCAGGGAATCTGCACCAGGCCACCGACCGGGTCGCAGGTCAGGCCCAGGTGGTGTTCCATGCCGATCTCGGCAGCGTTCTCGACCTGCTCCGGGGTGCCGCCCAAGACTGCGCACAGAGCGCCGGCGGCCATCGAGCAGGCCACGCCCACTTCGCCCTGACAGCCCACTTCGGCGCCGCTGATCGAGGCGTTTTCCTTGTACAGAATGCCGATGGCGCCGGCAGTCAGCAGGAAGTCGATGATGCCGCGCTCGTTGGCGCCGGAGATGGCATTGGCGTAGTAGTGCAGCACCGCCGGGACGATACCGGCGGCGCCGTTGGTCGGCGCAGTGACCACGCGACCGCCTGCGGCGTTCTCTTCGTTCACCGCCAAGGCCCAGAGGTTGACCCAGTCGAGCATGCGCAGCGGATCTTCGATGTAGCTGCGCTGGAAGCCGCCCAGCTTGCGCGCCAGGATGGCGGCGCGGCGGCGGACCTTGAAGCCCCCGGCGAGGATGCCCTCGGTGCGGCAACCACGGTCCACGCAGGCCTGCATCACTTTCCAGATGTTCAGCAGACCGGCATCGGTCTCTTCATCGCTGCGCCAGTGGCGCTCGTTGCGGCGCATCACCTCGGCGATGCCGATGCCGTGCTCGCGGGTCAGCTTGAGCAGATCGGCGCCGCTGCGAAATGGCAACGGCAGGGTAGTGGCATCCGGGGCGATGATCTTCTGCTTGCTGCCATCGGCCAGCACCGCCTCGCTGACCACGAAGCCGCCGCCGACCGAGTAATAGGTGGCTTCGTGCACCTGAATCCCGGCGGCATCGAAGGCGGCGAAGCGCAGGCCGTTGGCATGCAGGGGCAGCGCCTTGCGGAACATCTTCAGGTCGGCCTTCTCGTCGAAGGCGACGGAGTGCTTGCCGGCCAGGACGATGCGCTTGTCGCGGCGGATGGCGTCGATGTACTCGGGTACCTGATCGACGTTGACGGTATCCGGCTCGTGGCCGCTGAGGCCGAGCAGCACCGCCTTGTCGCTGCCATGGCCCTTGCCGGTGGCGCCCAGCGAGCCATACAGCTCGGCGACCACACGGGCTACCTTGGGCATGTGGTCGTGGTTTTCCAGGGCGTGGGTGAACAGCGCGGCGGCGCGCATCGGGCCGACGGTGTGAGAACTGGACGGGCCGATACCCACTTTGAACAGGTCGAAAACGCTGATAGCCATGGCGGAATTCTTCTTGTCGATTGAACGGACACGCGCCCGGTTACGCGCGTGTGGATGCCTCTATCTAAGAACGGCCCTATCATTATGTATACTGATTTATTTTTAACGTATTCGTTAGCGTCACTTAACTATTGAGATCGCGCCATGGACCTCACCCGCCTGCGAACCCTGCGCGAACTGGCTCGCTGCCGCACCATGGCGGCGGCTGCCGAGTCGCTGCACCTGACGCCTTCTGCCGTGTCGCAGCAGGTCGCCCAGCTCGAACGTGAAGTCGAGGTGGCGTTGATCGAGCGGCGCGGGCGCGGCGTGGTGCTGACTCCGGCGGGCGAGCGGCTGGTGGCGCATGCCGAGCGCATCCTCATGGTGCTCGACGAAGCGCGTTCGGAGCTGGCGCTGCTGCGCGGCGAAATCGCCGGTGAGCTGCGGGTGGCGGCCTTTCCCTCGATCGCCGTGGCGGTGATTGCGGAAACTGTGCGGGCGCTGCGCAGCGCCTATCCGCGGCTGAACGTTGTGGTGCTGGATCTGGAACCACAGGAAAGCCTCAGTGCCCTGGGCTCCTGGCAGATCGACGTGGCGGTGATCGACGACCTGGCCGTGACCCCGGACGAGAACCGCGAGCACTATGCGCTGATTCCCCTGACCCAGGACTTGCTGCACGTGCTGCTGCCCATCGACCATGCCCTGGCCAGACGTGACAGCCTGACCGTGGCCGACCTGCGCGACGAAGCCTGGGCGCTGGATTCCTCGGGTAGCTCGTTCGGCGAATTCATCACCAATCTATGCCGCCGCTCCGGCTATGCGCCGCGAATCAACGCCCATTGCGCCGGTTTCGAAATGGTCGCGGCCATGGTCGCCTCGGGCAACTCCATTTCCATCGTTTCCGGCCTGCGCCTGGTGCGCCCGCTGCCCGGCGTCACCGCCGTGCCGCTGCTGCCGGATATCCAGCGCGGCGTCTTCCTCGCCTACCGCAAGGGCGAGCGCGATCATCCAGCGGTGAACGTGTTTCTCGACGAAGCGATTTATACGGCCGACAGGGTGTTGGGCTAGCGCCACTGAGCCCCTGTAGGAGCGGCTTCAGCCGCGATGCTTTCGGCTTTTTCGATGTGTCCGCACTTCACAGGGGTACCCCGAGCTTTACTCAGCGGGCGTGACAGGCTCTTGATCCGCTTCAGCCGCCAACTTCGCCCTGTCAGCCTTGCTGATGTACTTGGGTTTGTTGCTTTTAGGCGCGAGCTTGGCGTTGGCCTTCTTGGCGTGGGCTTCGAGCAGTTGCTTGATCTTCTTGCGGCGATTCATGGTTGTGAGTCTGCCTGTCCTAAATTGTTGATGATCCTCACGCGGAGCCCGCAGTATGGGTACCGCTATGCTCAACCCCCCAGCTACCTAATGCCCGGCTTGCAACGCGGCATTGGAAAGCAAAAGCTTCGCGGCTAAAGCCGCTCCTGCAAAGTGGGCAATTGGTTTCAGCTCCAGAGCGCCCCAACCGGCGTATGCGGTGGGTAATGCGTCGCTGCCTGCGCCTGCAGCAGTTCGCCGCAGGCCAGGGCGTCGGTCAGCGCATGGTGCGCCGAGTACAGCGGCAAGCCGTAGCGCAGGCGGCTGTCGGCCAGGCGGATGGAGATGGGCTCGCGGCCACGCAGGCGGTCCCACCAGCTCAGTGTGCGCTTGGGATGCAGGCGGGCTTCCAGCTCCATGGTGTCGATGACCGGGAACACCAGCCCTTCGCCCAGGTGCTGGCGCACGGCCTGGTCGAGGAAGCCTCGCTCGATGTTGCGGTAGTGCGCCACCACCACCTTGCCGGCCAGGGCTTCGAGCAGTTCGTCCAGGACGTGCGCCAGGCGAGGCGCATGGCGGATGTCGGAATGGGTGATGTGGTGGAAGGTCACCGACTCGGCGCTCAGTTCGCCAGTGGGTTTGACCACCCAGTAGCGCGACTCGGCGCAGCGGATGCGTTGCAGGCTCATCGGCACCAGGCCGAGGCTGACGATGGCGTGTTCACGCGGATCGAGGCCGGTGGTTTCCACGTCCAGCGCCACCAGCGGCACATCCGCCAATGGCGTGTCGGCGGCGATGCAGCCGGCGCCGTAGTAGGCCCGCAAGCGCTCGTCCTGGCTGCTGGCGGCGCGTTCTGCGAAGAGTTGCGGCCAGTCCTGATTCTGATACGTACTCATTGCGGACGAGACAGGGGCTGGGCCGGATAGCGAAAGCGCAGGAATTTTTGCGCATTGCTCACCACCTGGAAGGCTTCCTTGAGGTGGTGGCGTTCGCTGGAGCTGAATTTTTCCGGCTCGACGTAGTTGTCGGGTGGGTTGCCGGCCTCGACTTCACGGGCCTGGTGGCGGATGCGCACCAGGCTGAGGAACTCGAAGGCATAGCGCAGATGATCCAGCGCTTCCTGGGGCAGCAGCTTGGTGGCGGCGATGGCGTCGAGGCGTTCCAGCGAGTTCTGTGCCTTGGAGCCGCACGCCAGGGCGTGTACGCGGATCAGGTCGGTCAGCGGCGCCGTGCCGCGTCCCTTGAGGTTGATGATGTTCTTCTGGCGGCCGTCGGTTTCCATGACGAAGGTGCGGAAGAAGCCCAGCGGCGGTGTGCGGTTGAGCGCGTTGCGCGCCAACGCGGCGAGGAAGGCCGGGGTGGCGCTGGCTTTTTCCGCCAGCAATTCCTTGAGGTTTTCCACCAGCGCGGTCTTGCCGTACACGCCATCGAGGTCGAAGAAGATGCTGCTGTTGAGCAGGGTCTGCGGGTTGGGCTGTTCGATCCACTGGTTGAAGTAGCCCCGCCAGACTTTCAGCGGCTGGCGCCATTTGGCGTTGCTGGCCATGATGCCGCCCTTGCAATAGGCATAGCCGCAGGCGGCCAGGCCGTCGCTGACGAATTGCGCCAGTTCGGCGAAGTAGGCGTCGTGCTTTTCCGCGTCGAAGCTGTCATCGAGCACCAGGGCGTTGTCTTGGTCGGTCAGCAGCAGCTGTTCGTCGCGGGCCATCGAGCCGGCGATCATGAAGCAGTAAGGCACCGGCGGTGGTCCGAGCTTTTCTTCGGCAAGCACCAGCAGGCGCCGGCTGTAGGCGCGGCCGATGCTGCTCATGGCGCGGCCGACCATGTGCGCGCTGGCATCGTCGGCGACCATGCGCACGAAGGTGGCGTGCAGGTCCGGCAGCAGGCTCCTGAGGCCTTCCACCGAGTTCTTGTTGAAGATGCTGTTGACCAGATAGAGGCTGCTGCGCGACTCGTAGCGAATGACGTCGGCCAGCGAGATCATGCCGACCGGGCGGCGTCGTTGCAGCACGGGCAGGTGGTGGATGTTGTTGCGCAGCATGCACAGCATGGCCTCGAACACCGACTCGTCGGCCTGTACGGTGACCGGGCCGGGGGTCATCACCTGGCTGACCGGCGTGTCGCCTGATAGCCCTTCGGCGAGTACGCGCATGCGCAGGTCGCGATCGGTGAGGATGCCGGCCATGACCTGAGTCTGCTGATCGGCCACCTGCACCTGGGCGGGGTTGGGCCAGCGCCTGCCAGGGTTAACGATGATGACCGAGGACACGCTCTGCTCGCTCATGACCTTCGCCACCTGTTGCACGGGCATGTCCAGCGGGACGCTGACCGGCGAGCGACCGATCAGTTTGCGCACCTTGATCTTCATCAGCTCACTGGCTTTGCCGTGGCTGTCTTCCAGGGCGGACTTGAGCCGCGACTGGCCTTCGGCCTCGACGAAATCGGCGAAGCTGTCGAACTGGTCGCAAAGCTGCTGAAACAGCGGGCCGGGGATGAAGTAGATCAGGCTGTCTTCCAGTGCCCTGGCGCCCAGACGCACCTTGTTGCCGCGCAGCAGGCCGGCCTGGCCGAAGATATCGCCCTCGGTCAGGCGGTTGTGCAGTTCGCCATTGCGTCGGTAGATTTCCACCGCGCCGCTGCGTACGTAATGCAGTTCGTGAATCTCGGCGCCATAGGCGAGAATCTCGCTGCCGGCCTTGAAGTAGCTGACCTGTACCTGGCCGGCGAGGGTGTCGAGGGTTTCCTCCGGCAGGTCATCGAAAGGCGGGAAACGGCTCAGGTGATCGCGGATTTCGATCAGCTCGATCTGCATGAATAGCTCGCGCGCGCGTGGGACATGGGCCCACCATACCTGTCATGGTGGGGAGAGAAAATGCTGATGCTGTAGCAAACAGCATTGCGGGGTAAGGAAAAAGGCATGCAAGCCTGGCAATGGATAGGCATGACGCTGGCTGTTACGGCCGTGGGATACGTGATCTGGTGCTACAACCGCCTGGTGTTCAATCGTCATCGGGTGGCCGAGGCGTGGAGCGGGATCGATGTGCAGCTCAAGCGCCGTTCGAGCCTGATTCCCAACCTGGTGGCAGCGCTGCGCGAATATATGAACTACGAGCGCGACACTCTGGAAGCACTGACCGCGCAACGCGCCAATGCCCAGACTCATGAGGGCGACGCGGTGGCTGCGCGCGGGGCAGCCGAGTCGCAACTGGGCACGACGCTGATGCGGGTGATGATCCTCGCCGAGGCCTATCCCCAGTTGAAGGCCGATGGCAATTTCGTCGCCCTGCAGCGCGCGCTCAGCGAGGTCGAGGACCAGATTCAGATGTCGCGCCGCTACTACAACGGCGCGGTTCGCGAGCTGAACATCCTCGTCGAGTCGGCGCCGAGCAATCTGGTGGCCAAGGCGCTGCGCTTCGCCACTGCCGAGTATTTCGCCCTCGCCGATGCGCGCGAGGCACAATCGCCAAACATGGAGTTCTGATATGCCGGGATGGCTCAAACCGCTTTTCTGTTTGCTGCTGCTGAGCCTGGCGGGCGCTGCGCTGGCCAATGAGGAGGAACGCATCAGCGATTACTCCGTGAGCGTCGAAGTGCGCACCGATGGCAGCCTGCAGGTCACCGAGCTGATCACCGTGCAGGCCGCCGGCTACCGGATCAGCCGCGGCATCTTCCGCGACTTTCCGGTGCGGATGATCAGCCGCGAGCAGTTGTTGCGCAGCGTCGGATTCAAGGTGCTGGAAGTGCAGCGCAACGGCCGGGTAGAGCCCTACCAGCTGGAGTCGCTGGGCGCCGTCGAGCGCATTCGCATCGGCTCGGCCAACCGCGAGCTGGAGCCGGGGCAGCATCGCTATCGCATCGTCTATGTCACCGATCGGCAATTGATCGAACGGCCGAGCGAGGACGAGCTGTACTGGAACGTCACCGGCAACGACTGGCTGTTTCCCATCGACAGGGCGCGTATCAGCGTGCATCTGCCGGAAGGTGCGAAGATCCTCCAGGTCGACGGCTACACCGGGCGGCGTGGCGCGCTGGACAAGCACTTCCGGGTTGTAGCGCAGGACGACGCGCTGCTGCGGATGGAAACCACCCAGCCGCTGGATGCGCGTGAAGGGTTCACTATTGCCGTGGCCTGGCCTGCCGGGCTGATCGAACGCCCATCGGCGTACCAGCGGCTGCTCTGGGTGCTGCAGGACAATCCCGGCCTGCCGCTGGGCGGTCTGATGCTGCTGGCGATGCTGGGCTATTTCATCTGGCAGTGGCGGCAAGTCGGACGTGACCCGGCGAAGGGTCTGATCATTCCGTTGTTCCAGGCGCCGGAAGGCTTGTCGCCAGCGGCTGCCGGGTTCGTCTGGAACCAGGGCTTCAGCGGGCGTTACGAACCGGCCAGGGCGCTCAGCGTGGCGCTGACCTCGATGGCGATCAAGCGCGCCGTACACTTGTCCGATAGTGGCGATGCCTACACCCTCAAAGCCGCCGGCAAGCCGGTGCCACCGCTGCACCCCGGTGAACGCAAGGTCTATGGCGCGCTGTTCAAAACCGCCTCCAGTCTGACCGTGGGCAGCACCTACCAGCCCCGTCTGAAGAATGCGCTGGAGGCCTTGCGCGCCAGCATCAGCGAGAACTATCACGCAGCCTGTTTCAGGCTCAACCGCAAGCAGTGGTGGCGTGGCGTGATCCTGGCGTTGCTGGGCGTGCCGCTGACCCTGCTGCCGGGGTTGAGCGGTGGCGATCTCTTCGTCGTTTGCATGATGTCGCTGTTCGTAATGGCCTTTGGTGCGGTCGGTGTCGGCGGTCTGTTCATTGGCGTGAATAGATGGCGCGCCGGGCAGTACGTGCAGATGATCGTCGGGCTGCTCTTTTCCACGACGTTCGGCGCGGTAGGGCTGCTGGTGCTGGCCATGATGGCCAGTACCGTCCCGGCACTGACGGTCTGGAGCCTGGGCCTGGTGCTGTTGTTCGCGTTGGCCTGCATCCTGTTCCGCTGGTTGCTCGAGGCGCCGACCCTGCATGGGCGCGAGTTGCTCGACAAGCTCGAAGGCTACCGCGACTACCTGCGACTGGCGGAAAGCGAGCTGATGGAGAAGGTGGCCGAGGCGCCGGCGATGAGCATCGCACTGTACGAGCAGCACCTCCCCTACGCCATGGCGCTGGGGGTCGAGCAACAGTGGAGTGCGCGCTTCGAGCAGGCCCTGGCAAGCGGCCTGGTGAGCGCGCCGCAGGGCGGCTACAAACCGGACTGGTATTCGGGGCGTAACCTGTCCAGCCCGCAGTCGTTGAGCGGCAGCCTGTCGTCGAACCTCGGTCGCGCGATGGCGACGGCATCTGTTGCGCCGTCCAGCTCTTCTTCCTCGTCCTTTGGTAGCTCCTCCGGCGGCTCCAGCGGCGGTGGCTCGTCCGGTGGTGGCGGCGGCGGCGGTGGTGGCGGTGGCTGGTAAGAGGAGGCTGCCGATCTTCACCAGCCGTGGCTGACCGCCGCCACCGCGTCGTGGGCGTGCAGGCTCTCCGCGTGCACGACTTTCAGGTGGAAGGCGCTGGCCTGCGTTAGCTGGCCCAAGGCGCGGTGCAGGCGGCGCGCGGCGTCTTCGCAGAACATCAGGTTCTGCCCGTTGGCCAGGGCGAAAGCCTGTTCATCGGCGCGTTTCACCGCTGTTTGCACCGGCGTGCCGAGGGCCTGTTCGGCGCTGTCGATCAGCGCCAGCACGGGCAACTCGACGCAGCCCGGCGCCAGACGCAGCTGCAGGGTCGCGGTGCTGCGCTGGCTGTGCGGTGTGGCGACGATGCCCTGGGTCGAGCCGAGCCAGTCGAGTGCCTCCAGATAATCCAGCGGCTCCTGGGCGAAGGTCTCGGCGAAACGCTGCTGGATCAGCTGCCGGGCCAGCGCCGCCGAGCAGGGGCAGGTGGACGAGTAGCCGACCTCGACCTGCAGTTCGATATTCACCCTGCGGCCGTCCTGCCTGGCGCGCAATTCGAAAGGGTAGGCCTTCCAGCCGGCGAGCGGGCTGACCAGCGCCGGACGTTCGAGCGCCACCTCGCCACGCAGGGTCAGCGTGGCGCTGTCGGCCAGTGTCTGATGACTGCTCAGGCAATCATCCAGCACCTGCAGCACGGCAGCCACGTCCAGTTCCCGATGCGCCAGGCGCTGCGCCGCCAGGTACAGGCGCGACATATGAATGCCGCGCGCGCCGGCATCGTCGAGGCTGACACCGATATCGACGCTGGCGGTCACCGCCGCGCCCGCCAGACGAATGGGCAGGGCGATGCCGGTCATGCCGACCCAGTCCAGCGGCAGATCATGGTGAGTGGCTTGGGCGGCTATATCCGGCAGAGGCTTTTCGTTCATCGCAAATCCATGGGTTGCTGTCAGCGTTTAATGTTATGTTATAACAATTAAAACAAACCAGCCGATTTGCCATGATCCTGACCCTGCCCACCGAAGCCGAACTGCTGGCCCAGCCAGCGGATGACTACATGAATGATGCCCAGCAGCGATTCTTCCGCGAGTTGCTGCTGGTCCAGCGTGCCGAGTTGCAGACGCGCATCGACGAAGAATTCACCGAGCTGCGCCAGCCCGACACCAGCAGCGACGTGGCCGACATCGGCGCCGCCGAGGAGCAACGGCAGTGGCAGCTGCGCCTGCTGGAGCGGGAAAAGAAGCTGCTGGACAAGATCGACCAGGCGCTCGAACGCCTGGCGCGAGGCGAATACGGCTGGTGTGCCGAAACCGGCGAACCCATCGGCCTCAAGCGCCTCTTGCTGCGCCCCACCGCGACCCTGTGCATCGAAGCCAAGGAGCGCCAGGAGCAGCGTGAAAAACATCAGCGTGACCGTGACTGAAACGAGGAACACTCCATGAACCCGCGTCTACCCGTAACCGTGCTGTCCGGCTTTCTCGGCGCCGGCAAGAGCACCCTGCTCAACCATGTGCTGAAAAATCGCGATGGCCTCAAGGTCGCGGTGATCGTCAACGACATGAGCGAAATCAATATCGACGGCAGCGAAGTGCAGCGCGACGTCAGCCTCAACCGCGCCGAAGAAAAGCTGGTGGAGATGAGCAACGGCTGCATCTGCTGCACCCTGCGTGAAGACCTGCTCGAAGAGGTCGCCCGCCTGGCCGGCGACGGCCGCTTCGACTACCTGCTGATCGAATCCACCGGCATCAGCGAGCCGTTGCCGGTCGCCGAGACCTTCACCTTCCGCGACGAGCAGGGCCGCAGCCTGTCCGATCTGGCGCGGCTGGATACCATGGTCACGGTGGTCGACGGGGTGAATTTCCTGCGCGACTTCCACGAGGCCGACAGCCTGGCCAGCCGTGGCGAGACTCTGGGCGAAGAGGACGAGCGCTCGATCACCGACCTGCTGATCGAGCAGGTGGAGTTCGCCGACGTCATCCTCATCAGCAAGATCGACCTGATCAGCCAGGCCGAGCGCGAGGAACTGACGGCCATCCTCCGAGGCCTCAACACCCACGCCGACATTCAGGCCATGAGCATGGGCCAGATCGCCCTGGACAAGATCCTCGACACCGGTCGCTTCGACTTCGACCGCGCCTCACAGGCGCCGGGCTGGCTCAAGGAGCTGCGCGGCGAGCACGTGCCGGAGACCGAGGAATACGGCATCGCCTCCAGCGTCTACCGCGCGCGCCGGCCGTTCCACCCGCAGCGCTACTTCGATTTCCTCTCGCAGGAGTGGAGCAATGGTCGCCTGCTGCGTTCCAAAGGCTTCTTCTGGCTGGCCAGCAAATACCAGGAGGCCGGCAGTTGGTCGCAGGCCGGCGGCCTGATGCGTCATGGCCTGGCCGGGCGCTGGTGGCGTTTCGTAGCCAAACAGCACTGGCCGCAGGACGAGGAAGGCCTGCAGACGATCATGCAGCACTGGAGCGCCGAGGTTGGCGATTGCCGCCAGGAGCTGGTGTTCATCGGCCAGAACATCGATTTCGCCCGCCTGGTGCGTGAGCTGGACGACTGCCTGCTGACCGATGCGGAAATGGCAGGTGGCCCCGATGCCTGGCGTCTGCTGGCCGATCCGTTCGGTGCCTGGCAGCAGGAGGCGGCCTGATGTTCGCCCTGCAGTTGCCGAACGTCGCCCGGCAGGTGCTGGGCGAGGATATCCAGGTGCTTGGCGACGTGCTGCACGACGGCGTCAATCTGGCCGTCTGGCAGCGCCGCCTGCCGGCGCAGATCGCCGACTTCGCCGAAGCGCTGCTGGCCCAGGGCGAGCCGCTGGCGCAATCCATTACCCTGGAGCTGCCGCGTGCGGACAGCGAGCCGAACCTCGACGGCCTGGTCGCGCAGTACGCCGACCTGCCCGGCCAGGCGGCCTTTCTCGCCGACGTGGGCTGGCTGGTGCGCGCCTACGCCTGCCTACTCGACGCCCAGCGCATCGGCTTGCGTCTGCGTGCGCTGGACAAAGCCATGTGCCCGCGCTTTCACGTCGACCACGTGCCGCTGCGGCTGATCACCAGCTATGCCGGCGTCGGCAGCGACTGGCTGGAAGAGGGCGCCATGCCGCGCAGCGCGCTTGGTCAGCCGGGTGCAGAGCCGCAGAACGAGGCGTTGATCCAACGCCTGGACACCGGGCATGTGGCGCTGGCCAAGGGCGAAAAATGGCAGGGCAACGAGGGGCGCGGGCTGATCCACCGCTCTCCGCAGCCGCCTGCCGGACAGCGGCGTTTGCTGCTGACACTGGACTGGCTGGCCTGACATCGCCGTAAGCTGCGCGGCAAACATGTCATGGAAGCCGTACCCCGGGGCGCGATGCTGTTCACTTAAGGCGATAGGCGCTTGGCTCGCTTCTCCCATTTATGGGAGAGGGGCTGGGGGAGAGGGCCTGCTGCTGCCAGGAATGACGGAAAAAAATAGGCCGGAGCGACTGCTCCGGCCTTAAGCACCAAGAGATCATGCCGACGCGTGACTCGGGCATGAGGGTTACGTGAGGTACCCGCAGTCATTAGGCGCTTGTTGGATGACACTTTGATGTCAGGGCTTGATCCACTTGCCCTGGTATTGGCTGGTGCAGGCCGGCTCCAGATACAGCGCGTCGCTGGCCACGCCGTAGTAATGGATGTCCTGCTGGTACAGGTCGCTGCCGGCGCGCGCGTTCTGGCAAATGCCGTAGGCACCCTGCGGGCACTGCTCGACGAATTCCACCTCGACCGTCTGCCCCTGCAATTGCGGCTGGCAGAAGCCGTCACGGAACAGCGCGGCGGGAATATTGCGGTTTTCCTGGCAGACCTTCACGTCCAGGCGCTCGGCCTGGCTATGCACCACGCAGGCTTCGGCCAGGGCCAGGCTTGGCAGCAGAGAGAACAGCAACAGCCATGCACGCATCGTTTCGACTCCCGAAAATCTGCCGGCGAATCTACCATGCTGCTTCCTTGCAGTCTGTGCTGGCACTTGCCCGGCGAACCACCGACGATAGATTCATGCTCAGTCAAATCCCTACTCATCTCATCGGCGGCCCGCTGGGTGCCGGCAAGACCAGCCTGATCCGTCATCTGTTGGCGCAGAAACCGGCGGGTGAGCGCTGGGCGGTGCTGATCAACGAGTTCGGCCAAATCGGCCTGGACGCCGCCCTGCTGGAGCACGATGACGATGGCATCGTCCTGACCGAGGTGGCCGGCGGTTGCCTGTGCTGCGTCAACGGCGCGCCATTTCAGGTCGGCCTTGGCCGCCTGCTGCGCAAGGCCAGGCCAGATCGCCTGCTGATCGAGCCGTCCGGCCTGGGCCATCCGGCGCAGTTGCTGGCGCAACTGAGTCAGCCGCCCTGGGTTGGCGTGCTGGCCGTGCAGCCGGCGCTGCTGGTGCTGGACGCCGCCACGCTGGCGGCAGGCCAACCGCTGCCGGCCGCGCAGCGTCAGGCGCTGGGCGAGGCCGGGCTGTTGTTGTTGAACAAGAGCGCTGGGCTGGATGAGCCGAGTCGTGCGCGAATTGCCGCGAACCTGCCGCCGCTTCCGCTGCACTGGACTGAACAGGGTCGGCTCGACCTGGCCTTGCTGCCGGGGGTGACAGCGCAGGCCTCGCCGGCTCCGGTGGAGGTCGAGTTACCCACAGCTGCACCGGCCCTGACGCAGATCTGGCGCAACGCCGCCGAGCCGATCTGCCAGGTACAGGCTCAGTCCTACGGTTGGAGCATCGGATGGCGTTGGCATCCCGAGCAGGCTTTCGACCTCGCGCAGGTCTCGCAATGGTTGCGGACACTGAGCTGGCGCCGGGCCAAGGCGGTGCTGCACGGTGCCGATGGCTGGCGCTCGCTGAATGCCTTGCAGACGCAGGCGCAACCCGACTGGAGCGCCAGCGAATGGCGCAAGGATTCGCGGCTGGAGCTGATCTTCGATCAGGCGCAGGACGTCGAAGCGCTCAGTGCCTCGTTCGCCGCCTGCCGAATCGCTGCGACTGACTGATACACTCGCCGGCGTTCGTCGCTGTGGATAACTTTCATGCAACTGCTGCCCTGGTCTCATGACACTTCTGCCGGTTTCACCCTGCGCGGCTGGCATACGCCGCCATCAGGCAAACCGCTGCTGCACTTTCTGCACGGCAACGGCTACTGCGGGCGCGTCTACACGCCGATGCTGGCGCTGTTGGCCAAGCACTTCGACCTCTGGCTGTGCGACGTGCAGGGCCATGGCGACAGCGATCACGCTGGCCGTTTCCATGGCTGGAACCGCAGCGCCGAGCTGGCGGTAGAGGCGTTCGAGGCATTGCGCGCGCCGTTCGGCGATGTGCCGCGCTTCGCCCTCGGCCACAGCTTTGGCGGCGTGCTGAGCAGTTTGATCCTGGCGCGTCATCCCGAGCTTTTCCGGCGCGCGGTGCTGCTCGATCCGGTACTGTTCAGCCCGGCAATGATCGGCGTGATGGCGTTGTGCGACGTAGTCGGCCTGGCGCAGCGCACCGGCATGGCGAAGAAGGCGCACAAGCGCCGCCGGCAGTGGTCGGATCGCGCCAGTGCGCATGCTGCACTGCATGGCCGCGGCATGTTCCGCGGCTGGGACGAGGCAGCGTTCGATGCCTATGTCGAGCATGCGTTGAAAGACGTGGCCGGTGGTGTCGAACTCAAGTGCCGGCCGAGCCGCGAAGCGGAGATTTTCGGCTCCTATCCGCGTCGCCTGTGGCCATCGCTGGCCAAGGTGAAGACGCCGACCGAAGTGATCCATGGTGCCAGCACCTACCCGTTCGTGGCGCGATCAGTCGCGCGCTGGTGTGCGAGCAACGCCCACGTGCGCAGCCAGGTGGTGCCGGGCGGGCATTGCTTCATGCAGGAGCAGCCGGCGGACAGCGCCGAGCGGGTGGCCGATTTCCTGCTGCAGCGGGGCTGAGTCGGGCGGGCGCTACTGCGCCTTGCGCCGCCAGTCTTCCAGTTGAATGACGTTGCCCGGGTGCTGCACCGCAACCGGCTCGGGTTGCGGTTCCAGCACCGGGTGAGGCTCCAGTTCGATGCGCCCGAGATGCGCGCCGAACATGCTGATATTCCCGCGCAGGCGCTGCTCACCAGTGACGGTAAATTCGAAGTCATACAGCCGCGCCAGGCGCCGATGCCCCTTGCTGTCACGCTGGATGGCCAGGCGGCGCAACGCCACGGCGCCATCGAGCAGTTCCACATCGAGCTTGGCGCAGTGCTGCTTGGCCAGCGCCAGCGCCCGCTCGCGGATACCGTGACCGCGCCATAGCCAGGCGCAGACGGCGGCGAACAGCATCAGCAGGAAGACATCGAACAGGTTGATCATGACGACTCCGGATCAGGGAGACAGAGCTTAGCCTATCTGCTGCCCAGTTCTCAGCATCCAGCTTGCCCTTGCGTCGGCTGTGCATTAGCGTTCGCGCACTTCACAGGAAAAGGACGTCACCATGCATTGCCCCGCCTGCCGGACCAGTCGCCTGCAACCGGCGAAACTCGAAGATGGCCTGCTCGCCCACGGTTGCCCGCAGTGCTCGGGCACGTTGGTCAGCCTGCTGCATTACCGCGACTGGGCCGAGCGCCAGCCGGCAGAGGAAACGCCAGCGGCGCTGGCCGCTGAAGCGGAAACCGAGGTGGGTGAAACCAGCCATGCGTTGAGCTGCCCCAAGTGCGCCAAGCTGATGAGCAAGTTCCAGATCAGCGGCACCCGCGCCAATCGTCTGGATTTGTGCGGCACCTGCGACGAAGCCTGGCTGGACAGCGGCGAATGGCAACTGCTCAAGGCCCTGGAGCTAAGCCAGCGCATGCCGGCGATCTTCACCGACGCCTGGCAGCGCCAGGTGCGCCAGGAGGCCAGCGAACAGGCACGCCGCGAGCGCTTCAGCCGCATTGCCGGCGAGGACGCCATCGCCCGTGCCGACGAAATCCGCGTCTGGCTCAAGGATCATCCACAGCGGCGCGAACTGCTGTTCTATATCGGTCACGACTGAGGAACGCACGCACCACGGAGGGCGGGTGCTACCCGCCGGATGTACCCGCGACGGGTCGCTTGCGCGCTACATCATCAGGCGTGGAGCTGGTTCTTCTCCTCTGCCAGCGCCTGGTAGCGCTGCTGCAGCTCTTCGCGAATCTGCCGGCGTTGCTTGGCCTGGCGCTGGCGACGCAGGCCGTCGGGGGTGTCCGGGTGCAGTTCCGGAATCGGCGCCGGGCGGCCCTGGCCATCGACCGCGACCATGGTGAAGAAGCAGCTGTTGGTGTGGCGCACCGAGCGTTCGCGGATGTTTTCGGTAATTACCTTGATGCCGATCTCCATCGAAGTGCGCCCGGTGTGATTGACCGAGGCGAGGAAGGTAACCATTTCGCCGACATGCACCGGCTCGCGGAACATCACCTGGTCGACCGATAGGGTCACCACGTAGCGCCCCGCGTAGCGGCTGGCGCAGGCGTAGGCCACCTCGTCCATGTACTTGAGCAGGGTGCCGCCGTGCACATTGCCGGAGAAGTTGGCCATGTCCGGTGTCATCAGTACGGTCATCGTCAGTTGTGCGGTTCCGGCTTCCATGGTCACTCCGAAATTGGGAGGCTGTGCGCTGCCGTGCTGTGCGTCGCGCGGCTACTATGAGTTTTTGCTTGGTTAGGATGCCAGATGATGCCCTTGCGCCACATTCCCCTTATGTTGCTTGGCCTGCTCGCCCTGCCGGTACTGGCCGAACAATCGTGCGATACACCGGCGCAGTGCAACCAGGAAGGCACGGCCGCCTATCAGGCCGGTCGTTTCGAGGCGGCCATCGAGTCCTTCAAGCGGCAGCTGCGCCGCGTCGAGCAGGGCGACGAGGCGCAGTTGGAGCTGGCCTTGAACAATCTGATTCTGGCCAATCTGCGCGCGGGCGATGCCGGCATGGCGCGGGCCTGGCTGGGTGTGGCGTTGGACAACCACCTCAGCGGTTCCTCGACCCGCCTGCACATGGGCAAGGTAGCCGAGGCGGTGGATTACCAGGCGCTGGCGGCCAGCCCGCAGGGTCGCTATCTGCGTTATGGCGGTCAGGCGGTATGGAGCGAATTGCAGATCAGCACCGACCCGACGGGCGGTTATCGCGCCAGCTTCTCGCCGCTGCGCGCCGGTGCACGGGTGGAAGAATACGGCCCGGCAGCTATCGGTGATCTAGAGGGACGCCTGCAAGGCGAGGGCGCAGTGATGAAGCTGGAAGATGCGCAGCTCGGCACCGGCTGCGCCGTACAATTGCTGCGCGAAGGCATTGCCCTGCGCGTGCTGGAGGTGTTCGCCGATGGCTGCCAGGACTATGGCGGCATGGGCATCAGCGTGGCGGGCGATTACATCAAGGTCGATGCGCAGGTACGTCCGTGAGCCGGCGTGCCGGCCTGCTGGGTGTTGTGATTCTGGTGCTGGCGCTGCTGGTCGGCGGCAGCGCCTGGCTGCGAGACGAGCCGCTGAGCGCCCAGGTGCAGGACTGGCAGCAACAGGTGCAGGCGGCGACTGGCGAAAGCCATGCCTACCTGTACCTGAGCGGGCTGGATGCGCCTGTCGATCAGCAGCCCGAGGCGCTGGGCGTCATGCGTCTGCAGCATTACCAAAGCTGGCACGCCGGGCGCGGCGTGACCGAAGGCGAGTATGCGGCGCCGGCCGTCGCTACCCTGGCGGTGCCCGAGGGGCGATCGTTCTGCCAGATCGAGACGCCAGGCTGCTTCGAAACGCTGCTGGCGCAGGCCTCACAATTGCCGGCCATCACTGCGGAGCAGAACGTTCTGCTCGAACGCTACCGGCACTTTCTCGGCCTGGACGATTACCGCACGCTGACCTCGGTGAGCCTCGCCGAGCCGGTGCCGCGTCTGACCTATGTGTATAGGGGGCAGCAGGTCTACGATCTGTTCGTGCTGCACTTGGCCGCCGATGGCCAGGGCGATGTGGCCCTGGCCGGATTGCGCTGGGAGTTGAGCCGGCTGCGTCAGCAACTGGTGCAGGCGGACAACCTGGTGCTGAAAATGCTCCTGGGTGTGCTGGTCAACCGCAATCTGGAGTGGCAGGTTCGCCTGTATCGCCAGGGGCTGACGCCGCGGCCGGAGATCCCGGCGCCGTTCAGCGCCGCTGAGCGTTCGCTGCTGAGGCCCATGCAGCGCGAGTTCTTTGGCATCGCGCAGATGTATGCGCAACTGCCAGACAGCGTCTCCGGCCGGGAATACCTTGGCCTGAAACTGTTTTTCCGACCGCAGATGACCATCAATGCCAGCCTAGCGCCTTATGCGCGGGCCGCCGAGTTGTCGCAGCTGGAACCGCAGGCGTTCGCCGCCGCGCTGCAAGAGCCGGCGCCCGGGCCGACCTCGGTTGGAGGCATGCGCAACCGGGCCGGCAACATTCTGCTGGCTATCGCCGGCCCGGACATGCGCCTGTATGCCGGACGTTTGCAGGACCTGGAGGCCAAGCGCCGCTTGCTCGCCGTCGCGGTGAGCCTGCCTGCCGGGGCGTTTGCTGCCGAACGCCTGACCGACATGCCGGACGCCCGCAATCCCTACTATCCGACGCGCCTGGCCGAGCTCGATGAGCGTGGCCAATTGTGCTTCGACGGCCCGCATGAGTCAGGCTTCAACGGGCGCTGCATGCCGTTGTAGCGCCCGGCCACCATCTCCGGTGGGCAACTGCGTGGTGCTCAGGCGTGATTCAGATACCAGCGCCAGTCCTGCTCGCCCACTTCGCCCATGAACTGGCGGAACTCGGCCCACTTGATCGCCAGGAACACCTTGAGGAAATCCTCGCCCAGCGCCTCACGTGCCCAGGTGGAGGCTTCCAAGGTTACGCAGTGCGGTCAGCCAGTCGGTGGGCAGGGTTTCACGGGCCTGCTCGTAGCCATTGCCGACGATGGCCTGGCCCGGGTCGATCTGCTCGCGGATGCCCTTGTGAATGCCGGCGAGGATCGCAGCGGCGGCAAGATAAGGGTTGGCATCGGCGCCGCAGATGCGGTGCTCGACGTGGCGGCTGCTGGCCGGCCCGCCCGGTACGCGGAAGGACACGGTACGGTTGTTCACCCCCCAGCTTTTGGCCAGCGGCGCGTAGCTGTTGGCCTGGAAGCGGCGGAAGGAGTTGGCGTTGGGGCAGAATATCGCCAGCGCGTCATTGAGCGTGGCCATCATGCCGCCGATGGCGTGGCGCAGCAGCGGCGTGCCCTGCGGATCTTCGCTGGCCATCAGGTTGTTGCCCTCGGCGTCGGCCAGGGATACGTGCATATGTAAGCCGCTGCCGGCCAGGTCGCCAAACGGCTTGGCCATGAAGCAGGCCTGCAACCCGTGCTTGTTGGCCACGCCCTTGACCAGGCGCTTGTAGCGTACGCCTTCGTCCACCGCCTGGAGGGCATCGAAGCGGTGCTCCAGCGTGAGTTCAAGCTGGCCCGGAGCGTATTCGGAGATCGCCGTGCGCACCGGCAAGCCCTGGGTTTCGCAGGCGGCGTAGAGGTCGTCGAGGAACGGCTGCAGCTGCTCCAGCTCGTACACGCCATAGACCTGCGGTGCCTGCGGGCGCACGCCGTTCATCTGCATGGCGGGCTGCGGGCGGCCATTGGCGTCGCGTTGTTTGTCCAGCAGGTAGAACTCCAGCTCCACCGCCATCACCGGGTGATAGCCGTCGGCCTTGAGCGCCTCGATGGCGCGCACCAGCACGTGGCGCGGATCACCCGGCGTGGCCGGCATCCCTTGGGTCGGGTGCATGCTCACCTGCAGCTGGCCGGTGGGCACCGCGCGCCAGGGTTGCAGGGTCAGGCTGCCGGGCAGCGGATAGGTCCAGCAGTCGGCGTCGGCCACTTCCCAGACCAGGCCGCTCTCCTCGACGTCCTCGCCCTGAATGGTCAGCGACAGGATCGAGCTGGGCAGCGGCCGGCCGTTCTCGTACATGGCCAGCAACTCGTCGCGATGCAGCAGCTTGCCGCGCGGGATGCCATTGGCGTCGATCAGCATCAGCTCGATGCTGCGTACCTCGGGGTGCTGGGCGAGGAAGTCGCGGGCTTCCTGAGGGTTGGCGAATTGCATGGTGGTTCTCGCAAAAGGTCGTGGGGCGCAGTGCATCCTGTGGGAGGCGCTTCAGCGGCGACTGTCGCGGCTAAAGCCCCTCCCACAGGCATCACGATGAGTTACTCGCGAGCACCGGGAATGGCCAGCAGTTCGGTGAGGGCCGCATCGAGCATGGCGATCAGCTTATCCACATCCTCGGTCGTGGTGCTCGGGCAGCACAGGGTCATGTTGTGGAACGGGGTAATCAGGATGCCGCGGTTGATCAGGTACAGGTGCAGGGCCATCTGCAGCTCGTCATGGAAGGCCGCCTCAGCCTCGGCACCGGTGCGCGGCGGCGTGGCGCAGAACTGGAACTCGCAGCGGGCGCCCAACTCGGTCACCGACCATTTCAGGCCATGCTTGTCGATCAACTGGCGAAAGCCTTCGGCCAGGCGCGCGGCCAGCGGCAGCATGTGGTCGTAGGCGGCCTGGGTCATCACCTCCTCCAGGTTGGCACGCATGCAGTGCATGGCCAGGGCGTTGGCCGACAGCGTGGTGCCCATACCGCTGTGGCCGTGTCCGTGGCTTTGCTCACTGGCGCGCTGGCGCGCCTGAGTCATGGCTTTGGCCATCTCGGCGCTGCAACCGAAGATGCCACATGGCACGCCGCCGGCGATGGGTTTGCCGACCACGAAGAAGTCCGGTTCCAGGCCCCACAGGCGCGTGCAGCCGCCAATATCGGTGGAGATGGTGTGCGTCTCGTCGATGATCAGCAGGCTGCCGTACTGGCGCGTCAGCTCGCGGCATTTCTGCATGAAGCCCGGGTCGGGCAGGACCATGCCGATGTTGGTCATCGCCGGCTCGCATAGCAGGGCGCAGACATCACCTTGGGCCAGCGCCGCCTCCAGCGCTGCGACATCGTTGAAGGAAATGGCGCGGCTGTGCTCGGTCAGGTCGTAGGCCTGGCCGATCAGGCCGGAGCGATGCACGGTCTGGCCATCGCGCTCGCGCACCATTACGTCGTCGACGGTGCCGTGGTAGCAGCCGTCGAACACCAGCAGCGTCTTGCGCCCGGTGATGGCACGCGCCCAGCGCAGCACGTAGCGGTTGGAGTCGGTAGCCGTGGCGGTCACCTGCCAGTAGGGCAGGCCGAAGCGCTGGGCCAGCAGCTCGCCGCAGACCACGGCGTCCTCGCCGGGCAGCATGGTGGTCAGGCCGTTGTTCGCCTGCTCGGCGAGGGCGCGAGCCACCGGGTCGGGAGAATGGCCGAACATGGTGCCGGTGTCGCCGAGGCAGAAGTCGACATACTCATGACCGTCCACGTCGAAGAAGCGCGCGCCCTTGGCGCGCGGCCCGCACCCCCCGCCCCGCGGCGCCCACTCGGGCCCGCCCTTGGAAGGCCCCCCCCCCA
>NZ_JADTQG010000030.1 GCF_016008875.1 Ectopseudomonas mendocina
TTTTCCCCTCTCCCTAACCCTCTCCCCAAAGGGGCGAGGGGACTGATCGCGTCCAACCATTTCTTATGTGAACAGCGTTAGCGCCATTGCGCGGGCTTTTTCTTGCACGCAGGAAAACGCCTGACGCGATATGCGACTGAAAAAGAGGGAATCAGGAAGCTGGCGAATGCTTGGAAAACTGGAGGTGGACCCTACCAGCCACACCCCGGCACTCGATGTCACCGCTGCGGCTGCTCCCTTCCGGGCCTGACCGGGTTCACGGCTGATCAATGCGAGGGGACCGGCAGGGCCACCATAACGCTGCCCACCATTGCGATGGGCCGCGCCATTGTAACGACTAAACGCAAACTTACAACTGCTTCAAACACTTAGATACGCAAGTCGCTCACCTCAAACGCGGAAACGGCCCACCAGTTGGGCCAGGCCAAGGGACAACTCGGACAGGTGCTGACTGGCCCGCGTGCTTTGTTCGGAAGTCTGCGCCGCCTCGTTTGACAGGTCGCGGATATCGCTGATGTTGCGCGCGATCTCCTCGGTGACGCTGCTCTGCTCCTCGCAGGCCGTGGCAATCTGCGCAGCCATGTCGTTGATCCGCTGCACCGAATCACCGGTCACGCTCAGCGCCTGGTCCACTCCAGCTGCCTGCTCGACGCTCTGCCGCGCCCGGGCGCTACCCGAATGCGTAGCCCTGACCGCATTCTGCACACCGACCTGCAGGCGCTCGATCATTTGCTGGATATCCTTGGTCGAGTCCTGAGTACGCGCGGCCAGCGCCCGCACTTCGTCAGCCACCACGGCGAAACCGCGGCCCTGCTCCCCCGCACGCGCCGCCTCGATAGCCGCATTGAGCGCCAGCAGGTTGGTCTGTTCGGCGATGCCTTTGATCACCGCCAGCACTGCGCCGATGTTGGCCGTTTCCTGCTCCAGGGTCTGAATGGTGTCGGAGGCGCTTTCCACTTCCTGCGCCAGTTGCCGGATCGAGTTGATGGTTACGCCGACCACCTGCGCTCCCTCGCGAGACTGCACCTCGGCATGCCGCGCGGCATCGGCGGCACTCTGTGCGTTACGCGCGACTTCATGCACCGCCACGCTCATTTCTGTCGCTGCGGTGCTGACCTGATCCACCGCAGCATGCTCGCTACTGATCAACCGGTCGTTGGCCGCCGCCATTCCCGCCAGGCTCTTGGCCGAATCAGCCACTTCACCGGTTACCCGCCCGACTTCCCTGATCAGGGGCTGCAGCTTGTCGAGAAAACGGTTGAAGGCATGGCTGAGCTTGCCCAGTTCATCTCTGGACAGCACATCCAGACGCACCCGCAGGTCGCCATCGCCATCCGCGATCTGCTCGATGCGATGGAGCAGGCTGTGCAAGGGACGGGTCACCAATAGCGGAAAGCCGACCACCAGTGCCACGCAGACCAGCAGGCCGATGGCGATGATAAGCCCCTGCTGCCAGGCCAGAGCCTCACCGTGCGCAATGGCTTCGGTGCCGACAGTGTTGGCGGCGCTGTCTTCGAGTTCACCCAGCTTATCGATAGCGGTACGCGCTTGTTCGAAATGCACTTCGCTGTCAGCGAAACTCAGCCTACTGGCTGCGTTAGGATCGCTGTCGGCCATTTCCAATACGCGCAGAGAAGTCGCTTTCCAGCGCTCATAACCACGATCGAATTCCGCCACCAGCGCCAGCGCCTCTTTACTCGGCTGCATTGCGGCGAATTCGTGCACCCGGTCGTAGGCTTGCTGCAGGTTCTCCGCATGGGAGGCGCGAAGCTCCGCCGCATGCGCGTCGGAGTCCTCATCGAGCAAACTGCGCTCGGCAATGAAGGCTTGATAAAGATCACGGTCTGCATTGAGCAGCAGGCTGATTGCCGGCAAATGACGATTGGTCAGCGTGGTGCTGGATTCGGCAACCTGGGTGATGCCACGCATGCCCAGCGCACCCATGGTAACCAGCAAGGCAGCCAGCAATAGAATCGGCAGAGCGATTTTCCAGCGAAACCCTAAATCGGCGAATGCGCGCAACATGATGGCACTCCAACAATGGGCAGGTTTCAGAAGCTTAGTCGAGCCTTGCCAAGTCGCCGTCTGGCTGCAAGAACAATGATTGGCTCAGACCAGCCTGTGCGACCGGCTCGATAGCGAGCCATGCTCGGCACCACAACGATCGGCAACGCGCAAGCCGATGCGTTTTTTGGGCGCACGCCGGAACCACAAGGGCCGATGCGACACTAAGCCCTATCGGAAGTGCCTGCTGCGGCGCAGCCGAGCCCTATCTTTTGTGCTAGCTTTCCCACGTTTTCGGCTGTGCAGGTCTTGCCTGGCGCGCCGAACCTCTCACCTGCAAACGGAGTTACATCATGGCAATCACCAAAGACCAACTGATCAGCGACCTGGCCGAGGCCGTATCCCTGCCGAAAGCCACTGTCCGCACCCTGATCGATCAGTTGGGCGAAATTGTCGGCGACGCGCTGGAAAACGATGGTGAGATCACCCTGCCGGGTATCGGCAAACTGAAGGTGAGCGAGCGTCCGGCCCGCACCGGCCGCAACCCGCAAACCGGCAAGAGCATCGAAATCGCGGCCAAGAAAGTGGTCAAGCTGGTACCTGCCAAGGGCCTGACCGACGCGCTGAACTGATCCAGCGTCTGGCCGCGACTCGTCCTGAGTCGCGGCTATCCCCTACCCCGCCTTACTCAGCCAGCACCTCGATGCTGCCGCGCATACCCGCCTGGTAGTGCCCGGCGATCAGGCACGCGAATTCGAATTCGCCAGCTTGATTGAACGTCCAGATCATCTCACCCTGCTGCGCTGGCGCGACGTGCGCCATGTACGCCTCACCGTGCGCCATGCCCGGCGCCTTGAGCATCTCGGCGGCATGCTCGTCCAGGGTTTGCCGTGTTCCCAGAACGAACTCGTGCATCAGCTCGCCCTCATTGCGATGGACGAAGCGGATGGTCTCACCCTGCTTGACCTGCAACCTCTCGGGGGTGAAGCGCATGCTGTCGTCCATACGAATCTCCACGCTGCGATCGACCTTGTCGGCCTGCCCGGCGATGCCCCAGGGCTTCTGCTGCGGGGCGTGCTGCATCATGTTCATGGCGCCATGGCCGGCGTGACTGTCCTCGTGGGCCTGGGCCTGCACCGCGCTGAGCAGTGTTGCGAGTAGCAGGGCTGGCACGGTGTAAGAAGCTCGTTTCATCTATCCATCTCCAATCATTCGTATCGTTAGCGCGCAACCAGGCGCGCACGGCCAGCCAGATGCTGCCGTGTGTGAAGGTGTTCGATCAGACGAAAGAGAGACGCGGCGGACGCTCGGGCGTGTCCGGCACGATGGAGACAAGGCGCTCGTTCGATGAGCCAGGCGGCTGCGCAAGGCGCATCGGCTCGGCGTGAGCGAAGGGCTGGCTGATTACCACGGCACTGACGCAGAAGGCGCAGAGGCTGCAGACGGTGGCACTGGCCGGATGATGCGTGGCAGGTTTTGGCTTTTCGGCAGCCATCGCCGCACCATGCTGGGCGCCATGATCGGCTATCCCGTGCAGCGCGGCGCTGCCATGCACCTGCTGGCAAAGCTGCAGGCCGAACGCGGCCATGGCCTGAATCGGCAGGGCCAGTATCAGCAGACAGACAAGGGCGGTATGCAGCCGTTTGCGCATGGCAGGACAAGAGAGCCAGAAGAATGCGAACAGCGATTATCCACCTCCAGCCTGCATCCTCCAAGCCCACTCACAAACTCAGATGCCCGCTATACAAGCCATAACCCGCCAGCAGCGCAGTCAGCAGCACCGCGATGAAGATCAGCCATTCAAAATGCCTGAAAATCGCCTGCCCCAGCTCCCGCTTGGCCTTGTGGAATAGCAGCACGCCCGGCGCATAGAGCAGCGCCGACAGCAGCAGGTACTTCACCCCGCCGGCATACAGCAGCCAGATGGCATAGAGCGTGGCCAGCAGGCCGACCAGCAGGTCCTTGCGACGCGTGCCGGGCTGCCCCTCGTAGCTTTCGCCGCGCAGCACCAACAGCAGTGCATAGACCGACGACCACAGATAGGGCACAAGGATCATCGACGACGCCAGGTAGATCAGCGACAGGTAAGTGCCCTGGGCGAACAGGATGACCAGCAGAAACAGCTGAATCATCGCATTGGTCAGCCACAGCGCATTGGCCGGCACCTGGTTGGCGTTCTCCTTGCGCAAAAAGGCCGGCATGGTGCCGTCCCTGGCCGAGACGAAGATGATTTCGGCGCACAGCAATGCCCAGGACAGCAAGGCTCCGAGTAGCGAAACCGCCAGACCGATACTGATGAAGATCGCCCCCCAGCGCCCCACCACATGCTCCAGCACGCCGGCCATGGAGGGATTCTGCAGCGCCGCCAGCTCGGGCTGACTCATCACCCCTAGCGACAACAGGTTGACCAGCATCAGCAGCGCCAGCACGCCGAGAAAACCGATCACCGTGGCCTTGCCCACGTCGCTACGACGCTCGGCCCGCGCCGAATACACGCTCGCCCCTTCGATACCGATGAACACGAATACCGTCACCAGCATCATGTTGCGCACCTGCTCCAGTACGCTGCCGAACTGCGGATTGCTGCGGCCCCAGATATCGCGGGTGAAGATGTCGCGATCGAAGGCCAGCGCGACGATGACGATGAACAGCAGGATAGGCACCAGCTTGGCGACGGTGGTGATCAGGTTGATCAGCGCCGCCTCCTTGATCCCGCGCAGCACCAGAGCGTGCACGCACCACAGCAGCACCGACGCGCAGCCAATCGCCAGCGGCGTATTGCCCTCGCCGAAAACCGGAAAGAAGTAACCCAGGGTCGAGAACAGCAGCACGAAGTAACCGACATTGCCCAGCCAGGCGCTGATCCAGTAGCCCCAGGCCGAGGAGAACCCCATGTAGTCGCCAAGACCGGCCTTGGCATAGACGTACACGCCGCCGTCCAGCTCCGGCTTGCGATTGGCCAGGCTCTGGAACACGAAGGCCAAAGCCAGCATGCCCACCGCAGTGATGCCCCAGCCGATCAGCACCGCGCCCACATCAGCCCGCGCAGCGATGTTCTGCGGCAGCGAGAAGATCCCGCCACCGACCATCGAACCCACCACCAGCGCGGTCAGCGATCCCAGCCCCAGCTTGCGATTTCCATCCGACATGGCGGCTCCCTCGTACGGTTACCGCCAAACTCTAGTCGAGGCCGGCTCACCTGCCAGCCTTTTCAGGCTGCTCAGCCCAGCAGGGTGACGTGACGCGGATGACTGGCAACGCGATCGACCCAGGCGCGTATGGCCGGGAAGGCTTCGAGGCTGAAGCCGCCTTCGTCCGCCACATGGGTGTAGGCATACAGGGCGATATCGGCGATGGAGTACTGTTCGCCAACCAGATAGGGCGTGCGTTCGAGCTGCTTCTCCATCACCTTGAGCGCCTTGTAGCCGCCGCTCAGGCAGCGTGCATGCTCCTCACGGCGGGCTTCGGGCAAGCCCTGATAAAGCTGGATGAAGCGCGCCACCGCGACATAGGGCTCGTGGCTGTACTGTTCGAAGAACTGCCACTGCAGCACCTGGGTACGCAGGCGCGGCTCGCTGGGCAGGAACTCGCTGCCATCGGCGAGGAAGTTGAGGATGGCGTTGGACTCCCACAGGCAGGTGCCGTCTTCCAGCTCCAGCACCGGGATCTTGCCGTTGGGGTTCTTGGCCAGGAAGGCTTCGCTCTGCGTCTCGCCCTTGAGGATATCGACGTCAATCCACTGGTACGCCTCGCCCAGCAGATGCAGCATCAGCTTGACCTTGTAGCAGTTGCCCGAACGGTAATCGCCGTAGACCTTGAACATCGCGTTGCCCTCCCATCAATCCTCGCGGCAATCTCGCCGCCAATCACCCTGCTTTTGTAGGAGCGGCTGGACGGCATTCCGCTTCAGCCGCAAATTTCGCGGATAAATCCGCTCCTACAGGGAAATATCCAATCACGCACCCTGCGCATCGCGGATCACCGCCGCCAGCCGGCGCAGCCCCTCGCCCAGACGCTCCGGCGCCACATGACTGAAGTTCAGTCGCAGGTGGCCGGGGTTGGCATCCGGGTCGATGAAGAACGGCTCGCCCGGCATGAAGGCGACGTTCTGCGCCAGTGCCGCATCGAGCAGCGTGCGGGTATCCAGCGGCTGCTTCAGGGTCAGCCAGAAGAACAGACCGCCCTGGGGGATTTCCCACGAGGCCAGATCGCCGAAGTGCTCCTGCAGAGCCGCCTGCATGGCGTCGCGGCGAATGCGGTAGAAATCGCGCAGCTCGGCCAGGTGGCCACGGTACTGCTCGCTGCCCAGCCACTGCAGCGCCTGCCATTGGCCGATGCGGTTGGTGTGCAGGTCGGCCGACTGTTTCAGACGCAGCAGGTGCGGGTACAGATCCCTGGTGGCGATCAGGTAGCCGACGCGCAGGCCCGGCAGCAAGGTCTTGGACACGGTGCCGGTGTAGATCCAGCTGGCCTTCTGCAGGCGGCTGACGATGGGCGTGGCGCTCCCTTCATCGAATACCAGCTCGCGGTACGGCTCGTCTTCGATCAGGGTCACGCCGAACTCGTCGAGCAGCGCCGCTACCGCTTCGCGCTTGGCTTCGCTGTAACGGGTGCCGGACGGATTCTGAAAGGTAGGGATCAGGTAGGCGAAGGCCGGCTTGTGGTTCTCCAGACGCTGGCGCAGCGCAGACAGCTCGGGGCCGTCGGCCTCCTGCGGCACGCTGATGCAATCGGCGCCGAACAACTGGAAGGCCTGCAGGGCCGCCAGATAGGTCGGCGCTTCGAGCAATACTTCGGTACCCGGATCGATGAACAGCTTGGAGGCCAGGTCCAGGGTCTGCTGCGAGCCGCTGACGATCAACACCTGGCTGGCATCGCAGGGCACGCCCAGCGCACGTGCCTCGGCGGCGATGGCTTCACGCAGCGCCGGCTCACCTTCGCTCATACCGTACTGGCCCATGCTCGCCGGCATCTCGGCCCAGTCCACCTTGGGCAGCATCGGCTCGGCCGGCAGGCCGCCGGCGAACGACATCACCTCCGGACGCTGCGCCGCGGCAAGAATTTCACGGATCAGAGAGCTTTTCAGGCGGGCGATGCGTTCAGAGAAGGCCATGGGATGTCCTGGGGTGCAAAAGTCGTTGTAATTAAGTCAAACTGCTTGACCGAAACTACGCCGCCAACCCGAGATACGTCAATATGACTGACCTAAAAAATTTCCCCGAGAAGTTTTTAGCCCCATCCGCCGAGGGCGCACAGGGTGGCCGTCATGGCGCGCAAGTCATCAAGAACGCTGCGGCACAGCAGGCTGCCATGGAAGCCTTCTTCTTCGGCTATCAGGCCTTCACCGCCAAGCCCGACGAAATGCTCGCCAAACGCGGCCTGTCACGGGTACATCACCGCATCCTGTTTTTTATCGCCAAGTATCCGGGGCTGAACATGAGCGAACTGCTGGGTTACCTGGGCGTAAGCAAACAAGCGTTGAACATGCCGCTGCGCCAATTGATCGAGATGGACATGGTGCAGAGCGAAGCGGCCGCGGACGACAAGCGCAAGCGCCTGCTCGGCTTGAGCGCGGAAGGCGCCAAGCTGGAACAGGCCCTGCGCCGCGAACAGGCGCGCCTGTTGCAGCGCGTATTCGGCGAGATGGGCGAAGACGCCGTACGCGGTTGGCTGGATGTCAATCACGCCCTGGCTCGCGGTCGCCAGGAAGGCACCTGAGCATCGTCGTCACAAGCCCCCCGTAGGAGCGAGCTCTGCTCGCGAACCCTCTTGTTCGCGAGCAGAGCTCGCTCCTACCGATTCAGCCTGCCTTTCCATTCCTCCGCACCACCGGTCATGCCACGCCAACGCGTGATTGCACGCTGACACGACCTCTGCAATCATATGCGAATCATTATCACCTTAACTTAGATATCGCGAGGTGCGCGTGTCGGTTCAGGATTCCAGCAATCAGCAGCTGGTCGGTCTGCTTTATCGCGACCATCGTGACTGGCTGTTCGGCTGGCTGCGCAGAAGCCTGAATTGTGCGCAGCGCGCCGAAGACCTGAGCCAGGATACCTTCGTGCGCCTGCTCGGTCGTGCTGACCTGCACACCCCACGCGAGCCCAGGGCCCTGCTTACCACCATCGCCAAGGGTCTGATGGTCGACCAGTTCCGCCGCAGCACGCTGGAGCGCGCCTATCTGGAAGAACTCGCGCAAGCTCCTGATACCGTGCAGCCGAGCCCGGAGGAACAAACCCTGGCACTGGAACAGCTGGCCGAGATCGACCGCCTGCTCGGGCAGCTGTCGAGCAAGGCACGCGCGGCTTTCCTCTATAACCGCCTGGATGGTCTGGGCCACGCCGAGATCGCCGAGCGCCTGGGTGTGTCCGTCTCACGCGTGCGCCAGTACCTCGCCCAGGGCCTGCGCCAGTGCTACATCGCACTGTACGGGGTGGCGCAGTGAACCAGGTTTCGGCGCGCGTACTCGATGAAGCCATCGCCTGGCAGCTGTGCCTCGACTCGGGGGAAGCCAGCGAGCAGCAGCGTCACGATTTCGCCGACTGGCTCGCCGCTCACCCGGAGCATGGCCTGGTTTGGCGGCGCCTCGGCGGTATCGACCAGCAACTCTCCGCCGCTGGCGCCCCCATGGCACGGCGCGCCCTGCTGCAGAGCAGCGTCAATCGTCGACGCAGCCTGCGCCGGTTTGGCGGCAGCGCTTTGGGCGTGCTGCTGGCCGCAGGCATGACACTGACGTTGCTGGCTCAGCAGCGCCCGCTGGGTGATTATCTCGCCGACTACCATACCGCTGGCGGCGAGCAACGCGACCTGTTGCTCGCCGATCGCAGCCAGATTCGCCTCAACAGCCGCAGCGCACTTGATATCGAGTTCGACGACAACGAACGACGCCTGCATCTGCGTAGCGGCGAGATCCTGATCCAGACGGCCAAGGGCGATGCCCGCCCCTTCGTCGTAGAAACGGATCAGGGGCGCCTGCGCGCACTGGGCACGCGCTTTCTGGTGCGCCGCGACGGCGCCGCCACCGAGTTGATCGTATTGCAGTCGGCGGTCGCGGCCAGACCGCTGGCTGGCTCGCAGGAGCGCGTCATTCACAGCGGTGAACAGGTGCGCATGGACAGCCAGCACCTCAGCGACAGCAGCCCCGCCCCCGTTGGCGCCGACGCCTGGAGCCGCGGCATGCTGGTGGCGGACAACCTGCCGCTGCAACGCCTTATCGACCAGCTTGGAGAATACCGCAGCGGCTATCTGAGCCTCGACCCGAGCCTGGCCGGACTGCGCATCAGCGGCAGCTTCCCGCTGCATGACAGTGACAAGGCGCTGGCAGCGTTGGCATTGAGCCTGCCGGTACGGGCCGAGCAACTGGGCCCTTGGTGGACCCGCGTGGTGCCGGCGGAAAAATAATTTTTTCCGCCCCTGTCACTTTTCGTTTCTGCTTCGGCAGAAGGGCATTGAGATACATTAACTCTTAGGAGAGATTCGCAATGTCCTTCCGCCCTGTCCCGTTCCGCCATATGCTGTTGGCCCTGACCATCGCCTTCGCCGGCCATGCCGGGCTGGCTCATGCCGAGCCCTATCAATTGCCGGCCGGCCCCTTGGCCGCCACGCTCAACCAAATCGCCAGCCAGGCCGGCGTAACGCTGAGCATCGATCCTGCGCTGACCGAGGGCAAACGCTCGGCACCGGTCAGCGGCGACTACGAAGCCATCGAAGCGCTCAATCAGGCGCTGCGTGGCACCGGCCTGCAGCTGCAAGGCAGCGGCGGCGCTTACAGTCTGGTCCCGGCAGCAGACGCAGCAGTTGCGCTACCGGACGTGACCGTCACCGCCAGCGAGCAGGCCGCCGAAACGGCTTTGGGCCCGACCCGCGGCTACCTGGCCAACCGCACAGCGACCGGCACCAAAACCGACACACCGCTGCTGGAAACGCCGCGCTCGATCTCCGTCGCCACCCGCGAACAGATGCAGGACCGCAAGGTGCAGAACCTCGATGACGCCGTGCGCTACATGCCGGGCGTGATCGCCAGCAGCTACGGCAGCGACAGCCGCGCCGACTGGATGAAGATCCGCGGCTTCGAGCCGATCCAGATGCTCGACGGCCTGCCGCTGCCCAAGGGCAGCTACACCATGGCCAAGCTGGAAACCTGGAATCTGGGGCGTGTCGCCGTGCTGCGCGGCCCCGCCTCGGCTGTGTATGGCCAGACGCCGCCCGGTGGCCTGGTGGATGCCGTTAGCCGCCGCCCGCAGGCTGAAAGCAGCCATGAAGTACAGGTCCAGGTCGGTAACTACAACCACAAGCAGATCAGCTTCGACAGCACTGGCAAGATCGATGATGAAGGCCAGTTTCTCTACCGTTTCAGCGGCACCGGCCGTGACAGCGGCACCACCGTCGAACATATCGACGATCAGCGTTTCAATCTCGCGCCAAGCCTGACCTGGAATATCGCCGACGACACCAAGCTGACCTTCCTCGGTCAGTTCAACCGTGACGATACCGGCGGCACCAGCCAGTTCCTGCCGCTGCAAGGCACCAAGCTGGGCACGCCAGCCGGCAAGGTCGACTATCACAAGAACCTTGGCGATCCCGACTGGGAGTTCTACGACAAGACCTTCTACGCGCTGGGCTACGCCTTCGAGCACCGTATCAACGATATCTGGCAGTTCAATCAGAACCTGCGCTACAGCAAGCTCGAACTGGATAACCAGATCATCACGGCTGGGGGCTGGGCCACTGCAGTGGCTGACGATGGCACCGTTGCGCGCGGCGCCAACGTGTACGACGAAAACATCAGCCACTTCGCTGTGGACAACAACTTCCAGGCCGACTTCAGCACGGGCGCAATCGGGCACACCTTGCTGCTCGGCGTGGACTATCTGCGCGTCGACACCGATTACCGCTGGCTGTATGGCACGGCGCCGAGTAGCAACATCGTTCGCCCGATCTATGGTCAGGACTTCAGCAACGTCGCCTACACCGCCTACCAGGACTACAACCAGAAACGCCGCAACACCGGCCTCTATCTGCAGGACCAGATGTCCCTCGACGCCTGGCGCCTGACCCTGGGTGGCCGCTGGGATCGCCTGGACACCGACTCGGTATTCCACAACGCCAACGATGCCAAGGATAGCCGCCGCGACAGCCAATTCAGCGGTAACGCGGCGCTGAGCTACGTGTTCGAATCGGGCTTCACGCCTTATATTTCCTACGCAGAGTCTTTTCAGGCAGAGGCAGGCGGCATGGTAGACATCGGCGCTGGCACCGGAGAAGCCTTCCAGCCCAGCACCGGCAAGCAGTATGAACTGGGCATCAAGTACCAGCCGCCTGGCAGCGATATGCTGTTCACTGCCGCCGTCTATGACCTGACGCGGCAGAACATCATCACGACCAACACGCTGGGGGCCAGCGAGCCCGTGCGTGAAGTAGAAGTTCGTGGTCTGGAGCTGGAGGCCACCGGCAACGTCACGGAAAACCTCAGCCTGACTGCCTCCTACACCTATACCAATAGCAAAATGATCGATACGGCTGACCCTCGTGACGAGAACCGTGCCCTTCCTCTGGTTCCAGAGCATCAGGCCTCGATCTGGGCCGATTATGACTGGACTCAGGGCGTGCTGGCCGGCTTTGGCGTCGGCTTCGGCGCGCGCTTCGTTGGCTCGACCGATAACCTGGCGGTCGGCGGTCTAGCCTATGCCACCAAGGAAAACGCCCACTCCAGCGCCTATACCGTCTACGACGCATCCGTGCGATACGATCTCGGCCAGCTCGATTCCAGCCTGCGGGGCGCCAGCGTCTCACTTAACGCCAACAACCTGTTCGATAAGGAATACCTGTCGACTTGCGATGGCTCCTACTGCTACGCCGGCGACCCGCGCCGGGTTACGGCGAGCCTCGACTACAAGTGGTAATCGGCTGAAAACAGGAGCCGCCCAATGGGCGGCTCCTGTCATTTACGCCGCTGTCAGTCGGCAGCGCCGCGCAACTCGGCAGCGCCTTTGAAGAACACCCCCATCAGCGCCACTCCAGCGCCGAGCAACGGCAGCAGTGCCAGCAGCATCAACAACACGCTGGCCAACATCAGCCCACCGACGATATCCAGCCAGGCCATCACCTTCAGCGACCGGTAGGGATATTCCAGTTTCAGCAAACGTATCCCCAGCCAGGTCGTACAGCTGCCCATCAGACACAGCAGCGCCATATAGCTCAGCGTCTGCCAGTCCAGCCCGGCAAACAGCTGCTCGCCGAATAGCACATCAGCCAGCTCCATCAAAAGGGAAACGAGCAACACGGCCCATACCGGCGCGCTCAGGTTGCGCGCTGCGAAGCGGGCCTCGGCAAAGGCTTTGAAGCGCAGCAGCAGGTAGCAACCAAGCAGTACCAGCACCAGACCCAGCCAGTCGGTGTAGGCGAACAACAGCTCGGCCTCCTGCGCATCCAGCAGCGCACCGGCGAACAGCAGGGCGACCACCAGGGTATTGATCAGCACCGAGACCAGCGCCAGCCAGCCCAGTACCCGCAACTGCCTGGCACTCCAGCCCGGCAATGCCTGAACCCCGGCCCACTCGAGCAAGTCCGCCTGTGGCGCACGGTAAGGATTGTCCGGTTGCATCGCCTCTTATCCTTGTTCGGCCAAACCCCGAGGCTAACTACCTGCGCAACGCTTGACCAGACTGTATGGCCCAACCCAGCCATGGCTGTACCGCGACGCCGCTGCGGTGGCGCAATAGGCTTTGCCAGTCCCCGGAGAACGACCATGTCCACCGAACTGCTGCTCGCCTTCATTGCCTTCGCCTTCGTCACCTCGGTGACGCCCGGCCCCAACAACATGATGCTGCTCGCCTCCGGCGTGAACTTCGGCGTACGCCGCAGCATTCCGCACATGCTCGGCATCAGCCTCGGCTTCATGCTACTGGTGGCGGCCGTGGGTCTGGGTCTTGGCCAGGTGTTTCAGCGCCTGCCGGTGCTGCACGACGTGCTGCGCTACGTCGGCGCGGCGTATCTGCTCTATCTGGCCTGGAAGATCTCCCAGTCCGGCGCGCCGCAGAGCCGTGAGAATCCCGAGGCCAAGCCGTTCACCTTCATCCAGGCCGCTGCCTTTCAGTGGGTCAACCCCAAGGCGTGGATCATGGCCATCGGTGCCATTACCACCTACACACCGCAAGATGGCTTCTTCAGCAACGTGTTGCTGATCGCAGCCCTGTTCGCGTTGGTCAACTGCCCCAGCGTAGGTTTGTGGACCGTCGCCGGCAGCCTGCTGCGCAAGTGGCTGAACAACCCGCGCGCCCTGCGCGCCTTCAACATCGGCATGGCGCTGCTGCTGGTCGCCTCGCTCTATCCCATCATCGTCGACACTGGAATGTTCTGATGCAAGACGCCGCCCCTACCCGCCTGCGCCCACTGGCGGACACCTCCACCTCGGCCGTGGTCGCTGGCTTTATCGCCATGCTCACCGGCTATACCAGCTCTCTGGTGCTGATGTTCCAGGCCGGCCAGGCTGCCGGCCTTACTGCCGGGCAGATTTCCTCGTGGATCTGGGCGCTGTCGATCGGCATGGCGCTGTGCTGCATCGTGCTCTCGCTGCGCTATCGCGCGCCTGTGATGATCGCCTGGTCCACCCCGGGCGCCGCGCTGCTGATCACCAGCCTGCCGCAGGTTTCCTATGGCGAGGCGATTGGCGCATATATCCTGGCCTCAGGCCTGATCGTGTTGATCGGCCTGACCGGTACCTTCGACCGCCTGATGCGCCGCATCCCGGCCTCCATCGCCGCTGCGCTGCTGGCTGGTGTGCTGTTCAAGATCGGCCTGGAAATCTGCGTCGCCGCCGAGCAGCAGCCGACTCTGGTGGTCGCCATGCTGCTCGCCTACCTGCTCGGCAAACGCCTTTGGCCGCGCTACTCGGTGCTGTCCGCGCTGATCGTCGGCAGCGTGCTGGCCGCGGTCTTTGGCCTGCTGGATTTCAGCGATTTCCAGCTGCAATTGGCAACACCCGAATGGACGACGCCCAGCTTCTCCCTGGCCGCAGCGATCAGCATCGGCATTCCGCTGTTCATCGTCGCCATGGCCTCGCAGAACCTGCCGGGCATGGCCGTACTGCGCGCCAATGGCTATGACGTGCCGGCCTCGCCGCTGCTGACCAGCACCGGCCTGGTGTCGATTCTGATGGCGCCGTTCGGCAGCCACGGGATTCACATGGCTGCCATCAGCGCCGCCATCTGCGCCGGCCCGGAGGCTCATGAAGACCCGCGCAAGCGCTACACCGCTGCGGTCTGGTGCGGGGTGTTCTACGCCATCGCCGGCATTTTCGGCGCCACCCTGGCCTCGCTGTTCGCAGCGCTGCCGGCAGCGCTGATCCTGTCCATCGCCGCGCTGGCACTGTTCGCCTCGATCATTGGCGGCCTGACCCAGGCCATGAGCGAGCCCAACGAGCGCGAAGCGGCACTGATCACCTTCCTGATCACCGCTTCCGGCATGACCCTGGCCGGCGTTGGCTCGGCGTTCTGGGGCATCGTCGCCGGCCTGCTGACACTGGCCGTGCTGAACTGGGGCAAGCGGTAGATTCTCTGTAGCACGGATGCAATCCGGGAACGCTCTGCCAGGCCGCCCCGGATTGCATCCGGGCTACGGTTTCCGTCGAAAGTGGGAGGGGGCTTTAGCCGCGATCATCGCAGGCAAAGCCTCTCTCACTCTCGCTGGCTCTAGGCCCTCTCCCCTTGCGCCACCGGCTCGGCCAGTTCCGCGCCATGCACACGGTTGACCCACAACCCGAACAACGCCGCCGTGATGAACATGATCAGGCTGTAGATGGCCGCAGGAATCGCCATGGTCGGGTTGTTCAGCAGTGCCGGGCTCAGCGCCAGGGCGATGGCCAGGGTGCCATTGTGAATACCGATTTCCATGGCGATGGCGATCGCCTGACGCAGGTTGAGCTTGAGCAAGCGCGGCACGCAGTAACCTACCGCCATGCTCAGCAGGTTGAAGGCCAGCGCCGCACCACCCACCGAAGGCGCGTAGTCGACGAAGGTGCGCCAGTCCTTGGCCGCCGCCAAGAGGATGATCAGCAGCAGGAACAGCGCCGAGACGATCTTCACCGGCTTCTGCATGCGCTCGGCGAACGCCGGGAAACGGCTGCGCAACCACATGCCGATCGCCACCGGGCCGAGGACGATGATGAACACCTGCACCACCTTGGCGAACTGCAGCGGAATGGCCTGATCGGCGGACATGAAGTACGCCAGCGACAGGTTGACGATCAGCGGCATGGTCAGAATCGCGATCACCGAATTGACCGCGGTGAGAGTGATATTCAGCGCCACGTCGCCATGGGCCAGGTGGCTATAGAGGTTCGCCGTGGTGCCGCCCGGCGAAGCCGCCAGCAGCATCAGGCCGACGGCCAACGCCGGCGCCAGACCGAATGCCTTGGCCAGGAAGAAGCAGGCCAGCGGCAACAGCAGCAACTGACAGGCCAGGCCGATCAGCACCGGCTTGGGGAATTTGGCCACGCGGGCGAAGTCGGCCAAGCTCAGCGACAGGCCAAGCCCGAGCATGATGATGCCCAGCGCAGCGGGAAGGAAAAACGTCAGCAAGGGATCGGCGGTCATTATTGTTATCGCTCCAGTTGAACCTGGCAGGATTTTGCGCAGTCAGGCCACCACTGACAGTGGCCCTGCGTGCCAACCTTAGCCTGCTTGCAGACTACCGTGCTAGAGCCATCAGATTGCGGTAGCGCCGCCATCGACCGCCAACGCATGGCCGGTGGTGAAAGCCGCATGGTCGCTGCACAGGTAGAGCACCGCGGCGGCGATTTCCTCGACCTTGCCGATGCGCCCGACCGGGTGCATGGCGGCGGCGAACTCGGCCTTCTTTGGATCGGCTTCATAGGCGCGGCGGAACATATCGGTGTCGATCACCGCCGGGCACACCGCGTTAACGCGGACTTTCTTCTTCGCGTATTCCACCGCCGCGGATTTGGTCAGGCCGATCACCGCATGCTTGGATGCTGCATAGATGCTCATCTTCGGCGCCGCCCCGAGACCGGCTACCGATGCGGTATTGACGATTGCACCACCGCCCTGGGCCAGTAGCAGCGGAATCTGGTGCTTCATGCACAACCACACGCCCTTGACGTTGACGCCCATGATCCCGTCGAACTCGGCCTCGTTGCCATCGGCCAGCTTGCCCTGCTCGATCTCGATGCCGGCGTTATTGAAGGCGTAGTCGAGGCGGCCATACTGTGCCACGGTGGCGTCCATCAGCGCCTTGACCTCGGCGTCGCGGGTCACGTCGCAGCGCACGAAGCAGGCCTCGCCACCGGCCGCGTGAATAAGCTCGACGGTGCCCTCACCGCCTGCCACATCCACGTCGGAAACCACCACCTTCAGCCCTTCGGCGGCGAATGCCTGGGCCGTGGCACGGCCAATGCCGGCGGCACCGCCGGTGACCAAGGCGACCAAGCCGGAGAACGTCATGCTCATGTCTGCTTCCTCGCAGCGATTCGTGTTGAATTGGCGAGGAGTCTAGCCAGCAAGCCAGACGGCGAGCAGCACTATTAGACTCTAGAGTGGTGGGTCATGCAGGGCACTGATGGCGACTCCACCAGCGCGGCGCTGCGATCAGCGGACAGCCCGGATCAAATCCGGTAAAGATCGGACGGCGTGCCAGGCCGCCCTGGATCTCATCCAGGCTACAGGGCTCAGGCGCGCAGTTCTGCGACCACAGCAGCCAAGGCCTGCGCCGGGTCGGCAGCCTGGCTGATCGGGCGGCCGATCACCAGGTAATCGGAGCCGGCCTCCAGCGCCTGGCGCGGGGTGAGGATGCGTTTCTGATCATCGGCGCTGCTGCCGGCAGGACGAATGCCCGGTGTCACCAGCTGCAGGCGTGGCTGCGCGACCTTCAGCGCGCGGGCCTCCTGCGCCGAGCAGACCAGGCCATCGAGCCCGGCCTCGGCGGCCAGACCGGCCAGGCGCAGCACCTGCTGCTGGGGCGGCACATCCAGACCGATGCCGGCCAGGTCCTGCTGCTCCATGCTGGTCAGCACCGTCACGCCGATCAGCAGCGGCTTGGCACCCGCCAGCTTGTCCAGCTCGTTGCGACAGGCCGCCATCATGCGCAGACCACCGGAACAGTGCACGTTCACCATCCACACACCCATTTCCGCCGCGGCCTTGACCGCCATCGCCGTAGTGTTGGGAATGTCGTGGAATTTCAGATCGAGAAACAGCTCGAAACCCTTGGCCTGCAGCGCCTCGACCACCTGCGGCCCGCTGCGGGTGAACAGCTCCTTGCCGACCTTGACCCGGCAAAGCGCCGGGTCGAGCTGATCGGCCAGGGCCAGAGCGGCATCCTGGCTGGGGAAGTCGAGGGCGACGATGATCGGAGTTTGGCAGGCGGGCATGGGCAAGTCTCGGACAGATGAAAAAACGCCGCGCATTGTAGCGTAAAGCTCGCCGGCACTGGTCGCGGCTGAAGCCCTGCCATCAGCAGCCCCTAGCCCGGATGCAATCCGGGGCGTTGGCTTCGGCACAAAGGAATCGCGGCTGAAGCGGAGTGCCGCCCAGCCGCTCCTACAGATAGCCACAGCCTCGTAGGAGCGGCTTCAGCCGCGAAAACGCTTAAGGGCAGCCAGCCGATCAGGCAATCAAACGCTCACGCAGACGCCCGAGCATGCCCATCAGGCTGCCCACCTTCTCCTGTTCGCGCTCGTCACGCGGCACCTCGGCCAGGCGGGTGACCAGCTGTTGCGGCTGCGCGCGCCAGATCAGGGCCTGCTCGGCAGCGGCCTTGAGGCCCTTCTCGAACAGACCACGGCGAACCGGCTTGGGCAGATAGCGGAAGATTTGCGCCTCGTTGACCAGGCGTAGCAGCGCCTGGGTATCCTGAAAGGGCGTGACCACCAGGCTGAGCAGGCGTGGATGGGCTTGCGCCAAGGTTTTGAGCAGCGGCGCGGTGTCTTCGCCGGCCAGTTTCAGGTCGCTGACCAGCATGTCCACGCGCTCGTTGTTGAGCTGCAGCATGGCCTCGGCCAGGTTGCGCGCACGCAGCAGGCGATGCCCGCCCGCGACACAGAAGTCGCCGACGACGCCGAGCGTATCCGGCTCGTCGTCGAGCAACAGCAGGGTCAGCGGCGCGCTCAGTTGCTCGCTGGCGACGGTTCGCAGCGGCTGCGCCTGGCGCACGGCCAGTTCAGCCGCCTGGCGCAGGGTGAAGGCCATTTCCTGCTGATCCCAGGGCTTGGTCAGGTAGCGGAAGATGCCGCCGTTGTTCAACGCCTCCACCGCGGCATCCAGATCGGAATAACCGGTCAGCAGAATGCGCAAGGTGTTCGGCGCGATCTCGCGCGCTTCGGCGAGCAGCTGCGCCCCGCTCATCTGCGGCATGCGCTGATCGCTGACCAGCACATGAATCTGCTCCTCGCGCAGGCGCTGCAACGCGCGCAGCGGGTCGCTTTCGGTCAGCACCTCGTAATGGCGGCGAAACTGCAGGGCGAGACTGCGCAGAATGCGCTCCTCGTCGTCGACGAACATGATGCGAACGGGTGCGGACATCAGGCGCTCCTTTTCATGGCGACGGTGGCGGGCAGTGGCAGGCTGATGAGAAAGCGCGTGCCTCGCCCCGGCTCGGAGGCAACGCGAATCTGGCCGCCATGGTCCTGGACGATCTTGTAGCTGATGGACAGCCCCAGGCCGGTACCCTGGCCGACCGGTTTGGTGGTGAAGAAGGGATCGAATATCTTCGCCATGACCTCGGGCGGCATACCACGGCCGTTGTCCTGCAGCGAGACGTGGATGCCCTGGGCATCGGCCCAGCTGCGAATCTGGATGCGCCCCATGCCATCGATGGCCTGGGCGGCGTTGGTCAGCAAGTTGAGTAGCACCTGGTTGATCTGCGATGGCGCGCAGGCGATACGCGGCAGCTCACCCAGTTGCTGCACCACTTCGGCCTTGTCCTTGATGTTATTGCGAGCGATCAGCAGCGCGCTGCGGATGCAGTCGTTGAGGTCGACTTCCTCGCTCATGGCGCGATCGAGACGGGCGAAATCCTTGAGACCGACCACCAGTTCGGCGATCTGCTCCAGGCCGTAAAGGGTGTCGCCATACAGCTGCTGCAGGTCCTCGGCGAGCAGCTCCGGCGCGGCCTGTTGGCGAGCCTGCTCGGCAGCCTGCAATGCCTGAGCAAGGCTCGCCTCGTCACAATCGGGGTCGTTCAGACACTGACCCAGCCGCGCCTGGGCGGCGGCCAGCTCGAACAGCGGCTCGCTCAGCTCGCGCAGCAATTGCACGTTGTTTTTCACGTAGCCCAGCGGCGTGTTCAGTTCATGGGCGACGCCGGCGACCATCTGCCCGAGCGATGCCATCTTTTCCGACTGCAGCAGTTGCGCCTGGGATTCCTTGAGGTCCACCAGTGCCTGGCGCAGCACGCGGTTGCGCTGAGCAACGCGCGCCTCCATGGCTTTGAGCAGGTCCAGTACCGTGCCCAGACCGCAGTACTCGCCCTGAGCATTAATCAGGATGAAGTCCTCGGTGATCGGATACTGCAGCTGGGCGGTGACCTGCTTGGAAGCCTCCTCCAGGTTTGCTTCGAGGCTGACGATCAGCGGTGCGGTATTCATCACGTCGCCAACCGGGTGACGGCCGCGCAGATCGCGTCCGAAGCGCTGCATGAAGATGTCCTGCAGCGTGACACGGCTGACCAGGCCAAGCGGCCGATTGTTTCCGTCCACTATCGGCAGAGACAGGAAAGCGCGATGTTCGGCCGCCAGGAACAAGTCGGCGACCTCGTTGATACTGGTCGATGCGGCTAGCGGGTTGACGTCCCGCATCAGCGATTGCAGCGCTCTGGCATGGGTCACGAACGGCCTCCCCGTGCGTTCGGAAAGCCGTCATTCAAACAGTGCCAGGTTGCCATCATGTGACAGCCATCACACGCAGATGCGCCAGGTGGGTGCATCGAGCCCTCCTCTGCACCCTTTTCATTCACCGGATACGACCGGCACGCGCCAGAGGCTGTGCGCACTCGGCAATCCAGGCCTGGCATGAGCGCTGCACGGCAAGCACATCCTTTTCGCCACGGGTTGCAGCCATGTCCTACCAGACCACCATCGGCAGCCTGGTCTATCGCTTCGCCGACCTCAAGGCGCTGCTGGCCAAAGCCAGCCCGGCGCGCTCCGGCGATTACCTGGCGGGGCTGGCCGCCGCCACCTACGAAGAGCGCATGGCAGCCAAGCTGGCCCTGGCCGAGGTGCCACTCAAACGCTTTCTCGACGAGGCGCTCATCCCCTACGAACAGGACGAAGTCACCCGCCTGATCATCGACCGCCACGATGCCGCTGCCTTCGCCCCGATCAGCCACCTGACCGTGGGTGACCTGCGCGACTGGCTGCTGCTGGAAAAGACCGACAGCGCACGCCTGGCGGCCGTAGCCTCAGGCCTGACGCCGGAGATGGTCGCCGCCGTGAGCAAGCTGATGCGCAATCAGGATCTGATCCTGGTGGCACGCAAATGCCAGGTGATCAGCCGTTTTCGCAACACCCTGGGCCTGCCCGGTCATCTGGCCGTGCGCCTGCAGCCCAATCATCCCACCGACGACGTGCGCGGCATCGCCGCCAGCATGCTCGACGGCCTGCTCTACGGTTCGGGCGACGCCACGGTGGGCATCAATCCTGCCAGCGACTCGCTGCCGACGCTGATGCGCCTGTGGCAGATGATGGACGAGGTGCGCCAGCACTTCGAAATCCCCATGCAGAGCTGCGTGCTCACCCATGTCACCACGCAGATCCAGGCCATCGAGGCCGGCGCGCCGATCGATCTGGTGTTCCAGTCCATCGCCGGCACCGAGGCCACCAACGCCGGCTTCGGCGTCTCCCTGGCGATCCTGCGTGAGGCTCACGAAGCCGCGCTGTCGCTCGGCCGCGGCACCCTGGGCGATAACCTCATGTACTTCGAGACAGGCCAGGGCAGCGCGCTGTCGGCCGGTGGCCACCATGGCGTCGACCAGCAGACCTGCGAAGCCCGCGCCTACGCCGTGGCCCGCGAGTTCCGCCCGCTGCTGGTCAACACCGTGGTCGGCTTCATCGGCCCGGAATACCTCTACGACGGCAAGCAGATCATCCGCGCCGGCCTGGAGGATCACTTCTGCGCCAAGCTGCTCGGCCTGCCGATGGGCTGCGACGTCTGCTACACCAACCACGCCGAAGCCGATCAGGACGACATGGACAGCCTGCTCACCCTGCTCGGCGCGGCAGGCATCAACTTCATCATGGGCATCCCGGGCGCCGACGACATCATGCTCAACTACCAGAGCACCTCGTTCCACGATGCGCTGTACCTGCGCAGCGTGCTGGGCCTGAAACGCGCCCCGGAGTTCGATGCCTGGCTGGCGCGCATGGCCATTACCGAACCGACCGGCCGCCTGCGCGAGATCGGCCGCGGCCACCTCCTGCTCAAGCAACTGCCGCATATCTCGGGAGCCGCGTGATGACCGACGACCTGATCCAGCACAATCCCTGGGACGAATTGCGCGCGCACACCTCGGCGCGCATCGCCCTCGGCCGCGTCGGCTGCAGCCTGCCCACTCGCGAGGTGCTCAAGTTCGGCCTGGCCCACGCCCAGGCGCGCGACGCCGTGCATCGCCCGCTGGACTTCGCCGAGCTCAGGCATCAGTTGCACACAGCCGGTTTTCGCGCGCTGAAAGTGCGCAGCAACGCCGAAGACCGCCAGACCTACCTGCTGCGACCGGATCATGGCCGTCACCTGCACGGCGACTGCCAGGTGCAACTGCAACACGAACTGCCTGCGCCAGAAATCGCCATCGTGCTGGCCGACGGTCTGTCGGCCATCGCCGTGCAGCGCCATGCCTTGCCATTGCTGCAGGCCTTTCGCCAACGCTTCGATACCGACTGGGCCAACACCCCTGTAGTGCTGGCCGAGCAAGGGCGCGTGGCGATTGGCGACGGTATCGGTGAAGCGCTGCGCGCCCGCTTGGTGATCGTGATGATCGGCGAGCGTCCGGGCCTGACATCGCCGGACAGCCTGGGCCTGTACCTCACCTACGCGCCGCGACTGGGCTGCCCGGACAGCGCGCGCAATTGCATCTCCAACGTGCGCCCGGAAGGGCTGCCCTATGAGCTGGCCGCGCACAAGCTCGACTACCTGACGCGCCAGGCGCTGCGCCTGCAACTGAGTGGCGTGCGGCTCAAGGACGAGAGCAATCTGCAAGCCGTGGCGCTACAGGCCAACTGACAAGTCTCCGAACGCGGGGTATGGTGAAGGCTCAATTACCCCGTGAGGACTCGTCATGCCCTGGTATGTCTGGCTGTTGCTGGTACTGGTCTTCGGCTCGGTGATCGGTAGCCTGCTGGTGCTGCGCAGCAGCGCCAAGAAAATGCGCCTGAGCGAGGACCAACTCGAACGCATGCGTAAACGCGCCATCGAGCAGGAAGCCAAGGACGCGCGCGAGCGCCAGCGCTAGGCGCGTCCACTCCCCTCGCCTGCGCAGACAGCCTGCTAGACTGCGCGCCTTCCTAGGAGAAGGTGCCATGCCCCTGCATCTGCGCTTGCTATTCCCCGCGCTTACCCTCGCCCTGGGCACGGGGCTAGGCTTCATCGAGCCCGTCGGCCTGCTGCTGGGCAGCCTGTTCGTCGTGTTCCTGCTGGTCGGCGAACGACATCTGCCGAACTGGCTATGGCTGCCCCTGATATTGCTCGGCGGCATCGCCCTGGCGGCACACCTCGTACCGGGGTTCAGCCCCTGGCAACTGTGGCAACCGCGCCTCATCAGCGCCGATGCTGCGCCCTACGGTCTGCGTCTTTCCTGGGACAAGCTGCTGCTGGGCACCGCTCTGCTGGCCTGGTGGCTGGGGCAACCCCGCCGGCCCGTCATATCACTGGAATACGCAGGGCTGGCGTGCCTCGCCACACTGCTGCTGGTGCCGGTATCGGCCATCGCATTGGGCCTGGTCGCCTGGCAACCGAAATGGCCGCAAGGCTTGCTGCTGTGGCTGGCAGTCAACCTGGGCGTGGCGGTGCTGGCGGAGGAACTGCTGTTTCGCGGCGTGCTGCAACCGGCGCTGGTCAAACGTCTGGGTACCTGGCCCGGCTTGCTGCTGACGGCTGGCCTGTTCGGCGCAGCCCACTTGCCTTTCAGTGCGCTATTCGCCGTGGTGGCGACTTGTGCGGGATTGGGCTATGGCCTGGCCTTTCACTACAGCGGCCGCATCAGCCTGGCCATCGTGCTGCATGCAGCGGTCAATCTGCTGCATATTTCGTTTCTGAGTTACCCGCTAAGGCTGGCATGACGGCAATTCGGTAAGGCGAGAAGATGCGCTGCAGCTCGCCGCTGACCCGCAGTTGCTCGAGCAACGCAGTGAAGCGTTCAGGGCTTATCGGCGCACCGCGACGAATCATCGCGTGATGGCGATACACCTGATCGATTCGCTCGGAGATCAGCAACTGGCGTGCATGATCGCGATTACGCTTGATGAAATCGTAAAGGTTCGAGCGAGTGACCAGCGCGACATCGGCTCGCCCGCGCAGCACCATCAGCAGATTGCTGTCATGCGAATGGCCGAGGTTGGCGTTGAAGGTGGTAGTGAGGAACTCCGGATCGCTGTTGAACTGGGCAAAACCGTAGTGATAACCCCGGTAGAGTGCCAGGCGCTTGCCAGCGAGCTGCTCGAAGTATTGCTGGCCGCGCAGTTCCTCGCTTCTGGCAACGAATAGCTCGGCATCCTCCAGGCCCATGTCGATGGCTTCGGTGTCGATATCCTGCCAGCCCCACTCGGGATTCTCGAATATCGCCATGTCGATACGCCCGCGCTGCAGGTCGCCGAAACGGCGCACGATGGCAGTGGGCAGCATGGTGAAGTGGTATTCACTCTGCGCGTTATTGAGCGCCTCGAGCAATTGCGGCAGAAGCCCGCTCGACTCCTGCAGGTTGGACTTGATCACATAAGGTGGGAAATGCGCGCCGCCGACCTTGACCACCTCGGCAGCGCAAAGAAAACCGGCAAGCAACAGACACAAGGCACCCACACATCCATGAACCCAGCGCCGCATATGCCGCATCTCGAATCCTCAATTCCTTCTGCCAGTGGAGTGCAGCCTACCCGAGTCTCTTCTGACCGACCAGATAGATTTTATGGCGTCAGCACTTTGTTGTCTGATAGCAGACGATAGCCTCAATTTAAGGCATTAGCGCAGCGCCAGCCGACTCGTTGCCACGGCAGATGACGCCTGCGCCGGTCGGATTTTGCCCCGGTTCCGAAGCGGCTCAGAGGTCCTTGCACACCAGCGATAATGCCTCTTCAGCCAACTGGTCCAGGGTCATCGGCCCCTGAGGGCGGAACCAGGTGTTGGTCCAGCTCAGTGCGCCGGTGAGAAAACGCCGCTGAATGAAGGGATCGCCATTGAAGTACCCGGCCTCGCACGCTTCGCCCAGCACCGCCAGCCAGATCTGCTCGTAGGTATCACGCAGTGCCAGCACCTGCGCCTGGCCGTCTTCCGACAGCGAACGCCATTCGTAGACCAGCACTGCCATGGCCTCACCGGTGCCGCCCATGATCGATTGCAGCTCGCAGCGGATCAGCGCCAGCAAACGTTCGCGGGTGCCCTGCGCAGTGGCCAGCGCGGCACGCATCAGGGCGGTGTTGTAGATGATGGTTTCCTCCATCACCGAGCGCAGGATCTCATCCTTGCTCTTGAAGTGATGAAAGATGCTGCCCGATTGAATACCGATGGCCGCGGCCAGGTCACGCACCGTGGTGCGCTCGTAACCCTTGCTGCGGAACAGGTGGGCGGCCATCTGCAACAGCTTGCCGCGGGCACTGTCCGGATCGGTCACTTGGCCACTGTCGACCAACTCCTGCATCACGGCCTGGGCCTTGTGTTCATCCACGCTGACTTCTCCCCTGCTTGCCCTGCTCGGCGATTGTTCTGATGAATTCTTCATGCTGCCGGCAAGTGCTTGTCTTGCTTGATGAAATGTATGCGGCAGCAGCTGACCAAGCAAGCGCTTGGGCGCATTTTTGGCCGAATCACCCTAGCGCGACACTTTTCAACCAAGCGCTTGCTTGGTAATGTCGACGCACCTTCTTAATGTGTGACGGGCCAATTCCAATGAGCAAAACCGTACGCATCGGCTGCGCCTCCGCGTTCTGGGGCGACACCTCCACCGCTACCGCCCAACTGGTTGGCGGCGCCGAGCTGGATTACCTGGTGTTCGACTACCTGGCAGAGATCACCATGTCGATCATGGCTGGCGCCCGCATGAAGAAGCCGGATGACGGCTACGCCCGCGATTTCGTCGAGGTGCTTGCGCCGCTGCTCGGCGAGCTGGCGACCAAAAACATTCGTGTCATCAGTAACGCCGGCGGGGTCAACCCGATGGCCTGCGCCGCGGCCCTGAGCGCCGCCTGCGAGCAGGCCGGGGTAAACCTGAAGATCGCCGTGCTGCACGGCGACAACCTGCAGCCGAAGCTCGGCGAGCTGGTCAAAGCCGGCACCCGCGAGATGTTCACCGGCGCCGCGTTGCCGCCCTTTTGCGTGTCGGTCAACGCCTACCTGGGCGCACCGGGCATCGTCGCCGCGCTGGAACAGGGCGCCGATATCGTAATCACGGGCCGCGTGGTCGACAGCGCGGTGGTCAGCGCCGCTCTGGTGCACGAGTTCGGCTGGGCCTGGAGCGACTACGACAAGCTGGCCCAGGCCGCGCTGGCCGGGCACATCATCGAGTGCGGCGCGCAGTGCACCGGTGGCAACTTCACCGACTGGCGCGACGTGCCGGATTACGAGCACATCGGTTTTCCCATCGTCGAGGTAGAGGACGATGGCCGTTTCGTCGTGACCAAGCCGGATGGTTCCGGCGGCTTGGTCACGCCTTTTACCGTTGGCGAGCAGATGCTCTACGAGATCGGCGATCCACGCGCCTATCTGCTGCCGGATGTGATCTGCGATTTCACCCTGGTCGAGCTGAGCCAAGTCAGCGACAACCGCGTGCTGCTTCAGGGCGCACGTGGCCTGCCGCCCACCGATCAGTACAAGGTCAGCGCCACCCACCCGGACGGTTTCCGCTGCACCGCCAGCTTCCTGCTGGCCGGCATCGATGCCGTGGCCAAGGCCGAACGAGTCAGCCAGGCGATCATCAACAAGACTGAAGAGATGTTCGCCGAGCGCGGCTGGGGCCGTTACCAGGAAGTCAGCGTCGAGCTGCTCGGCAGCGAAGCCACCTATGGCGTCCATGCTCACCGCAAATACAGCCGCGAAGTGGTGGTGAAGATCGCCGCACGGCATGCCAAGAAGGAGGCGCTGATCCTCTTCTCACGCGAGATCGCCCAGGCTGCCACCGGCATGGCGCCGGGCCTGACCGGCATCGTCGGCGGCCGCCCCACCGTTTACCCGGTGATCCGCCTGTTCAGTTTCCTGGTGGACAAGAGCGCCTGCGCCCTGAGCGTCGAAATCGACGGCGAACGCCAGCCGATTGCCCTGCCGCAGATCGATACCTTCGACCCAGCCCAGCTTCGTGCGCCAGCCGCTCTGCCCGTACCAATGGGTGAAGCCGATGCTGCCGTACCGCTGCTCCGCCTGGCCGTGGCCCGTTCCGGCGACAAGGGCAACCACAGCAATATCGGCGTGATGGCGAGAAAGCCCGAATACCTGGCGTGGATAGCCGCTGCGCTGACGCCCGAAGCCGTGGCCAACTGGATGGCGCATACCCTGGACGCCGAGCAGGGCCGCGTCAGCCGCTGGTATCTGCCGGGCAGCCACAGCCTCAACTTCCTGCTGGAAAACGCTTTGGGCGGTGGTGGCGTCGCCAGCCTGCGCATCGACCCGCAGGGCAAGGCGTTCGCCCAGCAGTTGCTGGAATTCCCGGTGCCGGTACCCAAGGCGCTGGCGGATCGGTTGTAGCGACGATGCGTTTTTTAGAAAGGCCTGTGAGAGCTGGCTGTAGCGGCGGACTGTGGGAGCGGACTTGTCCGCGAATGGGTTAACAGCTTCGCGGACAAGTCCGCCCCCCCCCCACCAGGGCCA
>NZ_JADTQG010000031.1 GCF_016008875.1 Ectopseudomonas mendocina
CCAGCGCTCGCAGCCATAGCTCGAGCGCGGCGCCAATAGGAGAACCACCATGAAAACCCGCACCCTGTTCGCCACCGCACTGACCGCCATCGCTCTCAGCGCGTCGCTCACCACCCTCGCCCACAGCGCCGAGGCCACGCCCTACCGCTACGGCCAGAACCTGGATATCGCCAAGGTGATTTCCATCGACGTGCCCAATAGCGCCCAGTGCGAAGTGGTCACGGCACAGATGACCTACCGCAACAGTGCGGGTGAGGTGGAAACCCTCAGCTACGAGCAACTTTCCAGCGTTTGCACCAACCAGAACTGACAGCCAGCAGCCCAATTGATCGAAAGGAGTTTGACCATGAACATTTCTCGCACTCTGACCGCCGGGCTGCTCGCCCTGGCCATCAACAGCAGCTTCGCCGCCGGCAGCCCCGGCGTGGAGCGCAGCACCCAGGGCTTCCTCGATGCCCTGGCAGCTGGTGGTGGCCAGCCGCTGGAAACCCTCTCGCCGAAAGAAGCCCGCGCCGTGCTGGTGGGCGCTCAGGCCAGTGTCGAGGTGGATCTGTCCGGCATCATCGTGGACACCAAGGTAATCCAGGTAAATGGTCAGCCACTCACCCTCAAGGTGGTACGTCCTGAAGGTGCTCGCGGCATTCTACCGGGCTTCATGTTCTTCCACGGCGGTGGCTGGGTGTTGGGTGATTATCCGACCCACGAACGCCTGATCCGAGACCTGGTGGTGGGCTCCGGCGCAGCCGCGATCTATGTCGACTACACGCCGTCGCCGGAGGCCAAGTATCCGACCGCGATCAACCAGGCTTATGCCGCCACCAAATGGGTGGCCGACAACGGCAGCCAGATCGGTGTCGACGGCTCGCGCCTAGCGGTGGCCGGCAACAGCGTCGGTGGCAACATGGCTGCCGTGGTCGCCATCAAGTCCAAGGAAGCCGGTACGCCGAAACTGCGCGCCCAGGTACTGCTGTGGCCAGTGACCGACGCCAACTTCAACAACGCCTCCTACAACCATTTCGTCGAAGGCCATTTCCTGACCCGCGGAATGATGGAATGGTTCTGGGACAACTACACCACCGACCCGAAGCAACGTAACGAGATCCATGCCTCGCCGTTGCGCGCCAGCCTGGAACAGCTCAAAGGCCTGCCGCCGGCCCTGGTGCAGACTGCCGAGATGGACGTGCTGCGTGACGAAGGCGAAGCCTACGCCCGCCGACTGAACGCCGCTGGCGTACCGGTAACCGCCGTACGCTACAACGGCATGATCCACGACTACGGCCTGCTCAATGTCCTGGCTGAAGTGCCGGCGGTACGCAGTGCCATGGACCAGGCCGCGCAGATGCTGAAGAACAGCCTCAAGTAAGCGGCTGAAAAAACGAAACCCCGCAACCGGTAACAGTCGCGGGGTTTTCTTGCTCATCCTCCTTCGCGGCTGAAGCCGCTCCTACGCAAAAGCTATGCCTGTAGGAGCGGCTGGGCGGCATTCCGCTTCAGCCGCGAATCAAGCGTTACGCCAGACTACGGACCTGCTCCCAGGTCAGATCCAGGCACTTGCGCGCTTTCTCCACCAGCTCATCCACTTCCGCCTGGCTGATCACCAGCGGCGGCGCGATGATCATGGTGTCGCCCACCGCGCGCATGATCAGGCCATTGTTGAAGCAGTGCCCACGGCAAACCATGCCCACGCCCACATCGCCAGAGAAGCGCTTGCGCGTCGCCTTGTCCTGCACCAGTTCGATGGCGCCAAGCATGCCGACGCCGCGCACTTCGCCCACCAGTGGGTGATCCGCCAGCTCGCGCAGACGTTTTTGCAGGTAGGGCGCGGTTTCTGCCTTCACCCGTTCGACAATGCCTTCTTCCTTGAGAATGCGCAGGTTCTCCAAGCCCACCGCAGCCGCTACCGGGTGACCGGAATAGGTGAAGCCGTGGTTGAAGTCGCCATGCGCCTCAATCACTTCGAACACCTTGTCGCTGACGATCAGCCCGCCCATAGGCACGTAGCCCGAGGTCAAACCCTTGGCGATGGTCATCAGGTCGGGCTTGAGGTTGTAGTACTGGCTGCCGAACCACTCGCCGGTCCGGCCGAAACCGCAAATCACTTCATCGGCAACGAACAAGATGTCGTACTTGGCGAGGATTTCCTTGATGCGCGGCCAGTAGGTCTCCGGCGGGATGATCACCCCACCGGCGCCCTGGATCGGCTCGGCGATAAAGGCGGCGACGTTTTCTTCGCCCAGCTCGAGAATCTTCTGCTCCAACTGATCGGCGGCCCAGATGCCGAATTCTTGCGGCGACTTGTCGCCGCCCTCGCCGAACCAGTACGGCTGCGGAATATGCGCAATGCCCGGGATCGGCAGATCGCCCTGCTCGTGCATGAACTTCATGCCGCCGAGGCTGGCACCGGCCACGGTGGAGCCGTGGTAGCCGTTCTCGCGGCCGATGATGATTTTCTTATTCGGCTGGCCCTTACACGCCCAGTAGTGGCGTACCAGACGCAGCATGGTGTCGTTGCCTTCGGAACCGGAGCCGGTGAAGAACACGTGGTTCATGCCGGCCGGCGCCAATTGGGAGATGGCGTGGGCCAGTTCCAGCACCGGCGGGTGCGCGGTCTGGAAGAAGGTGTTGTAGAACGGCAACTGGCGCATCTGCGTAGCGGCGGCTTCGACCAGTTCCTCGCGGCCATAGCCAACGGCCACGCACCACAGGCCGGCCATGCCATCGAGGATCTTGTTGCCCTCGCTGTCCCACAGGTGCACGCCCTTGGCCTCGGTGATGATGCGCGGGCCTCTTTCGGCCAACTGCTTGTAGTCGCTGAACGGCGCCAGGTGATGAGCCTGGCTCAGGGCCTGCCAGTGTGCGGTTTTCGAGTGGTTCATGTCGCCTCCTTCGCTCCGTGACATCACAGGTACCAGCGGTATTCGCGCGGGCTGATGTCGTGCATGAAGGCCAGGTGATCCTGGCGTTTGTTCTCGCAATAAACCATGACGAACTCGCTGCCAAGGCCGGCCGCGACGCGCTCGCTGGCCTGCATACGGCGTACGGCGTCGAGCATGTCGTTGGGGAAGCCGACACCGCTTTGACGGTCGTCATTCAATGGTGCGATGGGCTCGATCCTGGCATTGAGGCCCTGTTCGATGCTGGTCAGCAGCGCCGCCAGTACCAGGTAGGGGTTGGCGTCCGCGCCCGGCAGGCGGAACTCCAGGCGCAGGTTGCGTGCGTCCGACTCGGGAATACGCACGCAGGCATCGCGATCCTCGAAGCCCCAGCTGGCCTTGCTCGCCGAGTTCACCTGGGCACCAAAGCGGCGGTAGCTGTTGTGGTTCGGCGCATAGATCGGCATCAGCTCCGGCAACAGTTCCAGGCAGCCGGCCACGGCATGACGCAACGGTCGCTGCTCGTCACGGGCCAGCAGGTTGTCGCCAGCCTCGTCGTACAGGCTGACATGGATATGCATGCCGCTGCCCGGATACTGCAGGTACGGCTTGGCCATGAAGCTGGCCCGATGACCATGCTTCAGCGCCACGCCTCGGGTCAGCCGGCAGAACAGCGCCGACCAGTCGGCTGCCTGCATCGGGTCGGTGCTGTGGCTGAAGTTGATCTCGAACTGCCCAGGACCGATCTCGGCGGTGATCACCGTGGTATCGATGCCCTGCAGCCGCGCGGTCTCGGCAATGTCGTCGAGCACGTCGGCAAAGCGCGAGAGCCGCTCGATGTGCATGTTCGGTTGGTCATCGGCATCACCGCTCACGTCATCGCGCGGGTACTGCGGCAGCCCCTCCTTCAGCGTCTTGTCGAACAGGTAGAACTCCAGCTCGAATGCCACCACCGGCCGAATGCCACGTGCAGCCAGGCGCTGCACCACCCGCGCCAGCACCTCGCGCGGCTCGAACTCGATGGGCGCTTCGGTGCCATCGGAGCTGATCAGCATCTGCCCCAGCGGCTGGCGCTCCCAATTCACCAGTTTGAGCGTGCCGGGAATCAAGCGCCGTGGCGCGTCCGGGTCACCGTCATGAAAGCAGTAGTCGCCGATCTCGTAGAGCCCGCCCTGGGCGCCGAGCAGCACGCAGTTCTGCGGCAACTTCAGGGCACTGCCGGCAGCGACCTTCTCCAGCATCTCGATGGGGTAGCGTTTGCCATAGAAATGCCCGGGAATGTCCAGGCAGATCAGGTCGACGAAGCGCACCTCGGGGTGGGCCTGGCGGAATTGACGGACTTCGTCGAGCAGCTCGACTCGGGTGGCGTTCATTGTAGTTATTTCCGATTCACGGGAGGTCAGGTGTAGATCCACAACACCCTCGCGGGGGTGTCGCCCTGGTTGGCATAACGCAGGCGCGCATAGCTCGGCACCTGGAAAACATCGCCGGGATACAGGGTGGCGCTCTGTTCGTCCTCACCCAGCCAGAGTGTCAGCTGGCCTTCGAGGACATAGCCGGCCTGCTCGGAGCGGTCGCTCATCTGCCGCTCGCCGCTGCTGGCGCCTGGCTCGAGCAGGCTGTCGACCACCATGAAGGCGCCCTGCAGGGTGGGCGACGCCATGATGTCGGTGATGCCGCCGGCCAGGTACAGGGTGCGGCGTTCGTCCGGCCGGGTAACCCAGTCCAGCGCCTTGGGCTTGGGCAGGCTGTAGAAATAGGTGGTCGGTACGTCGAGCGCCTCGGCGATGGCGGTCAGATCCTCCACCGTCGGGCGCGACAGACCACGCTCGACCTGCGAAAGAAAGCCCACCGAACGGCCGATGCGCTCGGCCAGCTCGTTGAGGGTGACCTTCTTGTGCTTGCGCAGGTCGTGGATGAGCACGGCGAGGGCCGCCATTTCCAGATTCTTGTCCATCTCAGGGCTGTCCATTTCAGAAGCTGTCTCTCAGTCGGTACCAGGCCTTGCCGATGGCCTCGAGCGGCGCCGCCAGACGCTCGCCGAATGGGAATTCAGGGTTGCGCAGCTGCCGGTACAACGCCAGTTCATCGCCATTGCCGAGGATGGCATCGCTGACCGCTCGCGCAGCCGCAATGGTCGGCAATACGCCATGACCGGAGAAGCCCTGCAGCCAATAGCGGCCGTCCTCGCCGCCGACATCCGGGGTGCGCGCACGGGTGATATCGATATGCCCGCCCCAGGCGAAGTCGATGGCTACGCCTGCCAGCTGCGGGAAGACGCGATCGAGGAAAGGTCGCGTGGCAGCAGCCATGTCCTTTGGCAGGCCGCCCATGTAGGTGCAGCCACCACCGAACAGCAGACGGTGATCCGGCGTGAGGCGGAAGTAATCGAGGACGAACTGGTTGTCGGTGACGCAAGCGTTGCGCGGCAGCAATGCCTCGGCACGCTCGGCGCCCAGCGGCTCGGTGGCGATCTGGTAGGTGCCGACTGGCAAAATACGCCGCGCCAGGCGTGGCGCCAGATCGTCGATATAGGTGTTACAAGCCAGCACAAGTTGATCGGCCTGCACGCTGCCCTGCTCGGTGCGCACGTGGTAGCCGTCGCCCTGCTTATCCTGGCTCAGCGCACGGCTCTGCTCGAAGATCTGCCCACCAGCGCGAACGAAGGCCTCGGCCAGACCCAGTGCCAGCTTGAGCGGGTTGAGATGCCCAGCCTCGGGATCGTAAAGACCGGCCTGGTAGCGGTCGCTGGCGACCCACTCCGGCATCTGCTCACGGGAGACGAATTGCAGCGCGCGGTGCCTCCATTTATAGGCGGCCTGCTCCTGCCATTCATGCAGCAGTGCCACGCGACGGGGCAACACTGCCGTCCATAGGTGCCCACGGCGGTAATCGCAATCGAAGCCATGCCGTTGCGGTAGTTCACGTAGCTCGCGGGCCGCCCAGGCCATACCGTCCCACAGGTGGCGGGCACGCTCGAGGCCGAGGGCCTTTTCCAACGGCGGCATATCGCAGGACCAACCAAGAATCGCTTGCCCGCCATTGCGCCCGGAGGCCGCCCAGGCAACGAGGCTGGCCTCCAGCACGATCACTCGCCGCCCCGCTTCTGCAAGGCGCAGAGCGGTATGCAGACCACTGAAACCCGCGCCGATCACCAACACATCGCACTGCAGGTGCTCCTGCAGAGCTGGATACAGCGTCAGTCGATCCCTGCAGCCATGGGCGTAGTAGCTGTCGACGTGCTCACTAGCGTGGCGAAACATAGACGACTCATGAAATTTAAATCAATTAATTTCATGAAAATCTATATAGATAAATTCATAAAGGCAAGCCGAGCGGCTAAGGCAGGCGCCTCTGCTGTTCTGGATATGGCCTCAAGCGACCTGCTGCTGCAGCTCTACCGTACATTCGAGATGAGCGAACAGCCCCTCATCTATCGCTTGCGCCAACACCAGGCGCAGACCTTCGCTGCCGAGGAACGCGTCTCGTGCCGCCGCCGAGCGCCATTGCCCCTCCACCTGCCAGGTCAGCGGGCCACTGCGTAACGAGAACACGCGCAGGCCCATGCAACCGGGCAGGTCGCGCCCTACTTCGTCCAGCCGGGCCAGACACTGGCCCAAACGGATCGAGCGTTCAGGGCGGGCGCGAATGGTCATACGGTGAATGATGCTCATGGCAACCTCCTGGAATTGAATCAGTACAGACCGGCAGCATTTCGCTGCAATACGTGGGGGGCCGCTTGCGGCTCGGCGAAAGCCGCTTCGCCGGCGGTTCGGGAATCGAGCCAGGCCGTGGCTAGCAGCAGTAGCGTCAGTGGCGCGATCAACCATCTAGCGGACATGGTTGGCTCCTTGATTGACAGATGGGGCACCGCTAAGCGGGTACATCGCTAATGCGTGGCTTCGAGCCGACGTAGAGGAACGGCGCGATGGCTACAGAGATTAAGAGGAAGGTCACTAAGGCGTTAGTCGATTACTGGCAGATTCTTGCCTAAAACTGCGACCCCAGAGTTTGCATCAGGCAGGTGCACAGAGTTGCCAGACAGCTTGAAACACTCTGTATCACCCGCCATTTGCCCATTACTGGCAAATATTTGCCTAATCCTGCCACCCCTCATGACTTGCCTGAAAAACCTGGCTAGGCTTCGCTGACTTCCAGGAGGCTCATCATGCAGTCACCCCTTGCTACCGCTGCAACCCTCGATACCCCACTCGCTGAACTCAGCCACGAACTGGCTCGCCTGGTTGAGCGCTTCGTGCCTGACGACGGCTTGCACCTGACAGCCATTCCGGGCCTCAAACTGGCACGCGCCACCTCGCCAAGCCTGCCGATGCAGACGTTCTACGATCCCTGTCTGTGCATCATCGCGCAGGGTCGCAAGGAGATCCGCCTGGGCGACGAGCTCTATGTTTACGATCCGCTCAATTATCTGGTGGCCTCGGTGATGCTGCCGGTCACTGGCCGGGTGATCGAGGCCAGTCCAGAGGCGCCGTACCTGAGCCTCGCGCTGGAGATCGATCCGGCCATGATCAGCAGCCTGCTAACCGAGATGCCACCCATCCCGGCGCCAGACGCGGCCTCGCAACGCGCGCTGTTTCTCGACCGTCTCGACCCGCGCCTGCTGGACGCTGTGATTCGCCTGCTGCGCCTGCTGGAAACCCCGCGCGACATCGCCATGTTGGCGCCGTTGGCTCTGCGCGAGATATTCTATCGGATGCTGCTCAGCCCGCAGGGCCATCGCCTGCATGAAGTGGTGATAGCCGACAGCCAGAGCCAGCGCATCTCCCGGGCCATCGAATGGCTACGCAAGAACTTCGACCAGCCGCTGCGCATCGAGGAGCTGGCCCGCGAGGTGAACCTGAGCCCCTCGACCCTGCATCACCGCTTCAAGGCCGTCACCGCCTTCAGCCCGCTGCAGTATCAGAAGCAACTGCGCCTGCAGGAGGCTCGCCGCCTGATGCTGTGCGACAACCTGGAAGCGGCCGCGGCGAGCTACCGCGTAGGCTATGAAAGCCCATCGCAGTTCAGCCGCGAATACAGCCGCCTGTTCGGCGCCCCACCGCAGCGCGATATCGCCCGCCTGCGCCAGGCCGCGCAAAGCCAGGTAGCGTCCTGATCACCGATTTCCGTAGGAGGCGCTTCAGCGGCGAGCTTTTTCGTCTCGTTTAGGCTAATCGCGGCTGAAGCCCCTCCTACGCCAGCAGCTACAACCCCATCTGCTTGGCAATGATCTCGTTCATGATCTCCCGCGTGCCACCGCCAATGGAAAGGATTCGATTGTCGCGGTACAGGCGTTCGACCAGACTTTCTCGCATGTAACCCATGCCACCCATAATCTGCACCGCATCGTAGGTGAGGCGGTCGGCGATATCGGTGGCGAAGTTCTTGGCCATGGAGATCTCCTTGATCACGCTTCTGCCAGCCGCCATCTGCGCGGCCTGACGATAGGTGAACTCGCGGGAGACTTCGAGCTGCGTGGCCATCTCGGCCAGGCGGTGCTTGAGCACCTGAAACTTGCCCACCGGCTTGCCGAACGCCTGGCGCTCGCGCGCCCACTTCATCGACTCCTCCAGCGCCAGTTGCCCGGTCATGTTGGCCATGATCGCCAGGCTCAGGCGCTCGCTCTGGAAGTTGGCCATGATGCAGGCGAAGCCGGCGTTCTCCACACCGATGAGGTTGTCCACCGGCACCTTGCAGTCGTCGAAGAACAGCTCGGCCGTGTCGGACGCCCACCAGCCCATCTTCTTCAGTTTGCGACCAACGGTGAAACCCGGAGTGCCCTTCTCCACCAGTAATAGGCTGACGCCGCCAAAGCCCTCGCCACCGGTGCGCACCGCCACCGTGTAGTAATCGGCACGCACGCCGCTGGTGATGAAGGTCTTGCTGCCGTTGATGCGGTAATGGTCGCCTTCGCGCACCGCGCGAGTCTTGAGATTGGCTACGTCAGAGCCGCCGGAAGGCTCAGTCACCGCCAGCGCCATGATTTTCTCGCCAGCCAGCACCTGCGGCACCACGCGCTCGCGCACGACGGGCCTGGCCCACTTGACGATGGGCGGCAAGCCGATATCCAGCGAGCCGAGCCCGGCCACCAGTCCGCCCGAGCCACTGCGCATCAGTTCCTCGCTGGCCGCGACCTTGGCGAACACGTCACCTTCATGACTGCCGCCATACTGTTCGGGGTAGCCGATACCAAGAATGCCCGCGGCACCTGCCTTGAGATACAGCTCACGCGGGAACTCCTCGGCCTCCTCCCATTCGTCGATATGCGGCAGGATTTCACGCTCGACGAAACGTCGGACGGAATCGCGAACCAGTTGGTGAGACTCATCGAAATACGACTGAGGGGCGGCCATGCGGGTAACTCCCGTTATTGTTTTGGCCACCCTAACCTAGCGCTTGCTTGGTATTCAAGCGAGCGTTTTAATTCACTCTTGCAGCGCCCTTCTCACCCGCGCCTGCATCGCATAGGCAGGTTCCTCGACCGAATTAAAGTCGCGTGTGTAGCGGCGGGCGAATTCGGCCGTGCCCCATTCGCGGTATTGCTGCACATGCCACAGCTCATGCGCCCAGAGCGCTGCATCGCCCTCGGCCGCCTCGCGGCTGCGGAAAACCACGACGTCAACCAGCGTCACAGCCTGTACATCCGGGTTCTGCAGCAGGACGCTGGCAGCATCCATTTCCTCGGTCGTGCCGGCGCGAAAGCGAACCCCGTCCAGCAGCTCGCTGTCGTAAAAAGACGAGAGCTGCGCACGGATCATCAACGGCATGGATTCGGTTCCGGCATTCAACGTGGCCTGGCGCGATTGCAGTAGCCAGGCCTCCAGGCGCGCCGAAGCCATATTCAGACCGTCCTCGCGCATGCGTATCGGGTCGGGAATGCAGATGCACGAACCCAGGCATATCTGCATCTGGCCGGTCGGACATTGGGCGAAGGCAGTGCAAGGCGCCCCTAGAAGGAGCCATAGGCAAGTACGGCGCAGGGAAGCAGCGATCACGGGAGTACCGTATCCGGGGGTGAGGCGCCATCTTGGCAGCAGATGGTCGTCGACGCCATGCGACTGCCGAGGAGATGCACCATGCAAATTATCCGGATTGCATTGATTGCCTGCTTGCTGGCCGGTTGCGCCGCGAACCTGGACTACCGGGCGCAACCGCTCTCCGAGGCGCAGGCCTATGAAGCGATACACACCGCTGCGCTGCAGCAGAAAGAGATCACCCATCCCGACGCCCTGTACCTGGACAGCCGCTACCTGGGCTTTCGCGAGCAGGGCGAGGCCAGCACGCCGAGCGACATCGGCGAGCGTATCTACTTCAATAGCCTGGGGCCGGTGGTGCTATACCAGCAACGCGACGACTATCTGGTTCGCTTACAGCACCTGGACGGCACGACGTTGCGCACGTTTCGCCTGGCTGAGCGCGAACAGGCCGAACGTTTGGTCGATGCGTTGAACCATTATCGAGAGAACGCCCCACAATTCAGCGGCCTCAAGTAAGCGCCAGGCCAGCCACAGGTGCGACGGGACAAAGCTTACAGGCTGATCGGCCGACGGCCGGCCAGCGCATGCGCCAGCGTGCCGCCGTCGACCAGCTCCAGTTCGCCACCCAGCGGCATGCCATGAGCGATACGCGAGGCGACCAGGCCCTTGCCCGCAAGAATCTGGGCGATGTAGTGCGCTGTCGCCTCGCCTTCCACCGTGGGGTTGGTGGCGAGGATCACTTCGCTGAACGCACCGGCATCGATGCGTTCGAGCAACTCGGGAATGCCAATGGCTTCCGGCCCCAGGCCGTCGAGCGGCGACAGGTGCCCCTTGAGCACGAAGTAGCGACCGCGATAGCCGGTCTGCTCCACCGCATGCACATCCATTGGACCTTCCACCACGCACAGCAGGCTGTCGTCGCGGCGCTCGTCCAGGCACAGCTGGCACAGCTCGTCTTCGCTCAGGCTGCGGCAGCGCTTGCAGTGCCCCACCCCCTCCATCGCCGCATTCAACGCCTGCGCCAGACGCTGCCCGCCACTGCGATCGCGCTCGAGCAACTGCAGCGCCATGCGTTGCGCCGTCTTCTGCCCCACACCGGGCAAGATGCGCAGGGAGTCGATCAACTGGCGAATCAGGGGGCTGAAGCTCATGGCGTTCCTACAGGTTGATGGCCCGGATGCAATCCGGGGAAACAGGGCATACAAGCGACCCGGATTACATCCGGGCTACACACCGAAACGGATCGTCTTCAGCCTCACCTGCACGATCGACTCCGTAAGAGTGGCGATCAGGCGGCGTGCAGGGCAAGGCGCGGGCGGACGAGGAACCGCAGTGTGCTGGAGCACATGAGGATTCCGAGTCCGCCGGCAACGCAGCCATGTGCGTCGACTGGACGGCACGAGGCCTGTCAGAAAGGCATTTTGAAGCCGGGGGGAAGCTGCATCCCCGCCGTCATGCCGGACATCTTTTCCTGACTGTTCTGCTCGACCTTGCGCACCGCGTCATTGACGGCAGCAGCGATCAGATCTTCCAGCACTTCCTTGTCTTCCTGCATCAGGCTGTCGTCCAGAGTGATGCGCTTGACGTCGTGGCGACCGGTCATCACCACGCTCACCAGACCGGCACCGGACTGGCCGGTGACTTCGGCATTGGCCAGCTCTTCCTGCATCTTCTGCATTTTTTCCTGCATCTGCTGGGCCTGCTTCATCAGGCCTGCCATGCCACCTTTCATCATGTCGGTATCCTCGGCGTTCGGGGTTAACAAGTCATTGAAATCTAATGCGTGCTGGCCGTCGTCAAAACGACCTAGCTGGGGGTATCGATAGGTTCGATGCTGTCGTCGCGCACCTTGGCCGCGAACTGCTGAATCATCTGCTGTACCAGCGGGTCGGCCTGTATCGAGGCCTCGGCACTGCGCTGGCGTTCGGCGCGGCGGCGCGCCGCAGCCTGTGCCGGGGTTTCCTGCTCAGGCTTGCATAGCTCGATACGCAATTTGATGCTGCGGCCCTGCTGCTGGTTCAGCGCATCATTGAGACGACGCTGCTGCGTAGTGTTGAACAGCGCGCTGTGTGCCGGGTCCAGGTGCAGCAGCCAGTCGTCGCCGTTGGCCTCGATCAACGTGCAGTTGGCGGCGATGCTGCCGGTCATGCCGCCCAGGCCAAGCTGCGGGAACAGCGACAGCCATTCTGCCGCCAGACCGGTAGCGGGCTTGGCTGCCGGCAGGGGCTCTTCGATCACAGGCGTTTCGACCTCGGGCTGGCCGAAGTCGTAGTCGAGCGTTTCGGCGTCCATTTCGACGTAGTCGTAGTCGCCGGGTGGTGGTTCGTCGTCACCGCCATCGGCTTCCACCACCAGCGGCACGGCCTCGCTCGCAGCCGCCTCGACAACGGCCGCAGTTGGCAGCGCAACGGGTTCTGGCTGCGGCGCGACAACAGGCTGAGCGGGAGCAACGGCTGGCTCCGGCACCTCGGCCGTTGCCCAGGGCACATCGACGACCTGCGCAGGAGCGGCTGGCTCTGGCTCTGGCTCTGGCTCTGGCTCTGGCTCTGGCTCTGGCTCTGGCTCTGGCTCTGGCTCTGGCTCTGGCTCTGGCTCTGGCTCTGGCGACAGGCTGACAGCTGGCGCTGCAGGTAATGCAATACTCGGCGCCGGCTCACTCATCACAGGCTCGGCGCTCGCAACCGCAGCGACGGGACCGGGCTCAACAGCCGGCGCAGCGACAGGCGCCTGAACAGGTGCAGCGGCGACAGCAGCTGGAGCAGAAACCACGGGAGCCGGCATAGCGGTGCCGGCCACTGGGTTCTGTTGGGAATCAGCAGTGGCCTGGCTGATCCCCAAGGGCTTTAGCGTGACCTTTGGCGCGTCATCGGCACCGCCCGGGCGGAAAGCCAGCATCCGTAGCAGGACCATCTCGAAGCCGCCGCGCGGTTCGGGCGCGAGGGGCAAGTCACGACGACCGATCAGGCCCATCTGATAATAGAACTGCACGTCTTCGGCCGGCAGCGCCTGAGCCAGCTGCAACACGCGTTCGCGATCACCCTGGCCATTGTCCACGGCCTCCGGCAAGGCCTGGGCGATGGCCACGCGGTGCAGCACGTTGAGCATTTCCGCCAGCACGCCGTTCCAGTCAGGCCCTTGCTCGGCCAGATGACGCACTGCCTCGATCAACGCCCGCGCATCACCTTCGATCAGTGCATGCAGGACGCCATAGACCTGGCCGTGATCCAGCGTGCCGAGCATGGCGCGCACATCGGCGGCCAGCACCTTGCCTTCACCAAAGGCGATGGCCTGGTCGGTCAGGCTCATGGCGTCACGCATCGAGCCATCGGCAGCGCGGCCGAGCAGCCACAACGCATCGTCCTCGAAGGGTACGCTCTCGGCGGTCAGAACATGAGTCAGGTGCTCGACCACACGCTCCGGCGGCATGTTCTTCAGCGAGAACTGCAGGCAGCGCGACAGCACGGTGACCGGCAGCTTCTGCGGGTCAGTGGTGGCCAGGAGGAACTTCACGTGAGGCGGCGGCTCTTCCAGGGTCTTCAACAGCGCGTTGAAGGAACTGGTGGAGAGCATGTGCACTTCGTCGATCAGGTAGACCTTGAAGCGGCCACGACTTGGCGAGTACTGCACGTTGTCGAGCAGCTCGCGGGTATCCTCGACCTTGGTGCGGCTGGCGGCGTCCACTTCGATCAGGTCGACGAAACGCCCCTCGTCGATCTCCCGGCATACCGAGCAGGTACCGCAGGGCGTGGAGCTGATACCGGTTTCACAGTTAAGACACTTGGCGATGATCCGCGCGATAGTGGTCTTGCCGACACCACGGGTCCCGGTGAACAGGTAGGCGTGGTGCAGGCGCTGGCTGTCCAGGGCGTTGATCAGGGCTTTGAGCACATGGGTCTGGCCGACCATTTCGCGGAACGAGCGCGGACGCCATTTACGTGCAAGAACCTGATAACTCATGGAAAACCGTCATGTGAAGAAAGCAAAAGTGGGCTAATCCTAGCGGAGCAACCGGCAAATTGCATCCGCCATCCGAGCCCCAAGGTGACCGGGCATGAGCTCGGCAAATAGCTCTGGTCAACTCTTGAACAATGGCGTATCATTCGCGCCGTTCGTACCACGCTGTAAGTCAAAAAGGCCGTAGCGCCTCCTCGCTGGTTTCCCGGTTCAACGTCTAGCGCACCCTGCGCTGCCGCCCTCCCCGATCCCACCTGCTGACTGACCAGGCCGACTCGCCACTTATCGGCGCTGTTCTCTGCCTGCCTCCGACGTACCGACCACGCCGAAGAACCGTAACAATGGAACTTTATCGTGCCCATAAAGCTCCGAATGGTTTACCTAGCAGGCCGCTTTTCGGCCGACCTCATGGAGCAAAGCGCGCATCGATGCGCACACCGTTTTAAGGAAAACCTAACAACATGAATACTCAACATCAGATCCAGAAAGCCATCAGCACGCTGACCCACGCCTTCGCACCTTTCGACTGCCGTATTCAGGCAACGCGCAAGGGCAGCTTCAGCTTTACCCTGGTCGACAAGACCGGAATCGCCCAGTACAGCCAGCGCCTGTATCCCGGCCAGTACAACGACGACTCGTTGCAACAGGTGATCGAGCGTACCCGCCAGTCGCTCACGGCCTGAACCAATCCACCATCCCGAGGTCGAAGGTGACCAACCATCAGGATGGAGTGGGATATTTGGAACTCACCAACCAGCAACTCGTCGATCACCTGTTCAACCCGCTGCGTGCCAGCTTCAGCTCGCCACGCCCGGACGGCAGCATCATTCTCGCCCTGCTCGACGAGAGCGACAGCACCGTATACAGCCGAGTCCTGGCCAAACTTCAAGTCGACGACCAGAGCGCCTTCGCCCAGAGCCTGGAAGAGATTCGCCTTGAGTTGGCCCTACGCGCCGGCAATATTCCCGCCGACCTGCGCAAGACGCTCAAGGAACAGGACAGCGTGTTGAACTACCGCATCGCCTGATTCCGCCCGAAGACCGAAGACCAAAGCCCGCGCCATTGCGAGCAATGCTGTTCACTTAAGGTTGTACACGTTTGGCTCCCCTCTCCCATTTATGGGAGAG
>NZ_JADTQG010000032.1 GCF_016008875.1 Ectopseudomonas mendocina
CCGCTAACAGGCCGTCAAGGCGCTGCCGGCAGCTGCAGGGTGAAGACCGCCCCCAGTTCACCGTTGTGCGCCTCCAGGCTGCCGCCGAGATCGCGCACGATACCGTAGGACACCGCCAGCCCGAGCCCCAGACCCTGCCCCACCGGCTTGGTGGTGAAGAAGGGTTCGAACACGCGGCCGAGCGTTTCTTCGGCGATGCCGCCACCGCTGTCCTCGACGCTGAGCAGGCAGTTGTCGTCTTCACGGGCGATGCGTACCAGCAGGATGCGCGGCTCGCTATCGGCCATGGCATCGAGGGCGTTGTGCAGCAGGTTGAGGATCACCTGTTCGATGCGAATGGCATCGCCGAGCACTTCGGCCTCGGCGTCGATCTGCGTGCGCAACTCCACCTGCTCGCTGCGCATGCGTGGCGCCAGCAGCTGCAGGGCCTGCTCCAGCACGTCGCCCAGACCCAGGCGCTCGCTGAGGCCAGCCGGGGTTTTGCGGGCGAAGGTCTTGAGGTGACCGGTCAGCGCGGCCATACGTTGCAGCAGGCCGTCGATGCGTTGCAGGCCGTCACGCACCGCCTCCGGCCGACCGCTGTCGAGCAGCAGGCGCAGGCTGCCGAGCTGCATCTGCAGGGCGGTCAGGGGCTGGTTGATCTCGTGCGCCAGGGCCGCCGACATCTGCCCCAGCGCGGCCATTTTGGCGGCATGCACCAGCCCGTCCTGAGCCTCGCGCAGCTCGGCGGTGCGCAGCGCCACCTCGCGCTCCAGGCGTTCGCGAATGCCGGCCTGCAGGCGCTGGTTCTTGCGCCGCTGGGCGAGGAACAGCAACAGGAAGGCCAAGGTCATCCACACCCCGGCGGCGGCCAGACGATAGCTGCGCACGCTGTCGGCCAGGCCGGCCGGCTCGCTGAGCAGATGCAGGGTCCAGCCCTCTTCGGGCATGTACAGGCGCTGCCAGAGGTAGTCGCGATTGCCGTCGGGGCCATCGACGCGGGCCCAGTCCGCATCGGCGTCGATCTGCCGGTGCACCTGGTGCGCCAGCGGCTGCAAGGCCTGCTCGGCGTAGCGGCGCACTTGCACCAGCTCGGCAAGCGCACGCTCGTCAAGCGCCTGCAAGGCGCGGAAACGCCAGATCGGCTTGTTGCTGAGGATCACCACCTGATAGCTGTCGGCGACCAACAGCACACCGGGCTGGCCGACCCATTCGCGCTGCAGCTCTTCCAGCTCCAGCTTGACCACCAGCACACCGAGCAGCTCGCCGTCGTCGCCACGCACCACATGGGAGAGGAAGTAGCCGGGAATCCCGGTGGTCACGCCCACCGCGAAGTAGCGCGCGCCGCCATCGCGCACGGCGTTCTGGAAGTACGGGCGAAAGGCGTAGTTGTTGCCGACGAAGCTGCTCCAGTCCCGCCAGTTGCTGGCCACCAGGGTTTCACCCTGGGCATCGAGCAGGTACAGCACGGTAGACCCGGCTGCGGCATTGAGGCGCTCCAGGCGCTGGTTGAGCGCCAGGCGCAACTGGCGATCATGCGGCGCGCGCAGCAGGGTGCGGATGTCGCTGTCCAGCGCCAGCACCTCGGGCACCGAGCTGAAGCGTTCGACCAGCGTGCGGATGGATTGGGCGTAGAGCTGCAGTTGCCCGCGCGCCTCGACACTGCGCTCGTCCCAGGCGCGCCGCTCGGCATAGCGTCCGCCCAGCCACAGGCTCAGCAGCAGGCCGGCGACAATCGCCAGCACGGTGAGCAGGACGCGGTAGCGGGGGCGCAGCGACAGGGGCATGGGCGGCTCGCGGGATCAAGACGAGCCGCATGTTACCCCATCAACTGTAAAGATCAGCGCGGGTCCACGGCAGATCGTGGCCGCCATCTTCGCGCGGCTTCACCGCAAGGATCTGGTGCAGGTTCATCCAGCCGTGCTGGAAGCCATAGGCGCAGCCGGCCAGGTACAGGCGCCAGATGCGCAGGGACTTTTCCGGCACCCACTGCGCGGCTTCCTGCAGTCGTCGCTCCAGCCCCTGGCTCCACAGGTGCAGGGTGCGCGCATAGTGCAGGCGCAGGCTTTCCACGTCGACAATCTCCAGCCCGGCCTCGCTGATCGCCCTGGCCATGGTCGCCAGGTGCGGCAGCTCACCTTGCGGGAACACGTAGCGGTCGATGAACTCGCCAGCGCCACGGCCCACCGGACGGCCATCGGTGAAGCGCGAGGTGATGCCGTGATTCATCACCAGACCGCCAGCCCTGACCGCACCGAACAGCCGCTCGCAATACAGCGGCAGGTTGGCATGGCCGACGTGCTCGAACATGCCGACGCTGACCACCTTGTCGAAGCGGCCATCCTGCGGCAGGTCGCGGTAGTCGAGCAGCGCCAGGGTCACCCGCGCTTCCAGGCCCTCTTCGGCCAACCGTTGCCGGCCCAGTTCCAGCTGCGCCTGGCTGAGGGTGATGCCGTAGACCTCAACCTCGTACTCCCGCGCGGCGAAGCGCGCCAGGCCACCCCAGCCGCAGCCCACATCGAGCAGCCTGTCACCCGGCTGCAGGCGCAGCTTGCGGCACAGGTGGCGCAGCTTGCCCTGCTGGGCCTGGTCGAGGTTCTCCTGGCCGGTTTTGAAGTAGGCGCAGGAATAGACCATGTCGCGGTCCAGCCACAGGCGGTAGAAATCGTTGGACAGGTCGTAGTGATAGCGGATGGCCTCGGCATCGCTGCGCTTGTCGTGCGCCGCGTAAGGCTCGACAGGTACGGATTGGTCGCCGAGCAGCGCGGTGCTCAGCGCATCGCCCACCTCGATGGCGTCCTCGATGGGACCTTCCAGATCGACGCGGCCTTCGACATAGGCGGCGCCCAGTGCATCCAGGCTGGGGTGGGCCAATTGCGTGACCAGGCTGGGGTCCTTGACCACCAAAGTCACCCGCGGCCTGGGTCCCAGGTCGATCTGCTTGCCGTCCCACAGTTTCAGGCGCAGCGGAATTTGCAGATCGCGAAACGCGGTGGGTAATTGCGCCAGCATGATCAGCCCTCCTCCCCAGCCATGGAGTCTCAAGCAGATGACTTGGCCGGCCTGCCCAGGTTCGATTCGGGCGACTAGCGGCGCCTGAGCAGCGCGACGAAGAACCCCCCGCCGATGGCGGCGGTGACGATGCCGATGGGCAGGTCCTGCGGCGCCAGCCAGGTGCGCGCGGCGACATCGACCCAGACCAGGAACAGCGCCCCCAGCAGCGCCGCCACCGGCAGCAGGCGACGGTGCTCGGCGCCGACCAGAAAGCGCGCCACGTGCGGCAGCATCAGGCCGACGAAGCCGATGGCGCCGGACAGCGACACCAGCACGCCGGTGAGCAGCGAAGCCGCCACGAATACCAACAGGCGCACGCGGCGCGGCTCCAGACCGAGGCTCACCGCGCTCTGCTCGCCGGCCATCAGCGCGTTCAGCGCGCGAGCCAAACCAAGCAGCACCGCCAGCGCCAGGGCCAGACACAACGCCGGCAGCCAGAGCAGCTCCCAGCGCGCCAGGCCAAGGCCGCCAAGCATCCAGAACAGCACCGAGCTGGCCGCATGCGGGTTGCCCAGGTACAGCAGCAGGTTGCTTGCCGCCATCATCACGAAGGACACCGCCACCCCGGCCAGCAGCAAACGGTCGCTGTGCAGACGGCCACTGCGGCTGGCGATGGCCAGCACCAGCAACATGCTCGCCAGCGCACCGACGAAGGCCGCCAGCGGCAGACTGAGCAGCCCGGCGAACTCGCCCAGGTACAGCACCACCACCACCGCGCCGAAGGCGGCGCCGGAGCTGACGCCGAGCAGGTGCGGGTCGGCCAGCGGATTGCGCGTCACCGCCTGCAGCACCGTGCCGACCACCGCCAGCCCGGCGCCCACCAATGCGCCGAGCAGCACCCGCGGCGCGCGCAGCTGCCAGACGATGCTGTCCTGGCCGACGCTGACCGGCGTTTCGGCAGTGATGCCGAACAGGTGCCCGGCAAGGATCGCCAGCACCTGCTCCAGTTCGACCCTGGCCGCACCAAAGGCCAGCGACAGCGCACAAGACAATGCCAGCAGCACGGCCAGGCCAACCAGCAACAGGCGATAACGGCTCACTGGTCGAAAGCCTCGGGATGCAGCGCGGCGGCCAGGGTTTCGATGGCGGCGGCGTTATCCAGGCTCGGCGTGACCGCCAGATAGGGCAGCATCACGAAGCGTTTCTCACGAATCGCGGTCACCCCCTGCAGCGCCGAGTGCTGCAGCAGGAAGTCGCGCTTCTGCGCCGCGGTGCGCTCACCATAGTCGACGATCAGGATCAGCTCCGGGTCCTGCTCGACCACAGACTCCCAGCCCACCTTCATCCAGTTGGCCGCCACGCTGTCCATTACGTTGCGCCCACCGGCCGCCTCGATCAGCGGCTGCGGCATGCCCAGGCGTCCGGCGCTGAAGGGCACATCCTCGCCGCTGTCGTAGACGAATACGCGCGGCCGCGCCGGCGCTTCGCCGAGGCGCGCCTGTACTGCCGCCACGCGTCGCTGCATGCCCTGCACCAGTTCATTGGCGCGCGGCTCGACGGCGAAGATGCGACCGAGGTTGCGCAGGTCGCCGTAGACATCCTCGAGGCTGGCGACACGGCCGGGGGACACGTGCGCGCAGGACTCGCTCAATTCGTACACCGGGATATCGAAGCGCGCCAGGCTGGCCGGGGTGACCTCGCCGCCGATGCGCATGCCGTAGTTCCAGCCGGCGAATACGAAATCGCTGCCGGCACCCAGCAGATTCTCCAGCGACGGGTAGCGCGCGGCCAGCTCCGGCAGGCCGTCGAGCTGCTCGCGCATGTCAGGATCGAGGGTCTTCCAGCCGCTGATACCGGTGTAGCCGGCCATGCGCTCCTTCAACCCCAGGGCCAGGAGCATGGCAGTCATATTGACGTCATGGCTGACCGCCCGCTTGGGCGGGTGGTCGATGGTCACCTGACGGTCGCAGCTGGTGACGGTGGCAGCCCAGGCGGGGCTGATCAGCCCTAGCAGGATTGCGCCAACGAGTGTAGGAGCGAGCTTTGCTCGCGAAGCTTTTGTCTTTTCCCAGGATTCGCGAGCAGAGCTCGCTCCTACAGGTTCAGCCGTGCGTAAACGCTTCATCAAACAATCCAGGTAATGCGCGGGTGCCCCGCCAGTGGATGGGTATCGACCAACGCCTGCAGGCCGAACACCTGCTGCAGCAGCTCGGCGGTCAGCACTTCGGCGGGCGTACCGATGGCCACCAGACGGCCCTGGTCGAGCACGCAGAGGCGATCACAGAAGGCCGCCGCCAGGTTGAGGTCGTGGAAGCTGGCCAGCGTCGCCAGACCCAGCGCCTTGATCTGGCCAAGCAGCTCCAGCTGGTAACGCGGGTCGAGGTGGTTGGTCGGCTCGTCGAGGATCAGCAGTTGCGGCTGCTGCACCAGGGCACGGGCGAGCAGCACGCGCTGCTTCTCGCCGCCAGACAGGTGGGCGAAGGGCTGCTGCGCCAGGTCGCTCAGACCGACGCGGGCCAGCGCCTCGTCGACCAGGCGTCGATCCTCGGCATCGTCGCCGTCGAACAAACCCTTGTGCGGCGTGCGGCCCATGGCCGCCACCTCCTGCACGCGCAGACCGAAATCCTGCGGAAACTCCTGCAGCACCACCGCCACGCGCTGTGCGCTCCAGCGCGGCGGGCGCTGCCACAGCGCCTCGCCGTCCAGCTCGACATCGCCGGCGCTGGGCCGCTGATAGCGATAGGCGCAGCGCAGCAAGCTGGTCTTGCCGCTGCCGTTGGGGCCGATCAGCCCCACCAGCTCGCCGTTGCCGACCGCCAGATCGATGCCGTCGAGCAGCCGTCGCTGCCCATCCGCGGACCAGGCAAGTTGGCGCAGGCGCAGACGATCCATCAGAAGCTGTAGTCCGCAGTGACGAAGAACGAGCGCGGCGCGCCCAAGTACCACTGCCCGCCGTCGCTGCTGGCACTGGTGGCGTATTGGCGGTCGAATAGGTTGTTCGCCTCCAGACCCAGGCGTAAATCCCTCAGCACCTGCCAGCCAATGTTGGCGTCGACCACGGTGTAGCCAGGCACCTTGGCGGTGTTGGCGCTGTCGGCGTAGCGCGCATCGACATAACGCGCGCCAATGCCGGCGTCCACGCCGCTGCCCAGATCCTTGTTCAGCCACAGGTTGGCGGTGCGCCTGGGCACGTCGGTCGGGCGATTGCCGCTGCGGTCGCCGCCACCTTCGACGAAGTCGTCGTACTCGGCGCGCACCAGGGCGGCGTTGGCCGACACCTGCCAGCCCTGGCCCAGCGCCAGCTCCAGCGTGGCCTCCAGGCCATCGGAGGATTGCTGGCCGATCTGCTCGGTGGGCGCAGCCGGAGTTTCGCGGCTGAGCAGCTTCTTCTTGACGATGTGATACGCCGCAAGCGTCCACTCACCCCGCCCGCCCCAGAACGCCTGCTTGAGGCCGATCTCGGTCTGCCTGGCTTCGCTCAGGTCGAACTGCTGCTGGCTCGGGCTGAGGGTCAGCAGGTTGCTCACGCCTTCGCTGCTGGTGGCGTACTGGCCGTACAGCGACAGCTCCGGGGTCAGCGCGAAGACCAGGCCGGCGCGCCAGTTGTCGCCGCTCAGGCTGCGGTCGGCGCTGCTGCCATCGACCAGGTCGTCGCGCTGGATATGCACCTGGTCGCGACGCACGCCGGTGACCAGCGACAGGCGCTCGGTGAGCTGGGTGCGGTTCTCGGCGAACAGCGAGAACTGCCGCGCCAGGTTGCGCTCACGCGGGCCGTAGCCGAGCGGATCGGTGCTCTGGTACTGGCCGCCACCGGAGCCGGCCAGCGGCACGCTGTCGCTGAAGCTGCTGGCGAAGTCGTACTGGCGGGCGAAGTGGATGCGGTTGTAGTCGACACCGACCACGGTGCGGCTATCGAGGCCGAAAAGGGCGTGATCCAGGGTGAAGGTTTGGCGGTCGCCGACCTGCTCCTGGGTGTGCTTGATCCGGTAGAACTCGCTGCGCTCGACCGTATCGCCCGGCTGCCAGCGATAGGCCTCGGCGTTACGCCAGTAGCGCTGGGTCTTGATGTAGTAGAGCTGGTTGCTGGCGCTGAGCGCGTCGTTGATGCGCCAATCGCTGACCAGGCGGGTGATCTGGTCGTTGTAACGGATATCGGCGTCGGCGACGTTGTAGTTGCGCTCGCGCAGGCTCTCACGGTACTTGCCATCGACCAGCGGCGTGCCGAGGTAACGCATCGGGTTCTGGTCGCCATGGTCGTGGGACAGGGTGAAGCTCAGGTCGTTACTGGCGTCCCAACGCAGGGCGGCGCTGATCGCCACGCTGTCCGAATCCCCCCGGTCGACCCAGCCATTGCTGGCCTGCTGGTTAACGTTGAAGCGATAGCTCAGCGCGTCGCTCAGCGAACCGCCACTGTCCAGCGCCGCCTGGCGACGGTCGTCGCTGCCGTAGCCGAGACGCAGCTGATTGCGGATCTCGCCCGCGAAGGGCTTCTTCGGTACCACGTTGATCACCGCGCCGGTGGCGCCCTCGCCGTAGAGCACCGAGGCCGGGCCGCGCAGTACATCGATGCGCGCCACCGACCAGGTGTCCGCCGGGAAAGTCACGGTGCCGGCGCCGACGTACTGGCGGGTGCCGTCGTACAGCTGCATGGTCGCCGAGTGGCCGGTGAAGCCGCGCGCCGAGAGCGCCGTGCCGCCATTGCCGGGGGTGCCGATATCGCTGATGCCGGGCGTGCGGGTCACCGCATCCTGCACCGTCAGGTTGTTGCGCCCACGCACCTCGGCGCCGCTCAAGCTGGTGGTGCTGGCCGGGGTCTGCAGGGCCGAAAGCTCCAGGCGCGAGCCGCTGCTGGTGGGCGTATGCAGGTTGCTCTCGCCCTCCTCGGCGGCCTTGGCGTGGACGGTGAGCTCGGGCAGGTCGACGGCCTCGTTGGCCAACGCCATGCCACTGCAAAGCAGGGCCAGCGGCCAGGTGCAGCGAAGTACAGGGTTTTGCACGGCAGAACTTCCAGTGTTGCGCGGAGAATCGATGGATGAAATGTTACTGTTATAACATAACATTATCGACATTCGCAGCCTGGAAAGCAGCCGTACGGGTTCTGCGACCGAAACGCTCGGGAAGGATTGATTGAAGCGGAAGTGGCGCGCCATAAATGTTCCATCGTCGGGAAGAGGCACGGCAATCCGATGGAAAATGCGCAACAGCAGACAGGGCATGGTCGCCCGACTGGAGTCAACGCCCGCCCACCGCGGGTTGCCAGACAAAAAACGACTCCAGGCCGGTCTCCGGGCTTGCGAGGGTCATGAACGCATCACCTTCCCATGCGCGTGGCGCACAGTGGCGTATCGATGCGGTCGCTCGCTTACCGTTGCGGGGGCAGCGTCGGACTTCAACCGACTTCCCGTTTCACCTCACGCGCGGCGGCGTGAGACACCTGAAGCGGGGCGGATATGACCACCCATGCGGAGGGTAGTCAAGGCGAGCTTCGCCTGTAGCGGCGTCTGCCGCGAGATAAATAGCCCCTAGAACCAACGCTTCGCGGACGAGTCCGCTCCCACAAGAACGAATGCGCCAGCGCTGCGAGAGCTTGCATCCCGTGGGAGCGGACTTGTCCGCGATACGCTCTGACTCGCGAGCATCCGCGGCTGCTCGATCAGGTGAAAACGCCGCGATCCTGCAAGGCAATCACGGGCGTTCGTCCTGACTGGCAGCAACGTTACGCCTGCTCGTCGATACGCAACTCCGGTAGCGCCCTGCCCGCTACCAGGCGTTCGTCGACCAGGCGAATCACCGCCGCCTCGTCCCTGATGCCGTACCACTCGCCCTGTGGATAAAGGCTCGCGGTCGGCCCCAAGTCACAGGGGAACTGGCACTGGCTACGGGTGATATGCACACCGCCTTCGCACTCGAGCCTGCCCGCCGCCTTGAGCCGCTGACGCAAGGTTTTCCACAGGCCCAGCGCGCCTTTGCGCGTGCAGCGCGGGCCGTTGCATAACAGCAGGCGCTGCGCATGGGACGGAATCTGCGACCAGGCGTGATGCGCCGGCACCGGCGGCACGTCGCTACAAGGAATGTGCGCGTCACGCTGCTCCAGCAGCGCGCCCAGGCCCTCGAGCCAGGCATCCTCCAGCGCCGTGCAGACCACGAACACATCTGCCCCATCACCGCGCTCGGCGATACATTCGCGCAGCCAATCGCGGTGCGCGGCATCGGCGCGTGGCTCCAGATCGACCACCAGCAGCGGTCGCGGCGCCTCATCGATGGCCTGCCAGAAGCCGTCCTGCTCGCTGTCATGCAGATGCGCCTCACCCAACAGCGCTTCGACACGCTGCTGCAAACGCTCGGCCGAGGCACCACGACCAAGGCCGGGGCCGATGAACAGGATGCGGGCGTAGGGTGTTTGGCTCATGACGGTCTCCAGAACGGGCCGGCAGTCTAGCAGCGCAACAGCAAGCGTAGGGCGGGTGTAACCCGCCAGACCGACGTTGGCGGGTTTCACCCGCGCTACAGGCTGCCCCCATTGTGGGAGGGGCTTCAGCCGCGACGGCAGCCATCCATTCGCCGCTGAAGCGCCTGCCACAGCACATCCAGCTCGGCGAACTCGTGCGTCACTGCTGGCAACTGCGGCCGACGCAGCAGCAGCACCGGCAAGCCCAGCTCGCGGGCCACCTGCAACTTCGGCTCGGTGGAGGCGCTGCCGCTGTTCTTGCTCACCAGCACGTCGCAGCGGATGCGCGCGAACAGCGCGCGCTCCTCGTCCAGCGCGAACGGCCCGCGCGCGCCGATGATCTCGGCACGCGGCGGCGCCGGCTCGGCCTGCAGGCAGCGCACCGTCCAATGCTGATGCGCGGAAATTTCGTGCAGATGCGCCAGCGGCTCGCGCCCCGAGGTGAAGAACGGCCGTTCGAATGGCGCCAGGGCGCGGGTCAGTTCATCCCAGCCGTCCACCTCACGCCAGTCGTCATCCGGGCCTGCCTGCCAACCCGGACGACGCAGCGCCCAGCACGGCACGCCTGCGATCTCGGCAGCAAGGGCCGCGTTATGGCTGATCTGCGCCGCGTAGGGGTGAGTCAGATCCAGCAGCAGCTCGATGCCTTCGTCGGCGATAAAGGCGGCCAGGCCCTCGGCACCGCCGAAACCGCCAACACGCACGCGGCAGGCCAGGTCATCCGGCACCCGACCGAGCCCGGCCAGGCTGTAGATCGCCTCCGGCCCCAAGCGACGGGCCAGGCGCAGCGCCTCGGTGGTGCCGCCGAGCAGCAGGATGCGCGCACTCACGGTTTGCGTACCGCCAGCAGAGTGATCGGCAGCGCCGCGCGCCAGGTATCGAAGCCGCCCAAGGGCTGCGCCTGGGCCACTGTCAGACGCAGCAGCTCGCCGCCATGCTGTTCACGGAAGGCCACCAGCGCCGCCTCGCTCTGAATCGTCACGGCGTTGGCCAGCAGTCGCCCGCCTGCCTTGAGCGCGGCCCAGCAATCATCCAGCACGCCGGGCACGGTGACGCCACCGCCGATAAAGATCGCATCCGGCGCCGGGAGTCCGGCCAGCGCCTCGGGCGCATGCCCGGCGACTAGCTGTAGCCCGGGCACACCAAGGGCATCGCGGTTGTGACGGATATGCGCCTGACGCCCTTCGTTGGCCTCGATGGCGATGGCTCGGCAGGCCGGGTGCGCGCGCATCCATTCGATGCCGATGGAGCCACAACCGGCGCCCACGTCCCACAGCAGCTCACCGGGCAGCGGCGCCAGGCGCGCCAGGGTCACCGCACGCACGTCACGCTTGGTCAGCTGGCCGTCGTGGCGGTAGGCGTCGTCCGGCAGGCCGCAGGTCGGCGGCAGCAGTTGCGCACCGGCGTCGGCCAGGCATTCCACCGCCAGCAGGTTGAGGTCGGCGCCGCGCGGCAGGCTCCAGCTTTCGGCCAGACCATCGACTCGGCGCTCCTCCGGCCCGCCCAGATGCTCCAGCAGGGTCAGGCGGCTGGCGCCGAAACCGCGCGCACGCAGGGCTTCGGCGACCTGCGCAGGCGTGTCGCCATCGGCGCTCAGCACCAGCAGGCGCACGCCGGGGAACAGTTTGCCGTTGAGCGTGGCCAGCGGCCGGCCGACCAAGGAGACCACCTCAACCTCCTGCAACGGCCAGCCCAGGCGCGCAGCCGCCAGCGACACCGAAGACGGTGCCGGCAATACCTGCAACTCATCGGCCGGCACCTGGCGCGCCAGGCTGGCGCCGACGCCGTAGAACATCGGGTCGCCGCTGGCCAGCACGCACACCGCCTCGCCGCGCTTCGCCAGCAGCGGCCCAAGGTCGAAGGGGCTGGGCCAGGTCTCCCGCTCGCCCCTGATGCATGGCGGCAACAGCGCCAGCTGGCGCGGCGCGCCGACAATGCGCGTAGCTGCCAGCAGGGCGCGGCGCGCGGCCTTGCCCAAACCGGAATAGCCGTCTTCGCCGATGCCAACCAGGGTCAACCAGGGTTTCATCCAACATCCTCGCACAGGCCCGACGGAGCGCCTGTCCGCGCTCCGGGCAAAGCGGGCATAATACAGCCTTCGTCGGTGCCCCTTATAAAACGGGCCTACGAGTCTGTTTACGATCTCGCGAGCTAGAGTCATGCAAGGAAAAAGCAGGCGAGGAAGCGGAGTGTGCTGTAGCACATGAGCATTCCGAGTCTGCTTTTAACGCGGCAGGGCCGACGCACAGCAGATCGTAGACAGGCTCGAAGAGGGAACACGGCTATACCGTGGCTGCCCCCGCAACTGTAAACAGCGAGTCCAATGCAATCGGCCACTGGGTGAAAGGCCGTTGAAAAACGTAGGCGAGGTAGGCAAGACAAGGCAAAAACGGCCGAAAAAGCGCAGTTTACGTGTTGTAAATGAGCATTTTGAGGCCGTTTTTAACGCCGTATTGCCAACGTAGGTAGTTTTTCAACGGCCTGTTAACCGGGAAGGCGCAGCGGATCAAGACCTGTCAGCCAGGAGACCTGCCGACGAACGCTGGTCGCGAGTGCCAACATCGGGCGGGGTGTACCGATGCCATGAAATTCCCCTGTGGGCGAATTTCGCTGGTTCGGTCGCCGCGTCGTTATCCACAGGTGATCCCTTGCTCGCGCCCGTTCGCCCTTCTGCATGCCCCGGCCTGCTGCGTATCGTCCCTGCGCTGGATGGCGGCATCTGCCGCATCAAGCTGCCCGGCGGCGTGCTGCGCAGTGCCCAGGCGCGGGCGATTGCCGAGGCGGCGCAGCAGTGCGCAAGCGGCGTGCTGGAGTTGACCAACCGCAGCAACCTGCAGATTCGTGGCGTGCTGCCCGGCCAGGAAAGCACGCTGATCGACGCTCTGCTCGGCGCTGGGCTCGGCCCACGCGTGGCCGCCGCCGACGATGTGCGCAACCTGCTGCTCAGCCCTGCCGCCGGCCTCGACCCGCATATGCGGATGGACGTACGCCCGCTGGCCAGCCAGTTGCTCGATCTGCTGCAGGACACCCCGGCGCTGCATGCGCTGTCGCCCAAGTTCGCCCTGCAACTGGACGGCGGCGAAGCCCTGGCCATGCGTGAACATCCCCATGACCTGTGGCTGGCCGCCGAGGACGAAACCCACCTGCTGCTGGGCCTGGCCGGCTGCCCCAGCGACGCGGCACTGGCGCGAGTCGAGGTGACGCAGGCGGTCGAACTGGTGCGCCAGCTCCTGCTGCTGTTCCTCGAACTCGCCACCCCGGAGCAAGCGCGCATGCGCCAGTTGCTGGCGCATATCCCGGCGGCGGCCGACCTGCTGCAACGCCTGCAGACTCGACTGGATTTCCCCTTGCAACCGGTACCGGCTCGTTGGCAGCCGGGCGCTGACGTCGAACGCGCTCCGGCAGGGATTTATCCACAGGCACAGAGCGGCCTGCGCATGGTGGCGGCCGGTGCTCAGTTGGGTCGCCTGCACGCCGACCAACTCCTCGCCATTGCAGAACTGAGCGAGCGCCACGGCGACAGCGAGTTGCGCCTGACACCCTGGCAGGGTCTGTTGCTGGGCAACGTACCCGAAGCGAAGGCCGGCGAGTTGCTGTCCGCGCTGGCCGAACTGGGGCTGCTCACCCAGACCGACGAGCCGCTGCTCGGCCTGGTCGCCTGCACCGGCTCGGCGGCCTGCGCCCGCGGTTTGGCCGACAGCAAGCAGCACGCCCTGCAGTTGGCCGAGCGCCTGCGCGAAAACGGCGCTCGTCCGCAGGTACACCTCAGCGCCTGCCCGCGCAGTTGCGCCAGCGCTCGCGTGCAGCCTTACACGCTGCTCGCCAGCACGCCCGAGCATTACCAGCTCTATCAACGCACGCCCGAGGTGCCCGGTTTCGGCCGCCTGCTGGCACCAGACATGACCATCGACGAGGCCGGCGCCTGGTTCGCCCGCCAACACCCCGCAGGAACCCCCGATGCTTGATTACATCCGCGACGGCCAGGAAATCTACCGCCGCTCCTTCGCCACCATCCGCGCCGAGGCCAACCTCGATAGCATCCCCGCCGACCTGGAAAAACTCGCCGTACGGGTGATCCACGCCTGCGGCATGGTCGACGTGGTCGAGGACCTGCGCTTCTCCCCCGGTGCCGGCGCCGCTGGCCGCGCCGCGCTGCTGGCTGGTGCACCGATCCTCTGTGACGCGCGCATGGTCGCCGAGGGCATCACTCGCCCGCGCCTGCCGGCCAACAACCCGGTGATCTGCACCCTGCATGACGCCGGCGTACCGGAGCTGGCCCGCGAAGTCGGCAACACCCGCTCGGCGGTGGCCCTGGAGCATTGGCGCCAACACCTGGAAGGCAGCGTGGTGGTGATCGGCAACGCGCCCACCGCACTGTTCTACCTGCTGGAAATGCTCGACGCTGGCGCGCCAAAACCGGCGCTGATCATCGGCATGCCAGTGGGTTTTATCGGCGCGGCGGAATCCAAGGACGCCCTGGCCGCAGACAGCCGTGGCGTGCCTTACGTGATCGTCCGTGGTCGCCGTGGCGGCAGCGCCATGGCGGTGGCGGCGGTCAACGCCCTGGCCTCGGAGGTGGAGTGATGGCTGGCCGTCTGCTCGGCCTCGGCGTCGGCCCTGGCGACCCCGAGCTGCTCACCCTCAAGGCCCTGCGCCTGCTCCAGTCGGCGCCGGTGGTGGCCTACTTCGTGGCCAAGGCCAAGCACAACGCCGGCCATGGCGGGAATGCCTTCGGCATCATCGAAGCGCACTTGGACGCTGCTCAACAGCGCCTGCCGCTGGTCTACCCGGTCACCACCGAAAAGCTCGCCCCGCCGCTGAGCTACGAAGAGGTGATCGCCGACTTCTACGACACCTGCGCCGAGCAGATCGCCCGGTTGCTGGACGCCGGCCAGGACGTGGCGGTGATCTGCGAAGGCGACCCGTTTTTCTACGGCTCCTACATGTACCTGCACGACCGCCTGGCCGATCGCTACGAGGTAGAAGTGGTGCCCGGCGTGTGCTCGATGCTCGGCTGCGCGTCTGTGCTCGGCACGCCCCTGGTGTATCGCAACCAATCCTTGAGCGTGCTCTCCGGCGTGCTGCCGGAAGACGAGTTGGAACAGCGCCTGCGCGACGCCGAAGCCGCGGTGGTGATGAAGCTCGGACGCAACTTCGACAAGGTGCGCCGCGTGCTGCGCAAGCTCGGCCTGGACGGCCGCGCCCACTACGTCGAACGCGCCACCATGGCCAGCCAGAAGATCGTCGCGCTGGACGAGGTGGAGCCGATGGAGTCGCCGTACTTCTCCATGATTCTGGTGCCCGGCCAGAAGTGGCGGGGGTGAACACTCTCTTCCCCTGTAGGAGCGGCTTCAGCCGCGATAGGCCATGAAGGCCGGG
>NZ_JADTQG010000033.1 GCF_016008875.1 Ectopseudomonas mendocina
TATAGCGCTTCGAGTGCCTGGCGCAGGCCGCTGCGCCGTTCCACACGCCGCTGCACGGCCTGCTCGAAGATACCCGCACGGCTTTCGATAAGGCTGAACCAATGGCGCGCCCGAGTAATACCGGTGTAGACCAGTTCCTTGGTCAGCACCGGGTTGAGGCTGTCGGGCAGGACCAGCGCGCAATGGGCAAACTCCGAGCCCTGCGATTTGTGCACAGTCATGGCAAATACGGTTTCCACCGCGCTCAGGCGGCTCGGCAGGATATGGCGCAAGGCGCCGCTGCCGTCATTGCGCGGGAAGACGACCCGCAATACCTGACGTATGGGAGCACCAGGAATCTCCGGCAGCTCGGGCAAGCGTAGCGCAATGCCGATATCGCCATTCATCAGGCCCAGGCTGTAGTCATTGCGCGTCACCAGCACGGGGCGCCCCTCATACCAGCCCTGCGCCTGCTCGAGCAGCCCACGATGCACCAGGGCCTGGGCGATACGCTCGTTGAGTGCTTCAACGCCCCAGGCGCCCTTGCGTACGGCACAGAGCAACTGAAACTGATCGAATGCCGCCAGAACATTACCGGCCCAGTAATCCCAGACTTGGGTATCCGCTTCGTGAGCTGGACGCTCCGCTTGCATCACCTGCAGATAATGCGCGTATCCCTGAGGACGCGGCTCGCTACCGCCCCGCCCATCGATCAGCAGTCGCTGCAGCGCACGATCCTGCTCACCCGACAGGCGCAACACATGCAGGTCGTCCGCCCCCGCGGCCAGGGTTGTACGAGCCGCCTGCGCATCGCCCTGGTTCACCGCGCGCGCAAGACGCCCGATATCCGAGCCACTGCCAAAGCGGCGTGAGTGACGCAGCATAACTATGTGTTGTGCCAGCGCCTTGTCACCTACGATCAGTGCAGGGTCCTCAAGCCGTTCCCCCGTCTGATTCTCCAGCCAGGTGCGCGTCGCCTCGCTATAGCCACCGCCCTCTGCCTCTCGGCACAGATCGCCCAATACCGCACCGGCCTCAACCGACGCGAGCTGATCCTTGTCGCCTAGCAGAATCAGGCGCGCATGCGGTGGTAGTGCGTCGAGCAAGCTGGCCATCATTTCAAGGTCGATCATCGACGCTTCGTCCACCACCAGCACGTCCAGCGGTAAAGGGTTGGCAGCATCATGCCGGACATGACGGCTACCAGGACGACTGCCCAGCAAGCGATGCAGCGTCGTCACCAGCGTCGGGATCTGCTCACGCACCCGCTCATCCAGCGCCAGCGACTGCACCTGTGCACCGATGGATTCAGTCAACCGCGCGGCAGCCTTGCCGGTAGGTGCCGCCAGACTCAGACGCAGCGGCTCGCCAGTGGCCATGGCGGCCTCCTGCAACAGCGCCAGCAAGCGCACCACCGTAGTCGTCTTGCCGGTTCCCGGCCCTCCGGTGATCAGCGTGAAGCGCCCCTGAGCAGCCATCGCGCACGCCAGCTTCTGCCAGTCGGTCTGGCGCTCGCCATCCACCACCAGCGCGTCGGGAAAGAGTGAAGCCAGGCGTGCAGCCAGATCGCTCGGAGCAGCGGCACTCGCCTGCAGACGCCGGGCGATATTGCCGGCCACTTGGCGCTCATAGTTCCAGTAGCGCCTCATATATAGACAGGCACCGCTGAGCACCAGCGGCGCACCCTTACTCTCCAGCAACGAGCTGCCGGCGAAGGCCGTCAGCCAGGACTCGAGACTGAGCCCTGCCAAAACCTGCGACGGCAGGATCATCGCTTCTTGCGCATCCTCTCCTTCCGGCGGCAGGGATAGGGTGAAATCGGGATTGGCCAGCGTGGCGGCCAGGTCCAGGCAGACGTGGCCCTGGCCGAGCTGGTGGCTGGCCAGTGCGGCGCCGAGCAGCAGCAAGGGTGAAGCCTGCGGATCCAGTTCGGCGAACAGCTGCGCCAACGCACGATCCAGCTCGCGCAGCCAGCCGCGCTCGCTCCATATAGACAGCAGGGCAAAGAGTTCGGCACGGTCGTGCAGCGCCGGCGCAAGGGTCGTACTCATGCTGCGCCCTCCTCGGCTTCGCCCATGAACAGCGCGTCCAGGCGCTCGATCAGCTCGCGCGGCGGCCGCGCCAGATAAGCGCCCTGCTGCGGTGCGCGCAGGAACAGATAGAGCGCGCCCCCCACATGCCGGTCGTAGTCGTAATCCGGCAGGCGCAGACGCAGTTGGCGATGCAGCGCCAGCACGTAGAGCACGTATTGCAGGTCATAACGGTGGCTGGAGATGGCGACCTCCATCGCCTCACGGGTATAGGCACTGTCGTCACTGCCGAGCCAGTTGGATTTGTAATCCGCCACGTAGTAACGCCCCTGATGTTCGAATACCAAATCGATGAAGCCCTTGAACATGCCGTTGAGGGTGTCGGCACGCAGCGGCTGCCTGGCGAGGCCCGGCAACTCGCACTGCTGCACCCAATGATCCAGCAGCCTGACGTCCACCCCGCGCGCTTCGAACCAGAACTCCAGTTCAGGCTGATACTGCGTCAATTGCGCCAGCACGAGGTTGTCCGCGCCATTCAAGGTGAGCGGCTGGGTCAGCAGCGCCAGTAGCCAGTCCTGCAACGGGTCGATCCAGCTTTCCAGGCCACGACGCTGGCAGCGCCTGGCCAACGCCTCACGCAACCTCGGCGGGTCCTGCGCCAGAATGGCGAAACCTTCCTCGGCCGCCATTTCCAGCAGGCCATGCAGGAAGGTGCCGGGGTTCGGCCCGCGCGGGAAGCGATGCAGCCCCTGCGCGGATGCCGGTAACGGCGCCAGGGCCAGCAACGGGTCCTCGTCGTCAATGGCGTTCTGCATCGCCGGACTGTCGGGCGCGACGTCCTCATGGCGGCTGACCTGACTGGGCGCATCCTCATCCAGGCGCAGCGCACTGTAGGAGGCGATCCACCAGTGTTCGGCGGCGCGGCGTACCGGAGTACGCCAGCGCGGCTCGAACTGCGCATTTTCGATTATGCGATAGCACTGCTCGCTGGCCAGTGGAGTCGGCAGCACGGCGCTATCGAGCCCGGCATCGAAGGGAGCAAGCCAACCGGTAAGCTCGCTGCTAGCCGCCAGTGGCGAGCCACCTCCGAGCAAATAGCCCAGAGCCGATTCATGCAGACGCGACTTCTTGCCGTTACCGATCTTCAGATCCGCCACGCCTAGCCAGCAGGCATGACGGGCACGGGTCAGCGCCACATAGAGCAAGCGCAGGTCTTCACCCAGGCGTTCACGTTCGGCACGCTCCAAGCTGTCTGCATCGGCCTTGAGCACCAGCCGACGGCATTCGCCGTCGTGGATCTGCAGCGGCTTCTTGTCATCCACCGGGCGGAAGGCGCAGATGAACGGCAGGAACACCAAGGGATACTCCAAGCCCTTGGATTTGTGGATGGTCACCACACGCACCAGCGCCTCATCGCTCTCCAGGCGCAACACCTGCTCCTCGGCAGCCTGCCCCTCACCGGCCAGCAGCTCGCTCAAGTGACGAATCAGCGCCAGCTCGCCATCGAGTTCGGCGGCCGCCTGCTGCAGCAGCTCGGCCAGATGCAACAGATTGGTCAGTACTCGCTCGCCATCGTCACGACCCATCAGACGCTGCGGCAGTTCGAAGTCCTGCAGCAACTGACGCAACATCGGCAGCACGCCCTGGCGCTGCCAGCGCTGGCGATAGTCGCGGAACTGCATGACGCGGCGCTCCCAGGTGCGCTCGTCGAGGTTGAGCTGCTCCAGCTCGGCCAACTCCAGCCCCAGCGTCGCGCTGGCCAGCGCTGCGCGCAGCGGGCGATCCTGGTCCGGCTCGGCACAGGCACGCAGCCACAGCAGCAGGTCACGCGCCTCCTGGGCGGCGAACACCGAATCCTTGTCGGAGAGATAGACGCTACGCACGCCACGCGCAGCCAGCTCACCGCGAATTGCCTGCGCCTCGTTGAAATCACGCACCAGTACCGCGATATCGCTGGGCCGCAGGGCACTGAGCACGCCCTCCTTGCTGAAGCCGGCCTGCCCGCGCTGCCCTAGATCGAGCAGACGCACGATTTCGCTCGCCGCACCGGCAGCCATGGCATCCAGATAAGCGCCCTTGGCAACCGGCTCGTCACTCGCCAGATGCCACACCGTCAGGGCTGGTTGCGCCTGCCCCTCGACGTTCCAGCCTTCGCCCCGGCCCTGCGCGCCCACCTCGATAAAAGGCAGATCTTCGCGTAGCAGAAACGCCCCTTCACTACCCTCGCGCTGCTCGGCCCTCAGAAAAACGCCGTTGACGGCATCAACCATGGCCTGGCTGGAGCGGAAGTTCTTCTCCAGGTTGTAGTGCCGGCCCGACGTCGCCCGACGCGCGCGCAGGTAGGTATGAATGTCGGCGCCACGGAAGGAATAGATGGCCTGCTTGGGGTCGCCGATCATAAACAGGCCGCAGTCGTCGCGGTTGGCCTCGACCTCGTAAAGCGTATCGAAGATGCGGTACTGCAGCGGGTCGGTATCCTGGAATTCGTCGATCAGCGCCACCGGGAACTGGCGGCGAATCACCTCGGCCAGGCGCGGCCCATTGCTGCCCTGCAACGCAGCGTCCAGGCGCAGGAGCATGTCGTCGAAGCCCATCTCCGCGCGCTGACGTTTCTCCCGGTCGAAACGCTGGCGAACCCAGGCCGCCACGTGGCGTAAAGCCGCTTCAGCAGGGTCAGGCAACGCATCGAGTTGCGCCTTGAGTAGAGCCATGGCGTCCAGCGCGGGATGAGCAGGCACCTCGCCCTTCCAGGCTTCGGCCAGGCCATCGGGGGTCAGGCGGGTGAAACCGGTGCCCAGATCGAGGTGCGGCTCCTCGCTACCGGCCCATTCGCGCAATTTGGCCAGCCAGGGGTTATAGAAGCGCGCCTGGATTTTCTTGCCGTCGACCTGCTTGGCCGCCACTGCCGCATCCAGCAGCAACTGCAGCTCGTCAGCCCAAGCCAGCCAGGGTGCCTTGAGCTCGGCAAGCGCCTGCTGGCGCTGCTGCAACGCATTATCGAGCAACTCACTCAACGACTGAGTCGCAATCTCGCCCTCCTCGCTCAGCAAGGGCCGCAACCTGCCTCCAAGACCGGTGGGCGTGCCCCAGACACCAGCCACCCATTGCAGCGAGGCGTCTTGCAGCGGATAGCAATGCTGCCGCCAGTAATCCCGCACCACTTCGGCCAGCAGCTCGCTGTGATCGGTCTCCAGGGTCTGGCTGAACAGGCTGCCGCTGTCGAAGGCATGTTCGCGCAGCATGCGCTGGCACCAGCCATGGATAGTAGATACGGCAGCCTCGTCCATCCACTGCGCGGCCAGTTCCAGGCGGCGGGCGCATTCGTCCCACTGCGTCTGAACGAAATCACCGCGCAGCTCACGCAGCAGGTCATCGCCCTGTGCATCGCCCCGGAATACGCTCGCGGCCTCGACCAGGCGTGCGCGAATCCGGTCGCGCAATTCGCGGGTGGCCGCGTCGGTAAAGGTCACCACCAGAATCTGCGGCGGCAGCAGCGCCTCGCGAAACGCAGCCTCACCGCCATGCCCGAGGATCAGCCGCAGGTAGAGCGCGGAAATGGTGAAGGTCTTGCCCGTGCCGGCGCTGGCCTCGATCAGACGGCTGCCGTGCAGGGGAAACGTCAGAGCCAGAGGACGCTGTCGGTTCATACTGCGTCCTCCTCGATCGCTTGCGGATGGCTGTCGAGCAGCGGCTGATAGAGCCGCTCGCTCCATGCCGGAAACTGGCCATCGGCGGTGAGCGCGGCATAGTCCGGGAACTGGCGCGCAAGACTGGCGCTGCCCTGGACTTCACCCGTGAGGTTGTAGCCGCCCTCGTAGATGCTGCGCGCTTTCCCCTCGTTGTTGTCCTGCAACCAGGCTAGCGAGGTTTTCAGCGCGACCGGTAGAGGCGCCTGCATGCCGGTGTTCCAGGCTTCCAGCCAAGTGGTCAGTACACTGGCTGCGTGCTCCACAGGCACGGGCTCGAACGACAGACTGCGATCCTCGCCAACCAGCAAGGTGGTCAGCGGCACGCCGCAGGCGGCGGCGATCACATGCAGCACGTAGGGACGCAGCAGGCGATGCCACTTCCAGCTCTTGTCCTTGCGCAATACACCCGGCAAAAGCTCCAGACGCGCCAGGCTGCCATCAGCCTTCTGTCGTAGTCCGGCAAGCCAGCCGTCGAGCTGCACACCGGCGGCGGTGAAAGTCAGACGCTGCGGCGATTCCAGTAACGCCGGCCACAACAGGCAGAGCCCCCGATAGGGGCGCAGCTGCGCGGGCAACGGCTCCAGCAACGCGTTGCGGTACTGCTCACCGAAACCGGCCAGCGGCAGCACACCGCTGCGTTGCAGACGGTCGGCGGCTGAGCTCAGTGCATCTTCGCTATCCTCTTCGGCCGCGACTGCTGCTTTGAGCAAGGTCTCCTGCAACTGATAACGCTGCAGACCATCGAGCGCGAACGGCTCGTTATCCAGTTGCGCCTGCTGCTCTTCATCGAGAAACACCTTCAGGCGGCGGGTGAAAAAACACTTCACCGGATCACGCAGGAACGACTGCAGCAGCTCGGGCGTGAGCTGCCGCCCCTCCTCCCAGGGCGACAAGGACGCAGCATGCTCACGCGCCGAGGCCTGACCATGCAGCGCGGCCCATTCGTGGGCATAGCTGAACAGCTGCGCCTCATCATTGAAGTAGCGGCGACTGAAAGGCTGCAAGGGATGCTCGGTCGTCAGGCCGTGCAGAAGGTCACCGCCACCGGCCAGCGTCCAGGCACTGGCAAGATGGTCACGCAGCTGACCGACCAGCACGGACGGCGGTCGCTCGCTGTTGTCGCGAATGCTGCGCCCTACCCAGCTGATATAGAGACGATCACGCGCCGCCAACAGTGCTTCCAGCAGCAAATACCGATCATCCTCGCGACGTGAACGATCACCGGGTCGGTAATCACCGACCATCAGGTCGAAATCCAGCGGCGCCTGGTTGCGCGGGTAGTCACCATCGTTCATGCCCAGCAGGCAGACCTGGCGAAACGGGATCGCGCGCATCGGCATCAGCGTGCAGAAATTCACCGCTCCGGCGAGAAAACGCTGGCTCAGCCGCCCCTGATCGAGCCCGCCGAGCCAGGCTTCACGTACCACCGGCAGGGTCAGCGTTTCGTCCAGCGTCGCGGCCTCGCAAAGCGCCAACCAGGCATCCAGCGCATCGAGCAACTGGGTCGCCAGCTGCTCTTCACGGTCGTTCTGCGCCAGGAAGAAGTCGTCGAGCAACGTGCGCAGGCGCTCGCCCCATTGCGCAGGCGTAGCGGGCTCACGCAGTTGCTGCAAATGCTGATCGAGGGTTGCCAGCAAGCGCGTTACCGGGCCGATCAGCGCGGCGTCGAGCCCGCCGATCTCATCATAGGGTTCGATACCGGCAAAGGCGTCGGCCGTGCCTACCGCATAGCCCAGAAGCATGCGCCGCAGGCCGAAACGCCAAGTGTTCTGCTCCAGGTTCTCGCCGAGGCCAAGCGATTGCCGCTGGGTCGCATTCAGCCCCCAGCGCACACCGGCGCCCTCAAGCCAGCGGCGCAACGTGGGCAACTGATCCTCGGCGATGGCGAAACGTTGACGTAGCGCGGCGACATCCAGCAGGTCGAGAATCTCGCTGACGCTGAAGCGGCTGTCCGGCAGGCGCAGCAAATGCTCCAGTGCGATGATCATCGGCTCCTTGCCGCGCAGGCCCTGGTCGGCCAGGGTGAAGGGGATAAAACGCGGATCGTCGCTGGCGAACTGGCCGAACACGGCCTGGATATGCGGTGCATAGGCGTTGACGTCCGGCACCATGACGATCACGTCGCGCGGGCGCAGCGTGGCGTCCCCGCTGAAGCTGGCCAGCAGCTGGTCGTGCAGTACCTCCACCTCGCGCTGGGCGCTGTGGGCGATGTGAAAACGCAGCGAATGATCCCTGACAGGATCGACAGCCGGCCAGGTGCTGCGCGTTTCCGCCAGCGGGCGCAGGTCGAGAATGTCGTTCTGAAGTTGGCCGAGCAGGTTGTCCTCGCTGGCCGGGCTGAACAGGTCGATACGGTCGAACTGCTCGCGGTAACGCTGCGGCTCGTCGTACTGATCCAGCAGGTTGATGTAGTCACGCCCCTGCTTGCCCCAGGCGGCCAATAGCGGCTGCCCGTGCTGGTGCATGTCCTCCTGTTCGAACAGACCGATCTGCGCGCCCGGCCTGCCCCTGCGCTGCTGGCGGCGGTACTCGTGGCGCAGCAAATCCTTGTCTTCGACGATATCGCCCCAGTGGTGCTGACAGGGGTTGTGCACGTAGAGCATCACCTGACTGAAGCGCGCCATGGCCGCCAGCGCCTCCAGCACCTGGGCCGGCAACGAAGAAATTCCGAAAACGGAAATGCGTCGCGGCAGCCCGGCGGGCGGCGCGTCCAGCTCGCCCAGGCGAGCCACGAAGCGCGGATGCACGCCGGCGCGGCTCTCGGCCAGATGCTGCTCGCCAACGTCTGTCAGCAAAGCGCGCCAAAGCGCGGGTTGCCAGAGCGAATCGCCCTCCAGCGGCCGTTCGCCGCCACGCGAGGTGCGCAGGCGATCCTGCCCTGCGGCCCAGTCCGCCAGCCAGTCGGCACGGTAGACCTGGTACTGATCGAACAGATCCGCGAGACGCTCGGCAAGCTGGTGGCGCTTGCGAAGGTCCTGGTCATCAGCAAGGAAGCGGCGCAAGGGCGCAAAGGCCTCCTCGGCCAGCAAGCCCGGCAAAAGCCGCATCAGACGCCAGGTCAGAGGCGCCTTGTCCAAGGGCGATTGCTGCGGGATCGCGTCCTTGCCCAGCACATTGCGGTATGCCTGCCAGAGAAAGCGCGCCGGCAGATCGACATCCAGCGCCGCGGCGATACCACAGCCGTCACGCTCGGCCAGCGCCAGCTTGAGCCACTGGGCGATGCCGTTGCTCTGCACAAGCAGCACTTCATTCTCCAGGGGCCGCAGCGGATAGCGCCGCATCCACTGCACCGCCAGCGCACGCAGCTCTTCGAGGTGGTTACCGTGAATGACGATGAGGCCGGGGGACAGCTTCGGGCTGGCGGGCATCGACTGACTCCTGTCGAAAATCGAAGCGCAAGTTTGCCAGCATTTGGCGACAAGGTGCGTCAGTCAGTACGTAGTCAGTAACGACCTGAAGCATTCGGCCCGAAAACGAAAAGGCCGGTCAGCGACCGGCCTCGGTGGTAAAGACAGCTGCAGGCATCATTCGACCATGAGTTTGTCGCGATTCTTGTCCAAAGTCGCCTCACCAATACCTTTGACCTCGAGTAACTCGTCAAC
>NZ_JADTQG010000034.1 GCF_016008875.1 Ectopseudomonas mendocina
TGACGATGACCTACTCTCACATGGTGAAGCACCACACTACCATCGGCGATGCGTCGTTTCACTACTGAGTTCGGGATGGGATCAGGTGGTTCCAACGCTCTATGGTCGTCAAGCAATTCGGTTGGGATGTCGCGGTTAGGCGCTATCCCTTGGATACGTGATAGAGGCTTGTAGCTCTCGCAAATTTTCGGCTTTCTGTCGACTTCACCATCGACACCCTCTGCGTTGAGGGCAGATTGTTTGGGTGTTATATGGTCAAGCCTCACGGGCAATTAGTATTGGTTAGCTCAACGCCTCACAGCGCTTACACACCCAACCTATCAACGTCGTAGTCTTCGACGGCCCTTTAGGGAGCTCAAGGCTCCAGTGAGATCTCATCTTGAGGCAAGTTTCCCGCTTAGATGCTTTCAGCGGTTATCTTTTCCGAACATAGCTACCCGGCAATGCCACTGGCGTGACAACCGGAACACCAGAGGTTCGTCCAACCCGGTCCTCTCGTACTAAGGTCAGCCCCTCTCAAATCTCAAACGTCCACGGCAGATAGGGACCGAACTGTCTCACGACGTTCTAAACCCAGCTCGCGTACCACTTTAAATGGCGAACAGCCATACCCTTGGGACCGGCTTCAGCCCCAGGATGTGATGAGCCGACATCGAGGTGCCAAACACCGCCGTCGATATGAACTCTTGGGCGGTATCAGCCTGTTATCCCCGGAGTACCTTTTATCCGTTGAGCGATGGCCCTTCCATACAGAACCACCGGATCACTAAGACCTACTTTCGTACCTGCTCGACGTGTCTGTCTCGCAGTCAAGCGCGCTTTTGCCTTTATACTCTACGACCGATTTCCGACCGGTCTGAGCGCACCTTCGTACTCCTCCGTTACTCTTTGGGAGGAGACCGCCCCAGTCAAACTACCCACCATACACTGTCCTCGATCCGGATGACGGACCAGAGTTAGAACCTCAAGGTTGCCAGGGTGGTATTTCAAGGATGGCTCCATGAGAACTGGCGTCCCCACTTCAAAGCCTCCCACCTATCCTACACAAGCAAGCTCAAAGTCCAGTGCAAAGCTATAGTAAAGGTTCACGGGGTCTTTCCGTCTAGCCGCGGATACACTGCATCTTCACAGCGATTTCAATTTCACTGAGTCTCGGGTGGAGACAGCGCCGCCATCGTTACGCCATTCGTGCAGGTCGGAACTTACCCGACAAGGAATTTCGCTACCTTAGGACCGTTATAGTTACGGCCGCCGTTTACCGGGGCTTCGATCAAGAGCTTCGCTTGCGCTAACCCCATCAATTAACCTTCCGGCACCGGGCAGGCGTCACACCCTATACGTCCACTTTCGTGTTTGCAGAGTGCTGTGTTTTTAATAAACAGTCGCAGCGGCCTGGTATCTTCGACCGGCATGGGCTTACGCAGTAAATACTTCACCCTCACCGGCGCACCTTCTCCCGAAGTTACGGTGCCATTTTGCCTAGTTCCTTCACCCGAGTTCTCTCAAGCGCCTTGGTATTCTCTACCTAACCACCTGTGTCGGTTTGGGGTACGGTTCCTAGTTACCTGAAGCTTAGAAGCTTTTCCTGGAAGCATGGCATCAACCACTTCGCGTTCTAAAAGAACACTCGTCATCAGCTCTCGGCCTTGATTTCCCGGATTTACCTAAGAAACCAGCCTACCACCTTAAACACGGACAACCAACGCCGTGCTGGCCTAGCCTTCTCCGTCCCTCCATCGCAGTAACTAGAAGTACGGGAATATTAACCCGTTTCCCATCGACTACGCATTTCTGCCTCGCCTTAGGGGCCGACTAACCCTGCGTCGATTAACGTTGCGCAGGAAACCTTGGTCTTTCGGCGTGCGAGTTTTTCACTCGCATTGTCGTTACTCATGTCAGCATTCGCACTTCTGATACCTCCAGCAAGCTTCTCAACTCACCTTCACAGGCTTACAGAACGCTCCTCTACCGCTCATCCAAAGGATGAACCCGTAGCTTCGGTGTATGGTTTGAGCCCCGTTACATCTTCCGCGCAGGCCGACTCGACTAGTGAGCTATTACGCTTTCTTTAAAGGATGGCTGCTTCTAAGCCAACCTCCTAGCTGTCTAAGCCTTCCCACATCGTTTCCCACTTAACCATAACTTTGGGACCTTAGCTGACGGTCTGGGTTGTTTCCCTTTTCACGACGGACGTTAGCACCCGCCGTGTGTCTCCCGTGCTGACACTTGCTGGTATTCGGAGTTTGCATCGGTTTGGTAAGTCGGGATGACCCCCTAGCCGAAACAGTGCTCTACCCCCAGCAGTGATACACGAGGCGCTACCTAAATAGCTTTCGAGGAGAACCAGCTATCTCCGAGCTTGATTAGCCTTTCACTCCGATCCACAGGTCATCCGCTAACTTTTCAACGGTAGTCGGTTCGGTCCTCCAGTCAGTGTTACCTAACCTTCAACCTGCCCATGGATAGATCGCCCGGTTTCGGGTCTATACCCAGCGACTAAAGCGCCCTATTAAGACTCGCTTTCGCTACGCCTCCCCTATTCGGTTAAGCTCGCCACTGAATATAAGTCGCTGACCCATTATACAAAAGGTACGCAGTCACCCAACAAAGTAGGCTCCCACTGCTTGTACGCATACGGTTTCAGGTTCTATTTCACTCCCCTCTCCGGGGTTCTTTTCGCCTTTCCCTCACGGTACTGGTTCACTATCGGTCAGTCAGTAGTATTTAGCCTTGGAGGATGGTCCCCCCATGTTCAGACAAGGTTTCTCGTGCCCCGTCCTACTCGATTTCATTGATAAGAGCGTTTCGTGTACGGGGCTATCACCCACTACGGCGGCACTTTCCAGAGCCTTCCACTACACTCAAATCAACTTAAGGGCTAGTCCCCGTTCGCTCGCCACTACTTAGGGAATCTCGGTTGATTTCTTTTCCTCAGGGTACTTAGATGTTTCAGTTCCCCTGGTTCGCCTCTTGCACCTATGGATTCAGTACAAGATACCTAGGTTATCCTAGGTGGGTTCCCCCATTCAGAGATCTCTGGATCACAGTCTGTTTGCCGACTCCCCAAAGCTTTTCGCAGGCTACCACGTCTTTCATCGCCTCTGACTGCCAAGGCATCCACCGTATGCGCTTCTTCACTTGACCATATAACCCCAAGCAATCTGGTTACTGTCTCAATCGTGAAGACGACATTCGCCGAAAATTTGCGTCTTGAGAACTACAAATTTTGCCTTGATTAACAACGTGCAGTGAAACACGCTGTTAGTCACTTCTATCACATATCCAAATTTTTAAAGAACGATTTTCTTACCGGTCAAAAGACCAGAAATCAGCACTCGACAGGATCATCCTGAAGCGCTCATTTCTGAACTCTTTACGATCAAGCTGTAATGGTGGAGCCAAGCGGGATCGAACCGCTGACCTCCTGCGTGCAAAGCAGGCGCTCTCCCAGCTGAGCTATGGCCCCGTAAGCATCTGCACCTGAATTGGTAGGTCTGGGCAGATTTGAACTGCCGACCTCACCCTTATCAGGGGTGCGCTCTAACCAACTGAGCTACAGACCTATAACAGGGTCGCCGCGTTACAGCATCGTCTTCTACAGTGAATCAAGCAATTCGTGTGGGAACTTATGAAGAAGCTGATGTCTTCGATTAAGGAGGTGATCCAGCCGCAGGTTCCCCTACGGCTACCTTGTTACGACTTCACCCCAGTCATGAATCACTCCGTGGTAACCGTCCCCCCGAAGGTTAGACTAGCTACTTCTGGAGCAACCCACTCCCATGGTGTGACGGGCGGTGTGTACAAGGCCCGGGAACGTATTCACCGTGACATTCTGATTCACGATTACTAGCGATTCCGACTTCACGCAGTCGAGTTGCAGACTGCGATCCGGACTACGATCGGTTTTATGGGATTAGCTCCACCTCGCGGCTTGGCAACCCTTTGTACCGACCATTGTAGCACGTGTGTAGCCCTGGCCGTAAGGGCCATGATGACTTGACGTCATCCCCACCTTCCTCCGGTTTGTCACCGGCAGTCTCCTTAGAGTGCCCACCATAACGTGCTGGTAACTAAGGACAAGGGTTGCGCTCGTTACGGGACTTAACCCAACATCTCACGACACGAGCTGACGACAGCCATGCAGCACCTGTGTCTGAGTTCCCGAAGGCACCAATCCATCTCTGGAAAGTTCTCAGCATGTCAAGGCCAGGTAAGGTTCTTCGCGTTGCTTCGAATTAAACCACATGCTCCACCGCTTGTGCGGGCCCCCGTCAATTCATTTGAGTTTTAACCTTGCGGCCGTACTCCCCAGGCGGTCAACTTAATGCGTTAGCTGCGCCACTAAAATCTCAAGGATTCCAACGGCTAGTTGACATCGTTTACGGCGTGGACTACCAGGGTATCTAATCCTGTTTGCTCCCCACGCTTTCGCACCTCAGTGTCAGTATCAGTCCAGGTAGTCGCCTTCGCCACTGGTGTTCCTTCCTATATCTACGCATTTCACCGCTACACAGGAAATTCCACTACCCTCTACCGTACTCTAGCTCGCCAGTTTTGGATGCAGTTCCCAGGTTGAGCCCGGGGCTTTCACATCCAACTTAACGAACCACCTACGCGCGCTTTACGCCCAGTAATTCCGATTAACGCTTGCACCCTTCGTATTACCGCGGCTGCTGGCACGAAGTTAGCCGGTGCTTATTCTGTCGGTAACGTCAAAACAGCAAGGTATTAACTTACTGCCCTTCCTCCCAACTTAAAGTGCTTTACAATCCGAAGACCTTCTTCACACACGCGGCATGGCTGGATCAGGCTTTCGCCCATTGTCCAATATTCCCCACTGCTGCCTCCCGTAGGAGTCTGGACCGTGTCTCAGTTCCAGTGTGACTGATCATCCTCTCAGACCAGTTACGGATCGTCGCCTTGGTGAGCCATTACCTCACCAACTAGCTAATCCGACCTAGGCTCATCTGATAGCGCAAGGCCCGAAGGTCCCCTGCTTTCTCCCGTAGGACGTATGCGGTATTAGCGTTCCTTTCGGAACGTTATCCCCCACTACCAGGCAGATTCCTAGGCATTACTCACCCGTCCGCCGCTAAATCAGGGAGCAAGCTCCCGTCATCCGCTCGACTTGCATGTGTTAGGCCTGCCGCCAGCGTTCAATCTGAGCCATGATCAAACTCTTCAGTTCAATACTGCTTGGGTTTTGAGAAAACCCTAAACTTGGCTCAGCAATCGCAAATCTCTCTATTACTAAAGAGTTAACTCTCGAATTAACGAGTGTTGCTTTGTGATGCTGATAATCAGTTGACTATCAGTCTTACCTCACAAGCACCCACACGAATTGCTTGATTCAGTTGTTAAAGAACAGTTGGTTAAGTCTTTCGTCTCAACCAAGGCCGCGCATTCTACAGCAGCCTTTCTATCTGTCAAGCTGTTTTTCGAATTTGTTTCCGGAGAAACTTCTTTCTACTCAACCACTTGCGCTTTCGATCAGAACTTCTTCTCTCCAGCGGGAGGCGCATTCTACAGCGTTCAAAACCGCTGTCAACACCTCTTTTCT
>NZ_JADTQG010000035.1 GCF_016008875.1 Ectopseudomonas mendocina
TGGGGCAGGAAGCTTCGCGGATGAGTCCGCTCCCACAGAATGCCGCTGCGTCAAACCTGTGGGAGTGGCTTTTCAGCTGCCTGCGAAACCATTCTGCCGCCAGGCCTCGTAAACGGTGACGGCGACGGTATTGGACAGGTTCAGGCTGCGGCAATCGGCGCGCATCGGCAGGCGTACGCGCTGCTGTGGCGGCAAGGCGTTGCGCACCTCTTCCGGCAGGCCGCGGCTTTCCGGGCCGAACAGGAAGGCGTCGCCGGGCTGGTAGGCAATCTCGTGGAACGGCTGCGAGCCCTTGGTGGTGAAGGCGAACAGGCGTGGCTGGCCGAGGGATTCAAGGCAGCTCTGCAGGTCAGGGTGGCGCTTGAGCGTGGCGTATTCGTGATAATCCAGGCCGGCGCGGCGTAGGCGCTTGTCGTCCAGCTCGAAGCCCAGTGGCTCGATCAGGTGCAGTTGGCAGCCGCTGTTGGCGCACAGCCTGATAATGTTGCCGGTATTGGGTGGAATTTCCGGTTGAAAGAGGATGACGTGGAACATGCAGCACTCCGAGCACTGGGACGAGCGCCATTCTACGCCGCCGGAAGATCCGCGGCCGCGTTTGCGCTGGCGTTTTATGGCGTCGGTGATGCTGATCGCCTTTCTCGTCGGCATGATGATCGGTCGTGTATTCGACCCGCCCCGTTTGCGCATCGAGGATGCCGAGGCCTGGGAGCTCGGGCTGCAGCTCTGGTTCAATCGTGAGCCAGAGGCGCAGGTCGAGCATGTCGACGGTGCATTGGTGTATCGCTATGAGGATGCCTACGGGCGAGTGCGTGATGGCCAGCTCCAGCTACCGCTGGGCCTGGTGAACTGGCGCCTGGAACGCGACGGACGGGATCTGCTGCTGGTGCTGGTGTCAGCCCGTCCGCTGGACGGGGAGTGGCGCGGTGCGCGGAAGGATGGACGTTGGCGTGCGCGCCTGGCGCTGCGTCCCAAATAAAGAGGGGATTCCCCGGCCTGCCTGTACCAAGGTCCCCGAAAACGGGTGGCGCCATGCTCGTTGACCGAGCCGTGGCGCACTGCATGACACGTTGTCGCGTCGAATAAAGAAGGGGATTCCCCGGCCTGCCTGTACCAAGGTCCCCAAAACTGGGATTGCCTTAGCATATGCAGGTGGTGTGCCAATTTTATTACCGAAGCGGCAAGGCCTCGATTTCTCTAGGCTCCAGGCCTCCGGGCGAGGGCCGCGGCGCCAATTGCGGCGCCGTGGTGCACCAGCGTGCAGCGCGGTGCACCGCAGGTGCACCACACCGAAGTTAGGCGCGTCAGCGAGGCAGCAGCTTCAGCGTGCCCTGGTTGTTGGCTTTTATGTCGGCTTCGCTCAGGTGCTGCGGCTGATACTCGCCAGCCACATGGGCGGCGGCCTGATCGCCATAGTGCCTGTCGAAAGGCACGCCGCTCTGGCCGACGGGAACGCCGCCCAGGGCCTTGTCTGCGTCACCCAGGTCGACCAGGCGTCGGGTCGAGGGACCGTAGACCACGGGCCAGGGCGCCGGGCCGACCTTGTGCGACAGGTTGTTCGGCGTTTCATGGCCTCCAGGCGCGGCCAGCGGGCCGACGTTGAGCAGCCAGGCCAGCGGCTGCTGCTGGCCAAGCGGATGGCTGTGGGTGAGAGTGTGGCCACGGCCCCAGGTCCAGGCCTCGACATCGTCGCCAAACACGCTGTGCAGGTGCTCCAGGCTGGCGCGCCAGGCCTCGGCGACGATCTGCGCGCGGCTCTCGCGCTGCTCGCTACCCTGGCGATTCCACCAGGGCGAGTCGGCATTGGCGGTCAGGCGCGGCAGCGCAGTGTCGAGAGCGCGGGTTTGCAGCAGGCTGTCGAAGAACACCTCGCCCAGTTCGTCGGCCATGGCTTCGTGGGAGAGTTGATAGGTCAGCTGGTTAAACAGGGTGGCCGCAACGGAATCGAGTGCATGGTCGCCATTCCACTGCGCCAGTTGCTCCACCAGCGCGCGCTCCTGATCGTTCGCCGCTGCGCTGCGCAGTTCGTCGAGAATCGGCGCCAGCAGGCGCGGGCCGTAGCCGGTGCCTGGGTCGAGCTGCAGCGCTTGGCTGTTGTGCGTATCCCATTTCACCGAAGCATCGCTCAGGCGCTGGTTCAGACGTTGGCCGCGATCAGGCAGGTTGTAGTAGCCGGGAATCTCGATACCGCTGGCCGGCACGGGCTGGTAGTTGGCCGAGAGGATGTAGCCGCGCTGCGGGTTCTCCTCCTGCGGGTTGGCGCTGAAGGGGTGATAGCCGAGCTTGTCGGCGTCACCGCTGGCGCCGTCGAGAATGAAGGTCGGGTTGACCCCCTCCGGACGCAGCGGCAGCTTGGCCGCGGCCCACCAGCCGATATCGCCGCCGGCGTTGGCCCAGATCACGTTGAGCCCGGGTGCCTCGATCTTCTCGACCGCAGCGCGGGCCTTGTCCAGGCTGTCGGCACGGTTGAGCTGGTAGAAAGCATCGAGCATCGGGTTGTCGGTTTCGAGGAAGGCCCACCACATGGCTATCGGCGTGCTGCCGGTGGTCTGGCCCAGGGCATCGTTGATGATCGGCCCGTGCGGCGAACGGCGCAGGGTGATCTGCACCGGCTCGGCGTCCTTGACGCGGATGGTTTCCGTGCGTTGCTCGAGGTCGACCCAGCCGCCCTGGTACCAGACCTGATTGGGGTTGTCCGGGTTGACTCGCTCGGCGATCAGGTCGAGGTCGTCGTTCTGGAACATGGTCAGGCTCCAGGCGAAGTCGCGGTTATGCCCGAGCATGGCGCTGGGGATCAACGCATGGTGATAGCCGTACAGCTCGTAGCCGGGTGCCTGCAGGTGCGCTTCGTACCAGACGGCCGGCAGCGAGAAGCGAATGTGCGGGTCGCCGGCCAGCAACGGCTTGCCGCTGGCGGTGCGGCTGCCGGAAACGGCCCAGGCGTTGCTGCCCTCGAACTGGGGCAGGCCGGTGCCCTCCAGGGCGCCGTTGCTGAGCTGGGCGAGCGCGGATAGGTCCTGCCAGTCACTGGCGGCGAGGGAGGTGCCGACCACGCCCTGCGGGTGCCAGTCGAGATCGAACAGCGTGAGGTAGTCGGCGCCCAACTGGTCGCGGATATGGGTCATCACCGGTTCGGTGCGCAGCGCCGCGGCGAAGCTGTAGGCCATGTAGCCGGCGACGCTGAGGGTGTCGGCGATGGTGAAGGGGCGCGGCTCGATGCCCAGCAGGTCGAACTCCAGCGGGCGCGGGCGACTGGCCTGGTACTGGTTGACCCCTTCGAGGTAGTGCTGCAGGGCCTGGGTGGATGGGCTGTCCGCGTCCAGGCGCGCGGCGTAGGCGTCGGCATGACGGCCGATTTCAAGGGTGCGGAACAGGCGGTCGGTGGGCACCAGCTTCTCGCCGAGCACCTCGGCCAGTTCACCGCGCGCCAGGCGCCGCAGCAGCTCCATCTGGAACAGGCGATCCTGGGCGTGGACGAAACCGAGGGCGCGGTACATGTCCGCTTCATCTTCGGCGCGGATATGCGGCACGCCGCGTTCGTCGTAGTCGACAGTGACCGGTGCCTGCAGCGCGCCGAGCACCAGCTCGCCGTCGCGTTGCGGTTGTTTGTCGTGCAGGTACCAGGTCAGGCCGCCTGCGGCTGCGGCAATCACCAGCGCAAGGGCGGTCAGGGAACGTTTCATCCAGCGATCCTTATTGTTGTGAGGCAAGCGTGCAGGCATTTTGCTCAGGCGCATACGTATCGGCATTGACCATATGCCTCAATATTGAAAGTCTATGGTCAATAGCTGATCGAAGCCGCCATGACCGATAACGCATTCGTTGCCCTGACCCATTCCTCGACCCTGCGCCGGCTGCTCTACGAGGCCCTGGCTGCGCTGGGGTTCGATCCGACCGATACCTACCGCCGTGCCTATGCCGGGGTGCCGCTGGCGGCGCCGCTGCTGGAGGCGCGAGAGGAGCACGACAACGCACCGCGCTTCTGGCAGGCGCTGGAAGGCATCAGCGGTGATGTCGACATCGGCCTGCACCTGGGCGAGGTGATGCAGCCGCGGCCGATGGATGTGGTCAGCTACCTGTTGCTGGCGGCGCGCGATTTGCGCCAGGGCCTGCAGGCCTTCGTGCGCTTCCAGCACATCCTCTCCGGTGGTTTTGCTGCGCGCTTGGAGGAGCAGGGCGATGAAGCGCGCCTGGTGATCGATCTCAACTACCGCGAAGTCGGCTCGTTGCGCCAGCAGATGGAATGCCTGGCGGTGCTGCTGAGCAAGATGCTGGCCGCGGCTGCCGGCGGCGAGCTGCCGCTGGTGGGCGTCGAGTTTCGCCACCGGGCGCCGCGCAAGCTCGCTGAGCATCGCCGTCTGCTCGGCGTCGAGCCGCGGTTCGCGCAGCCGCACGATGTGCTGATCCTGCCGCGTGCACTGCTTTCGCGGCCCTCGCGCAGCGCCAACCCGCGGCTGTTCGATGTGCTCAGCGAGGAGGCCGAGAAGCAGTTGGCGGAGCTGGTGGAGAACCAGTTGCTGGTGCGGGTGCGCTACTGGCTGGAGGTCAACCTGGGCAATGCGACCTGCAGTCTGGAGGCCTGTGCGCTTGCTTTGGGTAGCAATCGCAGCGCCTTGCAGCGAGCCCTGAGCGAGCAGGGCAGCAGCTTTCGTACGTTGCACGATGAAGTGCGCCGTTTGCGTGCGCTGCGCCTGCTCGATCAGGGCCTGGGCGTACGCGAAGTGGCGCGGGCCTGCGGTTTCGCCGAACTGTCGCCGTTCTACCGCGCCTTTCGCCGCTGGCAGGGCGGCACGCCACGTGGTTTGGTATCGCGCCACGGATTGACTGGCGGTTGAGGCGCTTTT
>NZ_JADTQG010000036.1 GCF_016008875.1 Ectopseudomonas mendocina
TGAACCGCCCCGGCTTTCCCGGAGGCTCCAACTCTTGAGAGGATGGAGCCATGAAGACGACGACGAAGTACTCCCCGGAAGTCCGCGAGCGAGCGGTTCGACTGGTATTGGAACATCAAGGCAACCACGAGTCGGAATGGGCAGCGATTTGCTCGATTTCTGCCAAGATCGGTTGTACCGCCGAAACACTGCGCCGTTGGGTACGCCAGGCCGAGCGCGATACTGGCAAACGTGAAGGCCAGACCAGCAGCGAACGCGAGCGGATCAAGGCGCTGGAACGTGAGGTGCGTGAGTTGCGCCAGGCCAACGAGATCCTGCGCAAGGCGTCCGCGTATTTTGCCCAGGCGGAGCTCGACCGCCGCTTCAAGCCATGAAGGCGTTCGTCGACGAGCATCGTGCGGTTTATGGAGTCGAGCCGATCTGCCGGGTACTGCCGATCGCTCCATCGACCTACTACGCCCATGCACATTGCCAGGCCGCTCCCGAGCGGCGTTCTCCGCGAACACGGCGTGACGAGGTACTGAGCGGGCATATCCAGCGGGTCTGGGAGGAGAACTTCCAGGTCTACGGCGTGCGCAAGGTCTGGCGGCAACTCAAGCGCGAAGGCGTAGTGGTGGCCCGCTGCACGGTGGAGCGACTGATGCGGCGACTGGGTCTACAAGGTGTCGTACGTGGCAAACCGGTCAAGACTACGATCAGCGACAAGGCCACCCCGTGCCCGCTGGACAAAGTCAATCGCCAGTTCCGCGCCGAGCGGCCAAACGCGCTCTGGGTGTCGGACTTCACCTACGTCAGCACGTGGCAGGGCTTCGTCTACGTGGCCTTTGTCATCGACGTATTCGCCCGGCGTATCGTCGGCTGGCGCGTGTCCAGCTCAGCCCGCACAGACTTTGTTCTCGATGCGTTGGAACAGGCGTTGTATGCCCGCCGACCGGTCGGCCAGGGCAGCCTGATCCATCACAGCGACCGTGGCGTGCAGTACGTCTCGATCCGCTATACCGAGCGCCTAGCTGAAGCTGGGGTCGAGCCCTCGGTGGGCAGCGTGGGCGACTCCTATGACAATGCCTTGGCCGAGACCATCAATGGCCTGTACAAGGCCGAGGTGATCCATCGTCGTTCCTGGCAGAATCGGGAGGTAGTGGAGCTGGCGACGCTGGAGTGGGTGGACTGGTTCAACCACCGACGGCTACTGGAGCCCATCGGGAACATGCCGCCGGCAGAGGCCGAAGCGATCTACTATCAGCAACTTACCGAGTCGGCCCAAGCGGCATGACTCACACCAAAGAGCCTCCGGAATTCCCGGGGCGGTTCA
>NZ_JADTQG010000037.1 GCF_016008875.1 Ectopseudomonas mendocina
TTTAGCCGCTTGGCCATCGCTCGAATTGCGGCGTTGTAGGTTAGGGAGACCACTGCCGGCAGATAAAGCCCAGCACGTAATGCTGGAGAGCCCATCCGCGATAGGCGCACATGACCTTTGTACTTCCCCGAATCCTGTAGCTTAGGGTTCAAACCAGCAAAGGCCGTAACGGCTCGGCTGTCCTCGAAACGCTGCAAATCGCCTAGCTCTGCCAGCAGCAACGCAGCCGTTCTGTCGGCGATGCCATCGATACTTTTAAGTAGGTCGCGCTGGCCCCGCAGGTCATCGTTGTCATCGAAGTGCTGTTTGATCGCCTCCAGCGTCTCAGCGATCTGCTGGCGAATATGCTCAAGTACCGACCGAATCGACGCAGCTACTTTGACATCGCTGGTCACATCCAGACGGTTCTGCTCCATGCGCTCCAACTCCTGAAGATCCTTCAGACGATGATTCAGGGCTTTGAGGCGCTTGATCTCCGGTCGCTCTGGCTTCCAGGCACGCAACCTCTGCTGATGCCGATGGCCATAATCGGCAATCAGCTTGGCGTCCACCTTGTCGGTCTTCACGCGCTGCAACTGGCTGCGGGCATAAAACGCAATCTGCGCCGGATTCAACACGCAGATCTTATAGTCATGCTCGTACAACCATTCAGCCAGGGCTTCGTGATAGATGCCGGTCGCTTCCATCACGATCCAAGCCTGCGGTTCAGCATGCTTGCCTAGCCATTGCAACAAAACTTCAAACCCCTTCGGGTCGTTGCTCAGTTTGGCCTTGGTGCGATGCTTGCCATTGGCCTGAAGGGTCGCGATGTCGAAGGTGTGCTTGGCGATGTCGATACCCACAACTGTGCTCATCATCTCCTCCTTTGGGTAGCTGATCGTCACTGCATCCGTCCAACCTTGTTGATGCGAGCTCGAGGCTCTGGATACCGTTCGGACTTACTGGATGAGTGCGGAGGAGCGCAGCGCAATCTACGTTACAAGCTCAAGGCTTAAGGGTGGATACGGCTTGCAACTCCTCC
>NZ_JADTQG010000038.1 GCF_016008875.1 Ectopseudomonas mendocina
GGCCATGGACACGGCCGGGATGTAGGTGATCACCATCAGGAAGCTGATCAGCATCATCAACCACGGCAAGGCGGCTTTGATCACCGAGGTCAGCGGCATGCCGGTCACCGCCGAGGTGACGAACAGGTTCAGCCCCACGGGTGGTGTGATCAGGCCGATCTCCATGTTCACCACCATGATGATGCCCAGATGGATCGGGTCGATCCCCAGCTGCATGGCGATCGGGAACAGGATCGGTGCCAGGATCAAGATGATCGCCGACGGCTCCATGAAGGCACCGGCGATCAGCAGCACGATGTTCACCACCAGCAGGAACTGCCACGGCTGCAGGCCCAGCTCCACCACCCAGGCGGTGATCTGCTGCGGGATCTGCTCGGTGGTCAGCACGTGGGCGAAGAGCATGGCGTTGGCAATGATGAACATCAGCATGATGGTCAGCTTGCCAGACTCCAGCAGCACCTTCGGGCACTCGCGGATGGTCAGGTCCTTGTACACGAACAGGGCGACGAAGCCGGCATAGACCGCCGCCACGGCCGCGGCCTCGGTCGGGGTGAACATGCCGGTGTAGAT
>NZ_JADTQG010000039.1 GCF_016008875.1 Ectopseudomonas mendocina
TTGGTGATGAAGGCAAGGTGGGCACTTCAGGTAGCGCTGGCGCGTTCAGCGACAAGAATGCCGGCCAGGACAAGTCGGTGACCGGCTCGGGTATCGCCCTGACTGGCGAGGAGTCGAACAACTACGCCTTCGACACCGACGCCGAGATCGGCAAAGCGGACATTGACCGCAAGGTGCTGACCGCCAACGCCGATGTGTCCAACAAGACCTACGACGGCACCACCACCGCCAATCTGAGCAATGTCTCGCTGGTGGGTATCGTCGATGGTGATGAAGGCAAGGTCGGCACTTCAGGCAGCACTGGTGCGTTCAGCGACAAAAATGCCGGCCAGGACAAGTCGGTGACCGGCTCGGGTATCGCGCTGACTGGCGAAGAGGCCAACAACTACGCCTTCGACACCGACGCCGAGATCGGCAAGGCCGATATCGACCGCAAGGTGCTGACCGCCAACGCCGATGTGTCCAACAAGACCTACGACGGCACCGCCACCGCCAATCTCAGCAATGTCTCGCTGGTCGGCATCGTCGATGGTGATGAAGGCAAGGTCGGCACC
>NZ_JADTQG010000040.1 GCF_016008875.1 Ectopseudomonas mendocina
ACATTACCTAAAAGGATCACCGCCATGACTATCGAAAACGTTCTCTACCGTGCAACCGCTGAAGCCTTTGGTGGCCGTGAAGGCCGCGCCGTCTCCTCCGACGGCATCCTCGACATCGCCCTGACCACCCCGAAAGAACTCGGTGGCGCCGGCGGTAACGGCACCAACCCGGAACAACTGTTCGCCGCCGGTTACTCCGCCTGCTTTCTCGGCGCCCTGAAATTCGTCGCCGCCCGCGACAAGCTGAGCATCCCGGCTGACACCTTCATCGAAGGCACCGTCGGCATCGGCGCCATCCCCACCGGCTTCGGCATCGAAGTGGAACTGCGCATCAGCCTGCCCGGCCTGGAGCGCGACGCCGCGCAAACCCTGGTGGATCGCGCGCACATCGTCTGCCCGTACTCCAACGCCACCCGCGGCAACATCGACGTCACTTTGACCATCGTCTGACAGATAGCAG
>NZ_JADTQG010000041.1 GCF_016008875.1 Ectopseudomonas mendocina
CGACGATACCCACCAGCGAGACGTTGCTCAGGTTGGCGGTGGTGGTGCCATCGTAGGTTTTGTTGGCGATATCGGCATTGACGGTCAGGACCTTGCGGTCGATATCCGCTTTACCGATCTCGGCATCGGTGTCGAAGGCGTAGTTATTGGCCTCTTCGCCAGTCAGCGCGATGCCCGAACCGGTCACCGATTTGTCCTGCCCGGCGTTCTTGTCGCTGAACGCGCCAGTGTTGCCCGAAGTGCCGACCTTGCCTTCATCACCAT
>NZ_JADTQG010000042.1 GCF_016008875.1 Ectopseudomonas mendocina
TCGGGCAACACTGGCGCGTTCAGCGACAAGAACGCCGGCCAGGACAAGTCGGTGACTGGTTCGGGTATCGCGCTGACTGGCGAGGAGTCGGGCAACTACGCCTTCGACAACAACGCCGAGATTGGCAAGGCGGATATCGACCGCAAGGTCCTGACCGTCAATGCCGATGTGTCCAACAAGACCTACGACGGCACCGCCACCGCCAACCTCAGCAATGTCTCGCTGGTCGGCATCGTCGATGGTGATGAAGGCAAGGTCGGCACT
>NZ_JADTQG010000043.1 GCF_016008875.1 Ectopseudomonas mendocina
CTACCGCTTTCGATCCATTCGACCGAACCACCAACAGAGCTCAACCACCACCCTGTCGACCGGCGCGCATTCTACACGCCAGATCCAGTTTTGCAAGCCCTTCATCCAACTTAACTTATTGATTAACAAGAAGTTTTTGAAGCACTTCATCGCTGAAGTGGCGCGCATTCTACATCCAGCAGAATGCGCGTCAAGCTTTAATTGCAGTTTTATTACT
>NZ_JADTQG010000044.1 GCF_016008875.1 Ectopseudomonas mendocina
CGGGGCGGGAAAGCTTCGCGGTCAAGACCGCTCCCACAGGGCTCGCGCAAGCCGGCAGTCCGGAAGACAAGCCGCGCCAGGCCTTTTTGTGGGAGCGGACTTGTCCGCGAGTTGGGGCGGGAAAGCTTCGCGGTCAAGACCGCTCCCACAAGGTTCGCGCAAGCCGGTAGTCCGGAAGGCAAGCCGCGCCAGGCCGTTTTTGTGGG